>NZ_LUUB01000071.1:0-51080 GCF_001641635.1 Bradyrhizobium centrolobii
GAGCTTCTGCCAGAGTTAGGCTGCCGCGCGGAACGGCAGCGGGTTGAAGTAAGCTTGATCCGGGGTGCCGCGGTCAAGGCTCGAGTGGGGGCGCCGGCCATTGTAAAAGTCGAGGTATCGGCCGATCGAGGCGCGGGCGTCGGACACGGTGTCGTAGGCGCGCAGATAGGCCTCCTCATATTTGACACTGCGCCACAGCCGCTCGACGAACACATTGTCGCGCCAGGCGCCCCGGCCGTCCATGCTGATGGCGATGCCCTGACTGGCGAGCACGCCGGTGAACGCGGCGCCCGTGAACTGCGAGCCTTGGTCGGTGTTGAAGATTTCCGGCTTGCCGTGGCAAGCAAGAGCATCCTCCAGCGTCTCGACGCAGAATGCGGCTTCCATCGTGATCGAGACGCGCCACGACAGCACCCTGCGGCTGAACCAGTCAAGCACCACCGCGAGATAGACGAAGCCGCGCGCCATCGGGATGTAGGTGATGTCCATTGCCCAGACCTGGTTCGGTCGTGTGATCTCGATCCCGCGCAGCAGATACGGATAGATCTTGTGCCCGGGTTCGGGTTTGGTGGTGCGCGGACGGCGGTAGAGCGCCTCTATCCCCATCCGCCGCATCAGCGTTTTGACATGCCGGCGGCCGATCTTGCACCCCTCGGCAGCCAGCAGGTCTCGCAACATTCGCGAACCGGCGAAAGGAAACTCCAGGTGCAGCCGGTCGAGCCGGCGCATGATCGCGAGGTCGGCGGGCGACACCGGACGTGGTAGATAATAGACACTGCCACGGCTGATCTTCAAAACTTCCGCCTGTTTCGTGATCGGCAGGCCGTGCTCACGGTCGATCATCGCTTTGCGCTCAGCAGACCGGCTTTGCTGAGCGCGCCTTCTAAAAAATCGTTCTCCAGCGTCAGCTCCCCGATCTTGGCGTGCAGCGTTTTCACGTCCACCGCCGGCTCGCTCGTTCTGTTGCCACCGCCAGCACCAAATACCTCGGCCGCCGCTTCCTGAAGCTGGGACTTCCACTGCGTGATCTGGTTCGGGTGCACGTCGAAATGCTCAGCCAGCTGGGCCAGCGTCATCTCGCCCTTGATTGCGGCTAACGCTACCTTGGCCTTGAATGCCGGTGCGTGGTGCCGGCGGGCTCGTCTGCTCATCGTCTCTCCTGATTCGCGGGACAATCTTGCCCGCCGTCAGGCAGAAACTCCACTTATCGCCCTGTCCAGATTTCCGGAGCCAGCTCTGAGAATGTTGCTGAAACACTGCAACACCGTCTCGCCCCTTTGGTTGCGCAAGTGGATTTGGTCGCGAAGGATTCCCCTATCGGGGTTCGATCTCGACTCGCGCTTCTCCAAAACGGTTGATTCGAGATCGAGTTCATCCCCCGGTCGTACTGCGTTCGGCAGCCTCAGCTCATCCCAGCCCATTCCGGCAAGGACACGAAGCGGAGGCTGTAGTTTGCTCGTTAACGAGATAAAGATCGCGAACGTATGGGCACCCGATGCCGACAGTCCTCCAAAAACTGAACGCGCAGCAGCTTCCTCATCGACGTGGAAGGGCCGTGGGTCATACTGCTTAGCGAACTGAATGATTTCGTCCTTGGAGACAAGATAGGGCCCAGCCTTGCGCCTATTGCCAATTTCGGCGTCTTCAAAATACAAGCTGGTCATCGGTCAATCCTTTACGAGCTTACTAATCGATAGGGACGGCAAAGGAAAAAGATGGCTGACTCTCGTATGATTGTAATCTCAGTGCTCGCTCACCTCCACCGCCGCTTTTTGACCCTGAGCGGCCATTCGCGCACCCTCGAAGTCCTACTCTTCAAGTATCCCATTACTTCGGCGCGCCGCGGAGCGAAGCCGGATGACCTGGCAATTTCAGTTTCTTGCCAGTGTCGGTGACCTGCGTCCCGTTTATCCTCATGATCGACATGTTGCTATCGAGGAAGTTTCCGATGTAGGCGTAGTTGCCGTCCGGCGAAAAGGCGACGCCCTCGGCAAGCCCGCCGACCTCGATCTCGTCGCTTACTTTCGTCACCCTTTTGTCATCGATCTTCAGCACCACGGCCGCGCCTCCTTTGCGTGAAAAGAACGCTTTCTTATCGGAGTTGCCGCCGACGAGAATTGCAAGCGCTAAGTCGCCCTTTGGGCTAATGGCAAAACCTTCCGGCGCATCGCCCACGACGATGTGGTCGATGACGCGCGGCGGATTTTGCTCAAGGTCGATGACGCTCACCGTATCGACATTGCCATCGGCGTACCCGCCTCCCCCGTTGTTGGCGACGAGCGCGATCTTGCCGTTCGGTACGATGTCGACGTTATACGGGAAAACACCGGTCGGCATATCGTACTTCTCGTAGCGGACCTTTTGACCGTCGATCTTCAAGAACGCGACCTTGTTGACGACCGGCTTAACAGCCAGTCCCTTGGTGCCGTCCGCCGAGATTGCGACATGCGCGACGCTATCGCCCATCGCAATCGTGTCTGTGACCTTCACCTCCTTGCCGGAGATGCTGAGGACGCTGACCGAATTGTCGGCGCGATTCGTGACGAGCGCCAGGTCACCTTTCTTGCTGATATCAAGCCCCGATGGCTGCTTGCCGACGTTGACGGTGCCGATCTGCTTAGGCGGGCTCGCCTTCAAGTCGAAGATGTAGACTTTATCGTCCGGCACCGGCTTCCAGTTCTCGCCATCCTTTATCTGCGTCACTGAGTTAGCGACGAGCGCAATCTCGCCGCTTGGATGCACGGCAAGATTGGTCGGCGGCCCAAAGATGCTGTTCTCGAGTGCAATGCTCGTCAGGATCTTCGGGTTCTCACGGTCGCCGATGTCGATGAAGGAGATCGTGTCCTTGCCTGGCGGCAGGTAGACCGTCTTGCCGGCGTCGTCCCACAAGACCTTCTCGTCGTTGCCGGACACGAGAATCTGTGCGCCACCGGTCATCGGCAGCGCAAGGAGGGCCGCACCAACGAGCACAGCGGTACTTAAATGCCTCTGCTGCATAATTCCCTCCTTCCTTGCGGGCGTGGACCTACGTTGTTTCCGCAGCGAGCCTGATTAGTGCCCGAAGTCGACAACTCGGCATCAGGATGCGCCCGCTGCGCCGTACCGGCAAGCCAAATTGGAATGGCGCGGAGGAGCGCCGTCTTAGTCGCCAACTATATCGGGTTATCTGGTGTTCCTGGCAGGAGAACCAGTACAGGAATTTGCGGTATCACCACGTCGGCATGGGGATGTCGGCAATTGGCCCAACCCTGCCGAAGTTGATCGGGCAGAGTATGTCCGCTCTGCCTGGGTATTTCAGACCTCCACTTGTTCCGCTATCGAGAGCGCGTCGTCCACCTCAGTGCCGAGGTACCTGACTGTGCTTTCAATCTTGGTGTGTCCGAGCGGGAGTTGGACGGCTCGCAAGTTGCCGGTGCGCCGGTAGATCAATGTTGCCTTTGTCCAACGTAACGAGTGCGTGCCAAACAATTTCGGAGAGCGAGCATGCGCCGCACCTTTCGGGGCTTGCAGAAATGGCAGTGCCGTGGGTCTCCACTTGGTCGGTAGCATTTGACCCCTTGCAGACATCAGCGACACTGCCCAGCTTTGCTGAATGAACGTCACGCTGGCAAGATTGTCGCCCATTACGAGCGTCACGCTTCCGATTGGGATGCAGATCGAAGAAGCTGCGGCTGGAATGACAAGAAATGGCATGACCGCTTCGTCGCATTGCTGCACAACGGCGCGAGAGTCCTCGACTTGGGATGTGGCGGAGGCATGCCGGTCGCGTGCAATGTTGTGGCCCATGGAATGTGGGTAACGGGCGTCGATAGCTCGCCGTCTTTGATCGCGCTGTGTCGAGAGCGGCTCCCGGACCAAGAGTGGATCGTCGCAGACATGCGCGGCCTTCGGCTTCCCAGAGTATTCGAGGGAATTTTAGCATGGGATAGCTATTTCCACCTCGATCCCGTTGACCAACGTTCCATGTTTGAAGTGTTTGCTGCCCACGCCCGTCAGGGCACGATCTTAATGTTCAATACCGGCCCGACCTTCGGCGAGGCAGTCGGCAGCTATCGAGGTGACCCACTCTATCATTCCAGCCTAGATCCGAGCGAATATCGCCAGTTGCTCGCTCGATACGACCTTGAGCTCATCGATCACTCAATCGAAGACCCGCAGGTCGGCGGTCGTACTGTTTGGCTCGCACGCGGCCGCTGAGAGAAGGACCGAATAGGCATCGGCGCCCATTCGGCCATAGGGATGTCGGAGGTTCCAATGGAGACCAAGAGGGCCTACAAATCTTTTCGCTACAAGGCCAACACCGTCTGGAGCTCCGCGCGGCGGGGTACGCTTTCGGCGTCGGGAAAACCAAACATCGTCGTTGGCAGTCCGCCGGAGTTCAAAGGTGCGCCAGACATCTGGGCGCCCGAAGAGCTACTGGTGGGCTCGGTCAATACATGCATGATGCTGACTTTCCTCACGCTTGCGCATGCCAAAGGTCTGACGCCGGTCGGATATGAAAGTGAAGCTGAGGGCCTGCTCGAAAACGTCGAAGGCAAGTACCGCATCACGGAAGTCACCGTTCGACCCCGCGTAAGCCTCAAAAGCAGGGCCGAGCTCGAGCGTGCCCGCGAAATTATGGGAAACGTTGAAGCGCAGTGCTTCATCTCCAATTCGATAAAATCGGCGGTCTCGCTCAGTGCGGAGTTTGTCGTTGCTCCTTCGCCGGAGTGAAGACGAAAGATCGGCTGCACGAGTCCGGATCTGGCCCATCAGCGAAGTGACGGCCCCCTCATTGAGGTCCGCTCAGTGGGGCACAACGGACTAGATTTGCGAAGCGCCGGGAGACCGGCAAGGAGTAGAGAGTGCAAGTCTCTTACGATGAAGGAGTAGCGATCCACATCGGCCCCGAGTCATGCGCAGTTGCCCGCGAGGGTTTCGGCGAAGCGTTGACAGGGGGGCGCATAGGCCAGCCATCGAGCCGCGAAAGAGTCCTATTCCGGGTGCCGACGCCGTGCAAATAGCGGAAGGCAGCACGTCCAGGCGCGTTATCGCGAGCGCCAGGACGACCCGGCGTGGTCAGAGACTCTGGCATGTGCAGACGCTCCTTGCACGGGAACCGGGAGATCTCGCGATCGACCGCTCGGCAACAGCCGTCGGTCCGCATCGGGAAGGCGAGGGGCCGTAGCCGATGATGCACGGTCGCGAGAAGTCAGACTCTGCCATAGTAGCTGTGAAGCCGACGAACAAAGCGGTCCCGACCGCAGCGGAGCCGGTGGAGCCAAGGGCGGGGGGACGTGGACTCATTGAGGCGCAGCCATAGCCTGACTGACGCGGGTTGAACGAAGGCAAGATAGTTGGCAGCAAGCCTGTTGTACCGGGTCGCCACCCGACGACATTGCTTGATCCTGTTGAAGAACCGCTCGACCCGGTTGCGAGCGCGGTAGAGATCGGGGCTGAAGCATATCGGGGCGTTGCGATTGCTTTTCGGAGGGATGTTGGCCCACGCTCCCTTCTTCATGGCAAGCTCTCTGATCCAATCAGCGTCGCAGCCACGGTCAGCAAGCAGCATTGCCCCAGACTTCAGACGAGACAGCATTTTCCCCGCAAGCCGAACGTCGTGGGCCTCACCGGGGCTCAGTGCCAGCCGCACCGGCAGGCCATTGCCGTCGACCACCGCATGAATTTTACTCGTCAAGCCGCCGCGTGACCTTCCCATCAACTGACGCTGGTTCTTTGTGATGCAGGCTCCATGCCGATGCACGCGGACAATGGAGGTGTCGATCATCTGGACGGCTGCATCGTGAGCAGAGGCAAGTGCGTCTATGATGCGGCCACAAACACCAGCCCGCCGCCAGCGGACGAAACGGTTGTAGCAAGTCGTGTACGGGCCAAACGCCTTCGGCAGGTCGCGCCAGGGTGCTCCTGATCGGAGGACCCAGAAGATGCCATTGAGGACACGACGGTCATTTACCCGAGGAACGCCACGCGGCTTGTTGGGCAGCATCGGCTTGATAGCAACCCATTCATAGTCGGCGAGTTCGTAGCGCATGATTCGAGCCCCCAGTTTGGGAGTTTGAATCACAGGGGTCTGGCCAAGCGTCGGCGCTTACGGACGGAAGCGGACATCAACCTGCCGACGCACCCGCTGAATCCGTCGAAAATGACCCATAGCGGGCCTCACAGGGTGTTCGAATCTCCTCAGGCGCACCACGGCCGATGAAGACGGGCCATGTTCGCCGTGGCGCTATGACGCCAAAATATGCTTTTCGCGTCAACCGCCAAGGTTGCGACGACCTGCGATGTCACCCTGTCGCAACACTTGCCCGCAAAAACTACATCCGGTTGCTTGCAACGGAACAAGAGTTCCGCTCAGTCCTAGCGCCTGCAGAGGCCGGCGGGTATTTTTCTCATCGTGACTGGCTCAACCGATTTTTAGGTGCGTGATGAAGAATCTTTTTTCGACAACGATCGCGTTCGCATTCTTGACGGTGGGGTCGGCTGGCGCGGCCGATCTGTCGGCGGCACCAGTCTATAAGGCGCCGGTCGTGGCACCGGCCGCCTTCAGTTGGACCGGCTGGTATGTCGGCGTCAACGCCGGCTGGGCCTGGAACGACAGCACCGACACCATCACAGCAGCCAACGCCGCAGCGCAGGGATTTGTCACCTTTTCCGACATCGCCACGTCCTTGCCCTTGAGCTCGAATGGGTTCATCGGCGGCGGCCAGGCGGGCTACAATTGGCAGGTCACCCCGATGTGGGTCCTTGGCTTTGAGAGCGACATCCAATGGGCAGACATCAAGAAAACGGTGTCGTTGCCCGGCCCCAACGATCCTAGTCGCATTATGACCGGCAGTGAAAAGCTCGACTGGTTCGGCACAGTTCGCGGCCGGGTGGGCGTGGCGCCATGGGATCGTTCTCTGCTTTACGTCACCGGTGGATTGGCGTACGGGCAAGTGAACCTGTCCACAGCCCTCACGAGAACGAGTGGGTGTGGCGGCAATAACTGCCAAGCCGGCTCCGCCACCGAAACTCGCTTCGGATGGACGGTTGGCGCGGGGCTCGAATGGGCCTTCGTCAAGGATTGGAGCTTTAAGGCCGAATACCTTCACTACGATCTCGGCAGCATCTCGCACGTGATGACGGATCCGTTCTTCCCGGCGATCTTCAACGCTTCCGCGGACCTGAAGGGAAATATCGCGCGAGTCGGCTTGAACTACCGCTTCGGTTCGGGCGGCCCGGTAGTCGCGAAATACTGATCGAAAACAGGCTGGGTCGTAGACTGCCGACCGCGTGCAGGCAGGATGAAAGCAGCGAGGGCCGCCCCGTTTGATCGGGTGGCCGCGCTGCGCGCCAACCCGAGTTCACCGTTCGATGTCCAGACACCGGCGTCGTTCGATGCGCATCGCGCGCTGTTGCCATTGCTCGAAAGCGGCAACTTCGCGGCTTTCGAAACGCTGATGACGTCGCGCATCACCAATTCAGGGCTGCCCCACGCGCGGGCGCTGCAAGTTAAGCATGTTCGTGGACGTTTCTCCCGCTACATGGCTGTGAGCCAGAGTGTGCAGACATGAGGATGACGGTTCGCAAATGAAGGAATGGCGCGCCATTTCAGATCCAAGAACCGCTCATCGCGTCAAATCCGCGAGCGCCCACTAGGTCCGGAAGTGGCCCATCGCGTCAGTTCGCGCCAACGCAGCACCATGGTCCGTATCGGAGCGAAGCGGACATGAACCGCCAGGCAAAACCGACTGAATCGGTCGAAGATGACCCTTAGCGGGCTTTCCGGTTAGGGCCCGCAGTGCCCGCTTTTGGGTGCAGAGCGGACCAAGGCCGGCAGACCGATAGATGTGTTTCAAAGGAGGAACTATGTCACTCAGTATCCCGATGACGGACGACGAAACTCGCTCCGTCGATCGTTTGCTTCGTATTGGCGTCACGTACGATCAGCGTGTGAGGCCCAAGTTCTCGGGGGGCTTTGATCATAATAGTCTTCAGAAAACCGCCGCGGTCGCCTTCGGCCTTTCCTATAGCACGTCCATCCAAAACGATTTCCAGCGCTGCGCCGCTGGGCATTCGTTCGCCTGTCAACGTCAGCGGATCTTCCGGTTTGAGGTTGTCCATTCCCTTGCCCGTCGCGGAAAGCGAAATGTACGGCTTCGATAAGGTGGGAGAGCGATTTTGCTGCAGAACAGAGCGCGCGTCAGCGGTTCTCACGTCCCGTCGCTTTGCGGATTTATCGGAGAGCGGAATTCTCCCGCTAGTGTAAATCGCTCCAAACAGTTCACCACGTTCGTCCAACGCAAGTCCGGTCAGCAACCTGCCGGAAGGCAGTGCAAAGGCCTTGTTGGCTTCGATCCCGATGATTCCGGCACGCTGGTTCGTGTACCGGATGGCGAGTTTTACGGGAGCGCCGACAAACCCAAGCGAAGTTTGCGGCGTAACTGACAATTCACGAAGCACTCCGGCTTCTACGCGGGCGCCCATGATCTCGCCTTCGAACACGACAATACCGCGTTTGAATCGATCGGGCGAGGGATCACCTTTAAAGATATATTTAATGCGGCAGGATTGGATGACGCAAAGCGGGCGTACGCTCGTAACGACCCGACTGCCGGTCAGCTTCCAAAGGCCACGGCCCAGGGTTGAGACAAAGGCATCCGTCGGGGACATCCAGTCGACGGAGGTGATGGCCGTGGCGCGCTCCGAATTCGGTACCTTGGTCCAAGTAGCGCCCCTATCCCTGGAGACAAAGAGGCCGTTCTGTTGAGTGCCGATGGCAACGCTGTTGGGATCATCGCTGGAGAATGAAACGTGCGAGGCGAACGGGAAGGGCCCGACGTCGAACGGGAAGGCCGGGAAAATCCCGACGTTGAACGGGCTGGCCCCCGCGTTAGACTGGAATCGACCCGCATCGGTTATAAGAGACGTAAGCCCCGGAATTTCGCTCCAGTTGTCGCCGCCATCGTGCGATTCCATTATCTTTCCATTGATGACATCGGGCGCAATCAGATGCTGGCTGTCTTTAGGGTCAACTCCAAAAACACCCTGATGCCAGTTCCAATCGGGAGGAGAGATGCCAATGCCTCCAAACCCATTCATTGCCGGGAAATACACGCTTGCCATCGTGCTTGGGCGGTTCATCGTCAACCTCACGAGATGTACGATCTCGAAATCTCGGGTGGCGTCGAATCCAGTCCTGATCGCTTGGTACTGCACCGGCAGTTGACGGTGCCCAACGCGAATCGCGGTGAGCTTCGGAATGTCCCGGCGGTCTTCCGGTACGACGGCATGTTGGGTCCAATTCGAGCCCAGATCGTGAGTCGCAGCGAACCCCTTTAAGAATCCGCCTGGTGCGCCGTCGACGCCCTGATCGTGGAACGAGTTGAAAATAGAGGTCGGATGCCCAGCGCCGGCCGGGCCGGGAGGATCGGCCCATTGATGCAGTCCGGAAAACGCCGCTCCGTATGTTTGGGAAAATACCCTTCCGCCTATTCCATTTGCGCAAGGACCACACGCAGTCACGGTGACCACGCTGTCGGCCGGCGATGGGACGTGCTTTTGCATGTCGATGTTGACGCCCTCGGCACCAGCATTTGGGGGCGGCCAAGTCAAGCCTCCATCCCCGGAGGCCCAAATGCCGTTGTCCTGGACCGTTATGTAGAGATCGTAATTGGCCGCGTTATCGATCCATTGACCTTTCACTTCAGAAATTTGCAACGCATTGTAGCCGTTTGGGCCCGAGCCTGTGAGCATCCAGTTGGCGCCACCGTCCGATGTGCGATGCACGCCTCCATCCGTAGCCAGCAGAATCGGCGCGCCCGTGTCCGGCCCGTGCGTGCGAAATGCCATATCGCGCGTATCCCAGTGATCGACGGTCGACTGGATCACAGGGCCGCTATAGTCGAAACGAGATGTTCCCGAAATCTGTGGAGCTACAAGCTTTGCAACGGTGCAGCGGTTCCCCAACCACACAGTCAGGCCTGTGGGCGTCGCCAAAGGTTTGACGAATCCAATTCCGCCGCAAAAGTCTTGCGGGCCACGCGAAAACGTCGGGACGATCTTCGACCAGTTCACTCCGCCATCCTCACTGACGAAAAAATCTGGATCGCCATAGGCGTAGAACGTTTTGGCGTCGAGTGGCGAGGCGGCAAGCGCGTGCAAGTCGAAGACAGGGACCGGAAAACTGACAGGGACCGGAAAATTTGTGGCGGCCCAAGTTGCGCCACCATCGTCCGAGCGAATGACCTTGGTGGAGAGTCTTGAATCATTTGAGCCAGCAATCACAAGATTACCGGATTGGGCCGCCACAGAGATTGCTGCAAAGTTGATGGGGCCCCTGACAATCCAGCTTGCACCTTGGTCGCTGCTCTTGGCCACACCGTAGCTCGTCGCAACAAAAATATCGCCAGTGTCCGGTGCAATGGAAATTTCCCTTGCATCAAAGCGCAGATCCCTAGGACCGCCGAGAGACGGGCTGGGGATGTGCGACCAGGTAACGCCGCCATCGGAACTTCGCCAGATGCCGCCTCCGTCGTTCCTTACGCTGAACCGATCCGTCGCTGTTGCCAGAAGTATGTCTGATGTCACATACGCGACGGCCGATGTGTAATAGGCGCCAAGCGTATCCACATGACTCCAATGCGTTCCGCCGTCGGTAGTCTTGAAGAGGCCACCCGATTCCGAAGCCACAAACATAATGCGATTGTCGGAGGGGTTGACCGCGATCGTGTCAGCTCGTCCACCGTAGGGTACGTTGGGCTGAAATTCTTCGAGTGTCCAATCGATTTGCTGGGACTGCGCGGGAGGCGCGAAACCTGCAACAGCAAGGAAAATTGCCAAGTAAATTTGAGATTTCATCCTTTCCCTCCGTTTGCTCGAAGACCTATTTGGTCACTCAACCAATATGAATGGACGTGAACTATCTCACACAACCGCAAGTTTTGGCGCAGTAGCATGACCACTGTCGTCCCACTGCTGGGTAGATCACGCTATCGTAAGTGATGTTGACGCAGGAGTTGGTGCGCTTTAGCGGGCGCGCGACGTAACTCGGGTCCTTAGCGACCAATTTTGTTGCGCTGCATGAGTCCGGAATTGGCCCATCGCGTCGTTTGCTGCGGTTGCACAAAGGTGGTCGGTGTCGGCGCGAAGCGGACATCACCGACAATTTATGAGTACGCGTCCTACTATCATGTGACGCGCATCTGGTTGCGCACGCTGCGGCGGCGCGGCCAGAAGGACCGCTTCTCATGGCAACGAATGCAAAGGCTAGCCGCCGACTGGCTCCCCCAACCGCGTATCCTTCACCCGTATCCTGACAAGCGCTTCGCCGTCATGCACCCAAGGCAGGAGCCATGTGCGGGAATTCCGCCTGCACGGATTTGGGCGGGGGGCGGTCAGCAATGACCGTCCCTGCCGCGCTTCACGTTGAGTTCTTCGCATGTTGACCCTTAGCTACCGACGCACCGCCTCAATCAAGCCTTGGCGGCCTATACACTGCAGGTTGATTTCAAGACCTCATCGAACGGGTAATCGCACTGATGGCGCAAATGCAATGGCGAGCCCCAGAGAACGTTGGCGGGCGGGCCGGGAGATGATTGTATGAGTTACCTGCGCAGTGAAACGTCGATCTCCGTAGCCGAAGGAGTTGCTTAATCGTTGGCCGCAACCGCCCGACTGGCAGCTAATGAATCACCGGCTCGCCATGGAAACGACGGTGCAACTTTTCGCTGACGCCGAAGCTGATCTCCAGGACGAGGCGCGGCGCGCGTTCGGCCAGCGAACCCGTATGGAATCCGAAGGGATCCTCGACAAAGCCGAAGCCTTCAGGCCCCGTCAGTTTTACGATCGCTTCGCGGCCATAGGACCGCTCGATCTCCTCCGAGGGGTGGCCGACCACGAGGGTGAACTGGTGCCGCAGGAAGCGCTGCCTGTGGCTGCCCACGACATAGACATGCGGGCCCGAGTTTTCGTCAACCGCTTCGATGTAGAAGAAGTACTTGATCATCCTCCAATCATCGAGATCAAAATGAAACCGGTCCTGTGAGGCTAGATGGAGGTCGTAGTCTTTCGCCTTCTTGCTCGGAAAGCTCCACCACAGCCGGGTCGCGGTGACGCGCGCCTCGCCTCCCAGATAGTTCTGGGCGATTTGCAACAATAGCGGATCCTGCTGGACGCGGCGGGCCGCTTCGCAATCCAGCACGCGTTCGAAGAAGTGGCCGGTGAGAATGGCCTTCCCGGTCGCAAGCTCGACCGAGCGATGTTCCTCGGCGACCAGCTCAATTTTGCGATCAAAATTGCCGAAACAGGGCGTGCGTCGGGCAAAGGAAGAGATCTCCGACGTGATGCCTGTTGGAAGCCTGACGCCCTGAAACAGCCCGTCTCGCCGCAACTGCTCGGTCACATGGTCGACGTCAAGTTCCGGGAAAAGCGTGTTCGTGAGATCGATGTGTTCGGGCGGAGCGGTCAATTTCCATGCGAGGTTGCGGAACAGCATCACGCGCCCCAGCGCAAACATCGGCAACCATCGGGGATTGTCCTTGATGTCGGCAACATGCGTCGGCAAACGTTTGAGCATTCGCTGTATTCTTGTAACCATTTCTTGGCTCGCTAACTAGCACTTGCAGCAATTCAGACTCCTTTGTTGTCCCAAATTGGACCAAACCACGACGCGCTCTGTTATTCGGCGTACAATTGTTGACACACGATCACGGCTAGTGGAGTCTGCGACGTCCCGCCGCTGCATTGCGCGTTGCTCGCTCTTGGCTCGGACCACATCCTCTTTGCTGCAGACTACCCCTTCGAGGATTTGCGCACAGCGACCGCGTTCCTGCGCAGCGCGCCGATCAGCGAGGGCGACCGCGCGAAGATCGCCCAGAGTAACGCCGGGCGGCTGCTCCATCTGCAAGCGCGGGCGCGGTACTATCCCTTCGACGAACTAACCGACGCCGATCACTTGCTGCGGTGCATGAGTCCGGAATTGGCCCTTCGCCGACTTGCCAGGGCGAACTGGCTTTGTCCGCTCACAAGGGCAGAGCGGAGAAGGCATGCCTTCGCTGGCTGATCGGATCATGAGTATACGCCCTGGTCTAGTCTGGGGAGGTGCTCAGGGCGGGAGGGCTCGGTTCGGGAGGTGTACCGCCGCCATGATGACGTTATGCTGGTGTTTTGCCCGACGTGTCAAATGTCGTCGAGGCGTCGTCGAGGGCATGGCGCCAGGCGAGCCATCCTACTTTGCATGGGGTTGTTTTCGATATTTTTGTGAGAGCGCGCGCACCGCCAGCTTTGCAGCGCTTGACGCGCTGTCATCCCGCCTTGGCGGCGCGCTTGTCCGCCGACCCCGAGCGCAAGTTCTGGAAGAACTTTTCCACTTCGCGCGACAGCGTCTGCGCGGTTGCGGTCAGGCTGCTCGCTTGCGTGAGCACGGAGGCTGCCGCGGTGTCGGTCTCGCCGATAGCGTCGCGCAGCGAGGTGATGTTGGCGACCAGTGTCTCGTTGCCCTGCGCGGCCGATTGCGCGTTGGAAGAGATCTCGCGCGTGGCGGAGTCCTGCTGGCCGATGGCGCCGGCGATCGCCGAGGTGACCTCGTTGATCTCGCGCACCGCGCCGCCGATCTCGCGCACGGCTTCCACCGCATTGCGGGTCGAAATCTGGATCATGCTGACGTTCTCGCTGATCTCGGCGGTCGCCTTGGCGGTCTGCCCTGCGAGCGCCTTGACCTCATGGGCGACGACGGCAAAGCCGCGGCCCGCATCGCCCGCACGCGCAGCCTCGATCGTGGCGTTGAGCGCGAGCAGGTTGGTCTGCTCGGCTATCGCCTGGATCAGGTTGAGCACGCCGTCGATGCGTTGCGTGGCCGCCGCAAGGCTCTCGATCTCGGCGATCGATTTCTCGGTGCGCTGGCCGGTCTGCTCGACCGCGCCTGCGGATTGCCGCACCTGGCGGCCGATCTCCTCCACCGAAGCCGACAGCTCCTCGGCCGCACCCGCCACTGCCGTGACGTTGTGCGAGGCCTGCTCGGTGGCGTTCGCCGCCGTGCCGGCGCGGCTGCTCGCATCCGCGGTGACGCGCGTGATGGTCTGCGCGGTCTCGCGCATGACGGAGGCGTTGTCGGTGAGACCGCGCATGACCGCGCCGATCGCGTCGCGAAACTCTTCGACGGATTTTTCGATGTGGCGGGCGCGCTCCTCGCGCGAGGCGGATTCCTGCGAGATCTGCGAGGCGAGGTTGCGGTTGCGGCCCATGGCCTCCTGGAAGACCTGGATCGCGCGGGCCAGCGCGCCGATCTCGTCGGCGCGGTCGCCGTGCGGCACCACGACATTCTCGGCGCCGTCGGCGACCCGCTTGATGGTCGCGGTGATCGCCGAGAGCGGACGGGCGATCGAGCGGGCGATGATGATGATGCCGATGACGACCAGCGCCAGCGCCAGGCCGCCGAGGCAGGTCAGCACGAAGGACAGCGTGCGGTTGGTCGCGTTCTCCTGCGAGATCTGCCTGGCGCGTTCGGCATAGACCTTCGACAGCGCTTCGAGATCCTTGTTCAGCGCGGAACGCACGGTGCGGTTGGCGTCGTTGTCGCCCCATTCGCGGCCCGCGGCCGGGCTGATCTCGTTGGCGCGGCGGACCAGCTCCTTGCGGAAGTCGACGAACTGCTCGATGCGCTTCTTGAAGGTGGCGAACTGCTCGGCGTCGTCGGCCTTGACGATGGTCTCCCAGCGCTTGACCACCTCGAGGATCTGATCGTTGAACTTGAGCAGCCCGTCGCCGAACTTCTTCACGACCTTGGGATCGGTCGACATGTAGACGCCGCGGGATTCCATCACCACGGCATAGACCAGCGAATTGACGCGCTCGACGTTGAGCGCGGCTGCATTCGCCGTCTCGATCGCGGCCGTCAGCCCGGCGCTGCGGCGGCTGTTGTAATCGGACAGCAGCGCGATCGCCGCCGTGAGCAGGGCAAACAGCGCGAAGATCGCGTAGAGCTTGTTCGCGAGCGTGAAACGGCCTGCCAGGCCGGCGGCATTCCCAGATCGGTCAGTTGTCATGGTGTAGGGGCCCGAAATGGCCGTCGATGGCCGGTGAGCGCGGTCGTTCAAAAATTGATGCAAAACTATGCAGAATGAAGATGGATGCAGCGTTAACGCGCTCCCTCGCAGCATTCGTCCTTGGTCGAAAGAAAATTGCGCCATTTCAGTGCTTTGGTGTTGAGTATATTGATGTCCAGCAGGTCAGCGCGCGGATCGAACGGCGTGCCGCAAACATTGGAGTGCGCGAAAAGCGCCGGGCGCGTATTCCCTGACGCAGGACCGCCTTCAAGATCGGTCTGGAGTCGGTCATTGGCCGACGAACCCCGGAGGGGCCTTTGGTCTACCGCCACACCATCGACGCCACGACCCATACATTCCCCGACCTGCGCGACCTCCTCGCCAAGGCGACCCCGCCGCGCTCCGGGGACCGGCTGGCCGGGATCGCCGCCGATAGCGCTGAGCAGATGATCGCGGCGCGGATGGCGCTCGCCGACGTCCCGCTGGGGCAATTCCTCCAGGAGGCCGTCATCCCCTACGAGGCCGACGAGGTTACCCGCCTCATCATCGACGGCCACGACGCGGCGGCCTTTGCGCCAGTGGCATCCCTGACGGTCGGCGCCCTCCGCGACTGGCTGCTGTCGGACGCTGCGACGCCCGAGGTCTTGCGCAAGCTGGCGCCTGCCATCACGCCCGAAATGGCAGCCGCAGTGTCAAAACTGATGCGCAACCAGGACCTGATCCTGGCGGCGCGGAAGTGCGAGGTGACCACCGCCTTCCGCAACACCATCGGCCTGAAGGGACGGATGAGCACGCGGCTCCAGCCCAACCATCCCTTCGACGATGCCAGGGGCATCACCGCCTCGATCCTCGACGGCATCCTGCTCGGAGCCGGCGACGCCTGTATCGGCATCAACCCGGCGAGCGACGATCCGGCCGTGATCGCGCAATTGTTACGGCTGCTTGACGAGATCATCGCGCGGCTGAATATCCCGACGCAGGGCTGCGTGCTGACCCATGTCACCACGACCCTGTCCTTGATCGGGCAGGGCGTGCCGATCGATCTCGTCTTTCAGTCCGTTGCTGGGACCGAGGCCGCCAACCGCAGCTTCGGCGTCGATCTGGCTTTGCTGCGGGAAGCGCAGGAGGCCGGGCTGTCGCTGCGGCGCGGCACCGTCGGGCAGAACGTGATGTATTTCGAGACGGGCCAGGGCTCGGCGCTGTCAGCCAACGCCCATCACGGCGTCGACCAGCAGACCTGCGAGGCGCGCGCCTATGCCGTCGCCCGTGCCTTTGCGCCGCTCCTGGTCAACAGCGTGGTCGGCTTCATCGGCCCGGAATATCTCTACGACGGTAAGGAGATCATCCGGGCGGGGCTCGAGGATCATTTCTGCGGCAAGCTGCTTGGCCTGCCGCTCGGCATTGACATTTGTTATACCAATCATGCCGAGGCGGACCAGGACGACATGGATAATCTCCTGACGGTGCTGGCGGCGGCGGGCGTCACATTCATCATGGGGGTGCCCGGCGCCGACGACGTCATGCTGAACTATCAATCGACCTCCTTCCACGACGCGCTCTATGTCCGTGACGTCTTCGGCCTGCGTCGCGCGCCGGAGTTTGACGACTGGCTGGCGCAGTCGGGCATTGCGGGAGCCGATTTCCGGCTTGCCGGCGACGCAGCCCTGCTGCCCGATTTTGCCTCGCGGCTGATCGCGTGAGGACACGTCGGCGCAGAAACCGCGCCCGGCGACAATGAACCGGAGAAACCATTGGCACGTCTTACGAATTAGACCGATGCCACAATCTTGAGGAATTTCGGTCTCAGCGTTACGTTATGTGTCTGACCGTCTATTCTGCACCTTTTGTAGAACGTCGTTGTTGGGGGAAGTTCGATGCGCGCTAAGAGCAACGGAACGATCCGGCATATCCTCTGCGTCTTCCCGCGCTACACCTCCTCGTTCGGTACATTCGAGTACTCCTACCCGCTGACCGACGGCGTCCGCGCCTTCATGCCGCCGCAGGGACTGCTGCTGATCTCCGCCTATCTGCCCAAGGAATGGCAGGTCAAATTCGTCGACGAGAACCTCCGCCGCACGACGAAGGAGGAGTTCGAATGGGCCGAAGTCGTCTTCGTCAGCGGCATGCACATCCAGCGCCAGCAGATGAACGACATCTGTCGCCGCGCTCATGAATTCGATCTGCCGGTCGCACTCGGTGGGCCCTCGGTCAGCGCGTGCCCCGACTACTATCCGTCCTTCGACTATCTCCATGTCGGCGAGCTCGGCGATGCCACCGACGAGCTGATCGAAATCCTGTCCCGTGACACCTCCCGCCCCGCGCAGCAGGTGGTGCTGACGACCGGGGATCGCGTGCCGATGACGGAGTTTCCGATTCCGGCCTACGAGCTTGCCGACGTGAAGCGGTACTTCCTCGGCAGCATCCAGTATTCCAGCGGCTGTCCCTATCAGTGCGAGTTCTGCGACATCCCCGGCCTCTATGGCCGTAACCCGCGCATCAAGACGCCGCAGCAGATCATCGCCGAACTCGACCGCTTGCGCGAATGCGGCATGACCGACACGGTCTATTTCGTCGACGACAATTTCATCGGCAACCGCAAGGCGGCGATGGACCTGCTGCCGCACCTGATCGAATGGCAGAAGAAGACCGGCTATGTGATGCGGTTGGCCTGCGAGGCCACGCTGAATATCGCCAAGCGCCCCGAGATACTGGAGAAGATGCGCGAGGCCTATTTCGTCACCATCTTCTGCGGCATCGAGACGCCCGATCCGGACGCGCTGCATGCGATGCACAAGGACCACAACATGATGGTCCCGATCCTGGAGGGCGTGCGTACCATCAACTCCTACGGCATGGAGGTCGTCTCCGGCATCATCATGGGGCTGGACACCGACAAGCCGAATACATCCGATGCGCTGCTGGCCTTCGTCGAAGAGTCCCAGATTCCGCTGCTCACCATCAACCTGCTTCAGGCGCTGCCGAAGACGCCGCTGTGGGATCGGCTGGAGCGGGAAGGGCGCCTGATCGACGACGAGGGCCGCGACTCCAACGTCGATTTTCTCCTTCCTTATGACGACGTCGTCGCATCCTGGAAGCACTGCATGGGCGTCGCCTACGAGCCCGAGAAGGTGTTTGCGCGCTTCCAGTATCAGTGCGACCACACCTATTCCAACCGCCTCAAGGTGCCGGTGCCTGACGAGGTGAAGACCTGGCCGAACATCAGGCGTGCGCTGATCATGCTGAGGAACATTTTCTGGAAGATCGGCGTGCTCGGCAATTACCGGCGCGTGTTCTGGAAGTTCGCGCTGGGGCGGATCAAGCGCGGCGATCTCGAAGGCCTGATCGGCTGCACACTGATCGCGCACCATCTCATCACCTTTGCGCGTGCGGCATCGAGCGGCAAGCAGAACGCGTCGAACTATTCGCTGCGGCTGCGCGAGGCTGCCGTTCCCGCCGAGTGAGCGACATGCAGGATCCGGCCGTCCCGTCCCGCGCGACACGCGATCTGCGCTCCCTCACGCCTGCGCGCGTCGCGCTCGGGCGCAGCGGCGCAAGCCTGCCGACAAAGCCGCTGCTCGATTTCACGCTGGACCATGCCCGCGCCCGCGATGCCGTGCACGCCGCCTTCGATGCGCCGCGGCTGGTCGCCGAGCTCCGCGAGTTCGGTCTTGCACCCGCCGAGGCGAGCAGCCGGGCGGTCGATCGCCGGGACTATCTGCGGCGGCCGGATTTGGGGCGGCAGCTCGAGGCCGGCTCCGCCGAGGCTTTGACGCGCATCGCCACGGAGCCGGGCCGGCTTGCGATCATCGTCGGCGACGGCCTGTCGCCGACGGCGGTGCATGCGCATGCGGTCGCGCTGGTGAAGAGCCTCGTGCCGCGGCTCGCGGCTGACGAGCCTGTCGCGATCGGCCATGTCGTTGTTGCCTCCGGCGCACGGGTGGCGCTTGGTGACGAGATCGGCGCCATCCTGGGCGCGCGCATGGTCGTGATGCTGATCGGCGAGCGGCCGGGCCTGTCGGCGCCCGACAGTCTTGGCGCCTATCTGACCTTCGCGCCAACGCCGGGGCGTACCGACGCCGAGCGCAACTGCGTCTCGAACATCCACAACGCCGGGTTGAGCCATGACGAGGCGGCCTTCAAGATCGCCTGGCTCGTCCGCGAGGGACTGGCAGGAGAGGTCACCGGGGTTGCGCTGAAGGATGAGAGCGGCGACCGCGCCCCGCGTCGAATTGGCACAGCTTTATCCGAATGACCGGGATCGGGGGCCGAAATCGCCGCATCTTGATCGGTTCGGCCGGTTTGCGCCTGCTTGCGGGACCATGCGGGGACCTGCTAAACCGCGTGGCGCGATTTTCCGCGCGTTTTCAAGGGTCAAGCCTCCCATCTGTATGGCGTTTTCAGGCCGTTCGCGGGGCGCAATAAGCTCACAAACCGAGTCGATTCAGGAACTGGACAAGGCATGCTCGAAAAGCACAGCGAGAGTGAGGTTCATGTCGACAAGGTCGAGCAGGGACCTGCCACCTCCATCGCCTTCGGGCTGGAGCGTCTCGGGCTGATCGCCGTTCGGGCCCCGGTCGTCTCCTGCCTCGTCCTGCTCGCGCTGATCGTCGGCGCCGTATTCGGGATCGAGCGAATCAAGATCGATGATTCGCTGTCACAGCTCTTCCGCTCCAACAGCCGCGAATTCCGCCAGTACGAAGAGGTGACCAAAAAGTTCCCGGCCGAGGAATTCGACGTCCTCGTCGTGGTCGAGGGCAAGAACCTGCTGGCGCGGAACAATCTCGAGAAGCTCCGCGACTTCGTTACCGACCTGCAACTGGTCGAGGGCACGCGCGGGCTGGTCTCGCTGTTTTCCGCCCGCCAGGCGCCGGCGCCGGGCAAGCTGCCGGCAGCCCTGTTCCCGGGCGAGCTTCCGGAGGGCGAGGCCTATGACAAGTTCATCGAGACCGTCAAAGCCAACGAGATCATCCGCGGCAAGCTGTTGTCGGAGGACGGCACGCTCGCGCTGATCGTGCTCTCGCTCGATCCGGATGTGGTCGCCTCCAGCAAGCTCAGCAAGACCGTCGGCGACATCCGCGCTCTGATGAAGGAGGATCTCGGCGACACCGGCCTCAGCGTCCAGCTCTCCGGCGTGCCGGTGATGCAGCTCGAAATCCGCAACGCGGTCGAGCGCGACGGGCTCACCTACAACATCCTCGGCATTCTCGCCGGCTGCATCATCGCCATCATCTTCTTCCGCAAGATCTCCTTCATGGTGGTGGCGGCATTCCCGCCGATGATCGCGATCCTGCTGGCGCTCGGCGCGCTCGGCTGGGCCAACTTCAATCTCAACATGTTCCTGAACGTGATGACGCCGCTCATCATGGTCATCAGCTTCTCGGACTCGATGCAGCTCACCTTCGCCGCGCGTGACCGGCTGATCGCGGGGCAGGACAAGTTCACCGCGTTCAAGAACGCGGTGCTGGTGGTGGGACCGGCCTGCGTGTTGACGCACGGCACCGCCGGCATTTCCTTCATCGCGCTCCAGTTCTCCAACTCCGACCTGATCCGCAAGTTCGGCGAGGCCGGTCTGGCCGCGACCATCATCGCGCTGGTTGCGGTGCTGTCGCTGGTGCCGGTCTTCGGCGTGCTGTTCGTGCGTAACGAGAGGGTCTTTGCCGTCAAATTCCAGAGCGCCGATGCCGGCGTGCAGGCGCTACGCAATTTCTGCTACTGGATCGCGGTGCGCATGGTGGGCCGGCCCGGCCTGTTCAGCCTGATCGCGGTGCTGTTCGTCGGCAGCCTCGGCGTCATCTACGCCAATCTGGAGCCGCGCTACCGGCTCGCCGACCAGGTGCCGGACAAGCGTCAGGCGGTCGCCGCCAGCGACCGGCTCGACGCCAAGCTGACCGGCGCCAACCCCGTCAACGTGCTGATCCAGTTCCCCAAGGGCGAATCGCTCTATTCGCCGGAGACGTTGCAAACGATCGCAGAGGTGCACGCGACCGTGGAGAAGGCGGCCGGCGTCGGCAACGTCTGGTCACTCGAGACGTTGCGCCGCTGGCTCGCCGAGAAGGCCGGCAGCACCGACGTCGCGACGCTCAAAGAATATGTGAACGTGATCCCCGAGCATCTGGTGCGGCGTTTCATCGACGCCGAACAGGATGCGGTCGTGGTCGCCGGCCGCGTGCCCGACAAGGATTCCAGCCAGCTCCTGCCGATCGTCGACAAGCTCGACCATGAGCTCGACGCCGTCCGCAAGAAGCATCCCGGCTACGAGGTCGCGGTCACGGGTCTCGCGGCCATCGCTGCGCGCAACTCGGCCAACATGATCGAGAAGCTGAACCGCGGCCTCACCGTCGAGTTCGCGCTGGTCGCGATCTTCATCGGGCTCGCGTTCCGCTCCTGGGTGGTGATGTTCGCCTGCATCCTGCCTGGCATCTTCCCGGTGGTGATGTCGGGCACGCTGCTGTGGGCGATGGGCGAGGGGCTGCAATTCGCCAGCGTCGTGGCGCTCACCGTCTCCTTCGGCCTCGGCCTCAGCGCAACCATCCACTTCCTCAACCGTCTCAGGCTGGAGAGCAAGCCTGGGGTCTCATCGGCGCTCGCCGTCGAGCGTGCCACCGTGCTGGTCGGTCCTGCGCTGATCCTGACCACGGTGGTGCTGGCCTGCGGCCTCGTCGTCACCGTGTTCTCCGATCTGCCGTCGCTGCGGCTGTTCGGCTGGCTCAGTGCCTTCTCGATGGTGGCCGCCCTCGTCGCCGACCTCTTTATCCTGCGGCCGACGGCGATGTGGTTGATCAACCTGCACGAGAAGCTGCAAGGGCCGGACAAGCGCGCGATCTGAGCGGCTTCATCCATCGGACATGGAATCGGCGCAGTCTGAATGACTGCGCCGAATTTCGGCCGGGGGATACGCCATGCAGACGACGCGGTACGACGGCTCTGTCGTGGAGTTTCAGCGGAAGCGGGGCGGCGATTCAGCCGCCTTTTTCGTGCCATTTCTGACGGCGGACATGGCCCTGCTCGACGCCGGTTGCGGGCCCGGGACCATCACGGCGGCGCTGGCAGGGATTGTCGGCACGGCGGTGGGCGTCGATCTCGAGCCGAACGCGGTCGCATCCGCCGACCGCCTCGCGGCGCGTTCAGGCCTGACGAATCTCTCCTTCGTCGAAGCCGACATGACCGCGCTTCCGTTTTCCGATGGGGTGTTCGATGCGGTGTTCTTCCACGCCGTTCTCTATCACCAAAGTCCGGCGAGCCTGACGAGGACATTGGCGGAAGCGCGGAGGGTGCTGAGGCCGGGCGGCCTGCTCGGAACGCGCGATGCCGATGTCGGCGGCAACATTCTCCATCCCGAACTCGACGGCGTGCGCCTGGCGCTCGACCTCTGGCAGCGCTGGTACGAGCATGACGATCCGGCGGCGCTTCGCTTCGGCCGCCGGCAGAGCTCCATCCTTCGCGCGCACGGGGTTCACGCCGATCTGGGCCGGTGCAAGCTACGTCAACCACAGCGCCGACGCAGCAAGCCGCGAGGAGGCGGTCGCGGATGCGCGGCGCAGCCTTCTCGGCCTCGGGCCGCGGCTTGTGAGCAAGGGGCTCGCCGCCGACGCTGAAATCCAGGTTGCGCTTGCCGGTTGGGACGCCTGGGGCGCCGATCCGGACGCTGTCTATTTCAGATGCCGCTGCGAATGCGTCGCGCGCAGGGACGCGATGGGTCGCGAAGAGCCCGATTCCTCAGAGCAGGTTTCTGCGAAGGTGGTCCACGTCAGCAAAATGCCCCCGGCTTGCGAGCACCGGGGGCCATGATCCTTTCCGATCGGGAAGGGCGTCAGCCCTTCGTCATCGTGATGTTGACGCCGCGGATCTCACCCTTCGAGCTGATCTGCACCGTCTGCTTGGTGCCGTTGGTGCGCAGCGACAGGTTGGCGGCAAAGCCGTTGGCCTCGACGAACACGTCGATCTGGCCGCCGCCGGCGGTGCCCTGGAGGTTGCCGAAGATGTTGCGGCTGGCCTCGCTCCAGTTGCCGGAGATGCGGTCGCCCTGGCTCGTCACGTCGCTGGTGAGGTCGAACTTGTAGCTGTCGCTGGCGCAGTGCAGGCTCTGCTTCAGGTTGAGGCCGCTGCCGGCGACCTTGTAGTCCGCCTTGCAGCGGATGCGCTCGGTGGAGCCGTCGGACAGGGACACCGTGCCGGTGCCCGTCCACGCGCCGTCGAAGCCGGCAAACGGTCCGGACGACTGAGCATGGCTTGCCGAGACCGAGAAGAGCAGCGCAGCCGCAATGCCGGCCGCCTTGATCGCCTGTTCAGATCGCCCAAAGAATTTCATGCTGAATATCCCGTTTTGGAACGACGTCCGCTCGAGACAGGGACGTCTCGCCACATCGAAGGTTTAGTGTTCCGAGCCTTTTTCTGGTTCAAAGCCTGACCATCCGAGATGTGGGGACCGCGAAGCGCTTTCACCGCAGGCCGCCGCATGATTCCCAGTGTTTCATCGTGTTTCCGGCGTGAAACCCGCGGAGGACAGATGCATGTCTGCAACAGGTCGGCGGCAAAACACGCCATGTACGAATTATGACGTAGTATCAATCCCTTACATCTGCCAATGAAGGTGACAGGAAGGCGTGTTTTGGTGGGCGTGGCGACAATTTGGCCGCATTTGCCAGCGCTTGTGCTTTCCCGGATGCCGCGCTTCCGCGGCAACTTGCCATCAGAACAATCGGTTCCGGTCGTCTGCCCTGTGCTGTCCGGGATTGGTGCGATTCTGTCGTCAGAATGAAGGAATACAATGCGTAAGCTCCTCGTCGCTCTCACCCTGCTGTCGGCATCCCTTTCGACGGCGGCGTTCGCCCAGCAAGGGCGTGGCACGCCCGACGAGCAGAAAGCCTGCACGCGCGACGTGCAGAAGTTCTGCCGCCCGGTCATCGATCAGGGCGATTTCACCATCCTGGCCTGCCTGAAGGAGAACCGGGCGAAGATCTCGCAGGCCTGTGATCAGGTTTTGAAGAACCACAACCAGTAAGCTCGTCCGCTGGCCCACAAAAGGCGGATCCTGGGCCGCCTTTTCGGGCCCGATCCGGAGGGGCAGCCATCGAGAGACAGGATTGGTTTTGCGGCCGTATTCCCCTATATGGGGGCCGCGGCGGCATCGCCGGCGCGAGCCCGTGCGGGCGAAAAAAAGCCTTCCTGTCCAAACGATTGTTAACCAGCCCTCGATGACCTCTGCGAGCGAATTGCGATCCGGCAAGGGTGACCGCGACGAGAATTTTCCCGTCGCGTCGTGGATCATTCATCCGCGTCATCGCGCGCTGATTCTGGCGTTCTACAACTTCGTCCGCACCGCCGACGACATCGCCGATCACGCGACGTTACCTGCCGATGAGAAGCTCGCTTATCTCGACCTGCTCGAGGGCGAACTGCTCGGCAAGGGCGACACGCAGGCCGAAGCGGTCAACTTGCGGCGCGCACTCGCCGAGCGCGGCATGACCCCGCGACACGCGCTCGACGTGCTCGTCGCCTTCCGCATGGATGTGACCAAGCTGCGCTACGAGACCTGGGACGAGGTCATCCATTATTGCCGCTATTCGGCGATGCCGGTCGGCCGCTTCATGCTCGATGTCCATGGTGAGAGCACGTCGACATGGGCCGCATCGGATGCGCTCTGCGCGGGCCTGCAGATCAACAATCACCTCCAGGATTGCGGCAAGGATTTTCGCGAGCTCAATCGCGTCTACCTGCCGCGCGATGCGCTGGCCGCGAGCGGCGCGTCCGTCGAGCAACTCGGGCTCGCGCAGTCGCCGCCGGCGATGCTGCAATGTCTCCAGGCGCTGGCCGCGCGCAACGAAGCGCTTCTCAACGAGAGCAAGTCGCTGAGCGCGGAGGTCAGGGATTTCCGACTCGGCGTCGACATCTCGGTGATCCAGGCCTATGCCGATCGCATCGTGCGCCTGCTCAAGGTGCGCGATCCCCTGCGCGAGCGGGTGCATCTGAACAAGCTCGAACTCCTCACCTTCAGCCTTGCCGGCATCATCGGTGAAGTCGTCCGCCGCGCCATCGGGCGCAAGGCTATCTCCAGACCGGGGACTGCGCATGACGCTTGAGGCGACCTCGCCCGGCGCCAATTATGGCTCGTCCGCATCCGGCAGCTCCTTCTATGCCGCGATGCGCATCCTGCCGCGCGACCAGCGCGAGGCGATGTTCCAGATCTACAGCTTCTGCCGCCAAGTCGACGACATCGCCGATTCCCACGGCCCGCGCGAGGAGCGGCTTGCCGCGCTCCAGGAGTGGCGCGACGACATCGATGCGCTCTATCAGGGTCATCCGCCGGCGCGGCTGAAGGACTACGTCGCGTCGGTGAAGACGTTCGGACTGAAGCGCGAGGATTTCCTCGCCATCGTCGACGGCATGGAGATGGACGTGCCGCAGGACATTCGCGCGCCCGATATGGCGACGCTCGATCTCTATTGCGATCGCGTCGCGAGCGCTGTGGGGCGGCTGTCGGTGCGGGTGTTCGGCCTGCCGGAAGAGGACGGCATCCTGCTCGCCCATCATCTCGGCCGCGCGCTCCAGCTCACCAACATCCTGCGCGACATCGACGAGGACGCGGGCCTCGGCCGGCTCTATCTGCCGCGCGAGGGTCTGCTGCATGCCGGCATCACCTCGAACGATCCGAACCGCGTAGCCGCCGAGCGCGCGCTGCCGAAGGTCTGCCTGCCACTCGCGCAGCGCGCGAAAGTGCATTTCGAGAAGTCGGACGAGATCATGAACCGCAACAGGCGCCGCGCGGTGCGCGCGCCGCGGATCATGTCGAAATACTATCATGCCATTCTGGACCTCCTGATCGCGCGCGGCTTCAACGCGCCGCGTCAGCCGGTGCGTGTATCGAAGCTCACGCGCATCGGTATCCTGCTTCGCTACGCTTTCATCTGATGCAAAAGACAGCTCACATCATCGGCGCTGGAATTTCCGGCCTCTCCGCCGCTGTGCGGCTTGCCAATGCCGGCTTCAAGGTCGCCGTGCACGAGGCGACGCACCAGGCCGGCGGCCGCTGCCGCTCCTATTTCGACGGTGCGACCAACCTCACCATCGACAACGGCAATCATCTCCTGCTCTCGGGCAATGGCCATGCACGGGCCTATGCGCGCTCGATCGGCACCGAGGCGGGCCTGGTCGGCCCGGAGCGCGCGCAGTTTCCCTTCGTCGATCTCGCGACCGGGCAGCGCTGGCAGCTCGATCTCGGCGATGGCCGGCTGCCGACCTGGGTGCTCGATGAGGGCCGGCGCGTTCCCGACACCGGGCTCACGGACTATCTGAAGCTGGCGCCGCTGATCTGGGCGTCGGAGGAGACGCTGGTCGGCAAGTCCATTCCCTGCGAGGGCATCCTCTATCAGCGCCTGGTGCAGCCGCTATTGCTCGCCGCGCTCAACGTCGATCCACCCGAGGGCTCGGCCGGGCTTGCCGGCGCGATCGTGCGCGAGACGCTGCTCGCTGGTGGGCAAGCCTGCCGGCCGTTGATCGCGCGCGATGGCCTCAGCGCAGTGCTGATCGAGCCCGCCGTGAAATTCCTGACCGAGCGCGGCCATTGCGTTCAGCTCGGCCATGAGCTGCATTCTTTCGTCAGCAAGGACGGCAAGGTCTTTGCGCTGAATTTCGGCGGCGAAGATGTGATCCAGATCGCCGACGGTGATGCCATCGTGATGGCGGTGCCGCCGCGCGCCGCTGCGAGCCTGCTGCCGGGCTTGAAGACGCCGACCGAATTCCGCGCCATCGTGAACGCGCATTTCCGTTTCGAGCCGCCGCCGCACGCGGCGCCCATCCTGGGCGTGATCGGCGGAGTCGTGGAGTGGCTCTTCGCTTTCCCCAATCGCCTCTCGGTGACCATCAGCAATGGCGACCGCCTGGTCGACATGCCGCGCGAGGAACTCGCGCAGACGATCTGGAACGATGTCTGCAAGGCGGGCGGCGTTTCCGGCGAATTGCCTCCCTGGCAGATCGTGCGCGAGCGTCGTGCCACCTTTGCCGCGACACCGGCGCAGAATGCCCTGCGTCCGGGGCCGGTCACCGCGCTGAAAAACCTGTTCCTTGCCGGCGATTGGACTGCTACGGGATTGCCTGCAACCATCGAGGGATCGGTCCGGTCCGGCGATCGCGCCGCCGACCTGATCCTGGCCGCACAGCGGGGCTGATGGGTTGAAACCCCGTCAATTCAAGCAACTATCGGAGAGTTCGAACGAGATGGATTCCGTGAACGCGCCCAACCGCGAAATCCTGGAATCGAGCATTGCGTCAGCCACGCAAGGCGTCCTCGGCTTCCAGCAATCCGACGGCCATTGGGTCTTCGAGCTCGAGGCCGACTGCACAATTCCCGCAGAATACATCCTGCTGCGTCACCATCTCGCTGAGCCGGTCGACACCGTGCTTGAGGCCAAGATCGGCAACTATCTCCGCCGCGTGCAGGGCGCCCACGGTGGCTGGCCGCTGGTGCATGACGGCGAGTTCGACATGAGTGCCAGCGTGAAGGCCTACTTCGCGCTCAAGATGATCGGCGACTCCGTCGACGCGCCGCACATGGCGCGCGCGCGCGAGGCGATCCGTTCGCGCGGCGGCGCCATCAACAGCAACGTCTTCACCCGCTTCACGCTCGCGATGTTCGGCGTCGTGACCTGGCGCGCGGTGCCGGTGCTGCCGGTGGAGATCGTGCTGCTGCCGTTCTGGTCGCCGTTCCACCTCAACAAGATCTCCTACTGGGCGCGCACCACCATGGTGCCGCTCTTGGTGCTCGCGGCGCTGAAGCCGCGCGCGCGGAATCCGAAGGGCGTCGGCATCGATGAGCTGTTCCTTCAGGATCCGCGTTCGATCGGCATGACCGCCAAGGCGCCGCACCAGAGCATGGCGTGGTTCCTGCTGTTCCGTTCGCTCGATGCTATCCTGCGCGTGATCGAGCCGCTGTTTCCGAAGAGCCTGCGCAAGCGCGCGATCGAAGCGGCGCTCGCCTTCACCGAGGAGCGGCTCAACGGCGAGGACGGCATGGGCGCGATCTATCCGCCGATGGCCAACATCGTCATGATGTACGACGCGCTCGGCAAGGATGAGAACTATCCGCCGCGCGCCACGACGCGCCGGGGCCTGGACAGGCTGCTCGTCATCAGGGATGACGAGGCCTATTGCCAGCCCTGCGTCTCGCCGGTGTGGGACACGACACTGACGGCGCACGCGCTGCTCGAGGCTGGCGGCACACAGGCCGTTCCGGCTGCCAAGCAGGGCCTCGACTGGCTGATCCCGAAGCAGGTGCTGGACGTGGAGGGCGACTGGGCCGTGAAGCGGCCCAAGACGCGGCCGGGCGGCTGGGCCTTCCAGTACAACAACGCCCACTATCCCGATCTCGATGACACCGCGGTGGTGGTGATGTCGATGGACCGCATGCGCCGGGAGCACGGGATCGCAGGCTATGACGCCGCGATCGACCGTGGCCGGGAATGGATCGAGGGCATGCAGAGCGCCGACGGCGGCTGGGCTGCCTTCGACGTGGACAACTTCGAATACTATCTGAACAACATCCCGTTCTCGGATCACGGCGCGCTGCTGGATCCCCCGACCGAGGACGTGACTGCGCGCTGCATCTCGATGCTGGCCCAGCTCGGCGAGACCCAGAAGACCAGCAAGCGCGTGGCCGACGGCGTTGCCTATCTCCGGCGCACCCAGCACCCCGAGGGATCCTGGTACGGCCGCTGGGGCATGAACTTCATCTATGGAACCTGGTCGGTGGTGTGCGCCCTGAACATGGTCGGCGTCGACCACAAGGACCCGATGATTCGCAAGGCAGCCGACTGGTTGGCTTCGATCCAGAACGACGATGGCGGCTGGGGCGAGGACGCCGTCAGCTACCGGCTCGACTACAAGGGCTGGGAGGCCGCCCCATCGACCGCCTCGCAAACGGCATGGGCCTTGCTTGCCCTTATGGCGGCCGGCGAGGTCGATCATCCGGCCGTCGCCCGCGGGGTGGAGTACCTGATTGCAACACAGAACGAAAAAGGACTGTGGGACGAGCAGCGGTATACGGCGACGGGCTTCCCCCGCGTATTCTATCTACGGTATCATGGTTACCCGAAGTTCTTTCCGTTGTGGGCGCTGGCGCGGTATCGGAACTTGCGGAACACCAACAGCAGGGTGGTAGGGGTCGGAATGTGACTTTGGGGACGGGGGACGAGACTACCGTGGGTAATGCCATAGACCCGCGGCCGTTATTGATTGTGACCGGATTGGTACAGGAGGCCCGCATCGCGGCCGGGCCCGGAATGGCGGTCATTTGCTCTTCCAGCAGCCCGACGCAATTGCGGGCGCTTCTGACGGTGGTGGATCCCGAATCGATTCGCGGCGTCATCTCCTTCGGCGTGGCTGGCGGGCTCGATCCGACGTTGCGGTCCGGCGACGTGGTGGTGGCGACCGAGGTGCTCTCGGGCGACGCCCGTTGGGCCGCCGGGCTGTCGCTCAGCGACGACCTCATCGACCGTCTGACGTCGGGACGCCGCCGTGTGGTGCGCGGCAGCCTCGCCGGTGCCGAGGAAGTGGTCACGGGCCGGTCCTGCAAGGCGGCGCTGCATCTGGAGACGGGAGCGGCGGCCGTGGACATGGAGAGCCACATCGCGGCGGCCTATGCGGCCGAGGCCGGGCTTCCCTTTGCCGCGGTCCGGGTGGTCAGCGACCCCGCCCATCGCGCGCTGCCGGCGCTCGCCCGCGCCGCGATCAAGCCGAATGGCCAGATCGACGTGGCGGCGGTCCTGCGCGGCATCGTGCGCAACCCGGGAACGCTGCATGCGCTGGTCTCGACCGGCATCGATTTCAACCGCGCGCTGCGCTCGCTGCGCGGCTGCCGCAACTTCCTGATCGGCAGCGAGGGGCTCGACAGCGAGGGCCTGGTCCCCGAGACCGTCTGAGCGGTTGTTCGATCTGACAAAAAGGCCCGGTCGCCATAGGCGATCGGGCCTTTCTCTTTTGCTGTGCGTAGCCCGAAGCGTAATCCGGGGCCGACCAGAGCACGCTGCTACATGTCGATGTCCGTGGTTAAGCGGCGCTCGAGGCCTTCTGGGCGGCCTTCTGCTCGGCGGCGAGGGCCTCGTCGCGGCGGATCTCCGAGAGCTTCTTCTGGACCTGCTCGGAGAAGATGTACTGCGCCGGGCGCTGCTTGGACATGTCGATCTCCGGCGCCATCGGGCCTGAGGTCTTGATGCCGCGCAGCGACACCCACATCGCCTTCAGGGGGTTGTTGAGCGCGGCCGTCGCAGCCGTGGGCTCGTAGCCGCAATGAGCCATACAGTCGGCGCACTTCTCGTAGCGGCCGGTGCCGTAGGAATCCCAGTCGGTGGTCTCCATCAGCTCCTTGAAGGTCTTGGCGTAGCCTTCGCCGAGCAGGTAGCAGGGCTTCTGCCAACCGAAGATGTTGCGCGCGGGCATGCCCCACGGCGTGCACTCGTATTCCTGGTTGCCGGCCAGGAAGTCCAGGAACAGGCCGGAGTGCATGAAGTTCCACTTCTTGCCCTTGCCGAGCGCAAAGACGTCGCGGAACAGCTTCTTGGTCTTGGTGCGGTTGAGGAAGTGCTCCTGGTCGGGCGCACGCTCATAGGCGTAGCCCGGCGACATCGACACGCCGACGCCGAGCTCGACGGTGAGGTCGAGGAATTTCGCGATCTCCTCGGCCGGATGGCCGTCGAAGATCGTCGCGTTGACGTTGACGGTGAAGCCGCGTGCCTTCGCCGCCTTGATCGCGGACACGGCGCGGTCGAACACGCCCTTCTGCGACACCGCCTTGTCGTGGTGGTCGCGCAGGCCGTCGAGATGCACCGAGAAGAACAGGTAGGGGGAGGGTTCGAACAAATCGAGCTTCTTCTCGAGCAGCAGCGCGTTGGTGCAGAGCGAGACGAACTTCTTGCGTGCAACGAGGCCGCGCACGATCTCGCCGATCTCCTTGTGGATCAGCGGCTCGCCGCCGGGAATGGCGACCATCGGCGCGCCGCACTCGTCAGCCGCGTCCCAGCACTCCTGCGCCGTCATGCGCCGGTTCAGGATCGCGTCCGGATAGTCGATCTTGCCGCAGCCGACGCAGGCGAGGTTGCAGCGAAACAGCGGCTCCAGCATCAACACGAGCGGATAGCGCTTGCGGCCAAGCAGTTTCTGCTTGAGCAAATAGCCGCCGATACGCATTTCCTTGAAGAAGGGTATTGCCATCACACGTTTCTTTCTGGGCTGGAAATTCGGGGTAGGTCAGCTTGCAGCCAGTTCGGCCGGAAGCCGGAATTCGATGTTTTCCTCGCGACCTGGCAGCACGGAGACCGTCACCGGTCCGATCCGCCGCAGCGCTTCGATTACGTCATCCACGAGCACCTCGGGCGCCGAAGCGCCGGCTGTGATGCCGACGGTCCTGGCACCTTTCAACCACCCCGGATTGAGCTCGCGGCCGTCGGCGATCAGGTAACTCGCGACACCGGCTTCAGTGCCGATTTCGCGGAGCCGGTTCGAATTCGAGCTGTTGGCGGCACCCACCACCAAGATCAAGTCGACCAGCTTGCTAAGTTCCCTTACCGCAGATTGGCGGTTCTGTGTCGCATAGCAGATATCCCGGATGTCCGGGCCTTGAATATCTGTAAATCGCGCCTGGAGGGCTGCAATGATGTCCTTGGTGTCGTCGACCGACAGCGTGGTCTGGGTGATGTAGGCCACTGGCGTATCCGCCGGCAACGTCAGGGCTTTAACCTCCTCGACGCTCTGGACGAGCAGCACCGGGCCTGGAACCTGGCCCATCGTGCCCTCGACCTCGGGGTGGCCGGCATGGCCGATCAGGATCAGCGTGCGGCCCTTGGTGATGTAGCGCTTCCCCTGATTGTGAACTTTCGTGACCAGGGGACAGGTGGCATTCAGCACCGGAAGGTCGCGCGCGGCGGCCTCTTCCTCGACGCTGCGGGCGACGCCATGGGCGCTGAACACGGTTACCGCCTTGGGCGGAACCTCGGACAGTTCCTCGACGAAGATCGCGCCCTTGTTCTTCAGGCTTTCGACCACGTACTTGTTGTGCACGATCTCATGGCGCACGTAGACGGGCGGACCATACTTCTCCAGGGCCCGTTCCACGATCTCGATCGCACGCACTACGCCTGCGCAAAAGCCACGCGGCTGCGCTAGATAAACTTCCATTGGACGCCCATCACGCAAATTGCACCAATCCGCTCATGTCCCCGGCGGCACCCCGATACTGACCAATGAGCTGCAATATCCGCACCATTGGTTCTTGCGCACGCGGTAACAGCCCACCCCAGTGGGTCCCAAGCGCATGGAGGCACAGCACTTTGTGTCAAAAAATCGGCCGCGAGGAAAGCCGGAATACGGTTCCGGTTCCAGATTGGGCCTGTTTGCCGGTATTATAGTAAATTCGGCGGCGGGAGAAAGGAGCGGCATTTGTCCTCACCCCTTCGTCACTTTCCCGCCTCAACTTGCCGGCTATACCGGCCGCCCTCGCATGATTTTGCCATGGTCTCCCGCCGTTTACTTCGAACCTTCTCCCGGCGAGAACCACTCAAAACAGCAATAGGTTTCGCCCGGGAACTCCGATAAACAGCGGGCGTTTCCGGTTAACACCAGAAAGAAAAGATGTGCTGCAGAGTGTAGTCGTTGCCGTCGTCAGGGCCTGTACCCGGTTTGCCTCTCTCGTCGTCGTCGTCGGGCTCCTGCTGGCGGTCGCAGCGAGCTATTACGCGGCGCGTCATTTCTCCATCAACACCGATATCAATTCGCTGATTTCCCAAAACCTCGATTGGCGGCAGCGCGACCAGCAGTTCGACCGCGCCTTCGACCGCGATGCGACGATCCTGGCCGTCGTGGAGGCGAAGACGCCGGAGATGACGACCGCCGCGGCGGACGCGCTCTATGCGAAGCTGAAGGACGACAAAGCCAACTTCCTGTCGATGCAGCAGCTCGGCACCGGCGAGTTCTTCGAGAGGAACGGCCTGTTATTCCTCCCGACCGAAGAGGTCGCCAAGGCGACCAGCCAGTTCGAATCCGCCGCGCCCCTGGTCGAGATCATGGCGGGCGACCCTTCGATCCGCGGCCTGACTGGAGCGCTGGAGACCGGGCTTGCCGGCGTCAAGCGGGGCCAGGTGAAGCTCGACAGCACCGAGCGGCCCTTCAACCTGATCGCGCAGACCGTCGAGACCGTACTCAGCAAGGGCAACGCGACCTTCTCCTGGCGTGAGCTTATCAGTGACGAGCCGCTGTCGGATTCGGACAAGCGCGCGTTCATCGAGTTCAAGCCGATCCTCGACTACAACGCGCTGGAGCCCGGCAAGGACGCCACCGACGCGATCCGGAAAGCGGCGGCGGATCTTGATTTTCCGACCAGGTACCAGGCGCGGGTGCGGCTGACCGGCCCGGTTCCGATCGCCAACGAGGAATATGCCACCGTCCAGGAAGGCGCCGTCGTGAACGGTATCGGCACCGTCGTGGTCGTGCTGTTCATCCTGTGGCTCGCGCTGCATTCGGCGAAGATCATCTTCGCGGTGTTCGTGAACCTCTTCATTGGCCTCGCGCTGACCACGGCCGCCGGCCTGATGATGGTCGGGTCGCTCAATCTGCTCTCGATCGCATTCGCCGTGCTGTTCGTCGGCCTGGGCGTCGATTTCGGGATCCAGTACAGCGTCCGCTACCGCTCCGAGCGCTACAAGCACGGCGATCTCTCGGGCGCGCTCGTGCTCGCGGCAAAGCGCTCGGCGGTGCCACTGTCGCTCGCGGCGATGGCGACGGCCGCCGGCTTCCTCTGCTTCATGCCGACCGACTACAAGGGTATCTCGGAGCTCGGCCAGATCGCGGGCGTCGGCATGCTGGTGGCGTTCCTCTCCTCGATCACCGTGCTGCCGGCGCTGTTGAAGCTTCTGAACCCGCCCGGTGAGGAGGAGCCGGTCGGTTATGCCTTCCTGGCGCCGCTCGATCACTTCCTGGAGAAGCACCGCGTGCTGATCGTGGGCGGCACGCTGCTGCTCGCGCTCGGCGGCCTGCCGCTGCTCTACTTCATGAAGTTCGACTTCAATCCGATGAACCTGCGCAACCCGAATGCCGAATCGATCGCGACCTTCCTCGACCTGCGCAAGGATCCGAACACCGGCGCCAATGCCATCAACGTGATGACCACGTCCGAGGAGCAGGCGAGGCAGGTCGAGGCCAGGCTCGAGAAGGTGCCGGAAGTGCTGCGGGTGATGTCGCTCGACAGTTTCGTGCCGCAGGACCAGGAGCCGAAGCTGAAGCTGATTGCGCAGGGGGCGAAGGTGCTGAACCCCGCGCTCAACCCGGACCAGATCGATCCGGCGCCGTCGGATCAGGAGAACGTCGAGTCGCTGAAATCCTCAGTCGACAATCTGCGCAGGACCGCCGGCGACGCGAAGGGCCCGGGCGCCGTCGCCTCGCGCCGCCTGGCGGATGCGCTCGAGAAACTCGCCAAAGCGGATGAAGTGACACGCAACAAGGCCCAGGACGTCTTCGTCACGCCAATGAAGATCGTGTTCGACCAGCTCCGAAATGCGATGCGGGCCGAACCCGTCACCCTGAAGTCGCTGCCTCCCGATCTCGTCAACGCCTGGAAGAGCAAGGACGGGATCATCCGCGTCGAGGCGCTGCCCAAGGGCGATCCCAACGACAACGATACGCTGCGTAAATTCGCGGCAGCCGTGCTCGCGGCCGAGCCGACCGCCATCGGCGGACCGGTCTCGATCCTGAAATCCGGCGATACCGTTGTGAAGGCGTTCATCCACGCCGGTATCTACGCGCTGCTCGTGATCGGCCTGTTGCTGTGGATCACGCTGCGCCGGTTCGCCGACGTGCTGATGACGCTGGTGCCGCTGCTGGTTGCAGGCGCGGTGACGCTCGAGATCTGCGTGTTGATCGGCTTGCCGCTCAACTTCGCCAACATCGTCGCGTTCCCGCTGCTGCTCGGCGTCGGCGTCGCCTTCAAGATCTACTATGTCGTGGCCTGGCGCTCCGGCAGAACGAATCTGCTCCAGACCAGCCTGACGCGCGCGATCTTTTTCAGCGCCCTGACCACGGCCACCGCGTTCGGCAGCCTGTGGCTGTCGAGCCATCCCGGCACGTCGAGCATGGGCAAGCTGCTGGCGCTGTCGCTGGTGACGACGCTTGCCGCCGTGCTGCTGTTTCAGCCGGCTCTAATGGGTAAACCCCGCAATCTCAGGGAGTAGGCAGATGTCGCCGACGGGGTCGGCGGCACCCTTCTGACCGGGCTTGGCCGCGCTCGCGGACTTTGCAGTTCCGGGTGCAGGCGCGGTGGCGCCCGTCGTGGCTCCGGCTTTCGGCGCCGCTCCAGGGGACTTTGGCGCGCCCTTGGCCATGGCGTTGGCAAGGCTCGCGGGAATCGGCGGCCCAACGCGCGTCCAGGTCTCACCGCCGCACAGGAAGCCCAAGACGCAGCCCTTGATCTCGAGCTGGTCGGTGCCGACCGGGCTGATGGTCGCGCTGTAGAGCTGACCGTCCTTGGCGTTATAGACCTGACCTTCCCACTGATCCGCGCCAGCCTTCTTCTTCATGTCGATCAGGGTCGGCATGCCCAGCGTCGGCCTGTTCTTTTTTGAGACATCCGGGTTGTTCTCGTCGCGGCCGCCGGGCTGCTTTTCCCAGGAAACTGCGCCCCACATGCTGCCATTGCATTGTGCGACTCGGATGTTGGCGACGCCGTCGGCGACCCGCCAGTCGCCGGTGGGATCGGCGGCGAGCGCCGGTGTCAGGCAGGTGTAACCGCCAGCCAGTAATATTCCGGTGTAAAGGGCCAAACGCATGATATTCCCTTGGCAGTGCAACATGGTCTAAAGCTGTGCTTGCGAAGATGGTCCGAAAAAGGGCAAAAGGCCGCACAGACGGTTTTCAGATACGGTCCGTTTTCTGTTGACGACACGGCCCTCAACCGAAGTATGTAGCGGATGCACAGTCCAAATCCAGACATGTCCCAACTGTTCGCGGACCGTCAGGCCCAGCGCAGCGCCCTGCATAATCGGTACCTGAACGAGCAGTTCGTTCGGGTTCTCAAGACCATCGGTTACGATGTGGGCTTCCAGAAGGGGCAGGGGCAGTACCTCTACGATCGCGATGGCGCCCGCTATCTCGACCTGCTGTCCGGATTCGGCGTGTTCGCGATCGGGCGCAATCATCCGGTGATGCGCGAGGCGCTCAAGAGCGTGCTCGATGCCGACCTGCCCAACCTCGTCCAGTTCGACGTCTCGACGCTCGCCGGCGTGCTTGCCGAGCGGCTCCTGAAATATGTTCCCTATCTCGACAAGGCGTTCTTCGCCAATTCCGGCGCGGAATGCGTCGAGGCGGCGATCAAGTTCGCGCGCGGCGCCACCGGGCGGCCGGGCATCGTCTACTGCGCCCACGGCTATCACGGCCTGACCTATGGCGCGCTGTCGCTGACGGGCGATCCGAACTTCCGCACCGGTTTCGAGCCGCTGCTGCCGGGCTGCACCCCGGTCCCGTTCAACGACCTGGCCGCGCTGGAAAAGGCGTTGTCGTCCCGCGAAGTCGCGGCCTTCATCGTCGAGCCGATCCAGGGCAAGGGCGTCAACATGCCCTCGGACGAGTTCCTGTCGGGCGCTGCCGCGCTGTGCAAGAAATACGGCACGCTGTTCGTCGCGGACGAGATCCAGACCGGCATGGGCCGCACCGGCCGCTTCCTCGCGGTCGAGCACTGGAACGTCGAGCCCGACATGGTGCTCTTGTCGAAGTCGCTGTCCGGCGGCCACGTGCCGGTCGGCGCCGTGCTGACCCGAAAGAACATCTTCGACAAGATCTTCAACCAGATGGATCGTGCGGTGGTGCACGGCTCGACCTTCTCCAAGAACGATCTAGCCATGGCCGCGGGCATAGCCACGCTGGATGTGATGGAATCGGAGAAGCTGATCGAGGCCGCCGCCAAGCGCGGCGCCGAGCTTCGCCTCGCGCTGACGCGCATGGTGCCCGGCTACGAGCTGATGAAAGAGGTGCGCGGCAAGGGGCTGATGATCGGCGTCGAGTTCGGCCCGCCGAAATCGTTGCGTCTGCGGGCCTCCTGGAATGTGCTGGAGGCCGCCAACAAGGGCCTGTTCTGCCAGCTCATCACCGTGCCGCTGTTCAAGGACCACAAGATCCTGACCCAGGTCGCCGGCCACGGCAGCCACACCATCAAGCTGCTGCCGCCGCTCACCATCACCGAAGAAGACTGCAACTGGATCGAGCGCGCCTTCGACGACGTCATCGCCGGCAGCCACAAGGTCCCCGGCGCGATCTGGTCGCTCGGCAAGACGCTGGTGGATAATGCGGTGAGAAGGTCGGCGTAGGAATCGTAGCCCGGATGAAGCGAAGCGCAATCCGGGAGTCCAGATACTTGTGCGATTGGCCCCGGATTGCGCTTCCCTCCGTCCGGGCTACAAGACTGGCAACATGTCGCTTTTAAGCAAGTTGCGCGATGTATTGATCGCTGGCGCAATCTTGTCGATTGCCGTGACGGTTTCCAACGCCGCGCCGTCCGATGATAGCGGCGTCACCGTTTACTCCGACATCTGCTACCACGCGGAGGCGGGTGATCTCCTGGGGACTCGAGTCGTTCTGCTTCGACTCAAGGGCGGAGATTATGTTGTCTATCAGATTGCCGAGAGAGCTTGCTGAACCTCAGATTGGAACGGCAACCGTCGATCCGAAGAACGGAGACATCTCCTTCAAGATTGCGCAGCCTGACCAACCCGGCGCATCGTTCAAGGGAAAGATGACGGCCCAAGCGTTGATCGGGAGTTTCGACAACAAGAATTGGACAAACCGGAAGGGCGAGCAGACCTTCCGCCTGCCGAGGATCGCCGGCCGCCAGCAGTCATATCCGAGCTGCGACTAGTTAGCCTCCGTAGCCGCGATGAAGCGCAGCGAAATTCGGGAATCCAAATCCTTGTGAGATTCGCCCCGGATTGCGCTGCGCTCCATCCGGGCTACGGGTCGTCACCCCTCCACATTCACCTTCATCGCCGCCTCGAACTTGTCGACGAATTCGGTGAGCTCGTCGGCGCCGAGATCGCTGACGGCCCAGAAGTTCAGGCCGCGATTGCCCCAGCGACGGCAGTTGAAGCCCTGCATGGTCTCGGTCTTCGGCGCGCGATACTCGATGTTAGAGGTCTGCGACACGAACAGGTTGATGACATGCTGGCGGCGCCGGTAGACCACTGCGCCGATCGCGCGGGCGTCGATGTAATCGAGCCGGCCGCCGACGAGCGTAAAACCCTGCGCGGTGAGATCGATGACGGGCGGGGCGACATCGAGCTTGCCGTTGAACCACGGCTTGACCGTGTGCTGGTCGGTCGAGATCACGTCGGTGAGGTGGCCCGCCTGGAGCGAGCGCAGATGCGCGGAGACGACCTCCGAAAGGATGCGCTGCTGATCGTCCTGGCGCAGCACCACGGCGACCACGCCGCTGGCGGCGAGGGCGGAGACCGCCGAGCCCATCGCGAAGCCGCGCAACACGGAGCGCCGGCTGGGTTGCCGCTGCGGTTGCGGCAGCGACGCCTCGATGCGCGCGCGCAATCTGTCCGGCGCGGTGTAGCGCAGGTTCGTATCGGCGAGCACGCGCTGCATTTCGCGTTGCGCCGCAAGTTCGGCGGCGCAGGCCGGGCAGCTTGCGATATGCGCCTCGATCTCGCGCGCATGGCCGGCATCGAGCTCGTTGTCGAGCAGCGCGTGAAGCAGGATTTTTGCTTCGTCGCAGGTCATCTCGAGTGCTCCTCTCCCGCCATCCAGGCCGCGCGCAGCATGGCGCGGGCCCGCGCGAGGCGGGACATCACGGTGCCGACAGGCGCGCCGACGGCCTCGGCGATTTCACGATAGGACAGGTTGTTGATCTCCCGCAGCACGAATGTTTCCTTGAACGGTTCGGCGAGCGCATCGATCAGCTTGCGGATGGCGCCGGCATCTCGGCTGCGCAGCACTTCAGTCTCCGGGCTCGCCTCGGTCTCTTGCCACATCGGCGTTTGCTCGGCGGCCCCGGGCGTATCCTCGATCGCGGCGTGCGAATGCGCGCGCCTTGCATATTCGGCGTTGCAGACGTTGCGCAGGATCGCGAACAGCCACGGCTTCATCGCCGGTCCGCGATAGCTGTCAAAATGCTTCAGCGCGCGCAGATAGCACTCCTGCACCGCATCCTCGGCGTCGGAGGCATCGCGCAGCAGATAGCGCGCGAGCGTGTAGACGTCGTCGAGATAGGGCAGCGCAGCCTCGCGGAAGCGTTCGGCCTTTTGCAAATCGTCTGTGCCGGGCATCGCCTCTCGCTTTGCCTCTTGTTTTGCTGGTTGCTTCGTTTCTTCCCTGGGTCCGACTGAAAGTGCACGAGCCCGGCCGGCGTGGGACCACCGGCCGGGCAGCACGGAGATGCCTTGGTTCGAGATGTTACTCAACCTTGATCATCCCCGTCATGTGCGGGTGCAACGAACAAAAATATTTGTAGTCGCCCGCGTTCGTAAAGGTGAAGGAGAACTTGTCGTCGGTGTCCAGGGTCTTGGACCTGAACTTGCCGGCCGACACCACGGTGTGGGGGATGTCGTCCCGATTGGTCCAGGTTACCGTGGTGCCGACCTTGATCTTCATCTCGGCCGGCTGAAAGACGAAATTGTCGATATGCACCTCCATGTCGTCGGCGCGGGCGTTTGTGGCGGGCAGCAGAACGGCCGCGGCCACGGCGACACCGAAGTCGCGGCGAGTGAGCGTCTTCATGGTCGGCTTCCGTCAGCCCTGGAGTGGCGTGTCGATGATGGCAAGGCGCTGATCGCCCTGCGTGAAGTTGACGCTGGCGACCCCGAGCATGGAGCGGAGTTTTGCGTCCTCGACCTTCATTGGCCCGGGCGAGGGGGCTGTTCCCGGCGCCGGCTGCGGGAAGGCAGTGGAGCGCGCGGTGTGGAAGGTGACGTTGCCCTCGACCTTCTGCATCACCTGGTGGATGTGCCCGTTCAGCACGGTGACCGAGCCAAAACCTTTGACGTATTCGAGAGCGCGCGCGCCGTCCTCGGTACCCCAGCCCCATTGCGGATAGACGGTCCAGAGCGGGATGTGGGCGAACAGCACGATCGGCGTGGATTTCGATTTGCCGCGCAGATCGTCCTCCAGCCATTCGAGCTGCTCGGCGCCGAGATTGCCGAGCCCGCCCGCCTTGAGGTCGACGACATTGACGAGGCCGATGAAGTGCACGCCGCCGGCGTCGAAGGAGTACCAGCCCTGGCCCTTCGTGCCGCGGCCGTAGCGTTCGCGATAGAACTTCACCTCCTCGTCAAGGAAGTCGTGTTCGCCGGGCACGTAGTGCACATCCAGCTTGGTCTGCGAGATGATGCGCTCGGCATTGTCGAACTCGGCCGTCTTCGACAGATGGGTGATGTCGCCGGTGTGGATCATGAACGACGGCTTGGCCGGCATCGCGTTGATCTTGTTGACGGCTTCCTCCAGCGTGCCGAGCGCGTTGGGATTGGCCGGCTTGTCGAAGCCGACATGGCTGTCGCTGATCTGCAAGAAGGTCATGCCCGGGGTGGTCGCGGCTTGCGCGGAATCGATGATGCCGAGCGAACGCGGCACGCCGCCCGTGATGGTCCAGAGCACTCCGGTGCCGGCCCAGGTCATGCATTCCAGCACCTTGCGGCGGCTGACGCCGTCTTCGCCATGATCGTGTCCGCTCATCGCGCATCTCCTCTCGCCCGGAATTGGGCTTCGGGGAGGTGATTAGGGGAGGGAGGGACTTATTCCCGGATGCGATGACGATTTCGTGAGCGCCGGAAGGTCCGAGGATTTAGGCGCGCGTTAGAAGTTTGAGCAGCGCCCGGACCTCCCGGCATCCGGCCAGTCCCGGCAGTGTAACGAGTGTGGCAGGGAGAGCAGGGCCGGAAGGTGTCGGCAAGGCTATTCGATCGGCATGCAGGCCCGGCGGGAATTGCGGGGACGTGCGGAGCAATACGTCGAGCTTGCCGTCGATCAGCTTGCCCAAATCGTCCGTTGTGATGAGCTTGGTACGGGGCCGTTCCTCGCCCCGTCGCAAGCCTTCGATCGCGGGATGGCGCCGCTCCGACAGGGCGCGTGAGACACCTACGCGCAAGAACCTGCCTTTGAGGGCGGGCGCGACGTGCTCCGTCGCGTCCGAGATCGCCCGAAAGGCATTGCTGATCAGGGGCAAGTAGCTTTCGCCCTCGGCGGTGAGCAGCAAGCCGCGAGGGAAGCGTCGAAACAGCTGCACGCCAAGACTCGCTTCAAGGCTCTTGACCTGCTGGCTAACGGCTCCGGGCGTGACGCAGAGCTCGTCGGATGCCCGCTTGAAACTCAGGTGACGCGCCGATGCTTCGAACGCGCGCAGACTGTTCAGGGGAGGAAGCCGATAGCTCATCGCAGAACGCCCTTTGCTCGGGAGAAGCCGATCTTCATGGCATAGAAAATCTAAGTCAACACGTCAGAAGATCTGGTTTGCTCCGTTGGTGGCGGCGTGAAACAACCGACCGACCCCATGAAACAGGTGAGCGACAATGGTTGATGCGAGTGAAGTTGCTATCAGTCACCTGCAGCGCCGGAAGATCGAAGGGCGCGTGCTGATCCCGTTCATTCAGGTGCTGCGAGAGCGGCTCGGCGAAAGCGCGATGCGCGAAGTCGTTGACGAAACGATACGCCGGCTCGCCGTCGAGGATGGCGCGAGATGGGCTGCGACTTATGGAAAGGGGCCTTCATCGCTGCGGGCCGTGGCGCAGGAGATCTGGGCAGGCGGCGGCGGCATGGATGTCGAAGTGGTGGACGAGTCCGACGATCATCTCGACTTCAACATCACGCGCTGTCGCTACGCCGAGTTCTACAAGGAGCTGGGGCTTGCTGATCTTGGTGCCCGCGTCCTCTGCAGCCGCGACCAGGCCATGCTGGCCGGGTTCAACGACGAGCTCGAAATGTCCCGGACCCAGACGATCATGGAGGGCGGGGCCTGCTGCGATTTCAGGTTTCGCAAGCGGCCGTAGGGCTACGCCGAAAACTCCCGCACGGCCTGCACCACGAGGGCCGGCGCTTCCTGCGCCACGCAATGGCCGATACCGGCGAAGGCTTGCGTGCTGACGCCCGGAATGAGAGACTCGGCGCGAGCGGCCATCTCCTTGTAGATTGCCCCCGAGGTCTCGGCAGTCGTTACGCGCACGGGGCAATCGATCTGGGTGAGCCACGCGAACGGGTTTCCGCGGGCGTCGCCGGTGTAGATCTGATCCATCGCCTCGAAGATCGGACGCAGGATCGCCGACTCGATCTCGGGCGTGCAGCAGAGCCGCACCCGGCCATTCTCCAGAGGCGCGAAGCCGTGCTTCACATAGGCCCAGAGCGAGGTCTCGGTCCAATCCGCGAACGCCGGCGCGGCGCGGTAGCGCTTGAAGACCGCTTCAAAACTATCGAACTCGGCCTGGCGCCGCAGCACGCCTTGCACCCCGGCGGTAGCCCATTCGCTCAATCCCGCCGATGCGTCGCGCGCCTTGCGCGGATCCATCACGGTCGGCTCCATTACGAACAGGCGCGTGAAACGGCCGCGTCGAAGTTTCGCCGCGAGCAATAAATCCGTCGCGCCGGCGCTGTGGCCGATCCCGTAGACGCCGTGCAGATCGAGCGCATCGATCACCCGGCAGACGTCGTCGGCGTAATCCAGGAAATGATATGCGCCGGGCTTGTGGCTTGCGCCGTGGCCGCGACGGTCGAGTGCATAGACGGTGTAGGTTGACGCAAGCTCGCGCGCGACCTCGTCCCAGACGTCGGCCACGAAACCGGTGCCGTGGAGCAGAAGCGCTGGTGGCTTGCGCTGCTCTCCCTCGCTCCACTGCACAAGCGCAATCTGTGCGCCGGCTGGTCCGATCGAATGGCGATGCTGATTGATCATGGGTTGAGCGGTGATGCGTCGTAGCCTGGATCACGCATTCACTTCGCATCCTCCAGGATCATCGTCGCGCCCTTCTCCGCGATCATCGCGGTCGGCGTGTTTGTATTGCCTGACGTGATGGTCGGCATGATCGAGGCGTCGACGACACGCAGGCCGCCAAGACCGTAGAAGCGCAGGCGTTCGTCCACGACCGCCATCGGATCGTTGACCGCTCCCATCTTCGCGGTGCCGACAGGATGGAAGATGGTGGTGCCGATGTCGCCGGCGGCCTTTGCAAGCGAGGCATCGTCGTCGCCGACGGAGGGGCCGGGCAGGTACTCGCTCGGGCGATATTTGGCGAGCGCCTTCTGCTGCATCAGACGACGCGTGGTGCGGATCGCATCGGCGGCGACCTGGCGGTCGTCGTCGGTGGACAGGTAATTCGGCGCGATGATCGGCTTCTCGTCTGGCGTCGCCGCGCGCAGCCGCACGGTGCCGCGCGAGGTCGGCTGCAGATTGCAGGCGCTGACCGTGATCGCGGGGAAGCGGTGCAGGGGATCGCCGAACTTGTCGAGCGACAGCGGCTGCACGTGGAACTGGATGTTGGCGCGCGCACGCGTTGCGTCCGAGCGGGTAAAGATACCGAGCTGTGACGGTGCCATGGTCAGCGGGCCGCGGCGGCGGAAGGCGTAGTCGAGACCCATCAGGCCGCGGCGGAACAGGTTGTGATAGGTCTCGTTCAGCGTGCGCACACCCTCGACCTTGTAGATCGCGCGCTGCTGGAGGTGGTCCTGGAGATTGCGGCCGACGCCGGGGCGGTCCATCACCACGTCGATGCCGAGCGGCGACAGCCAGTCGGCAGGTCCGATGCCGGAGCGATGCAGCACCTGGACCGAGCCGATCGAGCCGGCCGAGAGGATCACTTCGCGCTTGGCGCGGGCCTCGATGGTCTCGCCGTTCTGGATGAAGCGGACGCCAACGGCGCGGCCCTGCTCGATGATCAGGCGCTCGACCAGTACATGTTTCTCGAGCCGCAGGTTGGGACGGTTCAGCGCGGGCTTGAGGAAGCCGCGTGCCGACGACCAGCGCCGGCCGCGCTTCTGGTTGACGTGGAAATAGCTCGTGCCTTCGTTGTCGCCGGTGTTGAAATCCGGGATGCGCCTGATGCCCATCTCCTCGGCGGCGTCGCCGACGGCATCCAGAACGGCCCATGACAGCCGCGGCGCCTCGATGCGCCAGCCGCCGCCGACCCCGTGATGCTCGCTCGCGCCGAGAAAGTGGTCCTCAAGCCGCTTGAACAGCGGCAGCACGTCGCCATAGCCCCAGCCGGTCATGCCGAGCTGACGCCAATGGTCGTAATCGGCGGCCTGTCCGCGCATCGAGATCATGGCGTTGATCGCCGAGCAGCCGCCGATGACCTTGCCGCGGGGATAGGCCAGCGAACGGCCGTTCAGGCCGGGCTCGGCCTCGGTCTTGAACATCCAGTCCGAGCGCGGGTTGCCGATCGCGAAGAGATAGCCGACCGGGATGTGGAACCAGATCCAGTTGTCGTCGCCGCCGGCCTCTAAAATCAGGACGCGGTTCTTTGGGTCGGCCGAGAGCCGGTTGGCGACGATGCAGCCCGCCGTGCCGGCCCCAACGACAATGTAGTCAAACTCACCTTCGAGCCGCCTTGGCATTCTGTTTCCACCCAAACAGGCGTCATGCCCGGGCTTGCCCCGGGCGTCATGCTTTCCGTCCTATTAGTCGGACGTGGATGGTCAAGACAAGGCGGCAGGTCCGGCCATGATGAGAGGGCAGAGCTACCCCCGGGCCCAGGAAGTTAGGTGGACTGCCGCTTGCATGGTAGACAGTCCTGTATTCCCAATTAAGAGCTTGAGATTCTCCATGCCCATTGTGAACCGTGTCGCCGACCTCCAGCCGGACATCCAGGCCTGGCGGCGGGACATCCACCAGCACCCCGAGCTGCTGTACGACGTCCACCGCACTGCCGCATTCGTCGCGGACCGGCTGCGCGAGTTCGGCTGCGATGAGGTCGTGACCGGCCTCGGCCAGACCGGCGTGGTCGGGGTGATCAGGGGCAAGAAGCCGGCCGGCGAGGGGCTCAAGGCGATCGGCCTGCGCGCCGACATGGACGCGCTGCCTGTCGAGGAGCAGACCAATCTGCCCTACGCATCCAAGAATCCCGGCAAGATGCACGCCTGCGGCCATGACGGCCACACCGCGATGCTGCTCGGCGCGGCCCGCTACCTCGCCGAGACCCGCAATTTCGCCGGCGATGCGGTGGTGATCTTCCAGCCGGCCGAGGAAGGCGGCGCGGGCGGTGCCGCCATGGTCAAGGACGGGCTGATGGAGCGCTTCGGCATCGAGCAGGTCTACGGCATGCACAACGGCCCCGGCATCCCGATCGGCTCGTTTGCGATCCGTCGGGGCCCGATCATGGCGGCGACCGATGAGGTCGACATCAAGATCGAGGGCCTCGGCGGCCATGCCGCGCGCCCGCACAAATGCGTCGATTCCGTGCTGGTCGGCGCGCAGCTGATCACGGCATTGCAGTCGATCGTCGCGCGCAGCGTCGATCCGCTGGAATCGGCCGTTATCTCGATCTGCGAGTTCCACGCCGGCAACGCCCGCAACGTCATTCCTCAGACTGCGGAGCTGCGGGGCACCATCCGCACGCTGACGCCGGAAGTGCGCAAGCTCGTCGAGAAGCGCGTGCGCGAGGTGGTAGCTGGCGTGGCGCAGATCACTGGCGCCACGATCGATCTGCACTACAAGCGCAATTATCCCGTGGTGAACAATCATGCCGCGCAGACCGAGGTGGCGACGCGCATCGCGAAGCAGGTCGCGGGCGAAGCCAACGTGCACGAGATGCCGCCCCTGATGGGCGGCGAGGACTTTGCCTACATGCTGGAGGCACGCCCGGGCGCCTTCATCTTCTGCGGCAATGGCGACAGCGCCGGTCTGCATCATCCCGCCTACAATTTCAACGACGAGGCGATCGTCTACGGCACGTCCTACTGGGTCAAGCTGGTCGAGGAGTCGCTCGCGGCGTCGTAAGCCTCGACACCGAAACGGAATGGAAAAGGGCCCGTGCATCAGCACGGGCCCTTTGTTTTTCGAGTGATGTGATCCCTCAGAACACGCGCGAGAAGACGTAGTAGAGCACGCCCGAGATGATCATCGCGGCCGGCAGCGTCAGCACCCAGGCCATGGCGATGTTGCGGATCGTCGCCCATTGCAGGCCCGAGCCGTTGGCGGCCATCGTGCCTGCGATGCCGGACGACAGCACGTGCGTGGTCGAGACTGGCAGGCCGTAGACGTCGGCGGCGGCAATGGTGGCGGCCGCGGTGATCTCGGCGCATGCACCTTGCGCGTAGGTCAGGTGCGTCTTGCCGATTTTCTCGCCGACGGTGACGACGATGCGCTTCCAGCCGACCATGGTGCCGAGGCCGAGCGCGATGGCGACCGCGATCTTCACCCAGCCCGGGATGAACTTCGTGGCGCTGTCGAGCGAGCCCTTGTAGGCGTTGAGCACGGCGACGTCATCGGCGCTGAGCTCGGCTTCCTTGTCCTTCATCAGGAAGCGGAGCGCTTCCGAGACGAGGTACATGTCGTTGCGGGTGTTGCCGACGGCCTCGGCGGGAACCTTGGCGAGCGAGCCGTAGGTGGTGACCTGCTTTGCGATATCGCGCACGAGCACGGCGAGCGATGGGAACGTGCCGCCGGTGACTTCGCGTTGCGCGACGTAGTTGGTCACGGCGGGCCGCGGGTTGCCGATCACGTTGTAGCCGGCGGCCTTGGCCTCGATCACCCTGCTTGCCGCTTCGGAGTTCGTGACGAATTGCTCGATCTGGCTTGCCGGCATCGCGCGGTTGAGCGCGTAGGCGGTCGGCACGGTGCCGATCAGGATCAGCATGATCAGGCCCATGCCCTTCTGGCCGTCGTTGGAGCCGTGGAAGAAGCTCACCAGCGTGCAGGTGAGGATCAGGATGCCACGGATCCACCACGGCGGCGGCTGGTCGCCCTTCGGCTCGCCGAACAGCGCCGGCGTGGCGCGCAGGAGCACGCTGCGCAGGATCAGGAGCAGGACGGCGGCGAGCGCGAAGCCGAACAGCGGCGACAGCAGGAGCGCCTTGCCGATGTTGGTGGCCTGGGACCAGTCGACGCCCGACGTGCCGCTGCGGCCGTGCAGGACCGCGTTCATGATGCCGACGCCCATGATCGAGCCGATCAGCGTGTGTGAGCTCGAGGCCGGCAAGCCGAAATACCAGGTGCCGACGTTCCAGATGATGGCCGCGATCAATAGCGCGAACACCATGGCGAAGCCGGCGCTGGAGCCGACCTGGAGGATCAGCTCCACCGGCAGCAGCGAGACAATGCCGAACGCGACCGCGCCGCTCGAGAGGAGGACGCCGAACAGGTTGAACATGCCGGACCACACCACGGCGACGTGGGCGGGCAGGGAGCGCGTGTAGATCACGGTCGCGACCGCATTGGCGGTGTCGTGGAAGCCATTCACGAACTCGAAGCCAAGCGCGATCAAAAGCGCGATAAAGAGCAGGAGGAAGGGCGCGATGGTCTTGACCTGCGTGCCAGTCGCATCGACGTCGACCCAGATGCTGTAGGCCACGAAGAGCAGGGCAGCGGCGATGACCCCCATATAAATCACGCCGGTGAGCGGATGGAATCCGCGGTCGAGGTCGGGCCCCCTACGCAAGGCTGGCTCAATGGAGCCAGGCAAAGCAACATCACTCATTGGAATTTCTCCTGTCCCAAGGCCCCGATTTTGCGCGCGGCATGTGACAGCCAGTTGAAATGGTTGACGAACAGTTGAAATGACGGGGGCCTCTCCACCGTCGATTGCTATGCAAGGGAGGCCGTCAGGCGGCGCGGGCGGACTTTTTCTGCAAACCGGCGGCGATCTTCAGGTCTTCAACAAAGCGCTGATATTCCAGCACCTTGGACTCGGGATCAGGGAGCCGCAACAGATAGGACGGATGCACCGTAACCAGGGCCTTGCGGCCGTCGGGAAGGTCGATCAGCCGGCCGCGGTTCTTGCCGATCGACGTGATCTTGCCGAACACGCTTTGCGCGGCGGTCGCGCCCATTGCTACGACGAGATCAGGCTGGATTGCTGCAAGTTCCCGCTCATACCATTGCCGGCACGCCCGGATCTCCGGCGTGTTCGGCTTCTGGTGCAGGCGGACCTTTCCGCGCGGCACGAATTTGAAGTGCTTCACCGCGTTGGTGACATAGACCTTCTTGCGGTCAACGCCGGCTTCCTCCAGCGCGCGGTCGAGCATCTGGCCGGCCGGGCCGACGAAAGGATGGCCGGCAAGGTCCTCCTTGTCGCCGGGCTGCTCGCCGACCAGCATGATATTGGCGGACTTCGGGCCCTCGCCGAACACGGTCTGCGTTGCATCCTTGTAGAGATGGCAGGCGCGGCAATGGGCGGCGTCCTCGCGGAGCGTTTTGAGATCGTCGGTGGCGGATTTGCGTGTCATGGCGGGCTCCCGAGGCGGGTTGATCCTTCCGCCGGTCCAGCGTTCGGCATCTGAGAGCAGAGGTTCAAGTATCGAGGCTTCCGACAGGTTCCTCCGGCGTCTCTTCGGCGCTTCCGGTGCGATCGGCCGGTCCGGCTGGAAGTGGCGGCGCCAGGTTTCCTCCAGACGGTTTGGTGCGGGCATCTCTGTCTGGCTGATCCCCGGCGTGAAGGAGATCGCGTGACCGTCCCAATGGGCGCAAATGTCGGGCGTGAGGATCGACCAGGGCATGTCGGCATAGCGGCGCGCGAAGAAGGGGGCCGCGAATTCGACGATGTGATGCTCCGGCACGAACCAGGCGGCGTAGTGCGCCTTGTGCTCGCGTCCGATCTCGCGGAAACGGACGACGTCGCGCATTCGCTGCACGTCGCGATGCACGCTGCCCGCCATCGCGGTGGCTATCGCGACGTCGGGATCAGTTCTGGTCTCGAGCAGATCATGGTCGCTCCGCAACCGCCACAGCAGGCGATAGAGCAGCGCAAAGCGCTCACTGTTGCGATGCAGGACCGCGACGCGGGCGAGCTCGATGAAATTGGCCGGCACGCTGAAGGTGTTGTCGGTCTCGATCGGCGGAAGGCTGGGCGCTTCGCACAGGCCGGGCGGCACCTCGTCTTTCGCAGGGCCTTGCATGCTCCACGTCACGTCGGCCGGAGCGACGTGGTGCAGCGCGAGCGCGCGTGCGATTTTGCGCCAGCCGTCGAAATCGGTCTCGCTGTCGAGGGTGATGAGGTACATGGCACTTGAATCCTCTTGATTCCGCTCATGAATCCGCTGAGGCGCCAATTCGGTTGACTCCGGGGGCACCGTTAGCTTTATATTAGAACATATCATGAACAAATGAGCCAGCCGCAGGTTTTCTTTTTGAGAACATCGGCAATCACCTCTGAAGGAGCGGCGAGCATGAGCGGCGCACGTAGAAGCGCGCTTGCGACCTTGCGCGGCCAGATCGAGCGCATCGAGATGGCGGAGGCCGCGCATCATCGCGATCGCGTGGCGCTCGGCCACAGCGAGGCCGATAGCGCGTTGCAAGGTGGGCTCGCGCGCGCAGCGATCCACGAAGTGTTTTGCGAGGGCCGCCAGGGCGCGGCCGCGACGGGTTTTATCACCGGCCTTGCGGGCCGCGTGACCGCACGCCGGCCGCTGCTATGGGTGCGGCAGGATTTTTCGGAAGTTGAAACGGGCGCGCTGTCGATGAGTGGGCTCGCCGAGCTCGGTCTCGATCCGCGCCGCGTGGTGATGGTGCGCGCCGCCGATGTGGAGAGCGCGTTGCGTACGTCCGCCGATGCGCTCGCCTGCGATGCGCTGGGCGCCGTCGTGCTCGAGCTCTGGGGCGAGACAAGACAGTTCGATCTCGTGGCGAGCCGCAAGCTGACGCTCGCCGCGCAAGCCTCGGGCGTAACCGGGCTCTTGCTGCGGATGGCGGCGCAGCCGCTGCCCTCGACCGCGGAGACACGATGGATGCTGCGCGCGGCGCATTCGCCGCCGGGGTCGGCTTCAATGCCTGCGGCGCCTTGGAGTGCCTGGGGCGCGCCGCGCTTCGATGCCGAGCTTCTCCGAAATCGTCATGGCCCTTGCGGCCGGTGGATCATGGAATGGAAATGTGATGAGTGCCTGTTCAGTGAACCGTCGGCGTATCCTCAGCCTATGGCTGCCGCGCCTGCCCATCGACCGGATCAAGCGGTTCTTCAACGGCGGGCTGGGTAAAGACAAAGCGTTTTCAAGCGAAGTGGATGCCGGTTCGCGTGAGGAAAACGCGTCAAAACGCAACGATGAGCCCAGCATCGTCGTCGCCAAGGAGAACAACGCGCTGGTGATCCATGCGCTCGACGAAGCCGCCGAGCGCCTCGGCCTGCACATCGGCCTGCCCCTGGCGAATGCGCGGGCGATGTGTCCGGACCTGAAGGTGTTCGACGCCGATGTCGTGGCCGATGCAAAAACGCTCAGCGACATCGCCGACTGGTGCGACCGCTTCACGCCGCTGGTGGCACTCGATCCGCCACATGGGCTGTTCCTCGACATCACCGGCTGCGCGCATCTGTTCGGCGGCGAAGCTGCGCTGTTGCAGACGCTCGTCCGTTCGCTTGCCCGCCAAGGCTTTGCCGTCAGCGCGGCGATTGCCTCGACCTCGGTCTGCGCGCGGACGCTGACGCGGCAGGCACCCAGCACCATCGTCGCCGATGGCGGAGAGGTGGAGGCGGTCAGCCGGCTTCCGGTCTCCGCGCTCGGCGCGGGCGAAGCCATCACCGTCGGCCTGCGCCGTGCGGGACTGAAAACCATCGGCGATGTCGCTTCGCGCGAGCCGCACGAGATCACGGCACGCTTCGGCGCCCGGTTCTCCACGCTGCTCGCGCATGCGCTGGGGCAGGGCGATGCGCCGATCAGTCCGCGCAAGCCGCTGCCTGACTACATCGTGGAAAAACGTTTTGCCGAGCCGATCGCGACCGACACCATGATCGCGATGACGCTGTCGCGGCTCGCCGATATGCTTGTTACCTCCATGGAGAAGCAGGGCAAGGGGGCGCGGCGGCTGGAAGCTGCCTTCTTCCGTACCGACGGCGTGGTGCGCGCGATCATGGTCGAGACCGGGCGGCCGGTGACGCGAAGCGTCGTCATCGACCGCCTGTTTCGCGA
>NZ_LUUB01000071.1:51106-65014 GCF_001641635.1 Bradyrhizobium centrolobii
CGATCCCCTCGATCCCGGCTTCGGCTTCGACATGGTGCGGCTGTCGGCGAGCCGCACCGAGATCGTGGTGCAGGAGCAACGCGATCTCGACGCCCATGTCCACGACAATGACGAGCTTTCCGCGCTGATCGACCGCATCGCCGCGCGCATTGGCGGCAAGCGCGTCGTCGTGCACTTGCCGCAGGATACTCATATTCCGGAGCGCGCGGTGCTGGCCGCGCCCGCGCAGCACCATCTCGCCGCAGCCATGCAGGCCGAATGGCCGGCGCGTACCGAGAGTGAGCCGCCGCTGCGCCCGTTGCGGCTGTTCGACAGACCGGAGCCGATCAAGGTGCCGTTCGCAACTGTGCCTGACGGAGCGCCGCATCAATTCACCTGGCGGCGCGCGCTGCATGCCGTGGTGCGAGTGGAAGGGCCCGAGCGCATCGCCATGGAATGGTGGCGGGAGGGCAAGCAGCTCACGCGGGATTATTTCCGCGTCGAGGATGCCGAAGGGCTGCGGTTCTGGATATTTCGCGACGGTCTCTATGATAGCGAGCTCATGGACGAGGAGGGCAAGCCCGTTCCCGCCAACTGGTATGTGCATGGGTTGTTTGCATGAATACGCCTGCTTATGCCGAGATCGGCATCACCACCAACTTCTCCTTCCTGCGCGGCGGCTCGGACCCGCGCGCCTATGTGCATCAGGCCAGCATTTTAGGCATTCCCGCGATCGGCATCGCCGATCACAACACGCTCGCAGGCATCGTGCGCGCCTACAAGGAGCTCGACAATGCCGAGGTGCTGCACAAGCCGAAACTCCTGATCGGTGCGCGCATCGTCTTCATCGACGGCACGCCGGATATCCTGGTCTATTCGCGCGACCGTGCGGCCTATGGCCGGCTGTGCCAGCTTCTCACGAAGGGCAAGCGCGGCGATGACATCACTCGGATCGAGAAGGGCGAGTGCCATCTCGGGTTCGACGATCTTCTGGAGTATGCCGAAGGCCAGCTCCTGGCCCTGACGCTGCCGCACCGCTTCGAGCCGGCGAAAGCGCTGGAGGTTCTCGCCAAGCTCAAGGCGAGCCGCGCCGAAGGCGTGTGGCTGGCGGCGAGCCTGCTCTATCGCGGCGACGACCGGCGCCGCCTGGCGCAGCTCGACGATCTCGCAACGAAAGCGGACGTGCCGCTGCTCGCGACCAACGAGGTGCTCTATCACCATCCCGCGCGCCGTCCCTTGCAGGACGTGCTGACCTGCATCCGGGAAAAGACCACGATCGAGGCGATCGGGAGGAAGCTGGAGGCCAATGCCGAACGGTTTCTGAAGACGCCCCGCGAGATGGCCCGGCTGTTCCGCGATTTCCCCGACGCGATCGCGGAGACCATGCGTTTTGCGAGAAAAATCGATTTCTCGCTTGACCAGCTCAAATACCAGTATCCGGACGAGCCGGTGCCGCCGGGCAAGACGGCACAAGGGCATCTGGAAGACCTGACCTGGGCGGGCGTGCAGAAATATTTTGGCGGCAATATCGACGACAAGCTGCGCGCCACCTTGCACAAGGAGCTCGCGCTGATCGCCGAGCTGAAATACGCGCATTATTTTCTCACCGTGCACGACATCGTGCACTACGCACGCAGCCAGAACATTTTGTGCCAGGGGCGGGGATCGGCGGCGAATTCGGCCGTGTGCTACGTGCTCGGCATCACCTCGGTCGACCCGACCAAGGTCGATCTGTTGTTCGAGCGCTTCATCTCCAAAGAGCGGCTGGAGCCGCCGGACATCGACGTCGATTTCGAGCATTCGCGGCGCGAGGAGGTGATGCAATATGTCTATCGCCGCTACGGCCGTCACCGTGCCGCGATCATCGCCACCGTCATCCATTATCGTCCGCGCAGCGCCATCCGCGACGTCGGCAAGGCGCTGGGTTTGACGGAGGACGTCACCGCCGCGCTCGCCGATACCGTCTGGGGAAGCTGGGGCAAGGGCCTCAACGACATGCAGGTCAAGCAGGCCGGGCTCGATCCCAATAATCCCATGATCAGCCTCGCGGTCGAGCTTGCGACCGAGCTGATCGAATTCCCGCGACATCTCTCCCAGCATGTCGGCGGCTATGTGCTGACCCAGGACCGGCTCGACACCTATGTGCCGATCGGCAACGCCGCGATGGACGATCGCACCTTCATCGAATGGGACAAGGACGACGTCGATGCGCTCAACATGATGAAGGTCGACGTGCTCGCGCTGGGCATGCTGACCTGCATCCGCAAATGCTTTGACCTGATCGACAAGCATAAGGGCGAGCGCTGGGTTCTGGCGAGCGTCCCGCAGGATGATCCCAAGGTCTACGACATGCTGTGCCGTGGGGAATCGCTCGGCGTGTTCCAGGTCGAAAGCCGCGCCCAGATGAACATGCTGCCGCGCCTGAAGCCGCGGACGTTCTACGATCTCGTGATCGAGGTCGCGATCGTGCGCCCGGGCCCGATCCAGGGCGACATGGTGCATCCTTACTTGCGGCGGCGGAACGGCCAGGAGCAGGTGAGTTATCCATCACCGTCACCGGAGCATGGCGACAAGGACGAACTCTACAAGGTGCTGCACAAGACGATGGGCGTGCCGCTGTTCCAGGAACAGGCGATGCGGATCGCGATCGAGGCGGCAAAGTTCACACCCGAGGAGGCCAACGGCCTGCGCCGTTCGATGGCGACCTTCCGCAATGTCGGCACCATCGGGAAATATGAGGACAAGCTGATCGGCAACATGGTCGCGCGCGGCTACGATCCCGATTTCGCCAGAAGCTGTTTTGACCAGATCAAGGGTTTTGGCTCCTATGGCTTCCCGGAAAGCCATGCCGCAAGCTTCGCCCAGCTCGTCTATATCTCCTCCTGGCTGAAGCATTATCATCCCGACGCGTTCTGCTGCGGCTTGCTGAATTCGCAGCCGATGGGCTTTTACGCGCCTGCGCAAATCGTCGGCGACGCCCGCAAGAACGGCGTCGAGGTGCGCGACATCGACGTCTCCTACAGCTTTGCGCAGAACACGCTGGAGAACACCGACAACAAATACTGCGCCGTGCGCCTCGGCTTTCGCCAGATCGATGGGTTTCACTGGCTGGACGAGGATGAGGAGAGATTGAAGCAAATTCAGTCGTCATTCCGGGGCGCGCCGAAAGGCGCGAGCCCGGAATCCATCGAGCAGCATTTGCCTGGAGGAATGGATTCCGGGCTCGCGCCAAGTGGCGCGCCCCCATTGCGCAATTGCGCAATGGGGAATGACAATGTGGAGAGAGACTGGGCCGATCGCATCGTCGCCGCGCGCAACCGCCGGCCCTTCACCTCGCTCGAAGACTTCGCCCGCGACACTGGCCTGCCCAAGCGCGCGTTGATCCTGCTGGCCGATGCCGATGCGTTCCGCTCGCTCGGGCTCGACCGCCGCGAGGCGCTGTGGCAGGTGCGGCGCCTGCCTGACGACGTGCCGCTGCCGCTGTTCGAGGCGGCTACCGCGCGCGAGCAGCCGGACGAGCACGCCAAGCCGTTGCCGGTGATGCCGCGCCCCGAGCAGGTGGTCGCGGACTACCAGACCATCCGCCTGTCGCTGAAGGGTCATCCGATGGAATTTTTGCGGGAGATGTTCACGCGCGAGCGCGTGGTGGCCTGCAAGGACGTCAGTCATGAGAACGAGCGGCGCCGGGTCCGCTGCGCCGGCGTGGTGCTGGTGCGGCAGCGACCGGGCAGCGCCAGCGGCGTCGTCTTCATGACGCTGGAGGACGAAACCGGCATCGCCAATGTCGTGGTGTGGCCGAAGATCATGGAGCGGTACCGCAAGGAGGTGATGGGCGCGCGCCTCATCCTGGTCGAGGGCTATATCCAGAGCAGCCCCGAGAAGGTGACGCATCTCATCGCCCAGCGCATGATCGACCGCTCGCACGATCTGATCGGGCTCGCCAGTGACGCCTTGAGCCGCAAGCATCCGGTGTCGGCGGGAGCCGCCCTGATCGAGCACCTCAACGACGACCGCCGCGACCACGCCGACAGCCCCGCGCAAAGAATCCGCCACCCCCGCGACGTCCGCATCCTGCCGCCGTCGCGGGATTTTCATTGACGGTCATCAACAATCGCGGGAATCGGCCAATTTTAAACCGACGATCGATACGATTTGAATCAAGTCTCTAAGCAAGTTGAAAGCGAGATACGCCTATATTGTTCGCGGAGCCCGATTTGGACATGACGGGGTGATGTTTGCAGCAACAGGAAACGCCGCGACGATCGCGCGGCCTCGCCGTCGCCGCAACGCCGGATCGAAAACCCTCCCGCGTCGACCGGCTGGGCCTCTGGTTGTCCAAAAGCAGCACAATCGACGGGCTTTGGGTTGGGACCACCGAAAGCAAGCCCTACCCGGCACTGCGCCGCGTAGAAGAGGCCCTCCAGCTCATAAAGCGCCATGACGCGCTTAACTATTCCCGCATCATCCGCCACCTCGATCGAATATGGGTGCACCTACTTCCGAGCGCCCAAGCGCACTACGATCGGTCGTTGAACGCTTGCGTCCTCGATGAACGCTATGTTCTCAAGGACGCAATGACGCTTGAGCAACTCGCTTCCACCATAGTGCACGAAGCGACCCATGCTCGACTGGAGGGATGGGGCGTCCAGTATATCGAAGCGATGCGCACCCGGATCGAAGCGATCTGTCTTCGGCGTGAGCTCAATTTCCTCACGAATACGCCTGACAGCGAATTCTTGCGGGATGAAATTGTGCGTACATTGGAATGGTCTGCCGCTGATCGCGACTTTTTCTCTAACAAGAACTTTGAACTGCGACGTCAGGACGGCGAAATCGAAACATTGCGCTACCTGAACGCACCAAACTGGCTCACTCGATGGGCTACGTGGCTGATCCGCAGACGGCGCGATCGCGCGTCTGTGTCGAAAGGGTCTTAATTAGCGCAGTCGCCTCTGCACGTCATTGCAATGACGAGCTTGTTGGAGACGACTGTGCGCGACACTCTCAGTCGTCATACCCCACGAAAGCGGGGTATCCAGTACGCCGCGGCCTCTCGGCTCTATCACCGCTGTCTCTGGAATACTGGATCATCCGCTTTCGCGGATGATGACAGCTCGCGAGATGGCCAACGCATTCACGCGCTGCGACTTCCACCTTCACTCCGGCGCCGCCCCCACCGGCGGGCCGCCGGGCGGGCGATGCAGGAAGGTCAGCGACGCGTAGGCGCCAACCCAGGAGCCGCTCGCGGCGAAAGCGACATAGAGGGCGTTTTCGGTGTAGCTGATCACCGCGTAGGAGGAGAGCAGGTACCAGATCGCACTCCAGGTCGCGGCCGGCACACGCTTGCGCGCGACCACTGCGGAGGTGAACATCACATAGACCGCGTCGGTTGCCGCCGTTGCAACGAACACGGCGCCCGCGGTGAGGGGATCGATGGCGGCCATTGCATTCCTTTCTGCGATCGTGGGATGGTGGTGAAAACCAGAGCTTGATCCGGAAAAGCGCGCAGCGGTTTCCCGAAAAGATCATGCTCAAACAATACCCTAAAAGGGAGAGAAGCAGCCATGCAAAGCCCTGCCGGCATTCTCAGCGACATCTGGACTTCGGCCGGCGGCGATGCGGCCGCGCTCGAACGCGTACGACTGACCGGCGAGGAGCCGCAAATCCCGTCTTCGTTTCGCGTCGCCGTCGCCGGACAAACAACGATCGCTGCTGCAGGTCTCGCGGCCGCCGAGATCTGGAGACTGCGCAGCGGCGAGGCACAGGACGTCTCCGTCGACATGCGCCATGCCGTCGTCGAATGCCGTTCGGAGCGTTATCTGCGCGTCGACGACAAACCGCCGCCGCCGGCCTGGGACGCCATCGCCGGCGTCTACAGGATCGGTGACAACCGCTTCGTCCGCTGCCACACCAACTTCCCGCATCATCGCGACGCCGTCTGCAAGGTGCTCGCCTGCGAGCCGGAGCGCGAGAAGGTGCAGGCCGCGCTGATGCAGTGGAAGGGGGAGGATTTTGAGACAGCGGCTTACGCCGCAGGCGGTGTTGTCGCCCTGATGCGCAGCTACGACGAATGGTCCGCGCTGCCGCAGTCACGCGCGCTCGCCGAACTGCCGCTGGTCTCGATCGAGAGGATCGGCGATGGCCCGCCAAAGCCGTGGCCCAGGGGATTATCAAAGGGCGACCGACCTCTGGCGGGCCTTCGCGTGCTCGATCTCTCCCGCGTCATCGCAGGCCCCGTCGCCGGCCGCACGCTCGCAGCGCACGGCGCGGACGTGCTCCTGGTCTCGGGACCTGAGCTGCCGGCCATTCCATGGCTCACCATCGATACCGGTCGCGGCAAGCTCACGACGTTTGTCGAGTTGAAGAGCGAAGTGGGGCAGGCGCAGTTGCGCGATCTCCTGAAGGAGGCCGACATCTTCTCGCAGGGCTATCGCCCGCGCGCGCTTGCGGCCCTGGGCTTCTCGCCGGAGGACGCAGCCGGCATCAATCCGGGCATCGTCTATGTGACGCTGTCTGCTTACGGCCATGCCGGTCCGTGGGCCGAGCGACGCGGCTTCGATTCCCTGGTGCAGACCACGACCGGCTTCAACCATGCCGAGGGACGGGCCGCCGGCATTGACGGGCCAAAGGAATTGCCGGCGCAGATGCTCGATCATGCCACCGGATATCTGATGGCGTTCGGCGCGATGATGGCGAAGGCCCGTCAGGCCCGCGAAGGCGGAAGCTGGCACGTGCGCGTGTCGCTGGCGCAGACCGGACGCTGGTTGTGGAATCTCGGCCGGCTCGAAGGTGGGCTGAACACCCCGGATATTCCGGGGGACGCCGTACATCTGGCGTTCATCGAGGCCGTGCCATCTGGCTTCGGCACGTTGAAGGCGGTGAGCCATTCGGCGCTGCTGTCGAAAACGCCGGCGCAATGGAGCCGCCCGGCGATGCCGCTCGGCAGCCATCCGGCACAGTGGCCGGCCCTTAGCTGACACGAAGCTGACGCAACAGCTGACGTGGCAAAATTTTAACGCGAACCGAAAGGCTGCCTGCGTTTTTTAGGTTGTTTGAAATCCCAAATCGGCACTATTAGCGCGACCGATGAGGCAGTCATTTGCCGATATCATCGCAGACATGACCGGGCCCCATGTTAGTTCAAAATACCAAGCGATTGCAGGCGCTTAGAAAACAACGGGTGATCACATCCGTAGTTTTACTGGCACTCGCCGGTGCCGCCGTCTATGCCTTCGTCGCAGCGGGGAGCAAGGAGAAGAGCCACTCCGAAATCTCCAGCCAATCGCGCAGGAACGCCCAGAATTTCACGCCGACGCCGTCCGAATGGGCGACGCTGACGATCGAGCCGGTCAAGAGCAAGGCCTTCCGGGCCGAATATGTCACCGAAGGCAAGGTCGCGGTTGACGAGGACCGCTCGACGCCGGTGTTCTCGCCTTATGCGGGCCGGGTGACCAAACTGCTGGTGAAGCCCGGCGAGAGCGTGAAGCAAGGTCAACCGCTATTCACAATCGAGGCCGCCGACACCGTGCAGGCCCAGAACGACTTCATCTCGGCGATGACCGCGCAGAACAAGGCGAAGTCGGCGCTCGAACTCTCCGACATCCAGTACAGGCGCGCCAAGGATCTCTACGAGGGCCACGCCGTCCCGCTGAAGGATTATCAGCAGGCGGAAGCGACCCAGGTCCAGGCGCAGAACGACATGCGCTCCTCGGTGACGGCGCTCGAGGCCGCGCGCAACAAGCTGCACATCCTCGGCTTCACCGACGAGGCGATCAAGGCGTTCCAGGACAAGGGCAGCATCAATCCGGAGATCACGATCTATTCGCCGATCGCAGGCACGGTCGTCCAGCGCAAGATCGGTCCCGGCCAATACGTCAATTCCGGCGCCAGCGATCCGGTCTTCGTGATCGGCGACCTCTCCACCGTCTGGCTCACCGCCTTCGTGCGCGAGAGCGATGCGGCCTCCGTGTGCATCGGGCAGGACATCACCGTCAACGTCATGGCGCTGCCGGGCCGCCCGCTGACCGCCAAGATCAACTATGTCGCTGCCGCGATCGACCCCAACACCCGCCGCCTGCTGGTCCGCGCCACCATCGACAACAAGGACGGCCTGCTCAAGCCGGAAATGTTCGCCAATGTCACGATCTATTCGGCCGGCGACCGCGCTGCGCCCGCGGTGCCGAAGCAGGCGCTGATCTATGAAGGCGACCAGGTCCGCATCTGGGTCGCGCGCGAGGACAAGTCGGTCGAGCTGCGCCAGATCAAGATCGGCCTCGTCAATGGCGACCTCGTCGAGGTGACCAGCAACCTCAAGCCCGGCGAGCAGATCATCACCAAGGGCAGCCTGTTCATCGACCGCGCGGCGTCCGGTAGCTGATCGACGACCCCAAGCACAACGAAGACCTGAATGGATCGCCTCGTCGCTCTTGCCGTCAACCGGCGTTACCTGATGGTCGGCTTGTTCGTCGCCGTGCTGATCGGCGGCCTGATCGCGTTCAACCAGCTCAACATCGAGGCCTATCCCGATCCGACCCCGCCGATGGTCGACATCGTGACGCAGAGCCCGGGCCTGTCGGCCGAGGAGATCGAGCGCTACATCACGATCCCGATCGAGACCCAGGTCGCGGGGCTCAAGAACCTCACGACCATCCGCACCATCTCGCTCTACGGCCTCTCCGACATCAAGCTGCAGTTCTCCTTCGCCTACACCTATGACGAGGCCTTGCAGCAGGTTCTGAACCGGCTGGCGCAGCTCGCGCCGCTGCCGGGGAACGTGCAGCCGCAGATATCGCCGCTCAGCCCGATCGGTGAAATCTTCCGCTATCGCCTCGTCGGCCCGCCGAACTACAGCGTGCTCGATCTCAAGACCATCCAGGACTGGATCCTGCAGCGCCGCTTCCGCGCCGTGCCGGGTGTGATCGACGTGACCGGGTGGGGCGGCAAGACCAAGACCTACGAAATGCAGGTCGACTTCAACAAGCTGATCGCCAACGGGCTCACGCTGCCGCAGGTGCTCCAGGCGGTGAGCAATTCCAACGTCAATGTCGGCGGCAACACCGTCAACATCGGCTCGCAGTCGGCGGTGGTGCGCGGCGTCGGCCTGATCCGCTCCATCGACGATCTCGCCAACACCATGATCGCGCAGACTTCAGGCAATCCGGTGCTGGTCAAGGACGTCGCGACCGTGACCGTGGGCGAGAAGCCACGGCTCGGCATCGCCGGCATCGACGAAGCCGACGACATCGTGCAGGGCATCGTCCTGATGCGCCGCGGCGAGCAGAGCACACCGACCATCAAGCGCGTCGAGCAGCTCGTCGCCCAGATCAACAACTCCACCATCCTGCCGCCCGGCGTGCGCATCGAGCGCATCTACGACCGCAAGGACCTGATCGACCTCACCACCCACACCGTGCTGCACAACATGGTGGTCGGCATTTTGCTGATCGTGCTGCTGCAGTGGATCTTCTTAGGCGACCTGCGCAGCGCGCTGATCGTCGGCGCCACCATTCCGTTCGCGCTGTTCTTCGCCGTGATCATCCTGGTGTTGCGCGGGGAATCGGCGAACCTCTTGTCGGTCGGCGCGATCGACTTCGGCCTGATCGTGGACGCCACCGTCATCATGGTGGAGGCAATCTTCCGACGCCTGACGCAGACCACGCCGCTCACCGAATTCGAGCAGGTGTCGAATGAGACGCTGTTCGGCATGAAGAGCCATGCCATCCTCAGCGCCGCGGCGGACGTCTCGCGCTCGATCTTCTTTGCCGCCGCCATCATCATCGCGGCCTTCCTGCCGCTGTTCACGCTCTCGGGCGTCGAGGGCAACATCTTCGGGCCGATGGCGCGCACCTATGCCTATGCGCTCGCCGGCGGCCTGCTTGCGACCTTCACGGTGACGCCGGCGCTGTCTGCGATCATCCTGCCCGCGCATGTCGAGGAGACCGAGACCAAGGTCATGATGATCCTGCACCGGATCTATTCGCCGGTGCTGCATTGGGCGGTCGCCAACCGCAACATCGTGTTCGGCGGCGCGATCGGACTCGTGGTGATGACAATCGCGCTCGGCCGGCTGCTCGGCCTCGAATTCCTGCCGAAGCTGGAAGAGGGCAATCTCTGGATCCGCGCCACGCTGCCGCCGACCATCTCGCTCCAGGAAGGCAACACCTACGTCAACGAGATGCGCAAGCTGATCCGCAGCCGGCCCGAGGTCGAGTCCGTCGTGTCGCAGCACGGCCGCCCCGATGACGGCACCGATGCGGCCGGCTTCTTCAACGCCGAGTTCTTTGCGCCGCTGAAGCCCGCGAGCGAATGGCCGGGCACGCATGACAAGGAAGAGCTGACCGCACAGCTCCTGAAGCAACTCGACGACCGCTTCCCGGGCGTCGAGTTCAATTTCTCGCAATATCTCCAGGACAACGTCTCGGAAGCCGTATCCGGCGTAAAGGGCGAGAACTCGATCAAGCTTTACGGCAGCGATCTGAAATCGCTGACCGACACCGCCAACAAGATCAAGTCGGTGCTGTCGACGGTGCAGGGCGTCACCGATCTCGCGGTGTTCACCTCGCTCGGACAGCCGACCATCCAGATCGACATCAATCGCGCCAAGGCCGCGCGCTATGGGCTGGCGCCCGGCGACATCAACGCCACCATCAAGGTTGCGATCGGCGGCGACACCGCCGGCGACCTCTACGAGCCGGGAAGCGACCGTCACTTCCCGATCATCGTTCGTCTTGCCCCCGAATACCGCAAGAGCGCGGAGGCGATCCAGAACCTCCGCATCGGCGCGCCCGGGCCGAACGGCACCGTCACGCAAATCCCCCTGAGCGAGGTCGCCACCATCAGCCTCGTCTCCGGCGCCGCCTATATCTACCGCGAGCAGCAGGAGCGCTATCTGCCGATCAAGTTCTCGGTGCGCGAGCGCGACCTCGGCAGCGCGATCCGCGAGGCGCAGCAGAAGATCGCCGACCAGGTGCAGTTGCCGCCGGGCTCGCACATGGAGTGGGTCGGTGAGTACGGCAACCTCCAGGACGCGATCCGGCGGCTGTCGATCGTGGTGCCGATCTCGCTCGCCCTGATCGCGATCCTGCTCTGGTTCAATTTCGGCTCGATGACCGATACGCTGCTCGCCATGAGCGTGATCCCGATGGCGATTTTCGGCGGCGTGCTTGGGCTCGTCATCACCGGCATCCCCTTCAGCGTCTCTGCGGCGATCGGCTTCATTGCGTTGTTCGGCATCGCCGTGATGGATGGCATCATCATCATCTCGCAGTTCAACCAGCTCATCGAGGAAGGCCTCGACCGCATGACCGCGGTGGTGCGCACCGGCGAGTTGCAGCTCCGGCCCGTGCTGATGACCTGCGTGGTTGCCGGCGTCGGCCTGCTGCCGGCCGCGCTGTCGGGAGGCATCGGTTCGCAGGTGCAGAAGCCGCTGGCGGTCGTCGTCGTCACCGGCATGATGCTGGCGCCGGTCGTCATCCTGGTGACGCTGCCGGTCCTGATCTCTTTCTTCTCGCGCCGTGCGCGCTGAGACTGTCAGAACCCGTAGAGACGCGCCGGATTATCGACCAGGATCTTCTTGCGTATCTCCGCATCCGGCGCCCACACTGGGAGCTGGTTGAGCAGGCGGCCGTCGTCGATCTGATAGAGCGGTGCGATGTCGGTCGCCTTGCGTCCCTCGACATGGCTCGAATCCGGATGTGGCCAGTCGGTGCCCCAGACGATGCGGTCCGGATTCGCCGCGATCAGCGCCCGCGCATAGGGCACCATGTCCTGATAATCGGGCGCGAGCTTTGACGAGCGATAGGCGCCGGAAATCTTCACATAGGCCTTGCCGGATTTGACGAGCGCGATCAGGTCCGCAAATCCCGGTTGCTCCAGCCCGAGCGAGGCCTCGAGACCGCCGAAATGGTCGAACACGGCGGGCACGGGCGCGGCCAGCACGAGGTCCTTGATCGCCGTGATCATCGGCAGCGTCGTGTAGAGCTGGACGTGCCAGCCGCGCGCCTTCATGCGCTCGACCGCCGCGGTGAAGCGCTCCCGGCCGACATTGGGATCGCTGATGCCGCCGGTGGCGAGATTGATGCGGATGCCGCGGAAACCGTCCTGCTGCATCGCATCGAGCTGGGCCTCCGTCGTCTTGTCGTCGATCACGGCCACCCCGCGCGCGGTCGCGCCGCGCGCCTTCATGCCGAACAGGGTGGAGGAATTGTCGATGCCGTAGACGCTCGGCGTCACGATCACCACGCGCTCGATATGCAGTGCCTTGTGCAGCGTCGCCATCTCCTCCGGTGATGCCGGCTCCGGTGTGTAGACGCGCCCGGCGAAGAACGGAAACTTCTCGGGATCGCCATGGATATGAGTGTGGCAGTCGCAGGCGTGCAGCGGGACGTCGAAATTCACCGGCGTCGCGGGTTGCGACGCCTTGGCGCGGGCTTCCTTGTGGGGCATGGCTACTCCGGCGGCAAGGGAGGCAAGCAAGATGCTGCGTCGTTGAGCACGGTTGTTTCCGCGCTGCGTTATTCAAAGCTGGCGCTTAGAATATCACATCAACCGATATGCTGCTGCGCGTCATTGCATATCTTCTCGACAACATCCGCAACGGCCCGTGAGCCGTCGACGCGCACGACCCGGCAGGGCAGGCTTGCCAGCCACGCCTCGTGTTTTGCGAGATTGCGGCCTTCGCGGTCGCCCGCTTCGTAATGCGAGGCCCATTCGACGAAGGCTTCGGTCTCATCATGCCGCCAGCCGCCCGACGCGACGGCACCAGCCCCGAAATGGGTGGCCTCGCGGGCCCGCAGGCGCTCCAGCCGAACTTCGCGCGGCGTGATCACGAAGACGACGAGATCGAAGAACGGGACGAGCTCATCGCCCCAGCCGGTCACGGATCCGCTCAGCACCCAATCGAGACGCGGCAGGAACATCTCGCGCATCAGGCGCAGACGCTCGGGAACAGCCCGCGGCGTCTGATAGGGCGGCGCGGTCGGCAGCCAGAAATAATCGTCGCTGTCATGATGCGGAAGCGCAAGCCGGTCGGCGAGCGCGCGGCCGAGCGTTGTCACGCCGGAGCCCGACGCGCCCATCAGATGAATGCGGCAGCTCTTCATGGGCAGTTAAAGCCCTACCGCCCCGACGGCGTGCGCAGGCCGTGCCAGGCGTCGCGGACCTGGTGGTAGTGCACTTCGGGCAGGTAGTCCGGCGTGTTCAGGCTCAACGTCTTGACGTCGAGATGGCCGACGGCGCTGAGCAGTGTGTAGGAGGCGATGACGCGGTCGCGCAGTGCGCCGATCAGCCGGGCCTTGGCCTGGATCAGGTCGGCCTGCGAGTTCAATACGTCCACCGTCGTGCGCTGTCCGCCCGCGGCCTCGCGCTGCACGCCTTGCAGCGCGACCGTCGCTGCCTTCACTTCGGACTCGGAGGCCGAGACCGCGATCTTGGCGCCTTCATTGGCGACCCAGGCGCTGACGGCCGCGGTACGCGCCTGGTTGCGCACCCGGTCGAGCACCAGCCGGCTCTGCGCCGTGACCTCCTTCGCCGCCCGGGTTTGCGAGGCGGCCGTGCCGCCGTCATAGATCGGCGCGGTGACGCTGGCGACGATCGAGGCCTGGTCGGTGGCGAAGGTGCTGAGCGACGGGTCGTTGTCGCGGCTGCGGCTGGCGCTGCCCTGGACGCTGGCGCTCGGCAGCAGCGCGCCTTCGGCGACGCGGATGTTGGTCGAGGCGACGTCGACGTCGAAGCCCGCCGCCGTCACCGCTGGATGCTCGCGGATCGCCATCATCATGGCATCCTCGCGGCTCTTGGGCAGATAGCGGTCGACGACCTCGGCGGGCCGAAGCTGCGCGGGCGGATTGCCGATCACCTGAGCGTAGGTCGCCTGGCTCACCGCAAGCGCGACCTCGGCGGCGTTGAGATCGGAGAGCCCGCGGTTGAGGCGGG
>NZ_LUUB01000071.1:65024-78897 GCF_001641635.1 Bradyrhizobium centrolobii
GGGCCTCGGCCTGCGCGGTGTCGGTCGGGGTGACGTCGCCGGCGTTGAGGCGGCGCTGGGTGACGGCGAGCGTCTCGCGCAGGAAGGCGACGTTGGAGCGCTGCGCCTCGACCAGCGACTGGTTGGCGAGCACATTGGTGTAGGCGGTGACCGCGTCGAGCAGCACGCCCTGGCCGACATTGCGCAGCGCCTCGCGGCCCGACTGCACCTGGAGCTCGGCGACCCGCACACTGTTGGCGGTGCGGAAGCCGTTGAACAGGGTCTGCGTCACGGTGACGCCGATGACCCACGGCTTCAAATTGGCGGTCTGGATGGTGTTGTCGGGCAGCAGGTTGCGCACCGTTTGCAGGCCGGCGCTCAGGCTAGCCACGATCTGCGGCCGGTAGCCGGCGAGCGCCTGCGGCACGCTCTCGTCAGTCGCACGCTGCCGCGCGCGCTCGGCATTGAGCTGCGGATTGGTCTGGTAGGCCTTGACCAGCGCCTCGGGCAGGGCTTCTGCGCTGGCAGGTGCAGCAAGGGCGCAAGAGAGCGCCAGCGTGGTCCATGTCACCAAGACAGGACCCACGCCCGATCGATGCCGCGTCATGACGCGCTCAACTCTGGCGGCACGCCCAATCATGTAATCCCGCAAAACCCCGGCTGTCCGCCCCCGCCGACGGCGGCCCTCTTACCTGTTTAACGAGCGCCGGTCCCGCAGGCAAACTGCCGCGGACGATACCCCCATGAAATCCGTGCTTGTTGCAGCTACGTCACAGGGATTCTGCGGGAAGCGGAGTGAAGTCTTACACCAGCCTTACCGGATCTTGCCTTACCGGTTCTTGTTCACCGGCTTGCGCTTCTCGATGAACGCCGCCATGCCCTCGGAGCGGTCTTCCAGCGCGAAGGTCGAGTGGAACAGATTGCGCTCGACGTTCATGCCCTCGCTGAGCGTGGTCTCGAAGGCGCGGTTCACCGCCTCCTTGGCCATCGCGGCCGCGGGCCGCGACATCGAGGCGATCTTCTCGGCGGCCGCCATCACCTCGTCCATCAGCTTGTCGGCCGGCACGATGCGGCTGACAAGGCCGCTGCGCTCGGCTTCTGCCGCATCCATCATGCGGCCGGTGAGGCAGAGATCCATCGCCTTGGACTTGCCGATCGCACGCGTCAGGCGCTGCGTGCCGCCGATGCCGGGAATGGTGCCGAGCGTGATTTCGGGCTGGCCGAACTTCGCGGTGTCGGCGGCGATGATGATGTCGCACATCATCGCGAGCTCGCAGCCGCCGCCGAGCGCATAGCCCGCGACCGCGGCAATCGTCGGCTTGCGGCAGCGCGCAACGCGGTCGCCGCCGATCGCTGCAAAATCCTCCGCGAACATGTCGATGAAGCCCTTCGGCTGCATCTCCTTGATGTCGGCGCCGGCGGCAAAGGCCTTGTCGCTGCCGGTCACGACGATGCAGCCGATGGCGTCATCGGCCTCGAGATCGTCGACGGCTGCGGCAATCTCGCGGAAGACGCCAAAGGACAATGCGTTGAGCATTTTCGGCCGGTTCAGCTTGACGATGCCGACCGCGCCTTGGCTTTCGACGATGATGTGTTCGAACGTGCTCATGCTCCACCCACGCGTTTAATTGGGCAGGCAATTTGCCCGCTGGCGCGGTGGGCTTCAAGGGGGCCAAAGGCCGCCGGGACGCGCGAGCCGCGCGCCCCGGAAGGGTGCGTCAGGCCATGAACATGCGGGCAGCGGACGCCAGCGTCAGAAACGCGCCGAAACCGATGAAGATCTTGCCGATCAGCGAGCTCTGGTCCCAGGCCGAGGTCTGCTGGCTGCTCGAGGCCGTCACCGGCGCCGGACGCGGCTGCGCGTCGGTTGAGGCGATCGCCGGCTTCTGCGCGGGCGGGTTGTCCTGTTGCAGGGCGCGGTCGACGTCGTTGAGCTGGTCGGGCGCGACCACCTGGTTCTCGGCGCCGGAGGCGGCGGAATTGTCGGCGGCCGCCTGCACATTGTCGTTCGCCCGGTTCGTCATCGCGGAGGCCGCGGCGGCGGTCGGGGTATCGGCGGCGGCAAGCTGCGCCTTGGCATTGGCGACCGACGGCGGCATCTCGCTCGAGGCCGGCACATCATTGTTTGCCTTTACAGCGGGGGCCTTCGTGTCGGCCTTGTCGTCGGAGGATTTGTCCGCCGTCTTGCTGCTGTGGCGATGCGAAGAGTGCCGCCGGTGCTTGCTGGATTTAACCGGGTCGGCCTGATTGCTCGCGCTGTCCGCTTGGGTGCTTGCGGTAGAGCTCGGCGCCGCCTGTGCGGTCGCGGCGGACAGCAAGAAGAGCCCGGCCAGAAGAACCAGGACCGCACGCCCGTTGGCTTTGATCATGTTGACGATCTCCCCAATTCGCCCGTCCCGGGGGCGAACAGAGACGCCGGGGCGTGACCACAGCGGGGCAGAAAATGGGAATCTTCGCGCTGCACCGGGCAAAAACGGGGCAAACCGGTGCCTCGCGGCGGGCCGGCGGGTGCCAGCGGGAGCGATCGGTGTTATGAGCCTGCCGGGCTTTGGCGGCCGGATCGGGCTTGGGGCTGAATGCCGATCACGAGTTCGTGATCTTATCTGGTTGCCGTAACAAATTGAAAGAGCGGCCGAATTGCATGGTGAGGGTCGCGCGTGCGCGGACGTGAGGACGAGTGGACCGGCCTGATGCGGTCGGCCATGGCGGGCGATGATGTGGCGTATCATCGCCTGCTGAAGGCGATTACACCGGTGCTGCGGGCTGCCGCGAGGCGTGGCCTGGCGCGCGCCGGGCAGCCTCCCGACCAAGCCGAGGATATCGTGCAGGACATTCTGTTGGCGGTGCATCTGAAGCGGCACACCTGGGACAGCGAAGCGCCCTTCGCGCCCTGGCTGTTCGCGATCGCCCGCAACAAGCTGATCGATGCGCTCAGGCGGCGCGGCAGGCGCATCTTCGTCAATATCGACGATTTCGCCGAGACGCTGCCGGGCGAGGCGCCGCAGGAGACGGCCTCCGCAAGCGAGGTCGCGGCCCAGCTCAACACCCTGCCGCAGCGCCAGCGCGACGTGTTGCAGTCGATTGCGGTCGATAGCGCCTCGATCAAGGACACGGCGGCAAAGTTCTCGATGAGCGAAGGCGCGGTGCGCGTTGCGCTGCATCGGGGCCTTGCCGCGCTCACCGCCAGATTGCGGGACCGCTAGTCATGGATACCGATCAACTCATTCGCACGCTCGCGGCCGACAACGCCCATCGCGCACCGCGCGTCGGCGCGGTGCTGACGATGGCGCTGCTGGTAGCGGCCCCTCTGTCGATCCTGATCTTCGCCACGTTCCTCGGCGTGCGGCCGGACGTGATGAGCGCGATGCACAACCCATTCTTCGACATGAAGTTCGCGGTGACGCTGTCGCTCGCGATCCCCGCGATCATCGTCAGCTTGCATCTGTCGCGCCCCGAAGCCTTGATGCGCGGCTGGGGCTGGCTGCTGCTGCTTCCCGTGGGGCTGCTCGCGGTTGCGATCGGCGGCGAGATGATGATGGCGCCGGCCATGCCGATGACGATGCGGCTCGTGGGCAAGAACTCGCGGGTCTGTTTGGCGGCGATCCCGGCGATGGGGCTGCCGCTGCTTGCGGGCGCGCTGTTCGGCCTGCGCCACGGCGCGCCGTCGCGGCCGGCGCTCGCAGGCGCGCTCGCCGGCATGCTGTCGGCGGGGCTCGCCGCGACGCTCTACGCCTCGCACTGCACCGACGACTCGCCGCTGTTCGTCGCGACCTGGTACACGCTCGCGACCGCGCTGGTGACGGCCATTGGCGCGCTCGTCGGCTCCAAGGTCTTGCGCTACTAGCGCGCCGGCTCAGGCCGCCGGCGTCGCGCTCTGCTGCATGCGGTGGAAGCGCAGCACCTGCTGCGCGGTAGAGCTGCGCAGGGCCTCGTAGGTGTCCCGCAGTGTCAGCATGTCGGTCTGCGCGCCGCCGGACAGCTTTTCGCGCATGGCGATGATCGCGCGCACGCTCGACCACGACATGCCGGCTACCTTGGCGAGGATCATCACGCCCTCGTTGCGGCTCTCGATCATCATGCTCTCGGCGATATCGACCGAGACGCCGGCGAGCGCCGCGAGCCCGGCATTGGTCTCGTCGAACTTGCCTTGCTCGGCGAAGGTGGTGACCTGGAATTCGTTGAGCCGGCCGTCCCCATGCAGCGATTTCACCAGGGCGCGCGCCATCTCGGTCTGCCTGGTCATGGCAGCGGCGCGGACGCGCTGGGCCGCTTCCTGGACCACGCTGGACACCTCGTCGGCGAGCTCCGGATTGGCGGCCTCGAGCTTCCGGCGCACGCTCAGCGACGCCTTCGCGACCAGCTTGAGGTAGTGATGGCGCGGCAGGTCGGGCCGCAGGCCGATGCAGGTGGCGAGGTTGTCGTCGCGCTCGGCGCGCGTGACGAGGTCCGCAAGACTTCCCTCGGAGAACCGGGCGCCCGGATTGTTGACCGTCGACTGCACCACCTCGTTGTTGCCGCGCGGCACCAGCACGTCGGTCAGCGCATCCGAGAGCACCCGCCGCAGCGAGATCGCCTTGAGATGGGCCTGGCTCTTGCTGCGCGCGATCTCGAGCAGGGTCTCCTCGTCCAGCCGTTCCGACTTCGTCAGCACGGGGCCGGCGACCTCGATAATCTCGTCAAGCGCCAGCGTGCGGATGATCCGGGGCGGCGCCGCGCCGATCGGCGCGAGGCGGTCGGCGAGCAGCGCCTTGGCCGAGATCTCGATCTGTTCGATCAGGCACTGGAAGACGTCGTCGAACACCCGGATGTGCTCGTCCGAATAATCCACCGCGTTGTTGATGAAGAGATCGGTGACGCGGCGCAGCGTCTCCACCCGGCGTGCGACCGTGCCGTGCGAGAGCGCGGCCTGTAATTCCTCGAGCAGGTTTTCGGATGACTTGGCGGGTTTGGATTTCATGGCCCTGTCCTGGAGCGTTCAGTCCGGCGGCGGGTTCTGCGCTACCGGCGGTAAATGGATTGGTCAGCTCGTTGCAATGCGGTTGCGCCCTTGCGCCTTGGCGGAATAGAGCGCGCTGTCGGCGCGCGCGAGAAATGTGTCGGCAGTATCGTTGTCGCGCAGCGTCGCGACGCCGGCGGAAATCGTCACCCGCATGCCGGGGGAGAATGCGCCCCAGTCGAGATCGGCGACGATCCCGCGCAGCCGCTCGAGCATGCGCGCGGCGGCGTCGGCTTGCGTGTCCGGCAGCAGCAGCAGGAATTCCTCGCCGCCATAGCGGCCGAACCGGTCCGCCGGGCGGATGTTGGCGAAGACGGTGATCGCGAAAGTTCGCAGCACCTCGTCGCCGACGGGATGGCCGTGGGCGTCGTTGATGCGCTTGAACCAGTCGAGATCGATCAGCGCGATCGCGCAGGCTTTCGCCATCTCGCGCGAGCCTTCGATCTCGGCGTCCAGCAGTCGCATGATGCAGCGGCGGTTGTAGGAGCCGGTGAGCTCGTCGAGTTCGGCGAGCTCCTCGATGCGCTGGTAGGCGGCCTTCAGTTCGATGCTGCGGCGGTACAGGATCTTGCGCAGCGTACTGCCGAACAATCCGAGGAAGGCGCACTGGCCGATCACGAGCACGAAGCACAGCATCGACGCGGTCCGCTCGAGGCGCGTTGCAACCGGCAGTCCGATCGGCAGGTCCGAGACCAGGAAGACGAAGGCGAGCCCGGCGGTCGCCAGACACCAGGTGACCATCGCCTGGCGCGAGGTCATGCGCAGCGTACCGAATGCGAAGATCAGGAACAGCACACTGATGAAGGCGACCCCGACCGTCGGCACCGCGAGCAGGAACACCAGTTGCAGCGCCATGTGCGCCGAGATCTGGAAGACGGTGAGGTAATGATCCTCGAACTGATCGCCGAAGCCGGATTCCGAGAGCACGGTGAACGTGCCGATGATCATCAGGCCGCCGGCCCAGAACAGCGATGGAACGGCCATCGAGATCGCGCCGTCATAGGCGTAGAGCAGCAGGACCGAGGCACCGAGCGAGTAGCTCACGACCTGGCCCACATACATCTGCCGCCGCTGCCGCATGCGGCGCGCGCGCACCTCGGGCGCCGTCGCGTCGGAGGTCAACGCGAGATCCGCGACTTCTGCGGCATTCCGGTCCGGGAAGGACGTCGCGGCCGTGCTCATGGTCTCGCCGTTGGTGGATGTCGGTTCAAAAATTTACGTGGCAAGCCTTTAGGTTTGGTATCCTTTGACACCGAATCCGGGCGTGCAGCGCGGGCAGGGGACATCGGTCGGCAAGGGAATTTGCCGGCGGTTAGGCATCGCGGCGATGCGGTCGAGCCAAAGCAGGGGTTCGCGAGACATACATCATGCAGGGCTGCTATCGATCCGGGCTTGATCGGGCCGCCTGCGCCGAACAGGCATTTCTGCAGAAAGTGTTTCAGTATTATGATACCGATCTGGGACGAGGCGGCCGATCGCCGCGGATGGGACAAGGAAAGTGCGCGTATGTGGGGTAGATCACACAGCACCCCGTATGACTGCGGTAAGCTGAAGAATTTTGCACCTCCCGTCGAACCGTCCGCCGTTTCGACCCGACCAACCTTGCGAGACGGGCTTTGAGCGTGACACAGGCGGCTTCGGATGAGGTCCTGATCGCCAGGATCGCTCAGGGCGACCGGCTCGCCATGCAGGTGCTGTACGGGCGGCACCATGTCAGGGTGTATCGCTTCGGGCTCAGGCTCGTGCGCGATGAACAGGTGGCGGAGGACCTCATCAGCGAAGTGTTCCTCGACGTCTGGCGTCAGGCCGGCAAGTTCGAGGGACGATCCGCCGTTTCCACCTGGCTGCTGGCAATCACCCGGTTCAAGGCCCTGTCTGCGCTGCGGCGCAGGAAGGACGTTGAGTTGGACGAGGAGGCCGCCAACGCGATCGAGGATTTGTCCGACGATCCGGAAATGGCGGCGCAGAAGAAGGATACCAGTGAAGCGTTGCGGGAGTGCCTGACGGCGCTGTCGCCGGAACATCGGGAAATCGTCGATCTTGTCTACTACCACGAGAAATCCGTGGAGGAGGTGGCCGAAATCGTCGGGATACCGGGGAACACGGTAAAGACGCGCCTGTTCTATGCGCGCAAGAAACTGGCCGAACTGCTGAAGGCAGCCGGCGTTGAGCGAGGCTGGCCATGATGGCTTTGAGCAAGAAGATGCTGGAGCAAGAGCCCAGTGAAATTGAAACGCTGCTGCCGTGGCATGCCGCGGGTACGCTGAACGCGCGCGACGCCCGCCGCGTCGAGGAGGCGCTCGCCCGCGATCCCGAGCTCGCCAGGCAATATGCCGCGATCCGCGGCGAGTACGAAGAGACCATCCATCTCAACGAGAGCCTCGGCGCGCCGTCGGCGCGCGCGATGCAGAAGCTGTTCGCCGCGATCGATGCCGAGCCCGCGCGCGGATCCGGCTCGTTGCCGCTGTCGGCACGCATCTCGACGTTCTTTGCGAGCCTGTCGCCGCGCACGCTCGCCTGGTCGGCGAGCCTGGGCGCGATTGCGCTGTTGCTGCAGGCCGGCATCATCGGCGCGGTGCTGATGAAGAACCAGCCTGCGACCTTCCAGACGGCGTCGCTCTCTACCGACGCCCCGATCACGCGTGATTTCGGCGGATCCACCGCTGCGCCGGCGCGCGCGCTCGTGCGCTTCACGCCTGAGGCACGCGTGGCCGACATCACGTCGCTGCTCGACAGCTACCAGGCCATGATCATCGACGGCGCCAAGGGCGGCATGTTCCGCCTCCAGTTCAACAAGGCGATGAGCCAGGACGAGCTCACCGCGGTGCTCGGCCGGATGCAGCGCGAGAAGATCGTCAATCTCGCCGTGGCGACGCCTTAAAGCGCGCCGTGAACCGATGCAGCGCAAGTCCCAGAGTGGGGTGAGAGCGGCGGCCTACGCATCATCCGTGGTCGCCGTGCTGTTAATTGCCGCCTCGCTCGGGGTCGAGGTCGCCCAAGCGCAGGCGATCATGCGCACGCCCACGATCAGCGTTCCCTCGCGTACGCCGACCATCAGCCCCAGCGTGGCTGCGCGGGCTGTGAGCGTCGACCGCGGCCCCCGTACGATCGCCGCCACGCCGCGATTGTCCGCGCGGATAGCGCCGACGCCGGTGCTGCCCTATGCGCGTTATTCTCCCAACCTCTATCCGGCCTGCACCGCGCCCTATCGCGACGCCGACGGCGAGTGCCTTGCGCAGCCGAACGGCGGGGATGGCGGCGGCGCCGGAAAGTCGGGCAAGAAGAGCGCCGGTAATTCGCGCCGCTACAATACGCCCGCCGCCGCAAGCTTGCGCAGCTTCACCAACGAATTCGTCGCCGAGATCGACAGCGCGCTCTCGCTAACCGAGGCCGACGCGCTTGCCCGGCGGCACGGCTTGACGCGGGTCGCGTCGGAAAATTTCCCGCTGATCGGCGCCACGGTCGGCTTGTTCCGGATCACCGACGGCCGGCCGTATGAGACAGCACGGCGCGAGTTCGCCGCCGACGGCAGCGTGCGCTCGCTCCAGCCGAACTATCGCTACGTGCTCCAGGACCAGAGGGCGTCGGCGCCGACCGAGGGCGACCCCGCACAATATGCGCTGGCGAAGCTCCGCCTGCCGCAGGCTCACGTGCTGGTGCACGGCGCCAATGTCACGGTCGCGGTGATCGATTCCGGGATCGACGCCAAACATCCCGAGCTCGCCAATTCCATCGCCGACAATTTCGACGCGCTTGCCAGCTCCGAAGGCCCGCATGTCCACGGCACCGGCATCGCCGGCGCCATCGTGGCCCATGCGCGGCTGATGGGCAGCGCACCGGAAGCGCGCATCATCGCCATCCGCGCCTTCGGCGGCACCACCGGCGGCGCTGAGAGCTCCACCTACATCATCCTGCGTTCGCTGAACTACGCCGCCGAGCACGGCGCGCAGATCGTCAATATGAGCTTTGCCGGTCCGAAGGACGCGATGATCGAGCGCGCCATCGCGGCGACCGCCGCGCGCGGCCTGGTGCTGATAGCGGCAGCCGGTAACGCGGGTGCGAAATCGCCGCCGCTCTATCCTGCCGCCAATCCCAACGTGATCGCGGTCAGCGCGACGGACCAGCAGGACAGGCTGTTCTCCGCCTCCAACCGTGGCAACTACATCGCGCTCGCGGCGCCGGGCGTCGACATCTTCCTGCCCGCGCCGGACGGCAAATATCAGATGACGTCGGGTACCTCGTTCTCGGCCGCCTATGTCTCTGGCGTCGCGGCACTGCTGCTAGAGCGCAACTACGCGCTGAAGCCGGAAGCGCTGCGCATGACGCTTGCGAAGACCGCGCGCGACCTCGGCACACCGGGGCGTGATGATCAGTTCGGCGACGGCGAGGCCGACGCCTATGCTGCGGTCATGGCTGTTCCATCTGATAATGCGACGCCGGTTGCCGCGGCGTCCGGTACAACAAAACGTGAAGACGGGGCGGCGCGTCGCGACGGGCCGCAAATCCGCGTGCTGGAACAACCGTCGCTGTCGAGCACGGACGAGAAATCCGCGATTTCTCAGGCTGATAGGCCGGCAGCGCGATAATCGCTGCGACAAAGATGCACGCCGCGAGAAGGTTAAAAAATCGAACCCCGCATTGAACGTTCAGCCCGGTGCCACGACCAAAATATGTGGGAGCGGTCATCCCTCCCCATCAGTCATATCAGGCGCGAGCGCCCATCCACCCCAAGCGCCCATATGGCTCGACCCGTCCGGTTGTCCCCCCGGACGGGTCTTTGCTTTTTCGGGCATGATTCCTTGAAGCGTCGTGCGGGATCAGCTTCTGGTTGAGAGCTCGCGGCCGCGGCAACGCCACCGCTTCGACCGTCACGCCGCAAGCCCGCTATGCTTGTGCGAAGCTTGACGGCAAATCACACAAAAACACCGCCCGACTACGGTCTTCGACGACGAAACCGGTCTCGTTGCTGGACAAGCCAAAACTTTTCCACAAAATATTCATGTCGCGTCTAAATTGATTCGTGTGCGTTGCGTCCCCCGCGTCCGTATTTTTTTCCTCACGGGCTGGTTCATGACACATCGCCTAGGCGTGGCTTGCAGCCGCGACGTTGCGGAGCGCTGGTGTGCGCTCGCCGAGCAGCGGCTGGAACATCTCACCGAAATGTTCGAGACCGGACGCTGGCGCCGCTATCACTCGGAGCTCGCATTTCTCGAAAACATCCAGGAAGCCAAGCGCGTCCTCCAGACCTGGCGCGCGATCGCGGCCGGCGAGGACGTGTCGGCCGCCGCAGCGAGCGTGACGTCCGCGTTCGGCTGGTCGCCGGCGACCATCCCGCGCAGGACCCAGCGCGAGCAGGTTCAGACCGTGCAGCCGAAGGCCGTGCATATCGAGCCCGCCGCGCCAGTTGCACTCGACCCCACGCCGAATGTGCTCGCCGAGATCACAGAAGCGCCGATCGCACCGATCGCGACGTTCTTGCCAACCTTCTCGCCGCCCGCCGCCGATGTCGTCGCCGCCCCCGAGCGCGTGGTCGAATTCACCCTCAGCCTCGACGGCATCGAAGCCAAATACCCGCTGCTGCGCAACGCGTTTTAAGGAGCGAGGCGCTCGCTACATTCTCTGCTGTCGTCCTGGCGAAAGCCAGGAACCCATACCGCGGAATCTCTCAATAGCGCGACGCGGCCAGTACCGCCTACATTGCCCTGTCCTGTGGTTCTGGGTCCTGGATCTGCGCTCCGCTTTGTTACGCTTGTCCGGACGACGAGGGGAGGTGTTCTTCCGCTCACCTGCCGCTCACCGCATTCGCGCCGAGCACCACCTGTGCAAAGCGCTGTGCGCCGTCCGCGGACAGATCTGACGTCACGACCCGCGCATGGTCGAGCCCGACCACCGCGCCTCGTGGCGTCTCGGAGATCATGTTGTTGTTGACGAGCGCAGAGCCCGCGCCCGGCACGACGGAGACGCCGACGCCGGCCAGCGCCTTGCGGATCACGTTGCCCGAGATCACGACGTCGCGCAGATATTTGCCCCAGCCGGCGACGATGCCGTAGGACGGCGCATTTTCGATTACGTTACCGGTCACCGAGGAGTCCGCCTCGATGTAGATGCCGACACCAGCATCGTCATCCGGCGCAGTGCCAATCGGCCGCTTCGGGATCAGGTTGCGGATGATGTTGCCCTGGACCACGGCGATCCGGCCGCCCTCGTTGAAATTGCAGACGGACACGCCGACGGCGGCGCCGTCCACCGTGTTGTTGGCGAATACGGCGGCCTCGAACGAGAACTCCGAATATAGCGCGACCTCGCGGACATCGCTGACGCTGTTGTCCGTGATGTGGATGTTCGAGGCCGAGTTGCCGCGCACCGCGGAGTAGTCGCAATTCTTGATGTGGTTGCCGCGCACGATCACATTGCCGGCGCGAAAGGCGTTGATGGCGTTGCCGTACTGTCCCGAGCCGCCCGGGCCGGCCTTGATATCCTCGATGCGATTGTCGGCGACCAGCGTGCCGTCGTCGCCGATCGCGGTGCGCAGGATCTCGATGCCGTTGTCCTTGGTGCCAACAATCGTGTTGCGCGAGACGCTCAGGCCCTTTGCATCGAACGAGACGACCGCTGACACGGCGAGGTTGGTGAAGATGTTGCCGGAGACGTCGCCGGACACCTGCTCGAGCCAGATGCCGCTGCCGCCCGAGCCGGTGATCTCGCAATCCGTGATGCGGACGTCGCGCCCGCCGAGGACGTGGAGCAGTCCGCGCCGCGTCGGCAGCGGAATGTTGGCGCCGTCGAAGGTGATGCCGGTGAGGGCGATCGCATCGCAGCCGTCGCTCTGGATGGCCGAGGCTCCGCCGGTGAAGAGAAGCTTGGTCGCGCCGCGCACGCCGATCAGTTGCGAGCCATTTTGCAGCCGCAACAGGCCGGTGCGGTAGACGCCGGGCGGCAGGGCCAGCGGCATCTGCACCCGTGCGGCTTCGTCGATCCCACGCTGGAGTGCGCGGGTCTGGTCCTCGCTGCTGCCGGGCCGCACGCCATATTGGGTGGCGTCGCGGCCAAGCAGCGATGTCAGCGGCGCCGCCCGTGCGGCGTCAGCGGGCATCGCCAGCGCGCCGGCGATGCCCGTGGCCGAAGCTCCGATGAGATGACGGCGATTGAGGTTCATGACGCGTCCTCCGGCGGACGCGGGACGTGTCCGCGCGGATTAGGTAGCGCAGAAATGGGGCAGGGCGGACCGTGGCGGGAGGATTGTTCGAGGTAGGGTTAAATATTTACGCAAGCAGGGTGCCGTAGGGTGGGTTGGCGAAGCGTAACCCACCATCTCACCGCGAGTACGGTGTCCGTTGAGCCAATGTCGTGGGTTACGCTTCGCTAACCCACCCTACGAGGCTGTGAATCTTTCATTTCGGCTGGGCGGATGTAGCGGAGATCAAGGCCGTCGTGATTCTCTGTGTGCCTTGATTCGGCGGAGGGGATGATGGCTGACGAAGAGCTATTTGGAGAGCTGCCGGAACAGGCGAAGCCGCGAGCAGGTGCAGAGCCGGTTGGAGCGCCGCGGCTGCGCGAGCCGATGCGTGACCAGATCGAACTGCGTGCCGTGGATATCGAGAGCCTGATCGGGCAAGAGCATCCGGCGCGCGTGATCTGGGCCTATGTTGAGGGGCTGGACCTGAGCGAGCTTGAGGATCGGGTCAAGGCGCGGGAGAATACGCCCGGTCATCCGCCGCCATCGCCACGACTGCTGCTGGCGCTTTGGCTTTACGCCACGAGCGATGGCGTGGGCAGCGCGCGTGCGCTGGACCGCCTCTGCGAGAGCCATGACGTCTATCGCTGGCTATGTGGCGGAGTGTCGATGAACTATCACACGCTGTCGGACTTCCGGGTCGGCTGTGCCGACCTGCTCGACCGCCTGCTGAGCGAGCATCTGGCGGCGCTGAGCAAGGCGGGGCTGGTCGATCTGGAGAAGTTGACCCAGGACGGGGTGCGGATACGGGCCAATGCGGGGACCGGATCGTTCCGGCGGGAGGCGACGCTGGATCGGCAGATGGCGCAGGCCCAGGCTGTGGTGGAGGAGCTCAAGCGCGAGGTCGATGCGGATCCGGAAGCCAGCAATCGGCGCATTCGGGCCGCGAGGGAGCGCGCGGCGCGCGAACGCAGCGAGCGGGTGCAGGCGGCGCAAGCGGCGCTGGCCGAGATCAAGCGCAAGCGAAAGCAGCTCGACGAGAAGGGCGGCAATGGCAAAAAGCCGAAGGAGGCGCGGGCCTCCACCACCGACCCGCAGGCGCGGGTGATGAAGATGGCGGATGCCGGCTTTCGTCCAGCCTACAACGTGCAGGTGGCCAGCGCGGCGGGCGAGCTGATCGTGGTCACGGTCGACGTCGACAACAATGGATCGGATCGCGGCCTGATGCGGCCGATGCTGGAACGAACGCGATCACTGCTGGGCCGCTTTCCCCGCCGCCACCTCGTCGATGGCGGTTTCTGCAGCGCCGAGGATATCGAGTGGGCGCATAGCGAAGGCATCGACATCTACTGTCCACCAACGCAGTCCAGGAGCGGTGTCGATCCTTATTTGCCCCGGCATGGCGACGGTCCGGGCGTGTTGGCCTGGCGTGCTCGCATGGCCAGCGAAGACGGCAAAGCTCAGTACCGAGCCCGTACGATCTGCGAATGCATACATGCCCGCTGGCGCAACTGGGACCTGCGGCAATTGACCGTCCGCGGTATCGAAAAGGTCCGCGCCGTCGTCCTCTGGTACGCGCTCACCAACAACATCCTGCAGGGCCACCATCTCGCCAAACCATAGTGGCACCCACAGTCCGCCTCGTCACAGCCCTCGGATCAACTCAACTCGCCATTTCCCTGCCGGCCAATCTCCGCAGATCCAATAGCTTCACAGGCTCTACG
>NZ_LUUB01000072.1 GCF_001641635.1 Bradyrhizobium centrolobii
AGAGCTGGCTCCGGAAATCTGGACAGGGCGATAAGTGGAGTTTCTGCCTGACGGCGGGCAAGATTGTCCCGCGAATCAGGAGAGACGATGAGCAGACGAGCCCGCCGGCACCACGCACCGGCATTCAAGGCCAAGGTAGCGTTAGCCGCAATCAAGGGCGAGATGACGCTGGCCCAGCTGGCTGAGCATTTCGACGTGCACCCGAACCAGATCACGCAGTGGAAGTCCCAGCTTCAGGAAGCGGCGGCCGAGGTATTTGGTGCTGGCGGTGGCAACAGAACGAGCGAGCCGGCGGTGGACGTGAAAACGCTGCACGCCAAGATCGGGGAGCTGACGCTGGAGAACGATTTTTTAGAAGGCGCGCTCAGCAAAGCCGGTCTGCTGAGCGCAAAGCGATGATCGACCGTGAGCACGGCCTGCCGATCACGAAACAGGCGGAAGTTTTGAAGATCAGCCGTGGCAGTGTCTATTATCTACCACGTCCGGTGTCGCCCGCCGACCTCGCGATCATGCGCCGGCTCGACCGGCTGCACCTGGAGTTTCCTTTCGCCGGTTCGCGAATGTTGCGAGACCTGCTGGCTGCCGAGGGGTGCAAGATCGGCCGCCGGCATGTCAAAACGCTGATGCGGCGGATGGGGATAGAGGCGCTCTACCGCCGTCCGCGCACCACCAAACCCGAACCCGGGCACAAGATCTATCCGTATCTGCTGCGCGGGATCGAGATCACACGACCGAACCAGGTCTGGGCAATGGACATCACCTACATCCCGATGGCGCGCGGCTTCGTCTATCTCGCGGTGGTGCTTGACTGGTTCAGCCGCAGGGTGCTGTCGTGGCGCGTCTCGATCACGATGGAAGCCGCATTCTGCGTCGAGACGCTGGAGGATGCTCTTGCTTGCCACGGCAAGCCGGAAATCTTCAACACCGACCAAGGCTCGCAGTTCACGGGCGCCGCGTTCACCGGCGTGCTCGCCAGTCAGGGCATCGCCATCAGCATGGACGGCCGGGGCGCCTGGCGCGACAATGTGTTCGTCGAGCGGCTGTGGCGCAGTGTCAAATATGAGGAGGCCTATCTGCGCGCCTACGACACCGTGTCCGACGCCCGCGCCTCGATCGGCCGATACCTCGACTTTTACAATGGCCGGCGCCCCCACTCGAGCCTTGACCGCGGCACCCCGGATCAAGCTTACTTCAACCCGCTGCCGTTCCGCGCGGCAGCCTAACTCTGGCAGAAGCTCCACTTATCGACGCGGAATTGCTGTTCAGACAACCGAGACCATCTCACTCGTTGCGCGGCGACCGGATGCGAAAGCGTCGACGTAAGCCGTTTGATGGGTGCTATCGGTTGATTTTCGCCCCGATGTCTCTTGTGGGGGTCACAAGCGGCAGTCGAGGCAAGCGCGGCCGGGCATCCGGTTTACCGCCGACAACCGACATGACAATGGCTTGAGCGCTGTTCGGCTTGGGGCCACTTCCGGACTCATGCATCGCAGCAAATTACGTTCTATTCGATCAGCTCGTCGGCGCTGGCGAGCAGGGGTGGAGGCACCAAGACCTCAATCTCCCGCCGATCGCGATCAGCGCCTGCTTGAAAGTCGTTGAGCTGAGCGTCTTAGCCAGGAGCACGGAGACAGTATCCGACACCGCGAATTGTATGGATCAGCGGATAGGCCTGCTGGTCGTCCACCTTGCGACGCAGGCGTCCGACATAGACGTCAATGATATTCATCGATTGATCGAAATGAAGATCCCAGACGTTGTGCAGCAACATCGCCCGCGACACGATGCGGTCTTCGTTGCGCACCAGATATTCCAGAAGTTGGAATTCCTTGGGCCTAAGGAGAATCTCCCTGCCGCGCCGGGTGGCGGTCCGAGAGATCAGGTCGATTGCGAGATCGCCGACACGCAGGATCGTCTCCTTGGCGATGGTGTCGCTGCGCCGGCCAAGCGCTTCCAGTCGCGCCAACAGCTCGAGGAAGGAGAAAGGCTTGACCAGATAGTCGTCGCCACCGGCCCGCAAGCCACGGACCTTGTCGTCGACTTCTCCGAGCGCGCTGATGATCAGGAAGGGCGCGGCGACGCCGCTGTCGCGCAACTGGCGCATCACCGCAATGCCATCGATGTCGGGAAGCATGCGGTCGATCGTGATCACGGCATAGTCGTGTGCCGCACCGTGGCTCAGCGCTTCGTTGCCGCTGGAAGCCAAATCCACCCGGTAGCCGCTGGCCGTGAGCTGTTCCATAAGCTGACCGGCGGTTTCCAGGTCGTCCTCGACAACCAGAATGCGGCGGTGGCCACCCGTCATCGTCGTTCTCCGACGATCGCCACCCGCCTATCCAGTTTCTCTTCGCCAAAGAATGCGCCAGTGGCGATCATCGCAATGATGTAGGTTCGCCAGCGTTTAGTAGCCGTAGTCGTAGCAGACGTTGACCCACTGCAGTCCGTATCGTGTCCACACTCTGCGCCAGCAATAGTCGTAGTTGTAGGCGGCGTAGACGAAGGGCGCGCCAAAGAAGGCGAAGCGGTGGAAGCGACGATGGAAGAAGCGGTGATGGAAGCCGGGGTGGAACGCGAAGCGTTGACCCGGCACGAATGCCGCGCGCGCCCTGAAGGGCGCCCCCGCGAAACGAGCGCCGCCGAAATGCGGGCCTATCATGCCTCCGGTGCGCGGGCCTATGCCCGTGCCGAAGAAGCGGGCGCCGCCGAAATGCGGGCCTACCATGCCTCCGGTGCGAGGGCCTAGGCCCGCGCCGCCGAAGCGGGCGCCGCCGAAGCCGCCGCCGATGCCTCGCCCGCCACCGAAGCCACCACCGCCACCGAAGCGCGCGCCGCCGAAGCCACCACCGCCGCCGATAGCATGCCCGCCACCGAAGCCGCCACCGCCGCCTCCCATAGCATGCCCGCCACCGCCGCCCATGCCACCACCGCCACCATGCCCGCCACCGCCACCACCCCCTCTCTGGGCAAGGGCCGGTGGTACAAGGGCAAGCGTGGAGGCGAGCGCACCCGCGATGAGGTAACTTACGAGCCTGTTGCTCATCGAAGAATCCTCCGTTGTTGACGCGACAGCGAGAACGCCTGTCGCAGGAAGAACAACAATGGGGACGCCGAAATTGTTCTGTAATTTCAAATAACTAACGCGTCAGATTCTGACACCGAAGTTAGTGTTACGATCCGACGCGACGAGCAGGTGCCCTGCCGTGGCGGCGCCGAAAGCGACGATCTGACGCGATTCGATCAGTCATTTTCCAAGGTGACGGCGGCGCCAACCGCCCGGGGTTTCCTTGTAAGTGCGCACGAACGCGTGAGTGAAATGTGACAGCTCGCAGAAGCCGGCCATGAACGCTAACTCGCCAATCGTTTGCTCGCGCATCGCCGGATCGGCAAGCCATCGCGCTACAGTTGCTATTCGCCTGTTTTGGATATGCCGGCTGATCGCGTCTCCACGTTCGGCGAAGATGTCCTGAAGCGTGCGCAGCGAGGTGCCGACCGCGTGAGCTACGCCGCGTGGCGTCAACCCCGGCGTTCGGTGCGCTTCACCTATGTGCGAGACAGCACAAGCATAAATGCCGGCTCGCATTGCTCGTCGAGGCAAGCCGGCATCACCATAACGCCGATCGACTTCATACGCCACGAGCGAGAACAGGTGATCCATGGCCTGAGGATTTCCCGCGTCCTGTTCGGCCTCGCCCTGCCGCCACAGGGTTTTGATGTAGCCGTTCAGAAGTTTGCCAATGTGGCTTGCGCCGCGAATGCGGGCACCGCGCGTACGCTCCGGATGGCGCATTCGTTCCCAGAGAAGGTGACGTGGAATCTTAAGTGAGATCTGAGTGACTCCGCCCTCGCAACCAAGCTCGAAAGGTCGCACCGCATCGAGGATAAAAAGGTCGCCGGGATTCAGCACGAGTTCGTCCTCCTCCTGACGATATGAGCCTCCGCCGTGCAAGTGAAGGTTCAGGAAGACAAGATCATACGGCGAGCGCGAAATTTCCCGCATAGCGCGGTAAACGCGCTGGGGCGCCGCATGTACGCGCGAGAACGAATGCCCCTCTAGTTGTTGAGCCTCGATGGTACAGCAGAATGGATCAAGCCCGACGCGCTCTGGACGCAAGTGAACGAAATGCTGAGCCAGCACGTCGCGCCAATAGGCAAATGCCTCATGTGAGGGGACGGTATCCGTCGAAAGAACCCGCATGATAGGTGGACCAGACGAGAGATTTGCGCGCTCAACCAAGCGATCCCTGAGGAAGTCGGGTACGGCTGGAGAAATTTCAAGGAGTGCACGAAAATGTGGAACACTGAGATTACGCGACAGCTCGGAATCAAGCTCCCGTTTGTCGGAGCCGGCATGGCGATCGTCGGCAGTCCCGAGCTCGCGGCGGCGGTGTCGAATGCAGGCGGCGTCGGCCTCTTTTGCCTCGGGCCCGGCGCGCCGGAGATGCTCGCCGACCGGATTGACAGCATTCGCCGCCTGAGCTCAGCACCTTTTGGTGTAGACTTCATCGTCGAAGAGACCGGCTTTGGTCCCGCAACGACAGAAGCCCATGTCGAGGTCGCCATAGCTAAGCGCGTCCCGCTCGCGGTCTTCTTCTGGAATCCACCAGAGCAGCGCTGGATTACCAAGCTGAAACGCGCTGGCATCAAAGTATGGGGAACGGCTTACTCGGTGGAGAGCGCGCGGCAACTGAAGGCGCTCGGCGCAGATGCAGTTATTGTTCAGTCGCAAGAAGCAGGCGGGCACGTGAAGTCCGCTCTCGGCGCGATATCGCTTGTACCTGCGGTGGTGGATGCGCTGGGTCGAACGCCGGTTATCGCGGCGGGTGGAATCGCAGATGGCCGGACAGCTGCGGCCGCGTTTATGCTCGGTGCCCAGGCCGTCTGCGTCGGCACGCGGCTCGTTGCGAGCGTCGAGAGCCTAGCGAGCACCGAGTACAAAGAACGCCTCGTGCGCGCACACGGAGACGACACAGCCGTGACGACGATCTTTGGTCCTGAATGGCCAGACGCGCCGATGCGGGTTCTAAAAAATCGTGCTGTCGCTCGCTCCGAGGAAGGAAACATGCCCCCGAAGCACCCGATCGGCGAGACGGTCGTCTTCGGACGATCTTACGAAATGCCGGCCAACAGTGCCGTGCTGCCGACCACGCAAACGCGAGGCGATCACGAAGAGATGTGCCTCGCTGCAGGCGCCGGTGTAGCAGCCGTCCGCTCGATCAAGCCTGCGAAGCAGATCGTGCAGGACTTGATGATAGACGCCTGGGCGCTCATCGGAGGAAACAATGTCGCTCAATAGATGAGACACGCCACTCAAATCGCTGGGGATGTTTATACCGATGAAAACATCCGCCATCGATCAGCGTCGGCTGAGGGGTCACCTCGGGACTCATGCACCGCAGCAAAGGTGCGCGCTTATCGATCACCTTATCATCAAGCCCGAGTAACGTTGGAGGCATCGTAATGCTCAAACCGCTTTGCCGTTCTGAGATCCAGGGGCAAATCTGGTTCGCTCTTCGAGCCTCCGAATGGTTGAGATCAAGATACGACTGGTAACGGTCATTGCAGCGCCTTCACCTCTTCAGCTTTTTATACGTACTGTTGCAAGGCAATCACAGCATTCGTCTCCATCAGGAGTACCCTCTCCGATGCAATTTACGGAAGGAGATCCAGACCGGCCTCGGCCGTGCGAACAATGAGGAGGGAGGAGATGTGGGCGAAATCCTGGTGGAGTGTCTTGTCAACTGGAGTCGCCGCGCTGCTCGGCAGCATCATTGGAGGCAATACACCCGCAATCGCGGCCTCCGACAACAACCCAAGAACATACGCGGGAGATTACCAGGGCGGGTCGCTTCCGATCGGGACCTTCATTGCGTTCCAATACGCAAGCTTTGCGCATGCCGATGCCTTTGTCGATCCCACCGGACGCGCGCTGCCTGACTCGCACGCCAATACTTGGGTAGAGTTTACGCGCCTGACGTATTTTGCAGAGGTCGCGGATCATCCCTTCGTGATCGAAGCAGACCTGCCATTTGCGACATTGACGGATGTGAATATCCCGGGCACGAACAACCGGGTTGCCGGGGGACTCGTCGACCCGGTGTTTCACATGACCTATTTCTTCATCTCCGACGCCAAGGTCCAGCGCTGGTTCGGGGTCTCGAATTTTCTCTGGCTGCCGCTCGGGCGCAGCTTCGACGACAGAAGTGCGGTGAATGTCTCGACACCGGGGCAGCTCACCGACACCCCTCAGTTCGGCTACACCGAGGGACTTGGAAAGATTTCGCCAAGCCTTAATGGGCTGTTTTTCGATCTGATCGCCAATGCATCGTTCCACGGCAACGGCAGCAGTCCTCTCGAGGTGGTCAATCCGCCTGGCGCCCCGTTCCCCGGAGTCCTGCGATACGATGCGTTGACGCAGCGGCCGTCGTACGACGTCAAGGCATTCCTGCGTTATAATCCGAGCACGTTCCTATTTGCCGCCTTTGGCATAGAGAAGTCTTGGGGCGGCGAGCAGATAGGCACAAACGGCAGATTTGTCGTCGCCGGACTGCCGGTCGCGATACCTCAGCCCGATATGTCGCTCGGTCGAGATGACTTCTTGAGGGGCCATTTCCAATTTCAAATCCCGCTCGCTCAGGATTTTACCATAGCCGGTGACGTGTTTCACGATTTCCAGGCGACCGGCGGGTTCAGGGAGAACATCGGGGTCGAAGTTCGCCTGGCCAAATTCTTCTTTCCGCCATCGCGCGCGAATTAAGGCCCCTCTGACTGGATCGATGGAGTCGGCCGCCACCAGTCGCCGATTGACTTCGGTTGGCTCTGACAAGGCTGGATTTGTCGTCGAACGATACGGCTACACTGCCAGAGGGTCTCGTGCAAAAGCCGACACGCTGGTTCGACTGCTTTGGGTCCAAAATGCGAATAACTCAATGTGAGCAACTTTAGTCCGCTATACCCCCTTGTCCGGACCTCGACGAGGCGTGGGGACACTTCGCGGATGGGCCAGAAGGCGACATTTGCAAGCAAGAGCCTGCGCCCTAGTCGATCACCTCGTCGGCCACCACAAGCAGGTTTGGGGGAACGCTAATCCCAAGCTGCTTGGCGGTCTTGAGATTGACCACTAGCCAGAACTTGCTGGCCTGCTCGATCGGGAGATCGGCAGGTTTTACGCCCCGGACTATTTTGGCCGCGTAGGCACCGGCGCGCCGATAGCCATCCAACGCATCAGTGGAATAAGTCAGGAGCAGGCCCGCCCGCCCCCACTCAGGATAGACACCCAGCGTAGGCTTTCCTGCCGCCAGAATGTGCGGCATCACGCGGGACATGTTGCTGGTCAACAGCGGATCGCCGGAGATATAGAGCGCGTCGACGCCATCAGACAACGCCTTGGCAAAGACCCCTTCGATATCCTCATGGGTCTTGACCGCATAATTCTCAAAACGGAAGCCCAGTTGAACGGAGACTTTTTGCAGGGCCGTTTCTTCCTGATGTGACAGCACGCCTTGGAGGACTTGAGGATCCCAAACCACTCCAATCATACCAAGCCGCTCGATGTTCGGGACTAGGTCCTTGAAGAACCCGACCCGCTTCTCGGCGAGGCTGTCTTCGCCACCGACTGCGTTTATCACGTTGCCAGTAGCCGTCCCGCCTGGCTTCCTGTAGCTCTCGGCGAGTCCTACCGCAATCGGATCGACTGCCATACCAGTGAAGACCAACGGTCTGTCCGGCAGCACGCTGTGCACGACGGCGGCAGCAGTGGCAGCAGCCACAAAGACCTCCGGTTGCCGCGCGTCCAGTTCCTGGGTGAGGCGAGGCAGCTGTGAAAAATCGCCACTCGCGACGCGCGTCTCGAGAAGATAGTCGCGGCCTTCGACCATCCCTTCGTCCTTCAGGCCGCCGCGCAATGCCGCCACTCTTGGATTGAAGAGTTCTTCAGTGCTCGGAAATAACACCGCCACCAGCAGCAGCTTCGTGTCTTTTTTAGCCCACGCCCGCATCGGCCATGTGATGACCGCGCTGCCCGACGCTTGCAAAAACGCGCGTCGCCTCATGTTCTTGCTCCGGCGGTTGCTCGGTTCGCCCCCAATCATCAAACCACGAGGACTATCGGCCTGCCAGACTCTTTCGCCCCTCATCCGGCGGGCGGCCATGCGGGCATCACAATATTGGCCGCGGCGATCCACCTTGTTGCCTTCGCGGTCCATCTTGTCGGCGGTTTGCAGGGTCAATAGCCGCGCCTGCGCGATCTCGCAGAATGAGTTTGCGATGTCCTCGCGCACCGAGCCCTGACCGCGCGCTGGCACATCAATTCCAGCGCGCGCTGGGCCCAGCCGATCGGCCGCGTGCAGTGTTGGATGCGGCCCTGGGCCGAGCCGGCCCTGCGCGATCTCGAGGCCGCGGCCCTCGCCGGGCAGGATGTTCTCGGCCGGCACGCGGGTGCCCCTTTGGCCGAAACTGCATAGTGCCTCGGCCGCGACTTCTCTACCTCTGTCCCTGGTCCTCGAGCGCGGCCAGCTGGCGATGGTTGCGAATGGGAGGACAGCACAAGCATCCTCGGTGTGCGGACGGGCGGATGTAAATCCTCCGCGGCACCCGCTCTCCGTGTTGTGATTAGACAGGCCGGAGATTTGGGCGTGGACATTCCGTTTCGTCACGATGAATGGGATCGATTGGCAGGCAGCGCAAATCCGTTGGCGAGACATTCGGCCTGCGAGATCGCTTAACTTGCACAATCGCGAACCGAAATTTCTGATGTAGCAAGCGCCGGACAACGCGGCTTGCGTGACCAAGCCGCAGCAGTGGAGGCAAGGAGACAACTCACCTCACAACCAAAAATGGAGAGATCGCATGGCAGCCAATCTCATCTCTGTTGTGATGCAGTTTCTGACCCCTGACATGATCGCAAAGATCGCTTCTGCGTTGGGCGTTGACCGCAACGTCGCGCAAAAGGCAATTGGAGGCGCGGTCCCCGCTCTGCTTGCGGGCCTCGCGGACGTGGCCTCCACTCCGAACGGGGCGCGCCAGCTCTCCAGCACGTTGGCGCAGCAACCTGGGTCGCCTGGGTCGCTGGAGAATTTCAAGAACCTCATCGGCGGTTCAGGTCAGAACACGCTCGCGGAAACCGGATCGAGCCTGTTATCCGGCCTGTTCGGCGGCGGAGCAACTGACGCGATAGCGCAGTCGATTGGCAAGTTCGCAGGAGTCGACGGGGGATCCAGCAAGTCGCTACTCGGTCTGCTCGCCCCTGTGGTCCTCGGGGCGTTGGGCCAACACCAGCGCAGTGCGGGCCTGGACGCAAGCGGGCTGGCATCGCTTCTCGGTTCGCAAAAAGATCAGATCGCCGCAGCTATTCCGTCCGGCCTCGCCGATCAGTTGAGCGCTGCCGGCCTCATCGACAAAGCGGCGGGAACCATGCGCAGCGGTACCGCAGCCGCTTCGGCCGCCGGGAGCCGAATTGCCGACGCCTCGGAGCGTACAGCTGCCGGGGCCAGCCGAGCGGCTTATGCCGCAACGAGCGCAGCATCGTCGCAGTGGCCCTATTGGTTAGTCGCGCTGGTCGTATTGGGGGGACTTCTCTGGTATGCCACCGGGCGCCAGGCCGGCGAAACGGTTGCCGAATTGCCGCGTCCCGCCACAACGGAGCCCGCGACCGGAACGGTGGGTCTGGCACAGCCAGATCTGACGATCGGAGGAGTGAACCTGGCGACCCAGGTCAACTCGTCCGTCGGCACCTTGCGATCCGTGCTGCCAACCATCACGGACGCCGCCTCCGCCCAAGCCGCCCTTCCCAAGCTTCGGGAAGCAACGACCCAATTGAACGACGTCGGCAACCTCGCGACGAAGCTCAGCCCTGAAGGCAAAAGCGCCCTTGCCAAGTTGATTGCAGCAGCAACGCCGACCATCAACCAGATGTGCGACAAGGTGCTGGAGACCCCCGGAGTCGGGGACATTGCGAAGCCAACGATCGATGAGCTTCGCGGAAAGCTCGATGCGCTCTCACGTGCTTGATCGGTAGATGCCGTTGGCGCGGTCTACTCGAGGCGGACCGCGCCGAACAGCAGGCGTTGCGTACGGCTACTACAACAACAGCAACTGCTACTACGACACGTATGGCAACTGGGTCCGACCGGGTCAGTATCCTTACGGATATCGGTACTGACGAAATCGATCGAGCGCGGACGGCGTCCGCTCAAGTGTCGCCGCCCGCCCTTCCAATGGGTGAATTCTTCGGGGAGCGCCTCAAGCTGTTCGTGCGATCGGATTTGCAATCTTTCGATCAGCCTTCAGCGCTGCAAGCCGACCTGATCTTTTCTGCCGCCAATCTCCGCCGCGATCTGCCCGTCTGTCCTTCCTTGGACCAGACGTCTCAAGAGCTTTTTCTCTCTTGGCTCGGGATGGGCATGAGCGATACATCGCTTGCAGCGCCTTTCCGCGCAGAAAGATGGCTCGGGGCGTTAAGCCGCCACGATAAGCGATCCACCGTTGCACCGGCCCGGGATACATCGAATAGAGCATTCGGGTCGCTCCGGGGTTCGTGACGGGCCGTCCACGAGGGCCAAACTCCCATGCCGCATGGAAGGCAAGGCTCGCCCGTGAAGTCACGCAAATCCTGTCGGAAGGGATGGCGGAAAGGACAATGGTGCAAGCCGACGCGCAGAAGCCATCGATGACGACAGGCTGACCTGAAGTCCGCAATCTCTCATACCTGTATATGTACTTCCCGATTAATCCGCCGGGATCGTCTGTGATCCGCACGGCGGCATCGCTTGCGCGCGATCCGGATACCAAGAGAGCAGCGATGACCAGTCCCGCCCAGCATTTCATGCTGTCGCCCCCCAATAGGTTGGACAGCCCCGCGCCTTGCCCAATGGCAATCCTCTCGGAGCGGGCGGCAGCCAAGCTTGATCTAGATCAACGGCAACGCTGACCGCCGTGCCAGGCACCAACAACGCAGCAGATTGAAACACCGTGAAGCCGGGCCTAACTGATAGTGGTGGATCAGCGAGGAATCTCGCAGCTTAGCGCCAACCGAGTTGAGCGACTGGCAATGTCCCTGCAATTCCACCGGGCCGTCGAGACCATGGAACTATGGATCGCAAACAGCGATGGCTTCTCGTTTGTGATCAGCTTCGAGCGCACCACCGGCCCCGGCTTTCATGGACGTCCGGGCTACGTGGCGTCTTGGCGTCCCCTCTATGAGACCAAAGGCGCGATCAAGATCAGCGGATCACCATTCAAGACCTTTGGTGAAGCCGAGGAAGCCTGCAATCGGATGCTGGAGCATCTAAGCGCCGAATAAGATTTGGCGGTGAGCCCTCCGGGCCCACCGCCGACAAACGGCATCTCACCAACAAACGTTCACGGGGACGACGCGCCACCCCCAGCCAGTCCAGACCCGACGCCATCGCGTACAACCATCCCACCCAGCATAACCCCAACCCGGAGCACCCCAGCCGGGCCCCCAGCCTGGTCCCCAAGCTGCCGCGCTCGCAAGCCCGAGGCCTAGGCCAAAACCAACAGCCGGTCCGCGCCAACCCCAACCGCCGCCGCGCCAACCGCCGCCCCATCCGCCGCCGCGCCAACCTCCCCCTGCAAATCCGCCGTGAAAGCCGCGTTGTGCGGAAGCAACGCTCGGCGCGAGGGCAAGGATCGCAGCAATACCGAGCGCGAAAAGCGCTTTCTTGACCATGAAAACCTCCATAGGTTGAGGAGCAGAGCCAAGTAAACGCATCGTAGTCAGGTTTGTTGCAGTCCCGGAGTTCTCGGAACAGCAGCGACCTTTGCACGATCTTCTTATCCGCACCGCGCATCACGATCCTGAGCGATTCATCCGGCAGAGGCTGCTGCAACGCGCCTTGGCCTCATCCCATGGCGCGCATCCAGACGTCGCGCGGCTAGCACCGCCCCTACCCCGCCATCACGCCGCCGCGCTTGATCAGATCCTTGCCGATTGCGGCGAGGTGCACCTGATCGGGGCCGTCACCGATGCGGATGAAGCGGGCGTAGACATAGGCGCGGGCGAGGAAGGTGTCCTGCGAGACGCCGGCGGCGCCGTGGATCTGGATGGCGCGGTCGATCACGCGCGCAGCCATGCTGGGCACCACGATCTTGGCCGCGGCGATCAGGTCGCGCGCGGCCTTGTTGCCCTCGCGGTCCATCTTGTCGGCGGCCTGGAGCGTGAGCAGTCGTGCCTGCGCGATCTCGCAGAAGGAGTGCGCGATGTCCTCGCGCACCGAGCCCTGTTCGGCCAGCGGCTTGCCGAAGGCGACGCGGGAGACCGCACGCTGGCACATCAGCTCCAGCGCACGCTGCGCGCAGCCGATCAGCCGCATGCAATGGTGGATGCGGCCGGGGCCGAGCCGCCCCTGCGCGATCTCGAAGCCGCGGCCCTCGCCGAGCAGGATGTTCTCTGCGGGCACGCGGACGTTGTCGTAGACGATCTCGGGATGGCCGACCGGCGCGTCGTCATAGCCGTAAGTCAGCATGTCGCGGACGATGCGCACGCCGGGCGTCGCCTTCGGCACCAGGATCATGGATTGCTGGCGATGACGGTCCGGGTGATCGGGCGCGGTCTTGCCCATCACGATCAGGATCTCGCAATCCTCGTTCATCGCACCGGAGGTGAACCATTTCCGCCCGTTGATGACATAGTCGTCGCCGTCGCGCCGGATCTCGCACTGGATGTTGGTGGCGTCGCTGGAGGCGACCTGCGGCTCCGTCATCGAGAAACCCGAACGGATGCGTCCCTCCAGGAGCGGCTTCAGCCAGCGCTCCTGCTGTGCCGGCGTGCCGTAATTGGCGAGGACTTCCATATTGCCGACGTCGGGCGCCGAGCAGTTGAAAACCTCGGGCGCCCAGAGGATGCGGCCCATGATCTCCTTGACCGGCGCATATTCGAGATTGGTGAGCCCCGGGCCGTGCTCGCCCGACAGGAACAGGTTCCAAAGCCCCTGCTCGCGCGCCAGCCGCTTCAGGTCCTGCAACACCTGCGGCGTCCGGTAGCGCGCGGCCTCCGGCTTGACCTCCTCGTAATAGAGCTCCTCGACCGGCTCGACATGCTGGCGCATGAACTGGCGGACGCGCTCCTGGAGCGCCAGCGAACGTTCGGAGTGTTGAAAGTCCATTGTGTTCTCCTGTTCGTGCCGAGCAAGCCGCGCACAATGAAGGTGCCTCATCCCTTCCCCCCTTGTGGGAGAAGGTGGCATAGGCGGCCTCCGGCCGCCGTTCTTGAGAACGCCGAAGCGGAGCTTCGGCTACGGCGCCGGATGAGGGGTCTCTATCGGAAAATGCTACTGCGCAAGGGTGACTCGCGGAGAGAGCCCCCTCATCCGGCTCGCCGCTTCGCGGCGATCCACCCTCTCCCACAAGGGGAGAGGGTGCATCGTCTCTGCGGCCGTTCGCCGCCTTGCACGTCAGGTGCCGCGCAAAAGCTCGCTCGCCACGATCCAGTCGTTGCCGTCGAACTGGAGCATATAACCGTCCTTGATGGGGCGGAAATCCTGTGGCGTGGTATTGAGCGTGATGCCCGGCATCAGCAGCGACAGCGGCACATTCTTCAGGTTCGCCGCCTGCGCCATGATGTTCTCGCGCGTCAGATTGTCCCTGCACTGCTTCAGCACGACGACCAGCGCCTCGGCGACGGTGTAGCCGTACAGGCCAGCGACATTGTTGACGTCAGCACTGGGCAGGCGCCGCTTCATGAACTCGATATAGGCCGACATCGCCGGGTCGTCCTTCGGCTCGGCCACGAAGGGTTTCAGTGAGCCGAGCGACAGCACGCCCTTGCCCGCATCGAGGCCCGCCGGCACCATCACCGTCGCCTTGTTGGCGCAGCCGCTGGCGAGGAAACGCTGCGGCTGCCAGCCGACTTCGTGGGCCTTGCGGATCGCCTGCGCGCAGGCGCGCGGCGTCACCGAATAGATCATGAAGACGTCGGCCTTGGTGTTGGCGAGCGTCAGCACCTGGGAATCGATGGTGGGATCGGTCACCTCGAAGCTCGAAGCCATCGCGATCGCCTTGTCGGCGTCCGCCCCGAGCGCTTCCTTGACACCACGCAGATATTCCTTGCCGGCGTCGTCGTTCTGATAGAGCACCGCAAAACGCGCATTCGGGTTCTTGGCGCGGGCATAGGCGACGTCGATCGCAGCCTCGCTGGTGTAGTTCGGCGCCCAGGGCAGCGCCATCGACCAGGGCATGTTGACGGGATCGTTCCACTTCGAGGCCGAGCTGATCAGGAAGAGCTGCGGCACCTTGTTGCTGTTGAGATATTTCGCGATCGCCGAGCTCGGCGCGGTGCCCATGGTCGCGAAGATGAACGCGACGCCGTCGCCCTCGACCAGCCGCCGCGCCGCCTCCATGGTCTTGGGCGGCGAGAACGCGTCGTCGAGCGAGATCAGATTGAACTTGCGCCCGTTGACGCCGCCCTTCTCGTTGACCTCGTCGAAATAGGCCGCGATCACCTTTCCGGTGATGCTCAGCGGCGAGGCCGGCCCGCTATAGGGCATGGTATTGCCGATCTTGATCTCGGTGTCGCTGACCCCGGGACCGTAGGATTTTTGCGCTGAGACGGGCGTCGACAGGCTGGCGGCAGCAAGCGCTGCGGCCAGGGCCAGAGCGGCTTTCATGGTTTCTCCCCAGTGATTTATCGCCTGCGCGGGGTGACGAAACGATCGCGCGGCGCGCTGCTTTTTGTCAGCGCGTCAGATCACCGGAGTTCCGCAACATGGTCTTGCGTCGAGTTGCTGGTCTATCCGGCACCTCGCTTCGAGCCCGCGTAGGAGCGCCGCAGCAGGGCAAACAGGCTGCCGCCAGTCGCGGCATCAAGCAGATAGACCACAACGGTCTGGACCGCGAGCGGCAGGCTGAGATTCATCCTGAAGAACGAGATCGTGACCGTCTCGAAATTCTGTACGGCAAAGATCATCGTCGCCGCGGCGAACAGCACGATGACGGCGAGATAAAACCAGCGCATGAACGATCCCTCCCGCGGCGTGGACGCCCGCGCCTAGCGGCGCTGTCGCATGCCGAAGCCCAGACTGACCCATCCGGCGCCCGCCATGATCAGGTCGATGCCGAGGAACAGGCCGAGGATGTAGACGCTGTTCACGGGCCAGCGCGCCACGATCAGCAGCCCGAGCAGCAGGGTGATGGCTGCCGACAGGGCCACCCACCCCCACGGGCTTTCGCGCTTCATGCTGAAAGCGAGAAACAGCCTGACCGCGCCGGAGGCGATCAGCGACACGCCCAGGAAGAGTGTCAGCAGCACCGCAGCGAACAGCGGATTCTCGAAGGTCAGGAAGCCCGCGATCACATAGAGCACGCCGAGCAAGGCCCAGACCAGGAACTTGCCCCAGCTCTTCATCTGGAACGCGCCGATGACTTCGGCGACACCGGCGATGATCATCATCGCGCCAACCACGAGCACGCTCGCCACCGTTGCCAACACGACGCTGCCGAGCGCGATGAAGCCTGTAATCAGATAGACGACGCCGAGAGCGACGATCCAGCCCCATTTGGCATGCAGCGCCGCGATGCCGGAGCCCAGGCCTAAATTTTGAGACGTATCCGAAGCACTTGTCATGACAGCTACTCCTGCATGCGAAGCCCGGAGGCACACGCCAGGATAGCACGGGCCGCGCCGGGACAACAGCCAGCAGAGCAGCCCCTGCCCGCGCCAACATTGACGCAAATCAAGGGAAAACGAGTCATGCGTGCGACCGCTCCATCTCGAGCTCGGCCTTCAGGCTGTCGAGATCGCGATAAATTGACGCGACCGCGAGCACGCGGCCGCCCTTGCGGTACTTCAACAGGCAGTCCTTTCCGGCAATGCTGCCGTCGACCGCGATGTCGTCAAAGCCTTCGGCGTGACCGACATAGTTGATCGGCACATCGTAGTGCTGGGACCAGAAGAACGGCACGGCGTCGAAGCGCTCGCGCCGGCCCAGCATGTTGAGCGCCGCGGTCTGCCCCTGGCGCTCGGCGACCACCCAATGCTCGACGCGGATATCCTGGCCCGAATGCCGATCGGGCCAGCGCGCGATGTCACCGGCGGCAAAGATGCCGGCCTCACTGGTTTCGAGAAAGGCATTGACGCTGACCCCGCGATCAATGGCAAGTCCCGCCTGCTCGGCCAGCGCAAGACGCGGCTTCACGCCGATGCCGGTCACGACCAGATCGGCGTCGATGACGCCGCCGCTCTTCAGCGTGGCGCGCGTGCGGTCGAAGCGCACCGCCGTGTCATTGAGGTGGAAATCGACGCCGTTCTCCTCATGCAGCGCGCGAACGAAATCGCCCATCTCGCGCCCGAGAATGCGCTCCATCGGCCGCTCTTCCGGCGCGACGACGTGAACCTCGAGCTTGCGCGCCCGCAAGGAGGCCGCGACTTCCAGGCCGATGAAGCTGGCGCCGATCACGAGCGCGCGCTTGGCGCCGCCCGCAGCGTTGATGATGGCGCGGCTGTCGGCGACCGAGCGCAAGGTGTGAATGTGCGGCTGGTCGGCGCCCGGGATCTGCAATGTCACGGGCTCGGCGCCGGTCGCGAGCAGGAGCCGGTCGAACGGCAGCTTGTCACCGTTCCCCAGCGTCACGCTACGCGCTTTCGGATCGATCGCGGCAACAGCGGTGTTGAGGCGGAGGTCGATCCCGGCATCCCGATAGTAGTCTTCGGGCCGCAACGGCAGCCAGTCCTCCGGGGCGCTGCCGGCAAGGTAGTCCTTGGAGAGGTTCGGCCGGTCGACCGGCATCGCGCCGTCATGGCTGAGCATGGTGATGGCGCCGGCAAATCCCTCGCGCCGAAGCATCTCGGCCGCCCCAAAGCCCGCCGCGCCGCCGCCGACGATGACGAACCTGTCCGGCGTCGGCGCCGCGCGATGCGATGCCGACGGCTGCGGCACCTCGCGCTTACGCTGCACGAGGATCCTGTCCTGATCTCGCGTCACCTCCCACACGCTAAGCGCATTCAGCGCCGGCGGGCGCGTGGCCTCGCCGGTGCGCAAGGAAAAGCAGGCGTGATGCCAGGGACAGCGGATGGTGTCGTCGACCACCAACCCTTCGGCGAGCGGCCCGTGATAATGGCTACAGGCGGGCTCGATCGCAAAGACCTCGCTACCTGCCTGCACCAGCAGGACATCTTCGCCGCCGACATGGCCGAGCAGCTTGCCGTCCCTGAAATCGGCGAGCGACACGCCTTTCGTCAGGTCGGGCCCGCTCGGCTTGCTCTCCTCGCCCATGGTCGTCTCCTCGCGGCGTGTGGCGTTCCGAGGTTGGACGGCGCCGACCGCAAAAAGTTCCCGCGATCGGCAAAAATCAGGTGTGCCCGGCCGCCTTGCGGACGTCGAGCACGGCCTGCGCCCATTCGACGGGCCGCTCCTGCGGCAGATTGTGGCCGGCGCCCGCGAATACGCGCCGCTCGAACAAGCCCTCGAACTTGCGCGCATGATGCGCGGTGCCGGGATTGACGCCATCGCTGTCACCATCGATCGCGATGGTCGGCACACGGATCGGCGGCTGCGCTGCAAGCTTCACCTCGATCGCGGCATAGGCGGGATCGCCCGCGACGAGCGCGTAGCGATGGCGGTAGGAGTGGATCACGACATCGACGAAGTCGGGATTGTCGAAGGAGACGGCGCTGCGCTCGAACGTTGCATCGTCGAACGACCATTTGGGCGACCACATCGACCAGAGCTGACGGGCAAAGCCGCGCCGGTTGCGCTCCAGCGCCCGGCGTCCGCGCTCGTTATGGAAGAGGTATTGATACCAGAGCGCCGCTTCCTCCGGCGGCGAGGCCGGCTCCATCGCGCGTGCAATGTTCTGGATATTGTAGGAATTGCCGGAGACGAGCCCGACCACGCGCTCCGGATGGAGCGCGGAGACGACGCAGGCCGCGCGCCCGCCCCAGTCGTAGCCGCCGAGCACCGCACGCGCGATTCCGAGCGCGTCCATGAAAGCGAGAAGGTCAGCGCCCAGCGCCGCCTGCTCGCCGGAGCGCAGCGTCTGCGCGGAACGAAACCGCGTCGGGCCGTAGCCGCGCAGCCAGGGCACCAGCACGCGGGCGCCCGATTGCGCGAGGATCGGCGCGGCCTCGTTATAGACGTTCACGTCATAGGGAAAGCCGTGGCCCATGATACAGGGCCAGCCGTCGGGCGCGCCGAATTCGAGATAGGCGATGTCGAGGACGCCGGCGGTCACTGTTCTTGGTTGCATTCTTGCGACAACCTTCTGCGAACGAACTCGGTACTGCAGCCCGGATGGAGCGCAGCGAAATCCGGGATTCGCAGACGTCGGCGTCCCGCATTCCGCTTCGCTGCATGCGGACTACAAGAGCCCATCTATTTCTGCGGCCCCGAAAGGGAGATCTCGCGTTCGGCACGGAACACGTTGCTGTAGAGATTGGCAATCCACTGCCGGCCGATCTCGGTCTTGTTGAGATAGCCGATCTCGGTCTGGATGTGCGGCGCGACGCTGTTCCAATAGAATTGTGGGTAGCGGTTCACGATGTCGGCGGGCGAGTCGTAGCCGAGCTGCCGGTTGATGCCGACCTCCTCGAACTCGTAATAGAGCGCATTGGCCTTGCGCAGATAGTTGGGATCGCCGAGCTGCCCGATGAAGTCGGCGGCGCGCAGGATCGAGGCTTCGTCGTCATACTCCTGCCCTTCGCAGGCCGGGAAGCGCGTGCCCTCGATGGCGCGGGCGACGCGCTCGCTGTCGAGGCCGCGGATCGGCGGCAGCCGCCGCCTCACAAAAAGCTTCGACCGATCAACGTGATACATCATGAGACTGGCATCGGATGCACCGCGCGGCAGCGACACCTTGGTCCCGGCCTCATCGATCAGAAAACCGTCCTCGTCATCCTCCTCGAACAGGCCACGCACATAGCCGATGTCGTGGGCAAGGCAGGCGATGAGGACATGGTTGTAGTCCTCCGCCGCAAGGTGCGTGTGGAGATTTCGGCCCATCAGGATCGCCTGGCCTGCCAGCGTCACCAGCATCGTATGCTCGATGTTGTGGTAGAGCGCGTCGCTATTGCCGATGCATTCCAGCGCGGTGCGCGTCGCGCCTTCCAACACCCTGGCATGGGACTCGTCGTCGTACCTGCGACGCATGAACGAGCCCAGCAACTTCTCCAGGGTTTCGGCCGCCAGTCTCGGTAACGTCATCATCGATGCAGCCCCGTTGTCGGTGGTGTCCCACGCCAACTCCCGACGTCTCATTTCCCGTCCGCGACGCGGGGCCCAGCATAGCCCATCTCGGGCGACCTGACCAAACCCCGAAGCGAAAATACGGTAATATGTTTCTTGCTTCGCTCCGCAATGTTAGGTCGGCGGTAACGGATCGGCGCCGGCGCGGACGCGCGAGCGGACCTGCCCGACGGCGGACATCGGCCGCGACATTCGCTTTATCGGATTTTGGTTGCAGATACCTGCCAGCTCGCGCACACGCCTGCACGGCTTTGCGGACGGCAGCATCAATTCCGCTGCGCAATCCGCTCGAGCATGCCATCGAAGGCGAGCTTGATCCTGCGGATATATGGATCCTTGTAAGGAAATTCCGGATTCTGGTCGTGGACCAGCATGGAGGCATTGACCTCGAACACGACGAGGTTGCCGTCGCGGTCCAATCCGCATCGATGCCGAAATAGTCGAGGCCGACGCGATCGCAGATGACGCGCAGGACGCCGTAATGACGCGCGTCGAAGACCGATCCGGGATCGCTCAGGAAACGCTCCTCCTCCTGCTGCATCCAGATGTGATGGCCCATCTCGGTGCTGTCGCGGTGCAGCTTCCAGTGATCGCCGATCGCCAGATGGTAGGGAAGGATCTGGTCCCCTACGAAAAGGAACCGGTATTTGCGAAAGAGGCCATCCGCGGAACGATAGTCGACGTAGTCGATCACATAGCAATCCTGATCCGTGCGTTCGGCAAGGAATGCGGTGAGCGTCGCGGCGTCCTCGACCTTCTCGAAGAAATCACCGCCATGCGTCCCGGCAGGCCGCGCCAGCAGCGGGAAGGCAAGATCGAGCCCCGGCGGAAGGCCCGCGCCAGCGTCGATGCGTACCGTGCGCGGCACGCGGCAGCCGGGAATGGCGGCCAGATCGAAGGCTGTCCCGTCCCGCGTCGTCCGCATGACCTTCGCCGGATCATTGACGACGGGCTTGCCCAGGCCTCGCACGATGGCGGCAGCAAGGGGAAGCACCTCCGCGCCCTGATCGGCGTCGGAGATGAGGTTGATGACGATGTCAGCCTCGGCCGCGAGCGCCGATATATCCGGCGGGCTCCCGGCAAACAGCGGCAAACAGGGACAGGATGTTGGCCTGATATGCGCAGTCCCTGAACAGGAATTCGACCGGCGTGTTGCCGACAAAAGGCGCGAACAGTGCGAGCGCCCGGAACGCCGGCGGCGATTTCGTCGCGGGCCTGCGCATGATCGGATGCATCTCCACCGCACGCGCATAAGCGGCCTGCGCGGCTTCGGTCTCCCCGAGCGCCTGCCGGATCGCCCCGATCCAGTAAAAATTCTCGGCTTGCTCAGGCGCGAGCGCGATCGCCCGCTCGAAATGCGCGATTGCCTCGTCGCTCTCGTTGAGCTCGAAGCAGACCTTGCCAAGCTGGCTGTGGAAGCCGGCGTCGTCCGGCGCCTCTTCCAGCAGTTCGCACAGCAAGGTCCTGGCGATCGCCAATTGCCTGGTCTCGACCAGCGCCTGAACCAGATTCGTCCGCGACGGCCGATGGCCCGGATTGAGACGCAGCGCCTCGAGGTAAAGCCGATCGCATCGCGCGCCATGCCGGTCCGCTGATGGACGTTGCCGAGGTTGCACCAGCAGGCGACAAGATGGGGCGCAAGACGCAGCGCGGCCTTGTAGTTCTCCGCCGCAGCCGCGAGATTGTCAGAGAGCATAAAGGCATTGGCGAGCGCAGCGTGGAGGTCGGCCACGATACCATCCACCGCCGAACCGATCGACACCGTGGCCGCGAGCGCAAGCCCGGCCTGAAAGACCGCGATCGCCTGCCTGAGTTCGCCTCGCGCATAATGCTCTCGCCCCGCACGCAGCAGGTCGGATACGCTCGGCACGCCGGTTGGCGGCGCCGAGAGGGCGATCGATGTCAGGGTCATGCGTTCTCCGGAGATGTCGCCGTGAAGGCGACACCGTGCAGGCTGATCGTGGGCGAGATGCCGTAATGATTGCCGCCGAAGGCCCGCATGCGGCGCCACAGCTCGTCCCTGGAGATATCCAGAGGAATTTCACAAGCGTCCCTGTAGCTGCGGCGCGTATTGGTGCGCCCGCTCCACGGCATCGTGCGACGCGGGACCAGCACCGGCTCCGTCGCTAATTGCGCTTGCCACGCCCCAAACAATTTTAGCAGGTGCGTATAGGTCAACTCGCCGAGTCCCAACAGGCCGCAGGTCTCCGGAATCGGAAACGACGCGACATCGAAGATCGTGCCCGCGTCGACCTGCTCGATCATGGCGTGAAAAGTCACGCCGAACTCGCTTGCGCGGTCATAGAGCGCGAAATGGGCCGGAGCCCAGCCCGGATAGTTCGGCGGTCCTGGATGAAAATTGTAGGCGCCGTAGCCAAGGCTCGCGAGCAAATCGGCAGGCACGATGGCAGTGGAAGCGAAAGCCACCAGCCGGGCGTTGCGCAGAAACGCCGTCTCGATGCCGCGCAGCTCTTCGGTGCCGGAGACCGGCCGAATTGTCAGATCCGGCCTGTGGCTCCGCAGGATCCGCGACAACGCCACCTGCTCGGCGGCTTCAGTCAGCAACACAAGGCCTTCGAACATGCTTCGGCTTCAGCAACGATGATGGTGAGCCAAGATGTCGCGGGACGTCGTTAACAGCGCATTAATGGACAGTGCTTCGTCACATCAGGGAAACATACCGAAACAAATCTCCCTTGCCCGGACTCATTCGTTCACAGACCTGGACGGTGAAAACCACGGTCACCCCACCAGCAGCACGTCCACGGCGACGCCGAGCTTCTGCTTCGGCGAGCCGACGATGATGCCGTCGACCGGCGAGACGTCGGAGAAGTCGCGACCGACCGCGAGCACGATGTGATCGTTGGCGACCAGGAGATCATTGGTCGGATCGAAGTCGACCCAGCCAAGCTCCGCCCCGCACCACAGCGACACCCAGGCATGCGTGGCGTCCGCGCCTTGCAGGCGCGGCTGCCCCGGCGGCGGAATGGTGCGCAAATAGCCGCTGACATAGGCCGCGGGCAAGCCAAGCCCGCGAAGGCCTGCGATCATCACATGGGCAAAGTCCTGGCAAACGCCGTGGCGCTTGTCGAAGACCTCGTTGAGCGGTGTCGAGATCACTGTCGCCTTCGGGTCGTAGCGAAACTCGCTGCGGATACGATGCATCAGATCAACCGCGCCGGCGAGGATGCCCGTATCAGGCGCAAAGCTCTCCGCCGCATAGGCGCTGACGGGACGCAGCACCGGCACCAGCGGGCTCGCAAAGACATAGCCGACCGGCGAGGATGGTCCGAGGCTTGTTGCTTCGAAAGCGATGTCGCGGATGTTCTCCCATGACGGGCTTTGGGCATCGCGCGCCGGGGACTGGCGCGACACCGAAACGCGCGAGCGGGAGTCGATCCGCAAGTTTCGGTGCGCGGCTTCGATCACGACGCTCTCGGTCAGCGTCCCGAAGAAATCGCGCCTCGCGTTGCGCTCCGCCGGCCGCGGGCGGATCTCGACGCTGTGCGAGATCAGCTCCTGGCCGTTGCCGCTCTTCGGCTCCAGCCGCAGCGTGCAGCGGGCGAAGCTGACGGAGCTCTCGTACTCATAGGTGGTGACGTGACGGACGTCGTAGATCACGCCAGCCCCGTGAGCTTTTCCGGCCGGCTGGCATTGGGGCCGTGCGGGAAATAATGCAGCCCGATCGCCTCAGCCAGCTTGAGCAGATCCTGCTCCAGCGAGAACAGCGTCTTGACCTCGAGCTTCTCGGCCTCGGCGGTCGCAAGCATCGCCTGCACGGCGACCGCGAGCCGCTGCGGCCGCTCGATCAGGCCGTATTCCTTCAGGCTCGGCAGCGCGGCGATGTGCTCGTTCAGCGCCGTCACCTGGAACGCCACCGAGCGCGGGTTGTAGCTGTCGAGCACCGCGAGGTCGCGCACCGGCGCAAGCAGCGGCGCCAGCAGATAGCGCGAGCGGTAAGTGATCTGGCAATCGATCAGCGTCAACAGCACGTCGAGCTCTTCGTCGCCCGCCTCATCATAGGCGAACTGCCGCGCAAAGCGCGTGGTGTTGATGGCGCGCTCGGCGCGGCGGCCCATGTCGAGGAAGCGCCAGCCGGCGGCGCGGTTCATGTTCTCCTGTGCAAGGCCGGCGAAGCTAGCGAGTTCCTGCAAGGTCAATTCGGCCGCGCTGATGACGCTGTCGTCATCCTCGACCTCGTAGGCGAGGCGTTCGGCCATCTCGATGATCACCTGCCAGGCATCGGGCGACAGCCGTTCGCGGAGCGAGGTGGCGGTGCGCTGCGCCGCGCGCACCAGCGACAGCGCCGAGCCGAAACGATCCGCGCTCTGGAGCGCCTCGGCCGCGATCCGCGCCGGTGCAGCGCGTGACGATTGCGAGATCGCGCCCCAGGCGACCAGCAGGCGCTGGATGCGCTCGGTCGACTGTATCGAGGCCGGCGCGCCACCCTTGTCCGGCCCGCGCATCGGCGAGCCCAGCGCGCGCACCAGCCGCAGCGTGGCCTCGGCGCGTTCGAGATAGCGGCCGAGCCAGAACAGATTGTCGGCGGCGCGGCTCGGCAGGACGCCGGCGATACGGCGGATCCGCACCTTGTCGGTCGCGGGCAGCAGCGTCGCGGTCGAGACCTGCTTGTCGGACACGACCCAGACGTCGGCGGCGCGCGCGCCGTCACCCATCGAGACCGCCCGCGCGTCCGCCTGCTCGGCGATCCGGCAGAAGCCGCCGGGCATGATGGTCCAGCCGTCGGCCGTGGCGGCGGCGAACACCCGCAGCACGAAGGGGCGCGGTGTGATCTGCCCGTGCTCCCAGACCGGCATGGTTGACAACCGCACCACCTCCTGGCCGACATAGTCCATGCCGCGCGCGGTGATGGCGTCGACCAGGCGCCGGCGTCCGGTTGCGTCGAGCGCGCTTGCGAGCACCGGGCCGGTGCTGTCGAAGCCAGGAACGCCGCGCCGGTAGGCGCCCTCGATCGCAACCTCGTCGAGCCGGGACAACACCTCGTCACGCGCCGCGCGCTGACCGCACCACCAGGTCGCGATATGCGGCATATTCAGCTCTTCGCCGAGCAGCCGGCGGCTGAGCGCCGGCAGGAAGCCGAGCAGCGCACGCGCCTCCAGGACGCCGGAGCCCGGCATGTTGGCGACGACGACGCCGTCCTTGCGCAGCACGTCGATCAGGCCGGGCACGCCGAGGTGCGAGGAGGCGTCGAGCTCGAGCGGATCGAGCGAGTTGGAATCGACCCGGCGGAGCAGCACGTCGAGCCGCTTGAGCCCCGCGACGGTGCGGATGTGGACGCGGTTGTCGCTGACGGCGAGATCGTCGCCTTCGACCAAGAGGAATCCGAGATAGCGCGCGAGCGTGGCATGCTCGAAATAGGTCTCGCTGAAGCTGCCGGGCGTGAGCACGCCGATGCGCGGCTCGTCGCGATCGGCGCTGGCGCGAAGACTGTCGCGAAACGCCTCGAAGAACGGCGCGACGCGCGGCACGTTCATCGACTTGTAGAGATCGGAAAAGGCGCGCGAGAGCACCAGCCGGTTCTCCAGCGCATAGCCCGCGCCGGAGGGCGCCTGCGTGCGGTCGCCGAGCACCCACCAGCGGCCGTCAGGCCCGCGGCCAACATCGGCGGCATAGATCGACAGGTATCGCCCGCCGGGCGGCGGCACGCCGCAGACCGGGCGCAGATATTCGGGACTGCCGGCGATCGCGGCGGCCGGCAGCGCGCCTTCCGCAACCAGCCGGCCCCCACCATAGACGTCGCGCAGCACGAGCTCGAGAAGCTCGGCGCGCTGCTTGATGCCTGCGGAGAGCTGCTGCCAGTCGGCCTCGTCAATCAGGAGCGGCAAGTGGCTGAGCGACCAGGGCCGGTCGGCGCTGTCACCGGGCGCGCGATAGGTGACGCCGGCCTCGCGCAGATGGCGGTCGGCCATGGCGAAGCGGCGCTCGATCTCATCTGGCGCCAGCGCGCCGAAAGCATCGAAGAAGCTGCTCCACACCGCGCGCGGGGTGCCGTCCGGGCCGAGAAACTCGTCGGGGATGCCGGGCAGCCGGCTATAGTCGCGCACCCATTGCGCCACGCGGCGCTGGCCGGGCGCCCTGCCCGCCTCGCCAGTCCCCTCGGTTGCGCCTTCGCCCATGCGCCTCTCCTTGCCCCGCCCCCATACTCATTGCAGGAGCGGCGTTCGCAAGTCGAGGGTCAGCGGAAACTCATTTGTGCGTTCCTCCGGCGGCGGCTGGACCGGACCGGGCGTATGGCCATGGTCCTGGAAGCGCGCCAGCCGCCGCGCCTCGGCCTCGTAGGTGTTGACGGGCTTGGTATCGTAGTTGCGCCCACCGGGATGGGCGACGTGATAGACGCAGCCGCCGAGCGAGCGGCCGTTCCAGGTGTCGATCAGGTCAAAGGTGAGCGGCGCATGGACCGGAATGGTCGGGTGCAGGCCGGAGGCCGGCTGCCAGGCCTTGAAGCGGACGCCGGCCACGGCTTCCGCCGAGCGGCCGGTCGAGGTCATCGGCAGGCGGCGGCCGTTGCAGGTCACGATGTGGCGGCCCTCTATGAAGCCTTCCGCCTTCACCTGAAGCCGCTCAACCGAACTATCAACATAGCGTACGGTGCCGCCGGCCGAGCCCTCCTCGCCAAGCACATGCCAGGGCTCCAGCGCCTGCCGCAACTCCAGCGTCACGCCGCCATGATGGACGCGGCCGAAGGCAGGAAAACGGAATTCGAGCTGGGCGAGATACCATTCCGGCTCAAAGGGATAGCCGGACTGCTTCAACTCAGACAGCACTTCAAGAAAATCCTGCCAAATGAAGTGAGGCAGCATGAAGCGGTCGTGCAGCGCCGTGCTCCAGCGCACGAACTTGCCTCCCTGCGGCTCGCGCCAGAGCTTTGCGATCAGCGCGCGGATCAGGAGCTGCTGCGCCAGCGACATGCGCGGATCGGGCGGCATTTCGAGCGCACGGAATTCGACGAGGCCCAGACGGCCTGTGGGCCCTTCGGGCGAATAGAGCTTGTCGATGCAGATCTCGGCGCGGTGAGTGTTGCCGGTGATGTCGACCAGCAGATGCCGGAACAGCCGGTCCACCAGCCACAGCGGCGTCTGGTAACCCGGCGGCGGCACGTGCGAGAGCGCGATCTCGAGCTCATAGATGCTGTCGTGCCGCGCCTCGTCGATGCGCGGCGCCTGGCTGGTCGGACCGATGAACAGGCCGGAGAAGAAGTAGGACAGCGACGGATGCCGCTGCCAATACAGCGCGAGGCTCTTCAAGAGATCCGGCCGGCGCAGGAACGGCGAGTCCTGCGGGCTGGAGCCGCCGACTACGACGTGGTTGCCACCGCCGGTGCCGGTGTGGCGGCCGTCGATCAGGAAACGGTTGGCTCCGAGCCGAACCTTCGCGGCGTCCTCATAAAGACCGGAGGTGATGTCGACCGTCTCGCGCCAGTTCTTCGCCGGCTGGATGTTGATTTCGATAACGCCAGGATCGGGCGTCACCTTGATGACCTCGATGCGCGGGTCGAACGGCGGCGGGTAGCCCTCGACATGGACCTGGAGCTGCATCTCCTCGGCCGTGGCTTCGAGCGCCGCGATCAGCTCGAGATAGTCCTCGACGCGCTCGACCGGCGGCATGAAGGCGCAGAGCACGCCGTCGCGGATCTCCACCGCCATCGCGGTGCGCACGGGAATCGTCGTGTTGAGATATTCGGGCGCAATGCGCGGCGGCGATGGCGGGCGCGGCATGCGGCTGAACACCGGCAGCTTGGCCCGCTGCTCCATGGGGTCCTGCTCGACGATGTAGGGATATTGATTGGGCGGGACGTAGCCGAGCGCCCCCATCGGCAAGCGCAGGCCCAAGGGTGAATCGCCCGGAGACAGGAACAGATGGCTGCGCCGGAGCTGCCAGCGTTCGCTGCGCCAGCGTGGCGGCGCATTCCAGCGCTGGATCGGCAGCACGAAGCCGCGAGGCGTACCCACGCCCTGGTCGAACACTCGCGCCATCCGCGCCCGCGCCTCCGGGTCGGACAATTTGGAATCGGATGGGTCGACGTTGACGGGAAGATCGGCCTCCTTCTGAAGCCAATACGCCGGATCCTCATATGCCGGCATGATGTAGCCGGGGTCGAGCCCGAGCCGCGCCGCGGTGCCTTCCATGAAGGCTTCGGCGTCCTTGATCTCCGGCCGCCGGGAATTCTCCACCTTGGCGATGAGGTCGGCATTCTTCCAGATCGGCACGCCGTCCTTGCGCCAGTACAGGCCGAAGGCCCAGCGCGGCAGGCTTTCGCCGGGATACCATTTGCCCTGGCCGTAGTGCAGCAGGCCGCCCGGCGCGAAGCGCGTGCGCAGGCGGCGGATGAGATCGTCGGCGAGCGCGCGCTTGGTCGGGCCGACGGCCTCCGTATTCCATTCCGGCGCTTCGAGATCATCAACCGAGACGAAGGTCGGCTCGCCCCCCATGGTGAGCCGCACGTCCTGTGCCGCGAGATCGCCATCGACCTGCTCACCGAGATCGTTGAGCCGTGCCCAGGCTTCGTCGGAAAACGGCTTTGTAATGCGCGGTGCCTCGCGGATGCGCCGGACGCTCATGTCGAAGGCGAATTCGACCTCGGCCATGCCGGCGCTGCCGGAGATCGGCGCGGCCGAACGATAGTGCGGCGTCGCGGCGACCGGGATGTGCCCCTCGCCCGCGAGCATGCCGGATGTCGCATCGAACCCGATCCAGCCCGCACCCGGCAGATAAACTTCGGCCCATGCGTGCAGGTCGGTGAAATCGTTCTCGACCTCGGGCGGCCCCTCGATCGGATCGATGTCGGGGCGGATCTGGATCAGATAGCCGGAGACGAAGCGCGCCGCGAGGCCGAGATGACGCAGCGTCTGGATCAGGAGCCAGGCGGAGTCGCGGCACGAGCCGGCGCAGGTGCTGAGCGTCTCCTCCGGCGTCTGCACGCCCGCCTCCATGCGGATGACGTAGCGGACGCGTTTCTGAAGCTCACGATTGAGCTCGACCAGGAAGTTGACGGTGTTGCTGGCCTCACGTGGGATCGAGGCGAGGTATTGCGCGAAAAGCGGACCGGGCTCGATGGTCTCGAGGTAAGGCGCAAGCTCGGTCTTCAGAGCCTTCGGATAGTCAAACGGAAAGCTGTCGGCATAGGGCTCGACGAAGAAATCGAACGGGTTGATCACGGTCATCTGTGCCGTGAAGTCGACCTCGATCTTAAGCTCCGTCGTCTTCTCCGGGAAGACATAGCGCGCCAGCCAGTTGCCTTGCGGATCCTGTTGCCAGTTCACGAAGTGGTTTGATGGCGTGACCTTGAGCGAATAGCTCAGGATCGGCGTGCGCGTGTGCGGCGCCGGCCGCAGTCGGATGGTCTGCGGGCCGAGATCGATCGGACGGTCGTATTTGTAATGCGTGACGTGATGCAGTGCGACGTAGATCGACACGGGTTGCGGTGCTCCGGCAGCTTTTTTAAGCAGAACACCGCCGGTGATGGCGATCAAGCACTAACAACGGGCAGCCGGTGCCTACGGCGCAGGCGAATAGTGAGTAGCGAATGGCGGATAGCCGATGGGCAACCCTATTCGCTACTCGCCATTCCCTACTCGCTCATCACATCGTCGCGCCAAGCACCCAGGGCGCGAACTCGGCGCCGCCGAAATCGAAGCTCTCGCTCTTGGTCGGCTGGCCTGAGGCCGTCTTGAGGATGAGATCGAAGATGCGCTGGCCGCATTGCTCGACGCTCTCCTCGCCTTCGAGAATGGTGCCGCAATTGACGTCCATGTCGTCTTCCATGCGCTTGTACATGGGCGTGTTGGTCGCAAGCTTGATCGACGGCGCCGGCTTGCAGCCGAACACGCTGCCGCGGCCGGTGGTGAAGCAGACCAGGTTGGCGCCGCCCGCGACCTGACCGGTCGCCGCGACCGGGTCGTAGCCGGGCGTATCCATGAACACAAAGCCCCTCTTCGTCACCGGCTCGGCGTAGCGCAGCACGTCGACGAGATTGGTGGTGCCGGCCTTCGCCATCGCGCCCAGCGATTTCTCCAGAATGGTGGTGAGGCCGCCGGCCTTGTTGCCGGGGCTCGGATTGGCGTTCATCTCGGCGCCTTCGCGCTCGGTATATTCCTCCCACCAGCGCATGAGATCGACCAGCTTCTCGCCCACCTCGCGGCTGACGGCGCGGCGCGTGAGCAGATGTTCGGCGCCGTAGGTCTCGGGCGTCTCCGACAGGATCACGGTGCCGCCGTGACGCACGATGAGATCGCTGGCCGCGCCGAGCGCAGGGTTGGCGGAGACGCCGGAATAGCCGTCCGAGCCGCCGCATTGCAGGGCGACGGTCAGTTCGCTCGCCGGTACCGCTTCGCGCTTGACCTTGTTGGCGTCGGAAAGCGCCTCGCGCACGAAGGCGACGCCCGCTTCCACCGTCTTGCGGGTGCCGCCGACCTCCTGGATGTCCATCGCGCGCAGGCGGCCGGCGAGCTTCTGCTCCTCCATCAGGCCGCCGATCTGGTTCACCTCGCAGCCGAGACCGAGCACGATCACGTGGGAGAAATTCACGTGCCGCGCATAGCCGCCGAGCGTGCGGCGGAGCAGCGCCAAGGGCTCGTTCTGCGTCATGCCGCAGCCGGTCTTGTGGGTCAGCGCGATCACACCGTCGACGTTCGGAAATTCGGCCAGCGGGTTTTCGCCGGTGAAGGGATTCTTCTTGAAGACGTCGGCAACGAGGCTGGCGACATGGGCGCTGCAATTCACCGAGGTGAGGATGCCGATATAGTTGCGCGTGGCGACGCGGCCGTCCGGGCGGCGGATGCCTTCGAAGGTCGCCGGCAGATCGAAGTTCGGCGTCGGCTTCACGTCGGCGCAATAGGCATAATCCTTGGAGAAATCGCCCATGCCGCAGTTCTGCGTGTGCACGTGCTGGCCCGGCGCGATCGGCGCCGTGGCAAAGCCGATAATCTGGCCGTAGCGCCTGACCGGTTCACCCACCGCGATCGGCTTGATCGCGACCTTGTGCCCGGAGGGAATGCGATCGACCGTCGCGACGCCTTCGGCCACGACCGTTCCAGGCGGCAGGCTCGCGCGCGCGATCACCACGCCATCATCGGGATGCAGGCGGATGACGGGGCTGATAGTCATGGTCGTTCTCCTTGGTCGCTCAAACTATCGTGCCCCGGACGCAGCGCCCGCGTGAAACGATACGCTGCTGATCCGGGGCCCACTGTCACATCACGTGTTTCGTCGGCAGCTGGGTCCCGGCTCTGCGGCGCGTCACTTCCGTGCCGCACCGCGTCCGGGACACGAGCGCTTTACGCCTTGCCGGCGGAATCCTTCCGGGTCTGGTTGACCTGCATTTTCGCGTAGGTCGCCATCAGGCCGACCTCGTTCGAGAGCGTCACCAGCTTGAACCCCATGTTGATCGCGCGCGCCGCGCCTTCAGCGCCGCTGCAATGGATGCCCGGGTTGAGGCCGCGCTTGCCGCATTCCTTGATGATCTTCTCGTAGATCGCGAGGATCTCCGGCTCGGTGCGGTCGAGCTTCGGCTCGAGCCCGTAGGAGAAGCCGAGATCGGACGGCCCGATATAGACGCCGTCGATGCCCTCGACATCGAGGATCGCCTCCATGTTCTCGACCGCGGTCCTGGTCTCCATCATCGGCAGCAGCACGATCTCGTCGTTCGCCGTCTTCTGGTAGGAGCCCGCGGTGCCGTACATGCCGGCACGGATCGGGCCGTTGGAGCGCACGCCCTTCGGCGGGTACTTGGAATAGGAGACGAGGTTCCGCGCTTCCTGTGGCGTGTTGACCATCGGGCAGATCACGCCATAGGCACCGCCATCGAGCACCTTGCCGATAATGCCGGGCTCGTTCCAGGGCACGCGCACCATCGGGGTAATCGGATGCTTGTCCATGGCCTGGAAGCACTGGACCATCGACAGATAGTCCTGCACGCCATGCTGCATGTCGACGGTGACGCTGTCGAAACCGCATTGCGCGACCATCTCGGCCGAGAAGCCGGAGGGAATCGCGAGCCACGCGTTGACCACGGCCTTGCCCGACTTCCAGATTTCTTTGACTTTGTTCGCCACGTTGCCTTCCTTCCCTGTTGGCCAATGCCGCCGTCACTTACGAGCGGCGCGAAATAATCCGGAATCTCTCCGCTGCGAGATTCTGGATTGCCCCGGAGCCCACGCTTTCGCAATGACGAAATTGTCTCAGCTCATCGCCCTCTGAATGCTCACCTCGCTGACGCCGACGTCGCGGGCGGTGGCCACTATCGCCGCCCAGGTGTCATCCGGCAAGGGCACGCCGTTCTTCGTGCGCTCGGCCCGGGTCTTCCTTTCGGAATCGCCGGGGATCAAGACCTGCTCGACACCGGCCACCGGCTTGGTCGCCCGGATGAAGTCGACATAGCGCGACACTTCGTCGTCGAAAAGACTGGAGGTGTCGATCACCTTGGGATCGACATAGAAGGCCAGCATGCCGTTGGCGAAGCGGCGGCCGCCCGAGGTGGCGCCGGTTCCGGTCAGCGCGCCGCCAAGCAGCTCGCACATGAACGCGAGCCCCGATCCCTTATGCTCGCCAAACGCGCGGATCGCGCCCGTTCCCTTGGTGTGATCGCGCGGACCTTCCGCTGTGTAGGGCCCGTAGAGCACGGCCGGATCCTCGCTCAAGCTGCCGTCGGAATCGACCAGGGCGCCCTTCGGCAGCTTCTTGCCGCCGCGGCTTGCCACCAGCACCTTACCCTCGGCGACGACCGAGGTCGCAAAATCGAGCACGATCGGATCCTGCCCGGGACGCGGAATGCCGACGCAATAGGGTGCGGTCGATAGCCGCTTCTCGACACCCCCGAACGGCGCGACCAGAAGCGAGCCCGCGGCATTGACGAAATGAACCGAGACGAGGCCTTCTGCGGCCGCCATCTCGGCCCAGTCGCCGACGCGGCCGATATGACCTGCATTGCGCAGCGCGACGGCAGCAAGACCCGCCTTCCTGCATTTCTCGATGCCGATTTTCACCGCCTGCGGCGTCACCGTCTGGCCGTAGCCGAACTTGCCATCGACCACCGCGAGCGAAGGCGTATCGAGTACGATTTCGGCGTTCTGGTTGGGCACGACCGAGCCGGTCTTCTGCCAGCGGATGTAGACCGGCACGCGGATCACGCCGTGGCTGTCATGGCCCGTCAGATTTGCCGTCGTCAGATAGGTGGCGATGCGCCTGGCTTCCTCCGGCGACGACTCCGCATGCGCAAAGACCTCCGAGACGAAGTCGATCAGCCTCTGAACCTGAATGGTGACCATAACGGGTCTATTTGCCTCAACCTCGTTCCCAGCGGAGGCCGCGCTTCATACGGCATCATCCATCCCGGCGCCGATTTTGCACGGATCGGCTTGACCGGCACTTTGAGCGAAAAAACGCGCAGATGTCCATGGCCGTTGCCGTGCGCACGCGCATATCTGCTTTCACTCCTCGGCTATTGCTTCGTCGCCTGCGCCAAGCCCTGCGAGACTCTGCTCGAGCTCGCCCAGCATCTCCTGCAACTCGGCGAGCTTGCGTGCCCCGTAGCGCCGCGTGATCTCGGCATAGATGGCTTCCGAGGACGGCGCGACGGAGGCCATCAGCTTCACGCCCTTCTCCGAGATCGAGACCATGCTGCGGCGCTGATCCGCCTTCGCTGTCTTGCGTTCGATCAGGTGCCGCGCCTCGAGATCGCGCAGGATGCGCGACAGGCTGGGTCCCAGGAGAAACGCCGTGCGCGCCAGTTCCGTGACCTCGACCGCCTCGATGGCGGCGAGAGCGCGCAGGATGCGCCACTGCTGCTCGGTGAGACCGTGCTGGCGCAGCGAGGGGCGGAACTGCCGCATCACCGCTTCGCGTGCCCTCAAGAGCGACATCGGCAGCGAGCGCGAGAAGTCGCGCATCGGCACCTGCCGGGCGGCAGGCGCGCTTCCGTTCGATGGATCGGCCGATCTCTTCGCCATATTACCCCGCCTTCAAACCGCAAAAAGTTTGCAGTGCAGCAAGCCAGAATTGTGTTTGACGCATTCACTTAACATGTTAAGTATCTCCCGGCACCACGATTTGTAAGATCACAGATGGCGCTTTCCAACGACGATATTCTGACCTCCGCGAACCGTCTGCACCAGGCGGAGAAGACCCGCATGCAGATCCGGCAGCTCTCGCAGGACTTCCCCGGCATCACCATCGACGATGCTTACGCGATTCAGAAGGCGTGGGTCGACCTCAAGCTCGCCGAGGGCCGCATCGTCAAAGGCCACAAGATCGGCCTGACCTCGAAGGCGATGCAGAGCGCGCTCAACATCGACGAGCCCGATTCCGGCGTGCTGCTCGACGACATGTTCTTTGCCGACGGCGGGCTCGTCCCGACCGACCGCTTCATCGCAACGCGTGTGGAGGCTGAGCTCGCCTTCATCATGAGCAAGCGCCTCACTGGGCCGAACTGCACGATGTTCGACGTGCTCAACGCCACCGACTTCGTGGTGCCCGCGCTGGAGATTTTGGATACGCGGATCGAGCGCGTCGATCCCAGGACCAAGGCAACGCGAAAACTCTTCGACACCATCGCCGACAATGCGGCGAATGCCGGCATCGTGCTCGGCGGGCGGCCGATCCGCCCCCTGGAGACCGACCTGCGCTGGATCGGCGCGCTCTGCTTCAAGAACGGCCAGCTCGAGGAAACCGGTCTTGCCGCCGGCGTGCTCAATCATCCGGCAACCGCAGTCGCATGGCTTGCCAACAAGATCGCCCCGTTCGGCCTTGCGTTGGAGCCCGGTCAGGTGGTGCTCGCCGGCTCCTTCATCCGTCCGATCGAGACCCGCAAGGGCGACACAATTCAGGCTGACTATGGCGCCTACGGCTCGGTGAGCTGCTACTTCGCCTGACAAACGAAAAAGACAGGGAGTGAAACCGCCATGCCGCATTTCACGATCGAATATTCGGCGAATCTCGATGACCGCCTCGACATGAGTGCGGTGTGCGAGGTCGTGCGCAAGGCGGCGGTGGAGACAGGCATCTTCCCGCTCGGCGGCATCCGCGTGCGCGCTGTCAGGTGCGAGCATTATGCGATCGCCGACGCCCGGCAAGATTATGGCTTCCTCGACATGGTGCTGCGCATCGGCGAGGGCCGCGACCTGCCGACCCGCAAAAAGGCCGGCGAGCACGTCTTCCAGGTGCTCTCCCGACATCTCGACCCCGTCTTCGCCGCCAGCAAGTTCGCCCTGTCGTTCGACATGCAGATCAACGACAAGGAGACGAGCTGGAAGCGCAACAACATCCACGATGCCCTAAAAGTGGAGGCTGCACATGGATAAGCCCACGCCGAAAGCCGACGTGTTCCAGGCCAACCGCGATCGTGTCGCGCCGCTCCTGAAAAAGCTCCGCGCCGACGGCATCGGTCACATGATTGACGGCAAGACCGTAGCCTCGATCTCCGGCGAGACGTTCGAGACGAAATCGCCCGTCGACGGCGCGGCGCTCGCGAGCGTGGCGCGCGGCGATGCCGAGGATATCGATCGCGCGGCCACCGCCGCCGCCCTCGCCTTCAAGTCCTGGCGCGACATGGGACCTGCGATGCGGCGCAAGCTGCTGCACCGGGTCGCCGACGCGATCGAGGACAACGCAGACGACATCGCCGTGCTCGAATGCATCGACACCGGGCAGGCCTATCGCTTCATGGCCAAGGCCGCGATCCGCGCCGCCGAGAACTTCCGCTTTTTCGCTGACAAATGCGCCGAGGCGCGCGACGGCCTCAACACGCCGAGCGAGGAGCACTGGAACATCTCGACGCGCGTGCCGATCGGTCCCGTCGGCGTGATTACGCCGTGGAACACGCCGTTCATGCTCTCGACCTGGAAGATCGCTCCGGCTCTCGCCGCCGGCTGCACTGTCGTGCACAAGCCGGCCGAATGGTCGCCGGTGACAGCGGATATGCTGGCAAAACTCGTCAGGGAAGCCGGCGTTCCCGATGGCGTCCTCAACACCGTGCACGGTTTTGGCGAAGAGGCCGGCAAGGCCCTGACCGAACATCCCGCGATCAAGGCGATCGGCTTCGTCGGCGAAAGCGCGACTGGCTCGGCGATCATGAAGCAGGGCGCGCCGACGTTGAAGCGCGTGCATTTCGAGCTCGGCGGCAAGAACCCGGTGATCGTGTTCGACGACGCCGACCTCGACCGCGCGCTCGATGCCGTCGTGTTCATGATCTACTCGCTCAATGGCGAGCGCTGCACCTCATCGAGCCGCCTGCTGATCCAGGCGAGCATCGCGGATAAATTCATCGAGAAGCTGACGGCGCGAGTGAAGGCCTTGAAGGTCGGCCATCCCCTCGATCCCTCAACCGAGATCGGGCCGCTGATCCACGAGCGGCATCTGGCAAAGGTCTGTTCCTATTTCGACGTCGCGCGCCAGGACGGTGCGGTGATCGCAGTCGGCGGCAAGGCCTATGACGGTCCGGGCGGCGGACATTACGTCGAGCCCACCTTGGTCACCGGCGCGAACGGCAAGATGCGCGTGGCGCAGGAGGAGGTGTTCGGCCCCTTCCTCACCGTCCTGCCCTTCCGCGACGAGGCGGATGCGGTCGAGATCGCCAACGACATCCGCTATGGCCTCACCGGCTATGTCTGGACCAACGACATGGGCCGCGCACTGCGCGTCGCGGACGCACTCGAAGCCGGCATGATCTGGCTGAACTCGGAGAACGTCCGCCATCTGCCGACGCCGTTCGGCGGCATGAAGGCCAGCGGCATCGGCCGCGACGGCGGCGACTACTCGTTCGACTTCTACATGGAAACAAAACACGTCTCGCTCGCGCGGGGCACGCACAAGATTCAGAAACTGGGAGTGTAACGCTTCGTCATTCCGGAGCGTGCGAAGCACGAACCCGGAATCCAATCATCCACCAACTCTGCTGCGCGATGGATTCCGGGTTCGGCTCTTCGAGCCTCCCCGGAATGACAAATCCGAGGGGAACCGCAATGCCCGTACCGCAACACGTCTTCGAGCCGCCGTTCAACATCATCCGCTCGAGCCACGCCGTGCTCGACGTGACGGACCTGAAGCTCAGCCGCGAGTTCTACGAGACCACCGTCGGCCTGCATGTCGAGGATGCCGACGACAACGTCGTCTACCTGCGCGGCGCCGAAGAGCATCAGCACCACTCGCTCGTACTGCGCAAAGCGGCGGTGCCGGCCTGCAACCGGCTCGGCTTCAAGGTCGGCAACGAGAAGGATCTCGACAAGGCGGCGGCGTTCCTCTCCGAGAACGGCCTCGCCTATGCGTTCGTTGACCAGCCGTTCCAGGGCCGCACGCTGCAGTTCACCGATCCCTTCGGCTTCCAGATCGAGCTCTACGCCTCGATGGACCGGCGGCCCCACCTCTTGCGCCGCTACGACCTCTACAAGGGCTGTCACCCGCAGCGGCTCGACCATTTCAACGTCTTTGCAGCCGAGGTGCAGGACACCGTCGATTTCTACGCGCGGCTCGGCTTCCGCCTCACCGAATATGCCGAGGAGGATGGCCCGAACGGACGCATCGCGGCCGCCTGGATGCATCGCAAGGGCAATGTCCACGACTTCGCCATCACCAACGGCAAGGGCCCGCGGCTGCACCACTTCGCCTACTGGACGCCGACGGCGATGAACATCATCCATCTCTGCGACGTGATGGCCTCCTCAGGCTTCGTCAAGAACCTCGAGCGCGGCCCCGGCCGCCACGGCATCTCGAACGCGTTCTTCCTCTACGTCCGCGATCCCGATGGCCATCGGCTCNCTCGAGCTCTACACCAGCGACTATTTTACCGGCGATCACGACCACGAGCCGCTGCGCTGGTCGCTGCGCGATCCGCGCCGCCAGACGCTGTGGGGCGCGCCGGCCCCGCGCTCCTGGTTCGAGCAGGGCTCGCCGTTCACGGGCCAGGCCGTGCGCGAGCCGAAATTCGTGGCCGACGTGCTGGTGGCGGACTGAACAATGACGCTGCCTCGCCTCGCTACCTATTCCGTCAAGGGTACGACCCGATATGGCGCCGTCGTCGACGGCGGCATCGTCGATCTCTCAGCACGCCACGCGAAGGACTATCCGACGCTGCGCGAGGTGATTGCGGCCGGTAAGCTCTCCAGCCTTGCCGAGGAAGCCGCCGGGCGCGCGCCGGATCATGGACTCGCCGACATCACCTGGCTGCCGCCGGTGCCGGCGCCGGAAAAAATCATCTGCATCGGCGTCAACTATCCCGACCGCAACGCCGAGTACAAGGACGGGCAGGACGCGCCGAAATATCCGAGCATGTTCATGCGCTCGCCGCGCTCCTTCGTCGGCCACGATACGCCGCTAGTGCGCCCGCGCGCCTCCGCGCAGCTCGACTATGAAGGCGAGATCGTGCTGGTGATCGGCAAGACCGGCCGGCACATTCCGGAAAGCGCCGCGCTCGACCACATCGCGGCACTGACCCTTTGCAACGAAGGCTCCGTGCGCGACTGGCTGCGCCACGCAAAGTTCAACGTCACCCAGGGCAAGAATTTCGACTCCAGCGGCAGCCTCGGTCCGTGGCTCGTGCCCTACACGCAGGAATCGCAGATCGCCGACATGCGCCTGACCACGCGCGTCAATGGCGAGTTGCGCCAGGATGACTCTACCGGCCGACTGATCTTTCCGTTCCGCTACCTCATCAACTACATCTCGACCTTCGCAACGCTCGTTCCCGGCGACATCATCGTCACGGGCACGCCGACCGGCGCCGGCGCGCGGTTCGATCCGCCGCGGTACCTAAAGCCTGGCGATGTCATCGAGGTCGAGGCTGAGGGCATCGGAACTTTGCGCAACGGCGTCGTCGACGAAGCCTGATCAACGAAACGTATGGAATGATGCAATGACCACCCTCACCGGCGGCGAAGCGATCGTAAGCGGCCTTGTCGCGCATGGCGTCGACACCGTGTTCGGCCTGCCCGGCGCGCAGGTCTATGGCCTGTTCGACGCCTTCCATCAGGCCCAGCTCAAGGTGATCGGCGCGCGGCACGAACAGGCCTGCGGCTACATGGCGTTCGGTTATGCGCGCTCCAGCGGCAGGCCCGGTGTGTTCAGCGTGGTGCCCGGCCCCGGCGTGCTCAATGCCAGCGCCGCGCTGCTCACCGCGTTCGGCTGCAACGAGCCGGTACTGTGCGTCACCGGCCAGGTGCCGACGCAGTTCTTGGGCAAGGGCCGCGGTCACCTGCACGAGATGCCGGACCAGCTCGCGACGTTGCGCACCTATGTGAAATGGGCGGAGCGGATCGAATACCCCGGCAATGCGCCCACGGTCGTGGCACGCGCCTTCCAGGAGATGATGTCGGGCCGCCGCGGTCCCGCCTCGGTCGAAATGCCCTGGGATATCTTTACCCAGCGCGCGGACACGACCGCCGCAAAAGTGCTGGAGCCCCTGCCTGCGCCGCAACCCGATCCCGATCTCGTGAAGCAGGCGGCCGCGCTGATCAAGGCGAGCACAACGCCAATGATCTTCGTCGGCAGCGGCGCGATCGAGGCGCGCGAAGAAATCCTCGAGCTCGCCGAGATGATCGATGCGCCTGTGGTCGCTTTCCGCAGCGGACGCGGCATCGTCTCCAACGCGCATGAACTCGGACTGACCATGGCGGCCGCTTACAAGCTGTGGCCGAAGACCGACCTCATGATCGGCATCGGTTCGCGGCTCGAGCTGCCGACCATGTCGCGCTGGCCCTATCGCCCCGAGGGGCTGAAGAGCATCCGCATCGACATCGATCCTGTCGAGATGCGGCGCTTCTTCTCGGATGCAGCCATCATCGCCGATGCCAAGGCCGCGACCGCCGATCTCGCCGCTGCCGTACGCAAGGCCGGTTACAGCAAGTCCGCCGGCCGTCGCGCCGCGATCCGCGAGGCTACGGCATCAGCGCAAGCCGATATCCAGCGCATCCAGCCGCAGATGGCGTATCTGAACATCCTGCGCGAGGTGCTGCCCGCGAACGCGATCGTCACCGATGAATTGTCGCAGGTCGGCTTCGCGTCCTGGTACGGCTTTCCGATCTACGAGCCGCGCACCTTCATCACCTCCGGCTACCAGGGTACGCTCGGCTCGGGTTTCCCGACCGCGTTAGGGGCCAAGGTCGCCAATCCCGACAAGCCGGTGGTGGCGATCACCGGCGACGGCGGCTTCATGTTCGGCGTGCAGGAGCTTGCCACCGCCGTGCAGTTCAACATCGGCGTGGTGACGCTGGTGTTCAACAACAACGCCTATGGCAACGTCCGCCGCGACCAGCGCGAGCGTTTTGACGGCCGCGTGGTGGCGTCCGACCTCGTCAACCCTGATTTCGTCAAGCTCGCGGAGTCCTTTGGCGTAGCTGCGTCGCGCGTAACGTCGCCGGATCATTTCAAGACCGCGCTGGAGAAGGCGCTCGCCCATGCCGGACCGTATCTGATCTCGGTCGAGGTGCCGCGGGACTCCGAAGTCAGCCCCTGGGCGTTCATTCACCCGCCGAAGCCGTAGCTCCTCAGGATGAGGAGATAGATTAGCGCGTCCTGCGAAACGTCAGATTGATGCGCTGCCGGCCGAGTAGCGCGTGCTCGCCGTCGGCGAGCGGCGCGACGCCATGATAGGCGAGCCGGGATGGCCCACCCCAGACCACAACGTCGCCATGCACGAGCCGGAAGCGGCGCGGCTTGTCGCTGCGCGCCATGCCGCCGAACAGGAAGATCGCGGGCAGGCCAAGCGAAACCGAGACGATCGGCGCGGAGAAATCCAGCTCATCCTTGTCCTGATGCAGCGACAGCCGCGTGCCGGGCTCGTAACGATTAACGAGGCATGCATCGGGCGCGAAGCCGGTGAACCCGCCCTGCTCCGCCGCACGGCGGGCCAGATCGCGGAACACGAGCGGCATCGCGGGCCACGGCGTATCGGAGCGCGGATCGATCGGATCATAGCGATAGCCGGTGTGATCGGTGATCCAGCCGCGCTCACCGCAATTGGTCATCGCCACCGACATCTGATAGCCACCGGGCGTGGTCATCCGCCGAAACGGCGACTGCGCCACGATCGCGCGCACCGCCGCGATCAGTCCACTCTCGATCGGCTTGGCGAAGCCGCGCAGCAACACAGCGCCATCAGCGATCTGCTCACGCGACGGCTGCGCCTCAGCAACGCTGTCGAACAAATCCGCCGTCAATAGCTGCGCTCACTTGGCATCATGGAAGATCACACCCAGCGTGTGGCGCTGGCCGGATCGAAGCCGGCTCACGCCGTGGCGCAGATTAACCCGATAAGTGCCGCGTGTCCCCTGCACCGGACGATGATGCACGGCAAAGGCCACCGCATCGCCCTGCGTCAACGGCACGACTTCTGCGCGGGATTGCATGCGTGGGCGCTGCTCGGTCAGTACGAACTCGCCGCCGGTAAAGTCGCGTCCCGGCTCCGAGAGCAAGAACGCGACCTGGATCGGGAACACATGCTCGCCGTAGAGGTCCTGGTGCAGGCAGTTATAGTCGCCGGCCTCGTATTGCAGCAGCAGCGGTGTCGGCCGGCTCTGGCCCGCCTCATGGCAGCGCTTGAGGAAGGCTGAATGCGCGGCGGGATAGCGGACGTCGATCCCCATCGCCTCGTTCCAGCGATTGGCGACGCCGTGCAGATGCGCGTAGAGCGCCGGGCGCAACTGCGCGATGAGGTCGGGAAGCGGATAGGCGAAATATTTGTACTCGCCTCGGCCAAAACCGTGGCGGCCCATCACGATGCGGCTGCGGAAGTGGGCATCGTCCGGATAGAGCGCGGCTACGTCGCGGCATTCGTCCGGCGTGAGTAAGCCCTTCAGGACGGCGCAGCCCTGGGAGTCGAGTTCATTGGTAATCAGCGCCCAGTCGAGGCCGTCGACGCGGGCGGCAAGGTCGACGGATGGCGAATGAGATGATTTGCGTGCTGTTGCTGTCATGGTCACGACTTTCGCAAGACCGCTCCGCCCTCCGCCACCCGATTTCCGACGACTTCTCCGTCATTGCGAGCGAAGCGAAGCAATCCAGAATCCCACCGCGGAACCAGTCTGGATTGCTTCGTCGCTATCGCTCCTCGCAATGACGGTCGGGATACATCAGCCCAACACCGGCAACGTGGTCACATCGTACGCATGCCGGATCGCTCGTTTCAGCACAGGATCCTCCAGCTCGAACTCGAAACGGTCGGCGGGGCGGATGCCGCCCTTGGCGGCGAAGGTGCCGCCGAACATGGCGCAGCCGTCGGGCAGCTTCTTGCCGTCGAAGCCGCGCGCGATCAGTTCGTCGACCGGCAGCATCGCGTCCAGCGTGCCCTCCTGGTAGAGCACCCGCTCGCCTTTGATCCAGGCGTAGGAGCGCAGGATCATCTTGTCCCAGTGATTGACGACCTCCTCGAGTTCCCACAGGGTCGGCGCGACCACCTTGTCGCACATCTGCTTCGAGACCGTGACGTTATAGGCCTCGACCTTGCGGTCGGTGTGGTCGGAACCGCAACCGACGAAGATGCGGCCCTGCCATCCGATCAGCACGAACTCGACCTCGCCGGAGGAATCGCCGCCGCAGCACTCGATGCTGTCTTCCATGGTCAACCGCCGCGCCGAGACACGGTAGTAGATCGGCGTCGAGGCCGGCCGCGCGATGCCGACCGCCTCCAGTTCCGCGATGTGCTTGTCGCGCGCGACGGGATCGCGGCCGGTCCAGCCGGCGATCACGGCCTGGTCGATCGCGAGCGTCAGCGGTGTTGTCGCGTCCTGGGCGTCCACGGTGAAAGTCAGGTCAAACACGGATCACGGCCTCCATGCCGGCAGCAAGTTCGAAAATGCGATGATCCGATCCGCCCGCACCCGCCAGCATCAGGCCGACGGGCACGTCGCCCTCGCGATGCGCAGGCAGCGAGATGGCGCAGCCGTCGATCATGTTGATCAGGGTGCAATTGCGCAAGGAGCGCAGGTTCGCGGTGGTGAACGCCTTGTCGTCGGCGAGATCGGCGATCTTCGGCGGCGTGTTGGCAGTGGTCGGCAGCACCAGCGCGTCATAGGGTGCAATGCGCGCATTGACGCGCGCGATCAGCGAGCGGCGCTCGTTGAGGAGGTCGATATAGTCGGCCGCACTCTGCGCCTCGCCGCGCATGATGCGCACGAAGACGCGGGGATCATAGACGTCGCCCTTGGCCGTGATGAGATAGCGGTGCCAGGCGAAGCTCTCGGCCGCGGCAAAGCCGCCCTTGGCGTTCATCGGGCCGATGTCGTGGAATTCCGCCATCTCGATGCGCTCGATGCTGGCGCCATGATCGGCGAGTGCCTTCAGCGAGCGCTCGAACGTCTCCGCCACCGCCGCGTCGAGATCATCGAGCGCGATCGTGGTCGGCACCGCAAGGCGCATACCCTTCACAGGCCGCGGCCTCAACGCAACGATAGGCTCGTTCGCCAGCACCGCATCGAGTATAGCACAGCAACTGACCGATCGCGCCAAGGGCCCGATGCTGTCGAGCGAGAACGACAGCGGCACCGCGCCGTCGAGCGGCACGCGGCGCTGCGTCGGCTTGAAGCCGACGATGCCGTTATAGGCGGCGGGAATCCGGCAGGAGCCACCGGTGTCGGTGCCGAGTGCGCCATGTGCCATCCCGTCCAGCACGGATACGGCCGCGCCGGAGGACGAGCCGCCGGGCACATGGCCCACAGCCCGGTTCCAGGCGCCCTTCGGCGTGCCATAGTGCGGATTGATGCCGATGCCGGAATAGGCGAACTCGGTCATGTTGGTCCGCCCGATCAGGACGAAGCCGGCCTGGCGCAACCGCGCAACCGCCGCCGCATCGTGCTCCGCCGAATCGGAATCATCGAGCGCGCGGGAGCCGGCGCGCGTCGTCTGGCCCTTGATGTCGAAGAGATCCTTGATCGAGATCGGGATACCGGCATAGCGCGACGGCGCAGCCTTGGCCTTGCGCAAGGTATCCATCGCGTCCGCAGTCGCGAGCGCCGCGTCCTTGTCGACATGGATGAAGGCGAGCTGACCCTCGCCGCCGGGGTCGGCGATCCTGGCGATGCAGTCCTCGACCAGCTTGCGGGAGGTCGTGCGGCCGCTTTCGAGGTCTTCGGCAAGCTTTGCCAGTGTCGGGAAATTGGGCATGTCTGTCTCACGGAATATTGGCGCACGCAATCTATCGCGCTGGCTCAGTTCGACACAAGCATTGTGCGCATGATGGCATGCGCGTGCGTTGCTGGACCGTTGACGCGCCATAGTCAATTGTCGCATCAAGATCGAAAGAGGCGGGCGTCAAGCCCAAGCCTTTCGAAGAAATGCCTCGGGAGGACTTGCCGACATGGCCGAACCGCAGCGTGCGCGACCGAAACCGACGCCGGAAACCCAGCATTTCTGGGAGGGCACGAAAGCGGGCGAACTGCGCCTGCAGCGCTGCGACGCCTGCGCGCATGTCTACTTCCCGCCGCGCCCGTTCTGCCCGTCCTGCGCCTCGCGCAAGGTCAGCATCTTCAAGGCGAGCGGCAAGGGTTTCCTCTACAGCTACGTGATCAACCATCGTCCGGCCGCGCCCGGCTTCACGCCGCCTTACGCGATCGCGGTGGTCGAGCTCGACGAAGGGCCGCGGATGATGAGCAACATCATCGACAGCCCGCAGACGCCTGAGGCGCTCGAACTCGACATGAAGCTCGAGGTTGCCTTCCAGAAGCTCGACGACAACATCACCCTCCCCGTCTTCCGTCCGGCGAAGGGATAGGCCATGCGCAGGAACCAGGTTGCCGTCGTCGGCGCGGCCGAGACCACCGAACTCGGCGTCATCCCCAATATGTCGCAGCTCCAGCTCCACGCGGATGCGGCGCTCAATGCCATTGCCGATGCCGAGCTGAAGTTGTCCGACATCGACGGCTTCGCCACCGCGGTCGAGACGCCGCAGCAGGTCTGCCATTATCTCGGCATCACGCCGACCTGGGTGGACGGTACCTCGGTCGGCGGCTGTTCCTTCATGCTGCACGTCCGCCACGCCGCCGCGGCGATAGAGGCGGGCCTGTGCAAGACGGTGCTGATCACGCATGCCGAGAGCGGCAAGTCGATGATCGGCAAGCTGCCGCGCTCGATCCCCGCCGACAGCCTGCAGGGCCAGTTCGAGGCGCCGTTCGGCGTCTACGGCCCGCCCAGCATGTTCCCGATCCCCGTGCTGCGCTTCATGAAGACCTATGGCATCACCCATGAGCAGCTCGCCTCGGTCGCGGTGGTGCAGCGGGAATGGGCGGCGAAGAATCCGCGCGCGATGATGAAGGACCCGATCACGGTTGCCGACGTCCTCAACTCGCGCATGATCGCCTACCCGTTCCGGCTGCTGCAGTGCTGCCTCGTCACCGACGGCGGCGGCGCGCTGATCCTGACCTCGGCCGACCGCGCCAAGGACTTTCCGAGGAAGCCCGTCTACATCATGGGCACCGGCGAGAGCGTCGAGACGCCGATGGTCAGCCAGATGGAGACCTTCAACTCCTCGCGCGCCTTCAAGGTCGCCGGCCCCCTCGCCTTCAAGGAGGCCGGCATCGCGCACAAGGACGTCGACCATCTCATGATCTACGATGCGTTTGCGCACCTGCCGCTGTTCGGCCTCGGCGACCTCGGCTTCATGCCGTATGAAGAGACCGGCAAGTTCATCGCCGACGGCAACACCCGGCCCGGCGGCAAGCTGCCGCTCAACACCAATGGCGGCGGCCTCTCCTACATGCATTCGGGCATGTACGGGATGTACGCGCTCCAGGAGAGCGTGCGTCAGATGCGCGGCATTGCGCCGGCTCAGGTGGCGAAAGCGAAGATTTCGGTGTGCCACGGCGTCGGCGGCATGTTCGCAGCATCCGGCACGATCGTGTTTACGAACGAGAGGTAACCACCTGTCATTCCGGGGCGTCGCGCAAGCGACGAGCCCGGAATCCATAACCACGATCGGGAGTATGGATTCTCAGATGCGCAATTGCGCATCATAGCTCGCGCCAAGAGGCGCGCCCCGGAATGACGCCGGAAATTGAATCGATAGCGGAGAACCCACATGACGAAATCACTGCAAGACAAGGTCATCATCGTCACCGGCGCCGGCCGCGGCATCGGCCGCGAGATCGCGCTGCTCTGCGCCGCGGAGGGCGCCAAGGTCGTCGTCAACGATCCCGGCGGCGCGTCGGACGGCGCCGGTTCGAGCGCTGCACCGGCTGAGGAGGTGGTCGAGGAGATCAAGAAGCGCGGCGGCACCGCGGTCGCCAACTTCGAGTCGGTCGCGGAAGCGATTCCCGCGAGCAAGATCGTGAAGACCGCGACCGATCATTTCGGCCGGCTCGACGGCGTGGTCAACAATGCCGGCATCTTACGCGACATGATCTTCCACAAGATGAGCGTGGAAGCCTTCGAGGCCGTCATCAAGGTGCACCTGATGGGCTCGTTCTACGTCTCCCACGCCGCGGCGCGGATTTTCCGCGAGCAGGAGAGCGGCTCCTTCGTGCACTTCACGTCGACTTCGGGCCTGATCGGCAATTTTGGCCAGGCCAACTACGCCGCCGCCAAGCTCGGCATTGTCGGCCTGTCGAAGTCGATCGCGCTCGACATGGGCCGCTTCAACGTCCGTTCCAACTGCGTCTCGCCTTTCGCCTGGACCCGCATGATCGGCACCATCCCGACCGAGACCGAAGCCGAGAAGGCGCGCGTCGAGAAGATCAAGCAGATGGGACCGGAGAAGATCGCGCCGGTCTGCGCCTATCTGCTCTCGGATGCCGCCAAGGACGTCACAGGGCAGATCTTCGGCGTGCGCATGAACGAGATCTTCCTGTTCAGCCAGAATCGTCCACTGCGCTCGGTGCAGAGCAGCGACGGCTGGACGCCGCAGTCGATCGCGGAACATGCGATGCCGGCGCTCAAGGGCTCGTTCTACAAGCTCGACCGTTCGGCCGACATCTTCACCTGGGATCCCGTCTAGCCCGATCCGAGCTGTTGTTGCGTTGCGATCTCGGGTTGTCCGGCCGGAGATCGCCTTGCTTTATGCCAGATTGCGGGTCGATGCTGTCCTCCCAACAAAAGCGGGAGGAGACCATGACAAAACCACTGACCTATTCCCATCACGAAGGCGAAGACAGAGCCAAATCTGTCGATCGCCGCGGATTGCTGAAAGGTGCAGCAGTGCTTGCGGCATCGACCGTGATGGCTTCGCAAGCCTCTGCGGCGACCGTAGCTCCACTTGGCCAAACGGGTGCTCCGACGAGGTCGACTGGGCCGCTGCCCTTGGGACCGCTGCCCGGCAGCCGTTATCCGGACTCCCATCTGGAATCCGCCAAGAAGGGGCCGCCATCGTTCGGGCCCTCCGGTTTTCCGGCCTTCGCCGGCACCATGGCGGTTGAGCGTGTCGCAACCGGGATGCGCTGGGCCGAAGGCCCGGTCTACTTCCCCGCTGGGCGCTATGTGTTGTTCAGCGACATTCCCAACAACCGCATCATGCGCTTCTGCGAGGATGATGGTCACCTGAGCGTATACCGCCAGCCATCGATGAACTCGAACGGCAACACCATTGATCGCGAAGGTCGCTTGATCACTTGCGAACATAGCGGCCGACGGGTCACCCGGACCGAACTCGACGGCTCGATCACCATCATCGCCGACAAGTACAATGGCAAGAGACTGAACTCGCCGAACGATGTGGTTGTCGCTGCCGATGGTTCGATCTGGTTCACCGATCCAATCTACGGCATCGGCGGCTACTATGAGGGCATCAAGGCCGAACCTGAGCAGGAAAAGCATAACGTCTACCGGGTCGATCCGAAATCCGGTGACATCAAGGTCGTCGTCGATGACTTCGTGGAGCCCAACGGCATTACCTTCTCGCCTGACGAGAAGAAGCTCTATGTCCTCGATACCGGCTTCACAGATGGGCCGGACAACCCGTCGCATATCCGCGTGTTCGACGTGGATGTGGCAGCCGGAAAGCTGTCGAACAGCAAGGTCTTCGCGGAAATGCCAAAGCCCAGCATTACTGACGGAATGCGCGCTGACACCGCCGGGCGCATCTGGTGCTCTGTGGGCTGGGGCGATCCCAACGAGGACGGCGTGCGCTGCTATACGCCGCAAGGCGAGCTGCTCGGCAAGATCCACATTCCCGAGACGGTCGCCAACTTGTGCTTCGGCGGCCAACAGCGCAACCGGCTCTACATCTGCGGCTCGACCTCGCTGTATGCGGTGTACACGAGTGTGCAAGGCGCGATGAAGCCTTGAGACACGAAGGGAGAGTGGCGGGCGGCGAACAGGACTCTATTCGCTACTCGCCATTCGCCTCATCAACCCGTATTTCTCAGCCCCGCCGAGATGCCGTTGATCGTGAGCTGAATCCCGCGCAGCACCTGCTCGTCCGGGTTCTGCGCGCGGTGCTCCTTCAAGAGCTCGACCTGCACGTGGTTGAGCGGGTCGAGATAGGGGAAGCGGTGGCGCACCGAGCGCTCCAGCAGCGGGTTGCCCTGGAGCAGCCGGTCCTGGCCCATGATGTCCAAGAGCGTCTCGATGCAGGAATGCCATTCGCGGCGTATGCGGCCAAAAATCTTTTCGCGCAGAGCTTCATCCGGCACGAGTTCGGCATAGCGCGAGGCGATCGCGATCGAGCTCTTGGCAAGCACCATGTCCATGTTCGACAGCAGCATGCGGAAGAACGGCCAGTCGCGGTAGAGCTCTTTCAGGAACGGCATCCCCTTCTCGGGATGTTCCGCGATCCAGGTTTCGACCGCGCTGCCAAAGCCGTACCAGCCCGGCAGCATCAGGCGGCATTGCGCCCAGGAGAACACCCAGGGAATCGCGCGGAGATCCTCGATGGTGCGGGTCTTCTTGCGCGATGCCGGGCGGCTGCCGATGTTGAGCGTCGCGATCTCGTTGATGACGGTGGACGCCCAGAAGTAATCGACGAAGCCGTCGGTCTCGTAGACGAGGCCGCGATAGGCCTTGAAGGCAAGGCTCGACAATTCATCCATCGCGGTCAGATATTCGCGTCGCGGCGCGCTCTGGCGCGGATGCAGAAGGCTTGCCTCCAGCGTCGCTGCGGCAAGGATTTCCAGATTGTTGCGGCCGACCTCGGCATTGGAATATTTCGAGGAGATGATCTCGCCCTGCTCGGTGATGCGGATCTGGCCGTTCACCGCACCACCGGGCTGCGCGACGATCGCGTCGTAGCTCGGCCCGCCGCCGCGGCCGACCGAGCCGCCGCGGCCGTGGAACAGGCGCAGACGCACGCTGTGGCGCTCGAACACTTCGACGAGCCCGATCTCGGCCTTGTAGAGCTCCCAGCCCGAGGTGACGAAGCCGCCATCCTTGTTGCTGTCGGAATAGCCGAGCATCACCTCCTGCACGCTGCCGCGGCTGTCGACGAGACGGCGGTAGTCGTGCAGCGCCAGCATGCGGTCCATGATGCCGCTTGATGCCTGCAAGTCCTCGATGGTCTCGAACAGCGGCACGATGTTGATGGCACTGCGGCCCGACGGATTGACGAGGCCGACCTCCTTAAGCAGCACCGCCACCTCGAGCATGTCGGACATGCCCTTGCACATCGAGATGATGCATTGGGGGATGGCATCAGAGCCGAATTTGGCGTGCGCCTCCGCCGCAGCGTGGAACACGGCAAGCTCGCCCATGGTCTCGTCGCTGTACTTGACGAATTGCGAGACCAGCGAACGGGTGCTTCGCAACTCGTTGGTGAGCAGCGCGATGCGCGCCTCCTCGCCGAGCGCGAGATAGGACATGCCGGGATTGGCCGCATCAAACAGCTCGGCGATCGTGCGCTCGTGCACGGCGGAGTTCTGGCGGATGTCAAGTCGCGCCAGGTGGAAGCCGAAGCAATCGACCGCGCGCCGCAGCAGCCGCAGCCGGCCGCGCGCGATGACGCGAGCGTTGTTTGCGATCAGCGAGCGGTGCAACACGTCGAGATCGGCCTGCAGCTCCTTCACGCCCTCGTAGGGCGCGTCCTTGCCGACCGGACGCCGCGTGATCTCGACCTCGAGCTTTTCAGCGGTCGCCGTGAGGCGGGCATAGATACCGGAGACCGCGAGGCGATAGGGCTCGCCGCTCCGATGCGGCGAGGTGTCGGGTGAACGCTCGGCGAGCGCGCGCAGCTCTTCAGAGACGTCGGCGAGGTGCGCGGCGATCGACAGCTCGGAGCCGAGCACGTGCAGCTCGTTCAGATAGAACTGCATCACCCGGCTCGACTGGAGCCGCAGCGTGCCGCGCATCACGTCGGCGGTGACGAAGGGATTGCCGTCGCGGTCGCCGCCAATCCAGCTCCCCATGCGCAGGAACGAGGCGAGCTCGGCCGCCGCCTGCTCGCCGCCCTCCTCCAGCCGGTCCTCCAGTGCGTTGACCAGCCGCGGCACCTCGTGGAGGAAGGTGTAATCATAGAACGATAGGCCGTTGCCGACCTCGTCGAGCACGTTGAGCTTGGTCCGGCGCAACAGGTTCGTCTGCCACAGCGTCAGGACCTCGCGGCGGAGCTGCTCGTCGCTGGCCGCGGCCTCCTCCGCTGTCATGGCAAGCCGCTCGCGGCGATCGAGCAGTGCCGCGATCTCCATCTCGCGATCCATGGTGCTCTTGCGGCGGACCTCAGTCGGGTGCGCGGTCAGGACTGGGCTGACGAGGGCCTCCTTGAAGAAACGGCGCAGCTCTTCGGCGCTGATGCCGGCGTCCTTCGCATGTGACAGCGTCTCAGCCAGCACACCGGAGCCACCGCTTTTCGCTGCCCCGCGGGCGCGCATCTGGCGGATGTTGTTCTGGTCCTCGGCGATGTTGGCGAGATGGGAGAAATAGCTGAAGGCGCGGACGATCCGCACCGTCTCGGAGGTCGACATGCCGTCGAGGATCTGCTCGAGCTCACGGCGGGCGAGCCGGTCCTCGTCGCGGTGGAACCGGATCGAGGTCTGCCGGATGAGCTCGACCAGGTCGAACACGTCGGCGCCCTCCTGGTCGCGCACGGTATCGCCCAGGATGCGCCCAAGCAGGCGGATGTCGTCCCGCAGCCGCGCATCGGCCTCCAGCGCCTGGGCGTCCTCGGGACGGTTGGGGCGTTGGTCGGCGGTGTCGGAGGATACGGTCTGGAGGGACATTGCTCGCTCCCAAAAGCTGCCCGGTCGGGCCGAGTGTGCAATTTTTTTGCCGCAGCGCAAGGTGAACTTGGGGGCGGTGCACACTGAGGGACGGGGCTGGGCCAAATCGTCCGCTGTCGTCCCGGCGAACGCGGTGGCCGGCCGCTTCTTTAGGCTGGCACAATCACCTTTCCGATCGGCCAGAGCGCAATGCCCGCGAGCTTCAGATGGGCCCAGGCGAACGGGATGCCGATGATGGTGATCGCGAGGATCACTGCGGTGACGAAGTGGCCGAGCGCCAGCCACCACCCGGCGAGCAATAACCAGACGATATTGCCGAGCATCCCGAGCGGGCCGGTGCCGATATCGCTCTCGCCGGTGACCTCGTCGCGCCGTACCGCCTTCGAGCCGAACGGCAGGAGAGTGTAGACGGCGATGTTGAACGCCGCCCGCGCCCAGGGCAGGCCGACGATGGTGATGGCCATGATGACGGAAGCCACCAGCCAACCGAACGCCATCCAGGCGCCGCCGATGAGAATCCAGAGCAAGTTGAGCAGGAGCGAAACCGGAGCCATGGGATAATCCACCGTCAATGACCCTGCTTGTATAAGCTCGAAAACCGTCGCTGCGAAGACAGCTCGATATCTGCTGCCGGCGATGCCGGGAATTGTCCCTTCTCGTTATTTCGCTGCTGCGATCGGCGAACGTCTCGTTCAGGCGCGCGCCCATCATGTGCTTGCAGGCCTGCACCGCGAGCGGAAAGATCAACTACGGTCATTGACTCAGATTTCTTTCCTGAGCCAGTCGTCTCGTACGGATCAAAGTCCTTGGCGCCGGCTGCGTTCGGCGCGAAGCGAAGCGCCGACAAATCCCACATCTTCGATCCCGCGGAGGATCTCCGTTGAGCAAATCCAAAGCGTCAGTGCGACGGCGCCAAACGAGGTCAATCCGGTTACAATAACCGGGCTCGAACAGAATGCTCCGAGAAGATTGTCGAGCGGTAAGAGCCCGCTCGGCCAGCGCGCCACGCACGCCGAGGACGCGACAGCCCACCCGCCAAGCAACACACCGACCGCGTTTGCGCCGGCAAGCGCTGTCACGACGATCGCGAGCCCCTTCTTCATGGAGAGCCCGACATCGACCAGCTTGACGATAGCGCCACACGCAGCGGCAAAAACGACGGCCGCGCCCCATCCCGAAACCCCCAAGACCATGGCCTGCGCCTGACTTGTCCAAAACCAGAGGCCGGCTACGCAGGCCAGCAGAGTGAGGTTGACCTTCACGGCTTCCGGAAACTTGCAGCGAAGCGCATAGGCATTCGCCTTCTCGACGAGGTCGAGCAGCGCGCAGGCGATCAGGCCGGCAGCAAAGCCGCCGAGGTGCACGCCCCAGTCGATGCGCGAATTGCTGATCGCAAAGGCCACGTTCAATCCGATATTGATGGCGAAGAAGTCGAATCTGAGGTCGAGCTTGCCGAGAACCCACAGGCAGAGCAGCGCCCCCAGGATGCCTGACGTGGCGCCGGACGCGCCTACCGACAGGTAAGAGGTCGCATGAATGGCGTTGCCGATGATGGCGCCGAGCACCATCGCGCAGAAATAGATGATGAGGAAATAGGCCGACCCGACCCGCTTCTCGAGATGTCCGCCCCACAGAACGAGACACAGCATGTTGGTCGTGAGGTGAACGAAATTGACGTGAAGGAAGCCATAGGCGAACAACCGCCAGTACTCATGCCGCGGCAACGCGCCTGAATACATCCCGCCGTAGCGAAACAGCAGTTCGGCCGGCGCCGACGAACCACCGCCCGACTGAATGAGGCAAAGGCCCGACGCCAGAACCGTCGCCGTCATCACGACATAGAGTGCTGCGTGAGGGGCTTCGAAGAAGCCAGGGTTGGTGCGGTATATGGCCATGGATCATCGCAAACGAATGAGGTGAGCACCGCAACCTAGCCGAGCCGCTCCATGATTGCTACTCCTGCGTGCAAGAGCGCGGTCTCATGTCCGGAGGCGAGGCAACGCCTCGAGCGTTGCGGCGCAGAGCCGGCCTCACATCGCTCCACTCGGTAGCTTGCGACACGGCCCAAGATCGCGCTGCGCTCCGTCCGGGCCACGGGAGTGGGCCTACCGCCCCTCGAACGTCGGCTCGCACTTTTCCATGAAGGCCACTCGTAGCCGGATGAGCGTGGCGACATCCGGGGATTGTCCCGGGTATCGCTCCGCTCACCCCGGCTACCGATCACGCCGCCCGCGTCAGATCTTCCGTCCCGCCTGCTCCCAATAGGGATCGCGCAGGCGGCGTTTGAAGATCTTGCCGGAATCTTCGCGCGGCAGCTGGGTGCGGATCTCGATGTGTTTCGGCACCTTGTAGTCGGCGAGCGAGGCCTTCAGCCGCGCGCGGATGTCGGCAGCATCGAGCCTGATACCGGTTTGCGGCTCGACCACAGCCATCAGCGCCTCGCCGAACTCGGTGTCGGGGATGCCGAACACCGCGCAATCATGCACGCCGGCCACGGCATGCAGCACGGACTCGATTTCCGCAGGATAGATGTTGACGCCGCCCGAGATCACCATGTCGCGCTTGCGGTCGCAGATGAAGACGTAACCGTCCTCATCGATGTAACCGACATCGCCGGAAGTGATGAAACCGTCGCGGTCGATCTCGGCGCGCTTCTCCGGCTTGTTGTGGTAGGTGAAGTCCGCATTCTGCGCCATGCGCGAATAGATCTCGCCGATCTCACCAGCAGGCAGCACGCGCCCATCCTCACCGAGGAAACGCAGCTCCGCGCCGGGCGAGATCTTTCCGACAGTGCCGGGTTTCTTCAGCGCGTCCTCGGAGGTCGCGAAGGTGACGGCGCCGGACTCGGTCGAGCCGTAGAATTCGTAGATCACCGGCCCCCACCACTCGATCATGGCGCGCTTGACGTCCGCCGGACATGGCGCGGCGGCGTGGATGACGTGGCGCAACGAGGAGACGTCGTATTGCTTGCGCACCTTCTCCGGCAGCTTCATCAGGCGGATGAACATGGTCGGCACCATGAAGATGGTATCGATCTCAAAGCGCTCGATCAGCTCCAGAAACTCTTCCGCCTCGAATCGCGGCATCAGCACCAGCGCGCCGCCGAGGCGCCCTGCGCGGATGCCGAACGAGTTCGGCGCGGAGTGATAGAGCGGCCCCGGCAGCAGCGCGCGGGCGCCGGGCTTCAGCCCGTAGATCAACGCACGCATGCGCTCGCCGGCAGCGACCTGCTCCGGCGTCGGCGCACTGCGCCGCACACCCTTGGGATGACCGGTCGTGCCTGACGTGTAGATCATGTTCATGGGCTGCGGCACGACCGGGCCGTCATAGGGCTGGAATTGCGCGAGCCATGACTCGAAATCGATCGCGAAGTCCGGTGTCGTCAGATGATCCCGATCGATCTTGTAGGTGACGAGGATCTCCGGCGGCGTCGGCACGCTGAGCACCGTGACGCCCTTGGGGATCGCATCGCGCAAGGAGTGCAGCATGTCGGCATGCGCAATCAGGACGGCAGTGCCGGAGTCCTTCAGGATGTAGTTGATCTCCTCCGGCTTGAAGTGCCAGTTGATCGGCACGCCATAGGCGCCCAGGCGCATCGCCGCGTAGGCGGCCTCCAGGAAGGCGATGTCGTTGCGCATGAGCATGCAGACGCAATCGCCCTGCCTGACACCGATCGTGGCAAGGCCGCTCGCGATGCGATCGGCGCGATTGGCGACATCGGCATGGGAACGGAGGCGCTCGCCGGAGACGATGCCGTGGAATTGGGACGTTTCGCTCATTTGTTGGTTTTCTTTGTTGTTTAGCGACGGTGCCAGTTATTTCGTCATTACAGGGCTTGTCCACGTGATCCACGCCCTTGCTCCGTCGCCTTGGCCAAGAATGTGGATGGCCGGGACAAAGTGTGCGGACCGGGGACATGGGTAACACCGTTCGGAGACATGGGTAACACATCGACGGCATGGAAGGCTTGGGAGGGCCGACATGCCGTGGCGCGAGGTGTCACTCATGGACCAGAGGAAAGAGTTCGTTCGATTGTTCCGGCAGGCGGACGTGAACCGGCGGGAGCTGTGCCGTCGCTTCGGGATCAGTCCGAGGACCGCGTACAAGTGGCTGGCTAGGGCGACCGCGGCAGAGGCCGTCGAGAAGGATTGGGCTCAGGACCAGTCGCGGCGGCCGCATGTCTCTCCGGCGCGAAGCGCGGAGGCGATCGAAGCGGCCGTCTTGGAGGTACGAGACGCGCATCCGACATGGGGCGCCCGCAAGATTCGCCGTCGCCTGGAGGATCGGCAGAAGAGCGTGCCTGCGGCCTCGACGGTCCACGCGATTCTAGCCCGGCATGAGCGCGTCCCGCCGCCTGCACAGCCGGCGCAATACATCCGCTTCGAACACCCGGCTCCTAACGACGTCTGGCAGATGGACTTCAAGGGACGCTTCCCTCTGGGCGACCGGCAGATGTGTCACCCGCTCACCATGGTTGACGACCATTCCCGTTATGCCTTGTGCCTGCAGGCCTGCACCAACGAGCAAAGTGAGACGGTCCAGCAGCATCTCGAACGGACGTTTCGCCGCTACGGCCTGCCCAATGCGTTCCTGGTCGATAACGGTGTGCCCTGGGGCACGTGCTCCGAAGTTCGATGGACCAAACTTCGTGTCTGGCTGCTCAAGCTGGGCGTCGACGTCATCTATGCCCGCCCCTATCATCCTCAGACCAAGGGAAAGAATGAGCGCTTCCACCGCACGCTGAAGACCGAAGTCCTGTCCATGACAACGTTCAGAACCACGCGCGACTTGCAGAAGGCATTCGACCGCTGGCGGCACGTCTACAATACCGAGCGGCCCCACCAATCATTGGACTACGACGTCCCGGCGAACCGGTATCGGCCAAGCTCCCGTTCATTGCCAAGCAAGCTGCCCGAGCCCGAGTACGAGGAAGGAGCAATCGTGCGCAGGGCCAGTCAGCTCAAGGCCAACTTACGCTTCGGCAAGCAGCGCTGGCGCGTTCCGGAGGCCTTCCGGGGCGAGCTTCTGGCCATCAGGCCACTCGCCACGGATGGTCAGTTCGGCGTCTACTTCGGAGCCCATCAAATCGCATCCATCGATCTTCGAGGTGATGCAAAATGAATGTGTTACCCATGTCTCCGAACGGTGTTACCCATGTCCCCGGTCCGCACA
>NZ_LUUB01000073.1 GCF_001641635.1 Bradyrhizobium centrolobii
AGAGCTGGCTCCGGAAATCTGGACAGGGCGATAAGTGGAGTTTCTGCCTGACGGCGGGCAAGATTGTCCCGCGAATCAGGAGAGACGATGAGCAGACGAGCCCGCCGGCACCACGCACCGGCATTCAAGGCCAAGGTAGCGTTAGCCGCAATCAAGGGCGAGATGACGCTGGCCCAGCTGGCTGAGCATTTCGACGTGCACCCGAACCAGATCACGCAGTGGAAGTCCCAGCTTCAGGAAGCGGCGGCCGAGGTATTTGGTGCTGGCGGTGGCAACAGAACGAGCGAGCCGGCGGTGGACGTGAAAACGCTGCACGCCAAGATCGGGGAGCTGACGCTGGAGAACGATTTTTTAGAAGGCGCGCTCAGCAAAGCCGGTCTGCTGAGCGCAAAGCGATGATCGACCGTGAGCACGGCCTGCCGATCACGAAACAGGCGGAAGTTTTGAAGATCAGCCGTGGCAGTGTCTATTATCTACCACGTCCGGTGTCGCCCGCCGACCTCGCGATCATGCGCCGGCTCGACCGGCTGCACCTGGAGTTTCCTTTCGCCGGTTCGCGAATGTTGCGAGACCTGCTGGCTGCCGAGGGGTGCAAGATCGGCCGCCGGCATGTCAAAACGCTGATGCGGCGGATGGGGATAGAGGCGCTCTACCGCCGTCCGCGCACCACCAAACCCGAACCCGGGCACAAGATCTATCCGTATCTGCTGCGCGGGATCGAGATCACACGACCGAACCAGGTCTGGGCAATGGACATCACCTACATCCCGATGGCGCGCGGCTTCGTCTATCTCGCGGTGGTGCTTGACTGGTTCAGCCGCAGGGTGCTGTCGTGGCGCGTCTCGATCACGATGGAAGCCGCATTCTGCGTCGAGACGCTGGAGGATGCTCTTGCTTGCCACGGCAAGCCGGAAATCTTCAACACCGACCAAGGCTCGCAGTTCACGGGCGCCGCGTTCACCGGCGTGCTCGCCAGTCAGGGCATCGCCATCAGCATGGACGGCCGGGGCGCCTGGCGCGACAATGTGTTCGTCGAGCGGCTGTGGCGCAGTGTCAAATATGAGGAGGCCTATCTGCGCGCCTACGACACCGTGTCCGACGCCCGCGCCTCGATCGGCCGATACCTCGACTTTTACAATGGCCGGCGCCCCCACTCGAGCCTTGACCGCGGCACCCCGGATCAAGCTTACTTCAACCCGCTGCCGTTCCGCGCGGCAGCCTAACTCTGGCAGAAGCTCCACTTATCGACGCGGAATTGCTGTTCAGACAACCGAGACCATCTCACATCTCCAAAAGCCAACCGTCCTCGCCGAATGAGGACGATGCATGCTGACCTTGCTCCGCGGGCTTAATCCAGGTTGAAGTTCGCTCTGGCAAAAGACGAGGACAGAGAGGATGAAGCGCAGCTGCGTTTCGGAAGAGCAGATCATCTGGATTTTGACGGAGCACGAGGCCGTGTGTAGCGCGACGATCTGGGAGAGAGGCGCGCTGCCGCGCACGCTCGACCAAGCCATACCGGCGTCGTTGGCTCTCGAGATTGTTGACGACCTGATACGCTGTGGATTGGCGGATATACACGAAAGCGGCGCGTACCAGGTGCGCGGGGGTAATCTTATTCATTGCCTGCTCCCTTTTTGCCGTTGGCTGTAGGCTCGTTAGCCGGCTTCGTCGCTGCTTCCATCAGCAATGCTCGCAGAAGGGCCGACGCCTTCTGGTGTTTGGTGCCAATCATGTCGCTGGGCTGGGTTAGGGGAAGGAACAGATCCATTTGCGTACGACACTGCCTTATCCTCCGGGGCTTTCTTCCTCCGGACGACAGGGTACGAGATGATCAACCAGATTACGCAATTGAAGGAGTTGGCTGACGGGAAGGCGGGGACTCGTTACAATCTCTGTCGAACATGCCGACGGATCGAACATCCAGCCTGGCACCTGGAAGGAGCCGCCATGCGGTTTCCGAATCAGGCAATAATGAACACCGTCGTGCTCATGGTCGCCGGTCACCAGGACCATCCTGGCCAGCCAGCGGGTGGAACGGATAGGTTATCACGGCTTCGAATGTCAAAAACCCGGCACTATCGCCCATGTCTCGGCGCCTTCACTGCCGGCGAACAAGTAATTCTTCTTTCCCAGGCCTATCGGCTTGATGCTGCGCTCGGCCGAGATCTCAATCGCGCGTCGAGATCGCCGAGCGGGCTTCTGGCCCGTGCGATCAGATTGGTTGCGACTTGCGTGTAGCGCTCCGTCGATGGCAGTGGCGCATGGCCAAGAAGGACTTGGGTGAGCTGGATGTCGGTACCGCGCCCGTAAAGGCGTGTAGCAAAGCTGTGCCGCAGAACATGCGCAGTCACCTGCTTATCGAGGGCGGCATGTTGACGAGCTTTGCGGCAAGCCTCTTGCAGCGTGGCGACGCTCACCGGATCGTCTGGATTGCGCCCCGGAAACAGCCAGTGGCGCGGTTTGGTCAGACACCAGTAGGATCGCAGGATGCTGAGCAGCCGCGGCGACAGCATCACGTAACGATCCTTGCCGCCCTTGCTAGCGGTGATCAGGATCAGCATGCGCTTGCTGTCGATGGCGCTGGGCTTCAGGCGGCTGACCTCGCCGACCCGTAACCCGGCAGCATAGGCCGTCACCAGCGTAACGCGGTCGCGCAGGGCCGGTACAGCCTCCAGGAAACGGGCGACTTCCTCCGCACTCAGCACCAGCGGTTGCTTGATCGGCTCGCGGGCCGGAATAATGTTCTCGACCGCCTCCTTGCGCCGTATGCGTCCGGTGAAGCTTTCAATTACCCACATTTGGCCGAGTAGGCTGAGGGGAGCGCATAAGCTGTTTCATCGCAGGAATCGACCGTGATTCCTTGTCTGGCACCGATTCGCGGGGGCGGTGCCAATGGACGGAGAAGCAGACGCATGGTTTGATCGGGAGCTCGCAGGCTGTAGCCTTGCAGACGAGCGCCTGAACAAGCGGCTCCGCAAACTGGTAGCGCAGATCGGTGGCGCCATGGGCCAAAGCATCCCGTTGGTCTGCCAGGATTGGGCTAACACCAAGGCGGCCTATCGCTTTTCTCAAATGACCGAGTTAGCGAGGCGGAAATCCTGGGTGGTCACTTTCGATCGACGCGTGACCGCACGGTCGCCGCCGATGGTCCCATTCTTGTACTCCATGACACGACGGAGTTCACCTATCAAAGAGAGAACACGGAAGCGATCGGGATAACCAAGAGCATAAACAGCGGGCGCGACAAGGCGGGCGTCTAAGATCGCACACGGTTTGCGGCATCCTGATGCACTCGAGCCTTGCGGTGACGATCGAGGGGCTGCCGCTCGGGCTGGCGGCCGTCAAATTCTGGACCCGGAAGAAATTCAAAGGAACCGCGGCGCTAAAGAAGAAGATCAATCCAACGCGTGTTCCCATTGAGAAGAAGGAAAGCATCCGGTGGTTGGAGAATGTCCAACAATCCACCGAGCGTCTCGGTGACGCGGGACGATGCGTCCACATCGGCGATCGCGAGAGCGATATCTACGAGCTTTTCTGCGCCGCTCGCGAAGCCGGAACGCATTTCCTGATCAGGACCTGCGTCGATCGCTTGGCTGGAGACGGCGATCACACGATCGCTGACGAAATGGAAGAAGTCGCGGTCAAAGGCGTGCATCGCATCGATCTCAGAGACAACAACGGCAATCCGGATCAAGCCGTTCTCGAGATCAGGTATCGCAAGCTTCGCGTCCAGCCGCCGATCGGTAAGCAAAGGCGCTATCCCACGCTAACCTTGACGGTAATCCATGCCGAAGAGCGCGGCACGCCGAAGAACCGAAAGAAGATCGAGTGGAAATTGATTACCGATCTGCCTGTTTGCTCTCGCGGGGACGCCATCGAGAAGCTCGAATGGTATGCTTTGAGATGGAAGATCGAGGTGTTCCACAAGATCCTCAAATCGGGTTGCAAGGCGGAGGAATCGAAGCTCAGGACCGCCCAGCGCCTCGCCAACTTGATCTCCGTCTTTTGCATTCTGAGCTGGCGCGTCTTCTGGATGACGATGCTCAATCGTTCAGCCCCCAACGCACAGCCGACTCTCGCATTGACTGCGACCGCAATTACTGTGCTCGACCGCCTTGTGAACGACAGGCCCCGAGCTCGAAGAAAAACGCTCTCGCATTATCTGAACAAGATTGCCAGGCTCGGTGGCTATCTCGCCCGCGCCAACGACCCCCCACCCGGCAACACCGTCATGTGGCGCGGCCTATCTCGCCTGACCGACATCGCGTTGGGCGCCGCGGTCGGGCCAGAAATTGTGGGTAATTGAAAGCCGGTGAAGGCCGCCTTGTCAGGTGAGGCGCGGTATTGAGAACTGTCCTTATGGACAGTGATAAGGTCAGCGCCCAAGTCGGGCGGATCGAAGTGGTTGAGACGCGATATAACGACGCTGAAGGCAATGCTGCGTGCCGAGCGTGCGGCCCGGTTAGCCGCGGAAGCGGAGGCCCAGGCGCGGACATTGCTGATCGAGAAGCTCAAGCTCACGATCAAGAAGCTGCGGCACGAGCAGTTCGGGCAATCCTCGGAGCGCGGAGCGTTGTTGGATCAGCTCGAGTTGCAGCTCGCCGATCTGGACGTGACTGAGACGCTGGAGCTCATTCCACGGCAGTGGAAAGTGATCCAGCATGTGCGCGAGAAGTTCGTCTGCAGGGCCTGCGAAGCGATCACGCAACCGCCGGCCCCCTCCTCACACCCGATCGCGCGTGGACGTGCGGGAGCCACGCTCCTCGCTCACATCCTGTTCGCCAAATACGGCCTGCACCTGCCGCTCAATCGTCAGAGCGATGTCTACCAGCCACGAAGGCATCGACCTCGATGTCTCGACGCTCGCCGACTGGGTGGGCGCGGCCGCGGCAACCCTGATGCCGCTGGTCGAGGCGATCCGGAACCATGTCTTCGCTGCTGAGCGCATCCACGCTGACGACACCACGGTGCCGGTCCTGGCCAAGGGCAAGACCCGGACCGGTCGGCTCTGGACCTATCTATGGACGGTCCCCGCTTTGCAAGAACATTTGCTTTGTTACGGCTAACGATCGTTTGCAGCTATCTATCCGGCTTTATGGCATTGCCACGAGCCTTGATGAGATCCGCGGATCGGCGCCCAATTACGTTGGCGAGCTCGATGCTCGATAGGTCCAACGGGCTTAGCCGACCCCGGTCCGACCGGTTGCCATCACTCTGCTATTGCCCTCGCAAACGGAACCATGCTCGACTCACACTGGAGAGGGGTATTCTTCACCATTAGCCATGATCGCCCAAGCGATCCGGGCAGTTTTGTGAGCAAGGGCCACCGTCACCACGTTGAAGGGACGCCTGTCCAACAACTCTGTTATCCAGGTATTTGTCACCTGATGGATACGGACGCGATGAACGGCTGCTCTGGCGCCATGTATCAACAATTTGCGAATATATCCGTCGCCCCGCTTACTGATGCCGCCCAAACGCTCCTTCCCCCCGTCGAGTGCTGCTTCGGTACCAACCCAAGCCAGGCCGCAAAATGCCTGGCCGAAGCGAACTGTTGTGGATGATCGACGGCCGCCGCCAGGGCGGTGGCAGCGAATGGACCGATGCCGGCCACTTTCATAAGACGGCGACAAACCTCGTTATCGCGCGCGGTTGCGAGGATCACCTTCTCGGAGCTTTCAATCTTGAGCTCAAGGTCTTCGATCTGTTCGACAAGGGTTGAAAGAGCGCGGCGTGCGCCACTATGAAGCGCAAAGAGGAGACCTGCACCAAATATGCGGAAGACCCCAATCTGGATGGCGAGTCAGTGTCGCGGCGAGGTGATGATTGCCGCGCAGATTGTCGCGCGCAAGAGTTTTGTTGAACTCTGATTGTCGCGGAGCGTCAATCAGCGACGGTTTTGGGTGTCGCGTGCGCGGGCGGCCGTCCCGGACCGCGTTTTCGATCGAGCGCGGTGCGCCTGCGATAGCTCTCGACGTTCATCTCCACGATGGTGGCGTGGTGAACGAGACGATCGATGGCGGCGAGCGTCATGGCGGGGTCCGGGAAGACCTTGTTCCATTCGCCGAACGGCTGATTGGCGGTGATCAGCATCGAGCGCCGCTCGTAGCGCGCGCTGATGAGTTCGAACAGCACGCTAGTCTCGGCCTGGTCCTTGGTGACGTAGGCAAGGTCGTCAAGGATGAGGAGATCGAAGCGATCCAGGCGGTTGATCGCGGCCTCGAGGTTGAGCTCGCGGCGAGCCACCTGGAGCTTTTGCACGAGATCGGTGGTGCGGGTGCTGCCTTGGAAATGGAAGCTCCTGCGCCAAGCCGACAAGGACATCTATCAGCAGGCCGGCCTGCCCCTCATGCAACGCCATCGGAACCGCTCGGTCTGCTGATCGAGCGATCGAGGCTCTTTGCTCAGGAGCCGCGCACAGTTGCGGCGCGAGGGCGGTCGCCACCGCACATTTGACGCAGCCGTCGATGAGCGTTGCTTGCGGGCAGCAGTCCATCGGGAGATGATGGTTTTGCTGCCTTCAAAACCGCGGCGCTTGATTTCGGTCCACAATTGCTGCCCGCGGCGTTCACCTTCCTCCCAGCGCTTTTCCAGATAATCTCGGAAAGGATCGACGAGGACGCAGCGCGCGCATCCCAGCCAGGACGCGACCGCATTGGCATTCCGATTCGGCAAAAGATCGATGACGCGATTGCGCTCCAGATCGCAGATGATGGTGCCGTAGCGTTGCCCCTTGCGCCAGGCCCAGTCATCGATGCCGATCACACGCGGCGGCTCTAGCGGCTTGAATTCGGCTGCGCGGATCATCCGTAGCAGCGTGTCTCCGCTGGTCGGCATGCCAAGTCTGTGCGACAGACGTGCGCCCGGCTCGCCGCCGACCGCGAAACCGATCGCCAGTTGCCTGTCGCGGAGACGGGACGTTCGTCTCGCTTTCGGTCGCGCGGTTTCCGGCAACCGCTCAGTAAATATCTGGCGCGGGCACTGCGAATTCGCGCATCGAAAGCGTCGCGCGTTAAGCCGGATCTCGACAATCCGCTCTTGCCACGGCAGATCAGTTAAGCGTCGTACGTAATGGCTGTGGACGCGGCCCGTCCGGCAGCCGCAGCAAGGACAGAACGAGACCGCTGACTTCGTCCGAGCCACGAGCATCACCTTATCGGCCTGGGGAAGGATCTGGACAATCGAAAGCTCGGGGGAGACCAGCGAGCATAAGGCATGGAACAAGGGCGAATCACGGGCATCGACTGCGATTCTGACCTTATGGCCTTATTCGTGCCTTCCGTGAATCCGCCAACTTGCATCAAATATGCGGAAGAACCATTGATTGTCGCACTCTTCCCACCCAGATCGTCGCGCTATATCCGATCATGATGTATTCAGGCGCATTCTCCGTGCAATCGATTTGTCAGCGATCGATGCCACCATCGGACGCGCGGGGCCGGCCGGCTGGAAACGATACCTTAACGAGCTGTGTGAGGACGTCAACGCCGCTTATGAGCGGGAGAGCGATGAGAGGTGAGGCCGGACGAGCTTGGCACCGGATGCGCGACCCGATTCGCCAATTTGTGGGTGCGCGGGGAGGCTGAAAGCCTCGCCCGGTGGCTGTGGGCGAAGCCGACTGCAAGAATACATATCTAGGATGGATGGATCGTATCAAAACAATTGATTTTACTGATTGTGGAGGCTGACCAATATAGAGCCATCGGTCTGACTAGTTGAGCTCGTTTCAATGATTGACAATTCTGGCGCCTCCGTTTCGCGCAATTCTGGCCTGTGTGCGGACTGTCGAACGAGGCATATGGCGACTTCGCCTAGCATTCTTCCCGTATTGGCAAGCTGGATGGCCCCGATCCCACACCGCAATCCGTCCGGAAATCTGGTGGTCGGCGAACCTTGCATGGCTCTTTGGTGCGAGGCTCGCGCCCTCCGAGCAACTGAACCTGCGTCCTCCTCGTAACGAGCCGACGCAAACGCCAGGAGCTTTTCAGCCGGGCCAAGGGCTCGCATCTCCGCACGTCGTCAAACCGATTGACGGAGATGAGGGGACCGGCCTCCTTGAGTGCGAGAGAGGTCCTTCTTACGCGCTCGAGCCATTCTGATGCGGTGGCAAGATCCTCGCGCCAGCTCTCAGCCGACTCAAGGGGCTTATCTGCGGCACAGCTAGATGCGGAGAAGACCAGTGCGAGGCAAGAGCGTCTGTGATGCGCAGCTTTGCCCTGCGACCGAGAATCGGAGCAGAGCATCAGGAATCGATCTGGTGCAGAACTGGCCGGCAATCATGAAGTGCATATTAGTGAATCGTAGGATGCCGTACGGAGTCTCCCTCTGCGCGGAGTGTCACCGCCCCCTCGAAGGAGGCTACGTACGCGATATGTCTACGCGGGCAGCCTTACTGCGATTACGATTGTTATCTTCACGAGCAGACGAGGCGCCTGTTTATGCCGTGGCGACTTATGACAGGATCCGAGAGTGGCGGAGCGCTCGACTATTCGGCCCATGTGAGAGCTTTCACGTCCTTGGTGGCTGCGTCCTGCTGGTACTCGATCTCATTTGCCAGAGCTGCGCTGCGGGTGGGGCAGCTGATGACCGCAGAACTCTTGAGGAAGTAGCTTGCGCACGATTGCTCAAAGCTGTTGGGGCTGACAGCGGCGGGCGGTCGTACCTTATTGCCGTTCTGCAGGACTGACAGCTGGTCCTGACGCGTGAATTTCGTGAGTGACGCTTGCCGTTTTTGAAGATGATTCGAGCTGGAGTTCGTTACCGTCGTGTGTGGCATTATTGGTATTGTGGGCCGCGAACCGGTTGTGGATCGTTTGATCGATTCACTCAGACGGCTCGCATATCGCGGCTATGATTCTGCAGGTATTGCGACGCTGGAGCACGGAGCCCTTACCTGCCGGCGTTCCGTAGGCAAGCTGAACAATCTCGAGCACTGTTTGCGAGAGGGGCCGGTGGGCGGACACACCGGGATCGGCCACACCAGGTGGGCTACACATGGCAGACCGACGGAAAGCAACGCGCATCCCCAAATAACCGCGAATGTTGCCGTGGTCCATAACGGCATCATCGAAAACTTCCGCGAGCTGCGTGCCGAGCTCGAAGCCGAAGGCGCCAGATTCGTCTCCGAAACCGATACCGAGGCGGTTGCGCAGCTTGTCGAATTCTATCTGAAACGGGGTTATTCGCCACAAGAGGCGGTGAAGGCATCCTTGCCGAGGCTACAGGGCACCTTTGCGCTCGTCTTCTTGTTCAAGGGCCATGATGATCTCATGATCGGCGCCCGCAAGGGCTCGCCGCTCGCGATCGGATATGGCCGCGGCGAGATGTATCTGGGCTCGGACGCCATGGCGCTCGCGCAGCTCACCGAAGACATCTGCTATCTTGAAGAAGGCGACTGGGCCGTGCTGACGCGGAACGAGAGCGTGATTTATGACGCGCAAGATAGGCTTGCCCGCCGCGAGGTGCTGAAATCCGACATATCGCCGTTCCCGGTAGACAAGGCGAACTACCGCCACTTCATGGCCAAGGAAATTCATGAGCAGCCGGAGGTGATGGGCCGCACGCTAGCGCGCTATGTCGACGTGACGGCCGAGCGCATTAAGCTGTCGCAAGAACTGCCCTTTCACTTTTCGGACATTCAGCGGATCTCGATCACGGCTTGCGGCACCGCAAGCTATGCCGGCTCTATTGCCAAATATTGGTTCGAGCAGCTCGCCCGTATGTCGGTCGAACTCGACGTCGCCTCAGAGTTCCGCTATCGCGAGCCGCTTCTGCGAAAGGGCGATCTCGCAATCTTCATCTCACAATCGGGCGAGACGGCCGATACGCTCGCGGCGCTGCGCTATGCCAAAACACAACAGGTGCACACGCTCTCGGTCGTCAACGTGCCGACCTCGAGCATTGCGCGCGAGAGCGAGACCGTGCTGCAGACGTTCGCCGGTCCGGAGATCGGAGTCGCCTCGACCAAAGCATTTACAGGCCAGCTCATGGTGCTGGCAGCGCTCGCCGTGGCGGCGGGAAAGGCTCGCGGCGAGCTGTCCGAGTCAGATGAGATCCGGCTCGTGCGGGAATTGTTGGAGATCCCAAGGCTGATTGCCGCCGCGCTTGGGAGCGAGCCCCAGATCGAAAAGGTCGCACGCGAGATCGCCAAATCGCGCGACGTGCTCTACCTTGGCCGCGGCACTTCGTTCCCGCTGGCGCTCGAAGGCGCGCTGAAACTGAAGGAAATCTCCTACATCCACGCGGAAGGCTACGCCGCCGGCGAGCTTAAGCACGGACCGATTGCCCTCATTGGCGAGAACATGCCGGTGGTGGCGATTGCGCCGTATGATCAGGTATTCCATAAGACTGTCTCGAACATGCAGGAAGTCGCAGCACGTGGCGGCAACATCATCCTCATGACGGATGCGAAGGGTGCCTCGGAAGCAATAGCACACACGCTCGCCACCATCGTGCTCCCGGATATGGCTGCCACGTTTGCACCGATGGTCTATGCCATCCCGGTCCAGCTTTTGGCCTATCATGCTGCGGTGATGATCGGCACGGATGTCGACCAGCCGCGCAATCTGGCGAAATCGGTGACCGTCGAATAGGTCGTCTCCGAGCTAGTTCGAGCACCTGGCGCTGTGCCTCCGGATCAGACGAGCTGCGGCGCTCCGCTTCACGATTGATCAGCCACTCCAAGCGAGGTGAGCAAGACATATGGCGCTATCGATGAGAAATGCCCTCCGCTACCCGCCATTGCTGTCCGCCGTTATCGTGCTGGCTCTTTACGCCGTCGCCCAGGCGCAAGATCGCCGCCACGTCGTCCAACCCGTTGCGCCCACAGACGTCTGCGCCCGCCTGGTGCCCTCCAGCACGAACGAGACGGCCAGGCTACAAGAGGCCATTGCCCACTGTCGCGCCGGCGCAGCTGTCTATTTGTCAGGCGGGGCCTTTCTCGCAGGCCCTCTTGAGATGAAATCCGGCGTAACGCTCTGGATCGAGCGCGGCGCGACACTTTTTGCGATCGCCGACCCGACCCTCTATGACAAGGGCCCAAGAAGCTGCGGTCGCATCGATCGCAGAGGAGACGGCTGTCGCCCGTTCATCAGCTTTTCGAAGACGCGCGGCGGCGGCGTCATGGGGGAGGGCTCCATCGATGGCCAGGGCGGTGCGGTCATGACTGGCACCAAAGAGACTTGGTGGCAGCTGGCGCGGCGCGCGCAAAGCGAGGGCGGCAATCAGAACGTCCCGCGCCTCATACAGATCGATCATGCACAAGACATTGCCTTCCACCGCATCACCTTGCGCAATGCGGCGAACTTCCACGTGGCGATGAACCGGGTCGAAGGTGCGACGTTCTGGGGCGTCACCATCGATGCCCCGGCCGACGCCCGCAACACCGATGGGATCGATCCGGGCGCAAGCGAGGATGTGACCATCACCCACAGCTCTATCCGCACCGGCGATGATAATGTGGCCATCAAAGCCGGCAACAACGGCCCTAGCCGCCATATCTCGATCGTCAATAATTACTTCGGTTGGGGACACGGCATGTCGATCGGAAGTGAGGTGAACTCTGGGGTCAGCGACATATTGGTGCGCGATCTCGCCCTGGACGGCACGACCTGGGGCTTGCGCATCAAAAGCGACGTCAGCCGGGGCGGCCCCGTGGAGAGGGTAAGTTATGAGAATGTCTGCCTGCGTGGTAACCGTTGGCCGATCTATTTCGATACACGCTACGATGCTCGCGCGCGCGGCGACAAAATTCCGGTGTACCGCCAGATCGCTCTGCGTCGTGTGCGCGGCGGTGATGGCGCATTGGTCATGCGCGGACTGGACCAGGGGCACGCTCTGAAGCTCCTGCTTGACGACGTGCGATTTTCCGATCGCGCAACCTGGCAGGTGGAGAATGCCGATGTGGCGGCTTCCGGCATTTGGCCGCCTTTGCAGGGGGCAGCTGGCGCGCCGGCCTCCGGCTCGTGGGTCGGATGCGCCAAGGCATTTCGCTGACATCTTTCCTTGGACCGGTCGTCGTGAGACCAAAGCGGCGGCAAGCGGTCCAAGACGCCATGGCTGCTCCTATTTCATATCTTGATTGCCGGCTGGAAGCCAGGCGGTGTCGTTGCCGAAAAATGCCCTTAGCGACCATCCTCCGGCTTCGCTGTCTGTCAGCTGATGGGAGTAAGGCTCGCGTCGTCCGGGAGTGGCCCCGATACCCGTCGATTTGTATTCGGCATAAAAGGCTGTCTTCAGTCTCTCGGTCTTGTCGCGATCCCACTCGCTCCAGCCTTCTGCGATCACCGGCGCATCCATCTTGGTGAAGAGGAAAATCACCGTTGCGTAAGGGCGCCAGGGGCGACCGAGCACAATTTCGTGTGCACGAGGATCAGCCGTCAGGATGCAATGATCGAAGACATAGGCACTGTCCTGATCCGGCGCGTCCTTGCTTTGAGCAGTGTAGACGACGGCGTGATTAGCAATGCCGTGCAACTCACAGTGATCAAAATAGGCCCTGGCATTGCCGAATACGAAGTCCACGTGTCCCTCGATGTAGCAGTCCGAGAAGTATTGCCGCGACATTTTGCCCTTCGACTTGCTACCTGCAAACAGCGTGTCCTGTGCGCCCAGCAGGCGGACGCGAGTGATAACGTTCCTGTCTCCGACAAGCGACAATGCCACGGCCTGCGACGGCGGATTGTCGGGATTTTGCGAGTAATCGTTTTGGATGCTCAGATTGTCGAGCCGAAAGTCGTCTCCAGACGATTCCAAGGTCGCGGAATGCGAGGTTCCTCCCACTTTGATGGCACCGTCGCCATAGAGTAAAATTGTATCGTTCGGCCTCTTTCCAGTGCCCCGCAGATGAACGCCGGGTTTGAACACCTTGATCTTCTCACGATAGATGCCCGGCGCTATCAGGATATCGCCGCCCAGCGCTGGTAAGGCGTCTATGGCCTCCTGTACGGAGCGGTAGGCTCTGCCGCCGGATTGAGAGACCAGAAGTGGCTCGGCGCGTGCCTGAAGGCCGAAGCATCCGGCCAGGACGGCGGCGGGAATCGACAAGAATCGTATAAGCAGCGCAATCTCCTTCTGGTTAGCTGCAGGACTGATTTGTCGGACGCCTCGAACCGACACTCGACTTCTGACGGTCCGAGCCGAAATGAAATTCCATCAATAGCTACAGTGTTGGATCCGAGCCAAGTCAGTCCTCCAGTCTAGCCGGAGCGTCCCAAACGTTACATCCTGACATCCTTTCATACCGCCACAGACGACGGCATGAGCCGGAGTAGGGGAGCGGCGCATCGCATCGGTCCCGGCGTAAGCGCAAGCGCGCAGCACGACGCAATCGCGTGGCATTCCGCCGTGTCCATTTTGCGACATCCATGTCCGAAGCACGACGCGAGGATTGAATGGATTGTCACTCCAACACGAAATGTGGCCTTTGCCTTCTGCGCTCCAAGTCGCACAAACCGGCTTTTGGCACGCCGATTGCTGTAGCCAAAAGGCCATTTGAGGCGCCGCTCGCGGCTCGAGGCGACGGCCTCTGATCAGCTTAAGGTAATTGGTGGATGCAACCTCGGGATTTGTCCGAACTCCTCGATAGAGAAGCGATTCGCGATTGCATCTACCGCTATTGCGGGGGCATCGACCGGGCCGACGAGGCTACCCTGCGGAGCACCTACTGGCGGGATGCAACGGATCAGCATGGTATCTATGCCGGCCGGTACAAGGCTTCTTTGAGTGGGCACGCGAGATTTTCAGAACGAACGGCCGCAGCTTCCACATGGTCGGCAACAGCCTGATTGAATTTCTCGTTTCGGATCACGCGGCTGCAGAGACTTATTTCATGGCCTTTCAGCGACTTCCGATGCCAGATGACGTTGTCGAGCAGCTTCTGATCGCAGGGCGATATTGTGACCGTTTCGAGAAGCGCGGCGACGAGTGGCGGGTGTCCAAGCGAATTGTGGTCTTCGACTGGATCGAAGAGCAGTCAACGCCGCGCGAAAGCGAAGAACTCAAGTTCGGTTCGCGAACGCCGATCGGAGCAAGGTTCCGGACGACCCGATATACGACGGGCTCAACCGTTCACGCAGTCCGTCGAAATTGGCGTCTTGTTCAGATCCGCGCCAAACAGCTGATTGGTTCAGCTCAATCCTATTGATGCGATCCAACATGGGGCCTGCCATGAAGATATCACAAGCGTTCAAGTTTAGAGCCGCTCACCGGCTCCCGAATGTGCCGTCGACGCATGGGTGTAGCCGCGTGCACGGACATTCCTATAGAGTCGAAGTTTATCTTGAGGGGCCCGTGGATCCGGTCAATGGAATCGTCGCCGACTTTTCCGCCATCGACGAATCCATTGTTGGAATCATGACGACACTTGATCACCGCTATCTGAACGAAGTTCAGGGTTTGGAGAACCCGACGGCAGAAAGGATTGCGGAGTGGATCTGGGAGAGACTGAACGACGGGTTACCTCGAATGTCGTCCGTTCGAGTTTATGAAACCGCGGACTGTTGGGCTGAGTACGATGGACGATGAAGAAGGCTGCCGCCGAAGAAGCGAGTGTGGAGATCTCGGTTTGGTTCAGCGTCAGCGTGTCCTCAAACGGCTTGCGTCGCCGTCATGGACGACGACTTTTCGTCACCACGAAAGGGCAGTTTGGCAAAGTACAATGTGACGCAACGTCAGGTTCAATAGGTTTGCGAGATTCCGAGAAAGATATTCGCTGCCGCTTGCAGAGTGGGTTTGTTGGCCTAAGTTTTGCCACGCTACTCGTTTCATTCAACTCGGCATCATCACGGATGTACCGGTGGTGCAGAGGGGGACCCGGCGCGCTTTTTAAGACCTGGCAAGGTGCGTCGGGTACCTCGGCTGGCGCGGGCGATCTCCCTCAGAACGTATCCGGTTACGCAGCGGAATGGCTCTCTCAAAGGCGTTGGGAGCTTCCCGGCACGCCGTCCGAGAGGGGCATTATCTCAAGTCGAGGAACTTAGAAGCAGATATGATGTTGTCTTGCTCCTTCGCAAGCAGCTGATCTGGTTCGCGGCTAACGGTTGGGTCGGTCGGAGCCGCTTTGTCTTACAATCGAATTACTCGCGGAACTTTCGCGGCAGGTGAACAGAGCATGTCCTATTCCAAACGCAAGATCGCACTCTTTATCGATGGGCCAAATCTCTATGCCGCAGCCAAGTCGGTCGGATTCGATATCGACTACAGGCACTTGCTCAACGAATTCAAAGACCGCGGCTCATTGCTGCGTGCGTTCTATTATACGGCGATCATTGAGGATCAGGGGCACCCGCCGGTCCGTCCGCTCGTCGACTGGCTCGACTACAACGGTTACACCGTCGTCACCAAGCCAGGTAAGGAATTTGTCGATGTCGGCGGACGCCGCAAGGTTAAAGCCAACATGGACATTGAGCTCACCGTCGATGCGATGGATCTCGCTCAACACATCGACGAGATGGTTCTGTTCTCCGGCGACGGCAACTTCCGGTCACTTCTCGAGGCCGTGCAGCGACGGGGCGTCCTTGTCACCGTAATCTCCACGCTTGCTAGTCAGCCGCCGATGATCGCGGATGAGTTGCGTCGTCAAGCCGACGTCTTCACGGACCTTGTCGAATTGCGACCACGGATTGGACGCGACCCGTCCGCTCGCGCCTCGTTCCGCGAGCCGCGTCTCGTACGCAATAGCGCCGTCGGCGTGCCTTCATGATCTAGAAGCTAGCTTCCTTTCAGCTAGAAGACGATAGCGTTTGGCTAAAGCAAGCGTGGCTCTCGTTTAAGCCCACCATGGTGCCGCGAGGCCGATGTCGGACCGGAGGTTCTGATCCGCTGCTCATGGCCCAGTTCTTGCTCAGAGCGCCGCTGTGGATGTCGCGCCACATCAATAATGTTTAGGAGCTAGCTTGCCTCTCGATCGACCGTATCGCGACAGTATTGCTGGTCCGATCTCTCAATCGGCCCTCGCGCTTTGTCCGGCTCACGGCGACAGGTCGCCTGCGCAACGATATGGTGAGGTAAAAACGGTTGTCTTGACCGGCGCCTCGCGCGGTATCGGTCACGCCACGGGGAAACTGTTTTCGGAGGCGGGTTGGCGGATCATTTCCTGCTCACGCCAGCCCTTCGATGGCGGTCGATGCCCATGGCATTCCGGGACCGACAACCATATCCAGGTTGAGCTGAGCGACCACCGCGCATTGCCGCGCCTGATCGCCGAGATCAAGGCGCGCCTGGACGGTGAGCCGCTTCATGCCTTGATCAACAACGCCGGCATTTCACCAAAGACGGCAAACGGCAGCCGGATGAATTCGCTGAGCACGCCGGTCGACACTTGGATGCAGGTATTCCACGTCAATCTACTCGCGCCGATCTTGCTGGCACAGGGTTTGTTTGACGAATTGAAGGTGGCGTCAGGCTCTATCGTCAATGTCACCTCAATTGTCGGTTCTCGCGTGCATCCGTTCGCCGGGACCGCCTATGCGACCTCCAAGGCCGCGCTTGCCTGCTTAACGCGCGAGATGGCGCACGACTACGCGCCGTTCGGCATTCGCGTCAACGCGATCGCGCCCGGCGAAATCAAGACCGATATTCTGTCGCCAGAAACCGAGGCTCAACTGGCGCCGGTCATACCCCTGCACCGTGTCGGCACGCCGGACGAGGTTGCAAAGGTTATCCTCTTCCTTTGCTCGAACGCGGCGAGCTACATCACGGGTGCGGAAGTGCCAATCAATGGCGGACAGCACGTGTGATCTACGAAAGGCCGGTCGCGAAAATCCACGACTTGTGCTGAAAAAAGCCAATAGGTCTCTTTCGCGATACGCCACGGGATGCATCCGCAGAAAAAGAGACGATTGCGCTAAGGCGGAGCGCCGGCATCGGATGTGCCCTAGAGTCGCTTGTCAGTAGGACTGATCGCCAGCTTCTCCACTCGGGGCAAGTTGCTTTGCAAGAAACCGAAACGAGTTGATGGACGCCCGTGGAGTGAGCGTTACATCGTGATCGATCCAGCCTCGCCGGAGCATGGCCGATATCACTTCTCACTCACTGTTTCATTTCTGACACGAGACTTCGAAGTCAAACTCGGATGCTGGCCGCGCGTCGCATTTGCGACAATCTCCATCTGCGCCCGTATCTATCTCTACTTGCGCGGTTTTTTCTGTCGGGCCTGGGCTGGCACACTCGTTGCACAACACTTGGCAAGTCGAGCCCACGTATCAGGAGAGGATGCGAGCCGGGCAAGTGGCGATGGGACATGAGAGAGCAGGACGGCGATCGTCGATCGGCCGGAGGGAGAATAGAATGTCTTCACTGAGACAAATTGCGTTTTACGGCAAGGGTGGTATCGGCAAATCGACGACATCTCAGAACACGCTCGCAGCGCTTGCGGAGATGGATCACAAGATCCTGATCGTCGGCTGCGATCCCAAGGCGGACTCGACCCGACTGATCCTGCACGCCAAGGCGCAGGACACGATCTTGAGCCTGGCAGCGAACGCCGGCAGCGTTGAGGACCTCGAGATCGAAGACGTCATGAAGGTCGGCTACAAGGATATCCGCTGCGTCGAGTCCGGCGGGCCGGAGCCAGGGGTGGGGTGCGCAGGCCGGGGCGTCATCACCTCGATCAACTTCCTGGAAGAGAATGGGGCCTATGAGGACATCGACTACGTGTCCTACGACGTGCTCGGCGACGTCGTCTGCGGCGGGTTTGCAATGCCGATCCGGGAGAACAAGGCACAAGAGATCTACATCGTGATGTCCGGGGAGATGATGGCGATGTATGCCGCCAACAACATCTCGAAGGGCATTCTGAAGTATGCCAGTTCCGGCGGCGTGCGCCTCGGCGGGCTGATTTGCAACGAGCGGCAAACGGACAAGGAGTTGGAGCTGGCGGAAGCACTTGCCAAGAAGCTCGGAACCCAGCTGATCTACTTTGTGCCGCGCGACAATATTGTGCAGCACGCGGAGCTGCGCCGCATGACGGTGCTGGAATATGCCCCCGACTCCAAGCAGGCGGATCACTATCGCAATCTCGCGGCGAGAATCCACAACAATGGCGGCAAGGGCATCATTCCGACCCCGATCAGCATGGACGAACTTGAGGACATGCTGATGGAGCACGGCATCATGAAGGCGGTCGACGAGGACCAGGTGGGCAAAACCGCCGCCGAGCTGGCAGTCCAGTCGGCCTGAGACGGACGCCAAATTCGGGGTCTTGAGCGAGTATCGGTTTGTATAGCGCAGAGGATGACACGAAGGAACTTCGTATGACCCAAGCCACCAGCCAGAGCGCCGCAGAGATCAAGGCGCGGAATAAACAGCTCATCCAGGAAGTTTTGAAAGTCTATCCGGAGAAGACCGCCAAGCGGCGCGCCAAGCACCTCAACGTCCATGAGGCCGGAAAATCCGATTGTGGCGTCAAGTCGAATCTCAAATCGATCCCCGGCGTGATGACCATCCGTGGCTGCGCCTATGCCGGCTCCAAGGGTGTGGTGTGGGGGCCGATCAAGGACATGGTCCACCTCAGCCATGGTCCGGTCGGCTGTGGCCAGTATTCCTGGGGGTCTCGGCGCAACTACTATGTCGGCACCACCGGCATCGATACTTTCGTGACCATGCAGTTCACCTCCGATTTCCAGGAAAAGGACATCGTCTTCGGCGGTGACAAGAAGCTCGTCAAGATTATCGACGAGATCCACGAGCTGTTTCCGCTCAACCACGGCCTCACCATCCAGTCGGAATGCCCGATCGGTCTGATCGGCGACGACATTGAAGCCGTGTCGAGATCCAAATCCAAGGAATATAACGGTAAGACCATCGTGCCGGTGCGCTGCGAGGGATTCCGTGGCGTGTCGCAGTCGCTGGGTCACCACATCGCCAACGACGCCGTGCGCGACTGGATATTCGACAAGATCGCGCCGGATAAGGCCCCGTCCTTCGAGTCAACGCCCTACGATGTCGCGATCATCGGCGACTACAACATTGGGGGCGACGCCTGGTCCTCGCGCATTCTCCTGGAAGAAATGGGGCTGCGAGTGATTGCGCAGTGGTCTGGTGACGGAAGTCTTGCCGAGCTCGAGGCGACGCCGAAGGCGAAGCTGAACATTCTGCACTGTTATCGGTCGATGAACTACATATCTCGCCACATGGAGGAGAAGTTCGGCATTCCCTGGTGCGAATACAACTTCTTTGGTCCGTCGAAGATCGCCGAGTCGCTGCGCAAGATCGCAACGTACTTCGACGACAAGATCAAGGAAGGCGCCGAGCGCGTCATCGCCAAGTATCAGCCGCTGATGGATGCGGTGATCGCCAAGTACCGCCCGCGCCTGGAAGGCAAGACGGTGATGCTCTTCGTCGGGGGGCTGCGGCCGCGCCACGTGATCGGTGCCTATGAAGATCTCGGCATGGAGGTCGTCGGCACAGGCTACGAGTTCGGTCACAATGACGACTACCAGCGCACCGCCCAGCGCTACGTTAAGGACGGAACGCTGATCTATGACGACGTGACCGGCTACGAATTCGAGCGCTTTGTCGAAAAGATCCAGCCGGATCTTGTCGGTTCCGGAATCAAGGAGAAATACGTCTTCCAGAAGATGGGCGTGCCGTTCCGGCAGATGCATTCATGGGACTATTCGGGCCCGTATCACGGCTATGACGGATTTGCGATTTTCGCCCGCGACATGGACATGGCGATCAATTCGCCGGTCTGGAAAATGACCAAGGCGCCTTGGACGAACTCCCCTCAGCCGACCCTGATGGCGGCGGAATGAGCAAACGACACGGCTCGCCCCAAGCGGTGCGAGCTGGTGCGACAGGCGATGAAACAGGAAGCCGATAAAGAGTGCCACAATGACGCAGAACGCCGAACACGTGCTCGATCATCTTGAGCTGTTCAAAGGCCAGGAATACCAGCAGATGCTGGCCAATAAGAGGGCGCTATTTGAATGCCCGCATGATCCCGCAGAAGTCGAGCGCATCCGGGAGTGGTCCAAGACACCTGAATACCGAGAGAAAAACTTTGCTCGCGAAGCCTTGACTGTGAACCCGGCGAAGGCCTGCCAGCCTCTCGGAGCCGTGTTTGTTTCCGCCGGCTTTGAGGGAACGCTGCCCTTCGTGCATGGTTCGCAGGGCTGCGTGGCCTATTATCGCAGCCATTTGTCCCGGCATTTCAAGGAACCCAGCTCCTGCGTCTCCTCCTCGATGACGGAAGATGCAGCCGTGTTCGGCGGCCTGAACAACATGATCGACGGGCTTGCCAACTCTTACAACATGTACAAACCCAAAATGATCGCGGTCTCCACCACCTGCATGGCCGAGGTGATCGGCGACGATCTCAACGCCTTCATCAAGACCGCAAAGGAAAAGGGCTCAGTGCCGGCGGAGTTCGACGTTCCGTTCGCCCATACGCCAGCTTTTGTCGGCAGTCACGTCAACGGTTACGATCATGCACTCAAAGGCATATTGGAGCACTTCTGGGACGGCAAGGCCGGCAGCGCGCCCAAGCTAGAGCGCAAGCAAAATGGTAAGATCAACGTCATCGGCGGCTTCGATGGCTACACCGTCGGCAACCTTCGCGAGATCAAGCGAATTCTGGAACTGATGGAGATCGAGTACACGATTCTCGGCGATAACAGCGACGTGTTCGACACGCCGACCGATGGCGAGTTCCGCATGTATGGCGGTGGCACCAGCTTGCACGACGCGGCGAATGCGGTTCACGCCAAGGCAACCATCTCTATGCAGCAGTATTGCACGGAGAAAACGCTGCCGTTTGTTGAGGATCATGGCCACAAGATTCTCGCATTCAACTATCCCCTCGGCGTCGGCGCCACCGACGATTTCCTGATGGCCTTGTCGCGTATCACGGGCAAGCCAATACCGAAGGCCTTGGAGCAGGAGCGTGGGCGGCTGGTCGACGCCATCGCGGATTCCAGCAGCCACATCCACGGCAAGAAGTTTGCAATCTACGGCGATCCCGACCTGTGCTACGGACTTGCAGCCTTCTTGCTCGAGCTCGGTGCCGAGCCGACCCATGTGCTCTCGACGAATGGCGGCAAGGCCTGGGAAGAGAAAATGCGGACGCTGTTTGCCAGCTCGCCCTTCGGGCAGAATTGCCATGTCTATCCTGGCAAGGACCTCTGGCACATGCGCTCGCTCTTGTTCACCGAGCCGGTCGACTTCCTGATCGGAAATACCTATGGGAAATATCTGGAGCGCGACACAGGCACGCCGCTGATCCGGATCGGCTTTCCGATATTCGATCGACATCACCATCACCGATACCCCGTCTGGGGATATCAGGGCGGTATCAACGTGCTGGTGAAGATCCTCGACAAGATCTTCGACGAAATCGACAAGCACACGAACATCGCGGGCAAGACGGACTACAGCTTCGATATCGTTCGCTGATGCGGCCACGCATCTTGGCCTTATCGCCCGTTGTCGCAGCTTCCGGCGCGGGCGCAGACTATCGTCTGCGCCTGGACCGGGAAGCCATCGGCCCATGCAAGGGGACATTGATGAGTTCGCTATCGACCAAGATCCAGGATGCCCTCAGCGAGCCGGGCTGCGCGAGGAACGTCAATAAATCGGAAGCCGAGCGCAGGAAGGGCTGCACCAAGCAGCTGCAGCCGGGCGGCGCCGCCGGCGGCTGCGCCTTCGATGGCGCAAAGATAGCGCTGCAGCCGGTGACCGATGTCGCCCACCTTGTCCACGGCCCGATCGCCTGCGAAGGCAATTCCTGGGACAACCGCAGCTCCGTCTCCTCCGGCCCCGACCTCTGGCGCAGGAGCTTTACGACGGACATGGATGAGATGAACATCGTGTTCGGTGGCGAAAAGCGGCTCTATAAAGCGATCCGGGAGGTCGTCGAGAAGTACGATCCGCCGGCCATCTTCGTCTACCAGACGTGTGTGCCCGCCATGATCGGCGACGATATCAATGCAGTCTGCAAGGCAGCTGCGAGGCGGTTCGGAAAGCCCGTCATTCCCGTCAATTCGCCGGGTTTCGTTGGCTCAAAGAACCTCGGCAGCAAGCTTGCCGGCGAGGCGCTGTTCGAGCACGTTATCGGCACGCAGGAACCCGACATCACGACACCGTACGACATCAATCTCGTCGGTGAGTTCAATCTGTCCGGCGAGCTCTGGCAGGTCAAGCCGTTGCTCGACCAGCTCGGCATCCGCATTCTGTCCTGCATCTCTGGCGATGCCAGATATCGCGACATAGCCTGCTCGCACCGCGCAAAAGCCGCGATGGTCGTTTGCTCCAAAGCGTTGATCAACGTCGCGCGCAAGATGAAGGAGCGCTACGGTATCCCCTTCTTCGAAGGCTCGTTCTACGGCATTCAGGATTCCAGCGACTCGCTACGCAATATTGCGCGCATGCTGATTGCACGCGGCGCGCCAACCGAGCTGATGACCCGGACCGAGGCCGTCATCTCCCGAGAGGAGGCAAAGGCCTGGGCCGCGATCGACGGTTTCAAGCCGCGGTTTGCCGGGAAAAAGGCGCTGCTGGTCACGGGCGGCGTAAAGTCCTGGTCGGTCGTGGCCGCGCTGCAGGAAGCGGGCCTCGAGATTGTCGGAACGTCCGTGAAGAAGTCGACGAGGGAAGACAAAGAACGCATCAAAGAGCTGATGGGCCAGGACGCTCACATGATCGAAGAGATGAGCGCGCGCCAAATGTACGAGATGCTGAAGGACGCGAAGGCCGACATCATGCTGTCCGGCGGAAAGTCGCAGTTCGTTGCGCTGAAGGCCGCCATGCCGTGGCTCGACATCAACCAAGAACGGTCTTACGCCTATTTGGGGTATGCCGGCATGGTGAAGCTCATGGAGGAGATCGACAAGGCGTTGTACAATCCGATCTGGGACCAACTCCGCAGACCGGCGCCATGGGAATCCGTAAGCCACAGCGCTTGCGAGGGGAGGATGCGTGACAGACCGGCTGTGCATGCTGCGCCTCGCCTGCAGGCGGCGGAGTAGGGCAGCGCGGCATGGCGACCGTCACAATGTCGAAGAAAGCCTGCTCGGTCAATCCGCTCAAAATGAGTCAACCGGTCGGCGGCGCTTTTGCCTATCTCGGCGTGCGCGGCGCTATGCCCCTGTTGCACGGCCCGCAAGGATGTACGTCCTTTGCGCTGACGCTATTGGTGCGGCACTTCAAGGAAGCTGTGCCGCTGCAGACGACTGCGATGAGCGAAGTCGCTACGGTGCTCGGCGGTTACGACAACGTCGAGCAGGCAGTCCTGAACATCTATAGCCGGACCAAGCCCGAGATCATCGGCATCAATTCAACAGGCGTCACCGAGACAAAGGGCGACGACGTCGAGGCGTTCATCCGACAGGTCCGGCAGAAGCACCTGCAGCTCGAAAAATGTCCGCTGGTCTACGTCGCGACTCCAGATTTCAAGGATGCGTTTCAGGATGGCTGGGGCAAGACGGTGGCGCGAATGGTAGAGGTCCTCGTCGACCCCGTTGACGCGGCGGCGCCGCGCGACCTCTCGCGCGTGAATGTGCTGCCGGGCTGTCATCTGACGCCCGGCGACATCGACGAGTTGCGCACGACTTTTGAGGACTTCGGACTGGATCCATCCTTCCTTCCTGATATCGGCGGCTCGCTGGATGGCCACATACCGGACAAGTTCACGCCCACCACGATCGGAGGAATCGGCGTCGAGGAAATCGCGAGCATGGGGCGCGCGGCCTGGACGGTCGCAATCGGTGCACAGATGCGCCGGGCAGCGGCCGCCATGCATGCCAGAACCGGGACGCCAGTCCGCCTGTTCGAGCGGCTCTGCGGCCTCATCCCCAATGACGAATTCATCGCCTTCCTGAGCGAGATCAGCGGGCGGCCCGTCCCGCTCAAATACCGTCGTCAGCGCGGACAGCTCGCAGACGCGATGCTGGATGCTCATTTTCACATCGGAGGCCGCAAGCTCGCGATCGGCGCCGAGCCCGACCTGCTGTTTGATGTTTCCAGCATGCTGCACGAGATGGGCGCCCAGATCGCGGCAGCAGTGACCACAACCGCCTCGCCGGTGCTCGAGCGCGTCAAGTCCGAGGAGGTGCTGATCGGCGATCTCGAGGACCTGGAAGAACGCGCCAGGGTGCGCAACTGCGATCTCCTGATTACCCACGCGCACGGGCGCCAGGCAGCCTCGCGGCTGAAGATCCCGTTCTACCGCGCCGGCTTTCCGATATTCGACCGGGTCGGCGCCGGGCATCTGAAGACCGTCGGCTATCGCGGCACGCGGGAGCTGATCTTCGATCTGGCGAACCTCATTATCGCCGATCGCGAGGACAATCGCCAGCCGACGCCGGACACTTGGCGGACCTGCGATCCCGGCTTCCAGGTCGTTCCGCCGCAGCTGCACTGATGCCAGAGGAGGGACCCAAGTCGATGAAGGTCGCATTCGCCACTCAGGATTTGAAGCGCGTCGATGCCCATTTCGGCTGGGCCAGAAACATCGCCATCTATGACGTCCAACCGGACGGCCATCGCTTTGTCGAGGCAATCCAGTTTGACGGAGATCTCAAGGAAGACGGCATTGAGGATAAGCTCACGCCGAAGATCGAGGCGATCAAGGACTGCGCCATTCTTTATGTCGCCGCGATCGGCGGCTCGGGGGCCGCGCGGGTGGTTGCTCAGAAAATCCATCCAATGAAGGTAGCCGAGCCGGAGGCGATCGACGATCTCTGTGTCAAGCTCGAAGGCGTCCTGAAGGGCTCTCCGCCGCCTTGGCTGCGCAAGGTGCTCGCCAAGGGTGGGGAACGCAATCTGGAGTTCGAGGACTGATGGGACCTGTCATGAACAAACCGGCTGAGCCCACTCCTCGCGATCAGGTGGTGGACGCGCCCTTCGTCCGGGAGCTCGTCAAGATTTGGCGGGCGCAGGACACCCACGGCGCGTGGGAAGGCAAGAGGGATATCGACCTCCTCGAGCCCTACCTGCTCGACAAGGAGAAGCGGCGCATCCTCCCAATCGTCGGCGATCCAGATCCGGATACGATCTGGCGGCTTGAGCTCTTCTTCGATGCCGTTGCGCTTTCGATCGAAAGAGAAACCGGAGTAGGGGTGTCCCCGATGCTGAAGATGCACCACGAAGGCTTCGGTCGGCTGGTCCTGATCGCAGGGCGGCTTGTCGTCGTGAGCAAGCGGCTACGTGATGTACATCGCTTTGGCTTTGACAATCTTGCAAAGCTCGCCGCCGAGGGCGACGGGCACGTCAACAGCGCGGTCGAGATGATCCGCAGGTTTCCGGAAGTTGCGAACTACTGAGGCGATCATGCGCGATCTTGAATCACTGAAAGCCGAGGTCAAAAAACTATCGACCAAAGCGACCCAGGCTAAGATGGATCTCCACGATCTCTCCGAAGATCTGCCCGCCAACTGGACCTCGATCCTGGAAGTCGCTCAGAAGGCCTACGACGCCTTCGCCGTTCTCGAACGCAAGCGTCAAGAGCTCAACAAACTGGAAAGAGCATAGGCGATCAACGATTATGGCATCAGTAACCCGCGACGGCCGCGAGTGGAGCCCGGAATACCTGATCTCGATCGACCCGGAGAGGTGCATCGGCTGCGGCCGCTGCTACAAGGTCTGCGGCCGCGACGTCATGACGTTGAAAGGTCTCAATGAGGACGGCGAGATGATTGACCTCGATGACGATGATGACGAGATCGAGAAGAAGATTATGGTCATGACCGATGTCGGCGCTTGTATCGGCTGCGGCGCGTGCGCCCGCGTCTGTCCCACCAATTGTCAAGTTCACGCTGTCGTCGCCTGAGCCGCTCACTTGCGAGGTCGCTCGCTTTCGAAGCTGGGGCCTAACGGCGGCGATATCCCCATAAGCCAAAAATGTGAGTAGGTCCTATTCGATCCCCTGGTCACGTGCTTTCATCATTGCAGCGACCCGAAATCGCTCATGAATGGCGACCGCACTTGCGAGCAGAGCGGTCTGCGCGCTCTTGAGGGCCTCGATTACAATCCCAGCTTCCTCGCGCGTCAACGGGACGCGCCCGGCCATGTGGCTGGCATCGGGCACGACTGCCCAGATCGCGCGGCGATAAGGATGATCCTTCACCTCGATCAGGCTGTCGCTTTCGAGTTCGCCGCCAAGTGTAATAGCGAGCCCTGTCACTTCGAGCTTGCGACCGTCCTGCGTGAGCTTCACAAAAGTTGGCATCGATGGCTCAGCTTCTGGCTTAGAGGTGGTCAGGCCATCCCCGCCAGTTCCCCTCGGGGGAGACATTCGAGGCCATCTTCCTCGACGTTTGTTGCGTGCAAGACGCTTCAACCGAGTTGACCTTGACCTTGTCCTTGCCGCGACCAGCAGAGGGATCCCCAACCATGATCCCATCCGCCCTGGCGGCACGTGCGGCGCACGGTGCGACGGCGCGGGCGGTGGGCATGGGATTGGCTGCGAATTGCGAAGCCTCCAGATCGCCGGAGGTCGCGTCGAGAACCGGCTCTTCGAATTTGAAGCTGACAGCCACGTGGGTGCAATTGACCTCGCACACCGTGATCGGGCGCGCCATCGAATACACAGTCGGCGCGGTATGATCGAGCAGAGATTTGAGTTCGTTTGCGGAGCGATGGACGAGTTGCGGCGACGTGTTCATGTCAATCTCCATGCAAGCGTATGCTTCAGGGCGAGGATCAAATCTCGTGCCATATCCGTGCTTCCGCGCCAGCGAGGCGTCGTGCAAGCGGGTGAAAAAGCCCCCTGGCGAACCCGCATGCGTGGCGTAGCACCTTGCATCGCACCTGGCCCCTGAGAGGTGGTTTGACCCGGGCGGCCGCGAGATCTTGCGCGACTCTTGCAATTGCCTGGCCGAGAGACCTGGTCCCTTAGTGAGGACGACATGGAGCGGAACATCGCGTGCGCGATCTGCAACTCCGGCGATGTTCCGAACCGGCGAGCGATCGGCTTTCAGCTCATGATTATCGGTGACGACGGTGCGCCCGGGCCAGGCCGATCGTGATCGTGCGCTCGGGTAAGGACGTGATCGGCTATCGCAGGGTTTGCCCGCATGATCACGTGAAGCTGGAGTGGGAGCGCAACCAGTTCCTGGATCCCAATGGGTTCGCGCCTGATGTGCGGCAAGCACGGCTCGACGTTCGAGCTCGGTACAGGACTTGCGGTGGACGGCCCCTGCAAGAGGCAGCGCTTGACGCCGATTGCGCTCTCAGTGCTCGATGGCGACATCTGCGTAACGGGAGTTGAGCTTGTTGAAGATGACGAGGCAAAGAGGGTCTGAGCCAAAACGCTAAACCGGACGATTCTCGTTCCGGTTTTTGACCGGCCCCATCTTTGACAGGCCCTCTTTATAAGAAAGCTCAGTGCAGGACACCTCAATGTCTTTGGCCGCGTCGATGAGGTAGTCGAGCTTGCCCGCCGTATCGAAGGTCTTGATGTCGTTCTTGTCGACACCGGCCAGGTCCATCATCTCCTTCCATACCGTCGACTCCTCGCATGGCAGCACGCAGAACGTGATGTCACCAATTTTGGTGCGGTATTTCGCGAGCAAGTCGATGTTGTTGCAGAATATGAAATATCTTCCATCCGGGCTCAGCGTACCATCAAGCACCTGTGCGACATCGGCAAGATAGGTAAAGGAGTGCAGATAGCCGGCCAATATCGGAATCGTCGGATCTCCCCGTTCCGCGATCGTCAGCACTTGTTCAATCGAATAATCTGGCGGCCTCTTCTCGTTGGCGAGTTGGGGCTGGAACCTTAATGCGATGTCGCCGCGAAAGCCAAAACGGCCCTCTTTTTTGGTCCAGCCCTTCAGCACCGCATTCACAAGCCTGCCTTCCTTCTCAAGACGGCCCAGAGCAGTGTTGTCGATCGATGTCATGAGTCCTCCTCTTCGAGTGCCGAGCGGAAATTTCGGTCCGCGGGATTTGCGCGTACCACTTTATGCAAGTTGCCTGCCGTCAAACCTACTGGGCGCGCAAGCTAGCGGCAGGTCGGCGCGGTTGCAGGGCGTGTCTCGCCGCACCTCGGGCGCCACTGGTCCGTGTGCCCGCAAATACGTCGTGTCGCACACCCGACACGCGTCGACAACCAAACAATGACGTCGGCAAATGCGAGCGCTTTTTATTGCGCAATCGATGGCATGGGACTTGCCAAGAACGACCTGTCGCGACGACTTGCCAATGAGTACGACAGCAAATCGTCCAAAGCAGTTGGAGGTAGAATGATCAATTTGACTGAGAATGCGGTGAACGCGGTGAAGAGTGCGATCGCCGCAAAGGGCGTCCCTTCGCGCGGCCTGCGAATCATGGTCGAAGCCGGCGGCTGTTCCGGATTCAAGTACACGATGGGCCTCGCAGAGGCGGCTGAACCCGACGATAGCATCGTCGAGCGCGATGGCATCAAGGTGTTCGTGGACAATGCCAGCCGGGAGCATCTTGCCGGCACCACAATCGATTTCGCGGTGACGCTCGAGGGGTCTGGTTTCACGTTCGACAATCCGAACGCGAACTCGCACTGTTCCTGCGGCAAATCGTTCAGCTGATTTTCCGCGCCAGAGCGTCTGGCAGAAAGGTCATCGCAACATGCAGGTCGAGGTCCACGACAAGAAATTTGCGACAGCCGAATCTTCTGCAGATCGCGAGCGGATCGTCCGCGCTGTGCTCGACGAACTACGGCCAAACCTCAAGCGTGATGGCGGAGACTGCGAGCTGATCGAGATTGACGGTAACAAGATCATCGTCAAGCTTACCGGTGCCTGTGTGCTCTGCAAGCTCGCGAGCGCGACGTTGGAGGGTATCCAGGCGCGCTTGATCGAGCGGCTAGGCGAGTTCGTCCGCCTGATCCCCTCTGCTGGAGCTGCTAAAGTGCGGCATTGAGTGAGGCGCTTCGTGCGGCCAATTTATCTCGACAATAACGCGACCACGCGCACTGACCCGCTGGTCATCGCGGCGATGCTACCGTTCTTCTCGGAGCGGTTTGGCAATGCCTCATCAGGGCATGTGTTCGGAAGCGATGTCGCGGGAAGCGTCAGGGAGGCCAGAAAATGTGTGCGGGCCCTGATCGGTGCGGAATTTGACAGCGAGATTGTGTTTACCTCGGGCGGTACAGAGTCCGACAACACAGCCATTCTGTCCGCGCTTGCGGTGCAGGAAGGGCGTGACGAGGTGGTCACCGCGGCGGTGGAGCATCCGGCCGTGCTATCGCTCACCAACGAGCTCACCCGTCGCGGCACGATATGCCATCTTGTTCCCGTCGATAGCTGCGGCCGGATCGACCTCGAGGCATACCGCGGGGCTCTGTCGCCTCGGACCGCGGTTGCTTCTATCATGTGGGCAAACAACGAGACGGGAACAATCTTTCCGGTAGAATATCTGGCTAAAATGGCGCGCTCGGTCGGCGCCCTGTTCCATACCGACGCCGTACAGTCCGTGGGACGGATCCCAATCGATCTCAAGAGGGCGGAGATCGATATGCTCTCGCTCTCCGCCCATAAGCTCCATGGGCCGAAAGGGATTGGCGCGCTTTACGTGCGCAAGGGCACCAGGTTCAGTCCGCTCATCACGGGCGGCCCACAGGAGCGGCGGCGCCGCGCGGGTACCGAAAACGTCCCGGGGATCATCGGCTTGGGAAAGGCGGCGGAGCTTGCCGCGGCAAGGCTCGAGCAGGAACAGGCGCGGATTGGCGCATTGCGCGACCGCCTGGAGCAACGCCTTCTGAATCTCGGTCATTGCATGGTGCTCGGCGACGTCAACAGCCGCTTACCGAACACAATTGGCATCGCGTTCGAGCATCTCGAAGGCGAGGCGATCATCCATCATCTAAGCCGCGCCGGCATTGCCGCATCCGTTGGCTCGGCCTGCACGTCCGGTTCGATGGAACCTTCGCATGTGCTGCGCGCGATGAAGGTGCCGCCAGACTCACTGAACGGAGCGATACGCTTCTCGCTGTCGCGCGAGACGACAAGCAGCGAGATTGAACACGTCGTTCAGGTAATGGCCGATGTCATTGCGAGCTTTCGGGCAACGTCAACCGCGAAGCAGGAGCGTGCGAGCGGCACCTCTCTTCCCATGGAGCTGAGCCCATGAAAGTCATGCTTCGACGGTCGCCGGAAACAGGCTTTTCAATCTACGTGCCAAAGAAGGATCTCGAAGAGCCAATCGTGGAATCGGAGAATGAGGCCTTGTGGGGTGGCTGGATCAGACTAGCCAATGGATGGGTTCTTGACCTGCCTCAGATGGCCGGCGACACCAGCCTGCCGATTACGATTAACGCCAAGAAGCGGGGCGGGGACAAAGAGGACTGATGAACGCGCTGGCCCCTCGCATCGACTTCGCCAGCTCGGCGGACGCCGAGGCCACCCTCCGAGAAGTCGCACAGCACCTGCGGAAGGGCCGCGTCGTTCCATATCTCGGGCCTGGCTTGGCCGAGCTCTCCATCTCGACAGCGCCGATGGCTCCAGATGCGCTCGCTGCATTCTTCGCCAGCAAGGTCGCGCTGCCGCGCCGGGCCAGGGGAAACGCTTGGGCCTCGGCTCAGTACATCGAAAACACAAGGCATCGTGCCACTGTGAGCGCGCTGATGGCAGAAGCATTCGCGGCGGCAGCCGCGCCGACAGCATTGCACCAATATCTGGCCACGCTGGCGCTACCATTAGTGGTCGATAGCTGGTACGATGGAGCGATGCGAGCGGCCTTCGGCCTGCGCGAGGACTGGGGCGAGATCCAGGGTATCACTCGCGCCGGAATCGGCGAGGAACGCTGGTATCGCTTCTACGATGCGGCGGGCCAGGAGGTCGATGGTCAGATCGCCGGGCGCTGGACCACCATTCTCTACAAACCGCATGGCAGCGTCGTGCCGGCAAGGAATTTCCTGATCTCGGATGCGGACTACGTTGAGGCATTGACTGAGATCGACATCCAGACGCCAATTCCGGATGAGGTGAAGGCGCGCCGTACGGATCGTAGCTTTCTGTTCGTCGGTTGCCGGTTCAACGACCAGCTCCTGCGTACCTATGCTCGACAAGTGTTGAAGCGTTCGGCGGAGACCCACTACGCTGTGGTGGATCCGAATGCGCTCTCGAAAAATGAGTTGCGCTTCCTCCTCGCGCAGGGCATCGCGCCGCTCGCCATCCCGCTTTCGCGTGCTATCGAGCTCCTGTGCGCGGCTTAGCCTTCTTTGCTCCCTTGCGCCAACAGGGACGTTCAAATCCAAAGAGACCGTGCCATCTCACCTGTTTCGGCGGTGGTTCCCAATGCGGAGGCAATGGTCGTAGTTCAGGCGCTGCTCCAGCTCCTGCGCCTGGCTTATCGATTGGTGTAGTGAATCCACGAGCCGTTTGCTTTCCGAGATAGCCCTGTCGGCCCTCTGAAGAAGCTGATCCCGCTCGCGCTCGATCGAGAGACGATGTACTGCCATCTCGCGCTCCGTGGGTCCATGCAGCCGGGAGCGTTATCAGCCTATTAGCCACGTGGAAGTCCGGAAATATCACGCCGAAAAGAAGTCGCAACAATTCGATCTGCTTCCGCCCCCTGTCTCCACCACCCTAGCCACCGTGTCAAACGATTGTACCGGATAGGGAAAGCTGTGGAGTGGCGATTTGCTTGCCGCGGACCGACTTCAGTTCGTTCAGCCTATGTCAAACCACATTATCGCTGCGCCCGGGGTCCCAGCTTCTCCGAATGGTATAAGGGAGGCGAGTAGCGATTTTTGCAGCAGGGTCGATCGACACTGTCGGAAACAGTACGGCGTGTCAGCCTTACGACATCCCTCAGCACGGTCTCCAAATTCCGTGTCCCTACACGCTTCCCCTTAAACCATTGAACCAAGCAGCTAGGTCGCGCGATGCCACCATGGCACGTGAGTTGCTAATGGTTCTACAGAACGGCTCCAGGAAATGAATCACGGAGCCGGTTCGACCCTCTATGGAGACCGGGTATATGGACGTGTCAGCGGAACGCAAGGCATCGGATGGCAGCGCCACCATGGGTAAAGCCAGACAGGCCTTCACGGAGCGCATGAGTTGCAGCGGGACCGGCGCTGGCGGAATGGCGGGCTGTACACCGCACGCAGTCTCGGCTGATCTGACGTCCGAGATCTGGGAGAAGGTCAAGAATCATCCGTGCTACAGCGAGGAAGCACACCATCACTATGCCCGAATGCATGTCGCGGTGGCGCCGGTCTGCAATATCCAGTGTAACTATTGCAACCGAAAATATGATTGTGCCAATGAGTCGCGCCCGGGAGTCGTCAGCGAGAAGCTGTCGCCTGAGCAGGCGGCGGACAAGGTGCTGGCTGTGGCTTCCACAATTCCACAGCTGACGGTGCTTGGGATCGCGGGCCCGGGTGATCCACTTGCCAATCCGGCAAAAACCTTCAAGACATTCGAGCTCGTCAACAAGGTCGCACCCGACATCAAGCTCTGTCTGTCGACCAACGGACTCGCTTTGTTGGATCACGTGGATGCGATCGCGAAATGCAACGTCAATCACGTCACAATCACCATCAACGCGATCGATCCGCATGTCGGCGCTAGGATCTACCCCTGGATATTCTACAAGCACAAGCGTCATGTCGGCATTGATGCCGCAAAGATCCTGATCGAGCGGCAGCTCCAGGGGCTTGGCGTCCTCGCAGCGCGCGGCATCCTCTGCAAAATCAACTCGGTCATGATCCCGGGGATCAACGACAGGCATCTGGTCGAGGTCAACAAGGAAGTGAAAGCGCGCGGAGCGTTCCTGCACAACATAATGCCGCTGATCTCTTCGCCAGAGCATGGCACGGTGTTTGGCCTGAACGGGCAGCGTGGTCCGACGGCATGGGAACTGAAGACGCTGCAGGATAGTTGCGAAGGGGAGATGAAAATGATGCGGCACTGCCGCCAATGTCGTGCCGACGCAGTCGGCCTCCTGGGTGATGACCGCAGAGCCGAGTTCACCACCGAACGGATCGCGGCGCTTGGGCACAAATACGATGTGGAGGCCAGAAAGGCCTATCAGGCCAGGGTCGAAAATGTGCGCCATGCCAAAGTTGCGGCCACACGTCGGCAGCTTGCGGAGCTCGCGGATTGCGCCGACGCCGTAAAGGTGCTGGTAGCGGTCGCGACCAAAGGCTCGGCACTGATCAACGAACATTTTGGCCACGCCAAGGAGTTCCAGATCTACGAACTATCCGCCACAGGCGCAAAGATCGTGGGCCATCGCCCCGTCCAGCTCTATTGCGGCGGCGGCTATGCCGAGGAAGATCGGCTCCCAACCATTATCCGCGCAATCAACGATTGCCACGCGGTCTTCGTCGCGAGGATCGGCGGTTGCCCCAAAGCCGAGTTGATCAAGGCTGGCATTGAGCCAGTCGATGAATACGCCCATGCGTTTATCGAAAAGTCGGCGATCGCCTGGTTCAAGCGCTATCTCGACAGGGTTAAAACCGGCGAGATTAAGCATGTGGAGCGTGGCGAGGCCGCGACCGCGCACGCCTCCATTATTTCAGCGGCGTGAGGCGGGGAGCAAAACAATGCCGTTCAAGATCGTCGCCTCGCAGTGCACGGGCTGTTCTGCTTGCGAACAGGAGTGTCCCAATGTCGCAATCTCGGAGAAAGGCGGGATTTTCGTGGTCGATCCAAAAAAATGCACCGAATGCATCGGCTATTTCGACGAGCCGCAGTGCGTGGCGGTCTGCCCGGTCGACAACACTTGCGTGCTTGACATGGCGCGACCGCGCTACGCCTCTTGAGGGCAATAGGCTATGAGGGGCGGGCCTTTCCCATGCACGGAACAAGTGAGACCAGCCAATACTGCGGTCGATAGGACGCCCGCGCCGTTGAACGCGGCAGCATCAAAGCTGAATCTGCCGGCCATGCAGCCGGTCGAGGACCAGATGTGGAGAGAGAGCTCGCTGAAATGGCTGCTTGGCCTATTCCACAAGTGCAAGGAAATGCTCGCTCAACCCGTGCCGCCGACGACCGACACGCGTTTCAGTGCGCGACGGGACAGTGAGCGAGACGTCGCCGCCTGAACCCTGTTCCACGTGGGCTGCGAGCGCAAACCGAGGCCGAGAGAGTTGAACATGAGCAATATGGCTGATGATGACGTCGTCGAGTTGACGTCGGCGCCCTTCTTCAATTGCGGCGAGAAAGTCCGGGCCAAGTATACGATCCGTAACGACGGCACCTACGCTGGCAAGCAGGTCGGCGACATCCTGGCGAAGAAGGGAGAGATCGGCTACGTGATCTCGATCGGCACGTTCCTGCAGAAATTCTACGTCTACGGCGTCGAATTTGTCAGGACCGGGCACCGGGTCGGGATGAGGCGGAAGGAGCTCGATCTGGTCTTGGCGAATGAGGACGCCGAGGAACGGCCTTTGCCCGGAGCTATTTGTCGATGATCGAACGCAGGCGACCGAAGTATCAGTCTGGCCAGCAAGTCAAGGCAAAGGTTGGGCTGGTCAATGACGGCTCATTGCCGGAAGCACCGCCGGAAGGCGTTCTGGTCAGCGTCGGCGACGTCGGCGAGGTCGTCCGGATTGCGCAGCACGCCGAAGCGAATTTGCCAATCTATCTCGTCAAGTTCGGCAAGCAACTTGTCATCGGTTGTCTCGAAGAAGAAATTGCACCGATCCAGGAAGGTGGAGCTGATGACTGAGGCGGTTCATGAGCCCGTACGGCCGGCACATCCTAATCATCTTGATCGTAGACGTATCGAACGAACGTTGGACACGCGTGAGTACTACCGTTATGTGTCACCGAGAGTGACTGGCGTTCCGGGTGGTTACTTGATCGAAAGTCCATGCTGCTCACGCCATATCGACATGGAAGGTGGTCTCATCGATATCGCGCTCCTGCGCCACGATTGCAGGAGCGCAAGCTGGCAGCTGTTTCGTAAGAATCACGATAACAGCCTTTGGGAACTCTACTCCACGCACAAGTGCCTAAAGGCCGCCGCCGACTTCTTGAGCGCCGATCCCGAGCGCGCATTCTGGCCATAACAAATCCGTACGACGGTCTTGGCTGCTCGAAATCGAGCTGTTGGGCTCGGCGACGCCGCATGTCGGATCGATATTTGTCGACAGGGCTAGTTGTGCCGCCCGATATGAATTGAGTCTGAACTCGCTCCGATTGACCAGGCGATTTGCGATCTGCGCTGCTTGCAGTGGCAACAAGACCGCCTCACGTTCCCCTGTCGTACATCTGACACAAGCAATTCATCTGTGCGTTTCGACGAGCTTTCATCTCCGTCGTACTGTCATGATGACGCGCGTAGCGCCCACTCGGAGAATGGCACGCCGCTTGCTACTCGCTACTGCGAGCAGGACTCAAGGACGTGCCCTCGTCAGTGGCGGCGAGATCGGTCTTCCCGAAAGCCGTCCACGCGCCGCTTAAAGAGCTTCAACATCGCTGAAGTACGGGCGAAATCATCGGCAGTGGGCTGGATGGAGAACAAGAATGTCTTCACTGAGACAAATTGCGTTTTACGGCAAGGGTGGTATCGGCAAATCGACGACGTCACAGAACACGCTGGCGGGGCTTGCCGAGATGGGTCATAAGATCCTGATCGTCGGGTGCGACCCCAAGGCGGACTCGACCCGACTGATCCTGCATGCAAAGGCACAGGACACGATCTTGAGCCTGGCGGCGAACGCCGGCAGCGTCGAGGACCTTGAGATCGAGGACGTCATGAAGGTCGGCTACAAGGACATCCTCTGCGTGGAGTCCGGCGGGCCGGAGCCGGGGGTCGGCTGCGCCGGCCGCGGCGTCATCACCTCGATCAACTTTCTGGAAGAGAACGGGGCTTATGAGGACATCAACTACGTGTCCTACGACGTGCTCGGCGATGTCGTCTGCGGCGGGTTTGCAATGCCGATCCGCGAGAACAAGGCCCAGGAGATCTACATCGTGATGTCCGGCGAGATGATGGCGATGTATGCCGCCAACAACATCTCCAAGGGCATTCTGAAGTACGCCAGTTCCGGCGGCGTTCGCCTCGGCGGGCTGATCTGCAACGAGCGGCAAACAGACAAGGAGCTGGAGCTGGCGGAAGCGCTTGCCAAGAAGCTCGGAACCCAGCTGATCTACTTTGTGCCGCGCGACAACATCGTGCAGCACGCGGAGCTGCGCCGAATGACGGTGCTGGAATACGCCCCCGACTCCAAGCAGGCAGATCACTATCGCAACCTCGCGACGAGAATCCACAACAATGGCGGCAAGGGTATCATTCCGACCCCTATCAGCATGGACGAACTTGAAGACATGCTGATGGAGCACGGCATCATGAAGCCGATCGATGAGGACCAGGTGGGCAAAACCGCCGCCGAGCTCGCCGCTCAATAGGTGGTCGCGGACACCCCAAAGATGGGCAATCACAGTCGCATGAGATGCAGGAAAATCGAGCGGAGTCGCAGGTGACCGCAGCGCGATCGAGTTCGTTGGACGAAGCGTCACCCTCGCTGGCTAGCTCTTCTACGGAAGGTCGGGACGTCGGAATAGAATTCTACCGTCTTCTGGTCGGCTGCGATCCCACGGATGCCGACCTAACCGACGATCGCGATTTTGATCGTCATGTGCTCGCCTCCGTCCTTTCCATCGCCGCGATGGATGGTGGGCCTCTTTCCGAGAAGGTCGGGCTGGTTGAGCAGGAGCTCGATCAGCTTCGCGCCAAATACTTCCCATCTGGGCCCGTTTGGCCGGTCGCTCGGACGACTAAGCCGGGCTTAACTTACGAGGACGAGATCATCATGGTGCGCGACCTCTTGCTCGCGCAGCGATCGACTGAAGGCGAGGTCAGCCGCTGGCTCGCTGCCATGATTGCGCGCCGCGCAATGGAGGCGAACCATCTGTGGGAGGATCTCGGGTTGCGCCAGCGGGCTGAATTGTCGCGTCTTTTGACACGCCATTTCGCACCACTGGCTGCACGAAATACGAAAAATATGCGATGGAAGCGCTTCATCTATCGCACCTTGTGCGAGGACGATGGCCTGGTGATGTGCACGACACCGGTGTGCACGCAATGCAATGATTTCGATCTTTGTTTCGGCGAAGAGAGTGGCGAAAGCCGCATGGCCGAGCGCCGCCGGGAATTTATGCGCGACGTCGAGGAGCATGTCAAAGCCGCCAGTCATTGACATAGGGCGACAGTTGGCGATCGAGGCGGCCCACTGATCATTGGCCTCCACGTGAACGCGACATCACGACGGCGTTACTCGATCATGAACCCATCTCGTGGGGACGCGGTCCAGGGCAGCCTTCTGAGATGGTCCATCCGATCAAGTGGTTGCTCGCGCTGCGAGCCTCGTTTCTGCAGCCGCCGGATGTCCCTGATGCGGCGGCTCCCGTGCTGTGCTCTGGGTTTTAGATCGGATCGTTGGACCGAAAAAATGGGAACGACACTATGATAGCGGAGTGCGAGATCAAATCTGCGCACGTGGAGATGCGAGTAAACACCGTCTGGACGATCGTGCTCGGCTTTGAAGCCGATCCATTGGCACGCTGGAGCTGGCCGGACTCGAACCAATATCTCAGTAGTATGCCGGAGTTCGTCGTCGCATGCGGCGGTCGAGCATTCGAGAATGGTACGGCCTACATCGCAGCAGGCCTCCGGGCCGCAGCCCTATGGCTGCCCCCCGGCGTGCAGCAAGATGAGCCGGCGCTAGACGCGCTCATGGAGCGGTCTCTGCGTCCGGAGATTGCGGAGGATATGGCCTGTCTTCGCAACGGAATGGCTGAACATCATCCGCCAGAGCCGCATTGGTATCTGCCCCTCATCGCCGCCGACCCGAACTGGGCCGGACAAGGTCTTGGCTCGCAGCTCATGCAGCACGCGCTTCGAAGATGTGATGAAGAAGGCGTCGCCGCCTATCTCGAGAGTTCAAATCCGCAAAACATAACGCTTTACAGACGCCACGGCTTCAAAATCATTGGCGAGATACAACACGGCTCCTCGCCGCCGCTCACGCCGATGTTGCGACTGCCGACTTGAGCGGAATCCTTTGGCGAGGATACACACCAGCAGCGACAACTAGGACCTTCTCATACCTTACAAGGTGAAGACGCCAGAATTGGTCAGCGTCCTTTCGACCAACAGCTGCGAGCGTAGGCATGGGCGAGAGTGCCGCCAGCTAGTAGCTCTGCACAGTGATTTTGACGGGTTGCGTTGTGCGGCAGTCAGATTAGTTCCGGCAGGCTTTTGGGATCAACGAGCACCTCGATGCTGCGAGGCGTCGCTGGCTGCCTTCTGATGAGGCCAGCTCGTTCCAGCGTCAGCACCATTTGGTGAACCGAGGGCGGGCTGACGCGAAAATATTCTTGCATGTCGGTTTCCGCCGGCGGTCTGCGGTGTAGCCGCGTATAGAGGTGGATGAAGGCAAGGTACTGCCCCTGTTTGGGCGTGAAGGTTTTTGCCGAAGGACTCACGCCGGCCATCCGATTCAGTTGTTCGTGCGAGCCTCGAAGGAGGCAGGCATGAATTTACGATATCGGGTCGAACTGAGCCAAGTCGAGCGCACCAACTCAAGACGCTGCTCGGCGGCGGCAAGCATGCGTCCCGCAGGCTCAAGCGAGCACAGATCTTGTTGGCTGCCGATGCCGGGGCCAGCGACGAGGAGATCGCCAGGAGCGTTGGCGTGAGCGGCTCGACCGTGTACCGGACCAAGCGACGCTTCGTGGAAGGCAATCTGGAGCGAGCGCTGAGCGAAGAGCCCCGTCCCGGCGCTGAGCGCAAACTCACGGGCAAGGAAGAGGCTCTGCTGGTGGCGACCGCCTGTGCCGGTCCGCCGGCGGGCCGTGCCCGCTGGACGCTCAAGCTGCTGGCAGGCGCGATGGTCAAGCTCACCGAGCACAAGAGCCTGTCCCACGAGACGGTTCGCCGGCGTCTGGCCGAAAATGACCTCAAGCCCTGGCGCAAGGACATGTGGTGCATTCCGCTGGTCGACGGCGAATACGTCGCTCGCATGGAAGACGTGCTCGATCTCTACGCCGAGGCGCCCGACCCCGATCACCCGGTGGTGTGCTTCGATGAAAGCCCGGTGCAGCTCATCGGCGAGGCGCGTCAGCCAATCCCCGCCGAGCCCGGCCGGCTCGAACGTTACGATTACGAGTATCGTCGCAATGGCACCGTCAACCTCTTCGTCCTGCTCGATGTGCATCGTCCCTGGCGCAAGGTCAAAGTCACCGAGCGGCGTGCGGCAGAAGACTACGCCCAATGCATGCGCGAACTCGTCGATATCCATTATCCCGACGCCGAGACCGTCCGGGTCGTCCAGGACAATCTATCAACCCATTCTGCCGGCGCCCTCTATCAGGCGTTCCCGCCTGCCGAAGCCAGACGGATTTTGCGACGACTTGAGTTCCACTACACCCCCAAGCACGCAAGCTGGCTCAACATGGTCGAGATCGAGATCGGCGTCTTGCGGGGACAGTGCCTCGACCGCAGGATCGACAACCCCAAGCGACTGCGCCGCGAACTCGCCGCCTGGGAACGGCAGAGGAATGCCGCACGCTCCCGCATCAAATGAATGTTCACTACAGACAAGGCGCGCACCAAAATGGGCCGCGCCTATCCCGACACTTCCAAAGAGTCATAATCACTGTGCAGAGGTACTAGTTGCGCATTCGCAGGCGGGCATCTCCAGTTGCTCGGTCAAGAGGGGGACGGCGCGCGCTTGGTCCGAGCCGTTCAGATCAGTCGATGCGATCTCATCAATGCGGGGCTTGTAACATTGGTGACAATTCACCTGACGTATCTTGGCGTGCGAATCACAACAAGCGAAAGGCACCGCAATGCAGAACCTAGCGACCTTACAGCGCCCAGTATGGCACGGTGCTTGCCATAGTCCTGACTGCATCACTTAAGTCGTCGCGTGATGCACGGAGCGGACTCGGCGCTTGTTGGTTCATGGCGTCGGGTCCGTTCCGTTCTGGTCTCGCCAGCCCAGGGCGGCTCGACGTGCATCGAGGAGGCTAGCGGAGCCCATCCCTAGATCCCGAAGTTTCGCAATTTCAAGAAGAAATCGGTTCTGAAGGGGGGCCGCGCGAAAACTCTGGTGGGTCGGACCCGTCGGCTAGAGCCGCCGTCCGATCAGGAGTCTTCGTATCGAGGTAGCATGAAATGAGCAGGAACCACGGAGGACCGGCCCGACCACGAGGATCCAGGTTCGACATGATCATCAATGTCGCCCGCAAGCGACGCAGATCTGAGCTGGTGCGCTGCCGACGTTGTTCGTTTCGCGACAAAGTCCCTCCGAACGGCTCCGTATGTTCGAGCGTCTAAACTCTATCGTGATCTGGCATGCCGGTTGCTCGCCGTCAGAGAAAGTGGAGTATTGACCTGAGATGAGCTTCGATGCTGCGATGCAGTCCGATAAAGCGCCGCCGCGACCGATCGTCCTGAACGACACGACGTTGCGCGATGGCGAGCAGGCGCCTGGTGTCGCCTTTACGGCTGCAGAAAAAGAATCCATCGCCCGGGCGCTGGCGCGGGCCGGAATTAACGAGATCGAGGCCGGTACGCCGGCCATGGGCCAAGAAGAGATCGGCGCGGTCCGGGCTATCGTCGAAGCCGGTCTGCCGGCGACGATCATCGCTTGGTGCCGGATGCGGACTTTTGACGTCGAGTCAGCGCTCAGCGCCGGTGTGTCAATGGTCAATTTGTCAATTCCATCCTCCGACATCCAAATTGCGGCCAAGCTGGGGGGCGGCCGCCCGGCTGCGTTGGAGCAGGTGAGGCGGGTCGTCGGCTATGCGCGTGAGAAGGGGCTTGATGTCTCAGTCGGCGCGGAAGACTCCTCGCGGGCCGACGTCAATTTCCTGATCGAATTGCTGGCTGCGGCAAGCGGCGCAGGCGCACGCCGCTTTCGTGTCGCGGACACGCTCAGCGTACTCGACCCAGATACGGCCTTTGCCATGGTCTCGGCGCTACGCGCCACCACCGATCTCGAGCTCGAATTCCACGGCCATGACGATCTCGGTCTTGCGACGGCCAACACGCTCGCGGCCATAAAAGCGGGCGCGACACATGCGTCCGTCACCGTGATCGGCCTTGGCGAGCGCGCCGGCAACGCGCCGCTGGAAGAGGTCGCTGTCGCGCTCAAGCAGCTTTATGGCCGCGACACGGGCGTCGTACTGTCGGAGCTTGAGAACGTCGCGGCCGTGGTCGCGGCGGCCGCCGTTCGCGCGATTCCACTCAATAAAGCGATCGTCGGTGAGCATGTTTTTACCCATGAATCGGGCATACATGTCGATGGTCTCCTGAAGGACCAGCGCACCTATCAGGCACTCGACCCACGGCTGCTTGGTCGTTCCAATCGTTTCGTGATCGGCAAACATTCAGGTCTCGCCGCCATCACGGCGCTGCTCTCCGAACTGCAACTATCGGCGACCGACGATCAAGCGAGGGCGGTCCTTGCCCGGGTCCGCAAGCATGCTGTCGAGTGCAAGGGGGCGGTCACGCGAGAGACCGTGATAAAGATCTGGCACGACGTCCGCGACCGCCCGCCGCCCAGCTGCTTCCAGGACGGCGCTTCGGTACAAAGGTGATGACGGAGACAGCAAATGGTTGATGGCATCCTCGCGCGATTGGACAAGGCTGCGGCGGCCGAGGAAATCTTTGCGATATTGGAGGTCGACTACGACCCGAAAGTGGTCAATGTTGCACGGCTCCACATTCTAAGACGCATGGGACAATATCTCGAAGCCGAGGATTTTACTGGCGCGCCGGATGAAGCTGTAGCGAAACGGTGCAAGGAAGTGCTGGAGCGGGCTTATGCTGATTTCGTCACCTCCTCTCCAATTGACCAGCGCGTGTTCAAGGTTCTGAAGGACGCCGTGAGTCGACGGCCGAAAGAAGCTCAAGCTCTCGTTCAGCTCGACGCCTTGAAGTGAACGGGCTGACTTGCCTGCGCTTGGAACGCCATCCTCAATTCCAGGCCAACTTAGCTCACCGGATCTTTAATGCGTGCGCGTGAAGGCATCGATCAGTCAATCGAAGTTGCGGCGGGAGATGGGCATGTCGCGTTCTCGACGACGTTGGTTTCAGCGATCGCCGTGGCCTTGTCGTGTTTCCGACGTCTGCCGCTTGTCGGCGCCGCTACCCAATTGCAGGCGAGCGATGAGCGGCTTACGCAAGATCCTATAGCCGCGCAGGATTTGCCAGACATGTAAACTTGGTACGACACTTGCTGTCTGCTATGCGCAGCTAAGCTTGGAGAAGCGCATGCGCACCGCTGTTTGCAGCAACAGCTGCCTCACTCCCCTCGGGCAGGAATGCTGCCCGTGACCGATCCTATACTGCGCCAGGAGCGCATACGACTGTCGTCCCCTGCGGGCGGTCCATCCTTGTGGCGCTCCGGGCAGGCCCGCGGCAAGGCGACCTCGTGGACCATGGGTCCACTTGCGGCCGATGTGTATTTGCCCAAGGCGCGCATCTTCGGGGCTAGTTGCGCCATGCGAGTGACCGATTGCTACCTGGCCGCCGGTGATAGGCCTGTAAACGTCGGCCAGCACTTAACCGCAACCGGTAAACCTTGGCCGGTTCCGCGAGGGGCCGAGCGGGCCCAACTCGAGTCCGCCCGTGCGGTCGGCGCCGCTTGCGCGCAGGCCGAACGTGGCGAGCGGCCGCCCGAAGCATTCCTCGAGGCGCTCTTCAGAAGGTGGACGAAGCTGGAGCTCACGGCACTTGCGCGGGCCTTAGAGAGGAAGAAGTACCATGAGCAGTAAATCCAGAACTCCCGCTCCGGCCGCCGCAGCAGGCCGTGCCGCGACGAAGAAAGAGTTGCCCGAGCGTTTCAGGGCCTACAAGCACGTCTGGGTCTTTATTGAGCAGGAGCGCGGGGTCGTGCACCCCGTCTCCTGGGAATTGATGGGCGCCGGCCGCAGGCTCGCGGACAAGCTCAAGGTCGATCTTGCCGCTGTTGTCATCGGGCCGGAAGGCGTCGCAACACAGCAGGCCGTGGCCATGTCGTTCGGCTACAGCGCCGACCTCGTGTACCTGGTCGCGAACAACATCTTGGCTGACTATCGCAATGAGTCCTACACCAAGGCGCTGACCGAACTCGTCAACACACATAAGCCGGAGATACTGCTCTTAGGCGCAACCACCCTCGGCCGCGATCTTGCGGGCTCGGTCGCGACCACTCTGCTCACCGGGCTCACCGCCGATTGCACGGGACTCGACGTTGACGCCGATGGCTCCCTTGCCGCGACACGACCGACGTTCGGCGGTTCGCTCCTTTGCACCATCTACACGCTGAACTACCGGCCGCAGATGGCGACGGTCCGTCCCCGCGTGATGCCGATGCCCGAACGCACCGCGCGTCCCGTCGGTCGGGTCATCACCCATGCACTGGACCTCCGCGAAGACGATATCGTCACAAAAGTTCTCTCCTTTCTGCCCGATCGGGACTCCGCGAAATCCAACCTTCCTTATGCTGACATAGTCGTTGCCGGCGGCCTGGGCATTGGATCGCCGGAAAATTTTCAGCTGGTTCGGCAGCTCGCGACCGTTCTGAAGGCCGAGTATGGCTGTTCGCGGCCGCTGGTGCAAAAGGGGTGGGCCACCGCCGACCGCCAGATCGGGCAGACGGGCAAGACCATTCGGCCCAAGCTTTATATTGCAGCGGGCATTTCGGGGGCTATCCAGCATCGGGTCGGCGTCGAAGGCGCCGATCTCATCGTCGCCATCAACACCGACAAGAATGCGCCGATTTTTGACTTCGCCCATATGGGCATCGTTGACGACGCCATCCGCCTGTTGCCGCCGCTCACCGCGGCGTTTCGCGCGCGGCTGATGAGCGAATCGCGTGGCCGATCGAAAGCTGCAGGAGCATCGTCATGATCGATGAAAAGTTCGACGCCATCGTTGTTGGGGCGGGCATGGCTGGAAACGCGGCGGCGCTCACGATGGCCAAGAATGGCATGAAGGTGTTGCAGCTCGAGCGCGGCGAGTATTCTGGCTCCAAGAACGTACAAGGTGCGATCCTTTACGCTGACATGCTGGAGAAATTGATTCCCGACTTCCGCGAAGACGCCCCGCTCGAGCGGAACCTGGTCGAGCAGCGCTTCTGGATGATGGACGATCACTCGCACACCGGCCTGCACTACCGCTCAGATGACTTCAATGAAGAGAGACCAAACCGCTATACGATCATTCGAGCCCAGTTCGATAAATGGTTTTCTCAGAAAGTTCGCGAAGCCGGCGCCACGGTATTGTGCGAAACCACTGTGACCGAGCTTGTTCGGGATACCTCCGGCGGCGTGGTCGGCGTTCGGACCGATCGCCGCGACGGCGAGATCCATGCCGACGTCGTCGTCCTGGCGGAGGGCGTCAACGGCCTGCTCGGTGCGCGCGCCGGCCTGCGTGAGCGGCCGAATCCCGCGCACGTCGCGCTCGCGGTGAAAGAAATGCATTTCCTGCCGCGCGAGACTATCGAGGCACGCTTCAATCTCAAAGGTGATGAAGGCGCCGTGATTGAAGCCGCAGGCACCATAACGCGCGGCATGACCGGTATGGCGTTTGTTTATACGAACAAGGAATGTATCTCGCTCGGGATCGGATGTCTCATCGCCGATTTTGAGTCGGCTGCCGAGACACCTTACGGGCTGCTCGAGCGGTTCAAGCGGCACACCTCAGTCGCGCCGCTGATAGAAGGTTCGGAGGTGAAAGAATATTCTGCACATCTCATTCCAGAGGGGGGCTATAAGGCAATCCCGCAACTCTACGGCAAGGGCTGGGTCGTGGTCGGCGACGCCGCGCAGTTCAACAACGCTATTCATCGCGAGGGATCAAACCTCGCAATGACTTCCGGTCGTATCGCAGCGGAAGCGATCCTAAAGCTCAGGTCTCAGAAAAGGCCGATGACAGCCGAAAATCTCGCCCTGTACAGGAGGATGCTCAATGAGTCCTTCGTGATGAAGGATCTGAAAAAGTACAAGGATATGCCTGCGCTGATGCATACGCAGTCACAAAACTTCTTTTTGACCTATCCGCAGCTCTTCTCGAAGGCGATGCAGGGCTTTTTGCGCATCGACGGCACGCCGAAGGTCGAAAAGGAAAAGCTGGCACTCAAGTCGTTCGTAACGGCGCGCTCGCGCAGGGGGCTGTTCAGCGACGCTTTCCGTTTTGTGCGGGCGTGGCGTTGAATTGAGCAACGGTAACTGACGGAGATTGGACTATGTCGAACGAGCCACCCGTACGCGTCCAGGACAAGCTGTTCTATAATCGTTACCGTGTGGATACGGGCCGTGCGCACATCAAAGTGCGGCCGCACGGCACGCCCTCGCCGCAGCTCTTGTCCCTGCTGAAGGCCTGCCCGGCGCGCTGCTACGAGCTCAATGACCAGGGGCAGGTCGAGGTGACCATCGACGGCTGCATGGAATGTGGCACTTGCCGGATCATCTGCGAGGAGAATGGCGACATCGAGTGGAGCTACCCCCGCGGCGGTTACGGAGTGCTATTCAAGTTCGGCTGAGCTCGCTATTTCAAGGAAATAGAGCGGAAAATTTAGGAGGTCGCGCTCAACGGTCAGTCTAGTGCCGGACCAGACCGCTGATGATCGCAGCGAGAGGCTCTTCGTCGCCGTCAAAGCTGGCAATCATCGCATTGAGGAAAGCATCGGGATCAAGGTCCTCAAGATTGATCGCATACCCAGCGTGATCCGCCAGAAGGAGGAAGAACGACAGCTGAGTGCGGCCATTGCCTTCGCGGAAGGCATGAATAACGTTGAGTTCGGAGAGGAAGTGGGCTGCCTTCTTGGCAAATGTCTCTGGCTCCAGTCCGATCAGAAACTTGTCTTTCTTCAGCTCTACGAACAGCTTACTTGCTTGGTTCTCGACGTTTTCCGGAAAGCAGAACATACTTCCGCCCTTTGACATGCGAACGGTCCGAATCTTCCCGGCCCAATCGTAGACGTCCTGGAACAGGTGTTCATGGATGGACTTGAAGTGCGCGAAATCGAGATTGCCGGCCGGGAGTTCCTCGTCGGCTCTAGCGTCGCTTACTTCCGCTTCGAAGGCTTCGAGCTCATCTGCGTCTGTGAGATCGAGTTTGTTCTTCAGGACGGTCGTGCCAAGATAGCAGTAGTCGTCGGCCACAGCATCGTACATGCCGGATTACGCCTTGCGGTAAGCCTTGATGATCGCTTTCCGGCGCTCTTCTGGGGTGCGCGCCTTGCTCTCGACGATTGCGCTGCTGCCTTTCATCCTCGGCGAATAGATGATGCCCTCCACGGAACTGATCTTCCTGAAGCGTGCACTGCCGATCACAAAGCCTGATGCTTTGCCTTTCTTGGGGGGGGATTTCGGGGGTGATTTCTTCGATGCCATATTAGACACAATAGCACAGATCGGGCCGACTCGCACGAGGCGGCGCACTCGCGCGGCGGAGCGTGACTTGCGTACCGGTAGGGCTCTCGCCGTCGCCTCCGCCGTTTGTAGTTCCGGCTAATGGCCCAGCTGGACCCGGCGACGTCAGCAGCAATCACTTAATGTCAAAGACTCGGCGAGAAATGTGGTTCCGTGGGGGCCTCTTCGAAATTTAGCTTCGTGTGACGCGGTACTGGGCCGAATCTGCACAAATATAGAGTTAGTGTCCACTTAAGACAACTTTTAATTGAGCTTGTGCCGCGCTCCCCCGCTCGGCAGCCAAACGCCGAGTCTGAGCGGCTTGCGCCGCACCGACGTTCTCGTCCGGTAGATCGCCTAGATCGCTGGTGGGATCACCTTGCGGTCCTTCCAGGAAACGAGTGCAAGGCGTCTCTGGGTCTAGTGGACGCGCTGGCATTTGCGGGTAGACCGGCATCGTCGCCTTGCGAATCCCTTCGGTCGGTCAACCTCGGCAAATCGTAGTCGTCGTCGCCGCGCGCCGTTCGTTTTGATCCGCCGGCACCATTTGGCGTGCCGCGCTCGGGGAGAGGCAATATCGGCACACAGCATGGGCTACGAAACGTCAGATTGGATCCTCAATCAGCGTCGCCGTCCTCGCTGGATCGAGAATCGAGTTCACTAAGTACGCTATGCTGGATCTTGCCCAATGCTGTTCGCGGCAGTTCTTTCGTGAAAATGATCTCGCGTGGCACCTTGAACCGAGCCAGATGGGATTGCACGTGCGCCACCAAAGTCTTTGCGTCAGTCCGAGTTCCCGCCTGCATGACCACGTAGGCGATCGGCACTTCATCCCATTGCGGATGGGGTCGACCAATGACCGCACACTCTGCGACATCGGGGTGGTCTAGAAGTACGCGCTCGACTTCCGCCGGATAGATGTTCTCGCCACCAGAAATGATCAGGCGCTTCTTCCGGTCCTTTATCCAAAAATAGCCGTCAGTATCTCGACTTGCGATGTCACCAGTGCGATACCAGCCGGCGCGCAGTGCCTCACGCGTTGCTTGCTGGTTGCCCCAATACTCCTGCAAAACGTTGGGCCTGCGCACGCCGATCTCTCCCGGTGTGCCTGCGGGTAACTCGTTGCCGCTATCATCCATGACAATCGCCTCACAGCATAGTCCCGGTAGGCCGGTCGAGCCCTCTCGGGACAGCTCGCCGCCCAGCCTCGTGTAGATTGCAATGGGGCTCGTTTCGGTGGAGCCATAGACCTGCAGTACGGGGATGCCGCGTCTGATCAAGCGAGCAATCAGATGCTGCGGCACGATCGTGGAACCCACAGACACGGCCCGGAGCGACGATAGATCGGCCGTTGGCCACCTGACGCTATCGGTCATGGCCTGAATGATCGCAGGCACGAGCACCGTCAATGTCGGCCGACCGTGGTTGAACGCGTCGAGCGCCGCATCTGGGGTAAAGCGTGGATGGATCGAAACTGTCGCGCCGACATGTAATGCCGGGGTCGTCTGGATGTTGAGCCCGCCGACGTGGAAAAGCGGCAATACCGTCAGCACGTGGTCGTCCGACGTGAGGGCGTGCATATGCTGGCTCATCACACCGTTCCACAGTAAGGCCTGCTGGCTCAACACCGCACCCTTTGGCCGTCCTGTCGTACCTGATGTGTAGACGATCAGGAGCGGGTCCGTCAGGTCCGAGGGAGAGTCGCAGCTGTCGCGCGACCCCTCGTCCAATAGGGATTCCCACATCCGCCCGCCGGGAGGCGCAAAGTCCAAGCCAACTGTCGCGATCTTGGGCAGTGTTTCCGCGATCATTGGCAGAAGGCCGCCAAAGGCCCGCTCGAGCACAAGCACCTTGGCACTAACGTCGGATAGGATGAAGCTCTGCTCGGCGAGCGCCAGACGCCAATTCACCGGAACCAATATCGCCCCGATCCGTGCGCAAGAATACAGAAGAACGAGATAATCAGGGCGGTTGAGGCTGAGGACGGCGACACGATCGCCTTTATGGACTCCGAGCGCAGTCATAAGGGCTTGTGCCGTCTGTTTGATACGTCGATCAAAGTCGGCGTAGCTCAAGCTGTCGCCCTCGAAGCGGATTGCCGGCTTGTTGGGAGCGAAGGCGGCATTGCGCTCAATGAGTGTGCAAAGATCCATGAGTCATCCCGCTTTCGTTGACCGGCACATCGAGCCGGGCCTCAACTCCTTACGTGGCGATTGTACCGGCGCATGGAACGCGTAAGAGCCGGTTGTCGTAACGTTGTTATCGATGCGGAGGGGTCTGTGGTCCGAGCCGACAGCCTCATCCGCCGCTACATCCTGAAAACGCCATAGTGTGGCGCTTCGATTGAAGCATTGAGCGATGCGCTCAAGGCGATTGACAGCGCGTTTCTGGTGTCTACGGGATCTAGAATGCCGTCATCCCAAATCTCGGAAGTCGCGTAGTAAGCGCTCGACCGCTCGCGATATTCTTCCAATATCGGCTCTCGAATGGCCGCTAGTTGTTCGTCGGACAGACGTCCACCTTCACGAGCCAGTTGCCGTGCCTTGACATGAGTGAGGACGCCAGCCGCTTGCTCCGCCCCAATGGCGGATATCTGAGATTGTGGCCACGCAAATACAAAGCGCGGATCGAAGGCACGTCCGGCCATGGCGTATGTTCCTGCTCCATGGGAGCTGTTGCAGATCACCGTGAACTTAGGCACCGACGCGCCTGACAGCGCCATGATCAGCTTGGCTCCATCTTTGGTGATGCCGCGCCGTTCGTATTCGCGACCAACCATGAACCCGGTGATGTTCTGCAGGAAGAGCAGGGGCGTTCGGTTCTTGTCGCACAATTGAATGAAGTGCGCGCCCTTAAGCGCGCTTTCGTTTAGAAGCACGCCATTGTTGGCAAGTACGCCGATTTGATATCCATGAAGGCGCGCGAAACCGCATACGAGCGATTGGCCATAGCTTGGCTGGTATTCGTGGAATCGGCTGCCGTCGACCAGACGAGCAAGGATCTCCCGCATATCGAACTGAACGCGAGAATCGCTTGGGATGATTCCATAAATTTCGGTTGCATCATAGGCTGGTGGTTCCGGGGCGGTTTGATCAACCGGCGCTTTCGTGGGGCGCGTCGTGCGGGCGACAATGTCCCGTGCGATGGCAATCGCATGCATCTCGGAGGTCGCGAAATAGTCACCCGTTCCCGAGATGCTCGTATGCATGTGAGCGCCGCCAAGCTCCTCGGCTGACACGTCCTCTCCAGTGGCGGCCTTTACAACCGGGGGACCCCCAAGGAAGACCGCTCCGGTGCCCTGCACGATGATGTTGTAGTCGCTAAGGGCCGGAACGTAGGCCGCCCCCGCGGAGCAGTGACCCATCACCACCGCGACCTGAGGAACCCCCATCCTGGAGAGGATCGATTGGTTGCGTAAAATCCGACCCGCGCAATAGCGGTCGGCAAAGAACTCCGCCTGCAAGGGCAGAAAGCCGCCTGCGCAGTCGCACAGATGGACCACGGGCAGACGATTCTCTATCGCGATATCCAAAGCACGCACGAGCTTCTTCACGGACAGCGGGTACCATGCGCCGCCCTTCACGCTGGCGTCATCTGCATGAATGATGACCTCCCGACCTGCTACCAGGCCGATGCCGACGACCTGTGCCGCGCCAGGGACCTCGCCGTTATAGGCTTTGTTGCCGGCCAAGGTCGACAGCTCGAGGAACGGAGTCTCTGGATCGAGCAAAGCCTCGAGCCGTTCGCGAACGAACAGCTTGTTTTGTCGCCGCAGCCGCTCAAGATCTCGCTCGGGGCGGTCGAAACGGGTTGAATGCTGGCGTTCCTTCAATTCTGCGGCAAGCCGTCCGTTATGAAGTGCGTTCAGGCGAAACGCCTGCGAGTTGATGTCGAGCCGTGAAACAATCCGTTGCATGTCAGCGACCTGTCTCGGATAGCGTGATCAGCGTGGCGTCTCGCTCGAAACTCTCGCCTTCTCTAAAATGAATCTGGTCGACCCTGCCATGCCTCGGAGCGTAAATGACAATCTCCAGCTTCATACTCTCGATCAGCATGAGCGCCGTACCTGCAGCAACGACGTCATCTTGCGAAACCTTAGTCGCAACCACAAGCCCGGGCATCGGTGCGCGGGCCACGAGATGCTCGGCAGCTGCGTCATCGCAAGCGAGTGCCCGCAATGGATCGAGGTATCGCAAACTGTGCGTCCTGCCACGGATGTGCAGATGGATCGTGTCACCATCGATCGCGAATTTGACGGGAATGGCGTCGCCCTCAATCACAAGCAAGCCGCTGCCGTCGCTTTGATGCGAGAACGCGACCTGCTTAATCGTGCCTCCCGGCAAGTGAAGCCGATAGCCCTGTTGGCAAGGTGAAAGCCATACTTCCCAGTTGTAGCCATTGAGCTCGAAAAGGTGCTTCACGTCAGTTTCTCCACTTGCCAAGAGCTGCGTGGAGGGCGGGCACGGCGTCCGCCGAATCGCGAACCGGTCTGGTCAGGAGCGCGGCAGCCGCCAGGAAGGGAGACATGTCGCTCGTAGATCCAAGGGCGAGGCCTGGGTTGTCATCGAGATATCCAGTATGCATATCTCCGCTCTGAAACGTGCTATCCGTCAGCAGATGTGCAAGAAAGCTCGCGTTTGTCTCGCAGCCGAGAAGGACCAGCTCTCGAATTGCCCGTTCCAATTTGAGGGTAGCCTCGGAACGCGTTGAAGAGTGTGCGATGATCTTGGCCAGGAGAGGGTCGAATGCCGCCGTGATCTCTTGACCTTGAACGATACCGCTGTCAATTCGCACATCTGCGCTTTCTGGGTACTCAAGCATTAGTATCTTGCCCGTCGTCGGTGCGAATCCAACTTCGGGAGCTTCGGCATACAGTCTGGCCTCAATCGCGTGACCTCTCAAGACGATATCCGACTGCGAAAATGAAAGTTCGTGTCCCGCGGCGACATGGAGTTGTGCCGCAACAAGATCTATTCCGGTGACCACCTCGGTCACAGGATGCTCGACTTGCAGCCGCGTATTCATTTCAAGGAAGTAGAACTCGCTTCCCGAAAGGATGAATTCCACAGTACCGGCGCCTCGATACTTGATGCTACGGGCAATACTGACGGCGGTGTCGCAGAGCCGCTTCCTCATCTCTTGTGGCAGGGCCGGCGCGGGAGTCTCCTCGATGATCTTTTGGAACCGGCGCTGGACCGAGCACTCGCGCTCGAACAGGTGGACGACATTTCCGAAGCCGTCACCCAGCACCTGAACTTCAATGTGGTGTGGCCTTTCGACATATCGCTCCGCGTAGAGCCTGCCATCCCTGAAATACCGCCGCGCCTCGCGACGCGCTTGAGCAATCGCGTCATCCAGAGCGCGGACATCCTGTACAATCCGCATACCTTTGCCTCCGCCGCCCGCTGAAGGCTTGATGAGCAAAGGCAGCCCAAGGGCCCGCGCCCTTGACGCGAATGTCGATGCATCGTCGTCCTCGATGGCCGAGGGCACGACCTGAAATCCGCTCCCCTGAACGAAATTGCGAGCCTGGATCTTGTCGCCCATGAGTTCGATGTTTTCGGATGTGGGCCCAACGAATGTTATGCCAGCCAATTCAACGGCCCGGGCAAACTCCGCGCTCTCTGATAGAAATCCGTAGCCTGGATGCAGTGCGCCAGCGTTTGCGCTGCGAGCGGCGGCAATGATTTGCTCGGAATCGAGGTAGGCGGACATTGGCGGATGGCCGCCAATAGCGATCGCGGTATCAGCCATGTAGACAGCCGGCGTCCGGGCATCGGCTTCATGGTAGACAATTGCAGAGCGAAGCCCCAGGTTGCGCAACGTCTTGATGATGCGTACGGCGATCTCACCCCTGTTAGCTATCAGAACCGTGCCGAATGGAAACGTCTGCATTCGTTTACTCTCCGAAAAATCAGGGGCTGAATTTCGAGGCTCGCGAGTGATTGACCCGCAATTGCCGTGTCGTCCTCGCATATCCTAGCTCCGTGCCGCCTATGGCCCCGGGACGGATGGGACGAGCCCAACGATGGTCGATCGAAACTTGTCGCGATGTAGTCAATTCGAACTGGTGCGTCCTTTTGCACGACCTCAAACTGTCATCACATGGCGAGATCACTCGAACTGACGACTCTCGTTCGCAGTCAGGCGGTGATCGTGTTCGATAGGTGAGGGAGAAGGTCTTGTCGGGTATCCGACACAGCGGCCAATCCAAATGTGCTGGGCCTCAGATGGGTGGTCTGCTGGATAGGCTGTGTCCGCGTCAAGTGTTGGAGCGAGGCCACCTCACCTTGGTGGGCTTGTGTCGTGGGAGGCTGAACGGGCAGAGACATTGAGAATCCCCAACTCATGGGTGGCGATGACCTAGCCAGAAACCGCCGTAGTATTGTTCGAGATCGTACAAGTTGACGCGACGTGTGATTCAAGCCCTCGGATAGGCTCGCCTGCTGAAATTGAGCAGATTTTCGTGGTGGGCGGCTCGAGCCGGTCGGCCGATCAGTTGGCGACATTCGGACCGTAGGGATTGCCTTGATCGCTGCGATCTCCATAAAGAGGCCAAGAAAGCTGAACTGCTCGCGTGCAGGAGCCAGGTTGCAACGGCGCACGGATCCGACAGCTTGGCAAACGGATCAAAAATCGGTCCCGGCTGGTGACAAACGCTGTCATTGAGCGTCGCGCCTTCAACGAAGGTGAAGACCCCTTGGTACCTCCTGCGGCTTCGGCGTCGACCATGGCGCCTAGTTAGCTCGATTGGTCGGCGACATGCTGAGATGGTCTCGGTTGTCTGAACAGCAATTCCGCGTCGATAAGTGGAGCTTCTGCCAGAGTTAGGCTGCCGCGCGGAACGGCAGCGGGTTGAAGTAAGCTTGATCCGGGGTGCCGCGGTCAAGGCTCGAGTGGGGGCGCCGGCCATTGTAAAAGTCGAGGTATCGGCCGATCGAGGCGCGGGCGTCGGACACGGTGTCGTAGGCGCGCAGATAGGCCTCCTCATATTTGACACTGCGCCACAGCCGCTCGACGAACACATTGTCGCGCCAGGCGCCCCGGCCGTCCATGCTGATGGCGATGCCCTGACTGGCGAGCACGCCGGTGAACGCGGCGCCCGTGAACTGCGAGCCTTGGTCGGTGTTGAAGATTTCCGGCTTGCCGTGGCAAGCAAGAGCATCCTCCAGCGTCTCGACGCAGAATGCGGCTTCCATCGTGATCGAGACGCGCCACGACAGCACCCTGCGGCTGAACCAGTCAAGCACCACCGCGAGATAGACGAAGCCGCGCGCCATCGGGATGTAGGTGATGTCCATTGCCCAGACCTGGTTCGGTCGTGTGATCTCGATCCCGCGCAGCAGATACGGATAGATCTTGTGCCCGGGTTCGGGTTTGGTGGTGCGCGGACGGCGGTAGAGCGCCTCTATCCCCATCCGCCGCATCAGCGTTTTGACATGCCGGCGGCCGATCTTGCACCCCTCGGCAGCCAGCAGGTCTCGCAACATTCGCGAACCGGCGAAAGGAAACTCCAGGTGCAGCCGGTCGAGCCGGCGCATGATCGCGAGGTCGGCGGGCGACACCGGACGTGGTAGATAATAGACACTGCCACGGCTGATCTTCAAAACTTCCGCCTGTTTCGTGATCGGCAGGCCGTGCTCACGGTCGATCATCGCTTTGCGCTCAGCAGACCGGCTTTGCTGAGCGCGCCTTCTAAAAAATCGTTCTCCAGCGTCAGCTCCCCGATCTTGGCGTGCAGCGTTTTCACGTCCACCGCCGGCTCGCTCGTTCTGTTGCCACCGCCAGCACCAAATACCTCGGCCGCCGCTTCCTGAAGCTGGGACTTCCACTGCGTGATCTGGTTCGGGTGCACGTCGAAATGCTCAGCCAGCTGGGCCAGCGTCATCTCGCCCTTGATTGCGGCTAACGCTACCTTGGCCTTGAATGCCGGTGCGTGGTGCCGGCGGGCTCGTCTGCTCATCGTCTCTCCTGATTCGCGGGACAATCTTGCCCGCCGTCAGGCAGAAACTCCACTTATCGCCCTGTCCAGATTTCCGGAGCCAGCTCT
>NZ_LUUB01000074.1:0-242 GCF_001641635.1 Bradyrhizobium centrolobii
GCATCGCCTTGCGGCTCAGCCGCTTGCGAAGCACCACGCGTTCCGACGCGTCAACGCCATGCAGTTGAAAAATATACTTCGACGTATCCATCCCAATGCGGATAATCTGGCTCACGGACGGCTCCCTTGTCTGAGATTTCGACAACCTCATTCTGGCACACTGATGCCGTAGGGGGCCGTCCACACCATCAACCACAGCATCGAGTTTGGCGAAGATTCGTCGCCACCATCTCCCGCCACGA
>NZ_LUUB01000074.1:283-94703 GCF_001641635.1 Bradyrhizobium centrolobii
GGCGGAGTTTGTGGCGGCTGAAGAGAGACCGATGTCCTACTTCGCCTTCAGGAAGTCGGCGACTTCGAGCAGCATGAACTCGTCGTCGTCGGCCTTGTTGGGATCGCGGCTGGACGAGAACGGCAGGTTGTTGTCGTTGCCGACGATGATGTGGGTCTCGTCGACGCGATCGACGTTCTCGATGGTGAAGAACGGGAAGGTGTAGACGCCGTCATTGAGCGGCTTCTTCGCCTTCTTGTCGGGGTCCTTGATCTTTAGAAGGTCGATATAGCCGATCTTGCGCACGGGCTTGCCGACATTGGCGTCCGTGAGCTCGATCTTGTAGATGCGCTTGAACTTGGCGACGTCGGGGAAGCAGTTCTCGCCGCGCACGCCTTGCGGGCAGGCCTTGTCGGCCGTGCCTTCGCCGTTGTCGCGTTCGATGACGAGGCCGGCGCTCGGATCGATCATGTTGAAGTCGCCGATGGCGTTGCCGTTCTGCTCGAACACATACTGCCAATAGCGGCCGGTGAACTTTTCCGCAGCGACGTCGAATTCGAGGATGCGAGAGGCTTCCTTGCCGTCGACCTTCTCCCAGTCTTTCTTGTCGGCATCCCACAGCGGGCCCTCGAGCAGGCCGTAGAGGAACTTGCCGTCCTTCGAGGACGCAAAGCCCTCAAAGCCCTTGGAGCGGCGGAGGTTGACGTTGGTGTAGGTCGCGCCCGGTGCGCCCGGCGTCGCCACCGCCCAGTGATCGGGCGAGCGCACCGGTTTGCCATCGGCGATCGTTTCGAACACGCCGAGGATCTTGCCGGTCTTGTCGGCCTTCAGGATGTAGGGGCCGAACTCGTCGCCGATCCAGAAGGTGTCGCCGATGATCTGGAACCCCTCGGTGTCGAAGTCGGAGCCCGTGAGGTAACGCTTCTGGGTGTCCTCATGCACGATGCGGAACGGCACCTTCTTGTCGGGATCGTGCAGGAACACCGTCTCCAGCCGCTCGATCTTGCCGCTGGCCCAGTCCATCTTGTATCGGTTCAGGTACAGCATCGAATCCGGCGAGTTGGCGCGCGCGCCCATGCCGTTGTCGGTGATCACCCAGAAGGTGCCGTCGCCCAGTGACTTGATGCCGGAATGGCCCTGCAGCGGCTGGCCCTTGAACGGCAGCGACACACCGGTCGGGCGCTCGGCGGACTTGCCCATCACGGTGCCGAGCGCGTCGACGCGCTTGCCCGTGGTGTATTTGCCCGAGGTCTTGAGATCGGCGGGCGCATCCGCCGGCGCGTCGATGAAGGACTCGGCCGGCATCACGACGTGGCCGGTCAGCGTGGCGGGGAATTCGCCTTCGTTCTGCGCGAGCGCGGCGCTCGTGGCGAGAAGGATTGTTGCGACGGAGGCAAGAAAAGTCGCGCGCATGTGCGTCTCCTGTTGAGGGAGGCCGTCTTATGCGGACCGCGTATTGCAGTTTTGTGAAGGCGGGCCAAACGCCGCAGGCGCTTGCTACTCCTTTACCGCGCCGGTGAGCGAGGACACGTAGTAGTCCACAAACAGCGAGTAGAAGATCGCAACCGGCAGCGAGCCGAGCAGCGATCCGGCCATCAGCGCGCCCCACTGGTAGACGTCGCCGGTGACGAGCTCGGTCAGGATCGCGACCGGCACGGTCTTGTTGGCGCCGCTCTGGATGAAGGCGAGCGCATAGATGAACTCGTTCCAGGACAGCGTGAAGGAGAAGATGCCGGCCGAGATCAGGCCGGGCACGGCGAGCGGCAGGGTGATCCGCCGCAGGATCTGCAGCCGCGTGGCGCCGTCGACCAGCGCGCATTCCTCGAGCTCGTAGGGGATCGACTTGAAATAGCCGATCAGGAGCCAGGTGCAGAACGGTACCAGGAAGGTCGGATAGACCAGGATCAGCGCCAGCGGACTGTCGAACAGGCCGAACTGCACCACGACGGTGGCGAGCGGAATGAACAGGATCGACGGCGGCACGAGATAGGCCAGATAAATGCCGAGGCCGACATACGGGCTGCCACGGAAGCGCAAGCGCTCGATCGCATAGGCCGCGAGCGTGCTCGCGAACAGTGACAGCGTGGTCGAGCCGATCGCGACGAGCATCGTCGTCTTCAGCCAGCGCGGATAGGAAGTCTCGAACAACAGATGCTTGATGTGGGCAAGCGTCGGCGAGGTGATCCAGAACGGGTTGTGATCCCTGAAGTTCATCAGCTCCGCGTTTGGTTTGAACGCGGTGATCGCCATCCAGTAGAACGGAAACAAGAGGATCAGCACGAAGCAACCGAGCGGCAGGTAGATCATCATCATCCGCCGCAGCCCGGAATCCCAGGCCATGGTGTCAGGCGCGGAGTTGGCGACTGCGGCGGGCTGCGTGACGGTGTCAGTCATTGCCCTCTCCCTGCTGCCATTTGCGGCGCGCGAGACCGAAATAGGAGAACAGCGTCGCGAACACCAGGAACGGGATCATCGAGACCGCGATTGCCGCACCCTCGCCGAGCTCGCCGCCGGCAATGCCGCGCTGGAAGGCGAGGGTGGCCAGCAAGTGGGTCGAGTTGACCGGCCCGCCGCGGGTGATGGCATAGACGAGCTGAAAGTCGGTAAAGGTGAAGATGATCGAGAAGGTCATGACGATGGCGAGGATCGGCATCATCATCGGGAAGGTGATGTAGCGGAAGCGCTGCCAGGCGCTGGCACCGTCGAGCATCGCGGCTTCATAGAGCGAAGGCGAGATGGTCTGGAGCCCTGCGAGCAGCGAGATCGCGACGAAGGGAATGCCGCGCCAGATGTTGGCGGCGATCAGCGAGAAGCGCGCCGGCCAGGGCGAGCCGAGGAAGTTGATGTTGGCCGAGCGCCAATGCAGCACGTCGACCAGGAGGTAGGAGATGATCGAGAACTGCGGATCGTAGATCCACCAGAACGCCAGTGCCGAGAGCACGGTCGGCACGATCCAGGGCAGCAGCACGATGGCGCGCAGCAGGCTCTTGAACGGAAAATGGTTGTTGAGCAGCAGCGCGAGCCAGAAGCCGAGCGCAAACTTCCCGAAGGTCGCAACCGCCGTATAGAACACGCTGTAGAACACCGCGCCCCACCACAGGGGATCGGTGAGCAGATACTGGAAATTCTCAAGGCCCACATAGACGCCGCGCCGTCCAATCGTGGTGTCGGTGAAGGCGAGCCAGATGCCAAGGCCCAGCGGATAGGTGAGGAAGACGGCAAGCAGCCCGATCGCGGGCGCAAGGCACATCACGATCAGGAACGGCTTGTAGTCGAACAGCCGCACCAGCCACGACGGCTGCCGCAGCGCCAGAGCGGGGGAGGAGAGTGTGGTCACGGACATCAGGTCGTTGCCCTGTTCTGGACGGTCACCGCACCGTCATTGCGAGCGAAGCGAAGCAATCCAGTCTGTCTCCGCAGTCGCAGTCTGGATTGCTTCGTCGCTCCTCGCAATGACGGTGTTTGTTGCTATCGCCGGAAGTATCGCTTGCAGCGCCGCTCAGCCTCGGCTGCTGCCTGCTCCGGCGTCGCCGCACCCGTCGCGACCGCGGCACACATCTGCACCAGCACGTAATCGGCGCTGACGGCGCCGGTGGCCGAGGAGATCGGCCCCTTGTAGCCGTCGTAGTAGGTGCTGTTCATGGTGTCCTTGAAGATCCTGACCTTCGGATCCTCGCTCCAGACCTTGGCCTCGGCATAGGCGGCCAGCGGCTGGGCCCAATAGCCGGAATTGGCATTGAGCCACGGCTCGTACTGGTCCTTCTCCAGCATGTATTGCAGGAACGCCTTTGCGGCGTTGGGATACTGGCTGTGCTTGAACACCATCGCGTTCAGCGTCAGGCCTGCCATCGGCGAAATCTTGGCATTGCCCTTGGGCAGCAGCTGATGCTCGCTGTCCTCGGCTATGGCGCGGGTCGCCGGATCGTTCTTCAGCGAGAAGTACAGCGAGACACCGTTGGCGGTCAGCGAGATTTCCTGCGAGGAATAGGCGCGGTTGTTGCTGACGTCGTTCCATGACGGCGTGCCGGCGATGAAGGTCGGGTACAGCTCCTTGACCCAGTTGAGCGCGGCGATCGTCTCCTTGCTGTTGATGACGACATTTCCCTCCTCGTCGAGCAGGGAAGCGTTGTGCGACCACAGCGCCCAGTTGGCGAAGCCGTTGCCGTCGCCCTTGGCATTGCCGAGCGCGAAGCCGGCCGGCTTGCCGGCCTTGTGCAGCTTGCGGCACAGGTCGACAACGCCGGCGTGATCCTCCGGAACCTTGTCGAAGCCGACCGATTGCAGGATCGACTTGCGGTAGATCAGGGGACCTGCGGTGGCGCCGAACGGCAGTCCGATCCAGGACTCGCTCTTGCTCTTCATGCCGTACTTCTGCGCCAGCGGCAGCCAGCCGCCATAACGTTTGCCGAGATAGTCGGCGACGTCGGTCAGCTCGATCAGCTTGTCGACATAGATATGCGGGGCGTCGGAGAAGCCGATGATGATGTCGGGGCCGGCGCCGGAGTTCGCCGTCACCGCGGTCTGCTGGGCGATGTCCTCCCAGCCGACGAAGTCGACCTTCACCTCGACGCCGGTCGCGTCGGTGAAGCGCTTGGCGTTGGCGCGGAACACGTCCTCGTCCGGCTGGACGAAGCGCACAGGCCGCAGCATGCGCAAGGTTGCGCCCTTCTCGATCGGCAGCTTCGGCGCCGGAACGTCGGCGGCCTTGATTGGAGATGGCGTTGTTTGCGCCGCAGCACCGGTCGCGGCAAGTGCCGCGGCCGATAGGCCCAGCGCCAAGGCGTCACGACGCGTAAGGTCGTTCCTCATCAGTTCCTCCCTGTTGTCTCCCTTCCCGGCGTTGATCGCCGGTGAAGGGTCTTTTCGGTGTTCCCGCGCGTTTTGCGCCCGCCGCCTAGCTGTTCGGCCCGCGGTCCATGCTGACGGGCTGCCAGCGGCGGAGCGCGGTGTCTTGCAGCACCGACGGATTGACACAGCTTACCGGCCACATGCCCTGAAGCACCAGTGACAATTCGTAGCCCACGCGGCGCTTGCGCGCTTCGTCGAACCGTGCCGAGGCCGAGGCGACATGGGCGGTCAGGGTCACGTTCTCCATCCCGAGCAGGGGATTGTTGTGCGACGGCGGTTCCTTCTCCAGCACGTCGAGGGCAGCGTGCGCGATCCAGCCCTCCTGCAGCGCCTTGATCAGGCTCTCTTCATCCACCGTGGCGCCGCGGCCGGTGTTGATGAAGATCGAGCCCTTCTTCATCTGCCGAAAATGCTTTTCGGTCAGCATGTGATGCACCTCGGGCCGGGCGGGCGCGTGCATCGAGACGAAGTCGGATTGCGACAGCACCTCGTTCAGCGTTGCCGGCATCACGCCGTGATCGTACATCAGCGTTTCCTGGATGAAGGGATCGTAGGCCATCATGCGCAGACCGAACGGTGCGGCGCGCTTCGCGACCGCACGCGCCACGCGGCCGAAGGAGATGAAGCCGAGGGTCTGGCCCATCAGCCGCGGGATCTTGAGCAGCGCAGGGCGGCCCTCGGCCCAGCGGCCGGTGCGCACCATCCGGTCCTGCTCGACCAGGCGGCGGAAGCCGGCGAGCAGCAGCATCATGGCGTGGTCGGCGACTTCCTCGATGAAGGTGTCGGGAATGTTGGTGACGGGAATGCCGCGCGCGGTGGCCGCCTTCACATCGACACTGTCGACGCCGACCGAGCCGAGCGTGATGACCTTGCAGCTCTCCAGCGCGTCGATGATGGTCTTGGTGATCGGGATGCCCTTGGCGTAGATGGCGTCGGCGGTCTTTGCGGCGGCGATGAACTCGGCCTCGTTCGCCGGCGCCTCGACGATCTCGGCATCGATCGGATCGAGCGCCTCGCGCTCGTAGGAATAATCGCTGCCCGCGACCGTGAAGCTCGCGCCCTTCGGCGTCACCACCCTGTATTTCGGCATGTCCTGCTCCGATTTGGTTTGTCGGTTTTTGTTGTGACCCGGCCTTCGTGACGGGCCTTTGCGTCTTTTACGCGAAATCGCGGCGATCGCGTACAATTCTCGGTTGTCGGACGCGGTTGATAAGGTCGGTTTTCCACGTGCGATCCGGGCTTTTACGGAGCCGGCCGTAACAGGTTGCTAATGGGTCTCACACTAGAAGTTGCTTCAATTTGTATCGATTGACTCGCGTGCCCGTATCCCTTTTGCCTCGGAGCCTCACCGTGAAGTTGAGCAATCTGAAGATCGCCCCCAAGCTCGGCATTCTTGTCGGCGTCACTCTGTTCGGCCTGTGCATTTCCGGGGTTCTCGCCGGTTATCTGATGAAACGCGCAATGTTGGACGCGCGCATCGACCAGACCAAGGCCATCGTCGAAGTGGCCCGCACCTACGCGGCCACCTTGATGAAGCGGGTCAATGCCGGTGAAATGACGAAGGATGCTGCGCTCGCGGAGCTCCGCCGCTACGGCAACGCCATGACCTACGACAGGGGCTCCGGCTATCTGTTCGGCACCACCTATGACGGCATCACGCAGCTCGCGCCCGATCCGAAGCAGATCGGCACCAATCGCATGGACGTCGAGACCAACGGGCGAAAGCTCTCCCGCGAGATCATGGATGGCGTCAGGGCCAACGGCGATATCCTGCTCTTCTACGAATATGTGAAGCCCGGCCAGGAGAAGCCGATCCGCAAGCTCGGCTACGCCGTCGCGGTGCCCGGCTTCGAGATGTATCTCGGCACCGGCGCCTATCTTGAGGACATCGACGAGAAGATGGGCCCGGTCTACTGGCTGCTCGGCCTCGCCATGCTCGGCATCGTGATCATCGCCGGCAGCATCGCCTGGCTGCTCGGCCGCAGCATCAGCCGACCGCTGGCGCTGCTCGGCACCCGCATGAAGGAGCTCGCCGACGGCAAGCTCGAAGGCGACATCCCCGGCGTCGGCCGCGGCGACGAGGTCGGCGGGATGGCGGCTACCGTCCAGATATTCAAGGACAACGCGGTCCGGATTCGCGAGATCGAGAAGACCGAGGGCGAAGCCAAGGAACGTGCCGCAGCGGAACGTCGCAGCGCGATGGAAGAGATCGCCAACGACTTCGAACGCAGCGTCAACGGCATCGTTCGCTCGGTCTCCTCGGCCGCGGCGGGCATGCAGACCACGGCGCAGTCGATGACCGCGACCGCCAGCGACGCCTCTTCGCGCGCGGCGACCGTTGGCGCCGCCTCGCAAAAGGCCTCCGGCAATGTCGGCACGGTCGCAGCCGCCGCCGAAGAGCTGTCGAGTTCGGTTGCGGAAATCTCCCGCCAGGTGACGCGCTCGACCGAGGTCGCGAGCCGCGCCGTCAGCGATGCCGAGCGCACCAACACCACCGTGCAGGTGCTGTCCTCCGGTGCCGAGAAGATCGGCGAGGTGGTCAAGCTGATCCATTCGATCGCGGCACAGACCAACCTCCTGGCGCTCAATGCCACCATCGAGGCGGCGCGCGCCGGCGAGTCCGGCCGAGGCTTCGCCGTCGTCGCCTCCGAGGTCAAGGCGCTCGCCAACCAGACCGCCAAGGCGACCGAGGAGATCTCCGCCCAGGTCGCGGCGATGCAGACCTCGACCAGCGATGCGGTCGCGGCGATTGCCGGCATCACCCAGACCATCGCCGAGATGAGCGAGATCACCGCCGGCATCTCTGCCTCGATCGAGCAGCAGGGGGAGGCCACCCGCGAGATCGCCCGCAACATCCAGTCGGTCGCGGCCGGCTCGAGCGAGATCAACGCCCATATCGGCAGCGTCACCTCCGCTGCGGAGGCGACGGGCAGCGCGGCCACCGACGTGCTCTCCAGCGCCCGCGAGCTGGACAACCAGTCCGGCGCGCTGCGCAGCGCCGTCGACGGCTTCCTCGCCAAGGTGCGCGCGGCCTGAGTCACTGTTGTCATGCCCCGCGAAAGCGGGGCATCCAGTACGCTGCGGCCTCTCAGCTCAAGTTGCGCTGCCTCTGGAATACTGGATCGCCCGCTTTCGCGGGCGATGACAGCATCCTAGGTGGCTCCCTACTGCTTCTCGATCCCGGCGTTGCGGATCAGCTTCTCCCACAACACGAGCTGCTCGCCGACGAAGGTGCCGAGCTCTTCCGGCGTGCCGGAGAAGGCATCCATGCCGAGCGTCGCGAGCTGGGCCTTGATCTCCGGCTTCTCGACGATCTTCCTGATCTCGGCGTTGAGCCGCGCCACGATCTCCTTCGGCATGCCGGCCGGGCCGAAATAGCCCTGCCAGGAGGAGATGTCGAAGTCCGGCACGCCGGCTTCCTGCATGGAGGGCAGTTGCGGCACCAGCGGCGAGCGGTCCTTGGTCGTGACGGCGAGCGCGCGCAGCGCGTTGCCGTTGACGTGGGGAAGGCCGGTCAGGATGTCGACGAACATCATCGAGACCCGGCCGCCCATGACGTCGTTGAGCGCCGGCGGCGAGCTCTTGTACGGTACGTGCAACAGGTCGAGCCCGGCATTGTGCGCAAAGGTCGCGCCCGACACGATCGCCGAGGACGAGCCCGAGGCGTAGCTCAGCTTGCCCGGATTGGCCTTGCCGTAGGCGACGAGCTCGCCGACGGTTTTGGCCGGCACATCGGGATGGACCACCAGCATGAAGGGCAGGTCGCCGGTGCGCGCGACCGGCGTGAAGTCCTTGACGGGATCGTAAGTCAGGCTCTTGAGCAGATAGGGATTGGCGGAATGCGTGGTGTTGGTGGTCACCAGCAGCGTGTAGCCGTCGGGTGCGGCGCGCGCGACATAGGTCGCGGCGATCATGCCGTTGGCGCCCGCCTTGTTCTCGATGACGATGCCGACACCGAGCGCCTGCGACAGATGCTGCGAGATCAGCCGCGTCGTGGTGTCGGTGCCGCTGCCGGCCGCGAACGGCAGCACCAGCGTGATGTTGCGGCTGGGATAATTGTCGGCCCGCGCGGCGAATGCGGCGGCAAGACACAGCGCAGCCGCGCCGACGGTGTGGATGACGCGGTTCAGCGATGACAGCATGTTCGGACGTTCCCTCTTTTCGTTGGCGGGGAACCTAGCTGCTCGAAGGCCAAAGAGGAAGGCGCGTCTTGTCGCTTGCTTTCGATATGAGATTTCGCGAGCTCCGCGGCACGGAATTTACTTGACCGCCGACCCCTGCCGCGACGCGATCACGACGCCTGCGAGCACCAGCGCATAGCCGATCAAATGAAAGGGCTGGAGCTTCTCGCCGAGCAGCAGGATCGCCATCGCCGAGCCGAACACCGGCACCAGGTGGAAGAACGGTGCGGCGCGGTTCGGTCCGATCAGCGCCACGCCGCGGTTGAAGAAGAGATAGGCGAGCGTCGACGGGAAGATCAGGATGTAGGCGAGCGTCGCCAGCGTCACCGTATCGAATTGCAGGACGTTGCCGCTCCAGGCTTCCCAGACCGCTGTGGGCAGCAGCATCATCGCGCCACAGCAGGTGGTGAAGGACAGGAACGAGAGCTGATGAACCTTCGGCCGGCGCGGAATGAAGGCTGAGTAGATGCCGAACGCCACGAGCGAAGCGGCAAACATGATGTCGCCTCTGTTGAAGGTGATGCTCGCGAGCGCCGCGAGGTCGCCGCGCAGGATGATGATCAGCACCCCCGCGAGCGAGATCGCAATGCCCCCTAGCTGCCCAGCCGTCAGCCGCACGCCGAACAGCACCAGCGACCACAGCGCCACGAACAGCGGCCCGGCCGACTGGATCAGGAGTGCGTTCAGCGCCTCGGTGTATTGCAGGGCCCAGTAGGAGATCGCGTTGTTGAAGGCAAAGCCGACCAGCGACAGGAACAGCATCAGCGGCAGGCTTTTGCGTAAGCTTGGCCAATCGCGCTTCAGATGCGGCCAGGCGAACGGCAAGAGGATCAGGAACACGCCGAACCAACGGATCGTGGTCACCGTCAGCGGCGGCACGTGCGCGCCGACATGGCGCGCGAGCACTATGTTGCCGGCCCAGAACAGCGAGCTCAGGCTCAACAGCAGATAAGGCTGATTATTGAGCCAACTGGCCGGATTCGAGGCCGGTGGCGCGGGCGAAGCAATCGTCATTGGCGTCGGATGCGAGCTTGTGCCGGATTCTCGTTGCGGCACAAGTCACGCCGTCGCAATGCTACAATGCAAGCATACCTGAGGAGGTGTCATTGGCGGTTAATATGTTGAACATCGAAGGCCTGGAGGAGCTCGATCAGCATGCGCCGGTGGTGATGCTGAACCTGATGCGCTTCAACGAGCGCTCGCGCGACGGCGATGGTTCCGGCTGGGACGCGTACTTGCGCTACAGCGCGATCACCGTGCCGATGATCAAGGGGCGCGGCGGCACGCTGCTCTGGACTGGCGAGGCCAAGGCCATCGCGCTCGGCCCGCACCAGGGCAATGAGTGGGATTTCGTCGCGCTGGTCTATTATCCGTCAGTGGCGGCCTTCCTCGACATGATGACGTCACAGGCCTACGAGACCGAGGCCGACCCGCACCGCCGCAACGCCTGCGCCGAGCATGTGATCATCGCGACGAAAGAAGCGTACAGCAAGTTCAGGACGAGTTGACGCGCCATAGCGAGATCAAGGTCGCGCGGCGCGATCTTACCCTCTCCCCTTGTGGGAGAGGGTGGCTCGCCGCACAGCGGCGAGACGGGTGAGGGGGCTCTATCCGCGAGCATCACTCTCGATTTGGATTCGCGGAAAGAGACCCCTCATCCGGCGCTTCGCGCCACCTTCTAGAAGGAAGATGAAGCGTCCTCGTCGTGACACTTACTTCTTCCGCTCCGCGCTTCCGCGCGCCTCCAGCGTCAACGCATCCACAGCTGCGTGGCACGCCGTCTGCAACAGCCGGCAGACCTCCTCCGTCGAGCGCTGCGGGCGCAGCGTGGCGAAGGTCGGATAGCACGTCAGCGCGAAGATCAGGTCGACCGCGTCCTGCACGGACAGCTTTGCTGCGCGTTTCTCGGTGATGCGCGTGATGAGCTCCGTCAGCAGCTCGCGCCGCCGCTCGTTGCGCGCAACCAGCGCCTCGCCGAACTCGGGATCGGTCGCGATCGCCTGGTTGAGCCCGCCGATCGCGGGGTCGTGGGCCCAAAAGCCGCAGAAGATCGCGACGACGCGGTCGAGCGCGGCGCGAGGGTCCGCCATCGACATCACTTCAGTAAGCTCGAACAGCCCGCCCTGTCGCGCGATATCGTCGAATACGGCCTCCAATAGCCCGCGCCGCGATCCGAACTGGTTGTAGACGGTCAGCCGGGTGACGCCGGCGGCCTTCGCCACCACGTCGAGGGAGAAGTTGGCGATGCTCGCTTCCTTCCGCAGCAGGTGCGCGCCGGCCGCGATGATGCGCTCGCGCGTTTCCGCCGCCGCCGACGCCCGCGCCGGGCTCACATAGCTGCGCTTCGGCATCGCCTTGCCTTCATCTTGACGTATTGACTATACATATTGTATATCCAATTTAGAAGCCGGTTTGGAGCTTGCCATGCAGACTGCTCTTGTGATCGCCCTGTCGCTTCATGTCTTGTCGTCGGTGTTCTGGGCCGGATCAAGCTTGGCGCTGGCGCGCACCGGCGGAGCGGGCGGCGAGCAACTCGTCTTTCCGCAGCTTGGCGCGGCGACGATCGCGATTCTGACCGGCGGCTATCTTGGCCACCTCGTTCATGCCGGCAGTTTCGGCACGACCGAGCAGGTGCTGGCGTTTGGTGCGGTTTGCGCACTGATCGGAGTTGGCGTTCAGGCGGCGATCGGGCCCCGCGCGGTCCTGACCTTGCGCCGTGGCGCGGGCGATCCGGCGGACGCACGTTCGCGCATCGCGACCGCGCAACGCGTGGCGGCGGGCCTGCTCGGCATCGCCGCGCTCTGCATGGGCGCCGCGCGCTATATCTGAAAGCGGCCTTAAGTGGTCTGCCTGCGCGAGGCGACGAACACGCCGGACAGTACCAGCGCGAAGCCGATGAAGTGGAAGGCCTGCGGGCGCTCGCCGAGGAAGGCCATCGCCATGATCGAGCCGAACACCGGCACGACATGGAAGAAAGGTGCGGCGCGATTGGCCCCGATCAGCCGCACCCCGCGATTGAAGCAGAGATAGGCGAGCGTCGAGGGAAACACCGCGACGTAGAACAGCGTCAGGAGGTTCGGGCCGTCGAGCTTCATCACCGGCCGCGCGAACAGCTCCCAGATCTCCAGCGGCACGAGGCAGGCGGCGCCGGCGCCAAAAGTGAAGGCGAGGAACGACAGGCCGTGCATCGGCGGCCGCTTCAAGGTCAGCACCGAATAGAGCGCGAAGAAGATCAGTGCGACGACGAAGATGAGATCGCCCTTGTTGAACTCGATGTTCGACAGTGTGGTGAAATCGCCGTGCAGGAGAATCGTCAGCACGCCGCACATCGAGAGCAGCACGCCGAAGGCCTGCGCCGCGGTGAGGCGGACGCCGAGGATGACCAGCGACCACAGCGCCACGACCAGCGGCGCGGCCGACTGGAGCAGCAGCGTATTGAGGGCCTGGGTGTGCTCCAGCGCCCAATATTGCAGCGTGTTGAAGGCGCCGATGCCCGTGATCGACAGCACGATCATCAGGCCGAGCTTCTCGCGGATCGCGGGCCAGTCCTGCACCAGATGCTTCCAGGCGAACGGCAGCACCAAGAGGAAGGCGAAGGACCAGCGCAGGAACGACAGCGTGACCGGCGGGATGTGGCCGGCGGCGAGCCGTCCGACAATGGCATTGCCGGCCCAGCACAGCGCGGTGATGCTGAGCAGGAGATAGGGCTGGTTGGCGATCCAGTTGTGGCCGGACGATTCGGTGCCCGTGGTCTGGCCGGTGGCGGACATTGTGATTGTTATGGCCCCGCGTCATGCGCCGAGGCCTCCGGCCCGGCGGCATCCGGGCCGGCTCACAGCCCGGCCCTGTCCAAAGACACGGAAATCGGCCTGATATCAATGGGGCGCGACGCATCGCGTCCATGCGAAAGGTACGACGCGGCGGGAACTGCGCTCAGCCGTCCCGCCCCGCGCGGATCGCAAGCGGCTTCAACAGCTCGGCACAGGCGAGATAGACGACGACCAGGGCGGTGATGCCGGCCAGCATGAGCGGTGGCGGCACGACGAAGCCGAACCACGCGCCGACCGGCGTGAACGGCGCGATCATCGCGACCAAGAGGGCGATCAGCGAGGAGGCCGACAGCACGGGATCAGGCCGGTTGCGCCAGGGACGTCCATTGGTGCGGATGATGAAGATCACGAGGATCTGGGTCGCCATGGATTCGATGAACCAGGCGGTGCGGAATTCGTCGGGTGAGGCCTTGAACAGGACGAGCAGGGCGCCAAAGGTCAGGAAATCGAAGACCGACGACAAGGGCCCCATGATCGCGGCGAAGCGCACAAGGCGCGACATGCTCCAGACTTGCGGCTGCGCGGTCGCCTGCGCCGAGACGCGGTCGAAGGGAATGCCGAGCTCGGAGAGATCGTAGAGCAGATTGTTGAGCAGGATCTGCGTCGGCAGCATCGGCAGGAACGGCAGCGCGATGGAGGCGATCGCCATCGACAGCATGTTGCCGAAATTCGAGCTCGCGCCCATGCGGACATATTTGAGAATGTTCGCGAAGGTGCGCCGGCCCTCCTCGACGCCATCGGCGACGACTTCGAGGTCGGAGGCGAGCAGGATCATGTCGGCGGCCGCCTGCGCCACGCCGGTGGCGCCTTCGACCGACAGCCCGATATCGGCGGCCTTCAGCGCCGGTGCGTCGTTGATGCCGTCGCCGAGGAAGCCGACGACCTCGCCGCTCGCCTGAAGCGCCTTCACGATACGCGACTTCTGGTCGGGCGCGAGACGGCCGAAGGCGTCGGTGGATTGAACCCGCACGGCCAGTGCCTCGTCGCTGAGCTCAGCGATGTCCCGCCCCGACAGCACACGCTCGGCGTTGAGCCCGACGAGGCCGGCCAGCCGCTTCACCACCACGGGATCGTCGCCCGACAGGATCTTGAGCTTGATGCCGCCCGAGGCGAGCCGGGCAATCGCGGCCGCCGCGGTCGACTTCGGCGGATCGGCGAAGGCGCAATAGCCCTCGAAGGTGAGATCGGTCTCGTCTTCCGTCTCGACCTCGCGCGTTGCGCCCATCCACCTGCGTGAGGCGATGGCGACGCTCCGCAGGCCCTCGGTCGCGAGCTGACGTACGCGCGCCATCGCGGCCGCACGTGCGCCATCGTCCATCGTGCACAGGTCGAGCACGGCCTCCGGCGCGCCCTTGACGATCAGGAGCATGCCTTCGGGGCCGCTCGTCAGCACCGATCCCAGCCGCCGCGAAAAATCGAAAGCCTGGCGGCCTGCAAGTGTCCAGCCCTGCGCAGCGTCCGCACAGCCTGCGATCAGCGCCGCATCGAGCGAGCCGCGGTCGCCGCCGAGCGCGGCGGCGATGGCTCCGAGCCGGGCGGCGCGGGCGTCCTCGTTGCCGCCGGCGTCGAGGCTTTTGGCCAGCGTGATCTCGGCCGAGGTCAGCGTGCCGGTCTTGTCGGTGCACAAGACCGTCATGGCGCCGAGATCGTGGATCGCCGCGAGGCGCTTCACGATCACCTTGCGGCCTGCCATGCGCAGCGCGCCGCGCGACAACGTGACCGTGGTGATCATCGGCAGCAGCTCCGGCGTCAGTCCGACCGCGAGCGCCACCGCAAACAGCAGCGAATCCAGAACGGGGCGCCCGAACAGCACGCGGATGGTCAGCACGACCAGTACCAGCGCCAGCGTCGCCCGCGCGATGACGAGACCGAATTCGCGCAGATCGCGGTCGAACGGTGAGGGGGCCTGCGCTTCCGCGAGCGCAGACGCCGCGGCGCCGAACACCGTGTCGCGGCCGGTACGCGCGGCGAGCGCGATCGACTCGCCGGTCTGCGCCACCGCGCCGCGGAACAGCGCATTCGAGGTGTCGTCGGGACCGCCGGCTGCGCCTGCGCGTTTTTGTACCGGATAGGGCTCGCCAGTGAGCGCCGCTTCTGCGGCGGTGAACGCCGTGCTCTCGAGGATCAGCGCATCAGCCGGGATGATGTCGCCGGCGCGGATGCGCAGTATATCGCCGGGCACGACCTCTTCGACGTCGATCTGGCAAAACGCGCCGTCGCGCCTGACCTCGGCCTTCAGCGCCACCGAGCGGCGCAGGATCTCGGCAGCGCGGACCGCATGCCCCTCCTGGATGGTGTCGAGCCCGATCGACAGCGTCAGGATCAGGACGATGATCAGCCCGCCGATGTCGTCGCCGGTCAGCATCGAGATGACGCCGGCGACCAGCAGGATCAGCGACAGGGGCTCGAACAGCCGTCGCAGGATCGCGCGCATCGCGCCTTCGATGCGGGGCGGCGCGTCGCTGTTCCGGCCGTACCGGGCGAGCCGTGCGGCGGCTTCAGTCGTGACGAGGCCCTGCAACCCGCAGCCGAGCTGCTTGCAAAGCGCGTCGGCCGACAGACGCCAGAACTGGCTGGCAGGGTTTCCCGATGCTTCGGTCACGGCATGTCCGCAAAGGAGGTCTGGTGCCCCGGCGCAAGGTAAGGGGCGGAGGTGACAACCATCCCTTGGCCCATTCGGCGGGTGGGGCGGTTGATGTTCGTCAATTTGCCGCCGGGGAGCTTGCCCGCGCAGGCCCGAAGGTTTCCGAATTTTAAGGGGATATCAAAGGCTTGTATCGTGCATTGAGCCCCGAAAAAGCCCCGTTCTTGCTTGCCTAGAGAGGCCGCTTCCTTTATCCGGTTGGCTGCCTCGCGTGCGAGCGGCCCCCGGCCGTGGATTGGGCTGGGCGCAATAAACAGATTGCATAGGGATTACCCGCGAATGGCCAATGTTGTCGTCGTCGGCGCCCAGTGGGGCGACGAAGGAAAGGGCAAGATCGTCGACTGGTTGTCTGAGCAGGCCGACATCGTCGTCCGCTTCCAGGGCGGCCATAATGCCGGCCATACGCTGGTCATCAACGGCCAGACCTACAAGCTCGCGCTGCTGCCCTCGGGCGTGCTGCGCGAACACAAGCTGTCGGTGATCGGCAACGGCGTGGTGTTCGACCCGCAGGCCTTCCTCGACGAGGTGACCAAGCTCCGGGCGCAGGGCGTCGCGGTCTCTCCGGACAATCTGCGCATCGCCGAGAACGTCACCCTGATCCTGCCGCTGCACCGCGAGCTCGACGCGCTGCGCGAATCTGCCAGCGCGGCGACTGCGATCGGCACCACCCGCCGCGGCATCGGCCCGGCCTATGAGGACAAGGTCGGCCGCCGTGCCATCCGCCTGATGGACCTCGCCGACCTCGACACGCTGCCGCACAAGATCGACCGGCTGCTGGCGCACCACAATGCGCTCCGCCGCGGCCTCAACCTGCCGGAATTCGACGGCAAGGAGATCCTGCGCGAGCTCAGCGCGCTGGCGCCGCAGCTTCTGCCTTATGCCGAGACGGTGTGGCGGCTGCTCGACATCAAGCGACGCGAAGGCAAGCGCATGCTGTTCGAGGGCGCGCAGGGCGCGCTGCTCGATGTTGATCACGGCACCTATCCTTACGTGACCTCGTCCAACACGGTTGCGGCCCAGGCGGCGACCGGCGCCGGCCTCGGCCCCGGGGCCGTCGGCTATGTCCTGGGCCTGTGCAAGGCCTATACGACCCGTGTCGGCCAGGGCCCGTTCCCGACCGAGCAGGACAACGAGACCGGCCGCAAGATCGGCGAGCGCGGCCGCGAGTTCGGCACCAATACCGGGCGTCCGCGCCGCTGTGGCTGGTTCGACGCCGTGCTGGTCCGCCAGGCGGTCCGGACCTGCGGCATCAACGGCCTGGCGCTGACCAAGCTCGACATCTTGGACGGTTTTGACACAATCGAGGTCTGCACCGGCTATCGGCTGGACGGCAAGGAGATCGACCATTTCCCGGCGGGCGAGGGCGCCCAGGCCCGGGTGGAGCCGATCTACGAGACCATCGAAGGCTGGAAGGAACCGACCGCCAATGCACGGTCCTGGGCCGACCTGCCGGCCCAGGCGATCAAATATGTCCGCCGGATCGAGGAATTGGTGGGGTGCCCGGTCGCGCTGCTTTCCACGAGCCCCGAACGCGAAGATACTATCCTGGTGCAAAATCCGTTTGAGGCTTAACGAAATCTTACCGGGACGCGCGTATAGTTGAGTTGAAATGGCTGATTACTATCCGCTGATCGCCCGTGCTATTGCCGCCCTGGACCCCAACGCTCCCGGCGAAAGCCGCCGTGCGCTCTATGAACGCGCGCGCACGGCGCTGATCGCGCAGCTCCGCAGCGTGCAGCCGCCGCTCTCCGAATCCGAGATCACCCGCGAACGGCTGTCGCTCGAAGAAGCCGTCCGCAAGGTCGAATCCGAGGCCGCCCAGCGCGCCCGCGAGGCCTCCCGTCCCGCCGCCGGTGGCGGTGGGCGCGGCGGCAGTGGCGATGCCTTCCGCAGGGCCAGCGCCGCTCGCGCCGCCGAGGGCAATCCGCCCGCGGCCTCGCCGGCTGGCCCGCCGCGCGCCCGTCCGGCTGCGCCGCCGCCGCGCAACGAGCGCCCCTCGTTCGGCGGCGACGAAGAGGGCGATCGCGACACCCAGCGCCAGCCGCGCGCCCCGCGTTTCGACGCGCCGCGCCAGCCGGCTCCGCAGCCGCCGATGCCGGAGCCGCCGGCCCCGCCGACGGGGCGTGATCGCTCCGCTCCGCGCCGCGCACCCGACGTCGGACCTCCGCCGCCGCTGCCGCAGTCGCCGGGCGTACGTGGCTTCCGCGACATCACGGCGGATGCCAACGATCTCGGCGGCGCCGCTGCGCAGGCCAACCGCGCCGCGCGCCGCACCTATGCCAACGTGCCCTCGCCCTCGCCGGAATTCGACCGGCTTGAGCCGAGCCTGGAAAACCGCGCCGGCGAGCCGGACGAGCCCTATTCCTACGATGAATCGCTGGAGGAGGCCGAGCGCTACGCGCCGCCGCGCTCGCGCGTCACGTCCGACCGCGAGGTCAAGAAGCGCGTCCGTTCGGGCTCCGCCTTCCCGTTCAAGAGCGCGATCGCCGTCGGCATCGTGCTGATCCTGGTCGGCGCCGGCATCCTCTGGGGCAAGCCGGCGATGCAGACCGTGACCAGCCTGTTCAAGTCGTCGCCCACCCAGGTGGTCGAGGCGCCAAAGGATACGACCCAGCCGCAGACCAAGCCGAAGATCCCGGATCGCGTCGGCCAGCCCTCGGCGAGCGACCAGCCGGTCGCGCCGGTGGCGCAGAAGGTCGTGCTCTATGACGAGGATCCGTCCGACCCCAAGGGCAAGCAATATGTCGGCTCGGTGGTGTGGCGGACGGAGCCGATCAAGGCGTCCGGCAACCAGAAGGCCGACGTCGCCGTGCGCGCCGACATCGAGATTCCCGACCGCAAGTTCAAGATGACGATGTCGTTCCGCCGCAACACCGATTCATCGCTGCCGGCGAGCCACACCGCGGAACTGACCTTCATCCTGCCGCAGGATTTCCCGGGCGGCAGCGTCTCCAACGTGCCCGGCATCCTGATGAAGTCGAACGAGCAGGCGCGCGGCACGCCGCTCGCAGGCCTCGCGGTCAAGGTCACCGACGGCTTCTTCCTGGTCGGCCTCTCCAATGTCGATGCCGACCGCGCCCGCAACATCCAGCTCCTGAAGGAGCGTTCGTGGTTCGACGTGCCGCTCGTTTACGCCAACCAGCGCCGCGCCATCATCGCGATCGAGAAGGGCGCTCCGGGCGAACGCGCCTTCAACGACGCGTTCGCACAGTGGGGCGAGTAGGCGGGCCTAAATCAAGGGCTTGGTCGGATCAGATTTCAGCGGGCTGCCGCGGTCTTCACCTCTCCCCAGCGGGGAGAGGTCGGATTGCGCTTGGGGCGATGCGAAGCATCGTCCAGTGCAATCCGGGTGGGGCCGCAGCGCTCAGTGAGACCGTAACCCCTCACCCGGATCGCATCTCTCGATGCGACCCGACCTCTCCCTGCGGGAGAGGAGAGGCGAGTCCCTTCGCTGGCAGCAATCCGACTGAAGCTTGTCAGGTTTAGTTCGCGGCTGCTTCCCGCTTGCGCGCCGCCGCGGCGGCGGCGTGCTCGCGGTCCATCACAGCGCGACAGCCGGGGCTGACATGCGCCTTGTTCCTCACCATGCAGGCGGTGATCCGCGAGATGTCCGGAATCTCGCTGGAACACAGCCGCATGGCGTCGCCCGAGCACATCTGTTGCGCTTCGGGTGAGAAGGCGAGGCTGGGTGATGTCTGGAGTGCGATGGCGGCGGTGGCGAAGGCCATGAGCGTGGCGATCGTATGGTAGCGTGTCATGTCTGATGCGTCCCCAAGTTCCGCAGGCGTGAGTTGCTTGTTGTTGGGGCGCCGCACGCGGTTTGCTCTGCCGCACGTCACAGCCCTCACGCAGGAACTTAATCCTGCATGTGGTCGCTCGATTTCTTGATGTTCGAATCGAAAGTGCTGCGCCGCCCGAGCGAAGTATGCGCGATTGTCACGAAGCTGCAATGGCGGACGAAAAGGAATTTGCAGTTGTTGCGCGTTCGTCACGCGAAACGACGTGACGAGTCAGACGAGGCGATAGAACGGAGCCGACGCTTGTTCCGTGTCGGTCTCGGTGAGCGCTGCAGCATGCTCTTCGACGGCAGTGACGCCCTTTGCGGTGAGCTCGAACAGATCGCCGTCCTTCATCACGTAACCATCTGCGATCAATTGTCCGACCTTGCCGTGCCTGTCGTCGGAAAAAGCGATGGACTGGCTGATGTCCCGCAGGATGGAGAGCTGTTCGTCGCGCAGCATGGCTGAAGTCTCCGATCTCGGAGCCAAGTTCCTGCTCACATGCCGTGGCTCTCGAACACCTTGCGGCACGACTTCGACAGCCTGGCGCGATTGGCTTGCAGGCAGGCCTGCACCGCATTGTCATTGCCGAGGTCCTTGCGGCACAGGCGCGAGGCGTCGCGAGAGCAGGCGTTCTGCTCCTGCGGCGTGCCGGCATGACCTTGCGCGCGGGCGGGCGCGCTCGAAAGACCGCTCAGAGCCGTCATCGCAATCGTCGCCAGGAGGAGCTTCCGGAGCATCGGCGGGTCCCAATCTGCCAGGAGGCGTGAATTTCAGGTCCTGTCAGAACTCGTCCGCCTGCCAGTTGTTCCCGCCTGCTGGAGGGCGGGCCTGTAGTCGCCAAGGGGACCTTTCCGCCCCGCTATCCAAGCTCGCCGCCCGGCTGGTATAAAGCCGCGGAGTACGAGGGGTAATTGATGAAACGCTATTTGATCTTTGCGCTTGTCGGTCCGTTCCTGGGCGGGTTCCTGCTCCTGCTGACGACGACCTATCAGTCCGGCTATTGGGCCCAGACCAGTCTCAGCGAGGTCGGCAAGCTGTTCGTGGTGTTCTTCAAGACCCTGCAATACAGCTATCTGTTCGGCTTCCTGCCGTCGCTGATGATCGGCGCGGTCGACGACATCCTGATCCACGTCAGGCGGATCGGCCCCGTGCTGCGGATGCTGCTGGTGGGCCTGTTCGCCTTCATCCTGGCGTCGCTGACCTACAGCTCGCGCGGGCCGGATTCCGGCGTCGTGCAGTTCATCCTGTACGGCCTGGTCGGCTTCGTGCCGGCGGTGGTGTCGTCCTGGCTCGTGCACAAATATGTCGAGGAGCCGCAGCCGGCGGCGGCGCCGACCTGAATGCGCGACGTTCGAGCGCGTCGCAGCAACCCTTGCCGGGCGGGCGCGTTTGCTTCAGGCGATGACCATGTCCGACGATGACATTCTTGCAAGGCGCGGGCCCCGCTCGGGGCGCGCGTCGCGCGCGACCTTCTCGGGCGCCGAAGCGCGCGGACCGATCATCGATCAGGAGGGCCGCGAGATCCGCCCTGAGACGCTGGAGCAGGGATTTCGCGAGTTTCGCTTCGAGTTCGGCAAAGACAATCCGTTCGGCAATCTGACGCGGGAGCAGCGGCTGGCGCGGCTCGAGGCGATCGCAAAGCTGCTCGACATCGCCTTCATCCTGCCCGGTACCAACATCCGCTACGGCATCGACGGACTGATCGGACTGATCCCTGTCGTCGGCGACATCATCACCACCGCGATCTCGCTGTGGCTGGTGCGCGAGGCGCGCGCGCTGGGCGCGCCCTGGTACATCACGGCGCGGATGCTCGGCAATGTCGCGGTCGACGGTGTGATCGGCATAGTCCCGTTCGCCGGCGACGCTATTGACGTCATGTTTCGCGCCAACATGCGCAACGTCCGCCTGCTGCGCCGCTGGCTCGACAAGCAGCCGCGCATGTAAGGCGCGCGAAACGCAAAAAGCGCGAGGGCCGTTCGGCCATCGCGCCTTTAGCGCACATCGAAGGCTTGCGAAAAAACTTACGCCGCGTCGGCGTCGGTGTTCGCGGCCGGCTTGCGGCGGCGCGGCAGCGGGAAGGCCTCGCTCTCATAGAGCGAGCGGATGCCGTTCTGGTCGAACCGGGCTTCCTCGACCTGGAGATAGGCGCCGTTCAGCGAGTCCGTCGGCAACTGCTCCATCGCGAACTGCACGGCTTCGGCCGCGGTGCCAAAGCGGCGATAGGTGAAGCCCGCGCGCTTCTTCTTGCGGATCGCGGCGGGGAACAGCTCGGCAGAGGTATTGAAGTTGAACGGACGCATTGGACGCATGGTCAAAGACCTCGTGATCTTCTCTGGGTTCTAAGCGCGTGGGGTTTTGGAGGGCGAGGGCCGCAATCCGGCGAGCCCGCCGTGCACATCATTTTCGCTCTCTAATATAGGCCGATTTGACAGAAATGCGACCCCTGCGAACGCAGATGATGAATCTGCGCATGGCAGCTCCGCATCCAAAATAAATGCAGCAATATCAATGGCTTGTTTGGTTTAAATTTTGCCAAGCAGAAGCAGCACGATCAGCACCACCAGCACGACGCCGCCGATCCCCATGCCGGAATGGCCCATCCCGTAGCCATAGCCGCCGATCCGGCCCCACAGGCCGCCGACGAGATAGATGATCACCAGGATGATCAGGATGGTCCCAAGCGTCATGGCATCCTCCCCGGCGGCCGCCGGACTGCGCTGATCGGCCGCACCGCCAGGAAAGAAAAGCACATCCCGCCATCGGGTTCCATCACGGAACCCGGCGGCGGGCGGGACGTCATCGCGGCTTGAGCTTCAGCGCCGCGGAGTTGATGCAGTAGCGCAGGCCGGTCGGTGCCGGCCCGTCGGTGAAGACGTGGCCGAGATGGCCGCTACACTTGGAGCAGAGCACCTCGGTGCGGATCATGCCGTGGCTCATATCCGTCTCCTCGTCGATATGGCTCTCGACGGCCGGCTGGGTGAAGCTCGGCCAGCCGCAGCCGGAATCGAACTTGGCGTCGGACTCGAACAGCACGTTGCCGCAGCCGGCGCAGACATAGGTGCCGGCGCGGTGGTCGTGCTCATATTCGCCGGAGAAGGGACGCTCGGTCGCCTTTTCTCGGAGTACGGCGTACTGCATCGGCGACAATTCGCTCCGCCATTGCTCTTCGCTCTTGATGACCTTGTCTTCTGTGGTTTTCGCCTTGGTGTCGGGCATGGGTCTCCCGTTCAGTCAGTGTGTGACTTGCGATCAGTTGGTGGCCTTGCTGGCATTCACCAGCGTCGGCTTCTCGACATAGTTATCCGCGAACAGTTTTTTCAGGTTCTCGACCTTCGGGATATCGTTATAGGCAATGTAGGGCTGGTGCGGGTGCAGCGTCAGATAGTCCTGGTGATAGGCTTCCGCCGGGTAGAACGCCTCCAGCGCACCGACCTTTGTCACGATCGGCTTCTTGAACACCTTGGCGTCGTTGAGCTGGGCGATATAGGCCTCCGCGACCTTCTTCTGCTCCTCTGACGTCGTGAAGATCGCCGAGCGATATTGTGTGCCGACATCGGGGCCCTGGCGGTTGAGCTGGGTCGGATCGTGCACCACCGAGAAGTAGATCTGGAGGATCTTGCCGTAGGAGATCTTCTTCGGGTCGTACTTGATCTCGACCGACTCGGCGTGCCCCGTCGTGCCGGTCGAGACGGTCTGGTAGTCGGCGGTCGCCTTGGTGCCGCCGGCATAGCCGGAGACGGCGTTGACGATACCGGCGGTGTGCTGGAACACGCCCTGCACGCCCCAGAAGCAGCCGCCGGCGACGACGGCTGTCTGGATCCCGCTCGTGGGCGCCGCGTCGACGGCAGGGGTAGGGATCACGACCGCTTCCTCCGCGGCCCTGGACGGCACGGCAAAGGCCAGCGTCAGTGCGGTGGTGGCGGCGAGCATGGACAGGAGGGTGGAGCGGCGCATGGCGGATCCTCTTGCGGAAGGTCTGACAGTCTAGGGCGGCTGGCGCCGGGCGAACAGCCTGCCCGGCGGCGTTTTCAGTCACCGAAGATACGGGCGACAGGGGCGTTTGTTACATCAGTGCGGACACGAGTATGTGAAATTGAACGGTTAGGACGGGACAGGCCGATCGAGCCGGCGTCTCGGCCTTGATGAACCCGCGCGATCGATGATCGACTTGGAAAAATGGTGGCTGGAGCTGATCTGACAACATGCTGCGCGTCGTTTCCCTGACCCTCGTCGTCCTGATCTCCTGCGCCGCGATGGCCGCGGCCGAGCCCCAGGCGAGCGACGATCTCGCCACCTGCCGCGACCGCCAGGCGGAGGTGCAGGCGCGGACGCAGGCCTGCGACAACCTGCTCGATGCCGACCATGTCACCGGCAAGGACAAGGCGACCGCGCTGCTCTTCCGCGGCAACACGCTGATCAACAAGCGGGACTACGATCATGCGATCGAGACCTTGTCCTCCGCCCTCGATCTCGATCCGGACAACGTCGTGGTCATGAACCTGCGCGGCGTCGCCTATGAGCACAAGGGCCAGGACGATCTCGCGATGGCCGACTACAACCGCGCCATCCAGAAGCGCCCGGTTTACGGTGTCCCCTACAACAACCGCGGCACCCTTTATCTGCGCAAGAGTGCGCTGCAAAGCGCGCTCGACGATTTCAACCTCTCGATCAGATACGCGCCCAGGTTTCTGCTCGGCTACACCAACCGTGCCCGCGTGCGCACGCTGACGAAGGACTATAAGGGCGCGCTTGCCGATTTCGCGGAAGCCGAGAAGATCGATCCGAACGCGCCGCAGATCGCCTCGAACCGCTGCATCACTTTTGGCGCGATGGGCAAGTTCGACGAGGCGCTCGCCGACTGCAACGGGCTGATCCAGAAGCAGCCGAAGAACCAGTATGCGATCAACAACCGCGCCGACGTCTATCTCGCCAAGGGCGATCCCGATGCGGCCCTGAAGGATTACAATGTCGTCCTCGAGCTCAACCCGAACAATGTGCGCGCCCATGCCGGCCGCGCACAGCTGTTCGAGCAGAAGCACGATCTCGCCCAGGCGCGCGCCGACTATCGCTCGGCGGCCTATGCGCTGACGTCGTTCGACGAGATCGACGTCGCCCGCGCCCGGGCCAAGGCGCAGGAGCGGCTGGCGGCACTCACGCCGCAGACGCCGGCGGCCACGCCCAACGCGCGCCGTGTCGCGCTCGTGATCGGCAACGGCGCCTACAGGAACGTCCATGCGCTGGCGAACCCGCCGCGCGATTCCAAGCTGATCGGGGGCGTGCTGCGCGACGTCGGCTTCCAGAGCGTGGTGGTCGCCAACGACCTGACGCGCGACAAGTTCTTCGAGACGTTGCACGCGTTCGCCGCTGAGGCGGAGAAGGCGGATTGGGCGGTGGTCTATTACGCAGGTCATGGTTTCGAGATCGGCGGGGTCAATTATCTCGTGCCGGTCGACACCAGGCTTGCCGCCGACAAGGACGCCGAGACCGAAGCCGTGGCGCTCGAGCAGGTAATTGCCGCGGTCGGCGGCGCGCGCAAGCTGCGTCTCGTCATCCTCGATGCATGCCGCGACAATCCGTTTGCGCCGACCATGCAGCGCACGCTGTCGCTGAAGCTGGTCGACAAGGGTTTTTCCAACATCGAGCCCGGCGCCGGCTTCATGGTGGTCTACGCCGCCAAGCACGGCGAGACCGCCATGGACGGCGACGGCACGCCCGACAGCCCGTTCGCCACCGCTCTCGCCCGCGACATCCGGGAGCCGCGCATCGAGATCCGGAAACTGTTCGACATCGTCCGCGACGACGTCTGGACCGCGACCAAGCACGAGCAGCAGCCGTTTACGTACGGCTCTCCGCCGGGCCGCGAGGATTTTTATTTTGTGGCGGGGAAGTGACGGCTGCTTATGGGATGCGACAGCGGCACCACATGCTCAGTGTCGTCCCGGCGAAGGCCGGGACCCATAACCCCAGGGAGGGGTTTGGCGAAGACTCGTAGTGATCGAATCTTCCTTGGTACTGACGCCACCGAATACAGATAGATTCCGCGGTATCGGTCCCGGCCTTCGCCGGGACGACATGTGGAGTTTGACGCTGCGACCTTGCCGCAAGCGCCGCAGTCGTAGGGTGGGCAAAGCGAAGCGTGCCCACCACCTTTTAGCACATTGGATGAATTAGCACATTGGATGAACGGTGGGCACGGCGCTTCGCGCCTTTGCCCACCCTACGGCAGCGTCACACCACCACGCTCAGCCGTTTCGCCGCCCGCGTAATCCCCGTGTACAGCCACCTTGCCCTGCTGTCCTGGAACGCAAAGCTCTCGTCGAACAGCACGACGTCATCCCATTGCGAGCCCTGCGACTTGTGCACGGTCAGCACGTAGCCGTAGTCGAACTCGTCATAGGGCTTGCGCTGCTCCCAGGCGATCTGCTCGATGCCGCCCTCGAAGCAGTCGGCGCGCACCGAGACCTTCGTCACCTTGTGCCCAAAATCCTCGTCCGGCGAGAGCCGCATGCTGAGGATGCGCGACTTGGAGCGCGAAGTGTTGCGCGACTTCACGCGCCACAGGCCGCCGTTGAACAGGCCCTTCTTGCGGTTGTTGCGCAGGCACACCAGCTTGTCGCCGGCGACCGGGAACTGGTCCTCGATGTTCTGCCGCTGCCGCACCCGCATGTTGTAGGCGCGGCGGGTGTTGTTGCGGCCGACCAGGATCTGGTCGGCGCTCATGACACGGTCGGGATCAAGCTCCTTGCGCGACACCACCTCGCTCTCGCCATAGCGGCCGATATCGAGCTCGCGGCCTTCGCGGATGTCCATCGACATCCGCACGATCGGATCGTCCTGTGCCTGGCGGTGCACCTCGGTCAGCATCGCGTCGGGCTCGGAATTGGTGAAGAAGCCGCCGCCCTGGATCGGCGGCAGCTGCGCGGGATCCCCTAACACCAGCAGCGGGCAGTCGAACGACATCAGGTCGCGGCCCAACTCGGCGTCGACCATCGAACATTCGTCGATCACGATCAGCTTGGCCTTGGACGCGGGCGCATCGTCCCAGAGCTCAAAACTCGGCTGCTCCTCGCCGGATTCGCGGGCGCGGTAGATCAGCGAATGGATGGTGGAAGCGTTGTCGCAACCCTTGTTGCGCATGACCAGCGCGGCCTTGCCGGTGAAGGCGGCGAACTTCACCTCGCCGTCGACGCCGTCGGCGATGTGCCGCGCCAGCGTGGTCTTGCCGGTGCCGGCAAAGCCGAACAGGCGGAAGATCGGCGGCGTGCCGTTGCGGCCGGGCTTGGCCTTGAGCCAGTCGCCAACGGCCTTGAGGGCGGCATCCTGATGCGGGGTGAAACTCGGCATTTTTGTCTTGAGGGAGGGCGAAATCGAAGCGATTCGCCACCCCCCAAAACTAACCATTCGCCCCGCCGGTTCAAGCGGCGCAAATGCCCGTGCCGGCGCCCCTACTGCCAGCCGGGAACACCGCGCATGTCGGGCAGATGGTGGGCGATGCCCTTATGGCAGTCGATGCAGGTCTTCTCGCCCGTGAACAGGAAGCGCTGGTGAGCGACCGAGGCCCGCGGCGACTGCTTGGTGATATCCATGGAATCGGCGCTATGGCAGTTGCGGCATTCCAGGGAATCGTTGGCCTTGAAGCGCGCCCATTCATGCGCCGCGAGCTCGAGCCGGTGATCCAAAAACTTCTCGCGGGTGTTGATCGTGCCGAAGATCTTGCCCCAGACCTCCTTGGAGGCCTGCATCTTGCGCGCGATCTTGTCGGTCCAGTTGTGCGGGACGTGGCAGTCCGGGCAGGTCGCGCGCACGCCGGAGCGGTTGGTGAAGTGGATGGTCGACTTCAGCTCGGCGTAGACGTTGTCCTTCATCTCGTGGCAGCCGGTGCAGAACTTCTCGGTGTTGGTCAGTTCCAGCGCGGTGTTGAAGGCGCCCCAGAACATCACGCCCGCCGCGATGCCCGCGAGCACGAGCACGCCGAGCGCGAACACCGAGCTCGGCCGGATCAGCACCTGCCAGAGTTCGAGCGCAAAATCCCGGCACCGCGCAAGGAAGCCGCGCTTTGCCTCCGGCTTTGCATTGGGTTCATCGGCGGCCGTCGTCATCGGCGGCCACCGGGGCTTGCGCGCGACAGCAGCGTGTCGATATCGACGAAGTCGTTGCTGACGGGCGGAGTGGCGGAGTTCTGCGGCACATGGCACTCCGTGCAGAAAAAGCGCCGCGGCGAGATCGAGGCCAGGAACTGGCCGTCACGATCCATGAAGTGCGTGATCGAGACCATCGGTGCCTGCGATTCCGCCGTGCGCGAGCGTGCATGGCAGGACAGGCATTTGTTGCTGTTGAGGTCGATCTGGTAGCCGTCGATCGAATGCGGGATCACCGGCGGCTGCTCCGGATAGTTGCGTGCCTCCTTTTCGGAGGTGTTGCGGTTCGGAAGCATCGGCGGAGCCGGGCCTTCATCGTTGAGCGGCGCCGGGCCGCGGAGGCCGGAGGTCACCGTCTGTGCGGTCAGCGAGCCCGTGGCCGCGGCAATCGCGAGCGCCAGCAGGATAATTCCACTTCGCTTCAGCATGGTCACACCCGCTCGATGCGCACGGCGCATTTCTTGAAGTCGGTTTGCAGCGAGATCGGGTCGGTCGCGTCCAGCGTCACCTTGTTGATCAGCTTGGACTCGTCGAACCACGGCACGAACACGAGCCCGCGCGGCGGCCGGTCGCGGCCGCGCGTCTCGACGCGGGCGCGGATATAGCCGCGGCGGGAGACCACCTTCACCTCGTCGCCGCGCCTGAGTTTTGCGTCCTGTGCGTCGTCGGGATGCATGAAGCAGACAGCCTCCGGAAACGCCTTGTAGAGCTCGGGCACGCGGCGCGTCATGGTGCCAGAGTGCCAGTGCTCCAGCACGCGGCCGGTCGAGAGCCAGTACGGATACTCGTTGTCGGGCGATTCGGCCGCGGGCTCGAAAGGAAGCGCGAAGATGCGCGCCTTGCCGTCCGGGTAGCCGTAGAACTGCACGTCGGTGCCCTGCTTGACATAGGGGTCGCTGCCCTCGCGGAAGCGCCACTTCGTCTCCTGGCCGTTCACCACCGGCCAGCGCAGGCCACGCTCGCGGTGATAGCTCTCGAACGGCGCGAGGTCGTGGCCATGGCCGCGGCCGAACGAGGCGTATTCCTCGAACAGCCCCTTCTGCACGTAGAACCCGAACGCCTTGGACTCGTCGTTGGCGTAGCCTTCCTCGATCTCCGAGGTCGGAAACTTGTCGACCTGGCCGTTCTTGTAGAGCACGTCGAACAGCGTCTTGCCGCGATATTCCGGCTTCTTGGCGAGCAGCTCCTCCGGCCAGACTTCCTCGATCTTGAAGCGCTTGGAGAATTCCAGGAGCTGCCACAGATCGGATTTGGATTCGCCCGGCGCGGTCACGAGCTGGTGCCAGAACTGCGTGCGCCGCTCGGCATTGCCATAGGCGCCTTCCTTCTCGACCCACATCGCCGTCGGCAGGATCAGGTCGGCGGCCAGCGCCGTCACGGTCGGATAGGCATCCGAGACCACGATGAAGTTGTCGGGGTTGCGGAAGCCGGGATAAGTCTCCTCATTGACGTTGGGACCCGCCTGCAGGTTGTTGTTGACCTGCACCCAATAGGCGTTCAGCAAGCCGTCGCGCAGCATCCGGCTCTGCAGCACGGCGTGATAGCCGGGCTTATCGGGAATGGTACCCTCGGGCAACAGCCAGATGTGCTCGGTCTTGTCGCGATGCTCCTTGTTGGTGACGACCATGTCGGCCGGCAGGCGGTGCGAGAAGGTGCCGACCTCGCGCGCGGTGCCGCAGGCCGAGGGCTGGCCGGTCAGCGAGAACGGGCTGTTGCCGGCCGATGAGATTTTCCCGGTCAGAAGATGGATGTTGTAGACGAGGTTGTTGCACCAGACACCGCGGGTGTGCTGGTTGAACCCCATGGTCCAGAACGAGACCACCTTGGTCTTGGGATCGGCATAGAGCTCGGCGAGCGCCTCCAGCCGGTTGAGCGGCACGCCGGACAATTTTGCCGCTTTCTCCAGCGTGTAGTCCGACACGAACTTTGCGAACTCGTCATAGCTCATGTCGGTGGAGTCATTGGCCTTCGCCGCGCCGGTCGCCTTCTTCTGAAGTGGATGTTCGGGCCGGAGGCCATAGCCGATGTCGGTCTGCCCGCGCCTGAACACGGTATGCCCGGCGACGAAGTCCTTGTTGACCCGGCCGGTCTTGATGATGTGGTTGGCGATCGCGTTGAGGATGTAGAGATCGGTCTGCGGCACGAACACGATGCCGATGTCCGCAAGGTCGAACGAGCGGTGCTCGAAGGTCGAGAGCACGGCGACGCGGACATGTGGCGCGGACAGCCGGCGGTCGGCCACGCGCGTCCAGAGGATGGGATGCATCTCCGCCATGTTGGAGCCCCACAGCACGAAGGCATCGGTGGCCTCGATATCGTCATAGCAGCCGGCAGGCTCGTCGATGCCGAAAGTGCGCATCATGCCGGCAACGGCCGAGGCCATGCAGTGGCGCGCATTGGGGTCGATGTTGTTGGTGCGGAAGCCGGCCTTGAACAGCTTTGAGGCCGCATAGCCTTCCCAGATCGTCCACTGTCCGGAGCCGAACATGCCGACGCCGCTCGGCCCACGCTTCTTCAGCGCGTCCTTCCACTTCTCCGCCATGTTGTCGAAGGCTTCGTCCCACGTGATGGGCGTGAACTCGCCGTTCTTGTCGTATTTGCCGTTCGTCTTGCGCAGCATCGGCTGCGTCAGGCGATCATGGCCATACATGATCTTGGAGAGGAAATAGCCCTTGACGCAGTTGAGGCCGCGATTGACCTCGGCCTTGATGTCGCCGTGGGTGGCGACGACGCGGTTGTCCTTGGTCGCGACCATCACCGAGCAGCCGGTGCCGCAGAAGCGGCAGGCGGCCTTGTCCCATTTCAGTTCGGATGCATCGCGCTCGGAGATGAGGTTGGCGGCGAGCGCCGGTGCCGGCATGCCAGCGGCAGCGGCCGCGATCGCGGCGGCTTCCAGTTTCAGCATCTGGCGGCGGTCGAGCTTGGGTGACGTCATGGTGGCTCTCCGGCCTCAGGCAGTTTCGATGGCGTGAAAGACGAGCGCCGCGGAATAAACGTGCGGCAGCGATTGAATGGTGTTGAGCAGGGTGCCGAGGCTGCCGGTGTCGGGCGCTTCGGTCACGACGACCAGCTTGCCGCGCGCATCGCGGCCGTGGATCTCGCAGCCGGGCAGCGCGGTGATGGTGGCCTCGAGCTCGGCGAGGCGGTCGGGGCGTGCCTGCACCAGAATGCTGGCGATCTCGCCGCCCGGCGGCGCCACGATGCGGTCGGCGCTGAGCACCCGGCCGGTGATCAATGCGCGGCGGTTGAGTTTGGCTTGAGCCATGATGCCTGTCTTTCGCTTTACGGGGATCAATGCGGGGCGGGGGGCCGGGAGGCCCTGCGAACATCTGGTAGATCCAGACGGCGAGCCCATAAGAGCCGACCGTTCCGACCGCGAGGACGGGCATCACGACCGCGGTCAGGAACAGGAAGGCAAAAACCTCCATGCGCTTACGGCGCACGCGCGACGTCGTGTCGTCAGGGGCCGACATATTCGGTCTCTCTGAAATTTTCGGAATTGGGACGGCGTCCGGGCCGTTGCCTTGCTGCAATTTAGATGCAACAGGGCCGCTGCCGCGTTGATCTGGATCAATCCATCGACTTGCAGGCACCGTGCAGCACCAGCGCTGACGTCAGGGCGCCTTGCGTGGTATCGCGAGGGATCGTTCTCCCGTGCGGCGGAATTGCGATTCCGTAGACAGCGCCGCCTCGCCCATTAAGATGAGCGCAACAAGAACAATGCGGGAGAGGCGTGATGAAGTTCGGCATCTTCTATGAGCTGCAACTGCCGCGGCCCTGGGTGGCCGGCGACGAGCTCAGGCTCTACCAGAATGCCCTCTCCCAGATGGAACTCGCAGATGGCCTCGGCTACGACCATGCCTGGGTCGTCGAGCATCACTTCCTCGAGGAATATTCGCACTCGCCCTCGCCGGAGTCCTTTCTCGCCGCCGCCAGCCAGCGCACGCAGAGGATCAGGCTCGGTCACGGTATCCTCCAGCTCACCACCAATCATCCCGCGCGCGTTGCCGAGCGCGTCGCGGTGCTCGATCTGCTCTCCAACGGCCGCTGCGAATTCGGCATGGGCGAGAGCGCCTCCATCACCGAGCTCGAGCCGTTCGGCCGCGACATGGAGACCAAGAAGGAGGTGTTCGAGGAAGCCGTGCGCGCGATCTTCCCGATGTTCAAAGACGGCGGCAGCGAGCATCACGGCAAGTATTTCGACATCCCCTTGCGCAACGTCGTGCCGAAGCCGGTGCAGAAGCCGCATCCGCCGCTGTGGATGGCCTGCTCGCAACTGCCGACCATCGAGCGTGCCGGCCGCCACGGTTTTGGCGCGCTCGGCTTCCAGTTCGTCAGCGCCGATGCCGCCCATGCCTGGGTGCACGCCTATTATAACGCCATGACCAAACGGCTGCACAAACTCGCCGACTACGAGATCAACCCGAACATGGCGCTGGTGTCGTTCTTCATGTGCGCCAAGACCGACGGGGAGGCACGCGCGCGCGCCGACGGCGCCACCTTCTTCCAGTTCGCGCTGCGCTTCTACGGCGCCTCGCAGAACCGCCAGCGTCCCGCGCCCGGCACCGTCAACATGTGGGACGAGTACAACAGATGGAAGCGCGACAATCCGGAGGCGCAGGAGGCGGCGCTGCGCGGCGGCCTGATCGGCTCGCCCAAGACGATCCGCAGGAAGCTCAAGCGTTTCCAGACCTCGCATATCGACCAGGTGATCCTGCTCAACCAGGCCGGCAAGAACAGCCACGAGCACATCTGCGAATCGCTCGAGCTGTTCGCCCGCGAGGTGATGCCGGAGTTCCAGAACGATCCGGAGCAGGCCGCCTGGAAGCAGGGCGTGATGAGCGGCGCGATCAAGCTCGAGGAGATCGACACCGAGGCTTTTACGGATTGCTACGGCAAGCTCGCCATCAACGTCACGCCGGCGAAGGTCGCGGCGGGATAGCGTTCCGTATCTGGCATAGGCCCCGGCTCAGCAGCGCACCGCCGAAGTGGCGCTGCGCTGCGTCCGGGGCACGAGCCCACCGGTGAGGCACGTGTTCCGGACGCGCTGCAGCGCGGAGCGATGCTGCGCAGAGCCGGGACCTAGAGGCGGCTGACGCGAGCCCGGCCGGCTTCCAGCGAAATCCCCTAACTGATATCGTCCGCCAAAAGAACGTTTGACGGAGGAAACAATGCGGCCCCACGGGATGGCCCCAGATCCAGCGGCTGGCGACGTCACGCCCGCGGTGCTCGCCATCGGCCGCCCCGACTTTCCAAACATCCTCATCGACACGCTGCGCCGGCAGGCCGGCGTCGGCCATTGCATGGTGTTCGCCCTGACGCGCGCGGGCGCGGCGCGTTGCCTGCTCGATGCCGGCAACATCCCGACCGGCGGCGATCTCGGCGCGGCCTATGCCGGCCAGTTCCACGAATCCGATCCCAATCGCGATGCGCTGTTCGAAAGAGAGGGCAGCGCGCCGATCATGCTGCCGGCCTTTGCGCCCCGCATGTACGGCGCGCGATATCGCAAGATCTTCTTCAACGACTCCGGTATCGTCGACAAGTTTGCGACCGCGATCTGGGTCGACGACACCTGCTTCTACGTCAATTTCTATCGCATCGCCGCCCAGGGCCGCTTTAGTGCGGTGCAGCTCGCGCGGCTCCAATCCATCGCGCCGGCGATTGGGGCGAGCGTGGCGCGCCATTTCCAGCAGGCCGCGACAGCAACGCCGGACCAGACTCTTGCCGCACTGTTTGCGACGCGCGCGCCGCTCGCCGCGCTCACGCCGCGGGAGCAGGAGGTCTGCCGCCGCATCCTCCTCGGCTTCAGCTCCGAGGCGATCTCCCAAGCGCTCGGCATCAGCCTGCATTCGACCCTGACCTACCGCAAGCGCGCCTATGAACGGCTTGGCATCTCCTCGCAGAACGAATTGTTCGGAATCGTGCTGCGCTTGCTCGCGGGGCCTCACGGTCTGAACTAAGGGAGACTCTAAGTCCGCGAGATATCTGCTTCCGAGTGCGAAGCGGACACGCAGCCCGCCGTCAGGATCGTCGCCTTTTGACCCCAAGCTGACGTGAGATGGATTAAACGGTGACACTTGTCCGGGCCGGCGCCGAGGATACGCTCGAGCACGTCGCTGTCATCTGCTTGGGAGGAATTCCGGACTACCCCGGAGGGGGAATGTTTTTCACGGGTTCTTAATGGGTATGCTTCTTGCCTCAAGCCAGCTGCCCATGCGTCCGGCACGGTGGTACGGAGCATTGCCAGGGCCGAAGTCACCTCGTTTAGAAAATTAGCCGCGCTTGTTCCTGGCGATAGGAACTGCCTCGGGCCGTGCAGGTGTCGAGCATGCGGTCGCCTGTGCAAATAGGGGCCGTCGCGGCTTGAAGACCGCCGCTCGTTAGGAGATGCCAATGATCCGCGTCAAAACAAGCCTAGCCATGGAAGCTACCCTTCTTTGCGCAGTCCTCGCGGTCCTTGTTCCTGCAGCTGCGGAAGCACAGACAATAGAAAAGAAGGGGACAACACCTTACGTGACACACTTCATTTTTCGTCCGATCATGAGCATTGACATCCCCGGCCTTGGAACTGCCACCGACCTGGAAGCAGTCGGGACGACGCAAAACATGAAAGGAGAAAAGATGCTCGACAAAATGTCGGCACATTGCGCAGCGCTGAGCGTTGCATCAGGCGATAAGAACTACATCGACGGCGCTTGCGTACTGGCTGACAGCGACGGTGACAAAATCTTCTCGACGTTTGATACTCGCGATGTCGATAAATCCCAGCCTGAAATGAAGTGCGGCACGCACATCATTACGGGCGGTACCGGTAAGTACAAAGGAATAGCCGGCACCGAGCCATTTGCATGCATAAATATGCCGGCTCTAGCTGGCGCAGGCGGCTTCACCGCGATGGATATCCCGCATAACACGGCGTGGGAGATCAAGTGATAGGCCCATCGGGTGAGGCGCGCGCGCTTCGTCCTCGTCTTTGCGGGCGTGTCGGCATACAAAGCCGTGTTGCCTTTTGGACGCAAGTGCTCATCTCACTTACACTCAAGGGAGGCCACAATGGACCGTCGCACTACACTCGCTTTGCCCGCCATTGTAACGCTGTGCCTCGGAGCTGCCTTCCCCGGCTCTGCCGTTGCGCAGTCTGCCAAAGACATCGTGGGATCATGGCGCCTCGTGTCTTGGGTCGAGGAGGAGACAGAGACCAAGGCGCAGCACAAGAATTTTGGCGACAACCCGAGCGGCATCCTCACCTATACCGCGGACGGCCGCATGTCGATCATCTTCACCGACCCGCGGCGCCAGCCGCCGGCCTCCCCGAAGGCGACCGATGCCGAGGCCGCACAGCTCTATCGCGGCATGGTTGCTTACGCCGGCAGCTATCGGTTGGAGGATGGCAAGGTAATCCATAAGGTCGAGGTCTCGTGGAATCGGACCTGGGACGGCCAGGAGCGACCGCCCGCTGCCGTCGAAATCAAAGGCGATCGCCTCACCTACAAGACTTCTCCGTTCGTGAGCCCGTTCCTCGGCAAACAGATGGTCGCAACGCTCCTTTGGGAACGCATTGGCTCGGGAACGCACTAACTAGATGACCTCCGGGCGTCAGATGGTTATCGAGTAAACAAGCCGCTTGAATCGGCCGCTGCGGCCAAGCGTACGCTGCGCTGCAATTTCTGTTGACCGCCACAACTGGACCTTCGCGGCTCAGAGGGGGGCGGTGGGCGAGTCGCCGCCATCTGTACGCTAGCTCGCGACTGATCTCGAGCGGAGGCGACTTGGCCTCCGACTACGGCCTTGTGCATTTCGCGCCGCATGCCAAGCCGGACGATGTCAAGAACAGGGCAAAGTATCTCGTCGTCTGGAAACGCAAAGCTGACCGCACGCGCGCCTTCAAGTAGCAGCATGGCGGGCGCGCCGGGGATAGGAGGACACGCTGCAGAGACATCAACCGCTCTTCAGTACAAGACAGTCAGGGAGCTACACCATGAAAAGATTCGCTGCATTCACGGGAATAGCGTTGTTCTTATCGCCAATCATTGCGCTGGCCGGCGAGAACCCGCTTCTGGGCACATGGAAACTGAAGTCGTTAGTCCGCGAAGTGGCGGCAACCGGCGAGAAGATCAATCAGTTCGGTGAACATCCGAATGGCTATCTCAGCTACTCCGCGGACGGTCGCATGTATGCAATTGGCACATGGGACAATCGCTTGAAACCACACAACGTGAATCCGGCGGATGAAGAACGGATCAAGCTGCACCAGACCATGTTCGCATACGCCGGCACGTACACGCTGGAGGGCGCGCAGGTGATTCATCATGTGGACATCTCATGGAATGAAGCCTGGACTGGAACCGACCAAGTTCGCTTTTACAAGCTGGATGGGAACACTCTGACGATTACAACGGCGCCCAACAAGAGCACGTACGACGGTCGAGAAGGCCGCACCGTTGTGGTCTGGGAAAAAGTGAAAGCGCCGACCCAGTGATTGGCTCCAGCCCGAAGCAACGAACACGCACGCACACTTGGGGCGGGATAGTGAAGCGACTTCGCAGTGCTAGAAAGAGAACAGGAGGACACGATGAGCCCCTATGCACTGTCATCACGGTTGGCCACTCTGGCAACTGCGGCCCTTTTCTCCGGAACGCCAGTAATGGCTCAATCGACATCTGTCAGCACCGAGTATCTGATGACACTGTACCTACTGAAAGACGCACCTTTAGGCGTCGACGCCAGTCTCGCGATCTCCCCCGATCCAGCAGGAGGATGGGTAAGAGGAAAGGTCAGGGGAACGGTTCTTGCGCCATCCGCCGACTGGGTTAGGATCGTGCCTGGAGACGGCATGCGCCTCCGCCTAGATGCTCGCGTAACTATCGAAACGGACGAGCACGAGATAATCTTCGTGACCTACAATGGAAGAATGTACTGCGATAAGGAGGCCGCGGATCGGTTCCGCAAGCGAGAGGTACTAAGAGCCGACGAATGTTATCTTATTAGTGCTCCCACGTTTCAAACCAAATCGGAGAAATATTCCTGGCTTAACGACGTTCAGGCCATTGGAAAGATGGTTGAGTACCAGCCCGGAAAGGACGGGCACCTCACATACGACATCTTCGCCGTCAAATGAGGCACATATCTCGAGGCGTGTCATTCTGGTCGGCGGATAATAGTACTCTGCGTTTGCTCACCTCGGCCGCTGGCTAGTAACCCTGCAAGTTGAGGCCGAATCGCTCACGGCCTCTCTCCCGCCCTGGCACGCAGGACCTTCATTTCGGCGCTTCCGTCGCGCGCGACGTGAGGCTGATTGCAACGCCCAAGGCCGCGGCGAGAGATTGGTCAATCTCAGGTGCCTCTCTCCTAGATTTCCGGCGTCACGCGGGAATATGTCACCTCGATCTGATATCAACGCCTGGAGCTATCGGAGCCGTCAATAGCTTCTGGCTAGTCCGGTGCCATGGCCGTACGTCCGGTTTTGGCCCATAGCCGACATTCGCTGGTGGAGCCTCTATGTCCGCTCTGCAGTGTTGAACCGACTCGGTCCAGCAAGCTGGCGGGGTCAGCTTTTGACCCGAAGCCGCCGTTAACGAAAGAGCTGAACGTGTCCGCTCCGCCGGGCGATTCAGACCCCGACTCGTTCCGCGACGAGAAGCACGTCATTGATCTCGCCGAACAAGGGGTCGGCGTTAACCACGGCTAACGGTTCCGGTCTGAGCGAAATCGCTTCGAAGTTTCTTAAATTTTGCTGGGTACCTCTTCCAGGCATGGTGACCTGGGGAAAGACATGAGTAAGCGCGCCAAACGTGGAAAGGCGGAGACGCTCGCCCTACCAATGGCCGCGAGAGTTGCAATTGGTGCCGTGGCCGTAGCCGTCGTGGGGTACAGTTTGCTGTCTCGCCCGACGAGCGTGCAACCGATACGAAAACCGTCCGCGCAACAAGCCCAGGCGTCGTCAACTCCGGTTTACGTGTCAACTCCAGTTCGTGCATCAGCGCCGGCTCCGGTGCCAGCTCCGGCTCCGATTCCGGCCCCGGCGCCTCTGGTCGAACCACCAAAAGCCGCTGACGGTCCCGGAGCACTTGTTCGGCAGGTCGTTGACTACGCCAGCCATCAGACGCCAGGCACCGTGATCATCGATACCGGAAACACATTCCTTTATTTCGTTCTGAATGACAGGCAAGCGATGCGCTATGGCATCGGTGTCGGGCGCGAAGGCTTCACATGGTCCGGTGAGCAGACCGTGGCCCGTAAAGCAGAATGGCCGGATTGGCATCCGCCTGCGGAGATGGTCTCGCGTCAGCCTTATCTGCCGCGGTTCATGGCAGGCGGTCCCGGCAACCCGCTCGGCGCCCGGGCGATGTATCTGGGCGACACCGAATATCGAATTCACGGCACCAACAACCCCGATACGATCGGGAAGCGGGTTTCGTCCGGCTGTATCCGGCTGACCAATGAGGACGTCGTGGACCTTTATGAGCGGGTGAAAGTCGGAGCGAAAGTGATCGTGCTTCCGGCAACCGCTGCCCGTCGACCATCCCAGGGAGCGCCGCTCGACGCCGCTTTCCGATCGCCGGACCCGGCATCGCCGTCGAACCGGCCCTTGGCGACTAACGCGCAGATGCTGTCATCTGGACCGAAGATCGCCGAGGTCCGGTAACTCGAATGCCGCCCGTCCCTATCGCTAGGGACAGACGCCGACACCGGATTTCGCTAGTCTGGCTTGGAGGAAACGAAAATCCAGGAGAGGCCGCCTTGAGCAACGCGCCGCGCATCGACATCGACCCGGCCTCGTTCTGGGCCGATCCTTATCCGATGCTCGCGAAAATGCGCAAGGAAGCGCCGATCGCCTTCGTGCCGCAGCTCGGCTCGACATTGCTGGCGAGCCGCGACGACATCTCGATTTCCGAGAAGCAGATCGACGTGTTCTCCTCGCACCAGCCGCAGGGGCTGATGAACCGGCTGATGGGCCACAACATGATGCGCAAGGACGGCGAGGCGCACCAGGTCGAGCGGCGCGCGTTCTTTCCCGCGGTCTCGCCGAAGACGGTGAAGGCGCACTGGACCGCGCAGTTCCAGGCCCACGCCGACCGCCTCATCGACGCGATTGAACCGGGCGCGCGGATCGATTTCATGCGCGACTTCGCGCTGCCGTTTTCAGGCGAATGTCTGAAGTCGATCACCGGCCTCACCAATATCGGCTTTGCCGAGATGGATGCCTGGTCGCAAGGAATGATCGAGGGCATCGCCAACTACACCGGCGACCCCGCTGTCGAGGCGCGCTGCCATGCGGCGACCGCCGGCATCGATGCCGCCATCGACGACATGCTGCCGGTGATGCGCAAGAATCCCGACCAGAGCCTGCTCGGCGTCCTCCTCGCCGCCGGCATGCCGATGGAGAGCGTGCGTGCAAACGTCAAGCTCGCGATCTCCGGCGGCCAGAACGAGCCGCGCAAGGCGATTGCCGGCACGGTGTGGGCGTTGCTCACCCATCCCGGGCAGCTTGATCTCGTGCGCAAAGGCGAGGTGTCCTGGCTCCAGGCGTTTGAGGAATATGCCCGCTGGATCTCGCCGATCGGCATGTCGCCGCGGCGCATCGCAAAGCCGTGGTCGATCCGCGACGTCTCGTTCGAGCTTGATGAGCGCGTGTTCCTGATGTTCGGCTCCGCCAACCGCGACGAGAAGCATTTTGAGCGTGCCGACCAGTTCGACGTGCGGCGCGATGTGAGCAAGAGCGTCGCCTTCGGCGCCGGCCCGCATTTCTGCGCCGGCGCCTGGGCCTCGCGCGCCATGATCGCCGACGTCGCGCTGCCGACGGTGTTCGCCCGCGCAAAGCATCTGGAGATCGCCGATGACGAGCCGGTGCGGATCGGCGGCTGGGCCTTTCGCGGGCTGCTCAATCTGCCGGTGAGATGGTTGCATTAGTTCGCAGAGAGTTCTGCGCTTTGGATCAAAGCACGCGCTAGCCACAGTTTCGGTGTCATCGCCCGCCTTGTGCGCAATTGCGCACTGGGGCGGGCGATCCAGCACGCCGCGGCAGTTGCGTGGAACATTTGACGCCTCTGGAATACTGGACTCCCCGCCTTCGCGGGGAATGACAGCGGAGAGGTGGAAGGAGCTTCGGCCCGCAGCTCCCAGTCCGCGATGATGACATCGTGCACCTGTTTTGCCCGACGGGTCAATCGAATTTCGGATAATGCGTAAGTTGTTGTTTTCGCACCCCCTCCTACTGTGCATGGGGTTGTTTTCAGCATTTTATGTTGTGGCCGTGCTTGCCTCACATTCGCGTGCGGAAAAATCCGTCTGCATGAGCGCGAGCGATTGAAAGATTAATCATGCACGTTGCCGCACGCGCAGTGCTCGCATCGCTATTTTCCCGACCGTCTCGACAGCTCCGCTGACCCACACCATCATTCCCGCGTCGCAAGGAATGACGGCCGCTCGCGGCCGGGAGTGTGGAATGCAGCGTCGGGACTTTCTGAAACTCTCCGTTGGAACGGCAGCCGCTGCCGCGTTCGCCTCGCGTGCGAATGCACAAGCCACCGTGAAGGAAATTCGTATCGGCTACCAGAAGAACGGCGTGCTGGTCACCACGCGCCAGCAGGCCGCGCTGGAAAAACATTTCACGCCGCAAGGCATCGAGGTGAAGTGGGTCGAGTTCTCCTCGGGACCGCCGATGATGGAGGCGATGAATGTCGGCAGTGTCGATTATGGCGCGGTCGGAGATTCTCCGCCGGTGTTCGCCCAGGCCGCGGGCGCCGCGATCGTCTATGCGGCGGGCCAGCCCATCACTAACGGCCAGGGCATCCTGGTGCCGAAGGACTCGGCGATCCGCTCGATCGCCGAGTTGAAGGGAAAGCGCATCGGCTTCACCAAGGGATCCAGCGCCCATAACATCGTGGTGCAGACGCTTGAGAAGGCGGGCCTCACCTATGCCGACATCACGCCGGTCTATCTGACGCCGCCGGACGCAGGGCCTGCGTTTGCCAATGGCAGTATCGAGGCCTGGGCGATCTGGGATCCCTACTTCGCGATCGGCGAGACCAAGCAGAACGGGCGCATCCTGATCAACGCGCGCGAGGTCACCAAGACCAACTCCTTCTACATCGCCAACCGCGATTTCGCGAAGAATCACGGATCAACCCTGCAACAGATCGTCGACGTAACGACCGCGACCGCAAAATGGGCCGAGCTGCACCGCGACGAGGTCGCCAAATCGCTGGCAGCGGTAACCGGCATTCCCCTGGAGATCCAGACCATCGCGGCCAACCGCTCAGCCTTCGTGGTCGGCCCCGTCACCGACGACATCGTCGCGACCCAACAGGGTGTCGCCGACCGCTTCCACAAGCTCGGCCTGATCCCGAAGCCGATCGTGATCCGCGACATCGTCTGGCGCAGCACGGCGACCTGATCGTGCCGACCAATCTTCCCAATTCAAAGGGTTTGAACATGAGGCGTATCATCCAGCGTCTGATCGCGGCCATTGTTCTGTCGATCGGCATCGTCGCGGCCGCGGTCGGCACGTCCTACGGCCAGGACAAGGTTGTCCGCATCGGCTACCAGAAATACGGCAAGCTGGTGCTGCTGAAGAGCAAGGGCACGCTGGAGCCGAAGCTTGCGGCTGAAGGCTACAAGGTGGTGTGGACCGAATTCCCGTCGGGTCCGCCGCTGCTCGAAGCGCTCAATGTCGGCGCGATCGATTTCGGCAACACCGGCGAAGCCCCGCCGATCTTCGCGCAGGCCGCCGGCGCGCCGATCCAGTATGTCGCCTATGAGCCGGCGGCGCCGAAGGGCGAGGCGATCCTGGTGCCGAAGGACAGCCCGTTGAAGTCGGTCGCCGAACTCAAGGGCAAGAAGGTCGCGCTCAACAAGGGCTCCAACGTTCACTATCTGCTGGTCAAGGCGCTGGAGAAGGCGGGCGTCAAATATTCGGAAATCGAGCCGGTCTTCCTGGCTCCGGCCGATGCGCGCGCCGTCTTCGAGCGCGGTGCGGTCGATGCCTGGGTGATCTGGGATCCGTTCCAGGCGGCGGCGGAAGCCGCCACGGGCGCGCGGACGCTGACTGATGGCAGCAACATCGTCTCGAACTACCAATTCTATTTCTCATCGAAGAAATTCCTCGAGGCCAATCCGAAAATCGTCGACGCCGTGCTGGCCGAGCTGAGCGCGGTCGATGACTGGGCGAGGAGCGACATCCACGCGGTCGCCGAGCAATTGGCGCCATCGATCGGATTGTCGGTCCCCGTGGTCGAGGTGGCGCTCAAGCGTCAGTCCTACGGCATCAAGCCGATCACCGATGTGGTCATCGCTGATCAGCAGCAGGTTGCGGATGCGTTTTTCGCGCTCAACCTGATCCCGAAAGCAATCAAGATTTCCGACGTGGCGCGGAGGCCAGGATCATGAGCAAGCAAGGTAATGCCAACATTCTCTGGTTCCTGCCGACCCACGGCGACGGCCGTTATCGCGGCACCGGCATCGGTGGCCGCGAGGTCAACTTCAACTATCTGCGCCAGATCGCGCAGGCGGCGGATCAGCTCGGCTATTACGGCGTGCTGCTGCCGACCGGGCGGAGCTGCGAGGATTCCTGGATCGTCGCCTCCAGCGTCGCGCCGTTCACCGAACGCCTGCGCTATCTCGTGGCGGTCAGGCCCGGCCTGCAGTCGCCGAGCGTTGCTGCGCGCATGACCGCAACGCTCGATCGCATCTCGAACGGGCGGCTGCTCGTCAACGTCGTCACTGGCGGCGATCCCGTCGAGAACAAGGGCGACGGCATCTTCCTCGCCCATGACGAGCGCTACGAGGTCACCCGTGAGTTCCTGAATGTCTATAGCGACCTGCTCGCGGGCAGGACGGTGAACGTCGAGGGCAAGCACATCCACATCGAGGCTGGCAAGCTGCTATTCCATCCGGTGCAGTCGCCACGCCCGCCGCTTTATTTCGGCGGCTCGTCGGATGCCGGCATCGACGTCGCCGTCGACGCCGTCGACAAATATCTGACCTGGGGCGAGCCGCCGGCTTTAGTCGCCGATAAGATCGCGAAGGTGAGGGCGGTCGCTGGCGCACGCGGCCGAAAGCTCTCCTTCGGCATCCGCCTGCACGTCATCGTCCGCGAGACCAATGAGGAAGCGTGGCGAGCCGCTAACGATCTGATCAAGCACGTCAGCGACGAGACTATCGCGCTCGCCCAGAAGAATTTCGCGCGCATGGACTCGGTTGGCCAGCAGCGCATGGCGCAACTGCATGGCGGCAACCGCGACAAGCTCGAGATCGGCCCTAACCTGTGGGCCGGTGTCGGCCTCGTGCGCGGCGGAGCCGGCACGGCGCTGGTCGGCGATGCCAAGACGGTCGCCGCGCGCATCAAGGAGTATCAGGACCTCGGCATCGATACCTTCATCATGTCGGGCTACCCGCATCTGGAAGAAGCCTACCGCTTCGCCGAGCTGGTCTTCCCGCTGCTCTCGCTGGAGCAGCCGAGCAACGTGACGAAGCTTCATTTCAATGGCGGGCCCTTCGGCGAAACCGTTGGCAGCGATTTCCGTCCGCAACAGCAGGTGTCGCAGTCATGAGCCTGATCGACAGCGTTTCCTTCCCACGCAGCGTCCGCCTGCCGCGCGTCGACGGCCTGATCCAGTGGATCGTGCCGCTCGCCATCATCGCCATCTGGCAACTTGCCTGCGTTACCGGTTTCGTGCCGACGCGCGTCTTGCCGGCGCCGAGCGACGTCGTGCTCGCGGGATGGAAGCTCCTGCTCTCCGGCGAGCTCGTCCGCAACATCTGGGTCTCGTTCTGGCGCGCCTCGATCGGTTTCCTGATCGGCGGCAGCATCGGCTTCGCTTTCGGCCTCGCCAACGGCCTGTCGCAGCTCTCGGCAAAACTCACCGACACCACGCTCCAGATGGTGCGCAACGTGCCGCACCTCGCGCTGATCCCGCTGGTCATCCTCTGGTTCGGCATCGACGAGAGCGCAAAGCTGTTCTTGGTGGCGCTCGGCGTCTTCTTCCCGATCTATCTCAACACGCTGCACGGCATCCGCACCGTCGATCCCCAGCTCATCGAGATGGGCCGCATCTACGGCATGACCGACGGCGAATTGTTCCGCCGGGTCATCTTCCCGGGCGCGCTGCCCTCGATCTTCGTCGGCATCCGCTTCGCGCTCGGCATCATGTGGCTGACCCTGATCGTCGCCGAGACGATCGCGGCATCCTCGGGCCTCGGCTACATGGCAATGCAGGCGCGCGAGTTCATGCTGATCGACGTCGTCGTGCTCTCGATCCTGATCTACGCGCTGCTCGGCAAGCTTGCCGACAGCGCTTCCCGTGTGCTGGAGCGCCTGACGCTCGCCTGGCACCCCGCTTTCCAGAAACGTTGAGAGTGATATGCAGACAGCCCTTCGCACCTCCCTTCCCGAGACCGGGCTCGCAAGCCGCGCCAATTTCGCGCCGCATGCCCGCGTCGTGCGCGAGGAGCGCCCGGTGCACACGAGCGGCCTGCCGCTCAGCATCCGCGGCTTGCGCAAGTCGTTCGGCGACAATGAAGTCCTGCGCGGCATCGACCTGCACATTCCCGCCGGCCAGTTCGTCGCGATCGTTGGAAAAAGCGGCTGCGGCAAGAGCACGCTGCTGCGCCTCATCGCCGGCCTGGAAAAGGTAGATGCCGGCAGCATCAGCTTCGGCGATCAGGTCCAGCCTGAGGACATTCGCGTGATGTTTCAGGAGCCGCGGCTGCTGCCCTGGGCCCGGGTGCTCGCGAACGTCAAGGTCGGCCTCGGTCGCGATCGCGCCTCCGGCGACGCACAGTCGCGCGCGGAGAAGGCGCTGAGCGAGGTCGGGCTTGCCGACAAGCGCGGCCAGTGGCCCTCGGTGCTGTCGGGCGGACAGAAGCAGCGCGTGGCGCTGGCGCGTGCGCTGGTCTCCCGTCCGCGCGTGCTCGCCTTCGACGAGCCGCTCGGCGCACTTGATGCGCTGACCCGCATCTCGATGCAGCGGCTTCTGGAGCGGGTCTGGCGCGACCAGGGCTTTACCGCGATCCTGGTCACCCATGACGTCTCCGAGGCGGTTGCCTTGGCTGACCGGGTGCTGGTGATCGAGGAGGGCCGCATCGCCCATGATGTCTTGGTTAACGCAGCCCGGCCGCGCGAGCGTGGCTCCGTCGAACTCGCTGGCCTCGAAGGCTCGATCCTGAGCCACCTTTTGTCGGCGGACGATCGTACCTAAATGAAGAGGAACCCCGCTTCGGGGAGCATGCCATGAATGTAGTTCCCCGCGATCTCATGACCGATACTCCTGTCCCGTCCGCCGATTTCCGCGGAGCCATGCGCCACCTGACCGGCGGCGTCAGCGTCATCACGGCTGGTCGGGGGAGGGACATCACCGGCATGACGGTCACCTCGGTGACCTCGCTTTCGGTCGATCCGCCGACGCTGCTCGTCAGCATCAATCGCGACGCGTCGTCCTTTCCGCTGATCCGGCGTCACGGCGCCTTCGGCGTGAACATCCTCAATGCAGATCAACTCGACATCGCCGAGCGCTTTGCCGGCAAGGGCGGACTGAAGGGCGCCGATCGTTTCGCCGGCGCCCAGTGGGTGACAGGCGTCTCGGGCGTTCCCCTGCTGCTCGGCGCGCTGTCAGCCTTTGATTGCGAGGTCGAGGAGATCCTCGAACGGCATTCGCACGGCATCGTGATCGGGCGGGTGCGGCACATCAAGAGCTCGACGCGCAGCGCCGCGCTGGCCTATTGGCATGGTCAATATGTGGCGGTCGACCAGGACGAAGACGGGGCAAGGCTTGCGGACGTCAGCGTTCCCACCCGCGTCCGGCGCGGCATTTGATCGCCGCTGGCCTTTTACCCGTCATCGCTCTAGAAGCGCTCCCTTGAGCCTCCCCGCCGGGAAGGCATTGGAGCGGAACGATGAAGCGCGTCGCGATCCTAGCCTTCTACGCCGTCGGCGCGCTGGCGATCGCCTATCTCGCGCTGTACGCCTATGCGACGTTCCGCGGCCAGCCCATTATTCCCGGCGATCCCATCCACATCTTCCGCAAGCCCGACGCGCCGAGCTATTCGTGAGCTCTCGTAGGGTGGGCAAAGGCGCACCGCGCCGTGCCCACCATCTGTCCACGACCGCGACAGAGTTGGTGGGCACGCTTCGCTTTGCCCACCCTACGCACTCTCTCGTCATGGCCGGGCTTGATCCGGCCATCCACGTGCAGCCGCGATTTCGGAGCGACGTGGATGCCCGGGTCAAGCCCGGGCATGACGAGTGGCGATTAGCTCCGCAAGATCGCCAGCGCCAGCGCCTGCGCGCGGGGGACGATGCTGTCGAGCTCGAGATATTCCTCCGGCGTATGCGCGAGCCCGCCCACCGGCCCGAGGCCGCAGATGGTCGGCGCGCCGACCGCCGCGGTGAAGCCGGAATCGGCGCAGCCGCCGGAGAACTCGCCCTGGAGCGTGGTGAGGCCGACGTCTCTTGCCGCCGCCTGGTAACCCTCGAACAGCGCCTTCGAGTCCGCGCTCTGCACCGCCGGCAGGAATTCGCCCTTGACCGTCAGCACGGCGCTGGTACCCGGCACGTAAGGCGTGGCGATGATCCGTTCGATCTCGGCCATCACCGTCGCGCGATCGGCCGGATCGATGTAGCGCAGATCGATCTGTCCTTCCGCATAAGGTGCCGTCGTGTTGACGGACTGGCCACCCGAGACCAGGCCGACATTGAGCGTGATGCCCTTGGTGAGATCAGTCAACGCGTGGATCTGGACGATCTTGTGCGCGAGCTCGCCGATCGCGCTGACGCCGGCGGCGAAATTGGCGCCGGAATGCGCGGCTTTGCCCGTGATACCGAAATGCATGAAGATGCCGCCCTTGCGGCTTGTGACGATATTGCCGGTCGGGCGGCCCGGCTCGGAATTGTAGACCGCGCGTGCGGCGCGTCCCTCGCGCTCGATCACCGGCCGCGACGACGGCGAGGCGATCTCCTCGTCCGAGGTGATCAGCACCTTGATCGGATGCGGATTGCCGCCGAATTTCGCGAAGGCCGCGGCCACGAACACGTTCATGACAAGACCGGCCTTCATGTCGGCGACGCCGGGCCCGTAGGCACGCTTGTCCCGAATCGTGAACGGGCGCCGTCCGGTCTCGCCTTTGGAGAACACCGTGTCGCGATGGCCCATCAACAGCACCGGCTTCTCGTTGCTGCCGGGCTTGGCGACCTCAGCATGAATCGCATCGCCGAAGGTGCCGTGGGCCTCCCGCCAGGTGGAAATGCCATGCTCGGAAAAATGCCGCTCGAACCGCGCGCCGACCGCATCGACGCCTTCCTTGTCATAGGATCCGGAATCGATGTTCACGACCTCGCTGAGCAGATCGATCATCGCCTGCCGCTGCGACGCCAGCCATTCCGTGATTTGAGCCTCAGACATTGTCACCTCGCGTGGTTCTCACCACGCGCTTATAGGGCGTCCCATGCGTCCGACCTAGTCGCCGAATGCGGTGCGGCCATGTCTCCGGTCCCGTAGCCCCGGATGAGCGAAGCGATATCCGGGAGAACCCAAAACGGATGCCCCGCATATCGCTGCGCTTATGCGGGCTACGGGATGTTGCGTGTGGACACGCAGAGTTTCCCAATGTCGTCCCGGCGAAGGCCGGGACCCATACCGCGGAATTTCTCGATTGTGGGCGGTGGGAGTCCCGAACGACGAGTCTCCGCCAAACTCCTCCCTGGGGTTGGGTCCCGGCCTTCGCCGGGACGACACCGGAGGTGTGGCGCCTGCATATCCTCGGCTGCAAAAGAGAAATGCCCGGGACTTTATCCCGGGCATCCGCGCCTTTTGAACTCTGCAGCTGAGCGCCGCCTACGCCCCCATCACCGGCATGCGCGGATATTCGCCGGGGGTGCCGGCGGGCGGGATCGGGATGCCGCCGTCGGCGTATTCGTTGAGCTTGTTGCGCAGCGTGCGGATCGAGATGCCGAGGATGTTGGCGGCGTGGGTGCGGTTGCCGAGGCAGTGCTTCAGCGTCTCCAGGATCAGGTCGCGCTCGACGTCGGCGACGGTGCGCCCCACAAGAGCGCGCGTCACCTGCTCGGCCGCCATGGTGGCATGCGCCACGGCCGGTGCGGTCCTGGCGATGTCGAGGCGGTCGCCGTCCGGGGTGATGATGGCGTCAGCCCCGATCTCGTCGCCCTGCGCCATCAGCACCGCGCGGTGCATGGTGTTTTCGAGTTCGCGGACGTTGCCCTGCCAGCGGTTGGTGGAGAGCACGCGGCGCGCTTCCGCCGAGATCGGGCGCAGCGGCACGCCGTTGGCGTCGGCGTATTTCTTCACGAAATGCTGGGCGAGCTCGAGGATATCGGCGGGGCGCTCGCGCAGCGGCGGGATCTTCAGGTTCACGACGTTGAGGCGGAACAGGAGGTCCTCGCGGAAGGTGCCTTCGCGCACCGCCTCCGCCAGGTTGCGGTTCGAGGTCGCGATGATGCGGATGTCGACCGGCACCGGACGCGTGCCGCCGACGCGGTCGATCACGCGCTCCTGGATCGCGCGGAGGAGTTTTGACTGCAGGCGGACATCCATCTCGGAGATTTCGTCGAGCAGCAGAGTGCCGCCGGTCGCCTCCTCGAACTTGCCGATGCGGCGGGCGACCGCGCCGGTGAAGGCGCCCTTCTCGTGGCCGAACAGCTCGGACTCCAGCAGATGCTCGGGGATCGCGGCACAGTTGATCGAGATGAACGGGCGCTTGGCGCGCGCCGAGCGCATGTGGACGTAGCGGGCCAGCACCTCCTTGCCGGTGCCGGATTCGCCGGTGATCATCACCGAGGCGTCGGAGCCGGCGATCTGCTGAGCGAGCTTGATCACCTTCGCCATGGCGTCGTCGCGATAGATCAGCTCGCGGGAATCGTTGGCGACGGCTGCGAGCACCGCGGCGATCAGCTCCGGCTCCGGCGGCAGCGGGATGTATTCCTTGGCCCCGGCGTGGATCGCCGCGACCGCGGCGCGGGCGTCGTTGGTGATGCCGCAGGCGACGATCGGAGCGTGGATGTGCTCGGCCTCCAGCCGCATCACGAGGTCGCGGATGTCGAGGGCAACATCGACCAGCAGGAGATCGGCGCCCTTGCCGCCGCGCAGGACGCGCATCGCCTGCTCGTGATCCTCGGCATGGGTCACGGTGGCGCCGTTCTCCATCGCGATCTTGGTGGCGGTGGTGAGCTGGCCCTTCAGAGTGCCAACGATGAGAAGCCGCATGTCAGTCTCCTGTCCGTCTGTCCGCGCTGCCGCGCGCTATTCCCTGCGATTGCGCAACAGCATGATCCGGACCCGGAGGGCCGCGTTAGCGCAAAGTGCGTAGCGGTTTTCCGAGAAGATCATGCTGAAAATAATCAACCTCGTTCGGTCTTGATGATTTCGGTCATGGTCACGCCGAGCTTGTCTTCGACCAGCACCACCTCGCCGCGGGCGACGAGACGGTTGTTGACGTAGATGTCGATGGCCTCGCCGACGCGGCGGTCGAGCTCGAGCACGGTGCCGGGCCCGAGCTTCAGAAGCTCGCCGACATCCATCTTGGAGCGGCCGAGCACGGCCGAGACCTGCACCGGCACGTCGAACACGGCCTCGAGGTCAGCGGCAACGCGGGCCGCATATTCGTCCTCGTTGTAGCCGACATCGGTGCCGGCCGGCGGCATCGGGCCGTTGAGATCGGGCAGCGGGACCTGTCCGTCGCTGTCGCTCATGGTTTAGCTCCCCCTGCGGGACGCGATATAGCGTCCGACCATTTCGTCGATCTTGGCCGCGATGGCGCCGCGCTCCAGCACGACGCCGCCATCGGCCCATTCGATCCGGCAGTCGCCGGTCGCAATCTCGGGCTCGGCCAGGATCACCAGCCTGCCTTCGAAGCCGCTCTGCTTGGCGAGCCGCTCGATCTTCTCGCGCGCGCTGTCATAGAGCGCGTCGTTGATGCGGACGACGAGATGCGGCGTCGCGACCAGATGCGAGAAGCAATCCCTGACCAGGGCGATGATTTCCCCGAGCGGCTCGGCGGCGACGAGCTCGGCGCACAGCTTGCGCGCGACGGCCACCGCGACGTCGACCGCCTCGGTCTCCATCCTGGCCTCGATGCCGCCCATGCCGGAGGCGATGCCCCTGATCGCGATGTTGATCTCTTCCATGGCGAGCGCGATGCGGCGGTCGCTTTCCGCCTTGGCCTCGCGCTGGCCGGCGGCAAAGCCGTCCTGATAGGCGCGCGCCTCGGCCTCGGCGACCTTCTGCGCGATCTCGGCGGCCGACGCCGCCTTCTCCCGCGTCCGGTCGGGCGCGGCGAAGTCGGTGTCGAACAGGAATTTCGCGGGTGCCGCCATCAGTACACCAGCTCGTCGTCGGCGCGGTTCTTGGTCAGCATGATCTCGCCCTTGGCGGCGAGGTCCTTGGCGAGATTGACGAGGAGGGCCTGTGCCTCGTCGACGTCACGCAGGCGCACCGGTCCCATCGCGGCCATGTCGTCCTGGAGCATCTTCGCCGCGCGCGAGGACATGTTGCCGAAGAAGAAGTTGCGGACGTCCTCGTTGGCGCTCTTGAGCGCGACGCCGAGCTTGTCCTTGTCGACGTTGCGCATCAGGGTCTGGGCCGAGCCGGAATCGAGCTTGACGAGGTCGTCGAAGGTGAACATCAGCGCCTTGATGCGCTCGGCCGATTCCCGGTTCTCCTCTTCCAGCGAGGTGATGAAGCGGGTTTCGGTCTGGCGGTCGAAATTGTTGAAGATTTCGGCCATCACCTCGTGCGCGTCGCGGCGGCGGGTCTGCGACAGGTTGGACATGAACTCAGTGCGCAGCGTCTTCTCCACGCTCTCGATCACCTCCTTCTGCACCGCCTCCATCTTCAGCATGCGACCGACAACGTCGAGCGCGAGCTCTTCGGGCAGGATGCCGAGCACGCGCGCGGCGTGCTCCGGCTTCAGCTTGGACAGCACCACCGCAATGGTCTGCGGATATTCGTTCTTCAAATAGTTGGCGAGAACCTCTTCCTGCACGTTGGAGAGCTTCTCCCACATGTTGCGGCCGGCGGGGCCGCGGATCTCGTCCATGATGCCGTTGACGCGCTCCGGCGGCAGGTACTGCTGCAGCAGCCGCTCGGTGGCGTCGAAATTGCCCATCAGCGCGCCCGAGGCCGACATGCGCGAGACGAATTCGAGCAGCATGTCCTCGACCGTGTCGACCTCGACGGTGCCGAGCGTCGACATTTCGAGCGAGAGCTGGCGCACCTCGTCGTCGTCGAGCAGCGACCAGATCTTGCCGCCATACTGCTCGCCCAGCGCCAGCATCAGGATCGCGGCCCGCCGCGGTCCGGGCATTTGCCCGGTCTTGGCGCCGCCCGCGCGATTGCCGGCGCGGGCACCCAGCGTCGAGATCACGCTGGTGATGTCGTTGGAGTTGGCGTTTTGCAGGGAGGCGGCCATGTCAGTTCACTTCTCAATCATTTCGCGGGTTCGGTCAGCCACTGGCGGATGATGGCGACGGTTTCGTTGGGGTTGCGCTCGGCGAGCTCGCCGACGCGATGAACGGACTGGGCGTGGACCTGGCCCTGGATCGTGGCGACGTCGATCGCGCTCGCGGCGGTGCTACCGCCCGGCAGCAGCGCCTGGCCGCCCGCAGCCGGCGCGGCCTCGCCGCTGGCGGGGCCGGCGAGGACTCCGCTGATGGCGGCGGCGACTTCGTCGGAGGCCAGGATGCGTTTGACCAGCGGACGGATGACCATGAACATCACGATGAGGCCGAGCAGCATCATCACGCCGAGCTCGACGAAGTACATGACGTCGTCCTTGGTGAACTGCAGCATGCCGAGGAAGCCAGAGGGCTCTCCGATCGGAGCAGTGGAGGGCGCGTCGGCAAAGCGCAGGTTGACGACCTCGACCTGGTCGCCGCGCTTCTGGTCGAAACCGATCGCCGAACGCACCAGGGTCGCGATGCGGTCGAGCTGCTCCTTGGTGCGGTCCTGGTAGACCTGCTCGCCTTTCTCGTTCTTGGAGTAGATGCCGTCGACCAGCACCGCGACCGAGATACGGTTGACCCGGCCCGCCTCGGTCACCTCGGTCTTGGTGGTGCGGGAGATCTCGTAATTGTTGGTCTCTTCGGTCTTCTTGCTCTGGTCCTTCGCCGCCACGCCGCTGTTCTGCTGGTTGCCCGGCAGCTCGTTGTTGACGGTGACCTGGCCGTTATTGTCGGCGGTGAGGCTCGACTCTTCGCGGGTCTGGCTCGAGCGCAGCACGCGGCCCTCGGGATCGAACCTGTCCGAGGTCTGGGTGATCTTGTTGAAGTCAAAATCGGCGGAGAGCTGCACGCGGGCGCGACCCGAGCCGACCACGGAGGACACGATGTCCTCGACCTGCTTGCGCATGCGCTTTTCGAAGGCGATGCGGCGCTCGTCGCCGAGCGCCTGCTCCGGATCGGTCGCGGCGCCGTCGGCGAGCAACTGGCCGGCCTCGTCGACGACCGAGACCCGCTGCGGCTTCAGCCCGTTCACGGCGGAGGCGACGAGGTGGCGGATGGCGCGGATCTGCTGGGCTTCCAGCGAGCCGCGCACGCGCAGCACGATCGAGGCGGACGGCTCCGGCGCCTCGCGCGAGAACAGCGGCCGCTCCGGCAGCACGAGGTGGACACGGGCGGCCTGGATGCGGTCGATGGCGCGGATGGTGCGGGCGAGCTCGCCTTCCAGCGCGCGCAGATGATTGATGTTCTGGACGAAGCTGGTGGTGCCGAGCGCATCCGACTTGTCGAACACCTCGTAGCCGACGCCGCCGCCCTTGGGCAGGCCGCCCTCGGCGAGCTTCATCCGCAGCCGCGTGACCTTGTCCTTCGGCACCATGATGATGCTGCCTTCATTGCGCAGCTCGAACTGGATGCCCTGGCGTTCCAGGTCCTTGATGATGCTGGAGGAATCCTCGACGCTGAGGTCGGTGAACAGCGTCGTCATCTGCGGCGTGGTGACGCGCATGATGACGAACGCGAAGAAGCCGATGAGCGCGGCAGTGACCGCGATCATTGCCCCGAACCGGGCGGCGCCGATACCTTTCAGGAAGTCAACCAGACCTTGCAAGCAACCGCCCCGACAAATTCGGCCGCATTCCCAGGAAGGCCGACTGGGCAATTATTGCCTAGGTGATGGTTTCGATATGGTTAACGAAGGTTAAGAGGTGGGACAAAAGTGGCGACATGAAAAAAAATCGGCCTCGCACGGCGAGGCCGATTTTGATCAAAAGCTGCAGATTTCCGAATCGCTTACTGGCGATATTGCTGGATGCGGGTGGTGCGAAGGCCCGCCAGACCGTGCTGGTCGATGGAAAACTGCCAGGAGAGGAATTCGTCGACCGTCAGGGTGTAACGGCTGCAGGCCTCCTCCAGGGACAGAAGTCCGCCACGCACAGCGGCGACGACTTCAGCCTTGCGGCGGATGACCCAGCGTTTGGTGCCGGGCGCAGGCAGATCCGCGATCGTCAGCGGACTGCCGTCCGGCCCGATGACGTATTTTACCCTCGGGCGATGGGGTTCTGTCATGGCGTACTCACAAACTCTCAACCACTGAACTCACGCCGAAAACCTTACGCCCACCGGCTTAAAAATTGGCTAAGCCTAAGGCTTCAATACAATTCTCGTTGAAAATGACGGGAACACAACCGGCCCGGCGGGCGGGACATAAGGTCCTGGCCGGCCAAGCGGGGCAGAAGGTACGCTTCGACTTCCTCGGCTACTCGTTCGGCGTGCATTGGTTTGAGGCGAACGGGAACCGATTCATGTAAATGTTGGCCCGAATGACTTTTGGCGGGCCCGGCGCGAGCCCAGAACTCTGATCCACCTCTCCCCGCTGGGAAGAGGTGACACACCTCGCACGAGCCTTAGTTGCTGCTGCCGACGATGCTCTTGACCTGGCTGACCGTGTAGCTGTTGCCGTCGATCGTCAGCAGCGGCGGCGACTGCGTCAGGTCCACCGAGGACACCGTGCCCTGGACCTGCGCGGCGATGCCGACATTGTTGTTCGCGATGTCCTTGCCGGTCGCCGAGATCGTGTACTTGCCGTCGGGCCACTGCGTGCCGTCATTGCCCTGGCCGTTCCAGGTGAACGGAATGTCGCTGCCGGCGCCGGCGGTATATTTGCCGGTGAAGACGGTCTGGCCGCTGGAGTTGGCGATCGAGATGTCGACGGTCGCACTGGTCGGCACGCTGAGATGCCAGGTCGCGGACGAGTTGGTCATCGTCGCGGTCGTGCCGTCGACCACGGCGGTCTTGCCGACGAAGCCGAGCGCCTGGGTCGCCTGCGTGGTCTGCTGCAGGCTGACGAGCTGAGCGAGCGAGTCGTTGGTCTTGAGCTGCTGCTCGACGCCGGCGAACTGCACGAGCTGCTGGGTGAACTGGTTGGTGTCGAGCGGATCGAGCGGGTTCTGGTTCTGCAGCTGCGTGGTGAGCAGCGTCAGAAAGGTCTGGAAGTTGCCGGCCAGCGTCGATCCCGTCGTCGAGCTGAGGCTCGAATTGGACGACGATGACGACGATGACGTCGGGGTCGTACCGGAAACGACCGAAGGGGCGGTGGCGGCATTCGTGGTGGTCATGGCGAATACTCCTCACACTCTGATGTCGACGCCGCTGCTCGATCCGAGCATGCGGCCATAGCTGCGTCCAACGGGCGCGGCCGGAGCCGCATCCTCTTCGCTGATGATCAGCCGGCGGGCATTGCCGCCATTGTCGTTGTTGTTGCCGGAGTTCTGGCCTGAAGCGTTCTGGTCGCGCAGACTGAACGACAGGCCGTTGTTGCCGGTCTTCAGGCCCGCGTCGTCGAGCGCGCGCTGCAATTGCGGCGCATCCTGCTTCAGCATCGACAGCGTCTCCGGCTTCTCGACGGTGAGATGCGAGGTGACCTGGCCGTTGCGGTCGACGTTGATGCGCACGTCGATGCGGCCAAGCTCGGCCGGATCGAGGCTGATGTCGAAGCGGGTTTTTCCGGCGCGCGCGGCCGCCGCGATCTCGATCGGCACGCCGCTGATCGGCACGGCAGTGGCGGTTGCCGCGGTCGCGGTGAGCGTCGCGGTGGATGCGGTCGCGGCCGACATCGTCGTGGTCATCGGCGTCTGCACGGCGGAAGCGGCCTGCGCGCTGGTGTCCGTCGGAGTGACGCTGGCCTGTGCGCCGGCGTGGGCGTGGGTCGTCGGCGTGCCCGGCGTCGCATCGGTGGCGCGATCGGATGCGCCTGCCTTCGCATCGGTCGCGCCTGCGTCGGCCTGCGGCTTGGCGGCTTGCGGATGCGCGGCTGCGCTGGGATTCGTGGCAGTCGCGGGATTTTGCGCGGTGGTGCCTGTCTTGCCGGTGTCCTGGCCGATATTGGAGACGTCGGTCTGTCCTTGTGCGGTAGAGACGGCCTTGAACGAAGTCTTTGGCGTGCCCTGGTCGACGGCGGCGATCAGCGCGCCGTTGCCCTTGGCATCGGTCGCCGTCGTGTCGGTCGTTCCAGTCGCGGCATCCGCAAGCGTCGTCGTGGTGTCCGCGCTCACGGTGGCACCCGCAGTCTTCGCGCTCTTGTCGCCGGGCGTTGCCGTATCGGTCTTGTTGCCTGCGATCTGCGCCGCGGTCGTGGCGCTGGCGGCGATGCCGGCGGCGGCGATCGTCAGCGGCGAAGAGGAATTGCTGGCGGCCTGGCCCGCCGCCGCGTTCGGATCGGTCGGCACCACGGGGGCGGCAACGACGATCGCGTTCGGATCGGGCGTGGCTGGCTGCGTCGCATCCGGCTGCACGGTGGACGCGGCATCGACGGCGGTGGCGAGTCCGTCGGCATCGTTGCTCTTGTCGCCCTTGGTCTCCCCGGACTTGCCGGACGCCTTGGTGGTTTCCGTCTTGTCCTTGGGCTTGTCGCTTGCCTTGGTGGTGGCGGACGTATTGTCGCTCGCTGGCGCCGATGAATCGGTGTTGTCGCTCGCCTTGCTCTGCGAGGACTGGTCGGTCGATGAGGCGTCGCGCGTGCCCTTGTCGGAGGACGACGACGTCTGGTCGGTGCGGCGCGGCGCGGTGTCTTGCGTCGACGACGACGCTGCATTGTTGCTGATCGCGGCCGTGTTGCTGTCCACCAGCGCACCAAAGGAGTCGTTGGCGGACGCGCCTTGCGCGCCCTGCGACCGGGCAGGCTTCTGCGGCGCGCTCGGAACAGGCACGCTGGCAGCTACATCTGACGTCACACCGACCACACCAAAGCCCCTTGAAAACATCTTCGGAGAACGGGTAGCAAGGAGCGGGCCAGCCCGCGCGACGAAATTTTATGTAAAAAAACAAATACTTAAAGAAATGGCGGCGGCGCCATCAGGCCCTCAGCGACCGCGCCATTTCTGCCTCCCGGCAAGAATTGCCCTAAGTGGGCCCCGCCCGTGATTGCTTCACCGGAATGCGGCCTATATTAAAGGGTAGTTCTCAGCCGCTTTCGATCGGGCAAGCCGTCCCTGGGGGAACCAGAGTTCCCCGGGACTGCGGGTGTCCCGGCCAAAGGCACCGGAAAAACGCGGAAACGTCAGCCGTCGCAGTCGCATTCAACAACCGCAAGCCATGCTCAACAGTCTGGATCTTGAAGGCCGTCCGCAGGACACCAGGGTCGTCGTCGCCATGTCGGGCGGCGTCGATTCCTCGACGACGGCTGCGTTGTTGAAGGCGGAAGGCTACGACGTCGTCGGCATCACGCTCCAGCTCTACGACCACGGCGCCGCAACCCATCGCAAGGGCGCCTGCTGCGCCGGCCAGGACATCCACGACGCCCGCGATGTCGCCGCCAAGCTCGGCATTCCCCATTACGTGCTCGATTACGAAGATCGTTTTCGCGAGTCAGTCATCGACAATTTCGCCGATAGCTACGCGCTCGGCGAGACGCCGGTGCCGTGCATCGAGTGCAACCGCTCCGTCAAGTTCCGCGATCTTCTCAAGACCGCGCGCGAGCTCGGGGCGACCGCACTCGCCACCGGCCACTATGTCGCCTCGCGCCGCAGGCCTGACGGCTCCCGCGCGCTGACCTGCGCGGCCGATGCCGAGCGCGACCAGAGCTACTTTCTGTTCGCGACCACGCGCGAGCAGCTCGACTACTTGCGCTTCCCGCTCGGCAACATGACCAAGCCCGAGACGCGCGAGCTCGCCCGCCGCTTTGGGCTAGCGGTCGCCGACAAGCACGACAGCCAGGACATCTGTTTCGTGCCGACGGGCCGCTACACCGACATCATCACCCGCCTGCGGCCGAACGCGATGGATCCGGGTGACATCGTCGATCTCGGTGGCCGCGTGCTCGGCCAGCATCACGGCATAGCCAATTTCACCGTCGGCCAGCGCCGCGGCCTCGGCATCGCCTCCGGCGCGCCGCTGTTCGTGGTGCGGCTGGACGCAGCCAACCGCCGCGTCGTGGTCGGCCCGCGCGATGCGCTGAAGATGCACCGCATCGTGCTGCGCGACGTCAACTGGATCGGCGACGGCGACATCGACCGCGCGGTCGGCGGCGGCCTCGAGATGTTCGTGCGCGTGCGCTCGACCCGTGCGCCGCAGCCGGCGTGGCTGCGCGGTGGCAACGGTCATTACGAGGTCGAGCTCGTCGCCGGCGAAGAGGGCGTTTCGCCGGGCCAGGCCTGCGTGTTCTATGATGCGCCCTCGGGGCAGGCGCGCGTGCTCGGCGGCGGCTTCATTCAGAGCGCCGCCGCGAAGATCGGCGCCGCCACGGCGCGGCCGCTAGCGGAGGCCGTTCGCGGCTAATCATGACGAGATTGGATCGCGCTGCCGCGGCACCGGAAGTGCGCCCCCTCTCCCGCTTGCGGGGGAGGGCGGGGGTGGGGGTTTTCTCCACCAGCGAGATCTCGCGAGTTGAGAAAGCCCCCACCCGGCGCTGCGCGCCGACCTCCCCCGCAAGCGGGAGAGGTGCAGCGAGTTTGGGGCGGCATTTCAATCCACCAACCGTCATTACATTCTAGAGATTCGCGCAGGGCAGGGGGCATGGCAGCAGACATCTCGCGAGCCGGGGTCGAGAAGGCCTATGGCCGCTGGGCGCCGGTCTACGATCTCGTGTTCGGCAAGGTGTTCGACGCAGGTCGGCAGTCGACCATCGCGGAGGCCGACCGGATCGGCGGCCGCATCCTCGACGTCGGCGTCGGCACCGGCCTGTCGCTGTCGGACTATTCACGCACGACGAAAATCTGCGGCGTCGACATCTCCGAGCCGATGCTGCGCAAGGCGCAGGCGCGCGTGCGCGCGCTCCGGCTCAGCAATGTTGAGGTGCTCTCGGTAATGGACGCGAAGAACCTCGCGTTCCCCGACGGCTTCTTCGATGCGGTGGTCGCGCAATATGTCATCACCGCCGTACCTGATCCCGAAGGCACGCTCGACGAGTTCGTGCGCGTGCTCAAGCACGGCGGCGAGCTGATCCTCGTCAACCACATCGGCGCCGAGACGGGCCCGCGAAAGCTGTTCGAACTTGCCTTTGCGCCGTTNCCGCCGGCTCGGCTGGCGCCCGGAATTCCCGTGGGAGCGCCTCGTCAATTGGGCCGCAAAGCACGGCGGCGTCACGCTCGCCGAGCGCCGCCCGATGCCGCCGATGGGGCACTTTTCACTGATCCGCTACCGCAAATCGTGATCGGGAGCATGATCCGGACCCGAGGGACCGCGTTAGCGAAAAGTGTGAAGCGGTTTTCCCTCGCGACAAACGCGGAACGCGTTTGCGCGGAGATCATGCTCAAAACAGAAGATTAAAGCGCAATCAACTTGCGCTTTCGCCGGAACACGCGGCGCGGCACGCGCGTTTCCGTTCCATGCGCACGACATCGAAACTCGTCTTCACAAGCCTGTTGATCGCCGCCTCCGGCGCCGCGATCGCGCAGGCTCCGCCCGCACCGGCGACGCCGCCACAGCAGACCGCGCCGCCCTCGCCGCAGCACGCCGCCGACTGCACGCCCCAGGACCGGCCGAATCGCGCGACCGCGCCCGACGGCATCACCACCGGCCAGGCGAGGGAACCGCTCGGCGACAAATTGGCAAAGTCCGACGGCGTGCTCTGCCCGCCCTCCGGCGTCGACCCCGAAATGCACGCCCCCACGCCCGAAAATGGCGGCAACACCCCCGTCATCCCGCCCCCCGGCAGCCCTGGCGGCGACCCCAACGTGAGGCCGAAATAGGGCTGTTCCACACGCAAAATCTCGTCATGCCCGGGCTTGTCCCGGGCATCCACGTTCTTGAGGCTGCAAATAAGACGTGGATGGCCGGGACAAGCCCGGCCAGGACGGATTCAGCGCCAAAAACGGCCGGATTCACCCGCCGACATGTCCCGCCGAAGCTTTAGCGAAGGCGGGCCCACTTTGCTTGACAGCCCGCAATCCCCTTCCTTATATGCCGCGCGTTCGCGAGATCGGCCGTTTCGGCCGCGCGAGCCCTGTGGCGGGGTAGCTCAGCTGGTTAGAGCACGGGAATCATAATCCTGGGGTCGGGGGTTCGAGTCCCTCCCCCGCTACCACGTGTGACCCACTACTATGGTGGGCCTGCGGAAACAGTTGGCCGCCCACCAGAGCAGCTAGTTTTCCTTTCACTTCGACCTCGAAGCCTTCTCCAGGTCCTTTTGGGTGGACGGTGACGCTGTGCACGAGTGCCCGGAAATCGTCGATCAGAGAACCCCGGTCGTCCTCTGCGCCGACGTGGCTGGCAATCGTCTCGGCAAGCGTATTCACGGTTTGGACGTAGCGGTCCAAGGTCGCCGGATGGAGCGCGACGGGGACGGGCGCTTCCTCGAGTGCGGCCAGTTCAGCCTCGACGCATAACCGCTCTTCCATCAGCTCCGCGATCCGCTGCTTGGCATCATTCTCTGAAATCACGTACTTGATCACGAGATTGATGTTGCGCTGCCGCTCGCCCTCGATTCGGTCTCGTTTAGCCTCCAGTCGTGCGCGCACAGCGATCGCGTCACCGGCAAGCCGCTCTCGTTCCCTGTTGTATTTGCGCACATAGATTTCGATCAGGCGCGGATCCTTCAACTCCTTCGCCATGCCACTGAGCACAAGCCTTTCGACGTCACGCAGGTAGATAATCCTGCGATTTGAACAGCTGCCGCTCTCGCGAACCGCTGAACAGCGAATTCTGGTTTTTCCGGTCTTGTCACGGTCGTGCACCGACATCCCGGATCCGCAACAACCGCAGCGAAGGAGGCCGGAAAGAAGATGCGCCGCTCGTCGCTTCACATGGCTGGCCAAATGGCTCTTCTCGGCCTTCAGAGCATGAGCCTGCTCCCAGACAGACTGTTCGACGACACGTAGTTGAGGTGCCTCGATGCTTTGCCACTCATCACGAGGGTTCGGGCGAGACAGTCGTTTGCCGGTGTCGGGATCCTTCACCATGCGGACCTTGTTCCAGACGATCCGGCCGGCATAGAGCTCGTTGAAGATAAGCCCAGCAGCGCGTTTGGCGTTGCCATTGATCGTCGACCCATTCCATCGCCGCCCCCGCGGTGGGGGAACGTCTTCTCGGTTGAGATCGAGTGCGATTTCCCGGGGCGATCGTCCAGCGGCATATGCAGCGAAGATGCGTCGAATGATCGCAGCTTCGGTTTCGACGACTTCGAGTTCGCCGGGTTTGCCGGGCACCGCTCGATATCCGTAGGCGCGTCCGCCAGCATGTCGACCGTCGCGTATTACGCCCGCCATACCGCGACGGACCTTCTTGGCTCCATCTTCACGCTGCATTTGTCCAACGAGGCCGCGAATCCCAATCAAGATCGAGTCCGCGACGCCGTCATGGACGGCTTGGATTTCAATCCCCTGGAAAGATAACCTTTTGTGGATGCCGGCCAGGTCTTCCATGTCACGAGAAAGACGATCCAACGCTTCCACAATGACAACGGTGAAACGTTGTTGGCGCGCCGCATCCATAAGCTGCATCAAGCCATCGCGGCCGAATACAGAGGCCCCAGAACGAGCCTTATCCTCGAAAGTCGCAACGACGTTGAGTTGATGACGGGCCGCATAGGTCCTACACAGAGCAATCTGATCTTCAGTCGACTTTTCGTTTTGAAGCTCGGTCGAGAACCGAGCATAAACTGCTGCGGGCTTCATCTTGACCACCACCGCTGATGCATTTCTCGCTGGCGGCGTCAATATGAGTTTTCATCAGCCGCTCGGTCTCGAAGAGATGATCGCGCCTCGCATCGGCGATTGCAAGGGCTTCAACAAATTTGACAAAGGCAGGATCTATTTCACGTGGGTCTGCACGCCGAGGTGCATGATGAAAAACTTCCATCGTCTTCGCACGCTTCATAACAGAAAGATGCTGCATGCAGTGTAAGAGGGGAAAATCGATTTCATATCGATCGCAGAATTGGATATGATTGAAAGCAGAACGGATAGACTCGAGAGCGGAGAAATCTGGAGCGGGTTGTTGCTCTCGCAGAGATCAGTTCAGGAATCCATTGCGTTGCTGTGCAGAAAGACCCCGCAACTAGACCATTATGATCACCGGTAGTTTCGTTGTGTTTCTGGTGCAAAACTGGTGCGGTCCGTGGTCATTTGTCGAAGCCGTAGGCGGGCGACACGCGCGCATCAGCGCCGGGTGGCCAGCTCTGCTTGAGTCTGAGCGCGATGTGCTTCGCCGGGCTCATGACCTAGCTGATGTCCTCTGAGGCGGTGTGACCTTAATGTCCGCTTGGCGCGACCGGGTGCAACCTGAATGACGCGGACGTCGATGGTCTGCTCAAGCAGGCTCGGCGAGATCATGGCGTTACTGTCCTTGCCGCCTTTGCCTTCATCGACGCGGATGATCATTCGTTCGCCTCGCGACAGGGCGAGACCTATCCGCTCCATGATCTCATCTGTGCGGTTCGCCACATGCTGATCAGCCGGCTCACGGGATGTGCCGCAGGCTTCAAGATAAGCGTCGCTAATACTGTACTTGAATTTCGCTAATTGCTTGATGAATCGATTAATTTCTCCCTTTCGATCTGCTTACTCTGACGGCGCGAATTGAGTTCGCGCAGATCACCCAATAGCAAATCGAAAGCTGCGTCATGAGTCAGATGCGGATCGAGAAAGACAGCCTCGGCCAACGAGAGTTGCCTGCGGACGTGCTCTACGGCATCAATACTGTTCGGGCTTTGGAGAACTTTCCGCTCACTGGCCGCACGATCGCGACGCTTCCCGGATTTGTCGCAGCCATGGCGATGGTCAAGGAAGCAGCGGCGCGGGCCAATCGGGAAATCGGCGCGCTCTCGACGGACCGGGCGGAAGCCATCATCAAGGCTTGCCGGGAAATCCATGCCGGAAAGCACGATGCTCACCTTGTCGTCGACGTCCTCGAAGGGTCGGGTGGCACCTCATGCAACATGAACGTCAACGAGGTGGTCGCAAATTTGGCTGCGAGGCTGGCCGGCAAGCCGGCCGGTGACTACGCGTTCGTCCATCCGAACGAGCACGTCAATCTCGGTCAATCGACCAATGACGTGGTTCCGACGGCCATGAAGCTTGCTGTCTTCCGTGTGCTCGAGGGTGCCTCCCTTGCCTTGATGGGATTGGCCGACGGCTTCTCCGAAAAGAAGAAGGAGCATGCCGAAACACTGAGGCTTGGTCGGACCTGTTTGCAAGACGCTGTGCCAATGCTGCTCGGCCAGACCTTCGGGGGATATCAGGCTGTCATACAACGCCACGCGAAACATTTGGAGGATCTGTGCCGCCGATTGCTGACCGTCCCGCTCGGCGGCACTGCGGTTGGCACGGGACTGAATTCGAGGCCGGGCTACAAACAGGCGGTCTTCCGCCACCTGTCGGTTCTGGTCGGCCACGAGGTGAAACCGACCGCCGATGCGTTCGACGGAATGCAGAACCTCGACACGTGCGCCCGACTGTCAGCCGAGCTGCGAAATTCCGCAAATTCTCTCTGGAAGATCGCCAATGACCTCATTGTGCTCTCGTCGGGTCCAGGCGGCGGCGGTATCGGAGAAATCGCGTTGCCGGCCGTTCAGGTAGGGTCCTCGATCATGCCTGGCAAGGTCAATCCCGTTATCCCCATGGCTGTTTGCCAGGCAGCATTTGCCATCTGCGGGAACGATGCTGCGATCGCAATGGCCTGTCAGCAAGGATTGTTGGAGATCAATCATTACGAACTGCTGATTGCCGATCGCCTGATTGATTCGATCACACTCCTCCAGCGTTCGGCGACGATCTTCCTCGAACGCTGCGTGCGCTCGCTGACTGCAAATGAGGAGCGATCCTGGCAAAATCTGCTGGCGTCGAGCGCACTGGCGACCGCACTGGTGCCCGAGCTCGGGTATGCGCCCGTCGCCAGCACCGTGCGCGCCGCCCTCGATGAGCATCGACCCTTTCTCGATGTCGCCGTCGAACGCGGGCTGCTGCGTCGGGAAGACGTACGTTCGGCCATGCGCCGCGCTGCCGTTGAACCGCCAGGCGCGTCGGGGTGATGCAAATTCTTTGTAAGAGACAAATCAAAAAATTCTGGAGGAAGCAATGAGTGAGGTCCAAGTGGGGATGGGGATCAGGTTTGAAGATGTTCCCCTGCGACGGCTCCATCTTCGCGCCGGATTTAGCGCCTGTGGCGGACAGTTTGCCGATGGTTTTGAACTCGGCATCATCGGTATCGCTGTTGCGATCGCGGCGACTCCGCTGCAAGTCGGGCTGGCCGTGCTGCAAGCCGCATTGGATCGGCGACGAGCACGTTCCTGCTGCCCATCATCGTCCAGGCTTACGGAATACAGGTTGCCCTCGGAGCCTGGGTAGTCGTCACCCTCCTCGGAGGCGTGATTTGTCAGCTATATGCTCCTGAGACCGGAAAGCTGTCCCTTGGCTCCATCGGCGACGACGAGCCCATGGCACGCGCCTTGCGCTCAAGGTACAGTGAACCGGCCACGCTCGACATCAACGAGCACGCAACGCGGTCGACCTGAAGTCGGCCCGTTTTGCGGATTCGGAGTAGGACCGATGCAAGCCAAGACACGGCATTTCGAGGGGGGCTCGTATTTCGGAGTGAACCTGAGAGACCTTCAGGTCTTTCATGTCCTTGCCGAGGCACGAAGCATGATTGTGGCCGCCGAGCGGATCGGCGTCACGCAATCGGCCGTATCGCAATCGGTTGCGCGGCTCGAAAGCTGGCTCAAGACCGAACTTGTGGATCGCTCGAGCCGCCCCATCCGGATTACCCATTCGGGTGATTTGCTGCGACAAGGCGTGTCCGAAATCCTGGAGAGCGTTCAGCGAACGGTCGAGGAGGTGCGGCTAGGGTCGAAAGGCAATATTCCGATCGTGCGGTTTGGGCTCGTTGACTCCTTCGCAACAACGGCGGGACCGGAGATCGTCAAAGGTCTTAGCGAACGGGTCGACCAGCTTCTCATTTGGTCTGGAATTTCGCCGGTACTCGCGAGCCAATTGCTCGACCGCTCTTTGGACATCATCGTCGCGAGCGATCCGATGGCAGAGCATCCGGAACTGGCCCGCCAGATCTTGTTCCGCGAGGCCCTGGTCGCAGCCGTTCCTCGTCATGCGGCTGGTCGTTTCCGTGAGATCTCGATCGAAGCCATGTGCGCCGAGTTGCCATTCGTACGCTTCACCAAACGGTCACAGCTAGGCAGGATGGTTGAATACTATCTCAGCCAACGCAGGCTGGCTCCACGGAAGAATCTCGAGTTCGACGCCAGCGAGGCCGTCCTGCGCATGGTCTCGAGCGGCATCGGTTGGACCATTACAACGCCGCTCTGTTTACTTCAGTCGCACTTGAAGGCGCTCGATATCGAAGTGCTTCCTCTGCCGCCGCTGTGTTTCCGCCGGATATGCGTTATCTATCGTCCAGGTGAATTGGTGCAGATCACGCAAAAGATCATCGAGCTTTGCCGCGATTGCGTGGAAACCTCGATACTCCCGAGCCTCAAACAACTCGCCCCCTGGCCGGACGTTGTCTCCAACGAGGTGCAGGCAGACGTTTCTCCATCCGCGGTGCGGCCTTCCTAGCAAAAGTCCAACACCAAAATGATCTGCGTCTGTTACTTCGGACGGAGCCTTCCGAGGGTGATGCGGACTAAACAGCTCTCGCCCGACAGGACAAGCTTTCGCGCACGTCGGAGACTTGCGAAACAAATCGACGGTGGATGGGCCGTTCGATGTCAGCGGCGCGAAAGCGCGATAGGGCTGACCATAGTCAGATCGAGTGTGGAGAGGCAATTCGAGGACCGTTGAGCAGCGAGCGGCAAAACGGGGCAGTTCTGGTGCGGTACCCAACCATCAGTAAAACGAAGACTTCGGCGCCCTGAAGGCATCTGTTCAACTCGTCCCAAAAATCTTCTCAAGCTGATTGAGAACGCGCATGTGGTCAGCCGTGCGAAGCGGCGCAGAGGAAAAGTATTGGTTGGTGCTGTAAGGCTCTCCAGCTCGCCGTTCGAATACAAACTCTGGGGGGCGCGGCACGGGCGTTGCGGCCGAATCATAGTGCAACTTGATCCCGCTCATTTGATAGAGCCCGACCGGCTGCCCATAACTCTTCAAAGACTGGCCTATAAGGGCGGCTACAGAGTCGATCTTCTGAAGGTGTTTCTCAAGATCTACGTTAGTCACGACCTCGAGCTGACTGATGAACGCCTTCACGCCGCTTTCCTTGATGGGAATGGCGTGCTCAGTCTTCGCCCATTCGAGAACTTCGCCCATAAATTCATCGCACGCACTGTTGTCAGCTAGCGCCTCGCACAGCATCCCATTCTCGTAGACCTGTAGCTTAGATATGACTAAACCTTTGTAGTATCCTTGCAGAAAGGTCACGCCCTTTGTGAAGTCCAACTCCGCTATGGTGGTCGGGACTTGGACGAACCCGTATTTGTCCTGCAAGCCTCTAATCAATGGGATGGGCGATCGTCGCACCGCTACCGGCTCCGCCGGTTCCGCAAAAAAGCGAATAGCTTGACTTACTAGAACCGCTTTGATCTGCATCTATTTCACACCGATAAGCTGCGAGCGATAACTCTGCGGTGCTTCAGGAGTGGCGCTTTTTTGCGTGCCTCCTAGCGCAGAAGGCGCTGATGTGTTCGAGGACGGGGCCGTGGATGCGATTTGCATGAGAGGGTTGTTGGTGCTCGCCGGCCCGCCAACAGCCGACGATGACGTTTGCCCGGCTACTCGGTGATTTCTCTTGGATTCTGACGGATCGAATATCTTCAGTTCGATGTCGTGGTCTAAGCCCCAAACCATGTCGGCAATGGTTTCGACGGTCATATTGGTCCGACCGGTAAGACGATGGTGCACGGCGGACCGATTGACGCCGAGCTTGTTAGCAAGGCTCGATTGATTGAGCTCGCCCGCTTCATGTTTTTTGGCATAAGCGTCCCGTAGCTGTCCTTCGATCATTCCGGAAAGCTTCAAGAAAATCTGCCGTCTAGGGCTTGGCTGGCGGCGGGAAGATGGCAAGGATATCTCCTAACAACACAGAATCTTCGAGCTTGTGCGTTTTGATGAAGGTCAGCACGTCTTCGCGCTTGGAGTCGTTCAGCGTTGAAATTCTCTTTGTGTCGGTTTCAAGCGCAAAGCCCACCGCCACAAACGCGCGCGCTCGCGGACACCATCCATAAATTCTCGCGCCGGGAACATGGATTTTCCAGACACCTTTTTTGTTGGGCAGCATGCGACGAAGGTCGCCTGCATTCGGTCGCTCAGAGCATCTGAAATCGCACAAGCCTTGCTCGATATGCTCTGCAATCGTCCTTCCACCTATTGTTAGCTTGTCATCATGAAGCGCATCCGTGGAGTCGAACGCGTCCCAGAATTTCGGCGCAACCCATAGTTGATTTACCGTCTGCCTAGGTTCCCAAGCGGGTAAATCATAGAGTTCCGCTATCGTTCCCAGAACATCGTCTATTGTTGCCATATAAGTCAACAACTCTAAACTTCAAATGAAGGCGACCATCAAACTTCTAAAGGTTGTAATGAAATAGCAGCACTACGTCTGGGAGGAAAGCGTCGCGGACCTCGTAGCGAGGACCGCTTTCGGCTGGTCTCGACCCGGCCGCGGGTCGCCGCCGCGCCTTTTCCGCCTACGCCGAGAGCTAAATGGCGCCAATCTTCACGCAGAGCGCATGGGCGACCATGAATATCGGAAGGGCGATGAGGAACCATACGAGGCTGTCTGCATCGCGCTCCGGCGCAAACTCGCGGTTTGCGTCTGTCTCGCGAGCGTAAGGGACTGCTGAGAAAGCTTGGCTAGGACGGGTACGCCTGGCTGCGCGCCGTAATAGCTGTTTGACGGTTGCTTCGCGCTTTAGCGTGATCTCAGCGCGTTCTTCTCGGTCAGGCATCCTACCGCTTCACCTTTAACCCGATCTCGACTAGCCGGCGAATGGCCTCCGGGCGGCCGGGCAGGTCGTTCTCTTGGCGGCGCCAGTCGTCAATCTGCTTTGCCAGGTCGTTCTGAATACGGACCCCCACGAGATCGCCAGTTTCGGTGGCGCGTGTCTTTCGTGCTTTCGTGTTAACATGAGTTGCTTTTATCATGTTTCCATGATAACACGGGAACAGGCCGAGGGAAAGATTGTAGCTTCCGCCTCGGCCCTGACCCAAGTCATACAGGACCGAAATCCAATGACCCAAGCTGATCGCGTGTATAGCACGCCACCCACAAGCTCGTTCGCAATTCCCGGCGACTGCGGCGCTGTTGAATTGTCCTCGCGGTCTCTGATTCCAGCCAGCCAGTCTGCCGCATGCCAGCCGGTCGGCGAGGACAACTGCTGGCTCAGAAGGTGACATCAGCGACAAGGCGAAAACGGCAGCCGTCCTCCTGGCGTTATCGGGTGTTGCGAAGCGTCGTGCGGCGCTTCTTACGGGATTCCGGCAAATTCGCTGCGGAGGCCTGCTGATCTTCCTGAAACTTGAGTGTCGCTCGAACATGTTCGGCGAGCTTCAATGCGCTGTCGGCATTGGATGCGAGGCGAGACAGAAGCTGGGATAACAGTTTAAACTCCTCGCGCGTCAGCATCCCAAACAATGCGTCGTTGACCGGTCGTTGCAGGGCGGCAAGACGGATCAATAGACTCACCCCGTGCTGGGTGAGGGTAAGTTGCACCCGCCGTCCGTCTTCCGGATGGGGGCTCTTCTCGAGGAGGCCGTCGGAAACCAGCTTGTTGATCTCGTTGGTGACGAAGGCACCGCTCAAGTACAGTCGTTCGGCGACCCGGTTCACTCCCATCGGTTCTTCCGCGGTTGAATTCTTGATCGCGATCAGGATCAGATACTGGGTCGGCGATAGGCCGACAAAGCCCGCGAATGTTTCACGGGCGGCTTCCAGGCTGCGGCCGAAGGCGAAATAGTCGTACAGGAGACCTCGAAGCGTACGGTCTCCCTCTTTATCGAGTAGCTCGGGTTTCGACGCCGTCGAGAGCGCATCGGTCACGGTCATTCTCCCCGCAAAATCATAGTCTTGCCAGCTTGCTTAAAAAGCACGCATGGGCGCGCCCAGCAAGTGGGCTTGACATCTCCAAATAGCTTTGTCAAAAAGCTAGCTGAGAATTATAAATCAGGACCGGGCGACGAGGCGGGTGTCCATGGAGGATCGTGCATTTAGGCGTGCGCTCGGAGAATTCGCCACCGGTGTTGCGGTGGTGACCGCGCGCGGCAAGGGCGAAGAGCTTATCGGCGTGACCATGAGTTCGTTCAACTCGGTCTCGCTCGACCCGCCGCTGGTCCTGTTCAGCGTCGACCGCAAGGCACGTAGCCTGCCCGCGATGCTCGAAGCCAGGGGCTTCGCCGTCAACATCCTGGCGCGCGACCAGGAGCAGATCTCCAACCAGTTCGCGCGCGCTCTCTCCAACAAGTGGGATCAGGTCAAGACGTCAGTCGGTCACGCCGAGGCACCGCTGATATCGGGGGCTTTGGCCCATTTCGAATGCGCGCCGTTCGGAAACTACGATGGCGGCGATCATGTGATCTTTGTGGTCCGCGTCGTCCGTCACGCTGCGCGTAGCGAGCCGGCCCCGCCATTGATCTTCTTTCGCGGTCGTTACCGCGACCTCGTCGACGAAACCGAGCGCGAGCCGACCTGGCCGCTTCCCATTCACTACTAGCTTCGAACCGGAGAAACCGCGATGCGTAGCGCAAAGGAATATTTGTCAGGCCTGAAGGACGGCCGGACCATCTACATCAACGGCGCCTCGGTGGGCGATGTTACGACCCACCATGCCTTCCGCAATCTCGCCGGCTCCATGGCGGGCTTGTTCGACTTTGCGAGCGCGCCGGAGAACGCGGATCTGATGACGTTCGATACGGGCGCCGGCCGCGCCAACCGCATCTGGCAGCTTCCGGCCTCCTATGCCGAGCTCGTGACGCGGCGAAAGGCGCTCGAGGCATGGGCGTCGCTGCATGCCGGATTCATGGGCCGCGCCCCGGATCACGTGGCATCCTGCATTTCCGGACTCTACATGGGGCTCGACGTCTTCAAGGACTATGATCCGGCCCGCGCCGGCGCGCTCGAGAGCTACTACCGCTACGCCCGCGACAAGGACCTTTATCTCACCTACGTCATCATCAATCCGCAGGCCGATCGTTCGAAGGGGGCGGCCGAGCAGGCGGATCCGTTCCTCACCGCCGGTGTCGTCGACCGCGATGCCGAAGGCATCACGATCCGCGGCGCCAAGATGCTCGCCACCGGCGGTGTGGTGGCCGACGAGGTCTTCGTCACGACCATCCAGCCGATGCGCCCGGGCGAAGAGCGCTATGCGATGTCCTTCGCGATCCCGATGAAGACGAAGGGTCTCAAGATGCTGTCGCGAAAGTCCTACGAGGACGCCGCCGGCGCGGTGTTCGACAATCCCTTGTCGAGCCGTTTCGACGAGAACGACTCGGTTCTCTACTTCGACGACGTGAAAGTGCCTTGGGATCGCGTCTTCATCGAGGGCAACGTCGAGATGTGCCAGAAGCAGTTTCACGCCACGCCCTGCCACGTCTATCAGAACTACCAGGCGATGGTTCGTCTCAGCGTGAAGCTCAAGTTCCTGACTGGCCTTGCACATCGGACCGCCGAAATGAACGGCGTTACTCAATTCCCGCAGGTTCGCGAGATGCTCGGTCAGCTCGCAGCAGAGACCGGCATGGTCGATGCGCTGGTGGCGGCGATGGAGGCGAAGGGCACGCAGGTCGGCCCCTATTTCATCCCGGACCGGCACACGCTCTATTCCGCGCAGGTGCTGACGCAGCAGCTCTATGCCCACGTCATCAATACGCTGCGCGAACTCGCCGGCGGCGGCATGATCATGCTGCCTTCGTCGGTCGCCGACTTCGGCAACCCCGAGATCGCAGCGTTCATCGGCAAGACCCAGCAGTCTCCGAAGGCCAATTCGCATGACCGAGTGAAGTTCTACAAGCTCGCCTGGGATGCCGTCGGCTCCGAGTTCGGGTCTCGCCACCAGCAATACGAGATGTTCTACGCCGGTGCGACCTTCGTCACCAAGGGCCATTCCTATCGCACCTATGACTGGGCCGGCGCGGACCGCCTTGTCCAGACCATGCTCGATTCCTACGACCTCAACGGCGTCTCGACCGCCAGCAAAGCCGCCTGAACCAAGGGAGACAAAGCATGCCTGTCAACAAGAAGCACGACGAATTCTACACGCTCGACATGGCCAGCGGCTGGGAAGTGCCGGCGGGCTATCCGGCCGGCATCCAGCAGAAAATCATCGCGGGAGGACTGGACGAGGAGAACCGGCGCGGGACGCGGACCCGGCTGCTCCGCTTCGCGCCCGGCGTCCACACGACCGCGCCATTTTCGCACGAGTATTGGGAAGAGGTCTATCTCGTCTCAGGTGACCTCATCGTCGGCAACGATGCGAACGGCGAGGGTGGCAAGAGCTTTCCGCCGAATACCTATGCCTGCCGGCCGCCGCACGCACCGCACGGGCCTTTCAAGTCCGTGAAGGGCTGCCTGCTTCTGGAGATGCACTATTTCGATCCGGTGTGACGCCGGATCGTTGCTCCACAACTTCATTTGACTGCCTAGGGGAAGAGAAATCATGGCGTTCAAAGGTATTTCCATCGTCGTTGCGCGTTGCCTGTCGTCACTCGAACTGCTCTTCGGACTCCATCGCGGGTTGTCGCAGGCCAATCTCCGATTGGTGGCCGACGGTCTCGCCGGCGCTCTCGCCATCGGTGTCGCGGCCGCCACTCCCGCCGCTGCACAGGAAAAGCCGGGCTCGTTGGGGCTGGGCATCTTCACGTTTACGTCCGGTCCCGCCGCAGCCTACGGCATGCCCGGCAAGAATGCCGCGGACCTCATCATCGAGGAAATCAACGCAAAGGGCGGCATTGAAGGCGTGCCGGTCAGGGCGACTTACGTCGACGAAGCACAGGGTGCACAAGGCGTGATCGCGGAATATCGCCGGTTGGCGGCAGACGCGCAGAACCAGGTGATGGTCGCCGCCTTGTCCAGCGCGAATTGCCTCGCGCTCGCACCGCTCGCCGAGCAGCTCGAAGTGCCAACCGTGGGCTGGAACTGCGATACCCATCAGTTGCTGATCGACGGCAAGAGAAAATACGTCTTCCGTCCCAACGGCAACACGGTGCCCGAATTCATCGCCTATGCGATCTACCTGCTGGATCGCAAGCCGGATGTGAAAACGGTTGCGATCATCAATCCGGACTATGCATTCGGTCACGACGCTGCGAAAATCTTCACCGCGGCGCTCAAGGCCCTGAAACCGGACGTCGAGATCGTCGCTGAACTCTATCCGAAGCTCGGCTCGCCCAACTACCAGACTGAGATCTCGCGCCTCGCCACCGCGCGGCCGGATGTCGTATTCTCCAATCTCTGGGGCGCCGACCTCGAGAACTTCGTTCGTCAGGCCGCGCCGCGTGGAATCTTTACCTCCAGCCAGGTGATCCTCGCGCTGGGTGAGACCGTGCTGCAACGCGTGCCCTTGCCCGACGGCGTGATCGTCGGCGTTCTCGGCGACGGTTGGTGGATGTCGCCGGACGCCAAGGCCAATCCCGAAACGGCGAAGTTTGCCGAAAGATACAAGGCGCGCTTCGGCGAGTATCCGGTGTTTCCGTCCATCAAGATGGCCAACACGCTGATCTACGTGAAGGCCGCCTACAAGGCCGCGATGCAGAAGAACGGCGGAAAATGGCCGACGCGCGCCGAGCTCGCGGATGCCATGAAGGGCAGCAAAGTCGCGACCTTGACCGGCACCGCACAGACGCGCGCCGACAATGACGGTCTCGTCGACCAGATCATCGGCGTTACCGTGAAGACGCCGGCGCAGCAGTTTCCCGTGATCGGCGACATGGTCCGCTACAGGGGCGACAGCCTGATGCCGCAGGCCGGTCAGGACCCGCTAGCCTGGATTTCGACGCTCAAGCCCGAGTTCGCCAAGAGCCTGCCGAAGCCGGGAAGCTACAAATAGTCCGGGACGACGTTCACCTGATTCCAATCACAAGGCGTAGGCCGATGTTGAACGCAATCATCCCCTTGCTGCTGGACAGTCTGGCCAGCGCCGCGTTGATCTTCTTCGCGGCGGTGGGCCTGACGCTGGTCTTCAGCGTGCTGCGCGTCCTCAACGTCGCGCATGGCAGCCTCTATTCGATCGGCGGGTATGTCGCGGCATCGATCTGCCTGTTCATTGCGAGCCGGCAGCTCAACCCGTATCTGTCGTTCGCGGCGCTGCTGTTCAGCGCCGTCTTTGTCGCGGCCATATTCGGCCCGCTGATCGAGCGCGGCCTGGTCCGTTGGACCTATGGCAAGTCGGAGGCCGTGCAGATCCTGATCACGTTCGGGCTATTCCTCATCCTGGAGGACCTCCAGCGCGTGATCTTCGGCGTGCAGTCGTTCTACGAAGACGCGCCGATGCGATTGCTCGGCACGACGAGCATCGGTGGCGTCGTCTATCTCAACTACCAGATCCTCCTGATCGGGATGGCGCTGCTCGTTGTCATCGGGTTGCGGCTCCTGATCAACCACACCCGGCTTGGGCGCCTGATCACGGCCGTCGTGACCGACCGCGAGATGGCGCAGTCGATCGGCATCGATACCAACCGCATCTTCATCCTGGCGTTTTCGCTCGGCGTGTTTCTCGCGGCCTTGGGAGGCGCTCTGGCGACGCCGACGTCCGGCATCGCGCCGGGGCTCGGGGCCGACACCATGGTGCTCGCCTTTGCGGTGGCGGCGATCGGAGGGCTCGGACAGATCGAGGGGGCTGCGGTGGCCTCGCTGATCGTCGGCCTGGCGCGCGTGCTCGCGATCTATCTGGCGCCGTCGCTGGATGCCGTTGCGCCCTATGCGGCAATGCTTGCCGTGCTCCTGTTCCGCCCTTACGGCCTGTTCGGGTCGGTGACAGCGCGGAGGATATGATGCGAACGATCCCTGCCGCTATTGCGGTCCTCATGCTGGCCGTGCTGCCGATCGCCGCGCCCTGGCTGCAATTCGTGCTGACGCTTGCGATCGCCAAGGGATTTGCGGCGCTCGGCGTTGCCGTGCTGCTCCGCGCCGGTCTGATCTCGATCGGTCATGCCATGTTCTTTGCCGCCAGTGCCTACGGGGTCGCGTTCCTGGCGCGCGCCGGCATCAATGATCTTGGCCTGCTTCTGATCCTATCTGTATTGGCGGGGGCACTCGCCGGTGCCGTCGCCGGATCGTTTCTCGTTCGCTATCGCGCGATCTTCTTCGCGATGTTGAATCTTGCCGTTTCCATGGTGTTCTATGCGCTGTGTGCCAAGCTCTACGGCGTCACCGGCGGCACCGACGGCATGCCTGTTCCGGTTCCGGCGGTCTTCGGCATCGTGTTCGCCGAGCCGGTGTTCAAGAGCGTCCTGTTCTATCTCAGCCTGGCGCTGATGGTGCTCGTCGGCCTTGCCGTCCAGCGTTATCTCAACAGCCCGCTCGGTCATGCGCTGTCGGCCGTCAATACCAACGAGATTCGGCTCGAATATTTGGGCATTCCGGTCTGGGCGGTTCTGCTGATCGCGTACGTCATCTCGGCGGCGCTCGCGGGTCTTGGCGGCGCGATCGCCGGCTTTGCGATCGGCCGCGTGGTCCCCGATTTCGCGTTCTGGACCGCATCCGGCCACCTCGTGCTTATCGCCGTGCTAGGCGGCATCGGCGGCGTGCCGGGCGCGTTCATCGGCGCCTTGTTCCTGGAACTGCTGCACAGCGCTGCGGTCACCGTCACGGATTCCTGGAATTTGATCGTGGGCATGACGCTGATCATCGTCATCATGTTCATGCCGCAGGGAGTCTATGGGTTGTTCGCGCGCAAGGAGGCGTCGAGCCTATGACGCGTCCCATCCTGGAAGCCAAGGGTCTCCACGTCGCATTCAACGGGGTCAAGGCCGCAGACGACGTCAGCATCGCGATCCATGACGGCGAGTTCCTCGCGATCATCGGCCCGAACGGGTCGGGCAAGACGACGCTGCTCAACATCTGCACGGGCTATATTCGTCCGAGGTCGGGCAGCGTGCTGCTCGACGGTCACGACATCACCCGCCTGTCGCCGCGCGCGATCGCGCGCCGAGGTGTCGCGCGCGCGTTCCAGATCCCGCAGCTCTTCTCCGCCCAGCGCGTGATCGACAACATGATGTTGGCGCTGGCGGCAACCGATGGTCTGTGGAGCGCGGTCCGGCCGCTGGAAACGGCGACGCGGCGCGACGAGGCAAAGGCCTTGCTCGATCTGGTCGGGCTCGCCGGTGATGCCGATCGGATCAGCAGCGCGCTGCCTGAAGGTCATCGCAAGCTGCTGGATATCGCGGTGGCATTGGCGCTCAAGCCGCGGCTCCTGCTATTGGACGAGCCGACGAGTGGCGTCAGTGCCCTCGAACGCTTCCCGCTGATGGAGGCGCTGATGAGCGCGCTGCGCCAGCGTGGCATCACGGCGCTGTTCGTCGAGCACGATATGGACGTGGTCGCCCGTTATGCGAGCCGGGTGCTGGTGTGGAATGCCGGTAATATCATGGCCCAGGGGCGGCCCGATGAGGTGTTCAGCAACGCGCAAGTTCGCCAACGTGTCGTGGGAGTAGCCTGATGCTCAGTCTCGACAAGGTCAGCGTCTCGATCGAGGGCGTCCGCGTGCTGCGCGGGGTCAGTTGCGAGATCATCGCGCGAAAGACGACGGTGTTGATCGGCCGCAACGGCGCCGGCAAGACCACGACGCTTCGTGCGATCATGGGTCTCATCGCGCATGACGAAGGCACGATCCGCCTCGATGCCGACGATCTCGGCAGCAGGCCCGCCTATACCCGCGCGCGGGCCGGCATCGGCTACGCGCCGGAGGACCGTCGGCTGATTCCGGAGTTGAGCGTCGAGGAGAACATCCGTCTTCCGGCGCTGGCTCTGAAGCTCGACCGTGCCGAAATCGCGCACAGGCTCGACGAGATCTATCAGCTATTGCCCGAGTTGCACGTGATGCGCTCCAGGCCCGCCGGCGGCGTTTCCGGAGGGCAGGGCAAGATGGTCGCGCTGGGCCGTGCGCTGACGGTGGCGCGCAAGGTCCTGCTGCTCGACGAACCCTTCCAGGGCCTGGCGCCGGCCCTCGCGCTGGACTATGCGCGCACGCTCGGCGAGTTGCGCAAGCACCGGCCAGAGCTCGCCATGCTGATTACCGAGTCTTCGCCGACGCTGCTCGACCGGATCGCCGACAGGACGCTTCAGATCGAGCGCGGTGAAGTCCTGGCCACATCGACCAAGGAGAGGGAATTCCATGTTGCTGCAATTTGATCGCCTCGCAAATGACCGGACAGACCGCGTCGGCGTCGAGATCCACTCTCTCATCATCGCAGGCTGGGCGGGCAGGGATGCCGCTGCCATCGAGCACCATATCGAGGAACTCGCCGCGCTCGGCATTTCACGTCCCTCGACGACGCCGCTCTACTACCGCGTCGCGGCCCAAACACTGACCCAGGAAAACCGCTTGACCGTGCTCGGCCCGGACAGTTCTGGTGAAGTCGAGCCGGTCATCGTGGCCATGGCAGACGGGCTCTGGGTCGGCATCGGGTCAGACCATACTGACCGCAAGGCGGAAGCGTCGGGCATCGCTCTTTCGAAGCAGCTCTGCGGCAAGCCGGTCGGCTCGCAGCTCTGGTGTTATGGCAGTGTCGAAGATCATTGGGACGAGCTGGTTCTTCGCTCGTGGGCGACGATCGACGGCAAGCGGGTTCTCTACCAGGACAGCCCGGTGTCCTCGCTGAGGACGCCGCGCGATCTCATCCGGCGCCACACCGGCTCAAGCACGCTGCCGGCCGGCACGTTGATGTTTTGCGGCACGCCCGGTGCGATCGGTGGCATTCGGCCGGGGACGCGCTTTGAAATGGAGCTGAGTGATCCCGTGCTCGACCGCAAGCTGACGCACAGCTACGACGTCGACGTGCTGCCAGTCGTTTCCTGATCCCGCCTCGCAAAAAACGGTGTCCGTGACAGCAATGAACGGTCGACCCAACCAATCTGCCGTTGCACGCCTTGAGACCGCGCTGGCACGGATCCGGTCGCCGGAAGCGGAGAACGTCTTCACGGCGGTATTCGCGGACAGCGCCCGGTGGGAGGCCGAGGCCGCAGATCGACGCGCCGCTGCAGGTAGCCCTCGCGGCCCGCTCGATGGCCGTATCGTTTCCGTGAAAGCGCTGTTCGGCGTTGCCGGTACCGTGACGAGTTCCGGATCTGCGGTCCTGCGCCGCCTGCCGCCGGCCGTTGAAGATGCTGAAGTCGTGAAACGGTTGCGGGCCGCGGGCGCCGTCGTCATCGGCAAGACACAGATGACCGAGTTTGCCTTTTCTGCGCTCGGCACGAATCCGCATGATGGCACGCCGGGCAATCCACGAGACCGCCAGCGCGCCCCAGGTGGCTCATCATCGGGCGCCGTGGTGTCGGTGATCGACGGCATGTCGGACATCGCCATAGGCAGCGATACCGGCGGCTCCCTTCGAATCCCGGCCGCCCTGTCCGGCGCAGTCGGCTTCAAGCCAACCAGCGGATTCGTGCCGACCGCCGGCGCGTTCTCGCTGTCATCGAGCCTCGATACGATCGGTCCGATTGCCTTGAACGTTGCCGACTGCTTCATGGCCGATCAGGTGCTTTCGGGGGAGGCCGCGCCGTCGCGGCTGCGGAGTGCCTCTCCCGGCACGCTCCGCCTCATCGTTGCCCGCGGGCGCTTGTTCGATCGCTGCGAGCCCGAGGTGCTCAGTGCGTTCGAGACTGCCATGGAGCGGCTTCGGTCGGCTGGCTTGCAGATCGAGGACGGTTCGATCGAAGCTGCTCTCGATCGTGTCGCGGGGATCGACCGGATCGGCACGTTTCCCTCCATCGAGGTCGGCGCGACGCTGCGTGGTCTCGGGCTGTCGAGCCTGGATGGGGTCGATCCGAAAACCCGCGTTCGCATCGAAGCCGGCGCCGCTATCCTCGGCACCGACTATGTGCGCATGGTGCGTCTCCGGAAAGCGGCGATCCAGTCCTTTGAACAGTCCTTTGGCAACAACGAGGTTTTCGTCCTGCCGACGACGCCGATCCGTGCGCCGCTTCTGTCGTCGGTCGAGGAGGACGCGACATTTCACGCGTTCAACGGGCTCGTGCTGCGCAATCCTCGCGTCGCCAACATGCTGGACTGCCCGTCGATTTCGTTGCCTTTGCCGTTCAGCGCGGGGCTGCCAGTTGGGCTCATGCTGATCGGCCGACGAAATGCGGACCGGCGCCTGTTGGAGATAGCATCCAGCGTGGAATGTATACTCGAAGCCGGTCCAGACAATTCGGGCAGACGTCTCAATACCTCGACATGAATCCAATGATGGCGTAGTGCGTGTCGTTCCGACCGGCGTGGAGCAGGTATTCGCGATGGACTACGATGCGTTCACCAAGCGGCTACGCACGAAGATCATGAAAGACTTCTGGGGGAGGGTTCCATGACCAAGCAACATCTCGGACCGGTCGTGGCGGCAGCCACCCTGTTCTGCGCCTCCGTTGCCTATGCCCAACCAGCGCATGATGGCTTCTACTGGATCGGCGAGATGAACAAGGCTTCGGCGGTCATGGTTGTTGACACCAAGATCGTGGAACGGGATCTGGGTCGCAAGATTGCCGCGGCCGTCGCGAAGGTGATCCACGATGGCGAGCAGCCGGACGCATCCCGCCCTGATGATTACCTCCGCGTCGAACCCATGCTGATAGCGTCCGGGGGAGCCGACGTCACACGGCTGCACTCGGGCCGCAGTCGTCAGGACATGTATTCCACGTGGCAACGGCTGGTGTTGCGAGAGACGTACCTTGATAATGCGGCGAGCCTGAACGACTACCGAACAGCGCTGCTGAACCTTGCACGGACCGCGCCGGACGCCATCATGCCGGCCTTCACGATGGGTGTACAGGCGCAGCCGATTACGTTGGGCCACTACATCTCCGGCTATTTGGGCGCGCTTGAACGGCAAGCCCAGCGTGTCAAGGAAAGCTACGCACGTCTCAATCTCTCGCCGCTCGGAGCTGCCGCAGTCGGCACATCGAGCTTTCCCATCGATCGCAGGCAGCTCGCTGCTCTCCTTGGATTTGACGGTCCGATCGAGAATTCGTTCGATGCGAACCATGTCTCGCCATTCGACCTCGACGTCGAGGTCGCGGGGCTGGCAACCGCTTCCGCGATAACCAATGGCGCCCTGATGGCAGACCTTCTGGACCAGTATCGGCAGATCCGCCCCTGGTTCCTGCTGGCGCCCAGCGAGACGACCCCGAGCAGCATCATGCCGCAAAAGCGGAATCCCTTCCCGATGTTGCTCGCCCGCGAACAAGCCACTCGGACTTTGGGGCTGGCTCAAAGCGCGGTCATGCTCGCGCACAATATCGGGCCGGGCGTCATCGAATATCGCGGCGATGCTGCGAACAATGCGCTGCGGGAGGCCACGCAGCTACAGGCCGCCATGGCGAGCCTCGTTCGAACCCTGCGCTTCGATGCCTCCCGCGCGCTCGAGGAGGTGAATGGCGACTATGCAACGACGACCGAGCTGGCCGACGTGTTGCAGCGAGAGGCCAACGTCCCGTTCCGCGTCGGCCACCATTTCGCGTCCGAGCTCGTGAATTTCGGACGTGGTCACGGCCTTCGGGCGTCCGAATTGCCTTACGAGGACGCAAAGAGAATCTTTGCGCAATCGACCAAGGGCCTGCTTGGTCAAGAGGCTGCCTTTCCGTTTTCCGAAGCCCGTTTTCGGGAAATCCTGACGCCCGAGAACATGGTCCGCTCCAGCCGCGGCCTGGGCGGCCCACAATCAGCAGAAGTCGCCCGTATGCTCGTCGCCCAGGAAGCACAACTCGCGGCAGATAAAGGCTGGCTCGATGGTCGACGATCCGCCCTTGCGAAGGCATCCACGGAGCTGGATGTGGCATTCAATCGTCTCAAGGACTGAAGGCTCCTGCAGCCTTCAACCGTGAGACAAGCCGGACGAGGTGCCACATGTTCGCCGTCGCGATCCGCAGCAGGCCCTCCTTGCTCCTCTTGTGATTTCTCTTGGCTAGCGGACGTCAGCCAAAAACGTGTCGTCGAATCCGGCCGCACTTTTAGCCAGCGCGAATGGCGACGGCTAACTGGCGCGCGGGCGTGGCGCCTTTGTTTACGGAATGGAGCTTTCTGGCTCTGCGGCCGATATAAAGGGGTCATCGATCAGTCAGCCGGGACCATTCAGCGCTCAAGACGTGTTTGGAACAAGGATTACCTCCTTCTTCCTTGCGAGCGCCAGGCTGGGTTATACCTCAGACAATTGGCTGTTCTATGTGAAGGGTGGCTATGCGGGAGCACACGTAAAAACGTCGGCCGTCGACACCGGGCCGCCCACCACTGGCGCAGGTTATGATCAGCGTTGGCACCACGGCTGGAACCTGGGTGCTGGCGTCGAATATGGAATCACACCGAACTGGAGCATTGCACTCCAGTACGACTACATCCAGCTTGCTTCACTTTACCTCGCGATACTCCCGAAATGAGCTGAATGAGATGCCAAGCCTCGGCCGGCGCACTGTTCGCTCGCCAAGCCACGTGCTGATCGGGTCGCACCAGAACCAGACCGTGTTCGAAAATGACTGGCGTGTCCTGCGGGTCGACGTCTACGACAGCAAGCGGAATGCCGAGTGTCTTAGCGGTATTGACAATCGGTGCAACGTCAATGTCCCTGTTGCGACGAACGAGCGTGTAGTCCGGGCCGAGCACGTCGTAAATCGAGCGACCATCCGCCAGGAAGAAGTGCGGGAAACGGCAGCCCGGCACGGTCGACGGCGTAAAGGCACCCATTGCGTAGGGCGGTTGCGCTTCTTCGTCGTATGCGATCAGAGGCGACTGATCGTAGTAATAGCCGAAATTGAGGCCTGAACAGCAATACTGGTTCACGTTGAGATCGTAGACCTTGCTGCCGATCTGGCGTCGGATTGTGTCTCCCTCGGGGCCCGCGGCCTCGATGTTCGGCGGTACTTCTCGACGATGCTTCGCCACTTCGAACGCGTGATTCATGGCGAAGCGCGAGACCTGGTCGGTGATGGGCATTCGCTCTGCTTCATACGCGTCAAGAATCGCGGGGGCACCCCACCCCTTGAGGCGGGAGGCCAGCAGCCATGCCAGATTGGCGGCATCCGCGATCCCGGCATTCATACCGTAGCCCGCGAATGGCACCCAGATGTGAGAGGAATCGCCGCAGAGGAAGACCCGCCGGTCCCGAAAGCGGTCGGAAATAAGTCGACGGCCGAACCAGTCCTCCTTCGAGATGATCTCGTAGGAGAAGTCAGGTCCGACGCCAAGTATCGTGCGAATTGACTGATCGCGGTCGACCGAATCGAAATCCGCTTCGTCGTCATTGAGATAATTGTGGACCAGCCAGGTCTCTCGGCCATCGATCGCATAGGCAATGCCGCATCGACGAGGGTTCATCGAGAAGTTACCCCAGGCGAGCGGCTTGGGCATCAGCTTGGCCAGCTCAGGCGCGCGCAGGTAGGTGGACTGCACACGCTGCACGACGGCGTCGCCCACCATCTTCGCGCCGATCTGCCGGCGCACCAGAGACCGGCCACCGTCGCAACCGATCATATACTGCGCGTGGAATGTAACGGCGCTGCCATTGTCCAGCGACGTTGCCCGTGCGGTCACGGCGTCATCGTTCTGTTCGAAGCTTTCCAGTGAAGCCCGATTGACGATCCTGATGTTCGACATCGCAGCGGCGTGGTCAAACAAGATCGGTTCGAGGAAAATCTGGTTGATGCGATGAGGCGGTTCGGGGGTCGGCCAGTCGGTATCGGGCCCCTGCTCGCCGGACCTTCGACCGTTCGCCGACGGGATAACGATGCGCGCCAGCTCCTGTCCGGTGGCCGTGGTCCGATACACGACGTCATGCGGATAGTCAGGCGGCAGCCCGTTGCTGCGGACTTTGACTGCGACGCCCAATCGTCTGAAAATTTCCATCGACCGTGCGGATACGTGATTGCATTTCACGTTGGGCGGTTCGCCCGCGGCTCGCTGCTCGACGATCACGACGTCGATGCCGCGTGAGGCGAGATCCATAGCAAGCGTCAGACCAACCGGCCCCGCTCCCACGATAAGTATACTAGACTTGATGCCCGACACATCCGCCTCTTGAGTTGGGAAATAAGAAAGAAGACACTCCTGGTCACTCGAAGAGCTGACCATGCCGGCCGGAGGAGCGAGCCCTCCGGCGCTGTTACGACAATGTGAACCTACGCGGTTGCCTTCCGAGGCTGAGAGGTATCCAGCCTGGCCAGCAGTTCGTCGGTCGAAATCACCTCGCCGAAATACTGCATGATTGCAGCCAGCGATGCGTTGTGCTCGGCATCGGTATGTGTCGCGTTCGCATCCGACAGAAAGAACGTGCGATAGTTCAGCATCATCGCATCACGGGCAGATGCCTCGCAGCAGACGTTGGTCAAGGTGCCGACGATCGCGACAGTATCGATCCCGTTCTTGCGCAGGAGCGCATCGAGGTCCGAAGAAGCCTGTATGAACGCGCTGTAGCGGGTCTTTTGCAAGACGATGTCTTCGGGCTTCACCAGGAGATCGGCGTGAAGTTCGTGCCCCTTATGACCCGGGCTCAGTTCTCGAATCATGGCCTCCCGACGATCTGGCTTCATGAAGTATTCGAACCAGGTGTTCCAGCTTTCCGTCTCTTCGTGGATGGTCATCTTGACCCAGACCACGACGCCTCCGCGCTCGCGGAAGCCCTGCGCGAGCTTGTTGATTTGCGGAATGATGTCCGTTGCGCCTGAAACCTCGGCTGGCATGCCGGGCAGCAGGAACGCATTCTGCATATCGATCACAACAAGAGCGGCGCGGGCACCGTCAACGCGGCCATAAAGGCTCGGGCCGCCGCGGCGAAGGTTGACGCGCTGCATGACTTCGTCGGGTATGACGACCTTGTGCATCTTAGTTCTCCGCTCGAATGAGTCGTACGTCCGTGATCCACTTCTCCAGCAGGGAGATGCCGACGAACAGAGCGAGGGAAATAACGCCGAGGATCACGATCGCGCACATCACCATGTCCATCTGGAATATCTGGCTGCCGTAGACGATGAGATAGCCCAGCCCCGCTTTGGCGGACTGAAACTCTCCAACAATTACGCCGACCAGGGACAGGCCAATATTGGCCTTCATGGCAGCAACGATGACCGAACGGTTCGCCGGCAGCACGACCTTCGTCAGGATCTGCCATGTGGTCCCGCCTAGCGTCCGGACAAGCTTGACCTTGTTCTTGTCGGTCTGCTCGAATCCGATGTGGACCATCAGCAGAACGATGAAAACGGCGACGGCGATGGCGATGCCGTAGATAGACAAGGCCGGTCCGAGCCAGATGTAGAAGATTGGCACAAGCGCGATCTTCGGGACGGCATTGCCGACAACCAGAAACGGGTCGAGTATTCGCCGTGCGGTCGGCGCAAGCCAAAGCCACACCGCGAGCACCACGCCAAGCGCGGTACTGGCGACAAAGCTGGTGATCGTCTCGACGAGCGTCACCCAGGTGTGCTTGAACAGGACGCCGTCCTGAAGGAGCGTGATCATGCTGCTTGTGACGGCAGACGGGTAGCTGGTGAGCAATGGGTTGACCCAGAGCATCCGGGCGGCCACCTCCCAGACAACCAGGAAAGCGGCAATCAACCCGAGCTGCGCTGCGACGATCCCGATCCTGCGGCGGACCTGGGCGCGCTGCCAGTTGAGATAGGCGGGGCTGGCTTGGCGGCCTGCCGGAGCGGGAGTCGCGATTTCGCCGGGCATTTTGCCCACATCAGACATGGACATCGAGATCCTTCCAGATTGCCTGGAACGCGTGGTTGAAGGCTGGCAGCTCGCGCAGCTCGAGGCTGGAGGCGCGCTCACGATCGGCGACAGCGAAGTCGATGACGTGTTGAGACTTGATCCGGCCGGGCCGACGCGACATGACGAGCACCCGATCCGCCATCGCAACAGCTTCGTTGATGTCATGCGTGACGAGAATCGCAGTCTTGCCTTCGCTACGGATGATTTGCGCGATCTCATCGGAGATCGCGATCCGGGTCTGAAAGTCCAGCGCGGAGAAAGGCTCGTCCAACAGGAGGATGCTTGGATCGAGGCACATCGTCCGGGCCAAAGCCGCTCGCTGCCGCATTCCTCCGGAAAGTTGATGCGGGAAGTGTGCCTTGAAATCGCGGAGGCCGTAGCGGTCCAGCAATCCTTCCGCGCGCTCATGGGCGGCAGCGCGATCGTGACCGCGCAGCTCGGGTCCGAGCAGCGTGTTCTCGAGAATCGTGCGCCACTCGAACAGTGTATCTTGCTGCAGCATAAAGCCGATCGCCGCTGACGGCTCGCTCACCGCTTGCCCGTCAATGGATACCGTGCCACTCGTCGGCGCGATCAATCCGGCCAGCAGCGACAGGAGCGTGCTTTTGCCGCAGCCGGATTGACCGACGATGCTGACGATTTCCCCGACTCCGATCTGAAAGGAGACCGAGTCCAGCGCCAGGGTTTCCCCTGAGGGCGTAAAATAACTCAGCGAAACGTCGTTGAACGCAAGCCTCGCTGCCCGTTCTGTGCCTGCCGCGATCGCCACGTCACTTCGCTCCAGCGTCAAAGAACTGACGGGTCACCACGCTATCGTAGCTGACCTTCTGAGACTCCTTGAGAACGCCGCCCGTAACCTGCAGCTTTTGCAGGGCCTCGACGGCCTCGGGCCGGATTTCCGGGGTCCGCTTCCAGAGGCCCGACATGCGCTGACGATCCACTGCCGACTCGATCAGATCGAGCGACACGCCCGGGAAGAACGGAGCAAGCAGCTTGGCGGCTTCGGCCGGCGTGGACACCGCCATCCATTCGAGGGCACGACCGATCGCCTTCGTCCAGCCGCGAGCGACTTCCGGATTCTTGGCGAGATATGCATCGGTCGCCATAAAGGCGGTGTAGTCGATCGGACCGACCGCTTTGCCGATGCTCGCGACGACCACTCCCTTTTTCTCTTTTTCCAGCTTCGAGGCGTCGAGTTCAAAGAAGGTCGCATAATCGCCCTGACCGCTCAGGAACGCTCCAATCCGCGCCGGAATACCGATATTGCCGACCAGATTGACGTCTTTGGCCGGGTCAAGGCCGTGTTGCCGCAGCGCCTCGTCCAGGAACAACGCCGGCGTCGTGCCTCGACGGAACGTCAGAATCGTCTTGCCCATGAGGTCCTTCCAATCGAATGGCTTGTCATCGCGGCTAACGAGAAAGGTTCCGTCCGACGTCGTGAGGCCACAGAACATTTTGACCTTGGTTGGCGACTGGCTGCCCTGGACGTAGATCGCAGCTTCAGGGCCAACCAGCGCGATATCCATTTCGCCCGACAGCAAGGCCGCCATGGCTTTGTCACCGCCCTGCGAGGCGGTGTATTCGACGCGAATGCCCTGGTCTTTGAAATAGCCGAGACCGTCGGCGATGTAGAGCGGTGAGAAGAAGATGTGGTGGACCGTTTCGATCAACGCGACCTTCTTCAGCTCCTGAGCTTTGGCCGCATTTGGCGCGACGAGGCCAATGCTTGTCGACGTGGCCAAGAGCCCTAGCGCAAATAGTTGCTTGAGTTTCACCGTGCGACCTTCCACTTGTCCGCATATCGGACAATTCAGAACTATTTTCCGATTAGAATGTCATCTGGAACGGCAGTCAACTGCCGATCAGGCGAGATATGCGGCAAGGAGCCGATAAATTTTGCAGGCGGTGAGGTCTTGAAGCGCGTCCGAATATCGGACAAAGTGGGAGCGCAGTTGAGGATCAGCACCCGTCATGAAGAGAGGCCGCACCAAGCGCCAGGCAAACCCCAAACCCTCCTTGACGAAGGTTGAGCTGGGGGCAGGCAGCTTCAATCGCGCTGTCCTGATCCTGCGCTCTCTTGCGCAGGACGCCCATCGCGGAACTTCCATTCGCGACATCGTCATCCGGACAGGCCTGCCCCGCCCCACGGTGCACAGAGTTCTCAACCAACTCATGGACGCGAACTGGATCGAGGAGGGCGACGGCGCCCAGATCTATCTTGGCAAGGATTTGGCCTGTCTGGGCCTTGCGGCCATTGTCAGACATCCACTCCAACGCATCGCCGACCAGGCACTCGAACGCTTGGCGCGCGAAATGGAGCAGACAGTCTACCTAACCTTACGAGTAGGGTACGAAGCCGTGTGCCTCGCCCGGTATGAGCCCGAAAATCCTATCCAGACACTGGTGCTTCAAGTTGGAACGCGTGAGGCCCTTGGCATTGGTGCTGGCGGTATGGCCATTCTGGCCTCATTGCACGAAAGCGAGGCACGTCAAATAATCGAGAAGAACATGCAGCGGTATCGGCAGCGCAGCAACTTCGACGAAGCTGCGTTCCAGCGAGCGCATGATGTGGCTCGAAGCCGTGGGCACGCTGCTCATGATGGGCTCTTCCGAAAAGGACTTAGCGGAATCGGGGTGGCCGTCAAAGATGCAGCGAAAAATCCTCTCGCCGCGATAAGCACGGCATTTGTCTCCGACTGGTTGGACCAAAGCCAACGCGATCACTGTGCGAAACTCTTGCAGAAGGCAGCAGCCGATCTGTCCGACGAGCTATCGCTCTCTCGTGGCTGAAACTCCGCTTTGAAGTATTGCGCGTTGTGACTGCCTTCACGCCCGGGCCTAGCCGTTGGTGGACTTTCCGGGCGGAATTCATTGTATCGACACCTGACCGACTTGCACGGTCCACTCGCAGGTTGCTCGACCGGCGCTAGGTCACCGATAGAAACGCATACCCGCGGCTTGGTCTTCGTTTGCGAAAATGTCGCTGAAGCGATAATCGCGTGGAGTACTCGCAGCACACTCGTAGCGAACTCGAAGGCGCAGTGAAGTGCCGAGACCGACTGGACGCTTTTTCATCTCGATAATTTCGACGGAGCGGTCGAAGGAGTGGCTGGTGATCGGAAACAGCACCAACACGTCCTCACCTTTAGGCTGGCAATCCTTACACCTACCGCGGTCGGCGTGCACGCGCATTGAGCGCGACTGGTTGGGCCCTACTTCGCATTGAGCCCTGATCCGGCGCTTCGCGCCACCTTCGTCCTACGGGAGAGAAGGAAAGATATTTCCAGCAGCGGGGGCCGAAAACTTCGTTACCGCCTGTAAATCGGGTTGTTTTGCTTTCTTCTGTTCTGATCGTCTGACGCGCTGATTGGCGCGGTTCGGTCTGGGCCGCGCGGTCACCCGCGAGGGCAATCTGCGCGCTAAGGAGGAAGTTTCGGATATCTTCGAGTTGCGCGACCAATTCGAATGGCGCGGCCTTGGGCTCGTGCCATATAGCGGACTGAAGCTGAAGCGTGCCTATGCCGAGTTTGATGCCGAGATCCGTTTCGGCATGAATGAGCTTCGCTTCGCCGACAATCCGGCCTGCGAATGCGGTGCAATTCTGCGCGGGGTGAAGAAGCCGATCGGCTGCAAGCTGTTCGGCACAGTCTGCACGCCGGAGACCCCGATGGGATCCTGCATGGTCTCCTCCGAAGGGGCATGCGCCGCGCACTGGTCTTACGGCCGCTTCCGCCACCATCAGCAGAGGCAGGTGTCATGAAGGCCTATCAGCGCAAGCTCGATATCAGGAATGGCTGCGTCGACCTGTCCCACGGCTCCGGCGGACGGGCGATGTCACAGCTCATCTCCGGCCTGATCCACGAAGCCTTTGGCAATGAATGGTTGGCGCGCGGCAACGACCAGTCGGCCTTCGACGTCGGCGGCGGGCGCATGGTGATGACGACCGACGCTTATGTGGTCTCGCCGCTCTTCTTCCCTGGCGGCAATATCGGCTCGCTCGCAGTGCACGGCACGGTCAACGACATCGCCATGGCGGGCGCGCGGCCGCTTTATCTGTCTGCAAGCTTCATCATCGAGGAGGGCTTTCCCTTTGCCGATCTGAAGATGATCGCCGACGCGCGCGGGTGTTTACATCATCACCGGTGATACCAAGGTGGTCGAGCGCGGCGACCAGTTCGTCGTCGGCCTGCGCCTTGGCCGGCGGGCAGGAGCGATCCTACCCGCGGCCGACGACCATCACTTCGTGCAGATGGCAACGAGCTTCGGCGGCGGACGAATTATCGACTGGCTGTCGGGCGAGCAGCTGCCACGGATCTGTTGAGGCTTGCGATGCGCATTCGCGCATTCTGCTGCTGTCACACTCCTAAAACAACCTGACGCAGCGGCTTCATGTCGAGCTCAGGGACAGGACGGAAGCCGGCAGCCCTTATCCTCCAGGATATCTGACAGCAGAAGTTCATCCGACCCCAGATCGCCGGCTTGGCGACCGCGTTTCGGGTCCCGTACGGTTGAATTGATGAGGCACGCGAGCCTTGTCAGCCATAGGCTTCGCATTTGAAGCAGCGCCAGACCAGCGGCCCCTTCTCCCTTTGCCGAGGGGCCAGCGTCATGATCCCCTTGCAGCGCGGACAAAGACAAATTGAGCTCGAACGGGAGATCGAGATACCACCAGGCTAGCTGGTGATATCCGAAGGCAATTCACGCCCGTTTGGCGCACTCGCGTTGCGGGCCAGAGCCGCCGTCTCCTCGGCCAACCGCTCAGCCATTTCGATGACTTTGTTCCGCGCAGCCTGATCGCCTATACGCAGAAAGGCGTGGATTAGCCGAAGACCTTGCTCATCGCGCAGAAGGGATGGGCTGTCGTCATTCATGCTCGGGGCTCCCTGTCCCCGAATTCTGTATGCATTCTGCTGTCGCTGCAAGGCCGTGCACAAAAGGTCCGCCGCTCAAACCAGCCGTACCCCACCCGCACCGGTGGGGCGATACCTCGAAGGCTGCTTTGCCCCTGAGGCCACCGCTGCGGGAACGATACCTACATGACGCGCGTGTTCCGTACGCCCAGTGTTCGACACCTCCGAGATAGCAAAGAGCGGTCGGTCGGACACTGCGCCTATGGGGGGCGGGTGCTTGGGGCCCGCCACCCGCTCGTCTATGGCCTTCGTAGCGCCTGATTGAGAATCATCGCGAGCCGCACCCCGGCCTTGCTGAGCTGCAACGCGGCATCATTCGTCGCCATTGCGACGTAGTCGTCGCTTAGCCGAAAACTGCCACGCTGGTTGGGCGGAGGAAGCTCGCCATAGGTGTCAGCTTTGGATATCGCAAACGCCTCCTTGGCCCAATCACTAGGTCCGCCAGACTGCCACTGGGTCTGCTGCGCGCTCGTGATGTGGCCGATCAAATCCGAAGCGATCGTGCGGGCATCCGGCCCGAGCTGGTCGACAAACTCGGTATCCCAAAAATGATGCAGATTGCCTGCGCTGAGGCCCGAGGCCGAGACGCGCTTGTCGTTGCCGCCTCGATCATGATCATCGGAGCTGTGCAAGGGCTGATGTACGTCGCCCACGAAGTGAAGGAGGAACTTGAGGGCCACCACACGTTCCTCCGCGTCCGTGGCGGGATCGGTGAGCTCCGCTGCAAATTGCTGGATCTTGTCGACGACACAATCATCCTTTGGTCCGTCAGAAGCCGGCTTACCGTTCGGCACCGCCGGATGATTGAAGCACGCCTGGTCCAGGTTCGGCCCTGTGATCTCGATGTCCACGAAGTGCCACTGCCGCGTTCGCTCGCGTGAGTTGTCGACGTTCGCATCGCGGTATTTGTCGGCCCAGGTCGCGGCGGACGCGATATCGTGAGCGGTCAATGGGTCGGTGTCGGCTGCAAGCAGTGCATTGACGCGCTTGCGCACATCCGGCTCCAGAAACGACTGGGCTACCAGAGCAACCACTTGATGACCCTCATCGCCCCACGCGCTCGCGCTGTCGACGTGAGCGCAGTTTAGCATCGCGCCGAACGCCAGGACGGCGAGATTGAAAGCTGTTCGCATATATGAGCTCCTTCAGATGAATGATCAAAAAAAGATGGAATTGAGTTCGCCCGCGCCAAGGAAAGGGCTGGCGCAATGCATTCTGAACTTTGGCAAGGCGTATGAAGATCGGATCGGACTGACCGCGGACTGAACCAATCGACCAGCAGGTTAATGGTCTGCGCCAGTGGCGCGTCAGGCGAAGATGCAATGTTCACAAAATCAAGGCTCCCGCATAACCCCGTCTGTCGCAGCTGTGCGAAATGCTCCTCCCTCATCACAATTGACGGTTCGAAAGCGCGGCGCAGGCAAGTGGAACCCGCCGCCGACAATGATGACGGCAAGGGGAAGGGAAAGAAGCCGTCGCCACATCCTGGTGCCCCCAAAAAACGAGTAATCCCAAAGCGGTTCAGAAAATGAAGCGGCGCCAAGCCACCGCTGTGCAGCAAAAGAAGATACGTAACCTTGAACGGCTAACGTCCATTCAGGAAATACTGCGTGACGTCTCCCTTGTTTCCGTTCACGTAGCGGTCAAGCCAGCGATCGTTCAGGTCAATATGCCCCGAGAAGACCGGTTTGCCCTCGAGCTTGTTTTTCGCCTGCCAGGCTCGATAGCGATAGTGGTCGTAAACATCCAGGACATGCACCGCATAGGCTTGCGCCAGCCGCTTATCGCCGCGGATGATGAGCATGTTTTCGTCGTTTTCGTAGGAGGCCTTGTAACCGAGATTATGGCTCCCGGTTACAACGGTGCAGTTGTCCGATAGCGGATCGATCACGACGATCTTGTCGTGGACGATGGCCGTGCCCAGCTTGAGAATCTCCGCTTCGAAATCACCAAGCGCCGTTCCGGCTCCGAGGTTGCTTGCCCGCACGATGTGGGTATGGCGCGCGTCGTAAACATAGGGTTTGCGGGCTGCGGCCTCTTCCGGTGTTTCGTCGTCCTCCTCCCCATCCTCGGCTTCTTTGGCCTGATAGCCTGGCATCGCGGTGGGATCGCTGATGGCACCGACCACCAGTAGATCGGGCTTGGTCTCACCGGCCTGTCGTGCCGTTTCGATGATGCTATAAAGGCCGCCACGTGCCGGCAAGAAGGCCAGGAAGAATATGGCCTGCTGGGCGTTCTGCATCAGCTTGAAGAGCGCATCGAGATCGGGGGGCGCCTTCTTGATATTCCGCGTCTTGGCCTTGGTGTTCGGCGAAAACCAGAGTTGAGCCGCAGATGAAGTCAGGTTTGCGGGGACAACCTCTTGGTTCTCCTGGCGCAAGTCGGCGCCTTGAACATTCTTGCCGCCCGGCGCCGAGGGAGGGTCGGGATCCTCGATCTCATCGTCGTGCAGGCGCTGCCAATAAGCCCGATAACCTTCGGCAATCCCGGCGTTCTCGATAACGATCGAATTATTGGTCTGTCCGCAGAGCCCAAGCGAGGTCCAATTGGTGCTGCCGGTCATGACAGCCTGGGCGTCTCCATGCCCGTCCAGATAGACCGCAAACTTGTTGTGGCCAATGTGCCGGTTGTTGAACAGCCGGTTCTGGACCTCGACCCTGGCAGCCTTGAGCGTGGCGCGTGCCGGCGCGTTGCGCTTGTCCCACTCACCTGTTTCGCGGTCGGCGCTCGAATTGGAGAGGATGATCTTGACGATCGACTTGTTGCGGATGAGCAGATCGATCAATTCAGGACCGTCCAGCTCATAGAGCGCGAGCAGCACTTGGCCGCCCTCGGCAAGCGCGCGATCGATCATGCTCTTGAGAAACAGGATGAGATCGCCTGACAGATACTCCCGTATCGCACTATGCTGATCCTGCACTTCGGCGATCAGGACATCCTTGTTGAAAGCCTTGTTCTGCTCCTCGATCGCATGGCGCAGCCACTGGCCGGCGATGATTCCATTATTGAAAGCCGCCTTCACATCCCCATAGTCGGACGTAACGACGATCTCATTGGTCTCGACCGCAGGTCCGAGGTAGCCGAGCGGTATCACTGGGCCATCATAGGTCTTCTTTTGCCGCACCGGCACGGGCTCCAGGCCGCTCTCCATGCGTCCGACCGGCCGGATCTCGTATTTGACCCGCACATTGTCGGGCCGTCGCTCGGCCCGGTCCCTTCGTTTCCGCAAAGTCAGGTCGCGCCAGTTGGTCTTCTGGACGGGCCACACACCCGTATCCTGCTCTTTCCAGCCGTGATTGTGCTGGCCTTCGAACGGCACCCAGGCGGACAGAGCACGGCGCTCACCTGTCTCGGGATAGATCCGGACGATATCGAAACCCAGACAGCCCGGGATCATTTCGTCGACGTCCCAAGCGATAAACGCGACCTCGTTGTTGCAATAGGCGACCGCACGCGTGATCCCACCCATCAGCCCCTCCTGGCAATTCGCGAAGTGATTGTCTCTCTGAAAGATGACAATCGCAAGATGTAAGGATAAAAAATCATCTCGCGGGCGCGAAAGCCGCGACGCCGCCGGCGCTCCCGGAGAAGTTTGGACTTGCCAACACGTCGCCGTAGCCAACAAACGACATCGGCGCCCGCTGGCTTGCACGGATGGCGTTGAGCAGCATCTGCCTATTGCTGGAATCCCAGATCGCTTGATCGTAGGCGTCAGCCTTGTCGACAAGCTCGGCTCGCGTACAGGCGCTGCAGGTCACCAGCACCAGAAACAACAGGCTTAAAATGGGAATGGATGAAGATGCGCGGCTATAAAGCGCCCCCATGAGTGCCCCCTGTACATTAAAAATAGAACGCGCTGAAATTGCGGCCTGAACTATTTCATCTGGCAATTGATCGGTCTAGTCGAGAAAATCGTATTGCCCGCTTTAAGAACGCGCACCGGGCGCGTTGGACGCAGGAATTCGGCCTGGACCAGACAGATGCGAGAGTTGGGGCAGTCAAACAGTTCGTTGAGCGAGGCAGTGCTCATGGTCTCCCTCGTCATTCGATAATCGGGTGATAGCGCTATCGCCGCGCATGACATTTAGTCTCAAGCAGGCTTTTTTGACTCGGGTGCCGTTGAAGCGGCTTTGAAGGGCGTTCAAAAGTCGTTTGAAGATCTATTGGCCCGAGAAGTCCGGCGCCACGATCAGATCGAGCACATGTCGGTCAAGTGATTCGGCTGTTCTGCCAGAGAAGCCGTCACTTATCGCACAAGCGTCAGGGCGCGTCCGCTTCCGCGGAGCAGGCTTTCGTGAACCGGGCCGCGAACGCGTCCCGGTAGGGTAGGCGTGGAACACCTCCGCGGAGGATGTCCCTACGCCTCCCCCCAAACCGTGCGGGCACCTTTGCGATGCACACGGCTTTCCATATGCGTATACTCTCGATTGGAAACGGCCACCCGGCACGACGGGCACAGGACGATCGTCTTGCGCCGCCAGCCGGACCGTTTCCAGACTATCAGCGACCCACTCTGCAGGTCTCGAACGCGGCGGAGGTGATGCATCTCGAATGGTCCTGTCGCGCCGCCACATGCTTCGCATCGGCGAGCATGCAGCCGGTCGATTAGGTCATTCGAGTTTATGACCCACCACGCGCCTCTTGTGAGATCGTCAATTCCTTGACTTATCCAAAAGGTTCGCGTGAGGTGCTTCAGTCTCCACAGTTTGATCGTGCGAAGCTTGCCTCGGACTACAGAGGACACCTCGTAATCCGACCCTTTCCACAGACGGGCCATGATTTGTGCCCTCGTCGTTCGATGGCGCAACGCCAGCGTCTTGATGAGGCTGCGGAACACAACGAGCTCCAGCACTCCCAAGGCACGTTTGTTGTCATCGGCAAACGAGTAATAGTTGGCAAAACCACGGAACTCCGAGTTATAGGCGAGCACGGTCGCGGTGTCGCTGGTGACCAAGAACTGCTCACGAGCACGGCCGGTCTTCCTGGCGAGGTCGCCATACCCATGCCGTTTGCAGAACTCGGTTATCCGCTTGCGTGGCACACGCAGACTGATGTTGCCGGTAGTCGGCCGACGCGTAACGCGCCATGTCCGTGCTGCCGGTCCCTTGCGGTTGGACTTTCGTCCACCCCCGTAGGACGTGTACGCCGCGATGCGGTAGCCGAGGAAGGTCACTCCCTTTGAAGCGGCCTGAATCCCACTCTTCTCAGGCGAGATCGCGAGCTTCAGCGTCTCTGTCAAGAATCGCTCAACAGAGGCCATGGTCTCACGAGCCTCCTCCTTGCTGCCGATGATGCCGATCAGGAAGTCGTCGGCGTATCGACAGTAGCGGAGCCTTTTGAAATTGGGATCCATGGGATCGACGGAAGGTAGTTTCCGTCTCTCCTTATTGATGGCTTTGATCTCTGCCAATGCGGCATTGATCTCGGCCAGCTCCGCGCCGTTGGCGCGCAGCCGCTCAATCTTCCGGCGGAGGCCCAGGACGCGCCTTTGCAACGCCGCATAGGGCGGGAATGCGCGTCGGTCGCGGCCTCTATCGAATCCCGCCCTCATTGTCTGCATGTGCTGATCCAGCTCGTGCAGATAGATGTTGGCGAGCAAGGGCGATACGACTCCGCCCTGTGGTGTACCGCTGTATGTGCGTCCATAGACCCAATCTTCCATGTAACCCGCTTTCAGCATTCCTTCGATCAGACCGATGAATCTGTCATCATCGATCCGCTTCTTGAGAAGCCTGAGCAGGACGTCATGGTCGATGTTGTCAAAGAACCCACGCACATCCACTTCGATCAGCCACTTGCAACCCGTCCAAGTCTTCTTGACGAGATTTAAAGCGGTGTGACAGGACCGCCTCGGGCGGAACCCATGCGACTCACCGAGGAACACAGGTTCATAGATTGCTTCGAGGATGGTCCTGACCGCCTCCTGAACGAGTCGGTCTTCCACCGTGGGAATTCCCAGCGGTCGTGTCTTGCCGTTGCCCTTCGGGATATAAACCCGTCGGACAGGTCGGAAGCGATATGTGCCCTCTGCCACGCGACGGGCGAGGTCGGCGAGCTTCGCCAGCGACATGCCGTCGAAGGTCTTGCCGTCAACACCAGGCGTCAAGGCTCCCTTATTTTGGGAGACCTTTTCGTAGGCCCGCTCAAAGAGAAATGGAGATCTCATCAGGCGGTGAAGGCCATTGATCCGCTTGCCCGACCGCGACAAGGTCGGAAGTGATTCAATTCTCCTCTGGATGGTAGCGGCCTGCATCAGCAGAACCTCTCCGTCGAAGAATCTCTTCTACGCATACTGCAAATGCCGTTTTTAGCGGCATCGTCCTTCCCCCGATCGGAGGCGCTTTCGATCCGGTCACCCGGCCTTATACGCATGATCGTCCGCCTTGCGGCGGCTGTCCCGGCCGTTACGCCAGGCATTTGGGTACTACGACGGCTCCGTCGCCATACAGGCTCGCGAACGAACCTGCTGCAGGCGATCCCGTAGTTGCGTGTGTGGGGAGTTGCGGTGTGTTTAGGTGTCCCATTTGCTTCCTTGACCCTCCGATGGAGGTCGTCCCACGCGGACTGGTGGCAGATCGCACTGGCCGGTGCGTTTTGCCCCGCGTGGCGTAGCGTGTCAGCCGCGTTCGCTACCGCCAACCCTTTAGCGACTGGAAACTGGGATTCAGGCAATACAGCTTTCACCGTGCACACCTTACTCTGTGCTCTCCACCGGGCTGCGGCGCCCGATTTCGAGACGTTTCCCGACATGCTCTGGTCCCGTTCCTCTTTCGAGGTCTCAGTCGTTTCCGACACCGGTAAGTCGGGCAAGTAAGAGCCAAACCAGTAGGCTCCATTCTTTCGAACACTCCCTTCTTCTTCACGCCACAACGGCGCACGCCC
>NZ_LUUB01000075.1 GCF_001641635.1 Bradyrhizobium centrolobii
TGCGGCGCGATCAGCTTGGCCGTGTGCCCCAGCTTGCCAAGCTCTCGCGCCAGGTGGTGGGCGGCCCCGCACGCCTCGATCGCCACCACCGTCGGCGGCAGCTTGGCAAAAAACGCCCGCATCGCCTTGCGGCTCAGCCGCTTGCGAAGCACCACGCGTTCCGACGCGTCAACGCCATGCAGTTGAAAAATATACTTCGACGTATCCATCCCAATGCGGATAATCTGGCTCACGGACGGCTCCCTTGTCTGAGATTTCGACAACCTCATTCTGGCACACTGATGCCGTAGGGGGCCGTCCACACCATCAACCACAGGGAGTGGTTTAGCGAAGACTCGTGGTTGCCGGCCTCGCGCCACAACTGCATCCTGTGGTTGGGTCCTGGCTTTCGCCAGGACGACACTGAGTGTGGTGAGGCGTCCTCGCGCCTCACGCGCAGTCTATTCTACTGCCCCACCCCCTGCGCGCCACGAATCAGCTTCCCCGGCCGCTGCCCCGTAGCCTCGCCGTGGCGGCGAGTCACCACGCCCGACACGATGGTGGCCTCATAGCCGTCGACGTCCTGCAGCAGGCGGCGGCCGCCAACCGGCAGATCGTAATGCACCTTCGGCGGATGCAAATGCAGCCGGTCATAGTCGATGACGTTGACGTCGGCCTTGTAGCCGGGCGCAATCAGGCCGCGATCGGTGAGGCCGACTGAAAGCGCGGTCTTGCGCGACTGCGCCGCGACCACGAACGGAATCGACAGCTTTTCGCCGCGCTTGCGGTCGCGCGTCCAGTGCGTCAGCAGATAGGTCGGGAAGCTCGCATCGCAGATGATGCCGCAATGCGCGCCGCCATCGGAGAGGCCGGGCACCGATTGCGGATCGATCAGCATCTCGCGCGTCGCGTCGAGATTGCCGTCGGAATAGTTGAGGAAGGGCACGTAGAGCATACCGCGGCCCTCGTCCGACAGCATCGCATCGTAAGCGAGCTCCTCCGGCTGTCGGCCCTGCTTGCGCGCCTGTGGTCCCAGCGCGTTCTCCGGCGGCTGTTCGTAATCCGGGGGATCGCCGAGCAGGAACATCTTGTCGTAGTTGGGCCGGAAGAACAGCGGATCGTCGGTCGCGGTCGCCGTCTCCGAGAGGATCGCCTTGCGCACGTCTGGCCGATGCAGCAGCGCCAGCCGCTCCTTGAGCGGCAGATGCGCGATCGCCTTGTAGCTCGGATGGGTCTGGAACGGATTGCGCGACAGCTCGAGACCAAGCAGCAGGCCGACGGGGCGCGCCGCGATCTGCGCGGTGATGGAGAGGCCGCGCTTCGCCGCCGCATTGATCTCGTCCAGCGTCTGGCGCCAGCGCCGCGGCGACTTGTCGTTCTGCGTGATCGAGAACGAGATCGGGCACTTTGTGCTGTCGGCGACCCGCAGCATCATCGGCAGGTCTTCGTGGATGGTGGAGAGATCGAGCACGAATTGCAGCACGCTGCGGCCCTCGCGGTGCATCGCGCCGGCGATCGCGGTGAGCTCGTCCTCACCCGCCTTCAGCGTCGGCGTGAAATCGCCGGTCGAGGTGCGGTGGTTGAGCGTGCGCGAGGTCGAGAAGCCGAGTGCGCCGGCGCGCACGGCCTCGCCCGCGAGCTTTGCCATCGCGGCATTGTCCTCGGCGGTCGAAGGATCACGGCGCGCGCCGCGCTCGCCCATGACATAGACGCGCAGCGCGGCATGCGGCAGTTGCGCGCCGACATCGATGTCGAAATCGCGCTTCGACAGCCAGTTCATGTAGTCCGGAAAACTCTCCCAGGCCCAGGGAATGCCGGCGCTCAGCACCGGTTCGGGAATGTCCTCGACGCCCTCCATGAGCTGGATCAGGCGAGTGTGGTCATCCGGCTTGCACGGCGCAAAGCCGACGCCGCAATTGCCCATGATCGCGGTGGTGACGCCGTTCTGCGAGGACGGCGTGATGTCCTGGCTCCAGGTGACCTGGCCGTCATAATGCGTGTGAACGTCGACGAAGCCCGGCGTCACCAGTTTGCCGCGCGCGTCGATCTCTTCCTGTCCCTTTGAAGCAACCTTCCCGACCTCGCTGATCTTGCCGCCGATGATCGCGACGTCGGCCTCGAACAGCTCGCCGCCGCGTCCATCCGCGATCGTGCCGCCGCGGATCACGAGATCAGGATTGGTCATGTGTTTCTTCCCGGGTTGTTGTTGTGCTTGAGTGCATTCTCAGGCCCCAAGCTTGCTGCCGATTATTTCTCCACTCGTCGTCCCGGACAAGCGCAGCGAAGCGGAGCGCAGATCCGGGACCCCCGCGCGAGCGCTTGCGCTCGTCGCGATAACCCCAGGGAGAAGTTGGGCGAAGACTCCTGGTTACCAGTCTCGCGCCGCAACTACTCCCTGTGGTTGATGGTCCCGGCCTTCGCCGGGACGACAGTTGAATTCGTGGCGATACCGACCACTCAATTCGCAGTGGCTTGCGGCCGCCGCTCCGTGAACGGCGACAGCACCACCGTCGCCACCATGAAGATCACCGAAGCGCCGAACACCCAGTGCGGCGCGTTCTGATCCATGATCCAGCCGAACAGCAGCGGGCTGACGATGCCGCCGAGATTGAAGCCGGTGGAGACGATACCGAAGGCGCGGCCGGCGGCGCCGGGAGGTGTGGCATTGCGCACCAGCATGTCGCGGGAAGGCGCGATCACGCCGGAAAGGAAGCCCGCGGCCGTCATCGCAGCAGTGAGGGCCCAGCCCGGCAGGATGACGAGCGCGATCAGAAGCACGATCGCCGCGTTCGCGGCAAAGCAGGCCGCGGCGACCTGGCCGTGACGCTCGGTGTGATCGGCGAGGAAGCCGCCCGCGAGCACGCCGATGGCGCTGGCTGCGAGGAACGCCGTCAGTACGACATTGGCAGTGGAATAGGAGGCCCCATAGCCGCTCATCAACGCGACCACGCCGAAATTGTTGATGCCGGCGACCGAGAGGCTCAGCAGCATGAAGAGCGCCGTCAGCATGATCAGCGCCGGCGTGATGACGACCTGCTTCGGCGCGTTCGCGCTGCCCGGCTTCTTCTTGTGCGCGCCGGCGTCGGGAATGTTCATGAGAACCAGCAGCAGCGCCACCAGCACGCCGATCGCGCCCGATGCGATCAGCGCGCCGACGCCTCCGGACACGGTGACGAGCGCCGCAACGATGGCCGGCGCGACTGCGCCGCCGAGAAAGCCGGCGAAGGTGTGGATCGAGAAGGCGCGGCCCATTCGCGCCTCATCCATGTGCTCGGCGAGGATCGCGTAATCAGCGGGGTGATAGACGCTGTTGGCGAGCCCGAGCAGCACGGCGCAGGCGATCAGCGAAGCGTAGCTTAAGTGCAGGCCGAGCACGATCAGCGCGAAGCCGCCGAGGACAAGTCCCGCCAGCAGGATCTTCCGCGCGCCAAAATGGTCGACGAGATAGCCGGTCGGCGCCTGGGTCAGGCCGGACACGACCGCGAACACGGTCAGCGCGAAGCCGAGCTCGATATAGCCGACGCCGAGCTGGCTCTTCAGGAAGGGGAACAGCATCGGCAGGACGAATAGATGAAAATGGCTGACCCAATGCGCGATCGAGATTCCAGTCAGCGTGCGCAGCGCGCTGTCCGCCTTGCCTTGTTGCGGTGCGGCGAGAACGTCGACCATTGCAGTTCCGTGTTGCGTCCTGAGCGATGCGCAAACTATCGGGCAGGCCGGTTATTTGTCCATGAACGGCAGCGCATGGCAGGTAGTGCGTGGTGGGAAGCGAGGGGCAATATTGTGCCTCCACATCGTGTGTCCAGGGAGCAGTTTGGCGAAGATCGTCGTTTCGGTACTTCGACCGACCGCAATCGATAGATCACGCGGTTGGGTCCCGGCCTTCGCCGGGACGACACTGGAGAATGTGCGAAAGCATACCCTCACAACGGCTCGTCATCATTGCCGTAACGGTCGCGCTTCGGCGTGGCGATGTCGCCGTCTTCGTAGTCGTCGTCAGTGTCGCGTGGAGGCTGCGGCTTCTTCGCCTTGTCGTCGGCCTTCTTGGGCGGCGCGCTGGTCTTGGCGGGCTTGGCCATGGCTGGTCCCGGATGGTGATTCTGCATCCGGTTTTAGCCGGAAACCGCCAGGGGTTCCTGACATATCTCAAACCGCCGATGAGGGCCCTCAGGCCTGCACCACCGGACCGCCGGCCTTCTTCCAGGCGTCGATGCCGCCGGCGATGTGGGCGGTGTTGGCAAGGCCAGCCTCTTTCGCTGCCGCCACCGCCATCGCCGAGCGCTCGCCGAAGGCGCAGAAGAACACGACGCGCCGGCCGGTGGCGGCCGCGACTTCGCGCAGCATGCCGCCGGGCTTCAGGCTCTCCTCGACGGTGGCGTAGGGCGTGTGCAGTGCGCCTTCGAGCATGCCGTGCTTGGCGCGCTCGTTGCTCTCGCGCAGGTCGACCAAGAGGATGTCGGGCCGGCCGAGCGAGCGGATCGCCTCGACCGCGCTGAGCACGCGGCCTTCTTTCTCGAGCTCCTCCTGATGCAGGCCGACATGCATGTTGGCGGGGATCGCCACATCCATCATCTTCGGATTGGGCAGCTTCAGATTGGCCATCAGCTCGATATATTCGTCGACCGAGCGCACCTGGAGGCGCGGGTTGTAGCGCTTCTCCTCGCCGATGGTGGAAACGGTGTCGCCCTTGTAGTCATGCGCCGGGAAGACCAGCGTCTCGTCCGGCAGCTTGAGCAGGCGATTGAAGATCGAGTCGTATTGTGCGCGCGAAGAGCCGTTCTGGAAATCGGTGCGGCCGGTGCCGCGGATCAGCAGCGTGTCGCCGGTGAAGACGCGGTCGCCCATCAGATAGGAATAGGAATCGTCGGTGTGGCCGGGCGTGTACATCACGTCGAGCGACAGGCCTTCGATCGTCACCTTGTCGCCGTCGGAGACGCGCATCGCCACCACGTCGGCCTTGCTCTGATCGCCCATGATGGTCATGCAATGGGTGCGGTCGCGCAGCTCGCCGAGGCCGGTGACATGGTCGGCATGCAGATGGGTGTCGACGGCCTTGACCAGCTTGAGGTCGAGCTCGCGCAGCAATTGGCAGTAGCGATCGACCTTCTCCAGCACGGGATCGAGAATCAGTGCCTCGCCGCCGGGGCGGCTCGCGAGGACGTAGCTGTAGGTGCCCGAAACACTGTCGAAGAGCTGGCGGAAGATCATGGCGAACCTCGGCGTCAGGGGATTTCAAATTCTACTACGCCAGCGATCAAAAAGAGAAGCAATTCACTGCTTCGAGACGTATATTTAGAAGATTATTGCTGCCCTTGGCAGCTCTTCCGCGCTGTCATTCCGGGGCGATATGCGAGGCATCGAGCCCGGGATCCAATTGGCCGCAGAGCTCGTGGAGGGATGGATTCCGGGTTCGCCTCTCACGAGGCGCCCCGGAATGACGGTGAGCTGGTGCCACACACTCGGTGTCGTCCCGGCCTTCGCCGGGACGATGACGGCAGGGGGCTGCGGAGTTACGGCCTGACCAGCGTGTAGCCGTTCTCGGTCAGGAACAGGATCTGCCCGACCCCGACCTGGACCGGGGTGGCGGAGGGGATGAAGTCCGGCCGCTTGCCGCTGTCCCGCTCGATCGTGTCGACGGTGTTGAGGCAGATGTCGAAGCGCACGCCCTGGGCGATCAGGCTTTCGACCTGCTTGCGATGGTCGCTGCCGGTCAGCAGCAGGTCAATGCCGGGACCGAACGCCACGACCTCGATCGCGACCTTGTCGGGGTCGTAGAACTTCAACAGGTTATTGGCGACGCTCAGCACCAGCGCCTGCTTCCGGGCATCGCCGTCGGACAGTTGCAGTACGATCTTGTGTTCCGCGAACGGCTTGTCCTGGAGCGGCACCTGCTGGGCCGCCGCTGGCGCCACTATAGTGAAAGCGAACAGCGCCAGTATCATCGCGCGAAACATCTGCAACCGCGTCATCCCTGTCCTACAATGCCCGGATTGTCCTCGACGCCCTTCAGCGTGACGCCGGAGTGGTACGGCTCGGGCATCCGGCCCGACCGCAGATATTTGCCGACGATATCCCACACCGGCGCGCCGTGCTGGGCGTTGATCGAGGCCCAGCCTGCGACCTTGTAACGCCTGTTCGCGGCAAGCGTCTTGCCGTTGTCGAGCTTGAGCTCTGAGATGCGGCTGCCAACCGCGCCTGCCGGGGTGCAGGTGTAAGTGAGACCGCCGGCGCGGACCATGTCGCCACCCTGCTGATAATAGGGATCGGCGTTGAAGAGGTTGTCGCAGATGTCCTCGAGCACGTCCTTGATCTGCGCGCCGGTCATCTCCTGCACGTAAGTCTCGGGATAGGTGATCGCGGTCTCCGCGAGCACGTCCTCCATGGTCAGCGGCTGGCCGGACAGCGCGGTGACACCCCAGCGGAAGCCCGGCGACAGCGCGATCTCTGCATTGAGTTCGGTGCGCAGCGCGGTGCAGATCAACTGATCGACGGGACCGGAAAAATTGCCGCGGCGATAGAGCAGCCGGTCGGCGGTCGCGATCTTCTCCGACCAGTCCGTCACGCGCGGCGCGCGCACCCGGCCGATCAGTTCGGCCATCGCCGGATCGGGCTTCAATAGTTCGGAATAGACCGGCCGCAGATGATATCTGATGTCGCCAATCTTGCCCTTGTCGAGCGCGAGATCGAGCACGCCCACGAATTTTCCGTTGGAGCCGGCATTGGTGACGAGCGTCGTGCCGTTTGCATTCTTCACCGCAACCGGCTGCGGCACGGCGTCGTGGGTATGGCCGCCGAGGATGACGTCGATGCCGGTAACGCGGCTTGCGAGCTTGAGGTCGACATCCATGCCGTTATGCGACAGCAGGATGACGGCATCGACCTTGTCGTGGCCGCGCAGGCCGTCGACATGCTTCTGCAGTTCCTCCTCGCGGATGCCGAAGGTCCAGTCCGGCGTGAACCGCTTGGGATGTGCGATCGGCACGTATGGGAAGGCCTGGCCGATGATCGCGACGCGATGGCCGCCGAGCTCCCGGATCATTGAGGGTTTGAACACGCGGCCGGTGGCCTTGTCGAAGGCGCGGGCGTCGTTGAACGCGGCCTCCTCGGTCAGGAAGACGTTCTGCGCCAGGAATTCGCCCTTGAAGCGCTCGAGATTGTCGCGCAGCGCCTGCTCGCCATAGGTGAATTCCCAATGCCCGGTCATCGCCTCGATGCCGAGCAGATTGGCGACCTCGACCATGTCGCGGCCTTGCATGACGTTGGCGAGCCCCGTGCCCTGCCAGAGGTCACCGCCGTCGACGAGCACGGCGTGCTTCTCGCCGACATCGCCGCGTAAGCGGTCGATCAGCGTCTTCAGATGGGCAAAGCCGCCGAGCTTGCCGAAGCGTGCCGCGGATTTCTCGAACTCGAAGCAGCTAAAGGCATAGGCATCCGCGCTGTCGGACCGGATGCCGAAATGGTCCAGAAACGCGCGGCCGACCAGATGCGGCGGCCGTCCCGCCATCTCGCCGATGCCGATGTTGACGCTGGGCTCGCGAAAATAGACCGGATTGAGCTGTGCATGCGTATCGGTGATGTGCAGGATCCGCGCATTGCCGAAACGTTCGAGCTCGTAGACGCTCGCGGTGTCGGCACCGCGCGCAAGCCGCGGCAGGCCGACCGATGCGGCGATGGCGCCTGCGCTCTTCAGGAAATCGCGGCGGCGGATGGCCATGCTCAGTACTCCGCGCCCCTTAACGACAGCTCGACGGTTCCAAGGGAATCCAGTCTAGCGGATTTCCATCGTCTTCCAGGCTTCTTTTTCGGACGTGGCCTGGAAGATTGACGCTCTGGCCAGCACCTCGGCCTCTTTCGCTGCGGCAACCGCGCGGTCGAAATCGCCGCCATCGGCCGCCTTTTTCGCTGCCGCCAGGGTCGAGATGGTCGTGGTCCATTGGTTGCGCAAGCCGGCCGCCTCCTTGGAAGCGGCTTCCGCGGCGGCGTAGGCCGCCTTGTAGTCCGCTTCCGTTGCCGCGCGTGCCGAGGGCAGCGCGAAGATCACTGCGAGCAGCAGTGCGAGGGAAAGTGACCGCTTCATGGCCGCGCTCCCGGTCCGGAAATCGGCAGGCCGTTGGCGACGTAGGAGAGGAAGTACTCGACGTCACGATACTCGTCCGACTGCGGCTCCAGCGGAACCGCGCGGGTCTGACTGTTGCAGGTGATGAAGCGGCGGCTGGTCGTGCCCATGCCGCTCCATTCGGAGCGGTAGATCGGCATCGCATTGAGGATGCCGAGCGCCGGCGCCAGGATCTCGGCGCGGATACGCTCGCCCGGGCTCTGCACATGACAGCTTGCGCAGGAGAAATTCATCTGGCCGCGGCGGGTGTAGAAATAGCGCTTGCCGTTCTCGAACGCCGCAAGCGCGCGCGGATCATCGGGGATCTTGATGTCCATCGGCTTGCCGCGCGAGGTGTAGGCCATATAGGCGGTCAGCGAGGCCATCTCGTCCTTGACGTAGGAATAGGGCGCCTCGCCATTCGTCTCGCGGCAGCGGTTGAGCGCGAGTTCCAGCGTGACGACCTTGCCTTCCTTCTCGTCGAAGTAGGGATAGTTCTGCCGGATGCCGATGCCGCCGTTCGGGAAGCAGTCGGCATAGGTCTTGCCGTTCTTGAACGGCGTCGCAAACATCTCCTTGCCGGCATCGAGCGCGAACTCGTAGGGCGGGAATTCCTCCTTCTCCTGCCACTGCCGCTTCATGTCCTCGTTCATGGAATAGGGACCGTTGACGAAATCCTCGTGCTTCACGTTCGGAAACTTCTGGAAGAAGAAGTTCTGGAACGCCTTGGCGTCGGCAGCGGGATCGATCTTGTCGGCCGCGTTGACATGCGAAGATGCGAGCGCAAACGCGACAAGCGCAGCGCAGACGGAGCCGAGAAGGATTGCAGACCGGACCTTCATCACGAAATCTTCGCGGTGGTCGCGTCCGACGCACCCTTGTTGTCGACCCAGGAGATATTGAGCTCGTCGCCCTTCTTGGCCCCCTTGAAGCTGAACTTGACGTAGGGGTCCTTGGAGACGGCCGGGCCCCAGTCGGCAACGAAGACGTCCTTGCCGTTATGTTCGAACTTCAGCTCCTGGATGAAATGCGCCGGGATCAGCTCGCCCTTGGAGTCCTTGACGAAGCCGGAATCCATGGGGTGCTGGATCAGCGCCAGCACCTCGGTGATGTCGCCGTTGGCTGTGGCGCGCACGCGAATGGTGGATGCCATCTCGATCTCCTTCGCCGTTAGCCGCCGCAGCCGCCGACGGTGACTTTCACTTCCTTCGTCGCGCTGTAGAGCTTGCCGTCAGACTCGACGATCGCGACCACGTTGGTGGTCTTCGCCATCTTCAGGCGGTTGGCGACGCTGGGAATCGTGCCGTCCGGGATCTTGTAGGAAGCTGCGAGCGCATTCGGGTTCTCGGCCACGAACAAGGAGATCGAGGTCACCTTGTCGAGCGTCGTCGACACTGCGATCGGCACCACGCCGCCGTTCTCGGCGATCTCCGGCGCATCGAGCTTGACCTTGTCGGAGGGCTCCGCGGTCTTGCCATAGAGCGCCTTGATCGCGTCGGCCTCGCTCTTCTGCTTGAACGCCTCTTCGGGATATTTGTCGTTGGCCGCGGCGCGCGCGGGCTGGGCGCCAAACGGCAAATTGCCGAGGCCGATCAGCGCGACGGAGGCCGCGCCCTGAAGGATCAGGCGCCGCGTCGCGAGAGGGCCGTTGATCGTGGTCATCTTTGGTCTCCTGGCGTGCCAGCCGTCACAGGGTTTGCAGGAAATCAACGATCGCGTTGATCTCCTGTTCGGTCAAAATCCGGTTCCGCCCGAACGGCGGCATCATGGTCTGCGGATTGCGCTTGGTCTCATCGAACAGAATGGCGAACAGCTCGTTGCGGTCAGGATATCTGCTCTTGATGTCCTTGAGCTCGGGGCCGATCGTTCCGGGCAGGTCGCCGCCCTTGATGACGTGGCAGGTCAGGCAATTGCCCTTACCGCGGTCGAAGGCGAGCTTCTGGCCCTCGGCCACAGCGGATTGCGCCCGAGCCGGGCTCACGGCAAGGCCGGCCAGGATGGCCAGCATGAACGTCAGGGAGGGCTTCCGGAGGAGGGCGGTCAAGGCGTCGTTCCGAACCGTTATGTCGATGATCTCATTCGTGGAAATACAATGCTCAAAGCACAAAGGGCATCGCCTGACAATCAAGACTATGCACGCCACAAAATGGCGTTAATATCTGCCGCATTGCAACCCTGAGGTTATCTCTTCGGCGGATTCGGCCTGGGCGCGGGCCATTATTGCGGGGCGTTCTCTGGCTTCATGATGTTTTCATTTCTTTCTCATCTTTCGGGGACCTCAATTGGCTGAACATGTCGTTGAATTTGGCAGGGACGGTGGACGGGTCGAGCCGGACGGCCGCCTCGATGCGCCGGCGTTTCATCGCAATCACGAACCGATCTGGGCGGCGCTGGAAAAGCACCTCGCCGGTCTTTCGGGCCATGTGGTCGAGGTCGGGAGCGGAACCGGCCAGCATGTGGTTCACTTCGCCCGCCATTCGCCCGGCCTCACCTGGTGGCCCAGCGACCTCAACCAGCGGCATCTGAAGAGCATCGAGGCCTGGCGCATCCATTCGGGCCTGCCGAACATCCGCCCGCCGCTGCGGATCGACCTCTCCGATCCGGACTGGTGCCCGGAGATGAAGAGCGGGCAGGGGCCGGCGAGCCTAGCGGCCATCTTCTGCGCCAATGTCATCCACATCGCGCCCTGGAACGTGGCCGAGGGCATGTTCGCTGGCGCCGGCCGTTATCTGCGGGCCGATGGCAAGCTGTTCCTCTACGGCCCGTTCAAGCGCGACGGCAAGCACACCGCGCTGAGCAATGCCGTGTTCGACACCTCCTTGCGCGAAGGCAATCCGGAATGGGGCGTGCGGGACGTTGCCGACGTCGAGAAGCTCGCGCAAGCAGCCAGCCTTGGCCTCGTCGATGTCATCGACATGCCCGCGAACAACCTCACGCTGGTGTTTGCGCGTTAGGCCGCAAAGAAGGTGCGCTCCCTCTCCCGCTTGCGGGGGAGGGCTGGGGTGGGGGTGCTTCCGCGATGGAGATATTCCCCGTTTGGAGAAAGCCCCCACCCGGCGCTTCGCGCCGACCTCCCCCGCAAGCGGGAGAGGTGAAGGACGTGCTTGGCGTGCACTGATTCAACCAAAGCCATTCGCCTCAGGACACAAGGCTGTCAGGCCTCGCCGTCCTGCCAGCCGATCTTGTCCTTCAAAAACCGGAAGCCCAGCACCTCGAAGCCGGCGCGTTCCTTGTTGTCCTTGCCGTAGCCGTGGCCGCCCGCTGCGGGCTCGTAGAAATAGGCTTCATAGCCCATCGCCTGGAGCTTTGCGGCCATCTTGCGTGCATGCCCGGGATGGACGCGATCGTCCCGCCGCGTGGTGGCGATCAGGATCGGCGGATAGGGCTGGCCGGGCCTTGCGTTGTGATAGGCGGAGTAGGTCTTCAGCCACTCCCACTCCTCCACCTTGTCAGGGTCGCCATATTCCGCGATCCAGCTCGCGCCCGCGAGCAGCTTTGTGTAGCGGCGCATGTCGATCAGCGGGATCGTGCAGAACAGCGCGCCGAAACGCTCAGGGTATCGCGTCAGCATGTTGGTGATGAGGATTCCGCCGTTCGACCCGCCTTGCGCCGCGATGCGCTTCGCTCGCGTGACGCCGCGGCGGACGAGGTCGGCGGCGACGGCCGCGAAATCATCATGCGACAGTCTCTTGCCGGCGAGCCGGCCGGCATCGTGCCAGCGCGTGCCGAACTCGCCGCCGCCGCGCAAATTCGCCTGCACCGTGGTGCCGCCGCGCTCCAGCCACAGCTTGCCGAGTCCGGAATTGTAATAGGGCTTAACCGACAGTCCGAAGCCGCCATAGGCGCTCATGTAAACCGGCGCATCGCCGGTCTCGCCGGCGGGGCCAGTCTGCACATAAGGAATGCGATCGCCGTCGATCGAGGTCGCCTCGTGCTGCGTGACGACGAGACCATGTGCGTTGAACGTCCGCGGCGCCTGCTTCAGCACGGTGGGGCTCGCGACGTCAGGCTCGATCAGCATCAGGGACGGCGGCGTGAGCGGATCCTGGACGTTGGCGAGCAGGTCGCCATTGCTTTCGGATTCGTGGCTATCGAAGCGCCAGACGTCGACGACGCCGATCGCGGGAAGCCCGTGCAGGCGTTCGCGACTCCAGCCGGCCGAGGACGGCGTGCAGATTTCGAACACCGGCCGCAACTCATCGAGGATGGACAGCACAAGCCTGCCCTTGGCCCAGAACAAGCCTTGCAGAGCACGGCGCGGTGATGGCGGGAAGATCACGGCAAAGTCGCGCTTTCCCGCCAGGAAGGCCGACAGCGAGATGCCGAGCACGGTATCCGCAGCATGGGTGACGCCGCCGACGGTCCAGGCCGAGCGCAGCTTCACTGCGATCCAGTCGCCGTGCAATTGCAGCCAGATGTCGGAGGGCAGGTCGAGCTTGACGGTTGCGCCACGCTCGCTGCCGAGCCAGACGTCGAAGTTGAAGAAGTCCTGCCGGTCGTTGAACAGCACGCGCGGCGCCGCGCCGGTCCGATCGACGTCGCAGTAGGCGCTCATCCGATCGGACGTGGTCTCAAACACCACGCGCGCCTGCTCCACGGGCTCGCCGCGCCGCCACAGGCGCACGGTTCGCGCATAACCCGAGGTCGTCGCCATGCCCTCGCCGAGGGCGCTGGATAACAGCAGCGTGTCGGGATCAACCCAGATCGCCCCACCCTTGGCTTCCGGCAATGTGAAGCCGCCGGCGACGAAGCTTTTCGTGTTCAGGTCGAACTCGCGCAAGGTGACGGCATCGCTGCCGCCGCGCGACAGGCTCAGCATCGTCTGCGGCGCTTTCCCGGGCAGCGAGCTCGACCAGTTCAGCAGCCAGTCCTCGCCTTCCGCTGCCGCGAGCTGGTCGATGTCGAGCAGGGTCTCCCAGGATGGATCGGATTTGCGAAATTCCGCGATGGCGGTTCGCCGCCACAGGCCGCGCGGATGGCTTGCATCCTTCCAGAGATTGTAGAGCAGGCCGTCACTGCGGCTGACATAGGGGATGTTGTCCGGGCGATCGTAGATTGCAGCGAGCGTGTCGCGGTCACGCTCGAACGCCGGACCGCCGAACTTGTCCAGCGTCAGGCCATTCTGCCGTTCGACAAAGTCGAGCGCCCGCGTGCCTTCGACCTCCTCCAGCCAGAGCCAGGGATCATCGTCCGGAGCGGAAAGCGTAGGCCTGTCATCAACGGACATGATCGGATCTCCAGAGGTCGACCGCGAGATATGGCTTGCTCGAGCGCAAGCGGCCGAGAGCGCGGCCCCGTTATACTCCGTGCAATTGCGTCAGAGGCATGGCTTGCGCTCATTTGCGCCGGTTGCCCGCCCGTGTCGCGGTCTCCATAGTGCCGGGAATCAACCAAGCCCTCGGGCGGAAATGCCGATGATCGATGTGACAGCCGACGAGATCGCCGACGACGCCCGCGCGCGTGCCAACGTGGTGCGCCTTGCCGCTGCGCAGGCCCTGACCGGCGCCAACTCGGCTGTCATCTTCGCCACCGGCTCGATCGTCGGCGCGACGCTCGCGCCCGACATGTCGCTCGCGACCGTGCCGCTGTCGATGTACGTGGTGGGGCTTGCCGCCGGCACGCTGCCGACCGGCGCGATCTCGCGCCGCTTCGGCCGCCGCGCAGCCTTTGTCGTCGGCACCGCCTGTGGCGCGCTGACCGGCCTGCTCGGCTCGTTTGCGATCCTGCACGCGTCGTTTCCGCTGTTTTGTCTCGCGACCTTTCTCGGCGGCCTCTATGGCGCGGTGGCGCAGTCCTATCGCTTCGCCGCCGCCGACGGCGCCAGCGCCGCCTACCGGCCCAAGGCGGTGTCCTGGGTGATGGCCGGCGGCGTGTTCGCCGGCGTGCTCGGTCCACAGCTCGTGCAATGGACCATGGACGTCTGGCCGCCCTATCTGTTCGCCTTCAGCTTCCTGGTGCAGGCCGCGGTGGCGCTGGTGGCGATGGGCATCGTCGCCGGGGTCGACATGCCGAAGCCGGCGGCGGCCGATCTTCATGGCGGCCGGCCGCTCGTCACGATCGTGACCCAGCCGCGCTTCATCGCGGCTGCGCTGTGCGGCGTGATCGCCTATCCCATGATGAACCTGGTGATGACCTCGGCGCCGCTCGCCATGAAGCTCTGCGGGCTCAGCGTCAGCGATTCCAATTTCGGTATCCAATGGCACATCGTCGCCATGTACGGGCCGAGCTTCTTCACGGGCGCGCTGATCGCCCGCTTCGGCGCGCCCAGAATCGTTGCCGCCGGTCTGCTGCTGGAGGCCGGTGCGGCCGCGATCGGGCTCTCCGGCATCACCGCGATGCACTTCTGGGCCACGTTGATCGTGCTCGGTGTCGGCTGGAATTTCTCCTTCATCGGCGCCTCTGCGCTGGTGCTGGAGACGCACCGCCCGCAGGAGCGCAACAAGGTCCAGGCCTTCAACGATTTCCTGGTGTTCGGCATGATGGCGATCGGCTCGTTCTCCTCCGGCCAGTTGCTCGCGAATTATGGCTGGTCCGCGGTGAACATGGTGGTGTTCCCGCCGGTGTTGCTTGGTCTTGCCGTCCTCTCGCTCGCCTCCTGGGCCCGCCGCCGCAAGGAACGGTTGGAAGCGGCTATGGGCGAGTTCCCGGACGCGATCTGAGACTGGCAGGAGCCTGGCAGCAATCTTGATGCTTCGATACGGATCGAAGCTTCGGGCCTTGCGGCCGCTGCTAATAGATGTCGTCATGGCCGGGCTTGCCCCGGCCATCCACGTTCTTGGCCGCCAAATCGTCATTCCGGGGCGATGCGCAGCATCGAACCCGGAATCTCGAGATTCCGGGTCTGGTCTTGCGGACCATCCCGGAATGACGGTGCCTGAAAGAACGTGGATGCCCGGGACAAAGGCGAGCGGAAGCGACGCCGTCCTTCGGACGGCTATGCCCGGGCATGACGAAGAAAAACGACAACGAGAATAACAAGTGGACGCACCAAGCCCTCCTGCCATCGACGAATCCTCCTTCCGCTACGAAGGCTGGCGCATCGTTGCGGTCTGCTTCCTGCTCGCGACCTTCGGCTGGGGGCTCGGCTTCTACGGGCAGAGCGTCTATGTCGCCGAGCTCCAGCGCGCGCATGGCTGGTCGGCCTCGCTGATCTCCTCGGGCACGACGTTCTTCTATCTGTTCGGTGCGCTGCTCGTCGTCTTCGTCGGCGAGGCGATCAGGACATACGGGCCGCGGCGCTGCCTGATCGCCGGCACGCTGGCGATGTCGGCGGCCGCAGTTGCGATCGGTGCGGTGCGCGAGCCCTGGCAGCTTTACCTCGCCGATGCGGTGCTCGCCTTCGGCTGGGCCGGCACCAGTCTTGCCATGATCACCAACACGATCAGCCTCTGGTTCGATCAGAAGCGCGGCATGGCGATCAGCCTTGCGCTCAATGGCGCCAGCTTCGGCGGTATTGCCGGCGTGCCGCTGCTCGTGACGATGATCGGCCATGTCGGCTTCGCGCGCGCGATGTTCGCCGCCGCCGGCGCCATGCTGGTGCTGCTCGTGCCGGTGATCCTGATCGTCGTCGGCCGGCCGCCGGATCTCCATGGCTGGCATGCGGCGACAAAGGCCAAGCCGCAATCATCGACGCAGATCCGCAAAGAGGCGCTGCGCGATGTCGGTTTCCTCACCGTGACGATTGCGTTCGCGCTGGTGCTGTTCGCGCAGGTCGGCTTCATCGTGCACCTGATCTCGTTCCTCGATTCCGTGATCGGGCGCGAGCGTGCGGCGATCGCCGTCGCAGTGCTGACGGCGATGGCGGTGGTCGGCCGCGTGCTGTTCTCGATGGTGATCGATCGCCTCAACCAGCGGCTCGCCTCCGCGCTGTCGTTCCTGAGCCAGGCGGCGGCACTCTGCGTCGTCATCAACCTGCACAATGATTACGTGCTGATCGCCGCCTGCGCGGTGTTCGGCTTCTCCGTGGGCAATCTCATCACGCTGCCATCGCTGATCGTGCAGCGGGAGTTCGATTCCGCCTCGTTCGGCGTGCTGATCAGCCTGAACACCGCGATCAACCAGGTCACTTATGCGTTCGGCCCGGGCGTCGTCGGCTTTCTGCGCGATGTCTCCGGCGGCTACGCGCTGCCGTTCTATGTCTGCATCGCGCTGGAGGTGACGGCGGCGGCGTTGATCATGGTGCGTGGGGGCGCAACGCGGCGGAAAACCGTAGAGCCTGTGAAGCTATTGGATCTGCGGAGATTGGCCGGCAGGGAAATGGCGAGTTGAGTTGATCCGAGGGCTGTGACGAGGCGGACTGTGGGTGCCACTATGGTTTGGCGAGATGGTGGCCCTGCAGGATGTTGTTGGTGAGCGCGTACCAGAGGACGACGGCGCGGACCTTTTCGATACCGCGGACGGTCAATTGCCGCAGGTCCCAGTTGCGCCAGCGGGCATGTATGCATTCGCAGATCGTACGGGCTCGGTACTGAGCTTTGCCGTCTTCGCTGGCCATGCGAGCACGCCAGGCCAACACGCCCGGACCGTCGCCATGCCGGGGCAAATAAGGATCGACACCGCTCCTGGACTGCGTTGGTGGACAGTAGATGTCGATGCCTTCGCTATGCGCCCACTCGATATCCTCGGCGCTGCAGAAACCGCCATCGACGAGGTGGCGGCGGGGAAAGCGGCCCAGCAGTGATCGCGTTCGTTCCAGCATCGGCCGCATCAGGCCGCGATCCGATCCATTGTTGTCGACGTCGACCGTGACCACGATCAGCTCGCCCGCCGCGCTGGCCACCTGCACGTTGTAGGCTGGACGAAAGCCGGCATCCGCCATCTTCATCACCCGCGCCTGCGGGTCGGTGGTGGAGGCCCGCGCCTCCTTCGGCTTTTTGCCATTGCCGCCCTTCTCGTCGAGCTGCTTTCGCTTGCGCTTGATCTCGGCCAGCGCCGCTTGCGCCGCCTGCACCCGCTCGCTGCGTTCGCGCGCCGCGCGCTCCCTCGCGGCCCGAATGCGCCGATTGCTGGCTTCCGGATCCGCATCGACCTCGCGCTTGAGCTCCTCCACCACAGCCTGGGCCTGCGCCATCTGCCGATCCAGCGTCGCCTCCCGCCGGAACGATCCGGTCCCCGCATTGGCCCGTATCCGCACCCCGTCCTGGGTCAACTTCTCCAGATCGACCAGCCCCGCCTTGCTCAGCGCCGCCAGATGCTCGCTCAGCAGGCGGTCGAGCAGGTCGGCACAGCCGACCCGGAAGTCCGACAGCGTGTGATAGTTCATCGACACTCCGCCACATAGCCAGCGATAGACGTCATGGCTCTCGCAGAGGCGGTCCAGCGCACGCGCGCTGCCCACGCCATCGCTCGTGGCGTAAAGCCAAAGCGCCAGCAGCAGTCGTGGCGATGGCGGCGGATGACCGGGCGTATTCTCCCGCGCCTTGACCCGATCCTCAAGCTCGCTCAGGTCCAGCCCCTCAACATAGGCCCAGATCACGCGCGCCGGATGCTCTTGCCCGATCAGGCTCTCGATATCCACGGCACGCAGTTCGATCTGGTCACGCATCGGCTCGCGCAGCCGCGGCGCTCCAACCGGCTCTGCACCTGCTCGCGGCTTCGCCTGTTCCGGCAGCTCTCCAAATAGCTCTTCGTCAGCCATCATCCCCTCCGCCGAATCAAGGCACACAGAGAATCACGACGGCCTTGATCTCCGCTACATCCGCCCAGCCGAAATGAAAGATTCACAGCCTCGTAGGGTGGGTTAGC
>NZ_LUUB01000076.1:0-27500 GCF_001641635.1 Bradyrhizobium centrolobii
TAGGGTCTGTACCTAATTAGCGCGCTCTGATTCTCTTGCACCCGAACTGATTCGGCACGGGGGCTTTGATGCGCAAGGGGCTGTTCTGGCTCAACGACAAGCAGTGGGCTCAGATAAAGCCGCATCTGCCAACGAACCAGACCGGACCGGAGCGCGAAGATGATCGACGCATCATCAGCGGTATCATCCACATGCTTCAGTGTGGCGCGCGCTGGCGCGATTGCCCGCCCGACTTTGGTCCTTACACGACGATCTACAATCGGTTCAATCGCTGGGCCAAGCGCGGACATTGGCAGGCGATCTTTGAAGCGCTCGCCCGCTGCGGCAAGGATGGCGTGACTTTGTCCATCGACTCCACCTCGATCAAGGCGCATCGCTCGGCGAGCGGCGGAAAAGGGGGGAACATGAACAGGCGATCGGCCGCTCGCGCGGCGGGCGGACCACGAAAATCCACGCGCTGAGCGACCCTGATTGCAAACCCTGCGCATTTCATCTCACTCCGGGCCAGGACGCAGATATTGCCGCAGCGCCGGCCCTTTTGGAACTCGCGCCGCCCATGTCTGCCCTCATTGGGGACAAAGGCTACGACGGCGACGGCTTTCGCGCCGAAATCGTCAATCGTGGCGCCAAGCCCGTCATTCCAAACAAATCCAACAGGGTGACCTTCCACAACTTCAGCAAGCGCATCTATAAAGGGCGCAATGTTATCGAGCGTTGCTTCTGCCGGCTCAAGGATTTCAGGCGTGTCGCAACTCGTTACGATAAACTCGCCAGAAACTTCTTGGCTGCCGTCCACATCGCAGCCATCGTCGCCTATTGGATCAATTGAGTCTGGACCCTAGATCGACCAATGAATCCGGAGCCGTTTTCCATGTCTAAGCCCACAGCTCGCGTCGGCCGCATCGCCATCCTCTGGCGAGGCGATGCAGCGGCGCGCCGCAGTGCCTCGCCAGAGACCAGCCGGTTCAAGGAAATGTTCGCCGCGCTCGACGATATCGGCGTCGATGCGGAACCGGTGGTGTATGAGGACGATGTTCGCGACACCGTGCGCGCGCAGCTCGCCACGTTCGACGGCGTGCTCGTCTGGGTCAACCCGATTCACGAGGGGCGCAACCGCGCCAATCTTGACGCGCTGCTGCGCGAGGTTGCGGCGCGCGGCGTGTGGGTGAGCGCCCATCCCGATGTAATCCTCAAAATGGGCACCAAGGAGGTGCTCCATCGTACCCGTACGATGAGCTGGGGCTGCGACATGGCCCTCTATCAAACGGCCGAGGCGATGCGCGCGGAATTGCCGTCACGGCTCACCGCCGGGCCACGCGTCATCAAGCGCAACCGCGGCAATGGCGGTCAGGGCGTCTCGAAGGTCGAGACGCTGGCAAGTCCGGGCAACCGGCCGATGGTACGCGTCCTTGATGCCACAAAGGACGCGGCGGAGGAAATGACACTGGATGAATTTCTCGATCGGTGCACCGGGTATTTCGAAGACGGCTGCGTGATCGATCAGCCGTTCCAGGCGCGCCTGAGTGAAGGTGTGGTGCGCTGTTATATGGCCGGCGATCGCTGCGCCGGCTTCGGCCACCACAAGGTCAAGGCGCTTGTCGAGGCACCGGCTGCGCGCGCCGAAGCCGGACCGCGGCTCTACACCTCTCATGCCGACCCTCGCTTCCAGCGCCTGCGCCGGTTGATGGAAAACGAGTGGACGCCACAGCTCACCTCCTTACTGGATATCCCGAGGAGCGATCTTCCGATCATCTGGGATGCGGACTTCATGCTCGGCCCGCCCAGCGCCGACGGGACTGACAGTTACGTGCTCGGCGAGATCAACGTGAGCTCGGTCTTCCCGATTCCCCACGAGGCATCGGCAGAGATCGCCTGCCGGGTTGTCGATCGATTGCGGTCCAAGCCCTGAGGAGTCGACCGCTTCCACTTCTGCCGGTGTGGGATCCTTCGCGATCACATGAAGCCCGGGTTGCGCGGTAGATACTGGACCCAGTTGCCGAATTCACGCGACGACATCAGCAACATCGGAAGCTTGATGCGCATTCCATGCTCCATCGCGGTGTTGAGAGCCGCCTCGCTTGCGCCAGGCAAGAATGCCGATACCCGCGACGAGCCGCTCTCTGCCGCCAGGCGCATCGCCGTCCTCAACGCGGGAGCGACGGCGCGGGACTCCGTGACGGCGAGCGGTCCGATGTGTCCGCCGGCGTCCACGTAAGCGTAGCCCATCCAATCGCTTCCGTCGTAGAGATTGAACCCTCTCGTCCTGATATCGTTGATCAGATAGCGGTGATGCTTTTCGCGCGACACACCAAGAACCAGCTTGTCCGCCTGCGCGAGGCGACGCAGGCTCGAAACTTCTTCCTCGATCGGCGTGAAGTCGAATTGCGGGCCCTGCAAGCGGCCGATCAAATGCTCTCGCGATGCGCTGACGCTGTAGATCGGAAATCGCGGAAGCAGTCCGTGGCGGATGTAGAGTCCTTGCGAGACCGTGTTGAAGCTGAAGGTGATGAGCACCCTGTTCGAAGCGCCCGATGTCCTGGCGTGCTCCAGAGTGCGCTTGATCAGCTCGTTGCCCACGCTCCGCCCCTGGTGATCGGGCGACACGAACAGCTGCGCCAGAAACCACATGTCACCGCAGACCCAACTCCAGGCGAAGCCGAGGATCCGGCCGTCCTCTTCCGCCACCCACAGGCCGTCGGCATCGTCCTCCAAGGAGAACAACTGAAACCTGGGAGGGGAGGAGACGGCCATGGGCCCGAAGCCATGCCGTTCCGTGAGATCGTTGATGCTGGAGACGACGAGGGTGTCGGCGAATTCGAGATCCTGCGCACGTGCCGGCCGGCAAACCACAGGCATCGGGCAACTCCGTCAGATGGTTGCGTGGCGTTCAAAACCTCGCCGTGCCGGGATCGAGCCCAAGCGCCAGCCGTCCGGCGATAATGTAATTGTTCGGACTCATCGCGATGTGTTTCACTGCGGCGTGCACGTCGCGGACCGCACGCTCCAGGGAGCAGGTCTCGAAGATGGCGGCCGTGCCCGCGCTGGCTGCCAGCATGTCGGTGATGGACATCGCAGTCTCGGCCGCATGGGCGTTGGCGATCCGAATGGTCGCGCGCGCCTCCACCAGCCATTCGCCGCCCGTCTCGGTCACAGCCATCAAGTCCCTCATGGCATCGATCAGGAAGGCGCGGGCGGCGCGAAGCATCGCTCTCGTCCGCCCGACCGTCGCCTGAACGGTTTCGCGATCGCGCAGCAACGCCCGGGTACCCAGACGGCTTTTCCGGCAGGCAAGCTCCGCGAACGAGGCAATGGCGCCCGACGCGATGCCGAGCGGCACGCCGCAGATGCTCCACGCGAACACCGATGACGGCGGCATGCGATACAGCAGTCCGGCCTGGGTCGGTCGCAATCCGAGAAAGGGATGGGCGTGGGCGGCTGGCACGAAAATATCCCGTGCCTCGAAATCGCAACTTCCGGTGCCGCGCAGTCCGGACACATGCCAGTTGTCGAGGATCGTGACGTCGCCCCGGCCTGGATAGCAGCAGATGAGTGGCGCGTCCGGATCCTCGGGTTTGACGCTGGCCAGCACCATGAATCGGGTCGCGTGATGCGCGCCGCTGCCAAACGGCCAGCGTCCGGAAACGCGATAACCGCCATCGACCGGGATCGCAGTGCCGACCGCACCGGTCGAGCTGGCGACAAAGCTATGCCGGTCGGCAAACCAATCGCGTGCGACGGCCTCACCGAGGTAGCCGCCGATCCGGCTCATGCCGCCGCCGTTACCGACGAGCCAGCCGACCGAGCCGTCGAGCGCCGAGGCGGCCTCGACGACGCTCATGAACTCGAAGGGAGACAGCTCGGGCCCGCCGAGCGCTTCCGGTAGCCACAGGCGAAACAGGCCTGCATCGGCCAGCGCCCCGAAAACCGCATCGGGCAAGCGCCGGCCGCCGTCGAAATCATCGCGCCCCGCTGCGATCAGCGGGGCCACCGCCTGGACGGCCGCGAGCGTCCTGCAGACGCGATCGGGGGTACCGGCGATCATGGCCGAAGCGGGACGGGCCATCAGGTCAGACTGCGTCATGATCGTCGGCCTCCGCCGCGTTGCAGGGATCACGCATCAGGCAGCGCTCGAAGTTTCTCAGCGCCGCTGCAGCATGATCGTCCGTTCCCCCGAGGTCCTGAATCTGTTCCGAAAAAGTTGCAAAAAATGTAGTCTCCAGGCCATGGCGACGATCCACGAATTCGGTCCGTACCGCCTCGACGCGGAGGCCGAGATGCTGTTTCGGCAATCCGAACCGGTCGTGCTCGGACGGCGCGCGGTGACGCTGCTTCGGCTGCTTGTCGAGCGGGCCGGAACGCCCGTTTCCAAGGACGCACTGATGGAGGCAGCGTGGCCGGGGCTTGCGATCGAGGAGAGCAATCTGACGGTGCAGATCGCCGCCCTGCGACGGATATTTGCCGACGTCGAGGGGGGCGCGACCTGGATCGAGACGTTGCCGCGCCGCGGCTACCGCTATGTCGGGCCGGCGGTTTCGACCGGGCCCGAAGCGGGCCTGCCGACCTCACCGGCATCTGCAGTGTCCGACAAGCCCTCGCTCGCAGTGCTTCCGTTGTCGAATTTGAGCGGAGATCCCGCGCAGGATTATTTTTCCGACGGGATCACGGGGGACATCATCGCCGAATTGTCGCGGTTCAGGTCGCTGTTCGTCGTCGCCCGCCACTCCAGCTTCGCCTACAGGGGCATGTCGACCGAGATCAAACGGGTCGGCCGCGAGCTCGCCGTCCGGTACGTGGCCGAAGGGAGTGTGCGCAAGATCGGCAGCCGGGTGCGAGTGACCGTCCAGCTTCTCGATGCCGGGAGCGGTTATAATCTCTGGACCGAACGCTACGACCGTGAACTCGAAAACATCTTCTCCCTGCAGGACGAGATCGTCCGAGCGATCGTCGCGGCCCTGCCGGGCCGACTGGAGGACGCCGGCCGCGAGATCGCCAGACGCAAACGGACTTCGAGCATTACCGCTTATGATTTGGTTCTGCTGGGGAACGAGCGGTGGCGTCAGTTGACCGTGAAGGGGATGGCGGAGGCCAGGGAGTATTTCCGGAAGGCCGTCGCGCTTGACCCGCAATATGCCCGCGCCCACGTCAACATCGCCTGGACCATCGTCTGCGACGTGTTTCTCGAATCGCCCGCCACCGCGACATTGGACGAGGCGCTTCGCGAGATTGAAACCGCGCTCGATATCGACGACGGCGACGCCTGGTCTCATGGCGTCTTCGCGCAGCTGCTGTTCCTGCGGAACGAGGACGCCAAGGCCGAAATCCATTTCAGCCGGGCGCTCGCGCTCAATCCAAACGACGCTGATGTCGCCGCCGTTTTCGCCAATATCCTGGTCTACTGGGGGCGGTGGCGCGAGGCGCTCACATGGATCGGGGCGGCCAAACGGCTCAACCCCTTTCCGCCCAACCTGTACCATTGGTATCACGCGCTCGCGCTTTATTCGGGGCACGAGTACGGGCTGGCGGTCAAAGCATTGATGGAGGCGCGATCCCTCGATAGGTGGTCGCACGGACTCCTTGCGGCCTGCTATGCGCAGATGGGCCGGCTCGGCGAGGCGCGGGTTGAAGCAGAGGCATTCGTGCGGGAACGCTCCCGTGAACTGAACGAGAATGGTGACGCCCTGCCCGCGAACACGCTTGATCTCGCTCAGGCCCGAGCCGGAAGGTACAGGGATCCCGCCGACCGCGAACACTTCCTTGATGGGTTACGCAGGGCGGGTCTAACCGGCTGATACGACACGCTGCCGTTTTCCTGTCGAGACACAAGCTGCAGCCTGCAGTGATAGTGGGAGCGCGCGGTTCGAGGATCTGAGCACCCGCCATCGAACTTGGTTGCGGGGAGGCTCAACGCCCGAGTCCTGCGATTGGTAGAGCAGGAAATTCCTAAGTTTGCGGCCTAGGCTTCGTGCTTCCAATGCGACCGGTCGTGCGCCGAGTCCTGCCTTATCGCTTCCTAGCCCTCCGAGCGCGGAAAATGAATCATGAGGGCGACACTTCCCCGACGCCGGTGCGGCACCGCTCAAGGCCCCGCCCGGCACACCTTCCGAGAGTACCAAAATCTGTGCCCGCCCTCTTGAACGGCCCCCCTTCTTTCATAGGTCGAATTAGTCCCAGGGCCGGTTTCTGGCTCCCGTCCTGTGATATCGCTTGTGACATCGCCGATCCCTTAAGGAGGACATGCAAGTAATCCCGTCCGCTGAATGAGCGCACGCTCATGCACCGCATGTATGCCGAGAGGGCGGCTTAGGGCGAGAAGCTGAAAATCGTTTCAGGGAGGTTCGCATCATGGTTGCCAAGGACGTGAAATTCTCCACAGAGGCACGCGAAAAGATGCTGCGCGGCATCGATGTTCTGGCTAACGCCGTGAAGGTCACGCTCGGTCCCAAGGGTCGCAACGTCGTTCTTGACAGGTCGTTCGGTGCGCCGCGCATCACCAAGGACGGCGTCACGGTCGCGAAAGAGATCGAGCTGGAGGACAAGTTCGAGAACATGGGCGCGCAAATGGTGCGCGAGGTCGCCTCCAAGACGAGCGACGTCGCAGGCGACGGCACCACGACCGCGACCGTGCTGGCGGAGGCCATCGTCAAGGAAGGCGCCAAGTCGGTCGCCGCCGGCATGAACCCGATGGATCTGAAGCGCGGTATCGATCTTGCGGTGGATGCGATCGTTCGCGACCTGAAGAGCCATGCCAGGAAGGTCACCGCCAACGAAGAAATCGCCCAGGTCGCCACCATCTCCGCCAATGGCGATGCCGAGATCGGCCAGTTTTTGGCCGATGCCATGAAGAAGGTCGGCAATGAGGGCGTCATCACGGTTGAAGAGGCTAAAAGCCTCAACACCGAGCTCGAGGTGGTCGAGGGCATGCAGTTCGACCGCGGCTATGTCTCGCCCTATTTCGTCACCAATGCCGAGAAGATGCGGGTCGAGCTCGAGGACGCCTATATCCTGATCCACGAGAAAAAATTGTCTGTGCTGCAGAGCCTGCTGCCGCTGCTTGAAGCCGTGGTGCAATCGGGCAAGCCGCTTCTGATCATTGCCGAGGATGTCGAGGGCGAGGTGCTGGCGACACTTGTCGTCAACAAGCTGCGCGGCGGCCTAAGGGTCGCCGCCGTTAAGGCGCCGGGATTTGGCGATCGGCGCAAGGCGATGCTGGAAGACATCGCGGTGCTGACCGCCGGCTCAATGATCTCGGAAGATCTCGGCATCAAGCTCGAAAACGTCACGCTCAACATGCTCGGGCGCGCCAAGAAGATCGTGGTCGAGAAGGAGAACACAACCATCGTCAGCGGCGCCGGCGCGAGAAAGGACATCGACGGCCGTATCACGCAGATCAAGGCACAGATCGAGGAGACCACTTCCGATTACGACCGCGAAAAGCTGCAGGAACGCATGGCAAAACTCTCGGGTGGCGTCGCAGTGATCCGCGTCGGTGGCGCGACCGAGATCGAGGTGAAGGAACGCAAGGACCGCGTCGACGACGCGCTGCATGCAACCCGCGCAGCCGTAGAGGAAGGCATCCTGCCCGGCGGTGGGGTCGCGCTGCTCAGGGCGCAGAAGGCGCTCAAGGGCATCAAGACCACCGGCGCCGACCAAAAGGCGGGCGTCGACATCGTGCGCCGCGCGCTCCAGACGCCGGCGCGCCAGATCGTTGAAAACGCCGGCGAGGACGGTTCGCTGGTGGTCGCAAGACTGCTCGAGAAGGATAGCTACACTTGGGGCTTCAATGCCGCGACGGGCGAATATGAGGATATGGTCAAGGCCGGCGTGATCGATCCCGCCAAAGTCGTCCGCACCGCGCTACAGGATGGCGCCTCGATTGCTTCGCTTCTGGTCACGACCGAAGCCCTCGTCGCCGAAAAGCCAAAGAAGCCGGACGCACACGCTTCCGCCACGCCGCAGATGGATTTCTGACGAGCGCGCCAACCGGCGAAACCGAGTTATTGTTTGTGCTAAAATCTGGTGCACCAAACGCAAAAAAACCCAGCAATCCATTGAGATTGCTGGGTTCTTTCTGATCAAACTTGGTTGCGGGGATAGGATTTGAACCTATGACCTTCAGGTTATGAGCCTGACGAGCTACCGGGCTGCTCCACCCCGCGTTAAACCGTTGCACACCTTCATCAAAATGCCGGAGACGGTGGATGGAGGACCGGCGCTGCTCGCGCGGCTTTCATCGCGTCCCAAAGGCTTTCCTTGGAAGGCAACCCGGGGCGAAGCCCGTCGGGTGCGAGGGGTATGTATCAACCCGGGCTCGCTTTGGAAAGGCCCGCGGAGACGTTTTTTTCGACTTTATGACAGCCGGACGGGGTCAGATTCGGGCTGTTTGACGCTCTCTTGCCAGAAGTTCCGCAAAGCGCCAGCTTGCGGCAACAAGATTAAGGGGGAAACGCCATTTTGAGGGGAAACGCCATGGATCGATCCCTGACGAGCGCCCCGCTAGCGGCGCTGGAGGACCCCTTCCACGCCATGGTCGCGCGGTCGCGGGCCGAACCGGCCCCTGGCCTCGCCGAACGGCTCGACCGGCTGGCACGCCTGCGCGTCGTGGTCGCCGACAACGAAGAACGCTTCCGGCAGGCGATCTCGGCCGATTTCGGCCACCGCTCGGCGGTGGAGACCACCATCGCCGAGACGCTGCTGGTGTTCTCTGAGATTCGGCACGCCACGAAACACCTGAAGACCTGGATGGCGCCGCAGCGCGTGGCGACCGCGCTGCAATTCCTCCCCGCACGCAACCGGCTGATCCCACAGCCGCTCGGAGTGGTCGGCATCATCGCGCCCTGGAATTATCCGCTCCAGCTGACGCTTGCGCCCGCAATCGGGGCCATCGCCGCCGGCAACCGCGTCATCATCAAGCCGAGTGAGCTCGTGCCGCACTTCTCGGCGCTGCTGAAGGAGGCGGTCGCGCAAAAATTCGACGCCACTGAGCTGCTGGTCACCGGCATCGAGGACGAGATTGCAAAGGCGTTTGCGACGCCGCCCTTCGATCACCTGGTGTTCACCGGCTCGGCCCGCGTCGGCCGGCTGGTCGCAGAGGCCGCCGGGCGCAATCTGACGCCCCTGACGCTCGAGCTCGGCGGCAAGTCGCCCGCGATCATCGACGTATCGGCCGATCTCGAAGAGGCGGCCGAACGCGTCGCCTACGGCAAGCTGCTCAACGCCGGGCAGACCTGCATCGCACCGGACTACGTGCTGGCGCCGGAGAACTTTGTGCAGGCCTTCGCCGAGAAGGTACGCGCGCAGATGCGGCGGATGTTCGGCACCGATCCCGCGAACAAGGATTACACTGCGATCATCTCCGACCGGCATTATGCGCGGCTGGAGGGCCTCGTGGCCGATGCAGCCAGCCGCGGTGCAAAGATCCTGCAACCGGCAAAACCTGACGATCCCAACTGGAAGGCGCACCGCAAATTCCCGCCGACGCTTGTCGTCGGCGCGACCGAAGGGATGGCGGTGATGCAGGAGGAGATCTTTGGCCCCGTGCTGCCGGTGCTGGGCTATCGCGATCCGACTGACGCGATCGCCTTCGTCAACCGGCGCGACCGGCCGCTCGCACTCTACTGGTTCGGCAAGGACCGCACTGCCCGCGACGAGGTGCTGTCGCGCACCGTCTCCGGCGGGGTCACCGTCAACGATTGCCTGTTCCATTTCACGCAAATCAACCAGCCGATGGGCGGCGTCGGCGCATCCGGCACCGGCGCCTATCATGGCGAATGGGGCTTTCGCACCTTCAGCAAGCTGAAGCCGGTGTTCTACCGCTCCAAGTTCAACCGGCTCGCCGACCTCTACCCACCCTATGGCGGCAAGATCGCGCGGCTGGAGAAGATGATTCGGTTCATGTCGTAGATCGTCTCAACACCGTCATTCCGGGGCGCCTCGAAGAGGCGAGCCCGGAATCCATCTCGCCACCAACGATGCGGATGAATGGATTTCCGGGTTCGCGCTTCGCGCGCCCCCATTGCGCCCTTGCGCAATGTGGAATGACGAGAAGAAAATGCAGGGGGGAAATACAATTGACTGACACTTTCGATTTCGTGGTCGTCGGCGCGGGCTCCGGCGGCTGTGCGGCGGCAGGACGGCTGTCGGAGGATGCGGGGACGTCCATGGCGCTGCTCGATGCCGGCAGCGTCGCGCTCGCAAGCGGTGATGCGATGAAGGCGCCGCTGATCGATCCGAATTTTCTCGGCGAGGAGGATGATCTTGAGTCGATGCTCGCGGGCTTCAAGACCACGCGGCGGCTGATGGAGACGCCGGCGCTGCACGCGCTGCAGAAGGACATGTTCACCGCCGGTGTGGCCACCGACGACGACATCCGCGCGCTGCTGCGCGAGCGCGTCGACACCGTCTATCACCCCGTCGGTACCAGCAGGATGGGTACGGATACAATGGCGGTGGTCGATCCCGCATTGAAGGTGCACGGCGTTGAGGCTCTGCGCGTTGTGGATGCTTCGATCATGCCAACGCTGATCGGCGGCAACACCAATGCGCGGACCATCATGATAGGGGAGAAAGCGGCGGATATGATCAGGGCGGAGGTGCGGGCGAGCTAAAGCGACGCTGCTTCAACATCGTCGCGGTGAAGTGTGAAACTGCCGCCTCATTCTCCGGCGTCGTCCCGGCGAAGGCCGGGACCCACAACCCCAGGGAGCGGTTGTGGCGCGAGATTGGTAACCACGAGTCTTCGCCAAACTTCTCCCGGGGGTATGGGTCCCGGATCTGCGCTCCGCTACTGGACAGCGCTTCGCGCTGCCAGGCGCTGCGCTTGTCCGGGACGACGTAGGAGTAAGCTCGCGGGCCCGGGACGACGGCTGAGTGAAGTTCGCTTGTCGAGAAATGCGGCCGCGTTCAATTCAGCAGAAAACCACCATCCACCGTCACCACACTCCCCGTCATGTACCGCGACGCCTTCGACGCCAGCAGCAAAATGGCGCCGTCGAGATCGGACTCGGCGCCGACGCGGCGCTGGGGGATGCGCTTGGTCAGGCGCTCCCCCGCCGGCGTCGACCAGAAATCGTGGTTCATCTCGGTGTCGATATAGCCGGGCGCCAGCGCGTTGATGCGGATGTTCTGGCCGGCGAGCTCCAGCGCCATCGCCTTCGTCGCCTGGATGATGCCGGCCTTGGAGATCGCGTAGGGCGAGACCGCCTTCAACACGCCGGTGCCGAGCACGGAGGCGATGTTGACAATGTTGCCTTCCTGCTTGCGCGCGATCATTCGGCGCGCGACTTCCGTCGCGAGGAAATAGGCGCCCTTGAGATTGGCGCCGATCACCGCGTCCCAATCGGCCTCGGTCTGCTCGGTCGCGAGCTTCTCGATCGCGATGCCGGCATTGTTGATCAGCACGGTGATGGGACCAAGCGCTGCCTCTGCGGCATCGACGGCGCTAGCGATCGAGGCGGTGTCGGTGACATCGAGCGCGACCGCGACCGCGCGACCGCCCTTGCCGCGGATCTCCTCTTCCAGGCTCTTCAGCTTGCCGGTCTGCCGCGCGGCAAGCGCGACGGCCGCACCATGCGCCGCCAGAACCCGGGCAAATTGCCGCCCCAGCCCCTGGCTCGCGCCGGTCACAAGGATGGTTTCTTTACTGACGTCAAATAGGCCTGACATGGCGATTTCCTTGGACGATTTCCTTGGACGATTTCCTTGGGCGATTTCCCCTGAGCTCTTGGAGCCATCAATACAGACGATTTTAGCGATCTGAAACCGGAATGATCAGTTCGCCGTTCATTCGTTCCACGAGGCAGGGCGTCTGCACATGAACAGTTTCGATCTCGCCGTCTACACTGCGCTGGCGATCGCGGTCGGTTTCGGTTTCAGGACCGGCCTGCTCCGCAGCGCCATGACCATTCTCGCCTATCTCCTGGCCGCTCCCATCGCGATCGCGTTGATGCCGCTGATTGCACCGCAGATCGCCAGCAATCCGAATGCACCCCTGCTCCAGAACTGGATGTGGTTCTTCGGCATCTTCCTGCTCGTCGGCATGCTGTTCGGACATATCGGCCGCGTCGCCCTCGACGACACGATCGGCGAGGCCGGTATCGGCGACCGGCTCGGCGGCGCCGCGCTGGGTGCGGTGCGGGTCGGCCTCGTCGTCACCACGCTGGTCCTGATTTTCGATAAGGTCGTGCCAGCCAAACACGAGCCGCCGTTCCTCGCCGGCTCACGTCTGCGACCGCTGTTCTCGGCGGTCGGACAGATCGGTTTCAAGTCGCTGCCGCCGGAGGCCGCGGCTGCGATCGACCGCCTCAAGCAGGAACGGCGGACCTGATCAGGCGCATTTGCATCGCCGCACGGCCACGCCATGCGTTTTGATGCGAGCCCGTCCCTTATCAGCGGCGCCGAGGTTGGCTAATGTGCCGCCTCTAAACCTGCCTGACATCACGGGAGTGAAACAGTGGATCTTGGGATCAAAGGTCGCCGCGCCATCGTCTGCGCATCCAGCAAGGGCCTGGGCCGTGCCTGCGCCATCGCGCTTGCCGAAGCAGGCGTTCATGTCACGCTGACCGCGCGCGGCGCCGAAGCTTTGAAGAAGACGGCCGACGAGATCCGGAAGGCCTTTCCGGACGTGACGGTCACCGAGATCGTCGGCGATATCACGACGCCGGCGGGGCGCGAGGCCGTGCTGAAGGCCTGCCCCGATCCGGACATCCTGATCAATAATGCCGGCGGCCCGCCGCCCGGCGATTTCCGCAACTGGACCCGCGACGACTGGATCAAGGCGATCGACGCCAACATGCTGACGCCGATCGAGCTGATCAAGGCCACCGTCGACGGCATGATGGCGCGCAAGTTCGGCCGCATCGTCAACATCACCTCGGCGGCGGTGAAGGCGCCGATCGACATCCTCGGCCTGTCCAACGGCGCGCGCGCCGGCCTCACCGGCTTCATCGCCGGCCTGTCGCGCAAGACCGTGATCAACAACGTCACGATCAACGGCCTGTTGCCGGGCCCGTTCGAGACGGATCGCCTGCGCGGCACCGCCAAGGCCGAGGCCGAGAAGCGCGGCATCACGCCGGACCAGCTGCTCGCCGAGCGCGCCAAGCTCAACCCCGCGGGCCGCTTCGGCCACCCGGATGAGTTCGGCTATGCCTGCGCCTTCCTCTGCGGCGCCAAAGCCGGCTTCATCACGGGGCAGAACATCCTGCTCGACGGCGGCGCCTTCCCGGGCACGCTGTAACCGCACTTGCAGGTACGCTCCCTCGCCCCGTTCTTACGGGGTGAGGGGGCCGCCTCCACATTGACGGCGGCAACGGGACTCGCAGAAGCTCCCCCTCACCCGGCGCTTCGCGCCGACCTCTCCCCGCAAGCGGGGCGAGGTGAAGTCACTCAACGCCGCCGCGTGGGCTCGTCTTCGTCCCGCTCACTGGTGTCGGAGGAATCGGCGGCAAGGCGCTCGTCGGTCCAGTCGACGCCGAATTCGTCGAGGCCGTCCGCCAGAAGGTCACCCAGCATCGGGTCGCCGAGCAGATATTGCACCGTTTCGTGCCGGGGCCTGCGATACGCGCCTCGCGCCTCCACGGCGCGGGCGCGCAAGTCGTCCCACTCCTCGATCGTGCCGTCGCCGCGTCCGAGCCAGGTCAGCGCGACGAGATCGACCTGCTCGTCCTCGTTCAAGGCCGCAATGAAGCTTCCGAGCTCGCCGCCGACGGGATCGGAGCCGTCATCCTCCAGGACATCGACCGCGTCGTCATCGGTGGGGTTCGAGCCGGAATCCGGATCGGAGTCCATCTCCTTGACGTCGAATTCGCGCGCCATCTCGATGATGAAGGCGACTTTTTCTGCGGAAATCGCAAGCTCTGGCATCAGTCCCTCCTTAAGTTCCCGCGATAACGCCGCATCGCACCAGATGATCCATTGCGTCCGACGGCTGAAACCCGCAATCTCGGCGCAAAGCGCCCCACTCAACCGTCATTCCGGGGCGCGACCAATGGGTCCGTGCGAAGCGCGGCCCAATGCTCGCGAACCCGGAATCCATTTGGCCACCGGTGACGCGGATGAATGGATTCCGGGCTCGCGCTACGCGCGCCCCGGAATGACGATGGATGCCGGCGCAACAACGAACATGGGGATGCGCCGGATGCAGTGGAAGATCGGCAGGGTGAGGATCACCAAGGTCGTGGAATTGGAGACGGTCGGCTCGACCCGCTTCATCCTGCCGCTCGCGGGCAACGAGGAAATCCGCAAGCTGCCCTGGCTAATCCCGCACTTCGCCACTGACGAGGGCCGGCTGAAGATGTCGATCCATTCGCTGGTGGTGGAGACGCCCTCGCAGCGCATCGTGGTCGACACCGGCCTCGGCAACGACAAGCAGGGCCGCAACGTCCCGACTTGGAACAACCGCAACACGCCGTTCCTGGAGACGATGACGGCGGCAGGATTTGCGCCTGCTAGCATCGACACCGTGCTGTGCACGCATCTTCACGTCGACCATGTCGGCTGGAACACGAAGCTCGCTGGTGGCAAATGGGTGCCGACATTTCCGAAAGCACGCTACGTGTTCGGCAGGACCGAATATGAGCACTGGCGCGACCACTCGACCGATCCGGACAAGCAGGCCGTGTTCGCAGATTCCGTGAAGCCCATCGTCGATGCCGGCCGCGCCGAGCTGATCGCGAGCGACCATCGGCTCTGCGAGGAGATCAGCATGATTCCGACGCCGGGCCATAGCCCCGGGCACATGAGCATCCTGATCCGGTCCGAAGGCGGACAGGGCCTGCTCACCGGCGACGTCGCCCACCACCCCTGCCAGATGGCACATCTCGACTGGTCATCAACGGCGGATTCCGATCAGAAGCAGTCGGCCGAAACGAGGCGCGAATTGTTCTCGCGCTTCGCCGATACGCCGACGCTGGTGATAGGCGGGCACTTTTCCGCCGGGCATATCAAGCGCGAGGGGGATGCGTTCAAGTTTGTGGCGCTGGGGTGAGGCACAATCGTAAGGTGGGCAAAGCGAAGCGTGCCCACCAAACCGAGATCACTCGAAGAGATGGTGGGCACGGCGCTCCGCGCCTTTGCCCACCCTACGAACGAAGGGCAGCAATGCGCCCCGCTTTGAGCGGTTGAATTTCCCGCCGCCCTGTTCCATGAAGCTATTTAACCGATCGGTCCATCTCAGGGAGAAACGAGAATGAAGCTTGTTCGTTATGGCGAAAAGGGTGCGGAAAAGCCCGGCCTGATCGACAAATCCGGCCAGGTGCGCGACTTGTCGGCCCATCTGAAGGACCTGACCGGCGAGGCCTATTCGCCGGAATCCCTCAAGAAGCTGGCCGCCCTCGACCCCGCCTCGCTGCCCGCCATTTCCGGCAAGCCGCGGCTCGGCGCCCCCGTCACCGGCATCTCGAAATTCGTGGCAATCGGGCTCAACTACAGCGATCACGCCAAGGAGACCGGCAACCCGATCCCGGCCGAGCCGATCTTCTTCCTCAAGGCGAACACGGCGCTCTCCGGCCCGAACGACGCGGTCGAAAAGCCCCGCGGCTCGACCAAGCTCGACTGGGAGGTCGAGATCGCCGCGATCATCGGCACCCGCGCCAAGTATGTCTCGGAAGCCGATGCGCTGAACTACGTCGCGGGCTACTGCGTCTGCAACGACGTCTCCGAGCGCAACTTCCAGATCGAGCGCCTGGGGCAGTGGACCAAGGGCAAGTCGCACGACACGTTCGGCCCGCTCGGGCCTTGGCTCGCCACCAAGGACGAGATCAAGGACGTGCAGAACCTGTCGATGTGGCTCGACGTCAACGGTCAGCGCCGCCAGACCGGCTCGACCGCGACCATGATCTTCTCCATGGCCAAGTGCATCTCCTATGTGTCGCAGTTCATGACGCTGCTGCCCGGCGACGTCATCACCACGGGCACGCCGCCCGGCGTCGGCATGGGCATGAAGCCGCCGACCTTCCTCAATGTCGGCGACGTCGTCACGCTCGGCATCGAGGGCCTCGGCGAGCAGCGCCAGGAGATCGTTGGGGCGTAGCCCCGCGCACCAGCGCATCACGTATCGTCATGCCCGGGCAAAAGCGCGAAGCGCGTCTTGGCTCAAGATGTCCCGGGCATCCACGAGACTCTCTCATGCCGTCATTCCGGGATGGCGCGTAGGGCCAGACCCGGAATCTCGAGATTCCGGGTTCGATGCTTCGCATCGCCCCGGAATGACGGAGGAGAAGGCACCGCCGCAGAATCTTGTTTGCAGGGAATCGTCCGCATGAAACTCTCCTTCTCCGCCGCCTCGCCTTTCGCCCGCAAGGTGCGCATTGCCGCGATCGAGCTCGGGCTGATCGACAAGATCGAATTCACCCCCGCAACCGTCGCGCCCGGACAGGCCAACGAAGACTATTCGCGCATCACGCCGCTGAAGAAGCTGCCGGTGCTGATCACCAACGACGGCGACGTGATCCTCGATTCCTACGTCATCGTCGAATATCTCAACGAGATGGGCGGCGGCAGCCTGATCCCCGACTACGGGCCGCGGCGCTGGAAGGCCAAGACCAATCACTCGCTGATCAACGGCATGCTCGATTCCATGCTGCTGTGCCGCTACGAGAAGATGGTGCGGCCGCAAGGACTGCAATGGCAGGCCTGGTCGGACGACCATTGGAACCGGGCCTGGACCGGCATGGCGCGCTTCGAGAACATGCCGGAGGTGTTGAACGGCCCGTTCGACATCTCGCAGATCGGCCTCGTTTGCGTGCTCGGCTATGCAGACTTCCGCTTCGCCGATTGCGGCTGGCGCAAGGCCTATCCGAAGCTCGACGCCTTCCACCAGAAGATGCTGGAGCGGCCCTCCGTGAAGATCTCGGTGCCGCCCTTGGCGTAAACCGCGGGAGTTCTCATGAGCCTCAAATTCTCGGTCGGCGATCTCACCATCCATCGCGTCATCGAGCAGGAGACTTCCTTTGTGCCGGCGCTGGACATGCTGCCCGGGCTGACGGCCGAGGTGCTGGCCGAGAACCGCACCTGGATGCGCGAGGCCAGGGCGCTGGATGATCAGGACGTGTTGCTCCTGTGCTTCCAGTCGTATGTGGTGAAGACGCCGCATCACACCATCCTGATCGACAGCTGCATCGGCAACGACAAGCCGCGGCCGCAGCGACCGAAATGGAACATGAAGACCGACGACACTTATCTGCGTGCGCTGGGCGCCGCCGGCGTCTCGGTCGACGACATCGACTTCGTGATGTGCACGCATCTGCATGTCGATCACGTCGGCTGGAACACACGGCTTGAGAACGGCCGCTGGGTGCCGACCTTTCCCAAGGCGCGCTATGTCTTCGCCAAGCAGGAGTTCGACTACTGGTCCGAGCAGAATGCGAAGGCCGAGGTGCCGCCCTTCGCGGACAGCGTGTTGCCGGTGGTCGAGGCCAAGCGTCACGAGCTCGCCGGCAACGACCATCAGATCGGCGATCACGTCCGCATCCTGGCGACGCCGGGCCACACGCCCGGCCATGTCGCGTTCACGATGGGCCGCGGCAAGGACGATGCCGTGTTCTCCGGCGATCTCATGCATTCGCCGCTACAGACGCTTTATCCGGAGCTGTCGATCAAGTTCGACGTCGATCCGGCACAAGCCGCAAAGACGCGCCGCAGCTTCCTGGAGCGCTATTGCGACACCGACACGCTGTGCTGCACCGCGCATTTCCCCTCGCCGTCGGTGGGGAAGATCAGGCGCAAGGGGAATGCGTTCGTTTGCGCGGCGGTGTGAGCGGTCTCTTTCACCTCTCCCCGCTTGCGGGGAGAGGTCGGATTGCGAAGCAATCCGGGTGAGGGGGAGTCTCCGCGAGTCCGTCTGTCACTGAATTTGCGGACGCAGCCCCTCACCCCAACCCTCTCCCCGTAAGAACGGGGAGAGGGAGAAGACAGAGCGCCTCAATCAAACAGGCTCGGCGTGTGGTTGACGAGCGCGCCTTCGATCTCGAGCATTTTCAGCTTGGTCACCACGCCGCCATTGGCGGAGAAGCCACCGGGCTTGTTGCCGGCTGCGAGCACGCGATGGCAGGGCACCACGATCGGGCACGGGTTGCGGCCGAGCGCCTGGCCGACATCGCGTGACAGCTCGACGCCGCCGAGGCGCTTGGCAATGTCGCCATAGGTCATGGTCTTGCCGGGCGGGATGGTGCGGGCGATCTCGTAGACGCCGCGGTTGAAGTCGGGAACACCGTCGAGATCGAGCGGAATGTCGGTCAGGTCGTCCGGCTCGCCCGCAAGCAGTTTTACGATGCGGTCGATCGCCTGCTGCACCTCGGCCGTCGGCTCCGCTTCGTTGGCCTCGGCATGGCGCTGATGGATGCGGGTGCGGATCTTGTCCTCGCCGCCCATCGGCAGTTGCACGCCGTTGATGCCGCGCGGGCCCCAGGCGATGGCACACAGGCCGATTCTGGTTTCGAACAGGGTAAAATGCTGGTCGGTCATGGCTTGGTTCCTGGCTTGCTTCCTCGTCGCAGGCCCCCGCTTGTGATCTTCCCTTGAAATCTAGGCTTGGAAATAGTTGCGATCCACCCGGTTTCCGGGAATCTTGCACAGGAGTTCCGCACCACACCGTGAGCCCAGGATGCAAAGCCTCCACGTCAACGGATATGACATGCCCTATCTCGATGTGGGCGAAGACAGGGCGGGGCCGCCGCTGGTCTGCGTGCACGGCTCGTTGTCCGACTTCCGCATCTGGGGCTGCGTGCTCGGGCCGCTGACACAGCGACACAGGCTGATCTGCATCAGCCTGCGGCACTTCTTCCCGGCGCGGTGGGACGGCGTCGGCGACACCTATTCGATCGCGCAGCATGTCGACGACGTCATCGCCTTCATCGAGAAGCTCGATCTCGGCCCGGTCGATCTGATGGGTCATTCCCGCGGCGGGCACATCTGCTTCCGCGTGGCGCAGCTTCGGCCCGATCTGTTGCGCCGCCTGATCCTGGCCGAGCCCGGCGGCGAGCTCGATGCCAGCCTCGATCCGGACTATGCCGGCGGCCCCTCGCCGCTGCTGGCGCGCTTCACCGCTTCAGCAGAGAAGATCAGGGGCGGCGATGTCGATGGCGGCCTCGCCGTCTTCGTCGACACGCTGGAGGGACCGGGCACCTGGCCGCGGCTGCCGACGATGGTGAAGCAGAATTTGCGCGACAACGCCTTCACGCTGATCGGCCAGGTTCGCGACAATCGCCCGCCGTTCTCTAAGGCTGATGCAGAGTCCATTCGGATGCCGACGCTGTTCATCCTGGGCGCCCGGACCAAGGGGCTGCTGCCGGAGGTGCTGCATGCGCTCGCCGCGCATGTGCCCTATTCGAAGACGGCGATCATACCGAACACGACGCATCCGATGTTCGAGCAGGCACCGCAAAAATATTCCGAAGTGGTGCTGGATTTTCTGGCAGGCTGATCATGCAGACATTTCACGTCAACGGTTACGACATGGCCTATCTCGAAGTCGGAGAGGGCCCGCCGCTGGTCTGCGTGCACGGCACGCTCGGCGATTTCCGCACCTGGTATTCGGTGCTCGGTCCGCTGTCGAAGGCGCATCGCGTGATATCGGTCAGCCTGCGGCATTTCTTTCCTGAGCACTGGGACGCCGTCGGCGACGATTACAAGATGGCGCAGCACGTAACTGATGTGATCGGCTTCATCGAGCAGGTCAGGCCCGCGCCGGTCGACCTGATGGGACACTCGCGCGGCGGCCATATCGCGTTTCGTGTCGCGCAGGCGCGGCCGGATCTGTTGCGCCGCTTGGTGCTGGCCGAGCCCGGCGGCGATCTCGACGCAAGCCTGCCGGTTCCGGCAGGCACGCCCGCGCATCCGCCGCTTGCCGCGCGCACGGCACGCTCGGTCGAGATGATCCGCGCCGGCGACATCGAGGGCGCGCTGCAGAACTTCTATGAAGGCATCGAGGGCGACGGCTCGTGGCGGCGCGTGCCGGCGGCCGCGAAGCAGCAGCTGCGCGACAACGCCATCACCTTTCTCGGCCAGATCAACGAGCAGCGCAAACCCTACACGCTGGCCGACACGCAGGCGATCAGGACGCCGACGCTTCTGATCGGTGGCGGCGCAACGACCGGCAGCCTGTCGGTGATTTGGCGCGTGCTCGCCGCGCACATCGCCGGTGCGAAGACGGCCGTGATCGCGAATGCCGGCCACTGGATGTTCGAGCAGGCGCCGCTGGAATATGGCGAAGCGGTGAACGCGTTTCTGGCGGAGTAGCTGTGTCCCTTGCCTCTCCCCGTTTGCGGGGAGAGGCCGGATCGCATCGAAGATGCGATCCGGGTGAGGGGGAGCTTCCCCGAGTCCAGCTCTCACCGTCGCTGCGGAAGCTCCCCCTCACCCCACCCTCTCCCCGCAAGCGGGGCGAGGGAGGTCACTGCCGGTGCCCGCCTCACGCCACCTTCCACACGCCGACCGGCATCTTGATCGTCGCGTTCAGCCGGTTCCAGACATTGATCGTCGCGATCGAGAGGATCAGGGTTGCGAGTTCGCGCTCGTCGAAATGCTTGGCGGCTTCGTTCCAGATCGCATCGGGCACGGGATCTTCACGATCGGCAAGACGCGTGACCGCCTCGGTGAGCGCCAGCGCGGCGCGCTCCGCGTCGGTGAAATAAGGCGCGTCGCGCCAGGCCGACACCGCGAACAGCCGCTCGTCGGTTTCGCCGGCCTTGCGGGCGATCTTGGGGTGCATGTCGACACAGACGCTGCAGCCATTGATCTGACTGGCGCGCAGGTGCACCAGTTCCAGGAGCTTTTCCGGCAGGCCCTGCTTGGTCAGGGCGCCCAGGGACTGCAGGACATTCATGGCTTCAGGCAGGACCATGACCGGATGATTCATACGTGCGTGCATCATTTTGCGTCTCCGTTTCAGAGCCGGGAGCCCCGGCGAGAGGAATTTCGACGGATCCGGTCACATCGGCCGGATTTGTCTCGTCATGGGCATGACGGACCAGGACCAGGGAATGTGACTGATGACCGACGAAAATTTTCTCAGCCGGCAGTTCGAGGCCAATCGGGACCATTTGCGCGCCGTCGCCTACCGGATGCTGGGGTCGCGCGGCGAGGTCGATGACGCCGTGCAGGAAACCTGGTTGCGGCTGAGCCGGAGTGACACGTCGGATGTCGCGAATTTGCGGGGCTGGCTGACCACGGTGGTCGCGCGCATTTGCCTCGATATGCTGCGGGCGCGGAAATCGCGCCGCGAGGACCCGATGAGCCCGGACATGCCGGAGCCGGTCGACGACACACGCGAGCGCGACGCGGAGATGGCCGATTCCGTCGGCGCGGCACTGTTGATCGTCTTGGAGACGCTGCAGCCGGCGGAGCGGCTCGCCTTCGTGCTGCACGACATGTTCGCCGTGCCCTTCGAGGAGATCGCGCCGATCGTCGGCCGCTCCGTCGATGCCTCGCGGCAGCTTGCCAGCCGCGCACGGCGGCGTGTGCAGGGCGCGCCGGTGCCCGACACGGATCTCTCCCGCCAGCGCAGGATCGTCGAGGCCTTCCTCGCGGCTTCGCGCGAAGGCAATTTCGAAGGCCTACTCGCCGTGCTTGATCCCGAGGTCGTCGTGCGCGCCGATCAGGCCGCGGTGCGGCTGGGCTCCCTGCCCGAAATCCGCGGTGCCGAAGCCGTCGCCCAGACCTTCAAGGGGCGCGCGCAGGCCGCACGGCCCGCGCTGGTCGATGGCGAAATGGGCGTCGCCGTCGTTCTCGGCGGCCACCTGCGCATCGCGCTGCGCGTCAGCTTCAAGGGCGACAGGATCGCCGGGATCGAGGCCGTGGCCGATGCGGAGCGGATCGCGGCGTTGGATGTGGAGGTGTTGGAGCCGTAAGGCGCGGCGCGTCTTGGTGCCGGTGATGCGGCGATGCTAAGTTCGTGCGCAAGCGCGCGATGCCGGCTTCAAGACGCGAAAGGACAATTGATGAAACCCCGCCTCATTCCCCTCCTCGCTTTGCTCCTGCTCGGTCTCGTCAGTGGCAGCGCCACGGCGCTCGCTGCCGCCGACGAGAAGCTGAAGGCCGCGGCCGAGCAGGAAAAGGCTCCGCTGATCCAGACGCTGCACGACATGGTGATGATCGAGAGCGGCAGCAGCGATGTCGAGGGTCTGAAGAAGATGGCCGACTTCACGGAAGGACGCCTGAAGACGCTGGGCGCCACCACGGAACGACGCAAGACCACGGCGGGCGCCGGTGCCGACATGGTGATCGCCACGTTCGAGGGCACCGGCACGCGCAAGCTGATGCTGATCGCGCATATGGATACGGTCTATCTGCGCGGCATCCTCGCGGCCGAGCCGTACCATGTCGATGGCACGCGCATCTATGGCCCTGGCATTGCCGATGACAAGGGCGGCATCGCCGTGGTCCTGCACGCGCTGAAAATCCTGAAGGATGCAGGCTGGCGCGACTACGCAAAGCTCACGGTCTCCTTCAATCCGGACGAAGAGGTCGGCTCGATCGGATCGGGCGAAATCATCTCAGCGCTCGCCGATCAGCACGATGTGGTGCTGTCATGCGAACCAACGGCCGCGCCGCCCGCCGCGGAGCACGAGACGCGCGGCTCGGGGCGAGCGGCACGGCGACCGCGACGATGGAAGTCACAGGGCGCGCATCGCATGCCGGCGCCGCGCCGGATCGTGGGCGCAACGCGCTGATCGAGCTTTCGCATCAATTGCTGCAAACCAGGGACATCGCCAAATCGATTTCCGGCACGCAGTTGAACTGGACCACGTCGCAGGCCGGCACCGTGCGCAACCAGATCCCTGAGAAGGCGGTGGCCGGTGGCGACATCCGCCTCACCATTCCCGACGGCATCAAGAAGCTCCAGGCCGCGCTCGACGAGACGATCAAGAACAAGCTGGTGCCCGATACGGAGACGATCGTGAAGATCGTACCCGGCCGCCCCGCGTTCCGGGCCGGCGAGCGCGGCCGTGCGCTGGCGGAAGAGGGACAGGCGATCTACGCCGAGATCGACCGCAAGCTCGACATCGTCGGAATGACGGGCGGCGCCACGGACGCCGGCTACGCCAATCGCAGCGGCAAGGCCGTCGTCGTCGAAAGCTTCGGCCTCGCCGGCTTCGGCGCCCATGCGCGCGACGAGTACATCGACACCAACTCGATCGTGCCGCGGCTCTATCTGATGACGCGCATGCTGATCGAGCAGGGCAAGAAGAAGTAGCCTCTTCTCACCTCTCCCCGCCTGCGGAGAGAGGTCGATCGCGTAGCCGGGTGAGGAGGGTCTCCGCAAGTCCGACTCTCACCGCCCCCGTGGAAGCTCCCCCTCACCCTGCCCCTTTCCCCGCAGGCGAGGAGAGGAAGAAAAAGCCACATATCTTCAATAGCTTGATACCAAGCGACACGAGGACGTCGTCGCCCGCTTGACGCTCCCCTCGCCCGGCGCTAGCGTCGAATACGGAATTCCGTATTCCATAGGAGCCGCCGGCGTGATCCCTCTCGACCCGCTCCCCAACCTGATCGACCAGGTCTATGCACGGATCCTGGAGGCGATCACCGACCGCACCCTGCAGCCCGGTCAGCGCATCCGGCAGAACGAGCTTGCCGACAAGCTCGGCGTCTCGCGCCAGCCGGTGTCGCATGCGCTGCACCTGTTGCATCGGCAGGGACTGGTCGCCGAGAGCGGCCGGCGCGGCTTTGAAGTGACCCAGCTCGATCCCGTGCGCATTCGCCAGCTCTACGAGGTGCGCGGCGCGATCGACGCGCTCGCGGCCCGGCTTGCAGCCGAGCGCGCGGCAAGCGATGCGGCGGGGCGCGCGCGGCTCGCAGCCGCGCTGCGGGCCGGACGCGCCACCAATCGCAAGACGCCATTGAACGAGCTGATCGCGCTCGATGTCGAGTTTCACGGCGCGATCTATCACCTCGCCGGCAATCCCGTGATCGAGGAGACGATTGCGCCGCAATGGCCGCACATGCGCCGCTCGATGGCGACGGTGCTCTCCGAGCTCGACTATCGCGACAGCGCCTGGGCCGAGCATGCGACGATCGCCGGACACATTCTCGCCGGCGAGGCAAAGGAGGCCGAAGGCGCGGCGCTTGCGCATGCGCAGACGGCAGGACGGATGACTGAGGAGAGATTGAAAGCGACGGAAGAAGCGGCAGCTTAGCGATGCCGTCACTCCGGGGCGACGCGAAGCGTCGAGCCCGGAATCCATCGGGCCACAGAGACTGCGGATAAATGGATTCCGGGTTCGATGCTTCGCATCGCCCCGGAATGACAACAATAATCAACAGGAGGACGACCCATGAAACTGACCCAGGAGCAATTGGAGTTCTTCCATCGCGAGGGCTGGCTGTTTCTCCCCGAACTGTTCAGACAGGAAGAGGTCGACTTCCTCGCGCGCGAGGCGATCGGCATCTACGACGCTGACCGCCCCGAGGTCTGGCGCGAGAAAAGCGGCGCGCCCCGCACCGCCTTTGCCGCGCATCTCTACAACGAGGCGTTCAGGGTCCTCGGCGCGCATCCGCGCATGATCGAGCCGGTCGAGCAGGTCTTCGGCGAGCCGGTCTACATGCACCAGTTCAAGATCAACGCGAAATCGGCCTTCACCGGCGATGTCTGGCAATGGCACCAGGACTACGGCACCTGGAAGCGCGACGACGGCATGCCGGAGCCGCGCGCGATGAACATCGCGATCTTCCTCGACGAGGTGATGCCGATCAACGGTCCCCTGATGCTGGTGCCGCGCAGCCAGAACGCCGGCGATCTCGAGGCCTCGCACGATCTTGCCACCACGTCCTACCCGCTGTGGACACTCGATGAGGAGACCGTCACGCGGCTGGTGAAGCAGGGCGGCATCGTGGCGCCGACCGGCCAGCCCGGCGGCATGCTGATGTTCCACGGCAATCTCGTGCACGGCTCGAGCGGCAACATCACGCCCTACCCCCGCAAGATCGTGTACCTGACTCTGAACGCGGTCTCGAACTACATCCGCACGCCGACGCGGCCGGAGTACATCGCGCACCGCGATTTCACGCCGATCAAGACGGTGGACGACGACGCGCTGCTGCGCCTTGCCCGTGCGCCGCGGCAGGCGGCGGAGTAGCTTACGCTGTCATTCCGGGGCGACGCGTGAGCGTCGAGCCCGGAATCCGTCGCGCCGCGGAGGACGCGGATGAATGGATTCCGGGCTCGCGACTTCGTCGCGCCCCGGAATGACGAATGGTAATCGGTTGTACTTACGGACATTCCCCCCATGAACCTCTTCCGCCTCCTCCAAGCTCGCGCCGCTGCCGGAAAGCCCGTGCGCGTGGCACTGATCGGCGCCGGCAAATTCGGCTCGATGTTCCTGGCACAGGTGCCGCACGTGCCGGGCTTAGAGGTGCCCATCATCGTCGATATCGATCGCGACCGCGCGCGCGAAGCCTGCCGCACCGTCGGCTGGGACGCAGCGCGCATCGCCGCGACCACCTTCACCGATGACGGCGCGCGCGCCATTGCCGGCGGCGCGATGGATGTGGTGGTGGAAGCGACCGGTAATCCGGCCGTCGGCATCAAACACGCGCGCGCCGCGATCGCGGCCGGCAAGCATATCGTGATGGTGAATGTCGAGGCCGACGTGCTGGCCGGTGCGCTCCTGGCGGAGGAAGCGCGCAAAGCGGGCGTCGTCTATTCGCTCGCCTATGGCGACCAGCCGGCGCTGACGGCCGAAATGGTTGACTGGGCGCGCGCCACCGGCTTTCGCGTCGTCGCCGCCGGCAAGGGTACGAAATATCTGCCGGCCTATCATGACGTGACGCCGGACAATGTCTGGCAGCATTACGGCTTGACCGCAGGCGAGGCGCAGTCGGCCGGCATGAATCCGCAGATGTTCAACTCCTTTCTCGATGGCACCAAATCGGCGATCGAGATGGCAGCCATCGCCAATGCCTGCGGGCTCGACGTGCCCACGGACGGGCTCCTGTTTCCGCCTTGCGGCGTCGACGATCTGCCGCACGTCATGCGTCCGCGCGACAAAGGCGGCGTACTGGAGAGATCCGGTATGGTGGAGGTCGTGTCATCGCTGGAGCGCGACGGCCGGCCGGTGTTTCGCGACCTGCGCTGGGGCGTGTACGTCGTGCTGGAGGCGCCGAACGACTACGCCGCCGACTGCTTCAAGCAGTACGGCCTGAAGACCGACGCGAGCGGACGCTTCGCCGCGATGTACAAGCCGTATCATCTGATCGGGCTTGAGCTGAACATCTCGATCCTGTCGGCGGCGCTGCGGAACGAGCCGACCGGACAGGCCTCTGGTTTTCGCGGCGACGTCGCCGCGGTCGCCAAGCGGCCTTTGCGCGCCGGCGAGATGCTGGATGGCGAAGGCGGTTACACCGTGTGGGGCAAGCTGGTGCCGGCGGCCGCAAGCCTCAGGGACGGCGCGCTGCCGATCGGCCTCGCGCATCGCCTGAAGCTGAGACATGACGTCGCGCACGGCGCGATCGTGCGCTGGAGCGACGTCGAGTTCGACGCCAACAACGAGACGGTGAAGGTGCGCAAGGCCATGGAAGCGGCGTTCGCAGCGCAGCATTGAATGACAGCGCCACCAAAGCGCGCTTGATTTGCCTATTCCCTTTCGTCATCCTGAACGCGATCCGGGAATACTGAATTTCGGACGCCAAGAAACGTCGGCCACCGGCGAAGTCCAAAGCGGCGCCAAGATCGCGATCCCTCGTCGAGGACTCGACATCACAGAGAGGGGAAACGCATGGAACGTCGTAAATTCTTGACGGCAGGCGGATTGGGCCTTGCCGCGAGTGCGGTCGCTGCGCCGGCTGTCGCGCAATCGATGCCGGAGGTGAAATGGCGGCTCGCCGCGAGCTGGCCGAAGGCGCTTGATACGCTCTACGGCGGCTGCGAATATTTTTGCAAGCGCGTCGCCGAGGTCACCGACAATCGCTTCCAGATCCAGCCCTTCGCCGCGGGCGAGATCGTCCCGGGCCTGCAGGTCCTCGATGCGGTCTCGAACGGCACGGTCGAGATCGGCAATACCGCGCTCTACTACTACTGGGGCAAGAACCCTGCTTTCACCTTCGGCACCTCGCTGCCGTTTGGGCTCAACACGCGGCAACACATCTCCTGGCTGTTGTGGGGCGGCGGGCAGGACCTGCTCAACAATCTGCTCAAGGAGCACAACGCGATCGGCATTCCGACCGGCTCGACCGGCGCCCAGATGGGCGGCTGGTTCCGAAAAGAGATCAAGTCGATGGCGGATTTCCAGGGCCTGAAATTCCGCGTCGGCGGCTTCGCCGGCACGATCATCGCCAAGGTCGGCGGCGTGCCGCAGCAGATCGCAGGCGGCGACATCTATCCAGCGCTTGAGAAGGGCACCATCGACGCCGCCGAATGGGTCGGTCCCTATGACGACGAGAAGCTCGGCTTCGTGAAGGTCGCGAAGTACTATTACTATCCCGGCTGGTGGGAAGGCACCGGCCAGGGCCACAACGTGATGAATCTCGACAAGTGGAACGCGCTGCCGAAGCACTATCAGGCTGCGATCGAG
>NZ_LUUB01000076.1:32500-34746 GCF_001641635.1 Bradyrhizobium centrolobii
ATCGAACCGACGACCTCATGCTTGCAAAGCACGCGCTCTCCCAGCTGAGCTATGGCCCCGTAACCAGAAGACGAATGCTCACTCGATGAAAGTGGTGGGCCTGGGAAGACTTGAACTTCCGACCTCACGCTTATCAAGCGCGCGCTCTAACCAACTGAGCTACAAGCCCCTAACGCTATCCTCTCAAGGACTAGGGCCCTGCTCGCGTGCACGCCGCCGACACGCGCCGAATGCAATCGCACAGCGCAGCCCCGGCGCGTGTTCGTCCGCGAAGAAAGAGAAACGAAGACGGCGAAATCCCGCCAATGGAGCTCAACGATCTGGCGATCTGTTGGCCCCTGATGTTTCTAAAACGGTCCGATAGTGAGCGTGAGCTCGCTGAAGGACCATCCTTAGAAAGGAGGTGATCCAGCCGCAGGTTCCCCTACGGCTACCTTGTTACGACTTCACCCCAGTCGCTGACCCTACCGTGGCCGGCTGCCTCCATTGCTGGTTAGCGCACCGTCTTCAGGTAAAGCCAACTCCCATGGTGTGACGGGCGGTGTGTACAAGGCCCGGGAACGTATTCACCGTGGCGTGCTGATCCACGATTACTAGCGATTCCAACTTCATGGGCTCGAGTTGCAGAGCCCAATCCGAACTGAGACGGCTTTTTGAGATTTGCCAGGACTTGCGTCTTCGCATCCCATTGTCACCGCCATTGTAGCACGTGTGTAGCCCAGCCCGTAAGGGCCATGAGGACTTGACGTCATCCCCACCTTCCTCGCGGCTTATCACCGGCAGTCTCCTTAGAGTGCTCAACTAAATGGTAGCAACTAAGGACGGGGGTTGCGCTCGTTGCGGGACTTAACCCAACATCTCACGACACGAGCTGACGACAGCCATGCAGCACCTGTCTCCGGTCCAGCCGAACTGAAGAACTCCGTCTCTGGAGTCCGCGACCGGGATGTCAAGGGCTGGTAAGGTTCTGCGCGTTGCGTCGAATTAAACCACATGCTCCACCGCTTGTGCGGGCCCCCGTCAATTCCTTTGAGTTTTAATCTTGCGACCGTACTCCCCAGGCGGAATGCTTAAAGCGTTAGCTGCGCCACTAGTGAGTAAACCCACTAACGGCTGGCATTCATCGTTTACGGCGTGGACTACCAGGGTATCTAATCCTGTTTGCTCCCCACGCTTTCGTGCCTCAGCGTCAGTACCGGGCCAGTGAGCCGCCTTCGCCACTGGTGTTCTTGCGAATATCTACGAATTTCACCTCTACACTCGCAGTTCCACTCACCTCTCCCGGACTCAAGATCTTCAGTATCAAAGGCAGTTCTGGAGTTGAGCTCCAGGATTTCACCCCTGACTTAAAAACCCGCCTACGCACCCTTTACGCCCAGTGATTCCGAGCAACGCTAGCCCCCTTCGTATTACCGCGGCTGCTGGCACGAAGTTAGCCGGGGCTTATTCTTGCGGTACCGTCATTATCTTCCCGCACAAAAGAGCTTTACAACCCTAGGGCCTTCATCACTCACGCGGCATGGCTGGATCAGGGTTGCCCCCATTGTCCAATATTCCCCACTGCTGCCTCCCGTAGGAGTTTGGGCCGTGTCTCAGTCCCAATGTGGCTGATCATCCTCTCAGACCAGCTACTGATCGTCGCCTTGGTGAGCCATTACCTCACCAACTAGCTAATCAGACGCGGGCCGATCTTTCGGCGATAAATCTTTCCCCGTAAGGGCTTATCCGGTATTAGCACAAGTTTCCCTGTGTTGTTCCGAACCAAAAGGTACGTTCCCACGCGTTACTCACCCGTCTGCCGCTGACGTATTGCTACGCCCGCTCGACTTGCATGTGTTAAGCCTGCCGCCAGCGTTCGCTCTGAGCCAGGATCAAACTCTCAAGTTGGACTTGAACTTTGAACCGGCTGATCACAACGTTTGACGAGGTCCCACCATACTCGCGAAGCGATTCACATCGCTTGCGAACTGACCTCAATCAAGAGGTCATGGTGTTACCTTTGAAACGTGTACCGCCGAAGTCTTTCGTCCGGCCTCGATCAGAAAAGCCGAAGCTTTTCAGAAACAAGACCCGCAAGGACTCCGCCGTCCACGTTTCTCTTTCTTCATCTTCACTTGTCAAACAGCCCGGGACCGGAGAGGCCCCAACCTTCCTGAGAGGAAGGGTTCCGACACCCCTACCGACGATGAATGACTCCAATCGACCGGTGTCGACTGTTGTGTCACTCAACAAGGTGAGGAGCATCA
>NZ_LUUB01000077.1 GCF_001641635.1 Bradyrhizobium centrolobii
TAGGGTCTGTACCTAATTAGCGCGCTCTGATTCTCTTGCACCCGAACTGATTCGGCACGGGGGCTTTGATGCGCAAGGGGCTGTTCTGGCTCAACGACAAGCAGTGGGCTCAGATAAAGCCGCATCTGCCAACGAACCAGACCGGACCGGAGCGCGAAGATGATCGACGCATCATCAGCGGTATCATCCACATGCTTCAGTGTGGCGCGCGCTGGCGCGATTGCCCGCCCGACTTTGGTCCTTACACGACGATCTACAATCGGTTCAATCGCTGGGCCAAGCGCGGACATTGGCAGGCGATCTTTGAAGCGCTCGCCCGCTGCGGCAAGGATGGCGTGACTTTGTCCATCGACTCCACCTCGATCAAGGCGCATCGCTCGGCGAGCGGCGGAAAAGGGGGGAACATGAACAGGCGATCGGCCGCTCGCGCGGCGGGCGGACCACGAAAATCCACGCGCTGAGCGACCCTGATTGCAAACCCTGCGCATTTCATCTCACTCCGGGCCAGGACGCAGATATTGCCGCAGCGCCGGCCCTTTTGGAACTCGCGCCGCCCATGTCTGCCCTCATTGGGGACAAAGGCTACGACGGCGACGGCTTTCGCGCCGAAATCGTCAATCGTGGCGCCAAGCCCGTCATTCCAAACAAATCCAACAGGGTGACCTTCCACAACTTCAGCAAGCGCATCTATAAAGGGCGCAATGTTATCGAGCGTTGCTTCTGCCGGCTCAAGGATTTCAGGCGTGTCGCAACTCGTTACGATAAACTCGCCAGAAACTTCTTGGCTGCCGTCCACATCGCAGCCATCGTCGCCTATTGGATCAATTGAGTCTGGACCCTAGTCCGCGGACTAGCTAGGGCGTGTACTCATCACTCAAGCGCTTAATTTCGGCGGCCCAGATGTCCGCTCATCCCTCAACAGCGGCACAGGAGCGGACATCGCCGGAGGTCGCCGGTGGGCCAGTGCACTCTACCTATTCCATCGCCTCGCCGGCGCAATGCGCTCCGCTGACTGACTCATGCCGAGACTGAACTCGCCCATAGGCCAGCTTCTTGGTGCTATACTGCTTGCGCCTTACATAGGAGGTCCCCTATGACAAACCGCACAGTCGTTGCTGCGCTAGTTGGGTTGGGTTTTGCCTTGCCCGTCGTTGCACTGGCGCAAGACCAGCCCCTCGAGGAACAGCTCGTCAATGCAATGAACAAGGTATTCGGGGTACATCCCGGATTTCGTGCCAATCATGCTAAAGGCATCGTGGTCGAGGGTAGTTTCAAAGCATCTCCGGAAGCCGCAGAGCTAAGCCGAGCGGCCCTTTTCAACGGCGGCACGATCCCCGTGACGGTGCGCTTCTCGGATTCCACGGGGTACCGAACCTGCCGGATGGGTCCAAAGACGCCAACCCGCACGGGATGGCTGTGAAGTTCCATCTGCCGGACGGCAGCGACACCGACATTGTGATCAATTCCCTCAAGTTCTTCCCTGTGTCTACGGGCGAAGAGTTTCGCGACCTGCTATTGGCGCTGTCGGAGAGCCCGCCGAGTGCTACCAAGCCGACGAAATCCGAACAGTTCGCGGCGAGCCACCCCTCGGTTCCTGCCGCCTTCAGCACCGTGGCCACGCCAGACAGCTTCGCCGACGAAGAATACTTCGGCATTGATGCGTTCGTTTTCGTCAACAAAGCGGGTGAGAGGCAGGCGGTCCGTTATCAGATGCTGCCCGAGAACGTCGTTCATCTGGATAAGTCTGACGCTGCGAAACGAGCACCGGACTTCTTGATGGAAGAGTTGCCAGAACGCCTGAAGCGGGGACCGGTGATTTTTCACTACAAGGCACAACTCGCTGCGGCGGACGATTCCACGAAGGATCCGGCGAAGCCCTGGCCCGACAATCGTAAGGTGGTAGAGCTTGGAGTGCTGACGATCGACAGGGCAGCAGCGAACAGTGTCGAGGCCCAGAAAAGATTACTGTTTCTACCGGGACAGCTCACCGATGGAATCGAGCAGTCCGATGATCCGCTGATTGACATCCGCGGTGCCGCATATGCTGTTTCGTTCTCGCGGCGCAATCCCTGACCATCAGGGTATGCCGTGGTCAGAACCATGGAAGTAACGTCGTCACGTTCGCGTTCGGGGTACCCGTTCTGTGCCTGTCCTCTCCAATGATGCAGGATCTTCATCAAGAACTAATGTTCGCCTGAGCAAACCAATCGACTGCTCTGGATCACTAGCAGCAATGCTCCAACCGATCAGAAGATTTCCGCTCGGCCCCCAGGAGCCGACATTGTCTTATGAGTACACGCCCTAAACTAGCTAGGGGCGTGTACTCATAACTCAAGCGCTTAATTTGGGCGGCCCAGATGTCCGCTCATCCTCAACAGCGGTACAAAAGCAGACATTGCCGGGGGTCGCCGATGGGCCAGAAGCGGTGACGCGCCGGTCATACCGTCTTCCAAATTGCAACGTAATCCATAGAAATGCGACCACTGCGTCCTGATTACGGCTTCGACGCGACACTAGTGTCGGTTGGCAAATCAGGAACGACTTGCTTTATCCAATCCGTAAATGCCGAGACGCGAGTATAGACGCCATACTTATTTGGCTTTGCGCAATCTTCACCCCAACTCGTAATTCCAATCTGATACTTGCGGCCCGCTTTATCAACGGCGGCGAGCGGTCCTCCGCTTGACCCCTGGCAAGAGTCAACTCCGCCAGCTGCAAAGCCAGCACATACGTTGCTAGTCGGATCAATATCCTTACTCATACTCGCCAAGCACACCTTGTCTTCAACAATGGGAATTTGGGCTTCTAAGAAAGCAAAGTCCTTTGAGGCTATTGCTGCAACCATCACTACAGTCCCAGGGGCTGGGTCAGTTGCTTTCGCTCGCGATAGCGTCACGTATGGGGGCGGCAATGACTCTTTTAGGTCGAGGATAGCGATGTTGTTCCGCGGTACTGGATCCGTCGAGAACGACGGATGCACAAAAACCTTCGCAACCTGTACCTCTTTTTTGGTTCCCTCTGCGTTTGCAAGCACTATCGAAACCGCAGGGGTTGACCCGTTAAAGCCAGAAACGCAGTGGGCAACCGTTAGTACCGTGTGCGGACCAATTACCGTGCCCTGACAAAAGAGCGTGGCAACGGGAGCTCCGGTCAATTTTAACCCAACTAACCAAGGCCAAGCCACGCCAGAGTTTAGGGTTCCGCCGATCACCGGAGGACGCGGCTCAGATGTAGTTCCTACCTGGGGGGCGGCATCGGGATTATTCTTGAGGTACGCACTGATTTTCGCTGCATAGTCCGGCAACAAGCCAGCGTCGACCAGGAATTTAAGATTGTCTCGTACCGTTTGGGTTTTCGGACTTTCAACAAACTTTTTTATGAGATCAGCCTGAAGCGCCTGCTTTGCGGCTTGCGCTGCCGCCTCTGCTTTGGCGGTCTCGGCCCTTGCGGCGAGCTGTGCCTTGGTACCTTCAAGCTCAACGTTTGCAGATGCGGTGAGATGATTTGAGATAATTGTACTCATGACGGTGATGAAACCACCCACGATCGCGAGGGTGAATGGGTTGGCAAGCAACTCTTTCCATTCTTTGTCTCGAGCGCCCGCCAGTTCTTCACGTTTCAGCCGAAACTCTATCGCGGCTTTCTTCCGGTCGAACCGAAGGCGCTCCCAATCCAGCGCGAGCCTCTCCGTCTTAGTCTCCCTGTCGCCGCTCGTGTTGCTGGCTTCTTGCTCCATCGCAGGTCATCCCAAGGTGCGGATAACAAATCTTGGTCGAAGATAGGACCCAGTTCAACTACCGCTTTGAGCGCACCTCAAGCTCAATTCGATGTCGGCAGAAAATCCGCTGCGGGTCACTAGCAGCAATGCTCCAACCGATCAGAGGATTTCCGCTCGACCCTCAGGAGCCGACATTGTCTTATCAGTACACGCCCTAATTCAACCCCGCCACGATCACCACCACCACCACCGGTAACGTCGCCGCCGCCAGCAGCGTGCCCAGCGCAACCGCTCCCGACACCGGGTTCACCAGCCGCTGATACTGAACCGCAAAGATATACGCGTTCGCACCGGTCGGCATCGCCGCGAACAGCACGACCACGCCGGCCGCTAGCGGCGGCAGGTCCAAGAGCTTTGCCAGCAGGAAGGCGGCCGCCGGCATCGCCAGCTGTTTTAGCGCGCACATGACGACGATGCCGAGCTTCTCGCCCTTGACCTCGAAGCGGAACAGATTGATGCCGAGCGCGATCAGCGCTGCGGGCGATCCCGCCTGCGCGAGTAGCTCGATCGTCCTGTCGACGACGGGATTGAGGCCAAAGCCGGTGAAGCGCCAGACGAGGCCGAAGCCGATCGCCAGCATGATCGGGTTGCGCGAAAGATCCAGCAGCACCGGCAGAATGATCGACAGGGCCGAGCCCGTCTGCTTGCGACCGGTCCATTCCATTTGCAGCGTGCCGCAGAGCCAGAGCAGCGGCGTGTTCACCGACAGGATCAGCGCCATCGGCCCCGCCGCCTCGTTTCCCAGCGCCGAGAGCGTGAGCGGAATGCCGAGCATCACGATGTTGCCGTAGACCGACCCGATCGCGAAGACCACGCCGTCCTCACGGTCCTCGCGCAGCAGGGCCGACAGCGCCAGCGCCGCGATCCAGGTGATCGCCAGCGCCCCGTAATAGGCGCCCCACATCCGGAAGGCGCTCAGGTGCGGGAATTCCGAGACGACGATGGTGCGGAACAGCAGGGCCGGGATGGCAATGCTGAAGGCGAATTCGGAAATGCCCTTGTGCGCGGTCTCGGAGACGAAGCGAAACAGCACCGCCGCATAGCCGGCCGCGATCAGGGCAAAGACCGGCGCGACGATCAACACGGTGGCCATGCGGTCCTCACATCATGGGGATATCCGCTGACCACCCCCACGCGCCCTCGATCATGGCATCATGCCGCTGTTTTGCCCGACATGTCAAAGGGGCTTCGTAAAATCCGCAAAAAGCCGCTTCGGTCCCATTGGCTACTTTGCATGGGGTTGTTTTCGCATTTTTTGTCGGACGGTCACCGAAGCTCTAGGCCCCACCCGATCTCGCCAGTTCTTCCAAAGGGTTAGCCGCGCACCGCGGAGTCTTGCCCGGGATGGATCGATCGGCTACCGGGCATCGCTTCACTTTGTCCCCGCACACAGCTGTCATCCCCCGCGAAGGCGGGGGATCCAGTACGCCGCGGCTCCTCGGGGAACTTCAGGCGTCTCTGGAATACTGGGTCACCCGCCCCAGTGCGCATCCGCGCCAGGCGGGTGACGACAGCGGAGAATGCGGTGTGACCCACCAGCCTCGGCGCGTTGGTGCCGCCGGTCTGGCCGGTGCTGGGCTGACTGCCTGTTGCCCGGAGCGCACAGGTCGCGGTTTTCGCATCAGGGCTCGGTTGCCAACGAACGGGCGTTCACCCACTATTCCCTCCGACAAGACAATTTGGGGGGATCAATGCCGGCGTTCCGCTTTGAGAAGTCCCTGGCTGCTGCAATCTCCGGGATTGCCCTGGCCATCCTGATCCAGCCCGGCGCTGGCTTCGCCTACACTCCCGAACAGCAGCAGGCCTGCTCGCCGGATGCGATGCGGCTGTGCGGCGAGTTCGTTCCAAACGTCGATGCCATCACCGCCTGCATGGTCCAGAAGAAGGCGCAGCTCTCGCCGCCATGCCGGGTGTTCTTCCGGCAGGGGCCGGAGCCGGGCGAGGTCCGCGCCGGCCGGCCGGCCGACATCAAGCCGCATACCGCGAGGAAGAGCACCAAGCCGGCGTCGAAGGCGAGCAAGAAGAAAAAGGCCGACGAGACCTGAGCGCCCTGCTGCACCGCTCATCCGCAGACACATGCCCGGGCCTGTCCCGGGCATTCGCGTTTTGGTGTCGCTTGCGCGGAGCCTGGTCCTGACGGCGAGGAGATGCCTGCACCCCGAGATTCAACGTGGGACCTTTCATCCGATTGTGGAGAGGCGGAGGACCCTCAGTCAAAATGACTCAGGGCATCAGCTTCGCGACAGCCTAAGGACTCCTTTTGTTCACGCCCCACGCGGGTGGCTGCAGCAATTACCCATTGCGATCGGCGGAAAAGAGCCGCATCAGGATTTGCGCGGCGAGGTTGCATTCCACTCTTTCCCGCATTGCTGCTCAAAAAGCGCACGAAATGCTGGTGTGACAGGCGATTCATTGCTGTTCGTATCCGCGTCGCGCGAAGCAGTGTGACTCAAAAGCCAACACGCCTTGTTATTTCGTGGCGGCGACGCAACTCCCGGTAAATTTTTCTTTCACGAATCAGCGCGGTGATTCATTTTCGTGGTCTGGGGTCAATCTGGAGGCCAGAGGTATGAACGTTATTGTTTTTGCATCGCGTAAAGGCGGCTCGGGCAAGAGTACCCTGGCTGCTCATCTTGCCGCGCAGATCAAGGCGACCAAGCCCATTCTGCTCGTCGATGCCGATCCGCAGGGGTCGCTCACGCTGTGGCACAAGCTGCGTGGCACCAACGAGCCGCCGATCAAGGCAGCAGTGAACTCCGTCAGCGGCATCGTCTCCGCTGCCAAGCGCGACGGATATGAATGGGTGTTGATCGACACGCCGCCGAATCTGTCGGCCGTCGTCGACGACGCGATCAGGAACGCGACCATGGTCATCATTCCGGCGCGTCCCGGCGTGTTCGACGTCAACGCGGTGCAGGAAACGATTCAGATGTGCCGCGCGGCGCGCAAGCCCTACGCGGTCGTGCTGAACGGTGCGCCGGCCCGTCGTGATGACGCCGAGAGTCCGATCGTCACCATCGCCCGCGAGGCGCTGGCGAAGTTCCGCGCACCGGTGTGGGGCGGCCAGATCACCAACCGTTCCGACCTCCTGATGGCGCTGAGCCATGGCGAGGGCGCGCGGGAGTATCAGGCCGAGAGCCGTGCGGCTCAGGAAATTGCGAGGCTGTGGGCGGCGATCGAGCGTTCAGTGAAGGCTATTCGCGGCACGGCGTCGGCATCCGGCGCAATGCACAAGCAGGCGGCTTAGTTTCATTATTGCGTTTCCCGGACGAAAAACGCGCGGACAAGCCGCGCGTTTTGCGTGTCCGAAGTCCGGTGGAGGCGGGTTACGCCACCATCAGCATGTAGAACACGATCACCGGCGACAGGGTCAGGATCACCGACCAGATGCCGACGGACCAGAGAATGTCCTCGGTGGTAAAGCCTTGCTGTCCGGCGTCGTAATGCGACGCCATATCGTTCTGACTATTCACAAACGCCCCCGCGATTTCTTCGCTTATGGGCCCAGGTGATACGCGAGAGGTTTTAAGATTCCGGATCGCAACTGCGTTGGCATTTGAACACAGATGCTACCCGCGGATTAACCATCCGCGCTGGGCCTTTGTCAGCCCACGAGCCAAACGCGAAACAGCAGGACCGACAGCAGGCCGAGCATCACGGCCCAGAAGCCGAACGACGACACCACCAGAATTCCCTGCAAGAGATCGGCGGGCGCGAATTGGCGCGCGGCCGTAGGCCGGGTTCGATGCCCCATGGTTTTTCCCCCTTCGGAAGGTCTTCGGTGAAGACGATAGGCGCGGTTGCGCAAACGGGACGTGGACGCGCCATGCCGCGGCTGCGAAGGCGGTTGGGGTGGGGTTAACCAAGAGCGCTTCTTCCCCTCTCCCCTTGTGGGAGAGGGTGGCTCGCCGCGGAGCGTCGAGACGGGTGAGGGGTCTCTCTCCGCGAACTGATCTGCTGCAGTGAGTGTGCGGAGCTAAACCCCTCATCCGGCGCGCACGATGTGCGCGCCACCTTCTCCCACAAGGGGAGAAGGGACGGCAGCGTGCGCGGTGGAGAGGCGAGGGAAGAGCTACGCCGCGACTTTCACCCGTCGTTCGATCTCGTGATCGAGTGTGGCGGCGAGCTCGCTGCTCACCTCCACCATCGGCAGGCGCACTTCGGGGCTGTCGATCAGACCCGTTCGCCATAGCCAGTACTTCGCCGGCGCCGGACTCGGTTCAGCGAACAACAGGCGCGTCAGCTCCGCGACGTCTTGCCAGCGCGCCAGCGCCGCGCTGGCGTTGCCGCGCTTCAGCTCAGTGTAGATGGCGGCGAAGGCTGCGGTCTCGAGATGGGCGGAGAGCAGGATGCCGCCGTCGGCGCCGTCGGTGAGCGCCTCGTGATAATTGGCGTCCTCGCCGGTGAGCACGCGGAAGCCCTTCGGCCGGTCGCGGAGCAGCGCGATCGATTGCTCGCGGCTCGCGCCGCAATCCTTCAGGCCGACGATGTTCGGATGCTCGGCAAGCCGCAGCAGCGTCTGGTTGGTGACGTTGACCGAGGTGCGATAGGGGATGTTGTAGAGCGCAAGCGGCCAGGCGGCGTGATCGGCGAGCGCTTCGAAATGCGCAAGCAATCCGCGCTGCGACGGCCGCACGTAGTAGGGGCTCGCGATCAGATAGCCGTCGATCGGCCAGTCCGCGGTCTCGTCGAGCCGATCCTTGAGCCGCGAGGTGTCCGCGCCGGAGAGGCCAAGGCAGATCGGCACCGTGCGGCGGCCGGCCGCCATCTCGTCGCGCACGGTAGCGACGAGGCGTTCGAGCTCGGCGTCCCGCAGCGTCATGCCTTCGCCGGAGGTCGCGCCGAGGATGTAGCCGTCGACCGCTTGCGCCGTGTAGTGCCGCGTCAGCCGCCGCAGCGACGTCTCGTCGAGACGGCCGTCGCGAAACGGCGTCACCAGCGGCAGCCAGAGCCCTTGCAGATGTTCTCGTAGACCGGTCATGTTCCATCTCCTTGTCAGATTGACCTGAGACGGAGGGCACATGAAAAAACCCCGTCCAGGTGGCGGGGTTTTCGGGATTGCGACGATGACGAAGCTTGGCTAGCGCGCGCAAAATTCCGAGGTCCCCGGATGGGGGCCTTTTTTCGAGACAACTGCGCACGACTTCGTGATCATTGGCAAATGATGCGGGGTATGCCTGGAACTGTCAATACACGCGGAGGGCGAATACCCAATTTGACGAAAAAAAGCCGGGCCCAATGAGCCCGGCTTAGGTATTGGCCACGTGAGGCCGACACAATCACCTTCCAAGAGGGATTACTGAACTCCCGCGCCACTGGAGGAGGGGGACAAATGCGCAACGCGAAGGCTCAGCGTGCAAACATTATGGGCTTGCCCTGAGCCTTGCAGCAACCGCCGAGGTCGCATGTCAGACATGCGGAAATCAGGACGGCCAGCGCTGCGCCTTGCTCACCACGAAGTCGCGGAACACCTGCACGCGCGCGACCGTCTTCAGCTCTTCGGGATAAACGAAATACGTATCAAGCTGGATCGAATCCGACTCGCCGAACAGTTGCACCAGGCGGCTGTTTTCCTCGACGAGGTAATCCGGCAGCGCGGCGATGCCGAGGCCCTGCTGACAGGCGCGCACGAGGCCCAGGATGTTGTTGACCTTGAAGTACGCTTCGCGCGGACCGCTGCCGTTGCGCCCGGCTTCGATCAGCCAGTTGCGGTTCTGAAGATGCGGCGCGAAGTTGCCGTCGCTGAGCGTGATGATGCGGTGGGAGTCGAGCTCCTCCAGCGTGCGCGGCGTGCCGAAGCGCTTGATGTATTCCGGCGAGCAATAGGCGTGGAAGCCCATCGCGAACAGCTTGCGCTGGATGAGATCGGGCTGCGTCGGCTTGCGGGTGCGGATCGCGACGTCAGCCTCGCGCATCGACAGATCCAGCTCCTCGTCGGTGACGATCAGCGAGATCCGGATCTCCGGATAGAGCGCGGTGAATTCGCCGAGTCGCGGGATCAGCCAGTTGATGCCGACGCCGGGCGTGGTGGTGATCTTGAGATCGCCGCTCGGCCGCTCGCGGCTGTCGGTCAATTTCGCACGCGCGGCCTGGAGCTGCATGAACACGTCATGCGCGGTGCGGAACAGCAGGTCGCCCTGCTCGGTGAGGATCAGGCCGCGGGCGTGGCGGTGGAACAGCGAAACCGAGAGCTCCTGTTCCAGCGCGCTGACCTGCCGCGAGACCGCCGATTGCGACAGGCCGAGCTGTTCTCCCGCATGCGTGAAGCTGCCCGCTTCCGCCGCCGCGTGAAACACCTTCAGCTTGTCCCAGTCCATGTCCGTAAATCCGTCGCGTGTTCTAGCCATGGTCATCATTCCGCTGCCGCGCGCTCACTGGCGCGCAGGGCCAAGAAACGTTCGGCTTCGAGCGCTGCCATGCAGCCGAGGCCGGCGGCCGTGACGGCCTGGCGATAGGTCTCGTCGGCGACGTCGCCGGCGGCGAACAGGCCGGGCACCGAGGTGGCGGTCGAGTTCGGGGCGACCTCGACATAGCCCGACGGTTTGAGCTTGACCTGATCCTTCACGAGCTCGGTTGCCGGCGCATGTCCGATGGCGATGAACACGCCGTCGGCTTTCACCTCGGTGAGCGCGCCGGTCTTGACGTTCTTGAGGCGGACATGGGTGACCTTGCCCGGATTGGCCTCGCCGCAGATCTCGTCGATGACGCTCTCCCAGACCACCTTGATCTTGGGATGCTTGAACAGGCGGTCCTGAAGGATCCGCTCGGCGCGGAAGTGGTCACGGCGGTGCACGAGCGTGACCCGGGAGGCGAAATTGGTCAGGAACAGCGCCTCTTCGACCGCGGTGTTGCCGCCGCCCACCACCATCACTTCCTTGCCGCGATAAAAGAAGCCGTCGCAGGTGGCGCAGGCCGACACACCAAAACCCTTGAAGGTCTCCTCGGACGGGATGCCGAGCCAGCGCGCCTGGGCGCCGGTGGCGAGGATGACGGTATCGGCGAGATAGACGTCGCCGGAGTCGCAGGTGAGCCGGAACGGACGGTGGGAGGTCTCCAGCTTGGTCACCAGATCGGTCTTGATCTGGGTGCCCATGTGCAGCGCCTGTTTCTCCATCTGCTCCATCAGCCAGGGGCCCTGGATCACGTCGGCGAAGCCGGGGTAGTTCTCGACGTCGGTGGTGATGGTGAGCTGGCCGCCCGGCTGGATGCCCTGGATCAGGATCGGCTCGAGCATCGCACGCGCGGCGTAGATCGCCGCCGCGTAGCCGGCGGGGCCGGAGCCGATGATGACGACCTTTGCATGGACAGGGGCGGGCATTTTCACGGACGCCTTTCTTGGGGGATTCGCAGCGCGGGCGCGGAAAGTGCCAAGAGGGCGTCGCGGAGGCGCTGAAATATCAGAGCTAATCTAAGCCTTCTGGTGAGCTATGCAAGAATTGCATTCCCAATCGGCGGATTTTTCCAACAGGGAACAAAACTCGATTGCGTTGCACGCGCAATAAAATTGCGCACCCGATGCGGACTCGGCTATGAGGATTGCGACAGACCCACCCGATACCGCCGCTAGGCCAGGAGTTCCAATCACGTGTCGCGGAACCTAGACGAGATCGATCTCAAAATTCTCGCCGAGATTCAGGCCGACGGTCGAATCACCAATGTCGAACTGGCCAAACGGGTCGGAATTTCGCCGCCGCCCTGCCTGCGCCGCGTCCGGGCGCTGGAGGAGGAAGGCTATATCCACGGCTATCGCGGCCTCCTGGACGCCCGAAAGCTCGGCTTCGACGTCACGGTGTTCGCCGCCGTGCACCTCTCCAGCCAGGCCGAGGCCGACCTGCGCGCCTTCGAGGAGTTCGTCCGCGCCGAGCCATTGGTGCGCGAGTGCTGGATGCTGTCGGGCGAAGTCGACTTCATCCTCAAATGCGTCGCGCCCGACATGGCGACCTTCCAGGATTTCGTGACGCACCTGACTGCGGCACCCCATGTGCGCAACGTGCGGACCTCGCTCGTGCTGCACAATTCGAAATACGAGGCCGCCGTACCGCTGGATGTGAAGGGGCGGAGATAGGACCTGCTGTCTTCTCCGTCTCCCCGTTATTCGCCGTTCCTCTCCCTCTCCCCGTTCTGACGGGGCCGCGACGAGCTTCGCTCGCGCTGAGAGGGGGAGGGGCTCTCCCGAACGAGTTGGCCTAGCCGTCTTCTCCATCATTGCGAGCGTAGCGAAGCAATCCAGACTGTCTCCGCGGAAAGATTCTGGATTGCTTCGCTGCGCTCGCAATGACGCGTGGTGAGGGCGCAAGCTCGCCTCACGACGCGAAACACGCCGCAACAAAAAGGCCGCGCGATGCGCGGCCTTTTCAAATCATCGTCAAACGTGACGGCAAATAATTACCGCCACTCCACCTTGGTGATCTCATAGGCCTTGGCGCCGCCAGGCGTGTTGACCTCGACGGTGGCGCCCTTCTTCTTGCCGATCAGCGCGCGCGCGAGCGGCGAGGTGATGGAAATGCGGCCCTTCTTGGCGTCGGCCTCGACCTCGCCGACGATCTGCCACACCGCCTTCTTCTCGGTGTCCTCATCGACCAGCGTCACGGTGGCGCCGAATTTGATGGTGTCGCCGGACAGCTTCGAGATGTCGATGATGTCGGCGCGCGCGAGCTTGTCCTCGAGCTCGGCGATGCGGCCCTCATTGTGGGACTGCTCTTCCTTCGCGGCGTGGTATTCCGCGTTTTCCGACAGGTCTCCGTGTGAGCGCGCCTCCGCGATATGTTCGATGATCCGCGGACGGTCCACGGACTGGCGCTGCTTCAATTCTTCCCCGAGCGCGGTAAAACCGGCCAGAGTCATCGGAACCTTTTCCATCGCTTCTCTCGTTCTACGGCTGCGCGCCCTCGAAAAGAAAGGGCGTCGCAGCCATGATTCGACACTATTTCCGGGACTGAACACGCAGCCACCGGAACGTTATGTGGGTCTGGCGCCGGAACAGAACAACCACATGGCGGGACAGTTCCTCCGGCCATTGTGGCTGCATTGCCAATCGCTTAGCGGAAGCTTCGCCCCACCAACGATCAGGTTTCCGAAAAATAGCTCTGCAGGGTACGAACCTCAAGGTCCCCGCCCAGATAGGCGCGGATGCCCTGCGCGGCCGCCACGGCCCCGGAAAGAGTGGTGTAATACGGCACTTTATGCAAGAGGGCCGCGCGACGCAGCGAACGGCTGTCGGCGAGCGCCTGCGGGCCTTCGGTGGTGTTGAAGACGAGCTGGATGTCGCCGTTGGTGATGGCGTCGACGATGTGCGGCCGGCCCTCCAGCACCTTGTTCACCTTCTCGGTCGGAATGCCCTGGTCGGTGAGGAAGCGCTGCGTGCCCGACGTCGCCAACACCTTGAAGCCGAGCGAATGCAACAGGCGCACCGCCTCGGTGATGCGAAGCTTGTCGCTCTCGCGCACCGAGACGAATACCGTGCCCTTGCCTGGTACCGGCGTGCCACCGCCGAGCTGGCTCTTGGCGAATGCGACCTCGAAGGAGCTGTCGATGCCCATCACCTCGCCGGTCGAGCGCATCTCGGGGCCGAGCACCGTGTCGACGCCGGGGAAGCGCGCGAACGGGAACACGGATTCCTTCACGCCGACATGCTTGAGCTCGCGCTTCCTGAGCTTGAAGTCGGCGAGCTTCTCGCCGGCCATGATGCGCGCGGCGATCTTCGCGACCGGCGTGCCGATCACCTTGGCGACGAACGGCACGGTGCGCGAGGCGCGCGGGTTGACCTCGAGCACATAGATATCGCCGTCCTTGATGGCGTATTGCACGTTCATCAGGCCAACGACGTCGAGGCCAAGCGCCAGCTCACGGGTCTGCCGCTCCAGCTCCTCGATCATCTTGTCATCGAGCGAATAGGGCGGCAGCGAGCAGGCGGAGTCGCCGGAATGGATGCCGGCTTCCTCGATGTGCTCCATGATGCCGACGATGAAGACGTCCTTGCCGTCGCAGAGACAATCGACATCGACCTCGGTGGCGTCGGAAAGATAACGATCGAACAGCAGCGGGTTCTTGCCCAGCACGGTGTTGATCTGCCCGGTCTTGTCGTTCGGATAGCGCGCCTTGACGTCGGCCGGCACGAGCTCCGGCAGCGTGCCGAGCAGGTAGTCGTTGAGCTGGTTCTCCTCACGGATGATCTGCATAGCGCGGCCGCCGAGCACGTAGGACGGACGCACCACCAGCGGCAGGCCGAGATCCGCGGAGACGAGGCGGGCCTGCTCGACCGAATAGGCGATGCCGTTCTTCGGCTGCTTCAGCCGCAGCTTGTCGAGCACGCGCTTGAAGCGGTCGCGGTCCTCGGCGAGATCGATCGCGTCGGGCGAGGTGCCGAGGATCGGCACTTCGGCCGCCTCCAGCGCACGCGCGAGCTTCAGCGGCGTCTGGCCGCCGAACTGCACGATCACGCCATGCAGCGTGCCCTTGCTGCGCTCGGTCGCGATGATCTCCAGCACGTCCTCGGCGGTGAGCGGCTCGAAATAGAGCCGGTCGGCGGTGTCGTAGTCGGTCGACACCGTTTCCGGGTTGCAGTTGATCATGATGGATTCGTAGCCAGCGTCATGCAGCGCGAAGCAGGCGTGGCAGCAGCAATAGTCGAACTCGATGCCCTGGCCGATGCGGTTCGGGCCGCCGCCGAGGATGATGACCTTTTTCTTGTCCGACGGCGCGCTCTCGTCCGCAACTGCGCCCGCGAATGGCGCCTCATAGGTCGAGTACATATAGGCGGTGGGCGAAGCGAACTCGGCCGCGCAGGTGTCGATGCGCTTGAACACGGGACGAACGCCGAGCGCGTGGCGCTTCGCCGTGACCTCGGCCTCCGTGGTTTCCGAGAGCACGGCGAGCCGCGCGTCCGAGAAGCCCATCGCCTTCAGGCTGCGCATGCCGAAGGCGTTGGACGGAAGGCCGTTCTTCTTGATCTTGGCTTCCATGTCGACGATGACGCGCATCTCGGCAAGGAACCACGGGTCGATCTTGCAGGAGTTGAAGATATCCTCGTTGGACCAGCCGAGCCGCATCGCCTGCGCGACCTGCAACAGCCGGTTCGGCGTCGGGGTGCCGAGCGCCGCGCGGATCGCATTCTTGTCGTCGCCGTGGCCGAGGCCCTCGATCTCGATCTCGTCGAGGCCGGTGAGACCGGTCTCGAGCCCGCGCAGGGCCTTCTGGAGGCTCTCCTGGAACGTGCGGCCGATCGCCATGACTTCGCCGACCGATTTCATCGAGGTGGTCAGCGTGGAGGAGGCGCCCGGGAATTTCTCGAAGGCGAAACGCGGGATCTTCGTCACCACGTAATCGATCGTCGGCTCGAACGAAGCCGGTGTCGCGCCGCCGGTAATGTCGTTGGCGATCTCGTCCAGCGTGTAGCCGATCGCGAGCTTGGCCGCGACCTTGGCGATCGGGAAGCCCGTTGCCTTCGAGGCCAGCGCCGAGGAGCGCGACACGCGCGGATTCATCTCGATCACGACCATGCGGCCGTCGGCCGGGTTGATGCCGAACTGCACGTTGGAGCCGCCGGTCTCCACCCCGATCTCGCGCAGCACCGCCAGTGAGGCGTCGCGCATGATCTGGTATTCCTTGTCCGTCAGCGTCAGCGCCGGCGCGACGGTAATGGAGTCGCCGGTGTGCACGCCCATCGGATCGAAGTTCTCGATCGAGCAGACGATGATGCAATTGTCCTTCTTGTCGCGCACCACCTCCATCTCGAACTCTTTCCAGCCGAGAACGGATTCCTCGATCAGGACTTCGTTGGTGGGGGACGCATCGAGGCCGCGCTCGATGATGTCGAGGAATTCTTCCTTGTTGTAGGCGATGCCGCCGCCGGTGCCGCCAAGCGTGAAGGAAGGCCGGATGATCGCGGGCAGTCCGATCTCGGACAGTGCCATCAGCGCTTCGCCGAGCGCATGCTGCTGATAGTGCTTGCGGCGTTCGTTCTCGCCGAGCGACCACTGTCGGTCGAGCTCCTCAAGCGCGTGGCCCGACAGCTTCTCGCGTTCGGCGACGTATTTGTCGCGATAGGACTTCTTCAGCGCCGAGGCGTTGGCGAGCCGCGACTTCGGCGTCTGGAGCCCGATCTTCTCCATGGCGTTGCGGAAGAGCTGACGGTCCTCGGCCTTGTCGATCGCGTCCGCGGTCGCGCCGATCATCTCGACGTCGAACTTGTCCAGCGTGCCCTGCTTGCGCAGCGAGAGCGCGCAGTTCAGCGCGGTCTGGCCGCCCATGGTCGGCAGCAGCGCGAAGCCGCCGGGGACGACGTGGCGTTCCTTCTCGATGATCTTGGCGACGATCTCCGGCGTGATCGGCTCGATATAGGTCGCATCGGCCAATTCCGGGTCGGTCATGATCGTGGCCGGGTTGGAATTGACGAGGACGATGCGGTAGCCCTCTTCCCTCAGCGTCTTGCAGGCCTGGGTGCCGGAATAGTCGAATTCGCAGGCCTGGCCGATCACGATGGGACCGGCGCCGATGATCAGGATGGTCGAGATGTCGGTTCGTTTGGGCATCACCGCTCGCGGGCTGGAATTTAGGCACAAAAAAAGGGCGCGCTCGCCGCGCGTCCCCTTGAGCCGAGAGCGCGGGGGTTCCCTCGCGCGCGGGTGGGTCATAGACCAGTTTTTGGGGCGGCGAAACCCCGAAAAATGCCCATCAACCGGCAATTTTCACGGGTTTTGGCCGGGCCTGCCAGCTCCGGGCGAGATGCACCAGAAGCGACGCCGCAACGCTCGATCCGCCGACCCAGCCGAGATCGGTTGGCGAGAGCGCCGCAAGCACCACGCCGCCGAGCGCTCCGCCGATGGCGAAGCCGAGATACATCGCCGAGGCATTCAGCGAGAGTGCGATCATCGAGGCCTGCGGTTCGATCCGGATGATGCTGGCGAGCTGAGCCGGATAGAACGCCCAGCCCGAGATGCCCCACAGGAAGATCGCGCCCAGCACCGCGTAATACGCCTGGTCAGGCATCAATTTCAGGACCACCGAATGCAGGATCAGGGCTGTCGCCATGCCCGCGAGCCCGAGCCCTGCGGTGGCCAGCGTGCCGAGCCGGTCGGCCAGGACGCCGCCGAGCATGTTCCCGATCGCGGCCGCCCCGCCGAACACCAGCAGCGCAAGACTGATCCTGGAGGCGTCGAAACCGAGGCTTTTCAGCGGGACAGCGAAATAGGTGAAGACGGTGAAGCCGCCGAGCGCCCACAGGATGGTGATGACGAGCGCAATCAGGACGTTGCCGTGACGAGCCACGGCCAGCCGCTCAGTGAGCGAGGCCGTATTGCGCGGCAGCCCGCGGGGCAGGCCGAGTAGCAGGCCTGCGAGCGCGACGGCGCCGAGCAGGGCGACCATGGCAAAGGTCGCCCGCCAGCCGAACAGGCTGCCGACGAGGTTGCCGAGGGGAACGCCGACGACAGTCGCGACCGAGATGCCGGAGGTGACCAACGCCACCGCCCGGCCGCGCCGCTCGGGCGAGGCAACCGCAACGGACACGGCGAGCGCCGTCGGCATGCAAAGCCCGGCACCCAGTGCCATTAGCATTCGCGATGCCAGCAGCAGGGCGTAGCCCGAGGCCACGACTGCGGCGAGGTTGCCGGCGATGAAGGTCGACAGCGCGAGTGCCAGCACCGTGCGGCGGTCGATGTTGTTCAGCGTTACGGCGAGGATCGGCGAACCGACCGCATAAGTGAGGGCGTAAGTGGTGACCAACTGCCCGGCGGCGGAGACCGAAATCCCCAGATCAGTGGCGATCGCCGGCAAAAGCCCCGCAATAACAAAGCCTTCCGTGCCGATCGCGAATGCGGCCAAGGCCAGCCAGAGCACGCTCATGGGATATATTCCTATGTTCAAAGTTTATTGAACTATTGTTCGAGCAGGTTTCAGTGTCAATTGGTTCAAGAACTATTGAACATCGTCGCCGTCGCATTATGATCCCGGATATGAGCCGCACGCCCCTCCACCCCACCCGTGAGCAGATCGAGCTGCCGATGGTTCTGGATTGCCTGAGCGATCCGATCCGGCTCGCGATCGTCTACCAGCTCGCCCAGCAAGAACGTGTCAGCAGCGAACTGCGCTGCGGCGACTTCAGCGGGCTCGGGGCCAAGTCGAACCTCGCCTATCACTTCGCCAAGCTGCGCGAATGCGGACTGACGCAGACCCGTATCGTCGGCACCAGCCGCATGACGAGGCTCCGCCGCGAGGATCTGGACGCGCGCTTCCCGGGCTTGCTCGATGCCGTGATCAACTCCGCAGCCAGGGATGCCGATCGGCTTCAGCTTGTTCCCGAGTGCGATGTGGCCGGCGTGGATTGAAGCTTGATGAGATGAGATTCGCCTGATCGTCGGCGAACTTGCGCGTCGGCCGCTGATTTGCCCGTCGTTTCAATGCCTTCGCAACATGCAGCGAGACATCACCCGGCCGTAGCAGGCTACTTTGCATGGGGTTGTTTTCGAGATTTTGGTTGGACGGCCGCGAAAGCCCTCGAGCTACGGCGAGATCCAGTCCGTCTACGCTTTCGCTTCGCTCAAGCTACGCCGGACACGCTTTGCCGCGTCGGTCTAGCGTGGCTGCGCCACGCGTAGCCCCGTCGGGGCGAAGCGTGGAGACCCGGCCTGGATTTGAACCAGGATAAAGAGCGATGCACCGCCCTCGCGTAGACGCTTCCGCCACCGGGCCGTCTCGATCATCGCCGATCGCGGGGCGGCAAGCCACCGCAGCCACTCGTTAACCCTAACCGCGCACCAATGGCGGCCGTGCGACGAAGGTCATGCGCCAGCGGTTGTGGCCGATATTGGTGTGGGCCCGCTGGACAGCGAACCCCGCCGCACTCAGCTTGGCTGTGATTTCATCCTCGCTGTAGCGCTGTAGCCCGATGCGCGATCGCAGATGACGGTAGTCCGACAGTGCGGTGCTGATCAGCCCGATCAGCGCGTCTTTCAAGAAGCCGTGACGTAGCCCGAAGCTGAGCAGTGCCATCACGTCCCGTCCCATGCCGACATTCGGCTGAAGGATGTCGCCGAGCACCAGCCTGCCGGATGGCTTCAAGAGCCGCCGGATGTTGAGAAGCGCGGAATCGAGCTCCTCGGGCGACATGTATTGCGCGACCGAATTCATGACGGCGAGGTCGACGGATTGCTCCTGCATCTTTTTCACGTCCTCGAGCGAGCGGACGCGGATCTTCGTGTTCGGGGCAAATCGCGCGATCAGCCGGCCGCGGACGCCGGGCGCGGGCTCGGCCAGGATCAGCTTGCCGCAGGCGGATGCCACCTGAGCGGCCGACAGCGCCTCGCCGCAGGCATAGTCCAGCACGGTCGCCTCGGGCGAGGAGATGTAGCTGAGGATGTCGCGCGCAATGATCTGGAAGTGCAAATCGCGATGCAGCTTGCTGACATAGATCGTATGCGTGGAGTCGTAATAATCGATCCAATCGTCCATGGTATCTGAAGGTCCCGGCCAAACGGTTCCTGCGCAGGAACCGGCGCTGCCCGCCTTGCGTTAGGGGTGCGACGGCGCGCCGTCAATGTCCGCGTCCTAACAGGAAGGTTTCCCGTGAGCAAAGCCAACAACAAGGTCTCGCCCGACCTCGACACTCCCACCGATCTGTCGCCCCAGGCGGTCAACAAGGTTTCGCAGGCGCTCAACGTGCTTCTGGCCGACGCGTTCGCGCTCTATCTCAAGACCAAGAATTTCCACTGGCACATCAGCGGGCGGCATTTCCGCGACTACCACCTGCTGCTTGACGAGCAGTCGGACCAGATCTTCGCCACCACCGACCAGCTTGCCGAGCGCGTCCGCAAGATCGGCGGCACCACGCTGAAGTCGATTGGCCAGGTCGCAAAGCTCCAGACCATCAAGGACAACAACGAGGACTACGTCCCGCCGCGTGAGATGCTGCGCGAATTGATGCAGGACAATAAGCACGTCGCCGCCGCCATGCGCAAGGCGCATGAGGTGTGCGACGAGGCCGGCGATGTCGCGAGCGCGAGCATCCTCGAAAACTTCATCGACGAGACCGAGCGCCGCACCTGGTTCCTGTTCGAAGCCACCCGCCAGGAAGGCAGCAACGCGGCGTAGTTTCTCGTCGCTTCAACAATGTCGTCCCGGATCAGCGCTCGCTACGCTTGCTTGTCCGGGACGACACCGTGTATGAGGCGCGAGTTGCGGTTACCGCCACAGCCGCATCAGCGCTCCATCCTTGCCGGTGACGGGATCGGCAGGCGGTAGCTTCACGGCGGGAATCGTCTTCAGCGCCTTGGCGTGGTTCTCCGGCGTTGCCCGCGTGATCTCCATGTTCGCGCCCGGCGGATAGGCACCGATCACGCAGAAATCGTCGCTGGCCCCGATGCATTGATGCCCGGTGCCGGCGGGAAGGATCGCGACATCGCCGGCCCTGATCTCCAGCTCCTGGCCGTGATCGCCGCCGAAGCGGACGCGGGCGTGGCCGCGCGCAACGCCGAGCACCTCATGCACGGTCGAATGATAGTGCAGATAGTCGTAGACGCCGTTGCGCCACGTGCCGCCCCAGCCGTTTGCACCGAACAGATTCTCGATGGTTTCCTCGGGATGCTTCGGGTCGAGCGTGACTGCGCCCTGATAGACCAGGAAGGGGAGGATGTTGTTCGGCACGAGCCCGTCGTCCTCGAAGACGATGGCGAGTGGTTCGGCATTGTCGCGGACGACAGGCATCGCGGGGCTCCTGCGTGAGAGTAGCAGAGATCAACCGATCGCGAGAGATGACGTTCCTTCCGTTGCCACTCCATCACTCCGGGGCGCCTTCGCTCTTCGAGCTTCGGCGGACAAGTCGCGCGTCCCGGAATGACGGCCCGCAACCAAAAACGAAAATGCCCGGGACGAGCCCGGGCATGACGTTGTGGAATCGACTTATCGAGAGAGCGCCTTACGCGCTCTTCTTCTGCCGCATCAGGTCCGCGAAGCGCTGGAACAGATAGTGCGAGTCGCGCGGGCCCGGCGACGCTTCGGGGTGATACTGCACCGAGAACACCGGCCTGCCGTCGAGCTGGATGCCGCAATTGGAGCCGTCGAACAGCGAGATGTGTGTTTGCGTCGCGCCCTCCGGCAGCGTCGCCTGGTCCACCGCGAAGCCGTGGTTCATCGAGGTGATCTCGACCTTGCCGGTGGTCTCATCCTTCACGGGGTGGTTGGCGCCGTGGTGGCCCTGATGCATCTTCTTGGTCTTGGCGCCGACGGCGAGGCCGAGCATCTGGTGACCGAGGCAGATGCCGAAGGTCGGCGTGCCCGACTTGATCACGTCCTGGATCACCGGCACAGCATATTTGCCGGTCGCAGCCGGATCGCCCGGTCCGTTGGACAGGAACACGCCGTCGGGCTTCATCGCCAGGATGTCTTCGGCCGAGGTCGTCGCCGGCACCACCGTCACCTTGCAGCCGACGCCGGCGAGCAGGCGCAGGATGTTGCGCTTGATGCCGTAGTCGATGGCGACGACGTTGAACTCCGGATTCTCCTGCCGGCCAAAACCCTTGTCCCACAGCCAGGGCGTCTCGTCCCAGGTGAAGCGCTGGCCGGAGGTGACCATCGGCACGAGGTCCATGCCCTCGAGCCCAGGCCATTCGCGCGCCTCTTCCTTGAGGCCGTGCAGGTCGAACGTGCCGCTCTTCGAATGCGCGATCACGGCGTTCGGCATGCCCTTGCTGCGGATCAGCGCGGTCAGCGCGCGGGTGTCGATGCCGGAGAGGCCGATGATGCCGCGGGCCTTGAGCCAGGCGTCGAGGTGCCTGGTCGCACGATAGTTCGAGGGATCGGTGATCGCGGTGCGCAGGATCACGCCGCGCGCGCCGGGCGTCGCGGCCATGTTCACCGTCTCGATGTCTTCGTCGTTGGTGCCGACGTTACCGATATGCGGGAAGGTGAAGGTGATGATCTGGCCGGCATAGGAGGGATCGGTCAGGATCTCCTCATAGCCGGTCATCGCGGTGTTGAAGCAGACTTCACCGACGGCGTGGCCTTCGGCGCCGAGACCAAAGCCTTCGAGCACCGTGCCATCGGCAAGCACCAAGAGCGCGGTCGGCTTGTGGTCCGGCCAAGCGGGATCGTTGTCAGGTTGTGTCATGAGCCCGCTTCATAGTCTGGCAAGTGGCGCCCGTCAAAGCGGGAAAGGGCGGATTCACATGCGTTTTTGCATATTTGACAGGCCCTCTCAGGCACTTAAGCTCGGCAGAATAATTTCCGGCAAATTACTGGGCTTGCGAGGCAATAATGGACCAGACGACCCCGATTGTGCTGGTTCCGGGACTGGCCTCCTCGGCCCGGATCTACGCGCCGGTGATCCCGGCACTCTGGCCGTTCGGCCCGGTGACGGTCGCCAACCACATCCGTGACGACAGCATGACGGCGATCGGCGAGCGCATTCTCAGCGAAGCGCCACCGCGTTTTGCGCTCGCTGGCCACTCCATGGGCGGCTACATCGCCTTCGAGATCATGCGGCAGGCGCCCGAACGGGTGGTGAAGCTCGCTTTGATCAGCACCCAGGCGCGGCCCGACACGCCGGAGGCGACTGCACGCCGGCGCGGCCTGATGGAACGGGCGCGGCGCGGCGAACTGCGCGCAGCGCGCGAGGAGATGTTTCCTGAACTGGTGCATCCTTCGCGTCGCGACGACGCCAAGCTGCGCCAGCTCGTGCATGCGCAGGGCGAGGACGTCGGCGTCGACGGGTACATCAGGCAGCAGACCGCGATCATCGCGCGGGTGGACTCGCGGCCGACGCTTGCAACAATCCGATGCCCGACGCTGGTGCTGACCGGCGATCAGGACAACACCATCCCGAACGCGCTCTCGAAGGAGATGGCGGAGGGCATTGCCGGTGCCAAGCTCGTCGTGCTCAGCAATTGCGGACACCTGCCGCAGCCGGAACAGCCCGAGGCGACGGCGCAGGCGCTGGTCGAATGGCTGAGGGGCCCGGTTGTCTCGGGGGCGCGAACGGCCTAGATCAGGCGACAGATATTTGAAGGGATCACGGCCATGATGCGCGACGACATCAACAATGCGGTCAAGGAGGCCATGAAGGCCAAGGACGAGCGCAAGCTCTCGACGCTGCGCATGGTCAACTCGACCATCAAGAACGCCGACATCGAGGCGCGCGGCAATGGCAAGCCGCCGCTATCGGACGCCGACCTGCTCGGCGTGCTGCAGAAGATGATCAAGCAGCGCCAGGAGGCGGTCGAGCTCTACGACAAGGGCGGCCGCGCCGAGCTCGCCGCCCAGGAGCGCGAGGAGATCGCGGTGATCTCGGCATACCTGCCGAAGCAGATGTCGGATGACGACGTGAAGAAGGCGATTTCGGACGTGATCGCCGAGACCGGCGCGGTCGGCATGAAGGACATGGGCAAGGTGATTGCGGCGCTGAAGGCGAAGTACACCGGCCAGATGGATTTTGGCAAAGCCAGCGGCCTGGTGAAGGCGGCGCTCACCGGATAGCTCGTCATTCCGGGGCGACGCGAAGCGTCGAACCCGGAATCCATCGCGCCGCCGAATCCGTTGATCAATGGATTCCGGGCTCGCGCTTCGCGCGCCCCGGAATGACGAAGACACTGGGAGGCAACCGATGATCATCACGCCGGTCCGGCGCTGGATGGAGCCGAACTTTCCCAACATCACGTATTGGCGCGAGATGGAGAAGGGCGGGCATTTCGCCGCATTCGAGCAGCCCGAGCTGTTTGTCGGCGAGGTCAGGACGTTCTTCCGGACGGTGCGATAACTCTCGCGGTCATTCCGGGGCCCCAAAGGGCGAACCCGGAATCTCGAGATTCCGGGTTCGATGCTTCGCATCGCCCCGGGATGACGCCTTAGAGGCGAGATGCTTCCCCATCGTCATGCCCGGGCTTGTCCCGGGCATCCACGTGCTTAAACTGGCGGTCAAGCAAGAAGCGCGTGGATGGAGGAAGCTCCGGCCGTCCGCGCAAGAGGGAAACGCCCGCAGCCATGCTGACCGAAGCCGCAACCTACGACGAGCTCTACCGCAACTTTCGCTGGGACGTCCCGTCGCGTTTCAACATGGCGGAGGCCTGCTGCGACCGCCATGCCGACGGCACGGGCCGCCTTGCGCTGATCTATGTCGACGAGAACGGCACGACGTCCCGCACCTCCTTCGACGAGGTCGCGGAGATGTCGCGCCGTTTCGCCAACGTGCTGAAGGCCGACGGGCTCATCCGCGGCGACCGCGTCGCGGTGTTCCTGTCGCAGTCGCTGGAGCTGCCGATCGCGCACATGGCTGCGTTCCGCTCCGGGCTGATCTCGATCCCGCTGTTTGCTCTGTTTGGCGAGGACGCGCTGGAATTCCGCCTGTCGAATTCGCAAGCAAGAGCCATCATCACCGATGAGGCGGGCTGGGAGAAGCTCACGAAGATCCGCGATCGGCTGCCCTATTTGCAGGACATCTACGTCACGAGCGGCGCCGTCCACGCCGGCGCCAAACCATTCTGGTCGGCGATCGAAACCGCGTCCGAGGACTTCGCGACCGTCGACACGTCGGCCGACGATCCCGCGCTGATCATCTACACCTCGGGCACGACCGGCAATCCCAAGGGCGCGCTGCACGCCCATCGTGTCGTGCTCGGCCATCTGCCGAATGTGGAGATGTGTCACAACTTCCTGCCGCGCCCCGGTGATCTGATGTGGACGCCGGCGGACTGGGCCTGGATCGGCGGGCTCGTCAACGGCCTGTTCGCGTTCTGGTATCACGGCATTCCGCTGGTCGGTCACCGCGCGCGAAAATTCGAGCCGCAGGCGGCGATGCAGATGATGGCCGATCTCGGCGTGCGCAACGTCTTCCTGCCGCCGACGGCGCTGAAGCTGATGCGGCAGGCCGGCGTGAAGCATCCGGGCGTGAAGCTGCGCAGCATCTTCACCGGCGGCGAATCCCTCGGCGGCGAACTGCTCGGCTGGGTGCGCGAAACCTTCGGCATCGATGCGCACGAGGTGTTCGGCCAGACCGAATGCAATCTCGTGATCGGCAGCAACTCGAACCTGTTTCCGATCCGACCGGGTTCCATGGGCAAGGCGACGCCGGGCTTCGATGTCCGCATCGTCACCGACAAGGGCGAGGAAGTGCCGCGCGGTCAGCGCGGCATCATCGGCGTGCGCCAGCCGTGCCCGTGCACGATGCTCGAATACTGGCGCAATCCCGAGGCGACGGCGAAGAAATATGCCGGCGAATTCCTGCTCACCGGCGATCTCGGCGTGCAGGATGAGGACGGCTATTTCTGGTACGTCAGCCGCGAGGACGATGTCATCACCACCGCCGGCTATCGCGTCGGCCCGTCCGAGATCGAGCATACGCTGATGAAGCATCCATCGGTGGCGATGGCGGCGGTGGTCGGCATTCCCGATCCGATCCGCACCGAATCGATCAAGGCCTGGATCGTGCTGCGCCCTGGCTTTGCGGCAAGCGACGCACTCGCGCGCGAGATCCAGGAGTTCGTCAAGGTGCAACTTGCCGCTCACGAATATCCGCGCTTCGTCGAATTCGCGGAGACGCTGCCGATGACCGCCACCGGCAAGGTGCTGCGGCGCGAGTTGCGTGCGAGGGGATAGGTTCTTTCAATTCGACGCAGTCAGATCATGCCAAAGACGTCTCAAGCCGCGGGGCTTCACCGCGCCTCACTCAAGAAGCTGCACGATCTCGATGCGGCGCTGGAGCTCATGTATTACGGCTGGCGCGGGATGACGCTGGAGGCCGACGCGTATCTTGCGAAGCTCGGCCTGTCGCGCCCGCACCATCGTATCCTCTACGTGGTGGCGCGCCGGCCCGATATCGCGATCGGCTCGTTGATCGAGATCCTCGGCATTTCCAAGCAGGCCTTGAACCGGCCGCTCAATCTGTTGCTGGAGCGCAAGCTCCTGACCTCGAAGCGGTCGCCCGAGCAGCATCGCTCGAAACTGTTGCGCCTGACGGAGGCGGGGCAACGCGTCGAACAAAGGGCATCGGACCACGAGCGCAAGGCCCTGCGCGAGGCGTTCGATCGCGTCGGGACGTCGGGTGCGGCCGCATGGATGGCCGTCATGGAGACCATCGCCGACAACAACTGACGACTTCTCAGGTCAATATAGTTGACATGAAAGGCGAGCTTTGCCACTCTCCCTGCAACAAAGTAAGGGGAGGGTCCACGTCATGAGCGGACAGGTCATGAATCGCGCAGCCGCCGAACGCTTTGTCGCGGCGTGGTGCGCGAACTGGTGCAGGGTCGATATCGACGCGGTCGTCGCGCACCTTGCCGACAATGCGGAGGTGCGCAGTCCTCTGGCGCTGAAGCTGACCGATTCCCCCATCGTCACAGGCGCCGAGAACATCCGCGTCTACTGGCGGAAAGCCTATGGCGGTGTCGAAAGCGCCGACCTGAAGATCCTCAATTGGAGCTGGGACGACACGATCGCGCGACTGACGGTGTGGTGGCAACTGGACGACACCCGCGCCAGCGAGTTCATGGACTTCGACGATGCCGGCCGTGTGGTGCGCAGCGAAGCCTTCTACGGAAAATAGCCATGCACCTTTCGGACTTCGTTCTGCTCCTCAACGCGCTCTGGTTCGGCGGCGCCTTCATCCAGTTCAGCGTTGCCCAGCGCAATACGTTGAAGATACTGCTGCCGGGCGAAGAGCGCAGCAATCCGATCGCGCCGACCTTGGCGGCCAGCGTGGCGTTCCTGGGTGGGATCAATCTGCCGATCGGGCTCTTGTCGCTCTATCTTCTGGCCGCTCGTCCGCCCTTCTTCCAACCGGTCGAGGCGCAGCTTGTACTGTTCCTGTTTTTTGCCGCCTGCCACTTCAGCCAGTTCGCCTATAACCTTCCGGTCCTGATGCGCGGCGGACGTGTCGGGGTGGCGTATTGGCCGGTGTTGAAGGGCCCGATGCTCAGGATCTTCGTCATCGACGCGGCTCTGTTCGTGGCCAATCTTGGCGTGGCGCTTCTGCTCGCGTGGCGCTCCTGACAAGCGCCGGCGCTGCCCGTGCTCGGGCATGCGACCTGGCATCTCTATCGCCGCTTGGTGGTGCCAGTGCCGTAACAATCTCCAGCGTCGTCCCGGCGAAGGCCATAACCCCAGGGAGTAGTTGTGGCGCGAGATCTGGGTTGCGAGTCTTCGCCGAACCACTCCCTGTGGTTATGGTTCCCGGATCGGCGCTCACTTCGTTCGCTTGTCCGGGACGACGACTCAGCTTGGAGCCGCTACGGCGTCTTGATCCCCATCGCCTTGAGCGCATCCAGCATCCGCTGCGGCGGGCCGAGCTTGACGACCAGCGGCTTGCCGGTCTCGAGCACGCTTTTGAGGTTGGAGAGGATCGCAGGCCAACCCGAGCGGCCGCCGGCCAGGATGTCGTCGCTGAGCGGCCGGTCGTGGCCCTCGCTCATGGTGAGCCGGACCGCGTCGCCGACCTGCTCGATCTCGTAGGTCACGAGCGTCGGTCCAAGCTTCTCGATCAGGTCGGGCCAGTTGACGTTGAAGGTGACGGAGAGTTTTCGCGGCGGATCGTATGCGAGGACTTCGCCGCTGATGTGCAATGCTCCGTCCGGCGTGCGCACAATGAAGGCGCCGCCGAGCCGCGGCTCGACCTCGACCGCATTGCCGAAGAAATACTTCCGGCTGAACTCCGCCGTGGTCAGCGCCTCCCAGACCTTCTCGGGTGTGGAGGCGATGTAGATGGTGTAGACCGTCAGCGGCTTGAAGTGGTTGATGTCCATGGTCGTACAGACTTCTGAGTTGTTTCGGTTCGGCGGCGAGGTGATTTCACCTCGCCCCGCTTGCGGGGAGAGGTCGGATTTTACGCCAGAGGCGTAAAATCCGGGTGAGGGGGACTCTCCGCGAGTTCAACTGTCATCGTGTTTGCGGAAGCAGCCCCTCACCCCAATCCTCTCCCCGTAAGAACGGCGAGAGGGGGCGGCGGGCAGCTTACTCAAATCCCTTGATGCCAAGCGCAGCCGGTGGGATCGCGAAAGCCTTGCCGGTCTCCAAAAGGCTCTTGAGCCCGGACAGAATCGCGGGCCAGCCCTTGGAGATGCCGTCAAGCAGCTTGCTACCTTCGACGAAGCCTTCATGGGTCACGGTCAGCTTCACGAGTTTGCCCCAAGGCTCGAGCGTGAAAACGACCTTGGTCGGCCGTTCGTTCCGCATCTCTTCATTCACTTCGTGCTTGAAGCTGTAGGACAGCCGCCGCGGCCTGTCGGCCTCGAGGATCTCGCCGGTGTCGGTGGTCTTGCCGCTCATCACCAGCGCGAAGGACGAGCCGACCTTCCAGTCGGACCTGACCTCGGTGTCGAACCAGTACTGCCGTGTGAATTCGCTGTTGGTCAGCGCCTCCCACAGCTTGTCCGGCGTGGTTTCGATATAGGTGACGTAGATGAATTCGGGCCGGGCCATCACGCAGCATCCTTCGTTGAGTAGCTCGGCGGGACGATTCCAATGGTGTGGCCGGTCTCGAGCATGCTCTTCAGGTTCGACAGCACCATCGGCCAGCCGCCGGAGATGTCGCGCAGGGTCTTGCCGTCCTCGCCGAGCTCGTCGTGCGTGACTGTCAGCTTGACGACCTTGCCGCGCGCCTCGAGATCGAAGGTCACGCGCGAGATTCCTTCGCCCGCAGCTTCAGGCTTGCGATTGTGCCAGCTATAGGCAAGCCGCCGCGTCGGATCGAAAGTGATGACCTCGCCCTCCACCGTGGGGTTGCCGTTGTTGGTGAAGCGGTAGGGCGCGCCTTCCGTCCAGTCCGAGGTGATGCGGTGGCCGAACCAGTAGCGCTCGGTGAAATCGCCGTCGGTCAAGGCCTGCCACAGTGCCTCGGGCGAGGTCTCAATGTAGGTCACGTAGACATAGTTCGGTTTACTCATCGCGTTTCTCCAACTGACGTTTCAACTCGCTGAGCGCGGCAAGCTTGCCGCGCTCAAATTTCTTGATCCAGCGTTCGCCGATCTGATGGATCGGCACCGGGTTGAGGTAGTGCAGCTTCTCGCGGCCATGCTTGAAGGTCGTGACCAAATTGGCCTCTTCGAGAATGGCAAGGTGCTTCGTGACGGCCTGGCGCGTCATGTCCAGGCCCTCGCAGAGTTCGTTCAGCGTCTGCCCGTTCCTGGCGTGAAGCCTGTCCAGAAGCGACCGTCTCGATGCGTCGGCCAGCGCTTTGAAGACTTCATCCATACCGGCAATAATATGCAACCAAATGGTTGCATGTCAAGCGCCGTCGTCATTCCGGGGCGACGCGTTAGCGTCGAACCCCATTGCGCAATTGCGCAATGTGAAATTCGAGATCCCGGGTAACCGCTGCGCGGTTTCCGGAATGACTCCCGCGAAATCGTGTTTTTGGCGCACGCGAAAGCCTGTGCTAGCCTGCCACCTCAGCCAACGCAGATTGGTTCCGGGAGGATCAATGATCAGCCGAGTTCAACTTGCTGCTTGCCTTGTCCTTTTCGTCAGCAGCACCAGCGTCCACGCCCAGAAGCAGCAGGTGATCGGCGCCCCGCCGGAAGCCTCCAACATGAAGCTGGTCGGCAATAGCGACCTCCAGGCGCGCAGCGCCTATCAGCCGACCATCCATCACCAGGGCGATCGCTGGATCGCCTATATCGGTCATCACGGCGGCACCGACGACGTGCCCGCACCCCTCAATCCGATGACGGGACAGGCCGAGCCGAACGGCACCTCGATCGTCGACGTCACTGACCCGGCGCATCCAAAATATCTGCGGCACCTGCCGGGACAGGAAGGCAAGTATGAATCTGGCGGCGCGCAGATGGTGCGGGTCTGCGACGGTAAGTCGTTGCCGAAGGGCGATCCCAATGCGGTCTACATGCTCCGCACCTTCGGCAGCGAGGCGCACGAGATCTGGAACGTCGCCGATCCCGCCAATCCCGTGCTCGTCACCCGCATCGCCGGCCTGAAGGACACGCACAAGAACTGGTGGGAATGCGATACCGGCACTGCCTATCTCGTCTCGGGCGCGCCGGACTGGCGCACGCGGCGCATGACGCAGGTCTACGATCTCTCGGACCCTGCGCATCCTCAGAAGATCCGCGACTTCGGCCTGCCCGGCCAGGAGCCGGGCGCGACCGGCGCGGTGCCGACCGAATTGCACGGGCCGATCTCGACCGGCCCCGCCGGCAACCGCGTGTTTTTCGGCTACGGCACCAACAAGGGTGGCATCCTGCAGATCGTCGATCGCGAGAAACTCCTGAACGGGCCGAAGGAGCCGACGCCGGACAATCTGCGCTATCCTGAGATTTCGCGGCTGCCGATGTCCGCCTTCAACGGCGCGCACACCACATTCCCGATGCTGGACATGCCCGTCGCCGAGTTCGCCGAGGACAGGGACGGCAAGACCCGCGACATCGTCATGATCGTTGATGAAGCGATCCTGAACGAATGCGGCGAGGCGCGTCAGATGGTGTGGTTCGCGGACGTGACCACCGAGGCACGGCCGATGATGATCTCGAGCTACACCGTGCCGGAGGCGAGCGGGCAATTCTGCCAGCGTGGCGGCCGCTTCGGCTCGCATTCCTCGAATGAAAGCATGGCGCCGGTCTATTACAAGAAGATGGCCTTCATCGCCTTCTTCAATGCCGGCGTGCGCGCGCTCGACATCCGCGATCCCTACCATCCCAAGGAGGTCGGCTACTTCATTCCGTCGATCACGAGCGCGACCGACAAGCGTTGCATTCCGATCGAAGGCGGCGAGCGCTGCAAGGTCGCGATCCAGACCAACAATGTCGAGACCGACGATCGCGGTTACATCTACATCGTCGATCGCGCCAACACGGGGATGCATGTCCTCGAGCTGACCGGGCCCGCGCGCGCCGTCGCCGGCCTGCCGAAGAACTGACGATGCGCCGCGTGGCGACGATAGCGCTCGCGCTGATCGCGCTCGGTGCATCGGGCGTCGGAGCCTATCAGCTCGCGCCGTCGCCGACGGACAGGCCCGCGCATTGGCGGGAGATCGCCTGGCCTTTCCCGCGCGATGGCTGGCCCGCAGGCCGCGCGTTTCGTTGCGTCGGGGCCTGCGAGGGCGCCGAGCTCTACGTCCGCGCAAAGCTCGGCTTCTGCAATTGCGACCGCGGCGTTGCCGATGACGATGAGGTCGACCGCGTCACCGACCTCGATCTGATCAGCCCGCGCTTTGCGGCGACAGCGCCGGGCGAGAAGGTGGGCGTCGGCGAGATGCATGGCCGTGCCCGGCAGTACGATCTCGACATGGCCGATGGCACGCGCCGCGTAGCCATCGGCATCGCCCTCTCGCGCCGCTGCGATCTCCTGGTCGCGGTCGCGCAAGGTGCGCGCGAGGCGATGGCCGTCCGAAGCGTGGCACTGGAGTTCCTTGAGACGCAGGAGATGAAGTCATGGATGACGGCGGCGCTGGATGGCAGGTGAGGGAGGCGCGACGGCGCCGCCTCCAACGCTGTCATCACCCGCGAAAGCGGGTGATCCAGTATTCCAGAAACGGTTGTGGGATATGGAGGGGCCGCGGCGTACTGGATACCTCGCTTTCGCGGGGTATGACAGCAGTGTTTGAGGTGGCATCTTCCTCATAGTCTCAGCTTCCGTTCCCGCCTCCGCCATGCATTAATGAGCCAAAACGCCATCAGCGAGTCCTCCCCATGATGTCCCTGCAAGCCTATCTCGCCTTCGTCGCTGCCAGCATTGCGCTGGCGCTGCTGCCTGGTCCGATCGTCACCCTCGTCATTGCCAATGGCCTGCGCCACGGCACGCGTGCGGCGCTGACCAATGTCGCCGGCGCGCAGGCCGGCCTTGCGATCGTGATCGGCGTCGTCGCGATCGGGCTGACCTCGCTGATGGCCACCATGGGCTACTGGTTCGACTGGGTGCGCTTTGCCGGCGCGGCCTATCTGATCTGGCTCGGCATCAAGCTGATCTGGGCGCCGGTCGAAGGCGTCAATGTCGACGAGCCGCCGGCGCCGCCGCGCGGCGGTTTCTTCCTGCAAGGTTTTCTGGTGCTGCTCTCGAACCCGAAGGTGCTGGTGTTCTTCGGCGCCTTCATCCCGCAATTCTTGGACATGAACCGCGACCACTTCCCGCAGGTCGCGCTGCTGGGCGCGACCTTCATGGTCACAGCAGCGATGACCGACGCGCTCTACGCCACGGCCGCCGGCCGCGCGCGAAAATTCTTCTCCGCGCGCCGGACGCGGATGATGTCGCGCGTCTCCGGCGGCTTCATGATCGGCGGCGGTATCTGGCTGGCGTTGACCCGGGCGAAGTGAGCGCTGGTCGAAAAGCTGTTCGAGATAGGTTGCCGTCCTCTCCATTGGCTCCGCTCTGCTCCCTCCCCCCTTGCGGGGGAGGGCAGGGGAGGGGGGTAGCCCAGGAAACGGTGTAGCCGTCGTCGAGAAAGAGTCTTGCTCCATTGGGAGAGTGTGCCGCGTGGCACCCCCTCCCTAGCCCTCCCCCGCAAGGGGGGAGGGAACGCGGCGTGCGTTGTCGCTGCACCGTCTGATGCGTCGAGAAGATTTGCGTCGACGACGGTCGGGACGCAAGGCGCTACACCAATCCCTCCGCCCGCAGCTCCACCTCGATCGCGGCAAAAATCCGCGCCAGCCGGTCGGCCCATTGCTGCTGGCCGGATTGATCGGTGATCAGGTCCTGGCGGATTTCGATGCCGGTGTTGATCAGGCCGCGGGCTTCGCCGTGCACGGGGATGGTGTAGTCGGTGAGATCGCTCACCGGATAGGGCTCGTTGTTGCCGACGACGAGATCGCTCTCGGAGCGCAGATGCCTCAGCAGCAGGTGCGGCAGCACCGTATCGCGGTGATAGAGCGTGCCGATGTGCCAGGGACGCGCGACGCCGGCATAGACTGGCGTGAAACTGTGCAGCGACACCAGCACGGTCGGCCGCTTGGCGTGCACGCGGGCATCGATCACGGCGTGAATGCGGCCGTGATAGGGATCGAAGATCTCGCGCCGCCGCGTCTCGCGCTCCTGCGCCGATATCCCCTCATTGCGCGGGATCGCGGTTGCCTCTGAAATGGCCGGGATCGAGCTTGCGACGCCGGGTGGACGGTTGCAGTCGATCACGAGCCGCGAATAGTGTTGCGCGATCAGATGCGCATCGAGCATTTTGGCCAGCCGCTCGGCGACGCCGGCAATGCCGATGTCCCAGGCGATGTGCCGCGTGAGCTCGCGATCGGCGACGCCGAGATCGCCGAGCGCGCGCGGCAGCACCCGTCCATGGTGATCGGAGGTGAGCAGGAAGGGCGATGCCCCCTCTGCATTCGCCTCATGCACGGGAGGAATGTCGCCTTTGCCGAGAAGTTGAAACGTTGCGTCCGTCGTGTCTAAAGCCATTCCGATGCCTATGGAAAAAGCGCGCCGCCCCTCAAAATCGGGCAGCGAACGCTATAGAATAACCGGTCTAAAATCACCATGATCGCCTGACGATGCCGCTGCTCACGATTCATCACAAGACCGAGTATCGCTACAACCGTCCCGTGGCATTCGGCGAACATCGCATCATGCTGCGTCCGCGCGACGGGCATGATCTGCGCGTGCTCGACAGCCGGCTCGACATCGTGCCCGAGCCGATGTCGCTGCGCTGGATCCACGACGTGTTCGGCAATTCGGTCGCGATCGCTAATTTCGACGAGCGCGCGGACAGGCTGACCTTTGACTGGCACGTCACGGTCGAGCACAATCCGGTGGAGGAGTTCGCGCTGACGCCGGACGATCCCGCTTTCTTCTATCCCTTCGTCTATGACGACGAGGAATTCCCCGATCTCGTCCAGTACATCACGCCGCAATATGCCGATCCCGGCGGCGAGCTCTCGGAATGGGCGCGCGGCTTCCTCGACGAGGACGCGCCGACGCCGACGTTCAAGATCCTGAGCGGCATGACGCATGGCATCCGCGAGGCGTTCGAGTATCGCAAGCGCCACGAGCAGGGCACGCGGCATCCGCGCTCGACACGCTGCGGTCGGGCAGCGGCAGCTGCCGCGATTACGCGCTGTTCATGATCGAGGCGCTGCGCCAGCTCGGCATCGCCGCGCGCTTTGTCTCCGGCTACATCTTCGTGCCCGAGGATATCGAGCAGCGCCATGTCGGCGGCGGCTCGACGCATGCCTGGGTGCAGGTCTACCTGCCGAGCGCGGTGGTTCACCTTCGACGCGCGCCATAATGTCCCCCGCATCGGCCGCATCCTGATGGCGACCGGGCGCGACGCCGCCGACGTCGCGCTCTCGACGAGTTTTGGGCGGATGGAATTGAAGAGGTTCGAGGTGGTCAGCGAGGAAGTGGTGAAGGCGGGGTGAGCTGTTGCTCTACGCAATGCCGGCGTTGAGCGAATGTGCGATGCCAACCCAATGTCGTCCCGGCGAAGGCCGGGACCCATACCGCGTGATCTAACGAGGGCGCGCGATGCGTATCGCGGGCGGACAACGCAACTGGGCGTCTTCGTCAAACTACTCCCTGGGGTTATGGGTCCCGGCCTTCGCCGGGACGACGGCGGGTGTGTGGCGCTGTCGCTCTGTCAAATTGACCGCTATAGAGAGCCCATGACCTCCGATCTTCTTTTCGTCTACGGCACCCTGATGCGCGGCTTCGATCATCCGATGGCGCGGCTGCTTGCCATGCATGCGGATTTCCTGGGGGAGGCGACCTGCCGCGGGCGGCTGTTCCTCGTGAAGCACTATCCCGGGTTGCTGCTGTCGGATGCGCCGTCCGACCTCGTCCATGGCGAGCTGTTTCGCCTGCGCGCGGGCGACGAACTCCTGCGCGAGCTCGACATGTATGAGGCCTGCGGCGAGGGCTTTCCGGAGCCGACCGAATATCTGCGCGAGCGGATCGATGTAACGCTCGCAGATGGCGCGATCACGAAAGCGTGGACCTACGCCTACAATTGGCCCGTGACACACCTGCCGCGCATCGAGTCGGGCAAATTCCTTCAGCACTAGCCCGCGAGTACCTCCCGCACCAGGCGCATGTCGATCTCGCGCTCGACGTAAGTCCACTCCTCGGTCTGCCGCAGCATCGCGACCAGCTCCTCGAAAGCCGAGGCATCTGCCGGTGCGAATTCGAACCAGGTGAGGAAATCGAAGGGCTCGCCGAGGTCGCGGCAATGGTAGAGCTGCCGCGCGATTGCCGGCAGGAAGCGCAGGCTGCTTGCAATGTGGTGCGACTTGTCCTCGAAGATCTTGCGTCGCTCTTCCGGCGTCAGCTCCCACCAGGCTTGCGACTTGCGGATCGGGATCAACGCCGCGCTGGTCGCCTCGGGTCGGTCGAGCCCGGCCTGCACGGCCGTGAGCTGCTCCGTCTCCGCGCGCTCGGTGTAGCGCAGGTAGCTGGCGACGCCGACCAGCCGCCACGAATTGCGCGAGGGCACCAGCGGCAATGAGACGGCGTCGCTGTCCGTCACCGACAGCGCCGGCACGAAGGGCAGGGGTTCGCCCGTCACGGGCGACATCGAGGTGATGCGCCAACCCCCGCTATGGCCGCCTCGAAACGTCCTGAACATGACCATATGGAAGCGTGGAAGCGGCCCAGGTTCAAGGGGCCATTGCCGTTATTCCGGGGCGCCCGAAGGGCTAATCCGGAATCCACCGCGCCACCGGGCGGGGCTGTGAATAGGTCGAATAACCCGGATAAGGCGGACAATTCTGACTTTTCGGCAGGCCGCACCTATATCCCTAACCTTTCGCCCGACTCACGCGGTTTCGCGCTAAACACAGGCCATGCGCTTCACGCCTCAGTTCCTCGACGAATTGCGTGCCCGGCTTCCGGTTTCGGAAGTCGTGGGCCGGCGCGTGAAGCTGAAGAAGGCGGGCAAGGAGTGGAAGGGGCTGTCGCCGTTCCAGCAGGAGAAGACTCCGTCCTTCTACGTCAACGACCAGAAGGGTTTTTACCACGACTTCTCCTCCGGCAAGCACGGCGACATCATCACCTTCGTGATGGAGACCGACGGCGTGCCGTTCGGCGAAGCGGTGGAGCGGCTTGCCAACATGGCGGGCCTGCCTTTGCCGGCGGTGACGCCCGATGCGGCGCGGCACGAGCAGCGCCGCAAGTCGCTGCATGACGTCATGGACCTCGCCGCAAAATTCTTTGCGGAGACGCTGGCCTCGCGCGTCGGCGCGAAGGCGCGCGGCTATCTCGCCGATCGCGCGATCTCGCCCGCGACGCAATTGCAGTTCCGCCTCGGCTACGCATCGCCCGAGCGCTTTGCGCTGAAGGAGCATCTCGGCAAGCAGGGCGTCTCCGTCGACGACATGGTCGAGACCGGCCTCCTGATCGCCGGTAACGATATTCCCGTGCCCTACGACCGCTTCCGCGATCGCGTGATGTTTCCGATCACGGACTTGCGCGGCCGCGTCATCGCCTTCGGCGGACGCGCGCTGGAGAAGGACGTTCCGGCAAAATACCTGAATTCGCCGGAGACGCCGCTCTTCCACAAGGGCGACAATCTCTACAACCACCAAGCTGCGCGTGCAGCCTCCCATAACGGCGCGCCGCTGATCGTGGTCGAAGGCTATGTCGACGTCATCGCGATGGTGACCGCCGGCTTTGCCGGCACCGTCGCGCCGCTCGGCACCGCGCTCACCGAAAGCCAGCTTGCGCTGCTCTGGAAGATGGCGGACGAGCCGATCCTCTGCTTCGACGGCGACCGGGCCGGCCAGAAGGCGGCGTATCGCGCTGCCGACCTTGCCTTGCCGTTCCTCGCGCCAGGAAAGAGCCTGCGCTTCGCATTGCTGCCGGAGGGGCAGGACCCCGATGATCTCGCCCGCTCCGGTGGTCGCGGCGCGATCGAGGAGGTGATCGCGGCGGCCCGCCCGCTCGCCGACATGATCTGGTCGCGTGAGCTCGAAGGCGGCAGCTTCGTCACGCCCGAACGCCGCGCCGCGCTGGAGGCGCGCATCAAGGAGCTCTCCAACGGCATCCGCGACGAGGTGGTGCGGCGCTATTACCGCGACGACTTTGTCCAGCGGCTCCAGCGCGCCTTTGCGCCCGAGGGCGGAGGCGGCGGCTTTGCCGGCCGGGGTAATTTCCGGGGTGGTGCCGGCCGTCCGTTCCAGCCGCGCGGGGCGGGTGGCGCGAATCGATTCGCCGGGCCCGGCCGCCGTGGCGGGCCGGTCCCGACCTTGCTCCCCTCCGGCCCCTACCAGGCGGCGAGCCCGCAACTGGCGGCAAGCCCGATCATGCGGGGCCAGCGCAGCGCCATGTCCCGCCGCGAGGCCCTGATCCTGCAATGCCTGATCAATCACCCCTGGCTGCTACACGAGCATCTGGAGGAGGTGGCGGCCCTCGAGCTGGCTCATCCCGAGGCCCACAAGCTCCGGGCCGGCATCATCGCCGCCTTCGCCAACGATCATCACCACAGCCCTGACCCTGGCGAGCAGGCCGAGAAGATGCACGCCGACCTGGAGAAGGGCGGATTTATCCCGTTACTTCAAAGGGTTGAGCGCGCCATCACAACCCAGGCCGTGTGGGGCGCCCGCGAGGGCGCTGCGCGCGACGATGTTCTCGCCACCTGGCACCAGCTCGTTGCCTTGCATCGGCAATGGCATTCACTACTTAGAGAGCTGAAAGACGCTGAGCTGGCCTTGGGGGAAGACCCCAGCGAGGCCAATTTGGCGTGGCTGCGTGACGTCAAGGCCCGGATGGGCGAGGTCGACGGCACCGAGGCCCTGATCGAGGGTTTTGGCGAGCTGTCGGGCCGGTTCCAGAAGAGCGTTTGATGAAGAATCATGCGGACGGCCGGGGCCGCAACCGCTAAAAGACTCGCCAAATCCAAGGTTTGGCGGCAAAAACAGGGTTAATCGAGGCTTAACGGTCTTGTAGCACTTTGGCCCACAGGCGGCCGCAGGCAGAACAGACGCGTCAGGAATGAATCCGCGCAACACTGTTGGCACTTTACCTGCATCCGCCGCGACAAAGAGGCTCACGAAGCGTTAGGCAAATCCGGCGAGAGAAGTTTCGGGGTGGCGATAAAGGTTTGCGCCGCCCTTTCCGTGTCGAGAGCTGCCGAAGCGAGAGCGTCGAGCAACAGGTTCAAGTGAATTCAGGCAGACGCGGCGAACGTCTGTATGAAGCGCGTTTAGGAGCAATGGATGGCCACCAAGGCAAAGACGCTGCAGGCGAAGGACAAGGAAAAAGACGACAAGGCAGCGGACGCTCCGGAGAAGGATTCCCAGGACGCGCCCTCGCCGTTGCTCGATCTTTCCGACGCGGCAGTGAAGAAGATGATCAAGCAGGCCAAGAAGCGCGGCTTCGTGACCTTCGATCAGCTCAACGAAGTTTTGCCGTCCGACCAGACCTCGCCCGAGCAGATCGAGGACATCATGTCGATGCTCTCGGACATGGGCATCAACGTCACCGAAGCCGACGACAGCGAAGGCGAGGACGAGAAGGACGAGGGCGGCGACGACGACACCGATAACGAGCTCGTCGAGGTCACCCAGAAGGCCGTCACCGAGGTCAAGAAGAGCGAGCCGGGCGAGCGCACGGACGATCCCGTGCGCATGTATCTGCGCGAGATGGGCACGGTCGAGCTGCTCTCCCGCGAAGGCGAAATCGCGATTGCCAAGCGCATCGAAGCCGGCCGCGAGGCGATGATCGCGGGCCTCTGCGAAAGCCCGCTGACCTTCCAGGCCATCATCATCTGGCGCGATGAGCTGAACGAAGGAAAGATCTTCCTTCGCGACATCATCGATCTCGAAGCGACCTATGCCGGCCCTGACGCCAAGGGCGGCATGAACACCGCGATGATCGGCGGTCCCGCTGGGGAGAACGGCGAAGCGCCGGCTGAAGGCGGCGAGGCCGCTCCGGCAACGGCCGCTGCGCCCGCGCATGTCGCGCCGCCAGCCGCGCCGCCGTCGCCGACCCCGTTCCGCCCCGCGCCCGCCGCCGGTGACGGCGAAGGCGGCGAGGAGAAGGATCCGGGCGAGGCCGCAGCCGAAGCCGACATGGACGACGACGAGTTCGAGAACCAGATGTCGCTCGCGGCGATCGAGGCCGAGCTCAAGCCGAAGGTCGTCGAGATCTTCGACAAGATCGCCGACAACTACAAGAAGCTGCGCAAGCTTCAGGAGCAGGACATCGCCAACCAGCTCCAGAACGAGTCGCTCTCGCCGCACCAGGAGCGCAAGTACAAGAAGCTAAAGGACGAGATCATCGTCGAGGTGAAGTCGCTGCGCCTCAACCAGGCCCGTATCGATTCACTCGTCGAACAGCTCTACGACATCAACAAGCGCCTCGTCTCGCATGAGGGCCGCCTGATGCGCCTTGCCGACAGCCATGGCGTCGCGCGTGACGACTTCCTGCGCAACTACACCGGCTCGGAGCTCGATCCGCGCTGGCTCAACCGGGTGTCGAAGCTGTCGGCCAAGGGCTGGAAGAACTTCGTCCACCACGAGAAGGACCGCATCAAGGACCTCCGCCACGAGGTGCATCAGTTAGCTGCCCTCACCGGTCTCGAGATCGGCGAGTTCCGCAAGATCGTGCACTCCGTGCAGAAGGGCGAGCGCGAAGCACGCCAGGCCAAGAAGGAGATGGTGGAAGCCAACCTCCGCCTCGTGATTTCGATCGCCAAGAAGTACACCAACCGCGGCCTTCAGTTCCTTGACCTGATCCAGGAAGGCAACATCGGCCTGATGAAGGCGGTCGACAAGTTCGAGTACCGCCGCGGCTACAAGTTCTCGACCTACGCCACCTGGTGGATCCGGCAGGCGATCACCCGCTCGATCGCCGACCAGGCGCGCACCATCCGCATCCCCGTGCACATGATCGAGACGATCAACAAGATCGTGCGCACCTCGCGCCAGATGCTCAACGAGATCGGCCGCGAACCGACCCCGGAGGAACTCGCCGAGAAGCTCGGCATGCCCCTGGAGAAGGTGCGCAAGGTTCTGAAGATCGCCAAGGAACCGCTCTCGCTCGAGACGCCCGTTGGCGATGAAGAGGATTCACATCTCGGCGATTTCATCGAGGACAAGAACGCGATCCTGCCGATCGACGCGGCGATCCAGTCGAACCTGCGCGAGACCACCACGCGCGTGCTCGCCTCGCTCACCCCGCGCGAAGAGCGCGTGCTGCGCATGCGCTTCGGCATCGGCATGAACACCGACCACACGCTGGAAGAAGTCGGCCAGCAGTTCTCGGTCACCCGCGAACGTATTCGTCAGATCGAGGCGAAAGCGCTGCGCAAGCTGAAGCATCCGTCGAGGTCGCGGAAGCTGCGATCGTTCCTGGATAACTGATCGGGGATTGATCGGCCGGCGAGGTCCGGCCTCAGCCTCAATAAACGGCGGGCCGAAAAGCCCGCCGTTTATTGTTGGTCTTCAGCGTCGCCCGGGGCTGGCGGGGCAACAACCTAGAATAGAAGGCTATCGCCTGCGTCACGCGATGGCAAGGTAAATCGTCGCGGCGTCGATGTCGCAGCGAGCGGAACAGATATGCGTTGATTGTGAGCGTAGGTTCCAGTGTGTTCCTGAATCAACTGTTTGGATGATCGAAGTACTTTGTTCATGCTGTCCGCATCTCGCGATGTAGCGCGAGCCGCGCGTCCTGTTCGGAGGTGCGTCGAGCTGCATGTGTTTCCGCGCGCGTGCAGAACTCTCTTGCGACGAGTTCATCTCGCGGTGCACACGTCAGCGCCGGACGAACTTCAATCTTACGGCGGCCATCTCCGCTCGTCATTCCGGGGCGCGCGTAAGCGCGAATCCGGAATCCATCTGACCGCATCGTCGGTGGCGCAATGGATTCCGGGCTCGCGACTTCGTCGCGCTCCGGAATGACGACGAAAAGTGCACGCCGCTTGTCTTCACACGGCTCGCAGCGCGAAGTTGATGCGGATCAAGCTTGCGGCGCTATCGTTGCCGCG
>NZ_LUUB01000078.1:0-50138 GCF_001641635.1 Bradyrhizobium centrolobii
TAGGGTCTGTACCTAATTAGCGCGCTCTGATTCTCTTGCACCCGAACTGATTCGGCACGGGGGCTTTGATGCGCAAGGGGCTGTTCTGGCTCAACGACAAGCAGTGGGCTCAGATAAAGCCGCATCTGCCAACGAACCAGACCGGACCGGAGCGCGAAGATGATCGACGCATCATCAGCGGTATCATCCACATGCTTCAGTGTGGCGCGCGCTGGCGCGATTGCCCGCCCGACTTTGGTCCTTACACGACGATCTACAATCGGTTCAATCGCTGGGCCAAGCGCGGACATTGGCAGGCGATCTTTGAAGCGCTCGCCCGCTGCGGCAAGGATGGCGTGACTTTGTCCATCGACTCCACCTCGATCAAGGCGCATCGCTCGGCGAGCGGCGGAAAAGGGGGGAACATGAACAGGCGATCGGCCGCTCGCGCGGCGGGCGGACCACGAAAATCCACGCGCTGAGCGACCCTGATTGCAAACCCTGCGCATTTCATCTCACTCCGGGCCAGGACGCAGATATTGCCGCAGCGCCGGCCCTTTTGGAACTCGCGCCGCCCATGTCTGCCCTCATTGGGGACAAAGGCTACGACGGCGACGGCTTTCGCGCCGAAATCGTCAATCGTGGCGCCAAGCCCGTCATTCCAAACAAATCCAACAGGGTGACCTTCCACAACTTCAGCAAGCGCATCTATAAAGGGCGCAATGTTATCGAGCGTTGCTTCTGCCGGCTCAAGGATTTCAGGCGTGTCGCAACTCGTTACGATAAACTCGCCAGAAACTTCTTGGCTGCCGTCCACATCGCAGCCATCGTCGCCTATTGGATCAATTGAGTCTGGACCCTAGTAAGTGATTGAAAAGATTGGAGCGGGTGAAGCGCGCCTATTCGCCTTCTTCCGGCGGATTTTCATCACCATATCAGCAACTTAGGAGAACGGCAAATTCTTGTGTTGGACGCTTTGTTGGACGTTTCATGGGACGCCGTTGGGGCCGCCAATTCCAGACGACAAACGCTCTGGACGGTGTTCGGCGAACGCGGCTTACGCTGGCTAGCGCGTGGTCTTGTCACTACTACCCGGACCTTAGTAGCGCAGCCGGATCCAAACGCGCAGCCCGCTCAGCGGGCAGAAGACCGAAGACAATACCGACGAGACTGGAGCAGGCGATCGCGATCAGCGCCATCTGTCCGTTGAACTCGATAGGCCAACCTAACGCGGAGGGGACCGCGCGTGCGCATACGTAGCCAACAATGAGTCCCAGCAGGCCGCCGATGGTGCACAGGAGCACGGCTTCCAATAGAAACTGCTTGCGGATGTCTTGTGGGCGGGCACCGAACGCCAGTCGGACTCCTATCTCGTTGACCCGTTCAGTGACCGATACGAGCATGATGTTCATCACGCCAATGCCGCCGACCAGCAGAGAGATTCCCGCAAGCGCGGACACCAGCGAGGTGAACTGGCGATAGGCGCGGTCGCGCGTCTGGGCAACCTGGATGAGGTTTTGAATCCGAAAATCGTCAGCCTTGCGCCCCACAATCTTGTGGCGCAGCCGCAGGACGCGGGCAATTGCCGTTTCCGCTGCTTGCATCGACTGAGCGGACTCCGTCTTCACGAGAATCGTATGCACGGCATCCGGGTTGGCCTGACTGCGTCCAATTGTGAAGATTTTCGCGGACGACAACGGAATAAACATGACGTCGTCCTGGTCTCGACCAGTGAAATCCTGGCCCTTCTCGGCAAGCACTCCGATGACGAGATAGGACGAGCGTTCAATGCGGACGAAACGGCCAAGCGGGTCGCTGCCCCTGAACAGTTCACGGGCTACAGTGCGGCCGATAACTGCGACTTTTGCGGCCGATGCAACATGGTCGTCGTTTAGGAGTTGACCGTCCGCGAGTCTCCAGCCCCGCGCTTCAAAGAATTTCGGCGTCACTCCGGCAACAAGAGTCGACCAGTTCAAGTCTCCGGATATTGTCGTCTTTTGCTCACCGACGAACGGTGCCGCAATCACAATGTCGGGGACTTCGCGGGCGATCGCCAACGCATCGGCTGTCGTAAGCGAGAGGATGGTGCCCGCCTGTTGTCGCACGCCCCCCGCGATCTGCGCGCCGGGTTGCACAAGCAACAGATTTGATCCGAGCGAGTTTATCTGCCTCGAGATCTCGGCACGCGCGCCTTCTGCCACCGCCACCACGATGACGACAGCAGCAATGCCGATGACAATGCCGGTCACGGCGAGAATGGAGCGCAATATGTGCGCACGTACCGACCGAAACGCCAGATGAACATAGCTGAGCGATCGCATTTAGCCCTACGCCGGTCAAAGTTCATGCAATGCCGTGACATCCCGTGTCGCCAATAATGGCGCCGTCCCGAAGCTTTATCGTACGCCGCGCATAGCTCGCGACCTCGGGGTCGTGGGTCACAAGCACGACGGTGAGTGCGGCGCGCTGCAGTTTGTCAAGAAGCGCGAGAATGGCATCGCGCGTGCTCGTATCCAATGCCCCGGTTGGCTCGTCGGCCAGGAGAAGGTCGGGATCGTTGACGATCGCCCGCGCGATTGCAACGCGCTGCTGCTCACCCCCCGAGAGCTGTGCAGGCATATGTCGCATCCGACCGCCGAGACCGACCTCTTCAAGGACAGCGCGTGCCCGCGCGGTCGGATTCCGCATTGGCTCGCGTCGATAGAACAGCGGCAAAGCGACATTCTCGAGCGCGGTCAGGCGCGGCAACAAGTTGAAGTTTTGAAAGACAATGCCGATGTGCCGATTTCGCAGCTCACTCAAGCGAATCTTCGATTGCGCAAATACATTTTCGCCGTGGAGATGGTAATGCCCGCATGAGGGCTGATCGAGACAGCCCAGGATCGAAAGCAAAGTCGATTTTCCCGATCCCGATGGGCCCACGACGGCGACGAATTCTCCGCGATCGATCTCCAGACAGACATCCGAAAGCGCGTGAACGGTTTGGTTACCGAGCCGGTGCTGTTTGTGAATATGATCGAGGGTGACGAGCGAACTCATGTGCTAACCAGCAGGGCGGCTCCACTAAGGTTTACTTCGATAACCAATGGCGACCTGTTCGCCCATTTTGAGATCTGGCGACAGGATCTGGGTCAGCGAATCGCCGGTCGCGCCCAGTGACACGGTGGCAGGCTCCAGTTGGCCAGATTTCGTGCGGACCCAGACCACGCCCTTCCCGGGGGCAGGGTTATCTGCGCGGTCACGGGTTGGCCGAAAACTCAGTGCGGCGTTGGGAACGACCATCGCGTCTTGTTGCTCCTGAACCACGATACGGACGTCAGCAGTCATCCCCGGAAGCAGCAAATCATCGGGATTGGGCGCCGAAATCATCACGGCATACGTCACCACGTTTTGCACCATCCGCGCCGCTTTTCGGATCTCAAGCACGCGACCTTCGAACGTGCGGCCCGGATAAGAATCGACGCTGAACAGCGCGCGCTGCCCGGTTCGCACCGCGCCGATATCGGCCTCGCTGACGGATGCATCAACGCGCATATCCGAAAGATCGCGCGCGATCGTGAACAGCGTCGGCGCCTGCAGGCTCGCCGCCACCGTCTGGCCAAGCTCGACGCTACGTCGAATGACGACCCCATCGATCGGCGACTTGATGGTGCTTCGTTCGAGATCGAGTCGGGCTCGATCGAGGGAAGCGCGCGCAGCCATGACTCCGGCGGCCCGTATCTGCTCGCGTGACTTGGCCGCGGACAATTCAGAGGCGAGCGCCCGATCCGCCATCTGCGCGCGCTCGGCGTCGCGCTGGGAGACACTGCCGCTTCTGCTGAGCGCGCTCTTGACCTGAAGATCGCGTAGGGCATCATCGTGGCGCGCCTGTGCACCCTCGACGGCTGCCTTGGCCTCCTCGTGTTGCGCCAACGCGACCGCAAGCGCGGCCTCCGCTTCCTTGACCTGGACTTCAAAGACCGCGCTGTCGAGCGTAGCAAGCGGCTCATCGGCCCGGACTCGGGAATTGTAGTCGGCCATCAATTTGGCGACTTGACCCGAGAGCTGTGAGCTGACCTCGACCGTGTCAACGGCATCGAGCGTTCCGGACGCGACGACATTCTGAACGACGTTGTCCCGGGCGATACTGACATAGCGCAGATCATCATGGTCGTCCCCGATTGCGGAGACTGGACTATTCGGCGCCCACAACGGAAAGGTGACGGCAATCGCAAGAACTCCCAGCCCTGCACGCACTAGAAGGCTTCGAGGAAAGTTCAGTTGATTGTCGGTACGAATAGTGATCTCGCCGCGCTGATGCGGTGCTCCATGCTGAGAACAGGCGTAGCTGCCTTTCCTTCCGATGCCGCAGGCGGCGCGACAAGGCTCAGGGAGCCTGAGATGTGCGCGCGCCGCCACAGTCGAGATTCGAAGCGATCGCCGTCGACTGGATCAGGGTATGAAGACTGCGGTATGCGGACTGTTGCTTGAGGGCGCCGTCTTTCCCTCCGTGACCGGTTTATGTGTCTTCAGAGTGCCGTTGCCGGGGTTCGCATTCGTGTTGGGTTCTGTGAAATGGTGCGTAAGCAACGACCCCATTTCGACCGCTGGAGTTGTGTGATCTGCACCGGACAGCGGGCTACCCTGCCCTGGCACCAGGTCGGCTGGCCGTCCATTGGTTTTGACGAACGGGTTGCTGGACGTCGTCAGGCCACCGGCACCTACAGCCGTGAATAGATGGTCGGATGCCTGGATCGGGGAAGTGCCCGTAACCAAGGATACGCCTACCACAATGATAGCGAGTTTTCTCATCGGCAACTCCTCTGCGTTTGCGTTTGCCAAGGCGCCAAGTTCGTTGACAGCGCCGAACGCTTGAATGCAGCCGATCTGCCGCGGTTCCTATTTCTCGCGGAATAACGTGCAATGTCCGCGATTGCGAATGAAGTTAGTTTCTGACAGAGGAGTCAGAATCATCGAAATCGTGGACGATGCCTTCTTCTGAATGTCAGATCCTTGGAGCGATGCCTACGCCAGACGCGGCGGGTCGGCATTGATAGTCCACCGTGAAGTCGGGTGGCGTTACGCCCCGGAAGGCCTCGCACAAGGGCGTTCGGCGCGTTGGCGCTAGATCGGCAGCTCTGCTCCGGAAGATGAGAACAACAAGCCAGTCGTCGAGATCGGTCTGTGTCTCAAGGAGGTCAGCTGGTGAGCGCAGCGTTCAAAAGCGAGCCAGATCGCAGAAAGACGTAGGGCGGGGTAGAAAATGGTAGGATTGAGCGGGTGAAGCGCTCCGACTCAAAATTTTCGCTCGATTTTTCCTAGACACATCAAACTCTTAAATGTGTCGCCTATTTTTTGTTGGACGTTTTGTTGGACGTTTCATTAGATGTTCCTTTGCCGCTCAATGCTGGTGCTTGCGCTACTCGTTTGGGCGAGTCACGAGTTCGCTACACCGGCGACACAGGCAAAACGTAGAGCGATCTTTGCATTTCGCACTGCAACGCTGCAGCAGGTTGAGCATCAGCACCGCGCCGTCCGCGTCCGCGTGTGGCCCGAAGTGACGATCCCCAACCAGTTGTCTGCACGTCAGTTGTGAAAGGTAAACCGGACGTAGCCGAAACGCGGCCAAATCGACCCGAGTGCCCCTTTCCAGACGCTCGAGTGAGGAGAGAGAGAGTCACGAGATGCTACTGGACATCTCATCGCACAGCTTTTGGTTTTTTGGCGACGGCCGAACTCGAGACGATGCCTTGGACTTCCATGCTGCACGACTTTTGCCTCCAGCCCGAGTTGTGCAGATCGGGTTCGCCCATAATGGCTCAGCCAGTTGCGCACTTTCATCGTGGAGACGGCGGAGCCGTAATCTTCAGGTTAGCTAGGAGCGCACCCGCGTTCCGGCCAACATCTTGAGCGCCTCGTTCAGAGCCTGTGCTTCCGCCTCCGCCCGAGTGGGGCCCTCACCGCGTGCGAGGCGTGTTCCGGGGCTGACATTGTCCACCTCGCAGCGATATCGGTTGCCCAGCTTGTATGAAACCACCCCGATCTCCCAACCACCGAGGCGCTGCTTCCGTCGCTGATAGCCGTCGGCATGCAGCCAAGTCCTTCCTGCATAAAAGGCCGCTTTCTCGACCAGGCCCGCTTGCGACCAATGGTGAGCGAGGATCTCAGGATGCGTTTCCACCGTCTCCGGAAACCGATCTTCCAGCATTTTCGCAATCCGTGCGTGCAACTGCTGACGTCGGCTGCGCAGCAAGGTCGCATACGCTGCATCCCGGATCAGGGCATGTTTGAACGTATAGGTGGCGCCGGGCGGCGTGCCGCGACAGAAGATTAATTCGGAGTGGACGAGGCGCTCCACGGCCTCTTGCAAGGTGCTTTCCGATAGGGGGACCAGGGCGGCCAACAACTCGTATGAAAACTCACGCCCTATCGCCGCGCCGATTTGCGCGACCTCTCGGATCGGCGCCAACCGATCGAGCCGTGCCATCAACGAGGCATGCAGCGTCGTTGGAATCGCCAGCGGCGGCACCGGACCAGTCAAAACGTATTGGCCACCCGCGTCCTTCAACAGACCGCTTTCCAATACCGCCTTAGTCAGTTCCTCGACGAAGAGCGGGACGCCGTCGGCGTGAGCGGTGATCTGATCACGGATTGCCGAGGGCAACTCCTTGTTGCCGGTGAGGCGGTTCACCAATTCGGCGCCGTGTCGGCGGCCCAGACGGCTGAGCGCCAATGTCGTCACGTGCGCGTCGCCGGTCCACGGCGACGGGAATTCTGGCCGGAAGGTGATGACGAGCAATATCCGCAAGGACTGAATCCGCTCCACCGTCAGCTCAAGCAGTTCGAGCGAAATCGGATCGATCCAGTGCACGTCCTCGAATACCATCAGCACCGGTCGATGCGCGGCTAGCCCGGCGAGCTGTGCGAAGAGTGCCTCAAGGGTTTCCTCCTTGCGCCTGTGCGGATTGAGCTGCAGCGCCGGGGAGCGATCGCCGCCGATCGATAGCAGATCCGCCAACAGGGCGGTGGCATGCTTCATGTCCTTTGTTGACGGGGCGAGGATCGCCTCGAGCTTGCCGAGCCGGCGCTCGGCGTTGTCGTCCCGTTCAAATGCCGCGGCGTGCTCCAATTGGCTGACGACGGGGTGAAGAGCGGTGTCTCCATGATGAGGTGAGCAGAAAAACCGCAGCCGCGTGTGCGGCTCGCCATTCAGCCGTTCTTCGATCGCCTCGGTCAGACGCGACTTGCCGATGCCCGGCTCACCACACAGCAGCACGACCCGGCCATCGCCCTCGCTCGCCTGCTGCCAACGGCGCATCAGAATATCCAGCTCTTCATCGCGGCCGATGAGCGGTGTGCCGGAGCTGGCGGCACGAAGCGCCTCGAAACGGCTCTCGATCGCGCTCGGGCCGACCACCTGCCATGCCCGCACCGGATCGGCGAAGCCCTTTAGCGTCGCGGCGCCGAGGTCGCGATATTCAAACAGCCCGCCCGTTAGGCGCCGGGTGTCGGCAGCAATCACGACGGTGTTCGGGGCCGCCAAACCCTGCAGCCGCGCAGCCAAGTTCGGCGTTTCGCCGACCACCGCTTCCTCCTGAGCCGCGCCGCTTCCGATGAGATCGCCGACCACCACCAGGCCCGTGGCAATGCCGACGCGCACTTGCAGCTTCGGCTCGCCGGCGAGCGGAAGCGCGGTTGCGCCGATGGTCTCAACCAGAGCCAGGCCAGCGCGGACCGCGCGCTCTGCGTCGTCCTCGTGAGCATGCGGGTAACCAAAGTATACAAGCACGCCGTCGCCCATGTATTTGGCGACGAAGCCCTCGAATCTTTTGACAACGCTGGCGCAGCCATCGTGGTAGACACGCATCACGTCACGCATGTCTTCGGGGTCAAGCCTGGCCGAGAGCGCCGTTGAGTTGACGAGATCGCAGAACATGACCGTGATCTGCCGGCGCTCGGCGGATGCTCCGGCCGACACGGTATCCGGAGTCGTAGCCGCTGGCGCCACAACGGTGGGATCGCGGTTGTTCGCTGTCAGCCTTTTGCCGCAAGCGGGACAGAACTTTGCACCTGACCGAGTGGCCGCACCACAAGATGGGCACCGGCCTGGAAGAGCCGCGCCGCACTCGTCGCAAAACTTGCTGTCCTCCGGAATGTCGGCCCGGCAGCTCGGACATTCCATGCGCCGCTCCCTGACCCGGCCAGCCGCGTTGTGTAAAGTCTAGCACAACGAGCTCGCCCTGCACCAGCGGCCTTGCTCTGCCTCGCCCTGCCAAACGTGAAATCAAATCGCTGGCGCCGCGGGGGGCCGATTGGGCTCACGATCTGCAGTAAGGCTGACCGGGGTGCCGCCGCCGGGAAAGGAAAAGCCGCGCCTGAATTGAACGCGGCCGAATGCGGACTTCTTGCGCAAATTGTCAGCGCGACGGGTACACCCGCGTTCTCACCAACAACTCTCTTGCCCTCTTGAGCGCCTCGGCTTCCGCCTCCTCGCGGGTGGTCCCTTCGCCTCGCGCCAGTCGGGCTCCCACGCTGACATTTTCTACCTCGCAGCAGTACCGGCCACCGAGCTTATACGAGGCGATGCCAACCTCCCAGCCTTCGAGGCGATCTCGCCGGCGCCGATAGCCCTCGGCGCGCAGCACCGTTTCGCTTGGCATGGCGCTCCTCCTTCGAACAATCACGCGGCGGCACGCTCGATTGGCGCGCGGACAAGATTGCCCCACTCGGTCCAGGAACCGTCATAATTCTTCACGTCGGGGTAGCCGAGAAGGTACTTGAGCACGAACCAGGTGTGGCTCGAGCGCTCGCCGATACGGCAATAGGCGATTGTCGGACGATCCGGCGACACTCCCTCACCCTCGTAGAGAGCACGAAGTTCGTCTGCCGACTTGAAGGTACCGTCCTCGTTGCAGACCTTGGCCCAGGGGATGTTCCGCGCGCCCGGGACGTGCCCGCCACGCTGGCATGTCTCGGGAAGGCCGGGCGGCGCCAGGATCCGCCCTGTGAACTCGTCGGGGCTGCGCACGTCCACCAGCACGGCGCTTTTTTGCGCCGCAGCCGCCTGCGCGTCGCCAAGATAAGCCCGAATCGAGAAATCGGGCTCGTCGGGCAGCGTATAGCTGGCGCGGGCGATTTGCGGCACGTCTGTCGTCAGCTCGCGCCCTTCCTCGAGCCATTTGCGGCGCCCGCCGTTCATCAGGCGAATGTCGGAGTGACCGTAGATCTTCATCTGCCACAGTGCCCAGGCGGCGAACCAGTTGTTGTTGTCGCCGTATAGGATCACGGTCGTGTCGTTCGCAATCCCTGCCTCCTCCATCAGGCGTCTGAACTCATCAGGCGGGATGATATCACGCTGCAGCGTGTCGCAGAGCTGTGTTGTCCAATTCCACGCGATCGCACCCGGAATGTGCCCCTGGTCGTACCCACCCGTGTCGACGTCGACTTCGACGAGACGCACGTTCGGATCGCCCCGGTGCGCCGCCACCCAGCCAGTGTCAACTAGCACTTCGGGATCAGCATACTGGCTCATGAGAATCCTCCCTACTGGTTTCATCGGCGCCCGTGCGGCGGGTGCCAGTGTGGTCACTCAGGTCGAACGGATCGCCCTGACTCGGCCCCCACATAAACTCGTGCCGCCATCCGTCGAGGATGGCTCCTTAGCCTCATCGGCCGCAACCGGTGCGCCGCCCGAGCCGACGAGCGGCAACCCACCTGAAAAGCAAGCCTTATACCTTCAGGTCCGTGATCCGCATGATCGCGACCACGTTCCCATCGTTGTACGCTTGCTCTTTTGTGTCCTTGTTGCAGGTCCAGACAAAGTTCTTCTTCGCCGTGAAGGTCTTTCCTTCCTGCTCAACCCGTAGCTCCCCTTCCGTGATATGGCAGACCATGGCATTCATCATCGGGGGACCCATTGTCTTCGATCCCGGTTGCATGATGATATCGCGCATCGAGACGCTCTTAAAACCTGGGATGATGGATGATGTCTCGCCATCGTAAGCGCGTACCACGACACCTGGCCAGGGCGTCTCATCCTTGTAGCCCGTGGTTTGAGCGGCGGCTGGCTTCACCATGGCCGCCGAGGCCGCTGCTAACCCGATTCCCAATGCTGACCTTCGATCGATCCTGTTCATCGCTGTTCTCCTAACGTCACGGAACGAGCCCCGCAGAAGCGGCGCGCGATTTCGTGGAAGGTGAATGTGGTGCGAACCGAAAAAAGCGTCGGTCTCTTCAGAGAGCGTGCCTGCCGATGGCATCAGTACTGCTCATGCGCCCCGGACGGCGATTTCGGCTATCCCGTTTCAAGGGCAGCTCCATTATATGCGACCTGACGCCCTTGAGGAACAGCATCGAAAGTGCACAATAGGTTAAATTGGCTAGAGCCTGAAGGCTGGAGACCTGATCCGGTGTCACCAGCTTCCCTCCGCCAACCAATATAGACTGACCGGCCGCGCGGTCCGATCAGCCCCACGATCCGATCGGCGTCGTGTCTGGAGGCGACGACTGCGCGCTCAGAATTTCCGGAGTTGGCCCCGAGCCGAAGACCATAATTGCCTTGAGAAGGTCAGCTCTCGGAGACAAACCCGACCTACACCCAGTTGGCGGGCTAACGCAAAGCTTCGTCCCTGGGAGCCTGAGCGCGACCATCCGGCGAAAGCGATCGCAGAAAATCGTAGGGAGGCGTGAAAAATCGCAGAATGGAGCGGGTGAAGGGAATCGAACCCTCGTATTCAGCTTGGAAGGCTGCTGCTCTACCATTGAGCTACACCCGCGTTACGGGCTCCCTAACACGGCTAGGCAGCGGTCTCAACTGCTCCGGGGACGGCTTTTCGGCTTGCGAACAGGCCTGGTTCCGCCCCGGCCCGCCTCCCCTTAACAGCGGCGGCTTCGCGGCCTATATCAAACTCTCCCGAAACCAACGAAAGGAGGTGATCCAGTGTCTTATCTCAAGCGCTGTCACCTCGCTGGGATCGCCCGCTGAGCTCTGACTGAAGGCTCGGCCTCGGGGCGGTCTCAGCCCTGGACCAGCGAGACAAGAAATCCGGCGCGACGGGCGGTCCCCGCCGCGCCTTTTCTTTTGGGATGACCTGTCTTTTGGGATGAGCTGTGGCCGGGGCTCCGGCTCAGATCGTGCGAAGGCGCGCACGCACGGCGACGGCGGCGATCAGCATGCCGACGCACCAAGCCGTCGCCGCCCGGTGAGGCTCGCCGCTCAGCAGCACGGCGAGGACGCTCGCCAGAAGACAGGGCGCCATCGCCCTGGTCGTCGGGCTCACGAGCGAGAGCAGGAACGGCAGGTTGCGATCGATACCTGCGAGACGGTCATCGGGCGCTTCGTCTCGTCGCGAGAGCGCTAGAAGCCGCGGACATCGAGTGCGCACGGACGCTTTCCGCGAGGGCTTTCGATGATCCGCTCGCCGCCGTTCTCTGCGGAGCTGCCGTAATAGCGGTGATGGCCGGCCTGATCATGCAAATCCGCGGTATCGGGCTTTGCCGCCCGCCACGCGTCACAGATGATCCTGATGGTCTGACCCGACATTGCCGCCTCCGACATTGCTTGCAGTGTTCTTCGTGGCCATCAGTCGCGGTCGTTGCGGGCGACGTTCACCTCTCAGAGCGGTAATCGGGTTTCGGGGCGGTTTCGTCGCAACCTCCACGACGCAATATTTTGCCTTCCGGCATTGTCGGCAGCGGCCGAGGTGATACGTCCTTCGAACGTTCGCAGCCAAAACAGACGAGGTGACGATGCTCTACGCCATCCTGGCTTATCACGTGGAAGACGAGGTCCTGTCCTGGACAGCGGAAGAGGACGCGACCGTCATGACCAATTTGAGCGCCGCCCATGAGCCGCTGCGGGCCAAGGGCCATTTCGGGCCGGCCGCCCGGCTCGATGAGACCCGGAAGGCCCGCACGCTGCGCGGGCCCGGCGCGGGCATGGTGCTGGATGGGCCCTTCGCCGAGACCAAGGAGCAGCTTCTCGGCTTCTACATCATGGAGTTCGACAGCGACGACGGCGCGATCGCCGCGGCGCGCGAGCTGCGCAAGGCCAATCCGGGCGCAGTCTATGAGATCCGCCCGATCAAGCTTTTCCTGCCGGCCGATGGGTTTGGCGCAACGCCAGGGTGATCCGACGGCTTACGGATCCGGCTTCGTCGGCGCGGTGTAGAAGCGCTGGATCAGCAGCCCGCCGAAGGCGATGAACCAGATGAAGGGCGCGGCACGCGGCGCGACCGCCGCAACGATCGTGCCCGGCACAAACACGAGCAGCGGAAACAGCGAGGCCATGATTTCATGGCGCCAGCCGCCCAAAATCGTCCACCACAGCCAGGCGTTGAGGCCGGCGATCGCGGTCAGGTGCAGGCCGTACAGCACGGCGACCGCACTGCTCATGCCGTAATTGGTGTAGAGGCCGTTGGTCACCGGCAGCAGCACGATCGAGAGCAGGAAGAACAGATTGAGGATCACCATGCCGCGGCTGCCGACGGGCTGGCGCGCGAGCCGCCGGTGGTGGCTGATCCAGAACACGCCGGCGATGATGAAGCTGAGCGCAAAGCCGGCCAGCTTGCCGGAATAGACGTGGGCAAGATCGCTCCAGTCGGGGGCGCTGGTGAAAACCGCGGCCTTGGGCAGGTCGTAGGCCAATAGCGTCATGGCGACGCCGAAAATGGTGTTGCTGAGCGATTCCAGCCGCCTCATCTCGAACTGGTCGGGCTTGAACTCGGTCATCCCTGGGCGCGCTCTGCGGGCTGGAACTTTTGCCTGCTTTTTCCCTAGGTCCTAATCCCGGTTCCGTCCAGCCGCATTGCGATTCGCAGGCAGATCGCCGAGTCTGGCGCTTTCACCGGGGCGATTCGTGGCGACATATCTGGACACGCTCAATGCGGAGCAGCGCCGCGCCGTCGAGCATGGCGTGGCCGATGGCGCGACCGTGGGCGGCCCCCTGCTCGTCATCGCCGGTGCGGGCTCCGGCAAGACCAATACGCTCGCGCACCGCGTCGCGCATCTGATCGTCGCCGGCGCCGATCCCCGCCGCATTTTGCTTATGACGTTTTCCCGCCGCGCGGCGGCCGAGATGGCCGGCCGGGTCGAGCGCATCGCGCGAAAAGTGCTGGGCGAAAACAACGCCGCGATCATGCGCGACGCCCTCACCTGGGCCGGCACCTTCCACGGCATCGGCGCGCGTCTCTTGCGCGAATATGCCGAGCGCATCGGCGTCGATCCCGCCTTCACCATCCACGACCGCGAGGATTCCGCCGACCTGATGAATCTGGTCCGGCACGAGCGCGGGCTGTCGAAGACCGAGAGCCGCTTTCCGGCCAAGGGCACCTGCCTGTCGATCTACTCCCGCTGCGTCAATGCCGAGATGGAGATCGAGAAGGTGCTCGGCCAGCACTATCCCTGGTGCTCGGGGTGGGCTGCCGAGCTGAAAGGCCTGTTCGCGGCTTACGTCGAAGCCAAGCAGGCCCAGCACGTACTCGATTATGACGACCTGCTGCTCTACTGGTCGCAGATGATGAGCGATGCGCTGATTGCCGAGGAGATCGGCGGCCGCTTCGATCACGTGCTGGTCGACGAATATCAGGACACCAACCGCCTGCAATCCTCGATCCTCTTGGCGCTGAAGCCCGATGGCCGCGGGCTCACCGTCGTCGGCGACGACGCCCAGTCGATCTATTCGTTCCGCGCCGCCACCGTGCGCAATATCCTGGAATTCCCGCAGAGTTTCTCGCCCCGCGCCGAGATGATCACGCTCGACCGCAACTACCGCTCGACGCAGGCGGTGCTGTCGGCGGCCAACGGCGTCATTGGTCTTGCCCGCGAACGCTTCACCAAGAATCTCTGGACCGACCGCACCTCCGCACAGAAGCCGCAGCTCGTCACTGTGCACGACGAGGCCGACCAGGCCCGCTATGTCGTCGAGGAGGTGCTGGCGAACCGCGAGCAAGGTGCGCTGCTCAAGCACCAGGCGGTGCTGTTCCGCACCTCCTCGCATTCCGGTCCACTCGAGATCGAGCTGACCCGCCGCAACATCCCCTTCGTCAAGTTCGGCGGGCTGAAATTCCTCGATGCTGCGCACGTCAAGGACGTGCTGGCGCTCTTGCGCTTCGCCGAAAATCCGCGCGACCGCGTCGCGGGCTTCCGCATCCTGCATCTCTTGCCGGGTATCGGCCCCGCAACCGCGCAGCGCGTGCTCGACCAAATGGCCCAGAGTACCGACCCGCTACATGCACTCAGCCAGCTCCCGAGCCCGCCGCGCACCGGCGCCGACTGGATCGACTTCGTCCGCACGGTCGAAAACCTGCGCTATTCGGAATGGCCGGCTGATCTGGAGCGCGTGCGGCTCTGGTACGAGCCGCATCTCGATCGCATCCACGAGGATTCCGAGACCCGCCGCGCCGATCTCATGCAGCTCGAGCAGATCGCCAGCGGCTACGTCTCGCGCGAGAAATTCCTGACCGAGCTCACGCTCGATCCGCCGGATGCGACCTCCGACCAGGCCGGCCCGCCCCTGCGCGACGAGGACTATCTGATCCTGTCCACCATCCACTCCGCCAAGGGCCAGGAATGGAAGTCGGTGTTCGTGCTCAACGTCGTCGACGGCTGCATGCCCTCCGATCTCGGCGCCGGCACCAGCGCCGAGCTCGAGGAGGAGCGCCGCCTGCTCTATGTCGCGATGACGCGCGCCAAGGACGATCTGCACCTCGTCGTGCCGCAGCGCTTCTTCACCCACGGTCAGGCCGCCAAGGGCGACCGCCACGTCTACGCCTCGCGCACCCGCTTCATCCCGGAATCGCTGGTCTACCTGTTCGAGCGCACGGCGTGGCCGCGCGCAGCCGCCGGCGCGGCGCGCACCGCCACGCAGGGCCCGAAGATCGACATTGGCGCGCGGATGCGGGGAATGTGGCGGTAGGCCGGGTCGAAAGAGCGGAAACCGAGCATTTCCAAAAGCCACCTTGTGGCACAGCAGCCGTCCATTAAGTCTCGACAATCCTCCCCACAGAGACCTGATCGATGACCGCACCGCTTCAATTCGGACTGGATACCTTTGGCGACGTCACCAAGGACGCCTCCGGCGCCATGCTTGCGCATGCGCAGGTGATCCGCAACGTCGTCGACGAGGCGGTGCTGGCCGACGAACTCGGTCTCGATTTCATCGGCCTCGGCGAGCACCACCGCGCCGATTTCGCGATCTCTTCTCCCGAGACCGTGCTTGCCGCCATCGCAGCGCGCACCAAGCGCATCCATCTCGGCTCGGCCGTGACGGTCTTGAGCTCGGACGATCCCATTCGCGTCTTCCAGCGCTTTGCGACGCTCGATGCGCTCTCCAACGGACGCGCCGAGGTAATCCTCGGGCGCGGCTCCTTCACCGAATCCTTTCCCTTGTTCGGCTTCGACCTTCACCGCTACGAAGAGCTGTTCGAGGAGAAGCTCGACCTGTTCGCTGCGCTGTTGTCCCAGAAGCCGGTGACCTGGGAAGGCAAGCTGCGTCCGCCGCTCAGGGATCAGCTGGTCTATCCGCCGGTCGAGAACGGCACACTGAAGACGTGGATCGGCGTCGGCGGCAGCCCGCAATCGGTGGTGCGCGCCGCGCATTACGACCTGCCCCTGATGCTCGCGATCATCGGCGGCGACCCCACGCGCTTTGCGCCCTACGTCGAGCTCTATCACCGCGCCTTCAAGGAATTCGGCCGCCCGGTAAAACCGATCGGCGTGCACTCGCCCGGCTACGTCGCCGAGACCGATGCACAGGCGCGCGAGGAGCTGTGGGGTGACTACAAAGCCATGCGCGACCGCATCGGCAAGGAGCGCGGCTGGCCGCCGATGGGTCGCGACGAGTTTGTCAACGAGGCCGAGCACGGCTCGCTCTATGTCGGCTCGCCCGAAACCGTCGCACGAAAAATCGCCGCGACCGCAAAGGCACTCGGCATCACGCGCTTCCAGTTGAAGTATTCGGCCGGTCCCCTGCCGCACGAGAAGCTGATGCGGAGCATCGAACTCTATGGGCGCAAGGTGGTGCCGATGGTCAGGGAGATGATGGGGTGAGACGGAAGCCCGGCTTCGCTTTCGCTCACCAGAGTCTCTTCTTCGCGAAGGCGTGTCCCGAACCGGACTTCAAATAGCGTTCGAAGGCTCGCGCCTTCCCGATGTCGGAGAAGGCCACATACGTCACCAGCCGCCAGGGCTTATATTTGGAAGTGTGCGGAGATTTACCGGCGTTATGATGCGCTAGGCGCTGCTTGAGATCGGTCGTCAGGCCGATATAGCGCTGGTCACCGAAAGCTTCGCTTTCCAGAAGATAGACATAGTACATGGACGCCGCCCTCCTTCGCCAAGGCTTCGGAGGGCACCCTGCTTCGCGCAGAAACAGGCGGCAATCCTGCGAAGCGCGTCAGCGCGAAGCAGGATGGTGGGGGAGGCAGGACTCGAACCTGCGAAGCCATGAGGCGGCTGATTTACAGTCAGCTCCCTTTGCCACTCGGGACACTCCCCCGCTCGACGGCAGCACTTTCGGGCCGGACCTTGCCGGCGGACCGAAAACGGCCATGGAGACGTGAAGACCGCAACAGCCCGGGATATGGGGCAGCGGCCGGGCGCGTTTATGATCGAAGGGATGGGGCAAAGTCAACCGAGGCGAACAGCTAAAATAGCCCCTTTGGACGGTCAAATTGCCATATTCCGGAACCCGTGACACAAGCGAGCGCATGAAGGATCGAAAATTCGCCCCCAGAGGCCCCCGCGGCGGGGCTAAGCCCTTTAACAGACCGGGGAAATCGCCCGGTCGACCAGCCTGGCGCGACCGTGATTCGGCGTCAGACGGGCCCGTCATCCTCTATGGCTGGCACACCGTCACCATGGCGCTTGCCAATCCCCAGCGGCGGATCCGCAAGCTGACGCTGACCGAGAACGCCGCCCGGCGGCTCGCGGAGGAAAACATCGAGACCCGCGTCGAGCCCGAGATCGTCCGGCCCCAGGAGATCGACCGCCTGCTCTCGCCGGACGCCGTGCACCAGGGCCTGCTCGCGGAGGCCGATCCCCTGCCCTCGCCCGCGATCGAGACCTTGAAGCAAGAGGGCATGGTGCTGGTACTCGACCAGATCACGGATCCCCACAATGTCGGCGCGATACTGCGCTCTGCCGCCGCCTTCGCGGTGAAGGCGATCGTCACCACCGCGCGGCACAGTCCGGAAGCGACCGGCGTGCTGGCCAAGGCTGCCTCCGGCGCGCTTGAGCTCGTGCCTGTTGTCACCGTGCAAAATCTCGCCCGCGCGCTCACCGCGCTGAACGAGCGCGGCTTCCAGACCGTCGGCCTCGACAGCCAGGGCAGCGAGGACCTCAGCGAGGTCGTGCTGCGCGAGCCGCTCGCGCTCGTGCTCGGCGCCGAAGGCAAGGGTCTTCGGCAATTGACGCGCGAGACCTGCAGCGTCGTGGCGCGGCTCGACATGCCCGGCGAGATCAAGAGCCTCAACGTGTCGAACGCCGCCGTGCTCTCGCTCTATGTCGGCGCGAGTCGGCTGGGGTTGATGAAGGGGTAGGCGATCTCTCTTTACCTCTCCCGCTTGCGGGGGAGGTCGACGCGCGAAGCGCGGCGGGTGGGGGCTCTCTACTCTTGAGGAGTGTTCATTGCGGAAGCACCCCCACCCCAGCCCTCCCCCGCAAGCGGGAGAGGGAGCGCCTTTTGCGTGGCTAGACGGAAAACAAAACGCCCGTCCGCATCACGCGAACGGGCGCTTCTCTAACTCAACCGATCCGGCGATCAGTAATAGCGGCGCAGCACGCGGTGGCCGCGGTAATAGTACGGCGCGTAGCGATAGCCATAGCGCGGGCCGTTGCCGTAGTGCACGCGCGGCAGATAGCCGTAACGCGGTCCGTAGCCGTAGCGATACGGACGGTAGTACGGACGGTGATAGGGATAGGCAGCGGCGCGATAGCCATAGCCGTAACCGTAATTGGCGGGCGCGACGACCGCGTCCTCTCGATAGGTCGGATACGGCGCGAAGGCGCCGGGGCCGGTGTAGGTCGGGCCCTGGTTGACGTAGTAATACTGCGTGGCCGGCTCGGCGAGGTGCTCAAAGCCCCAACCGCCATAACCCGGGCCATAACCCCAGCTACCGCAACCGGTGTTGCAGCCGGTATAGACCGGGACAACCGGCGCGCACGGCGAAAAGCCGCAGGCCATGGCGGGCGCGGCGCCCACGAACATCACGGCAGCCGCCGCGACCAGTCCCGAAATCATTTGACGCATTACTCTCTCCTGTCGATTTTCGTTCGTTGGATTTGACTTGCTTTGTTTGTTTCGGTCGTCACTTGGGCGGCCTAGCGGGCCCTTCCGCGTGAGGCGGCAGCCGACGACGCGGCGGATTGACGTTGATCTCCGGTGCGAGAATCACCGGCGGCGGATCGGTGGGAATATCCATCTGCGGCGGCAACGGCGCGGACTGCGCGCCCCAGCTCCGGTAATAGCTCTCGGCCGGCTGCGGCAGTTTGCGGTTTGCGGGCGGCTCGACCTCGAGACGGCCGTAGCCGGGCTGCAAGCCGAGGGTCGGATAATAATGGCCGACGTCGGAAGGCTGCCGCTCGCCGATGTAGCGTCCGCCATAGATCGTGGGCTGCACCTGGACGTTCTTGCCCAGGCCCCAGGTCCCCTCGACGACCGCATAGGACGCATCGATGCCGTTGATGATGATGGGCACGCCGGGACGGCCGGGAATGACGATATCGAAGCCGCCGTCGGCAAACGCCGTCGCGGGCAGTCCGATCAAAAGGGTTGCGAGCGCGAAAACGCGCATGAAGAGGCCCCGGTTTATCCGGCCCGCAACCTATCCGATCGCAACAGGCAGAGGGTTAAGGCCGGCTGCATTAATTCCGGTAAGCCTAATGCGTAACGCTTGAGAAGGCCTCAAATGCCGGCAAGTGCGCTATCAAAGCGTTAATGCCACGCAGCCGGCTGCCGCACGACAAGGATGCAAAAACCATCCGGGTTGCATGGCATAAACTGTACATCCTTTGCGGGTCGCGGCCATGTGACCCCGCTCGCACGAAACTACGGAACGACTCCGTAACGGTTGCGCTTAGCAACGGTCCAACCACATGGAGTAAATGCCATGACGAGCCTGAAACTGATCGGCGCGGTTGCGATCGCTGCGTCCGCAGTGGCGAGCCCTGCACTGGGCCAAGCGTCCTTCTCCAATCCCGACAACTGCCAATCCATGTTCCCGAGCGCCAATTGCCAGAACATGGGCCGCGGCAGCCCCTACGCCACCAGCCGTCAAGATCGACAATATCGGCGAACGGCTTATCGCCAGCCGAACCGTTACAATGACTTGAACAGGCCAAATAGCGGCTTCTGGCCGGTGGATAACGCGGGCGCTGTTGCTGGCGCCGCCGTCGGTACCGCGGCAGCCGTTGCCTCAGCGCCGTTCCGCAGTTGGGACAACTCGTACGCCTATGACAATTCCAACGGCTACTACGGCGGCCGCAGCGAAACCGGTTGGTACGGCAACTGGGATACTTACGCGGCCCGCAACGGCATCGTTTGCCGGCCCGGCACCCTTTACAAGGGTGAGGACGGCCGTCAGCACCTCCGCCAGTAACCGCCCCGTTTCGAGACCTGGCATGTCAGGCGGCCCCGCAAGGGCCGCCTGTTTCTTTCCGCTCTGGCGCCATCGTGTTCTGGTACTTTCGGAACAAGTCTGATATTGCCACCGCGCACAGTCGAAAGCGCCGGCGCCACGGCGGCGACTGTCCAGTTCCCCTGGAGCGGCCGGCTTAGCTCAGCGGTAGAGCAGCGGTTTTGTAAACCGAAGGTCGGGGGTTCAATCCCCTCAGCCGGCACCATTTGTCCGCCCTGCACGTACGCTGCGAGCCGCACAAGGCCCCGAATTGATCAAGGCGGCACGCGAGAGACCGCGGTGCCTTATCCTAGGAATATCTGCGCTTGATCACGATAAAACGGTCTTCCACCGATCCAAGCCGAGCAAACAGAGAACCGTCGGCATTCGTCGGCACAGGAACGCCGACATAGCTGCGATCGGCGATCGCCACGACCGGGGCATTTTCCGGAACATCGAACTGCTGCCGCCGCTCGGCGGGCACGAAGGCAAACACCTCCATGTCCGAGCGCGATCTTATCCTATCGGCGTCGAGACGCAGCCACGCGTTGACCTCGAAGTCATAGAGGCCGCAAGATATCAGCGCACGCGCAAGCCATGCCGCTCCCGGAACAGGCGCGGACATCGGCGGAACGTAGACGGTTGCCCCCTCCAACTCGGCCGGCACGGTCGTGAACCAGAGATCGGCCCGGACGAGCCCGAACGGTCTCAGCCCCTCGCCAAGCACACCGATTCGACTCCAGTCGATCGCGCCCCGGTTCGGAATGGCGAAGGCGACCTGCTTGGTGATGAAGCCGTAGTCCGCGGCTTGCTTGAACACCAATGAACGGGCGCGCTCGGAGACGGAATGTTTCGTACTGTCGTCGAGCACGAACAACCGCCGGAACGAATTTTCGATGTTTTGCTGATTGCCCAGTTGATAGGGCGTCAGGATTTGCCGGCTCTCGCGAAAATATCCCGCATATCCCGTATCGGTCAGCGCCCAGATTTTAGTCTGGGGAACGGCGCGAAACACCAGCAGTGCCATACAGATTGCCACAACGGCGCGAACAGCGCGGCCACCACCCTGCCAAGCCATGGCGAGCATGATGCAGGCAAAGGACAACGTCAGGGGCTCCGTAAAGATCGCGTCCGCGTTCATGACGCTGCGATCGAACCAAAGAACCGAAGCCACGACCAAACCGCCGATCACCGCAAGCACGACGAGCTCGGCGTTGCTGGCCAGCCGCGGGCGCCACAAGGCGAGGAATGCCAGTAGCAGGGCCGGCATCAACAGCAATATCGGGGAACTGAGCACCTGATCCCGGAAGCTTTGATGTCCAGGTACAAGGGCCGGGTCGATCGTTCCGAGAAAGGAAACCTTCGCAAGGGCCGCAACGAATTGAACGCCGCTCCGTGGGCTCATCATCACGAACCACAGCAAGAGGAACGATGCGGCGAAACCCAGCGCCATCAGATTGGCGAACGAAAGGAAGCGATATAGGACGCCACGTTGCGGAACGATCCGCGTCATAAGTCCTGGCGCCGCAATCGCCGCGAACCCGGCCAGGCACAGCGCGAAGTTGGAAAACGAACTTCGCGTGTGGACGAAGGTCGATGGCATCGGCAGCGTCGAGATGCCGATCAAGAACAAGTAGGTCCCGATCGCAGCGAGCGAGACGTGCAAATTTCGCCGCGAGGAGATATCTGGAAACGCCTCTGCGTTGTTCCTCGCCATCATCAACAGCACCAATGCGGGCGCCAGGGCGATGGTTGAGATGATCTGCACCTTCGAGGTCATCGCCAGCCCGCAGAGAACGCCAGACCCGATTGCGAACGCAATTGCGACACGTCCGTGCTGCTTCATCGCCGCCACCGCGAGCGCGACGGCCGCAGCTGCGTAGAACAGCGCGAAGCTGTCGGTCCTGAAGATGAGGGTGTGAAAGGCAAGCGCGCGGGAAGACGCCAAGGACAGGAAGACCGCCGCAATCATCCACACGCTTCCATCGACCGCCCAGACCACGGCGACGGCCAGCAGCAAGGAACTCGCAACCGCAAGGAAGGGCAGATGCCCTCGAATGAACTCGATCAGCTCGGCTGTGCCAAGCAGCGGGTTGGCCCAGGTTTCGATTCCGTTGAAGTCACGCAGGTGCAGCAGGCCGAGGACATACCCAATCCGATGGGTAAGGCTAAACAGCAGGTACATTCCGGCTGTCGGATGCGTGATATGATCCGGAAGCATCCCGCCCCGAAACAGCAAAACATCCAGCGCCGTCAATTGATCCATATCGTCGAGCGCATAGTAAGGATAGCGCTCAACATTGTGCTGAAATACGAGAAAGCTAACGAATGCAAGAGCGATGACGACCGGCCACGCCAGACGTCTCGTAGCCCCATCCCAAGCCTGCCATCTTGCCCCCATAGCAACTTACCGTGGCGCAAAAACACGCGAAATGTCAAGCTTGCCCTGCTCGCACGACCGCGGGAACGAGCGTCACTCCTTCCCCACCTCGAACGCCAGCAGCACGTTGCCGGGGACGCCGCTCCACTGGCCGTAGCCGGAATTGGTGTAGAGCATGCCATCAGCGATGACCGGACCTGGGCCGTCGATCGCGCCGCCATGGGCGGGGATGCCGTTCACGGCGGAGTAGTCTTGTGCTGTGTCGAACTCCCACAAGAGTTTGCCGTCACCGGTTGCGTAGGCGCGCAAGAAGCCGCTGACCCCACCGGAGAACACCACGCCGGGGATCAGGCTGACCGCGGCCGAGAGCGCGGGGCTGCATTGCGGGCGATCGCCGCAGGGCACCGGCGGCACCTCCATCGCGATTTTGCCACTGTCGAGATCGAGCCCGAACAGGCCGCCGCCTTGCATGGAGTCGAGACGCCGCGTGCCGTCGCGCAGGAAGCGCACGTCGGAATTGGCGACATAGATGCGGTCCTGGTCCGCGGCCGAGCCCCATTCGCTGCCACCGAGCGCACCGCCCTTCCCGATCCGCGTCTGCCACAGGATCTTGCCGCCATCATCAGGGTCGAGCGCGTGCACGACACCGGATTTCTGCGCGATGACGAGCACGCGCTTGCCATCATGCAACGTCACCAGAATCGGCGACTGGCCGAAATCATGATCGGGCCCGTGATCTTCGGGACAGTTGGTCTTGTCCGCGCCATAGCAGGCCACGATGAAGGCATCCTTCGGCGTCGCCTGTTGCTTCCAGAGCAACTTTCCCGTCGTGAGTTCGAAGGCGAGGATCGCATCGGCGGTTGCGGCCGGCGGGTTCGAATAGGAATTGCTGGTCGCGACATAGACGGCATTCCGCTTCGGATCGATCGTCGGTGCCGACCAGATCGCGGCGCCGGACGGACCGAAGAGCTGCGTGCCTTTTGTATTCTTTTCGGTCGGATGCGGCACCTCGGGGATCGTATAGGCCTGCCAGACCGTCTTGCCGGTCGCAGCGTCCAGCGCCACCACGCTGCCGCGGAAGGTACAGCACTCGTAACTCGGCTGCGATCCGGCGGCCTCCTCAAGCGAGGACACCGGCACATAGAGCACGCCGGAATGGAGCGTCGGCGCGCCGGTGATCCGCGCCGCCGGATGCTCCTCGACCTTCACCTTCCAGATCAGGGCGCCGGTCAGGGCGTTCACCGCGTAGGCATTGGCCTTGAGGTCGCCGAAGAAGATCGCGAACTGATCGGTGCCTGCAAGCGGTGCGAAGCTGATCGCGGCGCGGACCGCGGCATCGGTTGCGAAGGTCCACAGCGTGCAGCCGCTCTTCGCGTCGAGCGCATGCACCTTGCGATCGGTGCCGCCGATGAACAACAGACCGCCCACGACCGTCGGCGGGGCAAAGGACACCGACGCACCGGGGAATGCATAGGCCCATTTCAGCCGCAGACGCGGCACCTCGTCGGCGGAGAGGCCCGCCATGTCGGCCGGCTGGAAGCGGCTGTTGCTGACGTCGACGCCCCAGCCGTTCCAGCGCGGACCATCGAGCGGTTGCGGGAAGCCGGCAGCCTGCTGCGTGCAGCGGCCCTGCGCATCAGCTGCGGCGCTACTGGTCGCGGCCTTGCCGGTGACGAAGGCGGCAATGGCGCGGCGCTCATCGTCGCTGCGCTCCTTCGCGATTCCCGCCATGCTGCCGGTCGAAAGCGTCGCCAGCACGTGTTCGAACGACATCGCCTGCATGGCGCTGCGGGCCGGCACACGGCTTTGGGCGTCAGTGGCGTCGTGACATTGCGCACAATGCTTTGCGTAGAGCGCCGCACCGTCCTGTTGCGCGCTCGCCGAAGCGCAACACCAAAGCAGCAGTGCAGCCACGACAGCGCTCAGTCTCATGACGTGCTCCGACATCGTGACCGTCGAGATCGCTTCACACAACCCCAAGTGTAGCGCGAGGGCAATGGACCAAGCAACGGACGCCGCGCCCGCGCCTGTCACACAGAGTGGACGTTTGGAGACCTTCGGACGATGGCACGAGACAAAATTCCGTCGCAGATGCACTATACAGCCAACGCGTCGCGTCCGGAATCTCCATCAAATGAGCCCGCCGATGATCACCCGCCGAAAAGCTCTGTCCGGATTGGCTGCTCTGCTCTTGCCGTCCGTCGCGCATGGCCGCCAGGCGAAGAATTCAGCATCACCTGCGGGAGCGACAGCCTGTCCGTGTCGCGCTACGCGGCAGGCATGACCGGAAAGCGGCCCGCCGTGATCCTGCTGCACGGCTCGCGCGGCATCGAGCTGAAGCCACGCGCCTATGGGCGATATGCTGACGCGCTGTCGGCCAAGGGCATCGATGCCTATCTTCTCCGCTACATGACCGACAGCGACACGGCGGCGCTCAATCCGAAGACAAGCACGCAAGAGAGCCGCGAGGCCTATGACACCGGGCGCTTCGACGGCTGGTCGGACACGGTCTCCGCCACCGTCACGACCATTCTCGACCGCCTCGACAGCTCTGGGCGCGTCGGCCTGCTGGGCTTTTCGCTCGGCGGCTTCATCGCCGCCAATACTGCCGCCCGCGACGAGCGCATTGCGGCGCTCGCCGTGCTCTATGCCGGCATGCACGAAGCGATGGCCGGCAAGGTCAAGCACATGCCGCCGATGATCGCGCTGCACGGCGAAGCCGACCGGAACGTACCGATCGCGAACGGCAAGAAACTGATCGAGCTTGCGAGGTCCGTCGGCGCAGAGGCCGAGTTCGTGCCGTATCCGGACAGGTCGCACGGCTTTGATTTCTCCGACACCGACCCGATGACGTCGGACGCGATCGGCCGCGTCACCCGCTTCTTCCAGGCAAGGCTCGCAGCCTGACCGGGTTCGCCTCAAACCGGCTTCTGCCACTCCATCATGTGGAAATAGGGCACGCGGCGATGGCGGGCGATTTGAAGCTCGTCAGGTTGGCGATCAGGAGCGTGCCGCCTGGCCGCAGCGCCGCCACCATCTTCGCGATCGCTGGCCGCATCATGCAGCGCGCCGGCATCCGCACCACCGGCATCGATCCCACCGAGGCGCTGCTCGCGCGCGCCAGAGAGATGCACCCGCAAGGCGATTATCGGCTTGGCCGCGCCGAGACGATGGATGTCGATACGTCCTTCGATCTGGTCGTCAGCTATCTCAGCCTGATCGATATGCCGGATCTTAGGCGCTTGCATCGCGGGGACAGCCATTAACCACATGTTGGATCGAAGTTCAACATAAGCTAACGTGCGCGTTCCATGCGCCCTGCTACCTTCCGAGAGAGAGCCAGGATCGCCGCCGGCGCGGTTGCGGCCGTCGTCATGACGGCCGCGCTGTTCACACTCGCGCTCGGCTTCCTACTGGCGCGATAGGCCGCGAGCGCGCGGCGGAGGAGCGCCGCCGCGCGAACCTAGGCGGCGCGCACCGTCGAGAGGAATTTTCCGACTTCGAGCTTCAGCCGGTTGCTGTCGGTCGCCAGCATCTTGGCGGTCGAGAGCACCTGCGAGGAGGCCGAGCCGGTCTCGGCCGCACCGCGCTGCACGTCGGTGATGTTGGTGGAGACCTGCTGGGTGCCGTGGGCCGCCTGCTGCACGTTGCGGGCGATCTCCTGGGTCGCAGCGCCCTGCTCTTCGACCGCCGCGGCGATGGTCGAGGACACTTCCGACAGCCGCTCGATCGTCGCGGAGATATCCCGGATTGCGGTGACGGATTCCTGCGTCGCGTTCTGGATGCCCGAGATCTGCTGGCTGATCTCGCCGGTCGCTTTCGCGGTCTGCTCGGCCAGCGTCTTCACCTCGGAAGCAACAACCGCGAAACCGCGGCCGGCTTCGCCTGCGCGTGCCGCCTCGATCGTGGCGTTGAGCGCCAGCAGGTTGGTCTGGCCGGCAATGGTGTTGATCAGCTCGACGACATCGCCGATCCGCGTCGCCGCAACCGAGAGCTCGCTGACGCGCTCGGTCGTGGTGCGAGCCTGATTGACGGCTTCGCTTGCCATCCGGGCGGATTCCTGCACCTGGCGGCTGATCTCGTTGACCGAGGAGGACAGCTCTTCCGTGGCGGTCGCGACCGACTGGACGTTGCCGGTGGCTTCGCCCGAAACGACAGCTACGACCGAGGTCAGTTCCTGCGCACGCTGCGCGGTGGTCGCCAGCGTCGAGGACGATGCTTCGAGTTCGGTCGACGCAGAGCCGACCGTGTCGATGATCTCGCCGACCGCACGTTCAAAACCGTCGGCAAGGTTGAACATGTCGCGGCGGCGCTGCTCGCCGGCCTGGCGCTCGGCTTCCGCCTGCGCCGCCTTGAGGCGCTCGACCTCGAGCGCATTGGTCTTGAACACCTCGACCGTCTTGGCCATGTCGCCGATCTCGTCGCTGCGATCCTTCTCCGGCACCTCGGTCTTGAGGTCGTTGCGGGCCAGGCCCTCCATGGCGAGCTTGAGCCGGGCGATCGGCTGCGACATCGCCTTGAGGCCGATGAAGAGCGCGATCGCGATGCCCACCACCAGACCGCCGGCACCGACGCCGATCACGGTCCAGATCGCGGATCTGGCGTCGCGCTCGATAGCTTGCTTGCGCTGGGCGACCGCTTTGGACACATCGGACGTGAATGTCGCAACCCGCGCGAGAGACGCGTCGATCACCGGGTCGCATTCCTTGTGCGCACGTTCGGCGGCCTTGGCGTTCTCCTCCGTGCCGCTTGCGGCGGCGCCGGCCTGCAGCACCGGATCGCAGCCTGCGAACACAGCCTTCAACTGGTCGCTGATGCTCTTGATCTCGTTTGCGCGGGAAGGATCATCCTGCGCGGCCGCGTCCAGGTATTGACGAATCTCATTGCGGTTCTGGTTCGCGGTCTTCAGGCGATTGGCGTTGCCCGCTTCGGTCACCTCGGTAAAGACCGCGTACAGCGCCGCGTGATAGGTCTCCATCCGGCGCTGTGCGCGCGTCAGGTTGAGCGATGCCGATTGAGCAGCGGAGAGCTCCGCAAAACCGTCGACAGTCGAAGAAAGCTCCCGTGCGCCGAAGGTCGCGACGCCGATAAGCGCACAACCCATCACGGTCACGATCAGCGCGACCTTCCACACGATCTTCAAATTATTCAAAAAGCTCATCGCAGCCGCCAATGATTTCCGATCAACGGGACGGAAGTCGTCCCAGCGACGCCATTGGAACCGGCGGACGTTAAAAATTGATACCAAATGACACGGGTATTCTTACGGAAAAATAACCATTCAAGGCCCGCGCGTAAGCTTGGCGTAAGCTTCGGTCACCTTCGCAAGGTCTCTGGCCCGGCATCGCCAACCCGGAACCAATCGCTTGCGTCGCTCGTTCTCGGGCCATGCGGATCAGGGAAGAAGACCGAAACATGTTTCTGCTGGCGATGGTCACGCTGTGCTGTGCCGTCGTGGCAGGGACGATTGCACTGTTCGAACCGGTCTCGGGCCAGATGCCGGATCAGCGCGTCGCTGCGAGCGAGCCGATCGATATGGCGGCTCAGCCGCCCGTCCGGGTTGTCGGCGCGCCCTTCGCACCGAACATCAATCCGCGCGAGCGATAGCGCTCACGTTGGAGACGCCTCCTTGCCCTCGTCGGATCGGCCGTGAGCGCGCACCAACTCCTCGACGAACGCGATCACCTCCGCCCGCTTCGCGGGCGGCAGTGACAGAAAGGCGCGCACGAGCCTCAAGCCCAGCGCTTCGTCCGACTCTTCCAGGACATCCATATTGGGAGTGTCAGGCGATCGGGAAAAATATGCAATCCCTTGCAAACGAGCTTGATTCGGCGCAGCCGCTTTGCTGGAATGGCGCCGCCCGAGGTGGATCATGAAGTGGATCAGGGAACGCGACGCACTGATCGCGCAGACACTGGCCTTTGTCCAATCGGTGACCGGCTGGACGGGCGATCCCCGCGCACCGGACGCCCCCGCGCCTATGCCGGACTCGGCCGAGACCACCTCGGTCCGCCCGATCGAGATTGCGTCCGAGGTCGAGGCGCCGCCGGCCATCCCGCCGCCTCAGCCCTTCCAGGTTGCATCGCCGCGGACGGGCGGCGACCTCCGTAGCGAGATGCAGGACCGTATCGCGAATTTCCGCAGACATCAGGAGCGGTTTGAGCGCGAACGCGAGGAGTATTGTACCGCAACACTGACCAAGCTCCGCGCGGCTATCCGCGACGTCTCGCCCCGTCCGCCATCCGGAAAGTGAGACGTACCGGCCACCGCCCGGTCACAACCACGACCATACCAGGAAGAGATTGGCCGCAGAGGCGCCCAACAGCGCCAGGGTCAGCGGCAGGAGCATGTGCTCACAGGAGGTCTTCAGGCCGGTCGTCATGGCCCGGAGCATCCGCTGATTCCGGCGGAAGAGTCCCAAGGATTCTTTTTCCGGGGATTCAGGACTCGTTTACGACTCAGGCCCCGCAGTCCTCGTTCACGGCCCCGTGATCGACGCCACCCTTCGGAACCCCTCGCCCCGCCCGGCCGTTAAGGGGCTTTGTGGGAGCGGGAAGCATGCCCTACGCCCTGTTCTGCAAGGATGCCCAAATCAGCAAGGCCTATCCGGCCGAGGCCGACGTCTGGAAGCTCGCGCAGCAGAGCGGGCTGGTCGTGGACGTTGCCAACGACAATGAGCGGCCGGGGCCGCGCCGGGTGCTCGACAACGACTACGAAATCAAGCCTTGCCGGGCTGCCCAGGGGGAAGACCCGGCCAAGAACAAGGCAGACGCCGAGCGACAATCCCGACGGGAGCTTCAGTTCAATTCGTAAGATCCGACGGCGGACTGATCCGGCTCAGGGCGTCGCGGTGGCCAGGGATGCCTGCTCGCCCGAGAGGGCCACGCAGGCCTTCCTGCGATGCAGCCCGCGGATCGCGCCGGTCACCTTCAGCACCTTGCCGGACGGACAAGAGATATCCCGGACAAAGGCCACCTCGTAGGGCGCCAGCATCAAAGGTTCGGATTTGAGGATCGTCTGTGCAGAGCACGGCAGCGCGACGAGGAACGTGATCACCACCGACGCCAAGATACGCATGTTCGTTGTCCCACCAGCCCGGGAATTTTCATATTAACGCGTTCCGGAGCGCGAGTTCCGTAAGTCGCAAAAATTATTTTTGCTTTACCGCTGCCCCATGACGCGCGTGAGAAGGCGCGCGTCGAAAGGTCGCTTTGGTTTTTGGTTGAAGGGTCGCCTGCAAGGGGCAGGCCAGAAAGGCCGCCCCTCAAAGCAAAGGCCGGCAAAGCCGGCCTTTGTGAGACGTAGTCGCCCTAGGCGGATCAGTAGCGCGAGGCCGCCGGGCCGCCCCAGCCGAAGCGGTAGTTCACACCGACCTTGACGGTATGCTCGTCGTCCCGGCCCCGAACGCCGGCGATGTCGGCCGGGCCGGAGGTGAAGGTGGTGCTGCCGAAATTGTAGTACTGGTACTCGGCCTTGGCCGACCAGTTCGGCGCGAACATGTATTCCAGGCCGGCGCCGACGGTATAACCGTTCTTGTTGTTGCCGCTGGTGGTAAAGCCGACCGGCGCGCCGGCGGAGGTGACGGTCAGGTTGTTGTTGCGCCAGGCGTAGCCACCCTTGGCATACAGCAGCGTCGGACCCCAGGTGTAGCCGATGCGACCGGTCACAGAGCCGATCTGGTCGGTGTTGGAGGTTACCTGTGTGCCGAGCGGGAATCCAACGGCGTTGTTGTTGGTCGGCAGCCAGGAATACTGCGCTTCGGCACCCACGACCCAGTTGGGCGCGAACTGGTAGTCGAAGCCGCCCTGCACACCGCCCAGGAAGCGGGCGTCGCTCGACTGGAAAGTGTTGTCTCCGGCGAACGCACCGCCGACATGGCCACCAATGTAGAAACCGGTCCAGTTATAAATCACCTGCGGCGCCGTGACCGGCGCCTTCGTGTAGGTGCGCGCCGGCATGTCGGCTGCCGCGGCTGGCGCTGCCAGCGCAAGCAAAGCCGCCGCGCCGAGCAAAATCGTCTTCATGATCATCCCCGTTCTTTCAAATTCGACCCTCAGGAAACAACGTGGCGCGAATTTGGTTGCCTTGCGGCGATGCCGGAACGGTGATCGTTCTCGACTGTGCGCCGACAGATTCTGCCGATCGCGCACGGACTGCCGTAACAATTTGTCGCAAGGTCAAACCGCTCGTTCAAAGCTCGCCAAAATGTGATCCATCGGCTCCGGCGGCTCTCGTCTACCACCGGGCGATGAAGGCTCGCTTTGCGCTACCGCGCCATCTTTTCCAGTTCTGGAAAGGGTGCGTAAACCGCACCGGCGCAAAGCTCGTTTGCCCGCTCGATCACGCGATCCGCCCGTCCGTTGACGTAGACGACGGCCCGCTCGCGCATCGTCTTATAGCTGCCGTCGGCTTCGCGCGGCGTGAAGTGCAGGCAACTCACATAGAACGGCCGGCCGCCAACTTGCCGCAGCACCGGCTCGGCCATGCTGGCGTCGCGTACGCCGACCGGGTTGTTCAGATAGGCGCGCATGAGCGCCAGCGTGTCGCTGCGGAAATTGTCGGGAAACGGCTGCGGCCCCGCATCCATCAGGGACGGACGGTCACCTTCGCTGCCAAAACACGCCGCAAGCGCCAGCGGCAGCACGAGAACCGCCGCACGTTTCGCCAATCGCCCCACAGACCACGTCTCCGACCAAATCCGACTCGGAGATGTTCTAGCGCCAAGGTTGCCCCAAGGGAATTCGCAAGGCCTGCCGGCTGGCCAGAACGGCAACACCGGCCCGCCGCCCGACGTTCACGCTTTCGCGTGCACGCCATGACGAAACGGGCCGGCCTGAACTCCGCGCGAGGCGGCGGGGCAATGCGGGGGATGCCGCCTCGCGGGATCAGCCGTTAGCTACGCTTCTCGGTGCTCACGGGCTTGGTGACGTCCGGCTGCGTCTTCAGCGACTTCTTGGCCGACACCTGCTTGTGATGATGGCGGTGCGTGCGCACGGACTTGTGCTCTGCCGGCGAGATCGCGGCGTTGGCGTTCATCGCCTTCGCCTTGGAGTCCGATTTGACATCGGCGGCTTTCGTGTCGGCCTTGACGCCGGCGTCGGGCTTCGCGGCGGTGTTCGACACCTTTGTCTGGGACTGATCCGCCTTGATCACAGGTGCGGAGGTCGTGGTCTTGCCTGCTTCGGCGGCGAAGGCCGGAGCTGCGATCACGGAAGCTGCGAGCAAGGCTGCAGAAATGGTCTTCAACATGGTGGTCTCCTCTTGGAAGGATCTTGAGGCGGCGCCCTCTCGCCGACCCTTCGATCGTAGGAGACAGCCTAGGTGGAACGCGCTGAACCCATCCTGAAGCGCATCGCAAGCTTCCGTTCATCTGCATGACAAGTTTGTCATCTCCTCGGCGTAGGGAATGAGCCGGGCGGCCGGGAATGTTTTTGCGCGCCGGGTGTTCCCGTCAGAAGGCAATCGTGTAGGATCGCCTCGTTCCATACGGGAGAAAGAGATGCGCAGACTTTCAATGCTTCTGGTACCGGGACTCGTCTCGATGGCGCTAGCGGCCGCGCCGGTGCTGACCAGTGCCTATGCCGCGGGCAGCGACGAGCCCTCGTCACCGCCGAAGTCGGACTCTTCGGGCAAGAAATCGAAGAAGAAGAGCTCCTCTGTCAGCGATCCCAAATTCCTCGCCGCCTATCGCACGGCCTACACCACGATCTACGACCGCCACGACTACACGAGCGCGATCGACCAGCTGAAGTCGCTCGAGCGCGACGACGTCGCCGATGTCGCCAACCTGATCGGCTATTCCTACCGCAAGCTCGGCGACTATCAGCAGTCGAAGACCTATTACGAGCTGGCGTTGAAGGACGATCCGAACCACGTCCGCACCTGGCAGTATTATGGGCTCTGGCAGCTCGAGCAGGGCAACCGCGAACAGGCGCAGTATCATCTGAACAAGATCGCCTCGCTCGCCGGCACCGATAGCGCGGAGTATCGCTCGCTTGCGGCCGCGCTGGACAAGCCGACCGGTGCGACGCTCGTCTACTGAGGTATCCCCAACTTCGGAAGACAAACGAACCGGCACAACCCTCGGGGTTGTGCCGGTTCTGCTTTCTCGGCTAGCCTTCGCTCCGTCATCCCCCTCGCAAATCGGTGCGCAATGGACACGTGGTTACGATCCGCGATCGACTACATCGGCTCCTGGGTCGAATTTCAGCTCGTCGGATCGCAACAGCCAGGCGTCATGATCGCGATCACATATCGCGGAGAGGTCGTCGCCGAGCATGCCTTCGGCTGCGCCGATCTCGACACCGGCGAGAAGCTCACGCCGCGCCACCGCTTCCGCATCGCCTCGCATTCGAAGAGTTTCACCTCAGCCGGCATCCTGAAGCTGCGCGAGCAGCGACGGTTGCGGCTCGACGATCCCGTCGGCCAATATGTCACCGGCCTGCATCCGCGCGTCGCGGAGACGACGCTCGCGCAGATTCTCTCGCATAGCGCAGGACTGACGCGTGATGGCGCCGACTCCGGCCAGTTCATCGACAGCCGACCCTACCTGAACGAGAAGGAGCTGCGCGCGGAGTTGGAGCTGCCGACTGCGATCGAGGCCGGCACGCGCTTCAAATATTCCAATCACGGTTTTGGACTGATCGGGCTCGTGATCGAAGCGGTGACGAAGGAGCCCTATCCTGTCTGGATCAAGCGAGAGATCATCGAGGCCGCGGGCCTGCGCGAGACCGAACCGAACGCGCCGATTCCCAAAGGCGCGCCGTTCGCGCGCGGTCACACGCGAAAGCTGCCGCTCGGCGAGCGCTGCGTGATCCCTGGCGACAACCCGGCCGACGCGTTGGCGTCTGCCGCGGGCTTTGTCGCCACCGCCGCCGACACGGCGCGCTTCTTCGCGCAGCTCGCGCCCAACGCGAAGAAGAGCGTTCTGTCAGTTGCGAGCCGCCGCGAGATGACTCGGCAGCATTGGCGCATCCCACAAAGCCTCGAGGGCTATTACGGCCTCGGCGTCAACGCCGGCAGAACCGACGGCTGGGACTGGTTCGGCCATGGCGGCGGCTTCCAGGGCTATATCTCCCGAACCTGCTCCATTCCAGGCTGCGAGGTCGCGATCAGCATCTTGAGCAATTCCATCGACGGCGCGGCGCCGATCTGGATGGATGGTGCGATGCAGATCCTGCGCGCCTTCCAGACGCGTGGCGCGCCTCACCGGCGCGTGCGCGACTGGACCGGCCGCTGGTGGACGATCTGGGGCGCGACCGATCTGGTGCCGATGGGCAACCGCGTACTCGTGGCCAATCCGCAGTTCAACAACCCGTTCATGGATGCCGCCGAGATCGAAGTGACCGGCCGCGACACCGGCAGGTTCGCCTTCGCCGCCGGCTATTCCAGCCATGGCGAGCCGGTGCGTCGCGTTCGCGACAAGCGCTGCAAGGTCAGCGACATCTGGCTCGCCGGTGCCAACGTCAAGCCGCAGGCCGTCGTCGCGCGCGAGATCGCGCGCAGATATCCGCCGCGCAAGCGCCGGCCTGGAGCGCACTGACTTCACGCTGAAGCATCATCGCGCTCCAGGTTTTTAGCTGGAGCATGATCTTCCCGGAAATCCGCTGCACATTTTTCCGGATCATGCTCTACCGTTTGACCAGCGCCTCGACCTCGCCGCGAAACGCCTGCCGCGAGCCGTCGTGCGAATAGAACATGTGGCCGCCGGGATAGACGACGAACTTGATCCGCGGCGTCGCGAAGGCCGGCAGCTGGTCGAGCACCCTCTGCGACCCGAAATAGGGCGTGGCAAGATCGAACAGCCCGTGCCCGACCAGCACGTTGAGCTTCGGATCGGTCGCAAGGATCTGGCGCAGCTCCGACACCGACTGCGGCGGGGTGATGCCGTGGCCGAAATCCCAGGCGCGTTCGACGGCACCATTCAGCACTTCATAGGAGCCGTCGGGCCGCCAGTTGAGCTTGCGTGTCAGGACATCGACCGCAGCGCTGGTTAGCGGCGCCTGAAGCGCATCGCCGGAGGGATCGCCGAAACGGGAGCTGCTCGAATCCGGATAGGGATCGAAGCCTCGCACGGAAGCGTCATATCGGCCGGTGACCTTGCCGTTCTTGCGGTCGAACTCGCGACGGAATTCGCCGACATCGAAACGGCCGGCGAGCCTGCGGCTCACGGCCTGGTCGATGCCGGTCAGGGCTGCGACCTTGTCGGCGAGACGATTGGTGGCCTCCTTGTCGGCTTGGCCCTTGACGAGATCAGCCAGGAATTCACCGCGCGCATAGGCCTCGACGTCGGCGAGATCGGCGCGCGTCACCGGCCCCTTCGCTTCGCGCGCGACCGCCGCATAGCTCGGCAGGGTCGCAACATATTGCAGGAGGCTGGTGCCTGTGAACTCGCGGAAGTCGAACAGCGGCGACAGCAGGATCAATCCTCTGACGCCGACGCCGTATTGGATCTGCAACTGTCGCACGACCTTTGGCCCGCGAATGCCACCATAGCTCTCGCCGGCGACATATTTCGGCGAGAGCAGCCGGCCGTGCTTCTCGAGCCAGCGGCGGATCACGAGCGCGATCGAGCTGACGTCGCCATCGATCGAATAGAACCGCTTGCGCACGTCTTCGCCGCTCGCGACGAAACGGCTGTAGCCGGTGCCGACGGGATCGATGAAGACGAGATCGGTGAAGTCGAGCCAGGTCTCCGCGTTCGGCTTCACCTCGGGCGACGCCGATGGCGAGAGGGCTTCGCCATCGAGAGGCAGCCGCCACGGCCCGGCACTGCCGAACTGGAGCCATGCCGAGGATGCGCCGGGCCCGCCATTGAACAGGAAGGTGACGGGGCGCGTGGCGTGGTCGGTGCCGTCGAGCTCATAGGAGGTGTAGGCGATATCGGCCTGCGGCTCGCGCTTGTCGTCGAACAGCCGGATCGAGCCGGCTATCGCGGTGAAGGCGAGCGTTCGCCCCGGCAGGTCGAGCATCTGATTCGTCGTCGCATCCGCAGGGAGACCATGCTGTTCGGCGGCCGAGGGCGAAGCCTGCGCCGCAGTCTGCGAACTGCCGCCACGTCCACCCTTCTGCCCCGTAGGCGCAGTCGCCTCGGGGCGCGGCTGCGGCGGATCGTCCGCATGCGCGAATCCTGCGAACGCGAAAGCGGACACAGCCAGTACCAGCCCCGCGTGGCGCAGTGCCGGCAAACCCATGACCATGATCATTCTCCCTGCCCGGCTGTGGTCGCCCGTTGTCGGTTGCGAGCCGGTGACAGTCGAAAAACTAGCGAGGAATTGCGACGGTTTGGGGGATCACCGGTCCGGCAGCGCCCCGCGTTCTAGGCCAAAGTCGGCCCGAACTATCGCTTCACGCCCCGGGGCAGTTGTCGTGAAATATTCATACCGGTGCTGATCGGGCGCAAATCGACCCAGCTTTACCCTGAATCGGGACGGGCGGCCGTCCCGGCCACCCTCCGCTTGCTTTGAGAGGCGGTCATCCTCGACAATGGAGGCCCAGGTCGTATAGACGACCCCGGCGCAACCTCCTCGAGCCAGCGGCACCTGCCCGGAAGCCCATGACCAAGTCCTACGACCGGATCGCCTTCGTCGCCAGCCCGAGCATCGAGGCACAGTCCGCCTTCAACCAGCTCACCGAACGCTACGGCAATTGCGATCCGAAGGATGCCGACGTCGTAGTCGCGCTCGGCGGCGATGGGCTGATGCTCCAGACGCTGCACCAGAACATGCACACGGGAAAGCCGATCTACGGCATGCACCGCGGCACGGTCGGCTTCCTGATGAACGAGTACTCGACCCACGATTTGCGCACGCGACTCGAGGCGGCGCATGAATCCGAGATCAATCCGCTCCTGATGCGCGCAACCGACGTGCACGACCGCGTGCACCTCCATCATGCCATCAACGAAGTCGCCCTGTTCCGACAGACCTACCAGGCGGCGCGCTTGCGCATCGTAATCGACGAGCGCGAGCGCATGCCCGAGCTGATCGCCGACGGCATCATGGTGGCGACCCCGGCCGGCTCGACCGCCTACAATCTGTCCGCGCAGGGACCGATCCTGCCGATCAACGCCGCGCTGCTGGCACTGACCCCGATCAGCGCCTTCCGCCCGCGCCGGTGGCGCGGGGCCCTCCTGCCCAACACGGCCTATGTCGTGATCGAGGTGCTGGAAGGCGAGAAGCGTCCCGTCGCCGCCGTGGCCGACCACGACGAGGTGCGCGACGTCCGCCGCGTCGAGGTGCTCGCCGACAGGACCATCTCGATGCGCATGCTGTTCGATCCCGGTCACAGCCTGGAAGAGCGCATTTTGCGGGAGCAGTTCGGCTACTGAGCCGGCTGCCTCGCAGCCCACTGGAGCCCCGGTCGCAACGCTTCGTTAACTCCCGGCACGATATGGTTAACGAAGGTTGACCGCTTTGGCCCGGGCGTCATGTTCCGCATCGACTTCAACAAGCTGCGCTTCCTCGTCTGCGACGACAATCCGCACATGCGCCGCATCCTGCGGACGCTGCTGCACTCCTTCGGCGCGCGTGAGGTCTATGAAGCCGAGGACGGCGCGACCGCGCTTGAAATGTACAGCCACTACGTGCCCGACATCGTCATCACCGACTGGGCGATGCCGATCTTCGACGGGCTCGAACTCGCGCAGATGATCCGGCAGCCGGAATCCAAGGGCAACCCCTACGCGCCGATCATCATGCTGACGGGACATTCGGAGAAGCGCAGGGTCACGATCGCGCGCGATGCCGGCGTCACCGAATTCCTGGCCAAGCCGATCTCGGCCAAGGGCCTCTACCAGCGCATCCTCAACGTGGTCGCCAACCCCCGGCCCTTCATCAAGACCAAGACCTATTTCGGGCCCGACCGACGCCGCAACATGAACTCCGCCTATATGGGCCCCGAGCGCCGCGTCGGTGAGAAGCACGAGGTGCTCCAGCAGCCCTCGCTGCTCGACAAGGCCCGCTCGTCCATCTAGCGCAACGTCTGAAGCGAGGCAGGCATCATGGCGAAGAACAGCGCAAGGGACATCGAGGTCAAGGCCTTCGCCACCCATCACGTGATTACGCAGCCCAATCCGCTGCGCAAGGTGCTGCGCCGGGTCGAGGCCAAGGACATGGACGACCCGGTCGGACGCGCCGAGCAGGCGCTTGCCGGCCTCTCCGGCGAGTTCAAGGACTGGATGGCGACCGAGGTCGACCGGCTGTCCGCCGCCTGGGCCGCCATCCAGAAAGATGGCTTCGACGACGCACGGCGCGGTGAGCTGTTCCGCGCCGCTCACGACATCAAGGGCGATGCGGCCACGTTCGGCTTTCCATCAGCGGCTGTGATCGCCGAAAGCCTGTGCCGGGTCATCGAGCATGCGCCCGATCTCGCCAGGGTGCCGGCCGAACTGTTCTCGCACCACATCAACGCCATCACGGCGATCGTGCACGAGAACACGAGGCTCGACAGCCTCAGCGTCTCCAGCGAACTGAGCCGCCGTCTACGCAAGGTCGCCGACGAATATCTCGCCCACGTCAACCGCGACCGCCCCGAGCATCTCGAAGCGATCCTGGCGCCGAGCATCGTGCCGGGGGAGTAGCGCTCGGCTATTTCTTCTCGTCGTTGCGAGCGCAGCGAAGCAATCCAGACTGTCCCCGCCGAGGGATTCTGGATTGCTTCGCTGCGCTTGCAATGACGGAGCTTGTGTTTCCCGCCGTGCCCTATTGCTGCTTCGTTCTACGCCGCGCTCGGGAATTGTAGGGTGGGCAAAGCGAAGCGTGCCCACCGATTCACTCGGCTTGCGCGGTTGGATGGTGGGCACGGCGCTAAGGCGCCTTTGCCCATCGTCCGGTGCCCTTCATCAGGCCGCGATCAGATCATCGTAAACCGGGACGATCGCCTCGTCCGCGACCAGTTCGTCGCAGAACAGCCGCGCCTCTTCGCGCGCCGACTCGGTCGCGAAACGGCGCAGCAGGATCAAGAGCGGTTCGGTGGCGCCGCGATCGGTCTCACAATGGGTGAGCACGCGCTCGACCATGCGCCGGCGCAACCGCGCAGCGCCCTCGTCGGTATCGACGAAGCCGTTCTCGTGGCAGGCCTCGAGCGCGACCTGGAAGGCCGCAAAGGTGCCCTCCGGCAGACCGGCGCGGCGGAGCAGCGCGTGCAGGCTGCTGCCGCGACGATCGTGCAGCAGCGCGGACACGCGCGCCAGCGGCAGATCGGATAGTTCGGCGAGCGCCGCGTCGAACAGTTCGAGATTGTTCGACAACAGCGCGCGCAGGATCAGGCCCGCGGTGAGCTGACCCGTGACGCGCAGGTGCCGCACCAGGCCCTGCATGTCATCGCCGCGCGACCGCGCGGCGATGTTCATGGTGGAGCGGTCGCGCGCCTCGGTCGCCATGCGGCCGGCGCGGTCGGCGCTCAGCCAATTCCGCGCCACGACGAACTGCGCCAGCGTCTCGGACAGTTTCGCAACCAGGGCCGCGCGCGTGGCCGCCGGCAAATCCTCCAGCACCAGCATCGCCTCGCGGATCGCGGCGAGATGGCCGTGGCGCTCGACGATGCGGTCCCATGAGAACGGTGCGAGTTCGGCGTAGGGATTTTCGATCAATTCGAGGGCTGCGGCGGCACAGCCGACTTCGGCGATCGCGGCGCAGACCGAGGTCGCCAGCGCGATGCGGCGCGCGATCGCGCACTGCACCTCGTCATTGCCGGTCGCGACGATGTCGACGAGATCGGCATCGATCAGAAGCGGGGAATGTTCGAGCACGGGCAGCGCGACGGTGGGCTGGTCCGCCGACAGCGCCCGCACGATCGCCGCCGGCGCCTCGGCGCTCCACGCAAAGGCCTCCGCCATCGCCTGTCGCACCAGGGGCGACGGATCGTCGAGCAGCATCAACAGCGCGCCTTCGGCGGCCACGCGGTCGTCATGGGAAAGGTCTGAGATCAGCCAGGCGCGCGCCAATGCCCGCGTTGCCTCGGCCCGCTCGCCGGCGGGCGCCGTCCTGATCCAACTGATAAACTGCCGAACGATCATGGTCCTTCCGGCTTACGCAACCCAACGAAAACGGTGACGGCTTGTCACTTGCAACCGAAAATACACCACGACGCTTAACAAAGCGTTCACCATAACCGACTGGTTTTATTGACGTTTTGTTAAGGGAACAAAGACCGCATACGCGCGTGCCCCCGTGCAGCGCAGCATGAAGTGATGCGCTGCCAAGGCCCCATCCCTCTCCGCGTACATGCTAGGTGCCGGCTCTGCGCAGCAGCGCGTCCGGGACACGAGAAATGGCTGTTAGCTCGAGAACGTGCCGCTGCGATCGCTGAAGAGGTCGAGCGGCTGCGGCGGCTGAACTTCAGGCGTGGCCGAAGTGAGCGAGGCGTTGTTGCCCCACAATTTCTGCACCGTCGTCGAGACCGGCTGCGTCGCATCGCCCGGCTGATAGATCGAGCGAAACGCCGGTGTGCTCGGCGAATTGTCGGCGAGGGTCGTTGCCGACGTCGCGCCGACCGGCGTCACAGCACGCGTATCCGGGAAGGTCTGGAGATAGGCGGCGTTGTCGATCAGAGGCGTCGGCTGCACGCCGTTTGCGCTCGCGACCTGGGTCGTCGACGGCGCGTCGCCATACATCGCCATCGCGCTGCGGGTCGCTTTCGAACTCGCGGCGCCCGCATAGCGCGACGACAGCACCGAATAGACTTCCGACACGCTGCGCGCGCGGCCGTCCTGGGCGTAGAAAATCGAGCGGTTGGAGGCGGCCGCATTGGGAAACAGGCGCGCCCCGACGGCTTGCGGATTGTCCTCGGCATTGGCGATCAGCTTGGCCGCGCCGCCCACGCCCATGAAATGCGCCATGTAGAGTTCGCTGTCGGACGGCCTGCGGCCGAGCAGGCCAGTGAGCTTGAAGCTGTTCGACTGCGTCAGCGCCGCAGCCATGTCGGACGCGGCCTGTGGATCGTCGCGCAGCTTCATGATCGACCGCTTCATGACGGGATCTTCGACGGTGTAGCTGCCGGACGAGGTTTTGGTGATGGCGTCGGCATAGCTGCCATAGCCGAGCTGGGCCCCCGCCTCCTTCACCGTGCCGAGCCAGGTCTGATCGATGAACTGATAGAGCCCGTGCGCAGACGACGTGGTGGCGCCCGCAGTCGGATCGAAATCCGATTCCATCTTGGCGGTGGTCAGCATGTATTCGAAGCTGACGCCGGAGAGATTGGAGGCCTGCTTGATCGCGCCGGCAACGCGCGCTCGCGACTGGTCCGTAGCGGCCGTCTGCGTGGCACTGGAGTTGTCGACCGACATGATGGAGTGCCCGCCCCGCGCGGCGTTGAGCGGCGCCGGCAATTCGGCGCCCTGTCGTCCCACCGTGGGACAGGTATGGTTAATGCGGGGTTAAGATGCCTCTCCCGGTCATTCCGGGGCGCACCAAAGGTGCGAACCCGGAATCCATTAAGCCGCGTAGTGCCTGGCGATGGATTCCGGGTTCGCGCTTTACGCGCCCCGGAATGACGGACAGCTATTTCTTGTACACCGCACCCGGATCGAACAGCCGCTCGGCGTCGACGAAGGCGAGTTTCGCGCCCCCGCCGTCCGCCTCGACTTTGCGGTAGAAGCAGGACCTGCGACCGGTATGGCAGGCCGCACCCACCTGCTCGACCCGAATCCAGACCGCGTCCTGGTCGCAATCGGTGCGCATCTCGACCACGCGCTGGGTCTGACCCGACGTCTCACCTTTTCGCCATAAGGCATTACGCGAGCGGCTGAAGTACCAGGCCTCGCCCGTCGCAATCGTCTTGCGGAGCGCCTCGTCGTTCATGTGGGCGACCATCAGCAGGTCGCCCGTGGCAGCGTCCGTCGCCACGCAGGTCACGAGGCCGGCCGCGTCGAACCGGGGTTGGAAGGAGAGCCCTTCCTCGATCTCATGGGAGTGAGCGGACACAGAACCCTCGCCAGTTTTTTGCGAGGTCAGCGCTGCGTGCCTCGCACCAGAGACAGGAAGCGGCCCTGCTCCGCCGGATTGTCGCGGAACATGCCGGTGAAGCGGCTGGTGAACGTCGTCGCGCCATGCTTGGCGACGCCGCGCACCGACATGCAGGTATGCTCGGCCTCGACCAGCACAGCGACGCCGCGGGGTTTCAGGATCTCGTCGATGGCCGCCGCGATCTGCGCCGTCAGGTGCTCCTGGGTCTGGAGCCGGCGGGCGAAGATGTCGGTGAGGCGCGCGAGCTTCGACAGGCCGACAACGCGCTCCACCGGCGTGTAGGCGATGTGCGCCTTGCCGTAGAACGGCATCATATGATGCTCGCACTGCGAGGTGAACTCGATATCGCGCACCAACACGAAGTCGTCATAGCCCGCGGTCTCGCCGAAGGTGCGGTCGAGCACCTCGGCCGGGCACTGGTGGTAGCCCTGGTAGAGCTCGTCGAAGGCCTCGACCACGCGGCGCGGCGTGTCCAGGAGCCCCTCGCGCGCGGTGTTCTCGCCGATATAGGCGAGCAGCGTCTTCACCGCCTGCTCGGCCTCGGCGCGCGCGGGGCGCGGCTGGTCGGCGCGGACGGCGGCCGCGAGAAATTCGGCAGGATCAAGCTCCGCCGGACGGCTCTCGGGCTGCTTGTCGGAAGGCTTGTTGGGGCGGATGGATTTGATCAAAGCGTCCATGTCAACTCCGTTCGACGGCCTTGCGGCCGGAGTGTCACCGGCAGACGGGGCGGCAGAACCGCCGGACGCCTGAAGAGAACAACCGATCCCGGCGCAAAAAATATCCTCCGCTCCAACCCCGGCCGCGTGGTTCTCGATCACCGGCCACAGGACCGCTGGACTGTTTTTCCGCCAGTTCCGCCCCTATATAGGACCGTGGACGGCGCCCGCCAAGGCCGATCCGGTGAGGAAGTGCTGGACTCCATCACATGCTGAACGACATTTATAACAAGCGGATCATCGAGCTGGCCGGGAATATTCCGCGCCTCGGACGGCTTTCGGACCCCGATGCCACCGCCACCGCCCACTCAAAGCTGTGCGGTTCGACCGTGAAGGTCGACCTCAAGATGGATGGCGACACCGTCACCGATTTCGCCCACGACGTGAAGGCGTGCGCACTCGGCCAGGCCTCTTCATCCATCATGGCAAGTCACGTCGTCGGCTCGACTGCCAGCGAACTCCGTGAGTTACGTGAAACCGTTCGCAAGATGCTCAAGGAGAACGGCGCGCCACCGGACGGAAAATGGGCTGAGATCAAGTTCCTCGAGCCGGTCCGCGACTACAAGGCGCGCCACGCTTCGACGCTGCTGACCTTCGACGCCGTGGTCGACGCCATCGGCCAGATCGAGGCCAAGGCCAAGCAGCCGGCGGCAGCGCAGGGCTGAGCTTTCACCCCGCCATTCCAGGGCGCCGCGAAGCGGCGAACCCGGAATCCAGATGTTGTGGAGCGAGATTCCCCAATGCGCAATTGCGCATTGTGGTTCGCGCTGACGCGCGCGGAATGACGAGAACTGTTGTTAGATCTACTTCTGCGACGCGGCCACCGGCGCCGCGCCGGTCGGCACCGATGCTTCCGCCGTCTTCGTTGATCTGCCCGGATGCGGTTGCTCCGGTTCCTCGCCGAACCTGTCCTGCGTCTTCGGCGCAAGGTCGGCCATCGCCGGCGCCGAGACGTTGACGTTCGGAAGTACGTCGGCCACCAGCGCGGTCGTCACGAGGTTGGTGAGCTTCAGTTCGGACGCATCCAACTCATGCAAATCTTCCCATGGCGGCACGTTGAGCGCCAGCGAGAGCAAGTCTCCGGCGCCGCCCATGTCGAAGGTGTATTTGGCGAGCCGGCCGATGTCGCGCTCGACGATCATCAGGTCCTGCGCGCTGTAGCTCGCCGCCTTGGCGTCATCCGCGCGGTCGCCCATCCAGATCTGATGAACCCGGACATGCGCAGCCTCCGGCACATACCGCTTCTTGCCGGCCAGCAGCAGGAACACGCACATGGATTCGCAATATGCTTCGGGCGCGACCGCCGGACGAGCCCCCTGCCCGCCGCGGTTCTGCATCGTGATCCCGACCGTGGTCAAAAGGCCGAGGTTGCGGAAGCGCCTGCCGAGCGTGATCGCGTCGTTGACGGAACCGCCGCTGGAGTCGAGCACGACCGTCGCGCCGCCAAGCTGGCGCCCGCGTACGAATTCCTCGAAATCCTTGGGCGTATCTGTGGTGATGATGCCGACCGCGCTGACCCAGCCGCGGCAGTTCGGCTCGCAGCCGATCCAGCTGAACTTCATCGGCAGCTTGCGCTCTTCGAGCGCAGCGCCGGCCTGTGCAGAAGAGGTGAAGGTCGCGGCCGCGCCCGTCAGCGCGACGCAACAGGCGGCGGTTCCCACCAGCAACCAACCACGAAGGTCAAGCGACTTCAGGAGTCTCAAACTGGTTCCTTCCCCAAGCCCCAATGTTGCGCGAGTTATCCCCGCTTCGCGCCCGATGAGTCGATCATACAGACGTATGTTCCTATCCCACGGGTGTCACAAAAATGGTATCCGGGGGAATACAGTCCGTCCATATGGACTTGCTGCACTGCTCCCTAAAAACAGGCAAAATATGGCGCGCGCGCAACAGACTGCTGTTCCGTGCGCAGGAACCGCGCAATTCAAGGTATAGGTTTGGACCAGAGCGCACATGAAGCATTCAGCATCCGAGCTTGGTTCTACCATTGCTGCTTCGCTGCTGCGGCTGCCGCGCAGGTTTGGCCGCGCGCTGATCTGGCTCTATCGGCACACGCTGTCACCGCTCGTCGGTTACAATTGCCGGCACCTGCCGACCTGCTCGGTCTATGGCGACGAGGCGATCGAACGTTTCGGACTTTGGGCCGGCGGCTGGATGACGCTCGCGCGCCTGCTGCGCTGTCATCCCTTCGGCACCTCAGGCATCGATCGCGTGCCGCTGACAGCACCTGAAGGCGCGCGCTGGTACCTGCCGTGGCGCTACGGCCGCTGGCGCGGCGTCAACGCGTCCTAGCCTGCTGCGGTGCTTTGCGCATCGCTGCCCTGACTGGAACCGGAACTTTCCGCTCGCGTTGTTTTGATACTCCCACGGGAGGAAACAACAATGCGCTGGAAAATCAGCCCTCATTTGCACTTCAACCTTGGTTCGCATCTTCGAATTAGTCCGCGGGGTCACGACTCCAGAACCATCGATCTGCTCGCCATCATCGCACTCCTGGCTCTCGTCCTGGGCTCCGGCTGGTACCTGGCAACGAGCTTCGCCACACCGCCGAGCACGACGGCGTTCATCGTTCCAAGCCAGAGCGTGCACTGGTAGTCAGCGGAACCAGAAGAAGCGGCCGGGTGGCGGCGGGATCGGCTCAGGTGGACGCAGCCGCTTCGGCCGCGGCGGCCTCGGCGGCGGCTCCGCCGATGAGGTGGCCTCCGCCGCCGGAACGGTCTCGCCTCCCGGCACCTTCACCGACAACAGCAAGTTCGATTCATTCGTGCGCCAGCGATAGCCGATGCCGAAATCGATCGGCTGGGCGCGCGTGAACAATTCGGCGTAGCGCTCCTGGTAGCGGCCCGGGAATTCATCGATCGGCCCGAGATAGCGGCCGAACGGGAAGAACCGCCATTGCCGAGCATTGTAGTGCGCAAGCGGGATTCCGGAATCGTCCTGGATGATCGTCGCGCTGTTGGCGAGCAGCCAGTCGCGGACAGTCGTGAAGTCGCCCTTGTGCAGAAGATAGGACGCGCTCTTGAGCAGGCTGTTGCCGGGCCCGAGCGTCTCGCAGAATTTCAGGAAGCCCGTGGCGCGCGCGCTGGGATTGGAGAGATCGGTCGAGAAATAATACAGCGTGCGCACCTCGCCGTCGCTGCCAACGAAGGTGATGCGGACGCCGCGGGTGGCGTTCGGTCCCGGATTGTCGTTGCCCGTGTGCATCCCGCCCTTGTTGTCGAGCGCGACCATTTCGACGTCGCGGATGGTCTTGCCGGAGCGCGCAAGGAACACATAGAGGATCGGCAAGGTGCCATGGACCTGGTTGGCGTGCAGGTCGACTTTCATGTGCTTGGTGATGAAGAAGGAGAAGCTCAGGATCGAGCCGAGCGAGCGCTCGACATTGTAGAGCGCGGCACCGACCGCGCCGCGCGGCGCCCTGGTCAAATCGGGCACCGCGCCGACCGGCTCGAGCGCGCCGAGCACGTAGGTGCTGGCCTTGGAATAGAAGGCGTCGGCGTAGAGGAAGTCCGGGCCGCTGAACATGTAGAACATGGTCGGCCTGGGTGCGGCGAGATTGACGTCGGCCCAATTGCGGATCCGCGACAATTGCCGCTGCTCGAGCTGGGCGAAGGCGCTATCGAAGAATTTTGCGTGGTGCTGCCAGTTGGGCTCCCTGGTCAACGGCACCAGGGGCGAGTCCGCCGAAGGCTGCATGCCGGCGAGGAAGCGCGCGGCGTCGTCAAAAGTCACCTCGGCGGCGCGCGCGGAGGGTGCGACCGCAAACAGCAAGGCAAGAGCGACGGCTGCAATTCTCATAGGTCGAAACATGTCTATTCGCGATGTGACGAAGTGGCAGCGGCGACCGGCCGCCTGCGGAAAACGGCATAAATCAACAGGCCTGCGAGCATGACGAGCATCCCCGAGAGCGACTGCACCGGCCGCTCCATCAGCAGGTAGTACATCATGAACGCGGTCACGAGTAGGAAAACCAACGGCGTGAACGGGTATCCCCAGGCGCGATAGGGGCGCGGCAGATCGGGATCGGTGATACGCAGCTTGATAACGCCCAGCACGGTGAAGAACGAGCAGAACAGCAACGCGAACTGGATGAAGTCGAGCACCGCCTCGAAGCTGTGCGTGAACAGGAGGAGGTTGGCGACCGCGAGCTGAAACAGGATCGCATAGGCCGGCGCGCCGCTTACCGACCGGCGCGAGAAGACGCGCAAGGCCGGGATGTCCTCGCCCATCGTCATCATGACGCGCGGGCCGATCCACATCATCGCGCTGATCGAGGAAACCAGGCCGACACAGATCATCGCGCCGACGATCCGGCCGCCGATGCCGCCGAAGATGGCGCTGCCGGCGACGCTCGCGACGTCGAGCTGGCCGGCGAGCGCATCGATCGGCGTGGAATAGAGGAACACCGCATTGAGCCCAACGTACAAGACGAGTACGATCAGCGTACCCGCGAGCAGCGCGCGCGGCAGGCTCTGCTGCGGCGTGCGCATCTCGCCGATGATGTAGGTCGCGGCATTCCAGCCCGAGAACGAGTACATCACGAAGACCAGTCCGATCGCGAAGGGCGCGCTGACGATATGCGCAAGGTCGCCCGCTTGCGGCGTGAAGGCGACCGGCTGCCTTGTGCCGATGACAAAGCCGGCGACCAGGAACGCGATGATCAGCACGACCTTCAGGATGGTCGAGATCAGCTGAAAGGTCGAAGAATGCCTGACGCCGGTCAGCTGCACCATCGAGACCAGCCACACCACGCCGATGGCGAGCGGGATCGGCGGCAGATCGGGGAAGACCGATTTGGCATACTCGCCGAAGGCCATCGCAGCGAGCGCGACCGGCGCTGCAAACCCGACCGTCGCCGAGACCCAGCCGGCGAGAAAGCCGAACGCCGGATGATAGGCGCGGCCGAGGAAATTGTACTCGCCGCTCGAGCGCGGAAACATCGCCCCGAGCTCGCTGTAGGAGAAGACGCCGCACAACGCGACGATGCCGCCGACGGTCCACAACAGCAGGATCGAAAAGCCGGACGGGATGTCTTTGACCTGGAAGCCGAGGCTCGTGAAGACGCCGACCCCGACCATGTCGGCAACCACGATGGCGGTCGCAACCAGAACGGAGACCCCCGACCCGCTTCCGGTCAGCCGGCCAGTCCAGGGCGCAGTTCCCGCATCTGATGCCGTCATCGGGGTCCTTAACCTCAGGCGTCGCGCCTCACGGGGAGCATCATGCAGTTTGTCCAGTCAATTCAAGCAGGGTTAACAAGGGCTAAATGAGGCGGCGGAATGAGGTATCTTATCACCTCTTGCGCCCGTTTTGGGCCGATAACCTGCCCAGGCCCGTGAAATCCGCAGTCCCCTCCCACAATCGCGACACGATTGCGTGGTCCCTTTGAGCCTTCCGGATGTGGGGAAGTTTCTCCGGACACTTAACGTCGCCTAAACGCCAGTCGGCTCAGTTAGCCTAAAGATTGCCGCTGGATCGGGGTCATGGGTGGATGGTCGGGGCCGTTCCGAAAATGAGAGCTGAGACGCGTACGCACCGGACGATGTCCGGTGCGTGCGCTCGCGCGCTCCGGATCGGCCTGATCTCAGCCTTGGTGCCATTTTCGCAGACGCTGGTTCAATGCGGCCGGGCGCCCAACCCGACAGCGCTCGCGGCGAACTCGCAGGCCAATACCCAAGTCGTCGCGAAGACCAATCCGCAGGTAGCAAGCGGCGACACGTTCGAGGATCGCTTCCCTGCCCCGCAGTTCAGGGATCGCTTCCCGTCTGCAAGCGAGAGCCTGCTGCAACGGCAGGTGTCGGACTTCTCGCCCAAGCGCGCCGTGCAACAGCAACCGGAGCAGGCGCCCTACAAGGTGGCCTCGATCGAGCCGCAGATTCCCTACCAACGTCCGCAGCGCGAGGACCTGACGACGCTCGTCAGCATGAAATCATCGGCCTTCCCCTATTTCGGCAACAACCCGGCGTCCGACACGCCCTTCCTCAACATCGCCAAGGGCGACCGCCGCGGCCATCGCAGCTATTCGGGACGCGTCTACTGGCAGGACGAGACCTACAGCGACAGCCGTGTGCTAGTGCACGTCCCCGAACATTTCGACGTGCACAAGCCGGGCGTGATCGTCGTGTTCTTCCACGGCAATGGCGCGACGCTGGAACGCGACGTGCGCGACCGTCAGCTGGTGCCACAGCAGGTCACCGATTCCGGCGCCAACGCCGTGCTCCTCGCACCGCAGATGGCCGTCGATGCGGCCGACTCCAGCGCCGGCAAGTTCTGGCAGCCCGGCGGCCTCAAACGTTTCATGGCGGAATCGGCCGATCACCTCGCCCGCCTCACCGGCGATCCCAACAGCGCACGCGCCTTCGCCAACATGCCGATTGTCATCGTCGGCTACAGCGGCGGCTTCCTGCCGACCGCCTGGGGCCTTGAGGTCGGCGGCATCAGCGACCGCGTTCGCGGCGTCGTGTTGCTCGACGCCGTCTATGGCGAGCTCGACAAGTTCGCCTCCTGGATCGAGAGCCATCGCTCCGGCTTCTTCGTCAGCTCCTACACCCACTATACCGCCCGGCGCAACCGCGAGCTGATGAGCATGCTGCGCCAGAAGGGCATCAGCGTCTCCGAGGACATGGATGGACCGTTGCATCCGGGCAGCGTGATGTTCGTCGAAACCGGCGACGGCATCACCCACCGCGATTATGTGACCCGCGCGTGGACGCGGAATCCGCTCAAGGACGTGCTGGTGAAGATGTCGGCAACACCGTCACTGGCACTGACGCGTGTTGCGGCCACCAGTTCCTCCGCGTCCAGCCGCTAGACTTGATTGCGCGAGCCGGTATTTGGCCGCTCTGCCTGCAATTCCCTCACGCGTTGATGAAAATGTGATGTTAATGATCGAGCTCCCCGGGGAGTCACCGGATTGTTTCCGCCTGCGGCAGCCATAATTTGCCGGCCGCGTTGAAATTGGAATTTCGCGGGACCGAAGGTGCGTCAGGGGTTGTACAAGGTCGACTTCCACACGGTTCGCGGCACCGGCTGTGGTGTGGTCTATGTCATCGACGGAAAGATACGGGGCGGCAATTCCGCCTTCGCCTTCATCGGCACCTATACGGGTGAAGGCGAGAGCATCAAGGTCAAGATCTCGACCGAGCGCTACAACGACGACCCCTCTTTCAGGCCGCTGTTCGGGACCGACAGGATCACACTGACGCTCACCGGACGGGAAGAAGGTAGCATGGCCGAATTCGAAGGCAGCGCGCTGCAATTGCCGGGCGTTGCCTTCCGGGCGATGCTAAGCCGGATCAGCGACTGAGCGCGACGCTCGCGGCGCTCAGTTCCTCCGGCTCTTCCTCAGGTCTTCTTCAGGTCTTGGGCAGCTTCGGAATGCTCTCGGCAAAACCGTTGAAGCAGGCCAGCCGTTCGTCCTCCTCCTTGAGGAAGCGGCAATCAGCCACGCCCTTGGCCTTCGGCGGCTTCGGCTTCGGCGCCGGGGGGATCACCGCATCGTAGCAGTTGAGGCGGTCCTTGGTGGCGTCGTCGATGTCGAGGCAGGCCTGGAGCCGCACCGCAATCGATTGCGGCTTGCCCTTCGGCGCCGCCGCCGCGGTGGTCGCCGCCGGCTTGGTCCCCTTGGACTGGACCTGTACCAGCGGCTTGTCCCCGACCATCGGTGGCTTGTCGGTTTGCGCAAACGCGGAGGCTGAATAGAGCACCGCGGCAACCGCCAAAATCATCCTCATCTCAGTCATCTCTCTTTGGTCCCCATGCCTCGCCTTCTAACGCCCTCCCGCGCGGTTTGCCAAGCGCCTTGCGCACACGGAAGCGCAAGGGCTAGGCCGGCGCGGCGGCAGCCGGCCGCGGCCGGGTCAGCACCACCAGGATCAGGGCCAGGACCACGAAGCCGACCGCCACGAAACCTAGCGTGCGCAGGAGCCCGCGGGCAAACAGGAGTCCGCCGACGGCTGAGCCGACGGCCTGGCCGATATAGAGGACCGAGGTGTTGAGCGCGACGGTCGCCGACGCAAGCGTCGGCGCCGCCGCAACCAGCCGCACCTGCTGCATCGAATTGGTCGATGCAAAGCCCAGTCCCCAGATCGCCACGGCTGTGGCCATCATCACATAGGTGCCGGCGCTCAGCGCCCATCCCGTGATGCCCGCGAGCAGCAGGCACGTGAACAACAGCGAGGTGCGATAAGGCCCCCAGGTGTCGACGATCCGGGTGGCCGTGGCGACGCCGAGGAAACCAAAGACGCCATAGAGCGCGAAGACCAGGCCGATCGCATCCGGGCTTGCCTCGGTCAGCTTCTTGAGCAGCGGCCCCATGAAGGTGAACACCACGAACTGCCCGGACATCTGCAGCATCGTGATCGCAAGCAGCAGCACGATCGTCCGGCTGCGGCCGACCGCGCTCCAGGTCTTCAGGTCAACCGGCGTGCCCTTCAAGCCGGCCGGCAGCCGCAGCAACAACAGCAGGAAGCTGACGCAGCCGAGCGCGCCGATCTCGCCATAGGCT
>NZ_LUUB01000078.1:50150-287339 GCF_001641635.1 Bradyrhizobium centrolobii
CCATAACGGCTGGCGATGAAGGTGATCAGCGGCAGACCGACGGCGGCCGCGAGCGACCAGCCGAGAAAGACATAGGCGATGGTGCTGCCGCGCTTCTCCACCGGCACGATCAGCGCGGCGGTGCCGGCGGCCTGCGGCGTATAGAGCGCGCCGACCGCGAGCATCACGAGGCGGATGGCGAGAAGGCTCGCGTAGTCGGGAGCAAACGCCGAGGCGAGATTGCCCGCGGCAAGCAGCGCGAGCGTTACGGTGAGCAGCGTCCGCCGTTCGATGCGGCTGGTCAGCCACGCCGTCAGCGGCGAGCCGATGCACAGCGTGATCGCGCCAAAAGTGATCAGGAGCCCGGCCGCATGGACGCTGACGTCAAGCCCCGCCGCCAATTCCGGCAACATCCCCGCCGGCGCCAGCACCGAGCAGCCGGTGACGATATTTCCAAGCATCAGGGCGGTGGGCGCGAAACGGCCGGCGGCGGGGGCAATTTGCATGCAGGTGCATGTAGCGGGCGTCAGCGGCGAGTTAAAGGGACCGGCGCGAAATAGTTGGTGCAAGCCACTCGTTTCACGCACCCATTTTCTTGGAAATGCCCGATTGCACAGGCCGAATCGCCTGATATATCGCTCGTTCCCGCTTACCTGCGCTCGTTCGCAGGAGTGAGCCTCAGGAGAAAAGCATGTCCGACCAGCACAAGTCCGAATCCGGCTTCCAGTACAGCCTCAGCAATTTGAAGCCCGTGACCCCGGCCGCCAAGGTTACCCTCACCTTCCCCGACGGCGCCAAGCGCCAATTCGACCAGAGCGTCACCGGCCTCGACATCGCCAAGGGCATCTCGCCGTCACTGGCCAAGCGCACGGTGGCGATGGCGCTCGATGGCGAGCTCGCCGATCTCAACGATCCCATCGAAGCCGACGCCAAGATCGAGCTGATCGGCCGCGAGGATCCCCGCGCGCTTGAGCTGATCCGCCATGACTGCGCGCACGTGCTGGCGGAAGCCGTGCAATCGCTCTGGCCGGGCACTCAGGTCACGATCGGCCCGGTGATCGAGAACGGCTTCTATTACGACTTCTTCCGCAACGAGCCATTCACCCCGGAAGATTTTGCCGCGATCGAGAAGAAGATGCGCGAGATCATCGCGCGCGACAAACCCTTCACCAAGGAAGTCTGGGATCGCGAGAAGACCAAGCAGGTGTTCCGCGACAAGGGCGAGGCCTTCAAGGTCGAGCTGGTCGACGCCATTCCAGGCGACGAGCCGATCAAGATCTATTTCCAGGGCGACTGGTTCGATCTGTGCCGCGGCCCGCACATGACCTCGACCGGCAAGATCGGGAACGCCTTCAAATTGATGAAGGTCGCCGGCGCCTATTGGCGCGGCGACAGCAACAACCCGATGCTGACCCGCATCTACGGCACCGCCTTCGCCAAGCAGGAGGACCTCGACGCTTACCTGAAGCAGATCGAGGAAGCCGAGAAGCGCGATCATCGCAAGCTCGGGCGCGAGCTCGACCTCTTCCACTTCCAGGAGGAAGGTCCGGGCGTCGTGTTCTGGCACCCCAAGGGCTGGACCATCTTCCAGCAGCTCATCGCCTATATGCGCCGGCGCCTGACCGGCGACTACAGCGAGGTCAACGCGCCGCAGATCCTCGACAAGGTGCTGTGGGAGACCTCGGGCCACTGGGGCTGGTATCGCGAGAACATGTTCGCGGCACAGTCGGCCGGTGACGAGGCCGAGGACAAGCGCTGGTTCGCGCTCAAGCCGATGAACTGTCCGGGCCACGTGCAGATCTTCAAGCACGGCCTGAAGAGCTACCGCGACCTGCCCCTGCGCCTTGCCGAGTTCGGCGTGGTGCATCGCTACGAGCCGTCGGGCGCAATGCACGGCCTGATGCGCGTGCGCGGCTTCACCCAGGACGACGCGCACATCTTCTGCACCGAGGATCAGCTCGCCGATGAGTGCCTGAAGATCAACGATCTCATCCTGTCGACCTATGCGGACTTCGGCTTCACCGGCGATCTCACTGTGAAGCTGTCGACCCGCCCGGAGAAGCGCGTCGGTACGGATGCGATGTGGGATCACGCCGAGCGCGTGATGGCGACGGTGCTGCGCGAGATCCAGACGCAGAACAATCACATCAAGACCGAGATCAATCCCGGCGAAGGCGCTTTCTACGGGCCGAAGTTCGAATATGTGCTGCGCGACGCCATCGGCCGCGACTGGCAGTGCGGCACCACGCAGGTCGACTTCAACCTGCCGGAGCGGTTCGGCGCGTTCTACATCGACCACGACGGCGGCAAGAAACCGCCGGTGATGGTGCACCGCGCGATCTGCGGCTCGATGGAGCGCTACATCGGCATCCTGATCGAGCACTATGCCGGCAACTTCCCGCTCTGGCTCTCGCCGGTGCAGGTGGTGGTTACCACGATCACCTCCGAAGCCGACGAGTATGCCAAGCAGGTGGTCGAGCAGGCGCGGCGCGCGGGCCTTCGGGTCGAGATCGACCTGCGCAACGAGAAGATCAACTACAAGGTCCGCGAGCACTCGCTGGCCAAGATCCCGGCGCTGCTGGTGGTCGGCAAGAAGGAGGCCGAGACGCAGTCGGTCTCCATCCGCCGCCTCGGCAGCGACGGTCAGAAGGTGATGACCACGCAGGAGGCGCTGGCCGCGCTTGTCGACGAGGCGACCCCGCCGGATGTCCGGCGGGCGCGCGGCGCGGTCTGATCCCTGAAATCGATCTAAACCGGCTTTCGGTTGCGGGCGTGCATGCCTATCTCCCCCTTGCACGCCCGACGACCAGCCGTAGAGGAAACCGAAAGTGCTTGATGCCATCGAACTCCTGAAGACCCGCCGCTCGGTCAAGCCGCGCGAGATGACCGGCCCCGGCCCCTCGCCGGCCGAGCTCGAGACCATCTTGACCATCGGTGCGCGCGTGCCCGATCACGGCAAGCTCACGCCGTGGCGCTTCATCATCTTCGAGGGCGACGCGCGTCAGCGCGCCGGCGAGGTGATCGCCAAGGTCTTTGCCCGGAAGAATCCGGCCGCGCCAGCGGCCGACGTCGAGATTGAGCGGAAGCGGCTCACGGACGCCCCGCTGGTGATCGGCATCGTCAGCTTCACCAAGCCGCACCCGAAGGTGCCGGCCTTCGAGCAGGAATTGTCCGCGGGTGCCAGCGCCATGAACATCGTCACGGCCGCGACCGCACTCGGCTACGGCGCCTGCTGGCTGACCGGCTGGTTCGCCTTCGATCGCGACGTCCTGGACGGGCTGGGCCTGAAGCCGGACGAGAAACTCGCCGGCTTCGTGCATATCGGCAAGCCGACCAAGCCGAGCGAGGACCGCCCGCGGCCGTGCCTTTCGGAAATCGTGACGCGATTTTAATCGATGTCTTGTTGACGCCTCCAACATCTTGCGGCTTTGATCCCGACCAGGGAGGAAGCCCGGATGAGGCGGCGTGAATTTCTGGTCGGTGCGACGCTGCTGGCCGGGACGATGGCGAGAGGCCGCGCCACCAGCATCCCCGCTCCTGCTCCCGGACAGCTCGACCGCATCACGGCATTCTTTGACAACGAGGTGACAAGCGGCCGGCTTCCCGGCGCCGTCATCCTGGTCCAGCAGCATGGCAAGCCGGTCTATCTGAAGACGTTCGGCGTGCGCGACGTCAGGACCGGCCTCAGCATGACGCCGGACACGATCTTCGCCATCCACTCGATGACCAAGCCGATCACCTGTCTTGGCGCGATGATGCTGATCGACGAGCGCAAGCTCGCGCTCGCCGATCCCGTCTCGAAATACATCCCGCTGTTTGCCGGCACCAAGGTGGGCCTCGAGGTCACCAAGCCCGACGGCACGCTGGCACTCGATCTCGTGCCGCCCGTCCGGCCCGTCAACATCGAGGACCTGATGCGGCACACCTCTGGCATCAGCTACGACTATATCGGCGGCAAATGGGTTGAGCAGGCCTACAAGGCCGCCAATATTTTCGAGGGCCATTTCAACAACAGGGAATTCGCCGATCGCATCGCCAAGCTGCCGCTCGCGCGGCAGCCGGGCACGCTGTGGCGCTACGGCCATTCCACCGACGTGCTCGGCAGCGTCATCGAGATCATCTCGGGCCAGACGCTGTACGAATTCCTGAAGCAGCGCATCCTCGATCCGCTCGGGATGAGCAGCACCAAGTTCGTGCTGAAGACAGACGACGAGCTTGCGCGGATGGCACGGCCGCTGCCGACCGACCAGATCCTGCTCGACGCCGAGCGTGAGCGCCTGGACCATCCCGAATGGCAGTCCGGCGGCGGCGGCCTGCTCTCGACCATCTCGGACTATCAGCGCTTCGCGCAGATGCTGCTCAATGGCGGCGAATTCGAGGGCAAGCGCTACCTGAGCCCGGCTGCATTCAAGGACATGACGACCGACCACATCGGGCCCGGCTCCGGCGTCGGACGCGACTATTTCTATTTTCCGGGCGACGGCTTCGGATATGGCTATGGCCTTGCCGTGCGCACCGATCCCGGCAATGCGAAGCCACCGCCGCCGGGCTCGATCGGCGAATTGAAATGGGACAGTGGCAGCGGCACCTATTTCGGCGTCGATCCCAAGCTCGACATGGTCTACCTCATGATGCAGCAGACCCAGAACGAGCGCGGACGGATCACGCCCGCCTTCAAGGCGCTCGTCTACGACTGCTATCCCCCCGAGCTACGCCGCCCGTGAGGCGCGCTGGCCGAAATCCGCAAGCAGCTTGGCGATCTCGGCGGCAGGCCGCGCCGCGCTGAACAAGAAGCCCTGCACCTCATTGCAGCCCTCGGCGCGCAGCCAGTCGAGCTGATCCTCGGTCTCGACGCCTTCCGCCGTCGTGGTGATGTTGAGACTGCGTCCGAGCCCGGAGATCGCGCGCACGATCGCGCCGCAATCGGGCCGCTGCGCGAGGTCTTTCACGAAGGAGCGATCGATCTTGATCTTGTCGAAGGGGAAGCTGCGGAGATAGCTGAGGCTGGAATAGCCGGTGCCGAAATCATCCATGGAGATGCCGACGCCGAGCTCGCGCAACTGATGCAGGATCGCGAGATTGGCATCGGTCTCGGCCAGGAAGATCGACTCGGTGATCTCGAGCTCCAGCCGCTTCGGCGACAGGCCCGATTGCGCCAGCGCCGAGATCACGACCTGGACCAGGTTGCGGCTGCGGAATTGCGCTGGCGACAGATTGACGGCGACCTTGACGTCGGACGGCCATTTCACCGCCTCGGCACAGGCCTCGCGCAGGACCCACTCGCCGAGCTGGGAGATCAGGCCGATGTCTTCGGCAACGGGAATGAACTCCGCCGGCGAAATCATGCCCTTGTCCGGATGACGCCAGCGCAGGAGCGACTCGAAGCCGGAGATGCGGTCGGATGCGATCGACACCAGCGGCTGGTAGTGCAGCTCGAACTCGCCATTGGCGAAGGCGCGGCGCAGATCGACTTCCATGTCGCGCCGCTTCTGCGCCTGGAGATCCATCTCCCGCTCGAAGAAATGGTGCACGCCGCCGCCGTCCGACTTCGCGCGGTACAGCGCCATGTCGGCGTTGCGCATCAGCTCTTCCGACGTCGCGCCGTCGCCCGGCGACAGCGCGATGCCGATGCTCGCGCCGATCACGGTCTCAAGCCCGTCGACGTCGTAGGGCGCGCTCAGCATCTCGATCAGCAGCGTCGCGCAGGCGCTGGCCTCGTTCGGCGAGACGTCCGCCGCCAGGATCACCGCGAACTCGTCGCCGCCGAGCCGTGCCGCGAGATTGCCGCCGCGGATCGCGGTTGCGAGCCGCTCGGCGACCTGCTTCAGCAGGCGGTCGCCGACGGGATGGCCGAAGGAATCGTTGACGTTCTTGAACAGGTCGAGGTCGATGCAGAGCACGCCGACCCGCTTGCCCCCGGCCTGGTCGAGCGCCTGTTTCAGGCGGTCCCGGAAATATTCGCGGTTCGGCAGGTCGGTGAGGCCGTCATGGTGAGCCATGTGGGCGATCCGCGCCTCGGCCTTGCGCCGTTCGGTGATGTCGACCACCGCGACCAGATAGCCGTCACGATCGTTGAAGGTGACGCGGCGGCCGAAGGTCAAAACCTCGATCTCGCTGCCGTCGGCGCGCAGATGCCGCCAGTTGCGCGAGGAATGATAGGCATCGCCAATGCGTTCGAGTGCCTCGGCGTGGCTGTCCCACTCGTCCTGCGGCCAGATCTCCGGCAGCGTCATGCGCAGGAAGGTGGCGCGGCTGTAGCCGTAGTGCTGGACCGCGGCGTCGTTGACGCCGAGGAACTTCTTCGTCTCCGCGTCGAACACCCACATCGGCATCGGGTTGTTGTCGAACAGCAGGCGGAACGAGGCGTCACGCCGCTTCAAGGCGGTGACGTCGGAGATCGTCAGCGAGACCACGTCGGCAAAGGCGGTGGCGCTCAGCCGCAGATAGCGGCCATCGGCTTCGATCTCAAGCTGCTCGCTGCGCCCGCCGGAGACGGCCGCGAACAGGATCGCCATGACATCGCTTGAGGCGAGCAGCGTGTCGCTTTCCCTGACACGGCGCCACAACAGGCCACTTCCCGTCACGTTCAACAGCAGCTCGGCGCTCCTGTTGTGATGTACAATCTGGAGATCGAACGGCCGGCCATGCGCATCGCGCAGCGTCGCCAGCGACACGACGGCGTCGTCGGTCGACGAGAAAATTGCATCGAGAAGGTTGTATTGCGCGCCGCGCTCATTGACATAGGCGCCGACCAGCGTCGCCCCCCAGCGCGAGGCGGTCGGCAGCGCCAGCACGTCATAGGTCCTGACCATGCCGTCACGCACGCAATGCGCGCTCGCCTGATACGGACGCCCGTTCTCGAGCGCGCTCGCCACCGCTTCCGACAGCGCCGTGGCGCAATCCGGCGCCAGCTCTGCGACCGGGATGTCCCAGCGCTCGTCGCCGAGCCATTTCTGTACGTAACGTCCGCTGCGCGACAGTTCGATCGCTCCGTCGCCCTTCAACAGCGCGATGTGGTCGGCGAGCCGGCCAAGGCTGCCGAGCATCACGTCCTCGTAGCGCGGAAGCCGCTCGCCCGGACGCAGCGCAGCACGCCATTTGCGCTGAAGCACCGGTATGTCGTCGAACATCTCGGTGGCCGGTTTCCCCAGCGCTTTCTTCGCGGCACTCATCGTCGTCCCCAACGCACTTTCCCGTCGCATCCAATGCAGGCCCGCTTAATGGCATGTAAAAAGCGCGCGATCGTGCGGTGCAAAGGGTGATTATGACAGTTTTAAGTCAGGCGATGGTTAGCGGGTGTTAGGGACTATGACAGTTTCTTTTCACGCACGGACGGCCGGAGCTGGACAACGCTGACCGGGGTAATGGGTCCTGGCTTTCGCCAGGACGACACTGAGGAGACAGTTTGCGCAAATGCTTCAACGTCGTCATTGCGAGCGGAGCGAAGCATTCCAGACTGTCGCCGCGGAAAGACTCTGGATTGCTTCGCTTCGCTCGCAATGACGGAGTGTGGGGCACGCGCATCGCTCTTTCAATTCGCATGGCCAATTGCGGACACACCTTCGCATTCTCGCGGCTTGTTCGCCCGAGCTTTGCTTCGTCGCTTCACCCTCTCGAATGAAAGAGGGCGCAGGGAAGACCGGGAGCCGGCTGGCTCCCATGGCCGCCTGTGCGCAGGATAGGCTGCGCTACAAAGCACAGGCGGAGCAACCACAGGGCAACCGGAAACAATCCCGGCCTTCCCTGCGCAGTGGTTGGAACGGCTTATGTCGTGAGCTCCCCGGGGAGTCGAACCCAATTGCCCCCGTCGCCTTGCGGATGGCTGATGCGCGCGCCCGGTTGGGCCGATGCATCACCACAAGACTTGGCGCCAGATTCGGGCGCCAGGACCACACGATTTTGCCGTACGCAGGTCGCACCGGTCGTGTGCACGACGTGCTCGCTCACGGTTACCCGCCCTGCGGCCACTTTCGTGCCAACGCGGCCCACGTCCACCGCCGTCCGGCCCGCGTGTCGTGACGATCGCGATACGCCCACTCTTCCTTGGGCCGGAGTGCGGCGAACATACGCCTAAACCAAATTTCGGTAAAGCAGAATATTTTGGCGACCAGGCATTGACCGACAGTTTGGCTGTTTTGCCCGACGGGCAACACAAGTGATTGTAACCGGATGAGCCAACGGGTCGGCGCGGAGCGCCGCCCGATGACAGGCTCCGCGACATCCCGGATTCTGATGGCGACCAGCCCCCGGGGGTTCGCTTCGCTCACCTGGGGCTGCGGCACTGTTTCGCCCGGGCGCTATCCTGTCGCCTCAAGCGGATAGACGTCGATCGCGGGCTCCTCGTAAGGATGCGCGTGGCGGATCGCCGCGAGCACCGCGGCAAGCTTCTCGGCCGCGCACACGGTCTCAACGCGTTCTTCCTCCACCGCCTCGAGCCGGCCGACCTCGCCGATCGACGGACTGGCGCCGGCATCGGGCCTGAAGCGTCCGATGCCCCTCACTGTAAAACTGCAATAGGAGTAGTTGCCGATCACGCCGGCGCCGGCATCGCCCATCGCCTGCCGCACGCGATCGCCGTCCACCACCGGCACGAAGACGACGATCTTGTAGTGCTTCATCGAACCCTCGCCGCGCGAACACGCGCAGGCGCGCCGCTAGTCCTCGCTCGACGCCGCGGAGCGATTGTTCAGATAGGCCTGCGACAGGAGAAAGAACAGAGCGCGCTCGCCATGATACTTGGCGGCCGGGCGAGTGCGATCGAACCCGTCCGCAAATATCTTGCCAGACTGGTCGCAGACCTGCCACCGCCAGCCAAACCGCTTGCGCCTTGTTAGAACCACTTCAAACATGCCGACGGGCTGGGCCCCCTGCTCATTGCCGGTGCGCAGTCTGCGCTCCGACACCCTTGACCGGATGTCCGACATATATCGTAGCAGGACGGAAAGAGAATAAAATTGATTATCGGAATTACGCCGCGGGAGCCGGCTGTGACGAATGCACCACCCCGGGAATAAGCTGCCGCGATCGGTGTTACCCGCGGCTCCGTATTCACGTCAGAACACAAGTACCATCAAGGTGAGCATCCGCTCACTATCATGCATGACAACGTTAGCAAGCTATACCGGACACCGATCGCCCTGCACGGAGACTTCGGTACCACGTCCGTTATGTCTACTCCAGCACACAACCGGATTTGGTGCGCTGAATGAGAAGTCCGGATGTATTCCGCGTTCGTCAGCGCGCGACGACCTCGACTTCGCCGTCGACGCCGTTCACGACGTTAAAGCCGCGCTCATAGACCTTGCCCTCGTTCTTGGCGATGGCGCGGTATTCGCCTTCGGAGAGCACGACGCGCGGAAAGGCGCCGATGGATTCCTTAATGACGTCGCCGCCCGGCGTCAGCACCGACCAGGCGGTATTGGCGAGCGCCTCGCCGCCCCTCTCACTGACGAGCTTCAGCGTGATCACGGCGGCACGGTGGGTGATGGTGACGTCGGTGAGCTTGCCGGCCTGGACGCGGATATCCGAGCGCACCACCGAGTTGGCGTCGCCATAGTTGGAGATGATGTAGTAGGTCCCCTCCGGCAGCAGCACGACGTCGCCGGCGGCGACGTTCGGCACCAGGGAGGCACGCTCGCCGGACTCGAACTGGCTGCCCTTGTAGATCGCAAACGAGATCTGGTTCTGCGGAATGCGGCTGGTGCCGACGCGGCCTTCGATGCGCAGGCCGCCTGCCGGCAGCACGAAGGATTCACGGTCGGTCTCCGCCTTCAGGCTCACCGTGCGCACCGCGCTGACGAGGCCGAAGGCGACGTGCACGACGTAGTTGCCGGGCGGCAGCACGATATTGGGCGTGGCGTTGCGATCCTCGCGGATCAGCTTGAACGTGCCGTTCTCGTCGGGCCGGTCAGCAAACACGCGCCAGACCAGTCCGCTGCTGATCGCGGGCAGGTCCTTGCCGTATTTGGCGGTCAGCGACAGCACGGCCTGTCCGGGGGCGGCGGCGTTGAGCGGCGCGGACGGCGGCACGGTCGAGACCGCTGGCGGAATCGTCGGCGAAGTCGGCTGGGTCAGGGTCGGCGGCAAGCTGGGCGGCGCGGCCCCCGGCCCCGAAGGTGGCGCGAGGCTCACCGCGCCGCCGGGGTCAGGCACCGAGGCCGGCGGCACCGGGGGCGGACGATCGGAGAAAAGCTGCGCTTGGGCAGCGTTTTGGCCGAAGATTGTCAGACATGCGGCAAGGGTTACCGCCGGCAGCAGCCGAACGCTGCGCCGCCATCTGATGATGCCGTCACCCCCGCGAGTCATGTCTCCTGCTTTTCACCGAAAACGCGGCAAATTCAAGCCTCAGGAACCCAAGGAAATACGGTCATTTGGAACCTAGTTGAAGCCTGCGTGATTAGTCCTGAGGCAACCGCCCATCGCCATACTCCTGCCCTGTGCCCTCCCCAAAGCGGCATAAACCATGCTTTGCCCTGGTTCTGGCGGAGCCGCGGTGCTGTGCCTAATCTGGCGATGCGGCTGGCCCTGGCGTAGGAGGGTTTCGGTGCTGGACATGTTGAAAGGTCGGGGCGCAAACGGCTCCAATGGCGAGAAGGTCGGCCTCGGCAGCATCCGCCGGCCGGTGATCGGCTTGGCACTCGGCGGCGGCGCAGCCCGCGGATTTGCCCATATCGGTATCCTGAGAACCCTGCTTGCGAACGGCATCGTGCCGAACGTCGTGGTCGGCACCTCGATCGGCGCAGTGGTCGGCGGGGCCTATGCGGCCGGCCAGCTCGATACGCTGGAGGAATGGGCGCGCAGCCTGCAAGGGGTGCGCAACATCCTCGGCTATCTCGACATCCGCCTCAACGGCTCCGGCCTGATCGGCGGCGAGAAGCTCGCGACAAAGCTCGAGGCCTCGCTCGGCTCGACCCTGATCGAGGATCTCGGCGTGAAATACGCGTCCGTCGCGACCGAAGTCCGTACCGGTCACGAGATCTGGCTGACGCGCGGCCGCGTGGTCGATGCGATGCGCGCCTCCTACGCCCTGCCCGGCATCTTCTCGCCCGTGCTGATTGGCGACCGCTGGCTGGTGGACGGCGCACTGGTGAACCCGGTGCCGGTCTCAGCCGCGCGCGCGCTCGGCGCGGAAATCGTCATCGCGGCAAACCTTTCCAGCGACATCTTCACCCACTCCACGACGATCTATTCGCATGGGGCGATGCCCGAGCCGGTCGCGCCGGTGACTGAGGAAGTCCCGGCCAAGCGGCGCTTTCCGCGCTTCTTCTCGCCGGAGCGCACGATGAAGCGCGAATTTTTCGGCGGCGGCGGGCGGCCCGGCATCTCCGCGGTGATGGTGGATGCCTTCAACATCATGCAGGACCGCATCACCCGTGCCAGACTCGCCGGCGATCCGCCGGATATGCTGATCACGCCGCGGGTCGGCCAGATCGGCTGGTTCGACTTCCATCGCGCCGACGATCTGATCGCGTTCGGTACCCGTGCGGCCGAACGCGCACTGGACTCGATCCAGGAGGCGATCCACATGCTCGCGCCGGCGCCCGACGGCGCGGCACCGAAAGCAGGCGAATAAGGTCGGCTCGGCTCAGGCGGTCTTGATGTAGTCGCGCAGGGCTTCCTGCTCGTTCTCATATTCCTGGACGCGGCGCTTGACGATGTCGCCGATCGAGATGATGCCGACCACCTTGCCGTTGTCGGTCACCGGCAGATGGCGGAACTTGCCGGTGGTCATCGTCTCCATCAGTTCGGCCACCGTATCGGTCTCCTTGCAGGTCACGACCTTGCTGGTCATGACTTGGCTGACGGACTCCTCCAGCACGCCCGCGCCGCGCTCACCGAGCACGCGCACGATGTCGCGCTCCGACAGGATGCCCTCCAGCCGACCCTGGTTCATTACCAGCACCGCGCCGATCTTCTTCTCGCCGAGCAGCCTCACCGCAGCCGAGAGCTTGACGTCAGGCTCGACGCTCATGATCTGGTGGCCCTTGGTGTTGAGAATGGAACGTACCGTCATTGTCGGCCTCCCTGAATCCGTTCCGTCCGCTTCTAGCGGTCCGGACTTGTTCGCGAGTCTTCAACTAACAGTTTCAGCGCCGGTTTCGTGCTCAGGCGCTTGTCGAAGCACCGCGGCTAGCGGCTTGTTGCTTCGGAACATTCTTCGCGATGATGGATGAATTCGGGCCGCGCCGCAAGCGCCGCCTCAAATACGGTTCGAAATGTCCTGTGATGACGCATCCGCAGCATCGCTTCGCGCGCGCGGGACCGGATCGAACAGCGCGAACAGCAACAGCCCTGCGAAGAAGCCACCGATATGGGCCTGCCAGGCCACGGTCGCGCCTTCGGTGTCGACCCCGAGCGCGCCGACGCCGAAGATGATGTTCACGCCGAACCACACCGCGAGGAACGCGACCACCCGTCCGTCGCGCAGCGCCCGCGACAGCGGCAGCGCCGGAACCTTCGCGGCGGTATCGGCATCGGCGCGGCTGAACGACAGGAAGCTGCCCCGCACGAAGGCAAAGCGGATCGCCGCCGCCATCGCGCCCGACACCGAGGCCGAGGCACCGATCATCGGCGCCACCGCATGCTCATGGGTTACGAGATGGGCGAACGCGCCGGCCGCGGCCGTCACCGCCATGAACACGAAAAACCGCATCGCGCCGAAGCGCCGCGCCAGCGCGCTGCCGAACGGCAACAGCCACAGCACGTTGAAGCCGAGATGGGTGAGATTGGCGTGCAGAAGCGAATAGGTGACGAAGGTCCAGACTTTCGCGCCCGCGCCGCCGGGGATCTGCAGGTTGAACAGCGAGGAATCGTAGCGCTTCGGGATGAAGCCGAAGACGTCGATGGTCCAGTTCTCCAGATCGGGTGGCAACAGCACCCGCAGATGGATCACGGCCAGCAGGATGACGTAGGCGGTCAGCGCGAGCGGCAGCGTCAGGACCGGCTCGTGCGGAGCCTCTTCAATTGCGGCCGGCTCGTCCGGCGGGAGATGTGGCGGGGAGTCCAAGGGTGCTTCGCTTTCAGGCGCGATCGGAGCGACAGGCTTGGAGATAGTCGCCTTTGCCTACCCTGTGCAAGTGCACAAACGGAAAAGGGAGGGCCCTGGGAAAGCCCTCCCTGTCCATGTCGGCCTTCCGGCACCTAGAGGAATAAGGAATATCCCCACCCCTCCCCGCGACCCGTGACCAAACTGTTTGACGCCTTGCGTACAGGCCTCGCCGAGAACCTGGATGAAAGCGGCGAGGCTTGCGATCGCGATCACCATAGCAGGCGTGCGGCCCGCGCAAAGCTCATCGTTAATTTAACGTTAACGACGCAAAGGCGGCCCTAGCGGGGCCGAAAACGTGCGCGCGGCATGGACGCTGCAAATCCCCTCCTGCACAACAACGAAAGGGATCGCGGGTGCACTGAAGCGGCACAGGTTTGTGCCGCGAGGTAGCGCCCCGGGGTTAGCGTTCAGACATGAAACATCCGTCGAGCCGCGAATTCTTCGCTTATTGGGACACGAAGCGCGGCGCCGCGCGGGCACCGGACCGCGCCGATATCGATCCGGCCGCCGTACGCGGCCTGCTCGGAGATATCTTCGTGCTGTCCTGCGAGCCCAAGCTCGGCTTCCCGTTCCGCGTCGCCGGCACCCGCGTCTGCGCGCTCGCCGGCTGCGACCTGAAGGACCAGAGTTTTGCCGCGCTGTTCACCGAGGCGTGTCGCGCCGAGATCGAGGAGATCACGACCGTCGTCGCCGACGAGACGCTCGGCGCCATCGCCGGCCTCACCGCCGCGCGCGAGGACGGCAGCAAGGCGCATCTTGAGCTCCTACTCCTGCCGTTCAACGCCCGTCCGCACACGCCGGTGAGCGTGACCGGCGTGCTCGCGCCGTTCGACGACGAATGCGGCGCGCTTCAAGCCTTCACCCTCACCTCCTGGCGCTATCTGCACCAACCGGAGAAACTGTTGCCGCGCGCCATCCGCAAGCTGCAGATCGCGCGCGGACTGATGGTGTATGAGGGGTTGAGGTAGCAGCAATCCTCGTGTCGGGCGCGCAACGCCTGCAAACGGCCGCCCCTGATTTTCGCCGCGCGAGTGAGATGGGAGTGAGACGCCCCGGCTTGCGATCCGACGTCGGAACCTTACCTTTTAGAGTGCGTTTAACTATTTGCCGTTGCAAGCGTTTGCGCGGCAACGCGGCTCGGTCGGAGAAGATGCGCTCGATCGCCGCCGGGCCTCCGTCGAGGGACGATTCCCGTGATGGAGCACGCGACCAGAGTTGGTAATCGCTTGTTAGCTGCGTTACCGCCGGCCGATTTTGCTTTGCTTGCGCCACATTTGCGGAAAGTACCTCTCGAGCACGACGCGGTCCTGGTTCGCTCGGGCGACCGGATCGAACACCTCTACTTCCCTTGCAGCGGCGCTGTCGCCCTCATCATGGAATTGCCGAACGGGCAGACGGCCGCAACCGCGGTGATCGGCAACGAGGGCGCCGTCGGATTCATGTCGGCGCTCGGCCCCGTCCGAATGCCCATGACAGCGGTTGTCCGCGTATCCGGGACCGCACTGCAGATCTCGCCCGCCCGATTTCATGCAGCGCTCGAACGCAGTCCCGCGCTCGCAAGCGCGGTCCAGCTTCTCACCAAGGCGCTGCTGGCGCAATTCCAGCATGTTGCGGCCTGCAATGCACTGCACTCCGTCGAAGCGCGCCTCGCCCGCTGGCTGCTTCACATTCACGACCGGTCGGATGGCGGTGACGTCCTGCCTCTGACACAAGAGACGTTGTCGGAATTGCTGGGTGTGCGGCGCACGACAGTGACGCACGTCGTGAGCGCACTTCGAGCGTCAAGGGCCATCAAATCCAGTCGGCGCGGCCAACTCGAGATCGACAGGCGGCGGCTCGAGGCCGTCGCATGCGAGTGCTACAAGGTGATGAGCCGCAGGATCGATCGGATCGTTTCGCGGGATGCCGTGAGGCTCCTTCACACTGCGCCGGCGCGGGACAACTCCCTGCCCCCGGACTTCCCCTTCGCCAAGACCGATTCGTAGACCCAGGCTTCTCTGGCGAACCACTCATGCGTCGCCTCGCACATCCTGCAATAGGTGCGCGAAAAGAAGACTGCACTGCATCGAAACCTTTCGCGATCCATCTCGATGCCTGTCGGAATGGCGCTTCCCGTTTCGGGGCACCTGATCATCACCATACCCATCCTGATTTCCTCCAGCTTGGCATCACCTCAACAGTGAGGGACGGGCCGCCATCGGCTGGACGGCGTCTCTTCTGGCGAAGACGCTCGTCCAGCGCGCGGCCAATAGCTTCGATTCAAGCAGCCCTATGCAGAACCCGGTTGAGGCTCTTCTTGATCGGCTCGGCCGTCTCGGTCGCGACCTTCTGGGCGAGGACCCAAAGCTCCCGGTTCTGGCTGGAAGCCGCTTCAAAGGTGTTGCGGCCATGGGTGGCGGAGAGGTTCACGAGATCCGAAAACGACCTCGCATCCGCAAGCTGGGAGAGGAATTCCAGCGTGGAGGCGGTATTGGTGTTGGATATTTCGATGAGCTTGGTGCCGTAGTCAGCGGTACGCTTGGCGTTGGTTGAACAGGCGTCGCACAGAGCTTCCGTGATCTCGTTGGACGTCGCCTTCATCTGCTCGAAATTTGCCTTGGCCCGTGTGGCGCCCTGCTCGGCGAGATCGCCGAACATCGCCTGGATGTTGAAGAACGGTATGTCGAACTTGAACTTTGCACTTCCGTTGGGCGCTCCACTCAGCGGAGCGGCATTCGTTTCGGCTTTCACATTGGCATCATTCACGGGCATTCATCCTTTCAAGCGAAACCAGATATGGATTGAAGACTCCCCGATGCTTCCAGATGCGTGCTGCACCGGAAACCAGTGCCCCTACTCTTTCACGGTGGTAGGATGCTGCTGCGGATGTACCGCTCTCGCTCCCTGCCAGAGCCAACTATGACCGACGAAAGTCGAAGCTTCGGTTCGCTTTCGGACTCTCCGCCTGAATTAATTCAGTTGACGCGGCGAAGCAGGGGCGGGCAGCATTTTGCGTCTTTGAGGTTGCTGTGATCGCATGCGCCAACGCGAGGTGGATACTGAGCGATTCAGAAGGCCCGGGTGCCCAAAGGGGTTTGAGCCCGCCCTTCTGCCACTTGCGGAGCGGCCGCAGTTCGCACGCCGGTGAGCGTCACCGAAGGGGCTGCGCTAATCATCGTCGGTCTGCGCGCGAGATGCCGGTCGCGCGCCAAATGATCTTGCTGGCATGACCGTTTTTGCCGGATTTGCGTCATTCCCGATGCCATCGCGAGCGAGTAGCTTCCGCGCGGCGTAAGGCAACGAACATCGGGCGACATCATCATGAGCTGGCGCATTCTGGCGTGGAGCGGCCTCGGCTGCGTGGCGTTGCTGCTGGCGATCGGAGGAGCCTGGCTGTTCCTGCTGCCCGGCTCGCCCGTGCGCGGAACTGCGCCTGCAATATCAAGAGAGGAGTCTGAGGCGACGCTTGCCGCTCTGAAGCCACCGAAGCGGCAACGTCCCCTGATCGCCATCGTCGGCATCAACGACATGAGCGAGACCACCGACTATCTGATGCCGTATGGCATCCTTGCGCGCGCCGATGTCGCCGATGTCCTCACGCTGGCAACGCAGCCGGGACCCGTCACGCTTTATCCTGCGCTGAAAGTGCAGCCGCACGCGACGATCGCGCAATTCGACGCCGCGCACCCCGATGGCGCCGATTACGTCATCGTGCCCGCAATGACACGTGAGGATGATGCCGTGGCCTTGGAGTGGATCAAGGCTCAGGCCGCCAAGGGCGCTATCATCATCGGCGTCTGCGTCGGCGCCAAAGTCGTCGCCAACGCCGGGCTGCTCGACGGAAAACGGGCCACGACGCACTGGTATTCCGTGCGCGATCTCCAAAAGCATTCCGCGATCCGTTATGTCGCGGACCGCCGGCTGGTCGTCGACCGCGGCGTCGCGACGACGACCGGGATCACCGCATCCATGCCGATGGCGCTCACCTTGATCGAGGCCATCGCCGGCCGCGCCAAGGCCGAGGCGGTAGCCCGCGACATCGGCCTTGCCGAGTGGGACGCGCGCCACCGCAGCGATGCATTCCGGTTCACGCGCCCGTTCGCGCTGACGGCGATCGCAAACACGCTCGCATTCTGGAGCCCTGAGCAACTCGGGATCGCGCTGACACCCGGCATCGACGAGGTGTCGCTCGCGCTGATCGCCGATGCGTGGTCACGGACCTATCGCTCACGTGCCCTCACCTTCGCCGCCACGGCCGACGCGCAGCCGAGCCGCGGCGGCCTCGGCATCCTGCCCGACAGGGTCGCAGCCGATTGGCCGGCGAAGCACACGCTGCCGGCCACCGTCGCCCTGCCACCGGCAAAGGCGCTGGACCAGACGCTGGTGGCGATCGACGCACGCTACGGACCGCGCACGGCCGATTTCGTCGCGATGCAGCTCGAATATCCGCGATAGCCGGACTGTTGGGCGCTGGATGTGCGTCGCCTGCATCAGCAGGGCGACGCACGGCGCCTGCACGCGCAATCGCTACGGCATCGCCAGATGCCAGGCGCCGTTCAGGAATCCGTCGCCGGTTACGTCGCCCGGTTTCTGGTCCTTTGCGAACGTATAGAGCGGCTTGCCCTTGTAGGCCCATTGCCTGGAGCCGTCGTCCCGCGTGATGATGGTGTAGCCTTCGCCAGGCGCGTCGCTCGCATCGGCCCTCAGCACCGGCCAGTTTGTCGCACACGGGCCATTGCAGGCCGACTTGCCGTCCGCGTCCTTGTCGAAGGTGTAGAGCGTCATGCCCTTGGCGTCCGTGAGCACGTTGCCCTTGTCGGTCTTGCCTGTCTTGGTTGGCGGCGCGGCGAAGGCGGCGGGAACAATCAACAGCGATGCTGCGAGCGTGAGTGCGAGGCGGATCGACGACGTCTTCATGGTATCTCCTGTCATGCAATTGGCTTGCACGAATAGGACGCCGCGCGCCGCATCGTATTCCTCGAGCGGCGGCGAAGATTTTTTTCGCTGCGCGGGGCGGCCTGGCGGAATAAACTGGAATGATTGACACGGAACGACAGATCCACATGAGCAAGCCGCATTGGCGCCACGCACGCGCGTCCGACCTCACGGCGATCAGTGCGATCGCGCAACGGATCCACCCCGATCTTCCGGAGCGGCCGGAGGTGCTCGCGGAGAAGATGCAGCTCTGCCCGGATGGCTGCCTTGCGCTGGCCGCGGGCAATGAGATCGTCGGCTACGGGCTCTCGCACCCCTGGACGCAGCATCAGATCCCAGCGCTCGACGGCTTCCTGGAACAACTGCCTGACGATGCGGACTGTCTCTACGTGCACGACGTCGCCATGCTGCCCGACTTTCGCGGCGGCGGTGCAGCGCGGGCTTATGTCGCCGCGATCGAAGGCCTGGCGCGATCGTCAGGCATCACGTCGCTCGCGCTGGTCTCGGTCTATGGCACGCGCGAGCTTTGGCAGCGCCTCGGCTTCCGCGCCGTGACAGCGGATGCGAAGCTGCGCAGAAAACTCGACTCCTATGGCGAGCGCGCGACCTACATGCTCCGCGATCTCACCGCTCCGCGCAGCGCCTCTCTGAGATAATGCCGCCGGCGCCCTCCGGGGGCATTGCTCTTGCTCACCTTGGCTGTCCTGCGCCTTTGCGGCAGTAGTTCAGCCTCGACGCTTGTTCCTTGCCTTCTTTCCGGGTGCGCCCTTCGTAGGCCACGCGCTTGCCTGATGCGGCTGTCCGGCGCGGCCGGACTTGCTCCGATGCTTCTTTTTCTCGAAAGCCGGTTCGCCGTCGAGTTTCGACCCTCGTTCGCCGTGATGCTTGTCTTGTTGCCTCGCTCCGATCGCATCGCGAGAATGATCGCCGCGACGCGCATCGCGATCGCTGCCGCCGGTGTCGCGCCGAGGCGCGTGTGATTGCTTTTCCGAAGGTGCTGGACGCTGGAGCGCCTCCGCCAGCGGCTCGATGCGGATGCTGTCTTCCTTGTCCGGTCGCCGGATCTTGACGGCGAAGGATTCCGCGACCCGCTCGGAAATCTCGAACTCGGTGGCGGTGTCCATGATCCGGATGGTACCGATGTCACGCTTGTCGATGCCGCCGCGACGGCAAATCATCGGCAAGAGCCAGCGCGCCTCCGCATTCTTTCTTCGTCCGATGGCGGCCCGGAACCAGACGCTGGCCTCCGCCATGCCGTGACGCGACGATGATTTTCCCGATTTCGATCCGGGCCTGGCGGGGCGATCATGGTCGCCCGGGGCCCGGACGTTGTCACGACCACGATCGTCACGCGGCCGGCCGCTTCGCTCGCCGGGATCGATGATGTCTTCGGGTGACGGGAGTCGCGCGCGATAGAGCCGCGCGAGCGCCGCGGCGATATCCTCGGGCGACCGCTCGGCCAACAGTGCCCGCGCCAGGATCAGGTCGTCGGAGGTCGTCTCCTCGGTGAACACGGCGTCCTTCAGCATGCGCTCATGATCGAGCCTGCGGATTTCATCCGCCTGAGGCGCCGTCCCCCAGACGGCGTCGATGCCGGACAGATTCAGCAGCAGTTCCGCGCGCCGCCGTCGTGCGGGCGGCACCAGCAGGACGCTGACACCCTTTCGTCCCGCACGTCCGGTGCGCCCCGAGCGATGCTGCATGACTTCCGCGTCATTGGGCAGGTCGGCCTGAATGACGAGGTCGAGGCTGGGCAGGTCGATGCCGCGCGCCGCGACATCAGTCGCCACGCAGACGCGGGAACGTCCGTCGCGCAACGACTGGAGCGCCTGGGTTCGCTCGTTCTGCGTCAATTCGCCGGAGAGAGCGACCACGGAAAAGCCGCGCTCCAGGAGCGCTGCCTGCAAATGCCTCACGGCATCTCTGGTGCTGCAAAACACGAGAGCGCTCGGCGACTCGAAGAAGCGCAGCACGTTGACGACCGCGTGCTCGACATCGCCGGGGGCGATCCGGATGACGCGGTACTCGATGTCGGCATGACCGCCTTCATCGCCCGCGACCTCAATCCGAAAGGCCTGCTGTTGATACTGCTTGGCCAGCGCAACGATGCCGCGCGGAAACGTCGCCGAGAACAACAAGGTGCGGCGCGTGTCGGGCGTGGTCTCGAGGATGAATTCCATGTCCTCTCGAAAACCGAGATTGAGCATTTCATCGGCCTCGTCGAGGACGACAGCTGTCAGTTCGGAGATGTCGAGATGCCCGCGCCGCAAATGATCGCACAATCGCCCCGGCGTACCGACGACGATGTGGGCGCCCGCGGCGAGTTCGCGCTGCTCGCGGCGCGGATCCATGCCGCCGACGCAGGAGACGACGCGCCCATTCGCATGTTGATAAAGCCAGGCAAGTTCGCGATGGACCTGCAAGGCGAGCTCGCGGGTTGGCGCCACGATCAAGGCGAGCGGAGCCGCGGCCCGCTCAAACCGCTCCGCGCTGCCCAGAAGATTGCTCGCGATGGCCAGTCCATAAGCGACGGTCTTGCCCGAGCCGGTTTGCGCCGACACGAGAAGGTCGCGGCCGACGGCTTCGTCCGCGAGCACGGCAAGCTGAACAGGAGTCGGACGATCGTAGTTCCGCTCGGCCAAAGCTCGGGCGAGCGGCGGACTGGTGGTCGGGAATGACACGAGATGGAAAACCTTGGTTAATTCAGGCACAGAAGGGCGGGCCGAGTGACCTGAAGCTGCGGACCCGGCAAGCGGCCGGCCGCATATGGCGTTTTGATCCGGTCGCTTTACGCCAAGCGAGGGCAAATCACCATGCCTATGGCGTGTCGCGATGCGCGATGTCGGCAGTGGCGGCACCACTTCTGCCCTACCGTCGGCGACAAATCGGAGGCTTTTCTCCACGAACCGGTTTAGCTTGTGTGCGATCCGGATATGTCAGGGGCGTCCAGGTGACCTCTTCCGTCAACCGAAGCTGTGGCGACTGCACGTTCTGCTGCAAGGTGATGGCCATCGAGGCACTGGCCAAGCCGGTGAACGCGTGGTGCCCGCATTGCGAGCCGGGTCGCGGCTGCGCGATCTACGCCAGCCGGCCGGCCGAATGCGAAAGTTTTGCCTGCCTCTGGCTCGTCAACGATCTCCTTGACGCGCGGTGGAAGCCGAGCCGGTCGAAGCTCGTCCTGACCACGTCGGAGGACGGCATCGAAGTCCGATGCGACCCGGGATTTCCCGACGCCTGGCGCAATGAGCCCTACGCCGGCGACATCCGCGCCTGGGCGGCGGAGGGTGAGACCAACGACATGACGGTGGTCGTCATCGTCGGCCAGCGCATGATCCTCGTCACGCCGGATCGCGAATTCGACCTCGGCATAGTTGGTCCGGATGAGCGTATCGTGCGGGAGCTGGAGGGCACGAAGGTGGTGGGCGCGACAGTGGTCAAGGAGAGCGACCTCGATGCAGGGAGTGCGAAGGGCGCCGCCCCGACGGCTTAGCCCGCGCTCTCAGATCTCGGCAAACACCTCCAGCAGATTGCCGTCGGGATCGCGGAAAAACAGCGTCCGATGGCCAATGGACTGATCCGTCGGCGGCGCCAGCAGCGCCACGCCCTGCCGCACGAGTTCGTCGGCACACTGATCGACTTTGGCCGCGGACACCTTGAAGGCCAGTTGAAGCGAGGCGCTGCCCGCCGGCGTCCGCGCATCGGCCGCGGTCCGGCTCGGCTTTGCCAGCGCCAGGGTGTTGGCGCCGACGCGGTACTCGATCCAGTTCGGCGACAGCTCGCGCAGCAGCGGAAAGGCGAGAACGTCCCCATAGAAGCGGCGCATCGCCGCCATGTCGCGCGCGAAAATGACGGTGTAGTCGATTGCACTGATAGCGCCGAAGGGCGAGCGCGACGCGGGGTCGCTTGATGGCTCCTTCATCGGGTTTCAGCCATTGCTGGACATCCATCATTCCGCGCTCTCCTCAACCACACGATCGGCGACGAAGGTGCCATTCGGCTGGTGGAAGACGATCGATCGCGAGCGCAGCGCCCGGCACCTTCCAAATGGCCATTGTTTCTGCGGCGAGCCGGTCGAGATCGGGGATCAGGTCGGCGATCGGGGATTCTGACGTCTCGGAGTATCGGTTCATGGCATCTGCGGGCGCTGGCGAGGGGTGCAAGGCTAGCCGCATCAACGTCAAATGGAAAGGCACATACCGCGCAATCTAGTCCGGCTGCGCGAGATGCCATCAACGGCCCCTTGTCGCGGCAGCCGTGCGATCCCAAATCGCTCCTCGATGAGATCGAAACGCGACAGGGATGACATATGGGTGACAGGATATCGCTCGCCGACAAGCTCTCGACCTTTCACGACCACTGGTCTCCGCGGACGGTCACGACCTTCAACGATTGCGACGTGATGGTCGTGAAGGTGAAGGGAGAATTCACCTGGCACAAGCACGACGACACCGACGATTTCTTCCTGGTCCTGAAAGGCATTCTGGATATCGAATTGCGCGATCGTACGGTGACGCTGGGTCCGGGCGAGCTCTACGTCGTTCCCAAAGGGGTCGAACATCGCCCTGTGGCGCGCGAGGAGGTTCATCTTCTGCTGATTGAGCCGACCGGCACCCCGAACACCGGGGATCACGCGACCGCCGCGCCGCGCAAGCTTGCCTGAGGCAACGGCGGCGCTATCGGGCGCTGTCGCGAAAGATTGCCAGCTTGCTGAACCCGCCGACGAGCCTTGCCCTTATCTGCGCGACACGGTCGCGCGCACTGCGTCCCAGGGCGCGGACGGCACGCCAGGCCTCGGTCGCCTGCAGCCAGGCCTTCGCCTCGGCGAACTTTCCATAGGCCCAGGCGAAAGCAGGAATCCTCATCAGCTTGTCGCGCGTGAGATGAAACAGGCGCTCGACCAGCACGAGTTTGAGGAGTTCGCCGATGATGAAAGTCACCGCGCCGCTCAGGATCTGGCCCGTTGCGGCGAGGTACGCTGCCACGGGCTTGATCGGCTCCAGGATGATCACGGGCACGGAAAACAAGGCGAGCGAAGGATAAGGTGGCAGTGATCTGATCCAGGCCCGCAATCGCTTCAGCTCCAGATGCCGCTCAACCCAGCGCGATATCGGCCGGGCGACGGCCATGAAGACCGCGTCCACCAGGAAGTAGATAGCAGCCAGGACGTAAGTGACGGGTTTCAGGATTCGCTTCACGGCACCTCTCCCGCAAAGTGAAAGCCGGAACTTGGGCCTAAGTTTCACCTTAGCATGGATAACTCGCGGATTCCCGATGGAACTTTTTGGGCCTCGACCGGCTTCCGCGCGTTTTGACCTCCATCATTCCACCAGCTCCGGCCACGGCACGATCGTCGACTTCACCGTCTTCATCGCCATCGCATCGCTCACCGCCTGCGCGACGCCCTCTTCCGTGAACGGATAGATCGTCTGCATCTTCGCCCACGGATGTTTGTCGCGGGTGCGGTAGAGCATATCGACGCCGAGCGGCAGGTCGTTACCGGTGAAGCCCCAGGAGCCGAGCACGTTGAGGTCCTTGGTGCAGATGCGGTGCCAGGAGGTCTCGATCGAGCCCGCGTCGGTGAACTGGCCCATTTCGACGTAGGTGCCGCCATCGCGCAGCATCTCGATGCCTTCGGGACCGGCGGTAGGATGGCCCGAGCAATCCATCACGAGATCGGCGCCGAAGCCACCGACGATGTCGCGCACGCGCGCGATGCGGTCCTGTGGCGATTTCAGTTCCTCGATGTTCACCGTGGCTTCCGCACCGAACTCGCGCGCGAGCCTGAGGCGCGGCTCCTCCGGCGCGCCGACGCAGATGACGCGGCCCGCCCCCATCTCCCGCGCCGCCGCGACCGCCAGAATGCCGATCGGGCCCGAGCCCTGGATCACCACCGTGTCGCCCCAGGTGAAGCCGCCGGCGCGCGCGGCGCGGTTGAAGGCGCGGATGCAGGAGGTGAGCGGCTCCGACAGCGCCCCTAGCCGCAGCGACATGTCGTCGGGCAGCTTGTAGATCTTGGTGCCCGGCAGCATATCGAGATCGACGTAGACATATTCGGCCCAGCCGCCCCACAGATGCGGCGCCTTGTCGAAGCCGAGATAGCGGCCATAATAGACCGGCGTCAGGCATTTGTTGGCGGTGGCCGGATAATGGATGCAGTAGTAGCAGCGGCCGCAGGGCATCAGCGGCGGAATCATCACCTTCGAGCCGACTGTCAGCGGCTTGCTCATGAAATCCTCGGTAAATTCGTCGCCGCATTCGACGATGACGCCGCCGAGCTCGTGGCCGAGCGTGAACGGCCAGGGCAGCGGCTTCGGCCAATGACCTTTGAGGATGTGCAGGTCGGTGCCGCAGACGCCGCACGCGCCGATCTTGATCAGCGCGGCCTTTTTGCCGACCTTCGGCCACGGCACGGTGCGAATGACGGGTTCGCTGCCCGGCCCTGCGTGGGTGCAGACGCGGATTGCTTCCATGGTGTGTCCTCGCCGCCCGCCTGTTATGATTTGATTGGTGCGGGCTGAGGTGAAGCGTATGTGAGATGCGCGTTCGTGCCAAGCCGCGCTTGTTCGCAGCCCGCATGAGCCAACGGGTCGGCGCAAAGCGCCGCCCGATGACAGGCTCCGCGATTTGCGGGAGACAGCTGCCCCGGATATCGCTCCGCTCATCGGGGCTACCCGGCCCTGCCTGCTCGCTGCCGTCGAGGACAACGCCGATGCTGCGTGACTATCAGCCGACAGATGCGGAAGCCGTGGGGCGCGTCGCCCTGGCCGCGTTCACGCAGTTTGCGCCCCACTATTCTGACTGGCCGGCGATGGCGAACAACGTCTCGCGGATGGCGGAGCTTTCGAGAACCGGCGAGATCATCGTCGCCGAGGACGATGGCCGGGTCGTCGGCGCCGTGGCCTATGTCGGTCCGAACAAGCCAAAGGCGGCGTTCTTCGATCCGGCCTGGCCGATCATCCGCATGCTGGTGGTCGACCCCTCTACCCGCGGCAAGGGTCTCGGCCGGCAATTGACCGAAGAATGCCTGCGCCGCGCCGAGCGCGACCGGTCGGCGGTCATCGCGCTGCATACGACGCCGATCATGACGATCGCGCTGCCGATGTATCTGCGCATGGGATTTACCAAGGTCTGCGACGCGCCGGATATCTTTGGTGTGCCTTATGCGGTCTACGTCAAGGCGCTGGTCTAGGACGGATCTGTTTGTAGATGGGGTAACGGGTCGGCGGTCCCGGATTTCGCTTCGCTCCATCCGGGCTACGGCGGATCAATTCTGGTCGGCGAGCAGGCCGCCCACGATCCGCTCAACTTCAAGATAATCAGCTGCGACATAATCTGCACCGGCGTCCTTGAGCGTTGCGGCGTGGCCCTGTCGGATGTGACCCGCGGCAAGCAACCCGATGACCGTTGCGCCTGCCGCGCGTCCGGCGATGACGCCGCTCGCGCTATCCTCGATGACGATGCAGTCGCGCGGCGGCACTCCGAGCTCGGCCGCGGCGTGCAGGAAAATGTCCGGGTGCGGCTTGCCTCTGGCGACGTTGGAGGCGCTGAAGACCCGCCCCTCGAACAGCGAAGCCATGTCCAGGACCTCGAGACAGACGGCGAGCCGGTCCGGCGAGGAGGACGACGCGATGCAGCGGGACAGGTCGACGAATTTCGTGATGAAGTCCCGCACGCCTTCAATCGGCGCAAGCTCGTGCCTGAACCGCGTCAAGGTGCGATCCTGGTAATGCTCGCCAAATGACGGCGGCAGCGTTCGGCCGACCGTAGTCTCGATGGCGGCGATCACCTCGTGAAACCGCTTGCCCATGTAGTCGCGATAGGCATCCTCGACCGTGGTCGGCACCCCCAGTTCGGTCACGATCTCGGCCAGGACGGTGTTGGACAGCACCTCGCTGTCGGCGATGACGCCGTCGAAATCGAAAATGATCGCCTTGCTCATTTTGCCCTTCCCAGCCGCGTGCAGATTGAGAGCCGGCGATGAGAGTCGCAACTCACGTTTGGCTTCGGAATCTTACGATGCGAATCGCGTTGTCCAAGCCGCTGAGGTGTCTTGAGGATGCAAAGCGAGCGCTGCGCTTCCTAGCCCGCATGAAGCAAGGCGGAATGCAGGGCCGGCGGTCCCGGATTTCGCTTCGCTCCATCCGGGCTACGGGCGCAACACATCCAAGTGTCTTGAGCGCTCGGCGACGAACGTGTAAGGCCCGCCAAGTCCTGCCCAGGTGATCGATTGAACCCCCTTCCCCAAAATCCCATGGTTGCGTCCGGCTCGTTCGCGGCCATGAAGTCCGTGCCGTACCGCCTCCAGTTCGTGGCTTACGTGCTGGCGATGATGGCCGACAACATCGAGCATGTGATCAGCTACTGGGTGGTGTTCCAGAAATTCCATTCGCCGGCGCTGGCGGGCTTCGCCGTGCTGTCGCACTGGCTGCCGTTCCTGCTGTTCTCGGTCGTGGTCGGCGGCCTCGCCGACCGGTTCGATCCGCGCCGCATCATCCAGTGCGGCATGCTGCTGTTCATCGTGGCTTCGAGCGGATGGGGCTTCTTCTTCATCACCGATACGATCCAGATGTGGCACGCGATGCTGCTGCTCGTGATCCACGGCTGCGCCGGCGTGTTGTGGCAGACGCCGAACCAGCTCCTGCTCTACGACCTCGTTGGACCTGCCGACCTGCCGAGTGCGGTGCGGCTGAACGCGATGGCGCGCTATCTCGGCATCCTGGTCGGTCCGGCTGTCGGCGGCGTCATCATGCTGACGCTCGGCACCTCGCACGGCATCATCTTCAACACGCTGTTCTACCTGCCGATGCTGCTCTGGCTGTTCTGGGCGCCCGTGCGCGACAAGAGCATCGCCGTGCGGCGCTTCGCCGTCCGTGGCCTCGCCGACATCGTTCTGACCATCCGCGCCATCGGGACGCAGCCGGTCTTGACCGCGATGACGTGGCTTGCCGGGCTCACCTCCTTCATGATCGGCAACGCCTATCACGCGCAGATGCCGGGCTTTGCGGGCGACCTCGGGCATGGCGATCCCGGCGTCTCCTACAGCGTGCTGCTCGCGGCCGACGCGGCCGGTGCGCTGCTGGCCGGCATTGCGCTGGAATCCTGGGGACGGCTCAAGGGCACGCCGCGCACCGCGATCATGCTGGCCATGCTGTGGAGCGTGGCGCTGCTCGGGTTCGCTTCGGTGCGGATCTACCCGGTTGCGATCGTGTTGTTGTTCTGTGCGGGGTTCTTCGAGCTGTCGTTCAACACGATGGCGCAGACGCTGGTGCAGTTGAACGCGCCGCCCGATATCCGCGGCCGCGTCGTCGGCCTCTACAACATGGCCGGGCTCGGGATGCGGGCGTTCAGCGGCATCACCGTCGGCCTGTTCGGCGCGGCGATCGGCATCCACTGGTCGCTCGGGCTTTCGGCCGCGGCGCTATTGGCGCTGCTGCTCCTGCTCTCCCAGCGTGCGGCGAAGAAGGCATGAGGGCGCAGCCTTACGACGCAGCCGGTTGACACCGGCGTCTCCCCACCGCACGCTCATCGTTGTTGCCGGGAGATGGGGCGTTGCGCAGTCGCTGGGGCATTCTTGCGATCCTGTTCGTCGTTCGCCTCACCATTGCGTTCCAGTTTCAGAGCGTGGCCGCGGTCGCGCCGCTGCTTGAAAAGACCTTTGGCGTCGGTCTCGCCGATATCGGCCTCCTGATCGGGCTCTATTTCACGCCGGGCGTCGTGCTGGCGCTGCCGGGCGGCGCGATCGGCCGCACCTTCGGCGACAAGCCCACGACCATTGCGGCGCTGCTGCTGATGACGGCCGGCAGTCTGGTGATGGCCACGACGGAGATCTGGGCCTGGCAGATGGCGGGCCGGCTCGCCTCCGGCGCAGGCGCCGTCCTGCTCACGGTGCAGCTCACCAAGATGGGTACCGACTGGTTTGCCGGAAAGGAGATCGCGACCGCCATGGCGATCTTCGTCAACTCCTGGCCGGCCGGGGTCGCGATCTCGCTGCTGGTGCTGCCGGCGATCGGCACTGCGCATGGCGCCGGCGCGGTGTTTCTGTCGGCGGGCGCGTTGACCGCGATCGGCATCCTGCTGATCGCGTTCTATCAGCCGCCGCCCGCGACAGCCGCGCCCACCGCCGCCTCGGCGCGGCTCGATCGGCCCGCCCTGCTGGCGGTGATAGTCGCAGGCGCGATCTGGGGCCTCTATAACGTCGGCTTCGCCATGATCTTCTCGTTCGGCCCCTCGCTCCTGGCCGAGCGCGGCTGGAGCATCGCCGCCGCAGGCTCGGCGATCAGCCTCGTGATGTGGCTGTCGGTGGTCTCGGTGCCGGCCGGTGGCTATCTCGCCGACCGCTTCAAGCGGCCGTTCACGCTTGCGGTCGTGGCGAGCCTCATGGTGGCGCTGCTGCTGGCCTGGCTGCCGCGGTCGGATGCGGTGATCACAATCCTCGTCCTCATCGGCCTGATCGGCGGCCATCCGGCCGGTCCGATCATGAGCCTGCCGGCCCGGGTGCTCGGGCCGGAGACCCGGGCGATCGGGATGGGGGTGTTCTACACCCTCTTTTATGCCGCCATGATGCTTGGGCCGGCGGTGGCGGGGCGGCTTGCCAAGTCGGCGGGGACTGCCGCCGTCGCGCTCGACCTGGGCGCGCTGACGGTGCTCGCCTGCCCGCCGCTAATGTGGTTTTTCGCGCGCATTGTTTCTGTCCGTAGTCGCCGCGCCAGATCATAACGCGGCGTTAACCCTATGCACCTTAGGGTCGTACGGACTCCGCCCGGGCGGGGGTCGGGTAGTGAAAATGGCGTTGGCGAACAAGAAATTTCTTCCGGCCGCCGAGGAGCGTCGGCGTTTCCAGCGGGTGAAAGTGCACCTGCTCGGCCGCTATATGCTGCCGGACCGTCGTGAATTCCCCTGCCAGGTGATCAACATGTCGCCGGGCGGGCTCGCGCTTTTGGCACCCGGCATCGGCAATGTCGGCGACCGCGTGGTCGCCTATCTCGACCATATCGGCCGGGTCGAGGGCAAGATCACCCGCATCATCGACAACGGCTTCGCCATGACGATCGGCGCGACGCCGCGCAAGCGGGACAAGCTCGCCGCCCAGCTCACATGGCTCGCCAACCGCGACATCCTCAACCTGCCGGAGGACCGCCGCCACGACCGTATCGTACCGCGCAACCCGATCGCGGTGCTGACGCTCGAGGACGGCACCAAGATGACCTGCCGCATCATCGACCTGTCGCTGTCCGGTGCGGCCATCGCGGCGGAAAACCGCCCGTCGCTCAAATCGACGGTTTTGCTCGGCCGGGTCCAGGGCCGGGTGGTCCGAAACCTCGAGGATGGCTTCGCGCTGGAGTTCATGCACGAGCAGCCGGCCGAGACTCTCGAAGAGAGCGTTACCGCGCGGTAAAGCGCAAACGCTGCAAAACAACTGCTTTTCAAGCCTCGAAAGCGGCCTCCGCGATGCGGACGCCGTTTTTTCTGCGTTCAGCGGCTGCGCCCGCGCGGTTAATGCGCGGGCCCCTTGCACGCGGAATCGGCTGTTCCGCCTGCGTTTCCGCGTTAATCCCTACAATTTGAATCAATTGCAGTAATCTCGAATTTTACGCGAATTCTATTCAAGTATAGATCGAATTCGCGGCACGTTTTACTTGCATTCGTCTCGACTTGACTTGGCTGACTTAGCGCCAACTCAAAAGCTCCGTGCGAATTGTGGTTCCAACAAGAAACGGGGGCCACGATGTTCGACTTCAGCGGACAAGGGAAAGGGCTGGCGATCGCCGCCATGCTCTTCGGGATCAGCGCGACAGTGCAGGCCGGTGAAGGCCGTCTGCTCTACGCGAGCCTCGGCGACACCACGCGTGCGCCGATCGGCTGGGTCGAGTTCTGTGCGGAGAATACCGCCCAATGCCAGGGCGGTCCGTCACAGCCGCGCGACATCGTGATGTCGCAGGCGGCGTGGCGCGACCTCCTCAAGGTCAATCGCTGGGTCAACGAGACCGTGAAGCCTTTGACCGATCAGGAGCACTGGGGCGTGATCGAGAAGTGGTCGCTGCCGACCGATGGTTACGGCGACTGTGAAGACTACGTGCTGTTGAAGCGCAAGATGCTGATCGATGCCGCATGGCCGCGCGAGGCCCTGCTCATCACCGTCGTGCGCGACAAGAAGGGCGAAGGGCACGCGGTGCTGACGGTGAAGACCGACAAGGGCGAATTCATTCTCGACAATCAGAACGAGAATGTCGTGGCCTGGACGGAGACCGGCTACCGCTTCGTCAAGCGCCAGTCGCAGGGCGATCCCAACGTCTGGGTCTCGCTCGGCGATACCAAGCCGGCGGTCTCCACCGCCAGCGCAAAAGATCAGTAGTCAACGAGAAACGAGTTACGCGACCCGGTCACATCCCCACCCCTCCCCGTCCCAGACCGGTTCGCGCGCGGCCAGCCATCCCCCAATGGCTGGCCGCAACTTTTTGGGGGATGCGAACGCAGTCACTCCTGCCGGGCTTGCCGCGACCAGGGCACCCGCGCGGCCGTGAAGTCCCGCCACGTGGTACGCAAGGACGGCCCGACGCCGACCGACGCGCGCGCCTGCCAGCCGGCGATCGCGGCCGCGGCGTTGGCGCTGTCGGGCACCTCGGCACCAACGCCGTCGAGCAGCGAGGCCGTGATCGCCATGTCGTTGAAGGCGCCGAGTTCCTCCTGCAAATCGGCAAGCCTGCGGGAAAAGCGCCTCGCGGCCTTGCGATCCTCGCACAGCGGCAGCAGGAACTCGCCGAGATAGCGCAGCCTCTTCGTCGCCAGCCGCAAGCGATGCAACTCATCTGCTGCGCGCGACTTGAAGCGGCGGCCGCGCTTGAGCACCTTCGCATACTGCTCCGACAGGATGCGCTCTGCAAAGTTGACGGCGGGCTCGGCGAGCCGGCCGAGATCTTCGGCGGCAACATCGTTGCGCCAGCCCCGCGTCTCGATCCAGCCGCCGAGGCCGATCAGGAAAATGGCGCAGCGGCGATCATCGAGCGCAAGATGCGCCTTTCGATAGGCGTCCGACTGGCGTTTGGCCGCGACTTGTTCCAGGGCGTCGAAGCCGGCGACCGAGGGACAGGCCTTCGCGATCGTCGGCAACGTGTCGAGCTGGAAGACGTCCCAGTCGCGCGCACCGGACAGATTTTGCGCCAGCCATCTTGTTTCCGACCGCAGCGCGTCGAGATTGCTCAACGCGCCCACCGATCGCATCAGATCGAGAGCCGATCGCAGCCGGCGCAGCGCGACCCGAAGCTGGTGGACGCCTTCGGGATCGCGACCATCCTCGGCGGCCGGCAGGGACTGAAGCAGATGGTGGAAGCAGGAACGCAGGATCGTCGCGAAGGCCTCGTCGAGCGTGACTGACGGGCCAAGGCGAAGCTTGCGCGGTCGCCTTGCGGATGGCGGCGTGTCGGCGGCAAGGTCAAAGCCGCGCGCCGATTTGGTCCGGATCGACGGCTTCAGCGATCCATGCTCGGCAAGCCGCAGCGCGATCTCGTAGATCGTGCCCGCGCTGCCGCTCTTGAGCTCCAGTTCGATCTCGCTCACGGGCATCGACCGATCGCCCGCCTTCAGGACGCCCTGGTCGAACGCGACCTCGACCGTTCCGGACGGCAGATCAACGATGCGTGCGTGGCGACGGATGTCGGCGGTGAAGACTGCTTCGAGCGGCTGCGTTTCGAGATCATCGCGAAGCTTGGCCGGAACGAAGGGCATCGCAAGAGCGAGATCGGGCGCCATCGACGGGACGCTCGCCTCCCACTCGCCGCGGCGAAGGGGATCGTCCGCAGCATCGGTCTTCACGGTCTGCACGAAGCGCGCGCCGCTCTGGCGAACGCGCAAGCTCAATCCGCCACGCCGAAGCGTCCGCTCCGGCGTATCATAGTAGACCGACTTGAGATGCTTTCGTGAGCCCTTGTTGCGCGCGTTCGCCGCGATGATCGGCGCGGCATTGAAATGCGCCATGCGATCGGCATCGACGAGAAGCTTGAGCTCGATTTCACCGGCGGCACCGTTTGGCAGAGGTCGCTCCGGCGCGGCCGTCTCGCCCCGAGGCGGCGCTTCCTCGAGCGCAGCGTCCTCGACGAGCGTCGGCTGTTCGGATAGTTGCGTGGAGGAAGCGACGGACTGCTCCGCCCTCGTGTTGTCCTGAGGGACAGGATTCCCGTCCAGCCCATTCAATCCGCTCGGATTCTTGCGGGCCGGCGTTGCGTCGCGTTTTAACATTCCGGATGACATGACGATTCGATGACAGTTCGATAACATATAGCCATCGTCGCCGACGGGGAACAGCGACGTCAAACTTCCGGGGAAGTTCCCGAAATCGCCTTGCCGGCGAATTCATTTGCGGCTCAACGCCGCAAGTGATTGAATCTTCATCGATCCGACCACTTCGACGGAGATGAATTCGTCAGCGAGCTTGACTCATGTTAGCCGAAAAATTTTTTCTGGTCCTGGAGACGCTGAGAAGTCACGCGTCCGATGACAGGCCCCAGATCGTGACGACCCCTCCGAGGCCGCTTGCAACCCCTGATGTTGCAATTCCTCCGCCTCGCAGGGAGCCGGTTGCGGACCGTCGCGATTAGAAGCAGTCTAATTCCAAAGCCATACCGCCTTGCGGCCGTGCGAAGGCGCGATCGTTGCACACTTTTATCGGTGCGCCAGACTATTCTTGTAGATCTTCCCGTCCTTCATGATCACCACGAAGTTCTTCGCGGGATCCTCGACGAGCCTGATGTTGTCGAGCGGATTGCCGTCGACCACCAGGAGATCGGCGAGCGCGCCTTCCTGGACCACGCCGAGCTTACCGGGATAGGGATTTCGCGGGCCCGACAGGCTCAATAGTTCCGCGTTGGTCGACGTCGCCATGGTCAGCGCTTCGGCCGGCGTGTACCAGCGCGTGAGGGTGGCCAGCATGGCGCCCTGCTGCTCGGCCTGCGCCTTCGAGAACAGGACGTCGGTGCCGAATGCGGTCTTGATCCCGTATTTCCTCGCCAGCGCATAGACCCTCTCTGTTCCGGCAACCACCTGCCGCATCTTGTCCTGCTCTGCAGGTCCAAGCGCAGCTGCACCGGCGAGATCCAGGAACGGCTGCGTGCTCAACCAGATCCCCTTCTCCGCCATCAGGCGGGCGGTCGCATCGTCCATGAGATGACCGTGCTCGATGCACTTCACACCGGCAGCGATCGAGCGCTGGATCGCGACCGGCGTGTAGGCGTGGGTGGCGACATAGGTGCCCCAGTTCTCGGCGGCTTCGACCGCCGCACGCAACTCGGGCTCGGTGAAGGTGGAGACATCGAGCGGGCTGAAGGGCGAGGCCACCCCGCCACCTGCCGTGAGCTTGACCTGCGAGGCGCCCTGCATGAGCTGTTCGCGCGCCCGCACGCGGACCTCGTCAGGACTGTCGGCGACCATGCTGCCGCCAATCTGCTCCATGCGGCTCAGCATCCCGCCGATCGTTCGCGGCAGATCGGCGAGTTGCCGGAAGTCGCCATGGCCGCCGGTGATGGTGATCATGGCGCCGGACGGATAGATGCGGGGACCGGCGACGAGATCCTCGTCGATGGCTTGCTTCAAGCCAAAGCTCGGCCCGCCCATGTCGCGCACGGTAGTGAAGCCGCGCATCAGCGTGGCGGTCGCCTCCGCAGCCGCAAGCAGATTGTTGTAGCCGACATCGCCTGAGAGGACTGCTGCCGGCGTCGGCCGCACCAGCATCGCGTGCCAATGCGCATCGATCAGCCCCGGCATCAGAACACGTCCGCCGCCATCGATCACTTGCGCCGTGGCCGTAATGGCGCCGGTCGAAATCTTCTCGATCGTCTTGTTCCTGACGAGGACGCTGGAGGAAGCAGACAGCGTGCCGGTCTTGCCGTCGAAGATCCGGACATTGCGGAACAGGACGGCGGCGTCCTGCTGGGCCGATGCGGACGACGGGCTGCCGAGGACAAATGCAACGGCCGCAAACAATGCGGCCGCCCGGGAGACGCTGGCCGGCATCCTCAAACCCAACATGTCCAGTCTCCGTAGAGTGCAGGGCTATGTGGCGTGAGTCTGACGCCTACGTTTAGTTTCCGTCAACTTACAACCATCGCGGCTTTGCGCAGTGCTGCCATCTGCTTTGATGAGAGATCGCAATGATCGCGTGCAGTTGAATCAAAGAGACATTGTTGACCGCAACGTCAGCGCGCGCGGGACGCACTCACGCGCCAAGCACATCCGCAAGCCGCAGCTCGTCGGCGGCAGGGTCCTTCAAAAACAGCTCGGCCTCGATTTCCCGAAGATGCGACAGCATCTGCGCGCGCGCCGCCTCCCGGTCGCGCTTGCGGATCGCGGTGACGATCTCGGCGTGATGATCGGTGCCGCAGGCGGGCGTGTCGTGGCGGCGGTAGAGCAGGATGATGAGCGAGGAGCGCGCGATCAACTCCTTGAGGAAGCCGAGATAGATGCCGTGGCCGGACATTTCGGCGACGAGGCGATGAAACTCGCCGGAGAGCCGGACCGAGGCACGCGCGTCGCCACGCCGCTCTGCCTCGCGCTCTTCACTGAGATGGTGGCTGAGCCGATCGAGCCAGGCCGGTGACACCGCATCGATGGCACGGTCGACGATCATCGGCTCGATCAGGCGACGCGCCTCGAATACCTCGCGCGCGTCGGCGGGTGTGGGTCGTGCGACGAAGGCGCCGCGGTTCTTCTCGATGTTGACGATCCCCTCGTGCGCAAGCTGCTGCAGCGCGGTGCGGACCAGCGTGCGACTGGCGCCATAGATCTCGCCGATCTCGTCTTCGCCGAGTTTTGTACCCGGCAGCAGGCGATGCTCGAGGATCGCCGCGGTCACGCCTTCCCGGATGCGGCTGACGCGATCGCTCGCATCTGGCGCGTCGGATTTCGGTCGGGTCTTGGCGGCCATGGATGTGAGGGCTCGATCGGCGAATATCGGCCTCGAATGTTAGTCGACGAGCTGTATCCAATCACAGGCGAAACTTTATACAATCTGCGCCCGTTTTGTGTGCAGACCACTGCGCACAAAGCGAGCCGCCCAGGTACGCCGGATTCGACCTAACGATCTGACTCCGCTGCACAGTTTTGGAATTTGGTTGGCCAGAGGCAGTTGGCACGGACCTTGCGGAGAGAGGCGGAGCATCGCCCTCCTCGCGGACACGCCATGGCCACTCCCGCTGCTCTCGAACTGGTCGCCGTCACCAAGCGCTATGACACAACGCTGGCGGTCGACAACGTCAACCTGAAGATCCCGGCCGGCACCTATTGCTGCCTGCTTGGCCCCTCCGGCTGCGGCAAGACCTCGACCTTGCGGATGATCGCGGGCCACGAGGCCGTCAGCGCGGGCGACATCATCCTGGGCGCGCAGAACGTCACGGACCTGGAGCCCGCAAAGCGTGGCACGGCGATGATGTTCCAGTCCTACGCGCTGTTTCCTCACCTCACCGTGCTCGACAATGTTGCGTTTGCCCTGAAAATGCGCGGCGTCGACCGCGCGATGCGGCACAAGCGCGCCGGCGAATTGCTAGAGCTGGTGGCGATGAGCCCCTATGCAGGTCGGCTCCCGGCGCAGCTCTCCGGCGGCCAGCAGCAGCGCGTCGCGCTTGCGCGCGCGCTGATCACCGAGCCGCAGATCCTGTTGCTGGACGAGCCGCTCTCCGCGCTCGATCCGTTCCTGCGCGTCAAGATGCGCGGCGAGCTGAAGCGGCTCCAGCGCGAGCTCGGCATCAGCTTCATCCAGGTCACCCACGGCCAGGAAGAGGCGATGGCGCTTGCCGACCACATCGTGGTGATGAACCACGGCAGGATCGAGCAGCAGGGCAGCGCCCGCGACATCTTTCATCATCCCCGCACCGAATTCGTGGCGCGCTTCATCGGCGGCCACAACGTCCTCAGCGACGCCGGCAACCTCATCGCCGTGCGCGCCGATCAGCTCGGCATCGTGCCGTTCGCCGACGGCGCGTTCGGCGCGCCGGCGCTGCTGACCCAGACCGAGTACCAGGGCTCGTACATTGCCGTCTCGCTCACGCTCGACGACGGCACCGCCCTGTTCTCCCACGTTCCCGAAGCCACCTTCGACGTCCACCCGTTCCGTCCGGGCGATCGCGTGCTGGCCACCTGGGATCCCGCCAAGGCGCAGCGCCTGCAATAGCGCCGACCTCAATGACAATGCGCAACAGAGGAGTGACTGATATGACCGAGACCACCAGGACGACCGGCGTCAGCCGCCGCACGCTACTCAAGGGCACCGCGGGTCTCGCCGGCCTCGCTGCCGGCTCCGGCGCCATCACAGGCTTTCCCTATGTGAAATCGGCCGAGACGAAGGTACTGCGCTATCTCGGCACCGCCGTGAACGAGGGCGACGACATCTCCAAGCAGTGCCTGAAGGACACCGGCATCAAGATCGAATACATCACCGCGACCACCGACGACGTGACCAAGCGCGTGATGACCCAGCCGAATTCCTTCGACGTGCTGGACACCGAATATTTCTCGCTGAAGAAGCTGGTGCCGTCAGGTAACATCCTTGCCCTCGACGCCAAGAAGATCAAGGAATTCGACAACATCACGCCGGTCTTCACCAAGGGCGAGACGCCCGGCGGCAAGAAGATCGGCAATCAGGGCACCGCACCCTGGAAGGTGCTCTATCTCGAAGGCAAGGACTCCAAGACGTTCGCGAAGTCCGCGACCGAGTTCGTCACACTGATTCCGACCGTCTACAACGCCGACACGCTCGGCATCCGGCCCGACCTGATCAAGCGGCCGATCAGCTCGTGGTCGGAGCTGCTCAACCCCGAGTTCAAGGGCAAGGCCTCGATCCTCAACATCCCCTCGATCGGCATCATGGATGCCGCGATGGTCGTCGAAGCCACCGGCAAATACAAATATGCCGACAAGGGCAACATGACCAAGGAAGAGATCGATCTCACCATGAAGGTGATGACCGAGGCCAAGAAGGCCGGTCAGTTCCGCGCCTTCTGGAAGGACTTCAACGAGAGCGTCAACCTGATGGCTTCGGGTGAAACCGTCATCCAGTCGATGTGGTCGCCGGCGGTGACGAAGGTGCGCTCGATGGGCATCGCCTGCACCTTCCAGCCGCTGAAGGAAGGCTACCGCTCCTGGGCCTCGGGCTTCTGCGTCTCCAAGGGCGTGTCAGGCGCGAAGCTCGACTGGGCCTATGAGTTCGTCAACTGGTTCCTGTCCGGCTATGCCGGCGCCTATCTCAACCGCCAGGGCTACTACTCCGCCGTGCTCTCCACCGCTAAGGCGCACATGGAGCCTTACGAGTGGGCCTACTGGATGGAAGGCAAGCCGGCCGAGAAGGACATCAAGGCGCCCGACGGCTCGCTCTTGGAAAAGGCCGGCGCGGTGCGCGACGGCGGCTCCTATGAGGATCGCATGGGCGCGGTCGCGTGCTGGAACGCCGTGATGGACGAGAACGATTACATGGTCCGCAAGTGGAACGAGTTCATCGCCGCGTGATGGACACCTCCGAAAACATCCTGCATCAGGCATCCCCGGGCCTCGCCCGGGGATCAGACACGGCGCGCAACGCGAAAGCGGCGCGCCTGTCGCCCTCCTTTATCTCCTGGCTCCAGGCCGGGCCGATGATGCTGGTGTTTCTCGCCTTCTTCCTGATCCCTCTGGTGTTCGTCGTCATCGTCTCGTTCTGGGACTACAACGAGTACCAGTTGCTGCCGGCCTTCTCGGGGCGCGGCTACAGCGATACGTTCGAAGGCTGCATCGCGCAGCTCCCCGATCTCTGCACGATCGGCAAGACCTATCTGAAGACGCTGAAGCTGTGCTTCATGGTCTGGGCGATCACGCTCTTCATCGGCTTCTGGGTCGCCTATTTCCTCGCCTTCCACGTCAAGTCCAAGACCTGGCAGATGGGACTGTCCCTGCTCTGCACGATCCCGTTCTGGACCTCCAACGTCATCCGCATGATCGCCTGGATCCCGCTGCTCGGCCGCAACGGGCTCGTGAATTCCGGACTGGTCAAGACCGGCCTCATCAACCAGCCGGTCGAATGGCTGCTCTATTCCGAATTCTCCGTGGTGCTGGCGCTCGTGCACCTCTTCACCTTCTTCATGGTGGTGCCGATCTTCAATTCGATGGTGCGCATCGACAAGTCGCTGATCGAGGCGGCCTATGACGCCGGCGCGACCGGCTTCCAGACGCTCGTCAACGTCGTGATTCCGCTTGCAAAACCCGGCATCGTGATCGGCTCGATCTTCGTCATCACCATCGTGATGGGCGACTTCATCACCATCGGCGTGATGGGCGGCCAGCAGATCGCCGCCGCCGGCAAGATCATCGAGACGCGGCTGAACGCGCTGCAATTCCCGGCGGCCGCCGCGAACGCCGTGATCCTGCTCGCCATCACCTTCCTGATCATCACCATGATGTCGCGCATCGTCGACATCCGGAAGGAGCTGTAAGTGATGAAGGAAGGACGCCCGCGCAGCTTCTACGTGCTCGCGATCTTCTTCGCGGCCTATGTGCTGTTTCTCTATGGGCCGATGATCGCGATCTACATCCTGTCGTTCCAGGGGCCGCAGGGCGGCCTCACCTTCCCGATGAACGGGGTGTCGACCTACTGGCTGGCAAAACTGTTCCAGGGCACCGGCATCGTCGATCTAGGCGCCGCCTTCCGGCGCTCGCTGCTGCTCGGCCTCGTCGTGATGGCGGTCACCGTCGTACTGTCCGTCGCCGCCGGCATGGCGTTCCGCCGAAAATTCAAGGCGCAGAGCATCCTGTTCTATTCGGCGATCGCGAGTCTTATTGTTCCTTCCATCATTACTTCGCTCGGCATTTCGCTTGAATTCCGCATCATCGACGATCTGATCAAGGCGCACTGGAACGAGAACTTCGAGACCTCGATGGGCCTGCTCACCTCCGGCCTCGGCGCACACCTCACCTGGACGTTGCCGTTCGGCCTGCTCATCATGTTCGCGATCTTCAACCGTTTCGATCCCCGGCTCGAGGAGGCCGCGCGCGATCTCGGCGCGACGCCGTGGCAGACCTTCCGCTACGTCGTGCTGCCGATCATTTTGCCTTCCGTGATCGGCATCGGCCTGTTCGGCTTCACGCTGTCCTGGGACGAACTCGCCCGCTCCAGCCAGGCGATCGGACCGGTTAACACGCTGCCGCTCGATCTCCAGGGCCTTACCACCACGGTGACGAAACCCGACATCTATGCACTCGGCACCGTGATCTCGGCTGTGTCCTTTGCCGTCATCACGCTTGCGCTCGGCACCATCCACATGCTGAACAAACGGCAGGCGGCCAAAGGCTCGGACGCCGGCAAGGGGCTGGTCTGAAGCGATGCGACTTCACGTCGTCAATCCCAACACCACGGCGTCAATGACGGCGAAGATTGCCGCCGCCGCGCGCGCGGCGGCGTTGCCCGACACCGTAATCGATGCACGCCAGCCCACGATGGGCCCGGTCTCGATCGAGGGCTTTTACGACGAGGCCTTTGCCGTGCCCGGCATGCTCGGCTGCATCCGCGAAGCCGACCGCGACGGCGCCGAGGTCCACATCATCGCCTGCTTCGACGACACCGGCCTCGACGCCGCGCGCGCCGCTGCAAAGGCGCCGGTGATCGGCATTGGCGAAGCCGCCTTCCACATGGCGAGCCTGATCGCGGCGCGCTTTGCCGTGGTGACGACGCTCGGCGTCTCCGTCGTGCCGATCGAACATAATCTGAAGAAGTATGGCCTCGCCGACCGCTGCGCCCGCGTCCGCGCCGCCGAGGTGCCGGTGCTCGCGCTCGAGGAGCGCAATACTGAGGCGCTCGCAAAAATCTCCGCGGAGATCACGGCCGCGATCCGCGACGACCGCGCTGAAGCCATCGTGCTCGGCTGTGCCGGCATGGCTGACCTCGCAACCAAACTCGCCGGCATGCACGGCCTGCCCGTGGTCGACGGTGTCGCCGCCGCGGTGACGCTGGCTGAAGGGCTGGTGCGGCTCGGGCTGAAGACCTCTCGCCTCGGGCCCTATGCCCCGCCGCGCACAAAGACCTATTCCGGCCTATTGTCGCCGTTTCAGCCGTAACGCCTCGGTCAGCGGCCCGGCAACATGATCTTTTTTTGACGCTCGACAAGCAAGCAACCCAAGTTTTGCCCTAACCTGTGCTAAGAAGCCGCACCAGTATTTCTACGGGGTATGCATGAAAAAGGACGATGTGACGTGCTCGGCGTGTGGTGCCGGTTTTCGCCGGCTTGAGCTGGCGACGCCGCCGGCGAATAAGGGCGAGTATCGATGCCCTGCCTGCGACGAGGTCCTGGAGAGGTTCGACGGTCGAGCATTCATTGCTTACCGTATGACCATCCAGCCTTCGATGAAGGCCGCTCGGCCCTAGCGTCGCGACTCATGACCGTCACGGCACGGTCCTGATCCGTCTCACAGACGTACTCCCCGTCCATGCTGATTTCCGGCATAGACGGGGAGTTCTTTTTTGGGCGAGCCCCTCCTGATTTCCGGGGAAGTGCCCTCTTTAATTTCCGAAGAAGTGCCCTCTTCAGGATTGGAACAATTGCCTTTTTTGGCCCGTGGCCTCCTTTTCGTCCCATTTCTTGCCGAACTGTAACGTTTTCGGGACATCCCGGCCGCCTCAGGGGCTTGCCGGTCTTCGCCACTTACCAAGTTCAATTTTGGGCTTTGTCAGCGATGATCGATCTCGCAGAGGATAAACCGACCAATCCCCTCCTCCGTCTCGGCGCCCAGCCGATCGCGCTGACCGCCGCGGCCCTGTTCCTCCTGATCGTCGGCGCCACCTCGATTGCGATCTGGCGCGCCTATACCGGCCATGCGCCCGAGACCGACCGGGCGGTGGCGTCGCGCCAGCTCCAGGTGCGCGCGGCGCAGGCCTCCGAGCAGCTCGTCGAGAAAACCAAAGGGTTGGAGGCGACTCAGCAGGAGTCGATCGACCAGCTGCAGGTCGTACAAGACCAGCTCCTGACGGTGAAGCGCATCCTGTCGGCCCAACAGGCCGACACCAAGCGCCTGTCGGAGCAGGTCGCGACCCTGACCGAGTCCGTCGACGGCCTGCGGCAGTCCTCTGCCAGCGCCCGGGCCACCGAGGCCGAGACGCCGACTGTTAACCGGCGCAAGCCGGGTCGGCGGGCGCATGCGAGCGCCCGGCACCGCAAGTCGCGCAGCTGATTCGCACCGTCAGGTGCCCGACTAAATTTTTCTGGTTGTGAACTGGATCACATTCACCCGTATGATTCCGCGTCATGCTCGCCCGTACCGGATGGCGTGAGCCAATTTCAATATCCGGGGCTGGCAAGGTCGTTGACGGTATACTGCGTCAACGACCTTGTTTTTTGCGCCATAAACCGGCCTTCGTCCCCTATTCGCACACGTCGACGCGGCGGACACGCCAGCCTGCGGGCGTCATAACGCGCTTCCGCACGACGTAGCAGCCGCCATAACCGCCGTCGGCATAGCCATAGCCGGAGTCGTAATAATAGGGGTCGTCGTAATAGGGATAGCCGTAGCCATAATAGCCGCCGTAGTAGCCCGCGCCGGCGAGACCTGCGCCAAGCACGACACCGGGCCAGAAGCCGCGGCCATGCCAGTGGCCGTGAAACCCGCCGCCGCCGAATCCGCCATGAAATCCGCCCCTGTGGAAGCCGCCGCCATGGAAGCCCCCACCGCCGAAACCACCGCGCGCCTGCGCCGCCTGTGGCGCCGACAGTCCGACCGCGGCAACGGCCAGGGCCGCCATGATCATCTTGCGTAACATCGCTCAATCCTCCGTGTGGAAACCGTCCACACTACTAAGAAGGAGCAAGCTAATGTCACTTGTGCATTCCTGACAGGAGTGCTGGCTCACTTCCGCGCGAGCATCAGCAGCCGCGACAGATGCTCTTCATCTTCTTGTCGAGCAGCTGGTTCTCGGTCTTGACGGTCTCATCGGCGGCAGCACTTGCGCCGCTTCCCGTGCCGGTGGTGACGCCGGGCGCCCTGTTCGCGCCGGATGATTGGGCCGTACCGAGGCTGTTCGTGCCGGGGGGCGGCGCCGGCGCATTGGGGACGCCGCTGGTCGATCCCGCGGTGCCGCCGGTGGCCTGCGCGAATGATGCGACCGGCATCGCGGCGATGCCGCAGATCACGATCAGAGATTTGACTGAAACGGTTGCGAACGACCTGGCCATCGGAAATTCTCCTTTACCGGTCAACAGCCCCGACGAAGACCCGTTCCGGAACGACCCCCGTCACGTCCGCTTGAAGCAGGGAGGCAGCCACGATCATGCGCAAACTGATCGCGTTCGACGAGGATACGTTCGACAAGCTGAAGCAACTGGGGCGCGACAGGATGGCGACGTTTCAGGAACTCGCGGATGAAGCCTTTGCCGACCTCTTGAAGAAGCACGGCATTCCCATCGATCTCAAGGACGCGTTGCGCAAGAGCGCCAGGCTCGACGCTGAATCCAGCAAGCCAGCCGCGCGTGCCAAAGCCAGAAAGGTGAAATCACGATGACCGATCGCGACCCCTTCGCGGAGGGCGAACGCGCCGCGCGCAAAAACCTTCCCGCTGAGGCCAACCCTTACCAGGACGGCAGCGACGAGCATGCGCTGTGGGCCGCTGGCCACGAGAAGGTGGCGAGCTCAACCGAGGCGCGCGAGTCCGAGGGCGACTGACGTCAGCCGATCCGCTTCAGCCCCTTCTTGAAACGCGGGCCGTTGGCTACGTAGAACTTCGCGGCGCTTCCCATCCTCTGCACCTGGGCGCCATCGAGCGTGCGGATCACGCGCGCGGGCGAGCCGATGATCAGCGAGCGTTCGGGAAATTCCTTGCCCTCGGTGATGACGGAGCCCGCGCCGACGATGCTGTTGCGGCCGATCTTCGCACCGTTCATCACGATCGAGCCCATGCCGACCAGCGCATCGTCCTCGATCGTGCAGCCGTGCAGGATGACGTTGTGACCGACCGTGCAGTTCTTGCCGATGACGAGCGGAAAGCCGAGATCGGTGTGGCAGGTCGAGCCGTCCTGCACGTTGGAGCCCTCGCCGATCTCGATCCACTCATTGTCGCCGCGCAGCACCGCACCGAACCAGACGCTCGCGCCCGGCTTCAGGCGCACGCGGCCGATCACCGTCGCGGTCTCCGCGATGAAGTAGTTGCCGTCGGCGGGAAGATCGGGCGCCTGCCCGTCGAGCTCGTAGATCGCCATGGGGGTCTCCTGTCACGCTGACCCTGGCATAGCGAAACGGCGGGCTTGAAGCAAAGGGCCGCCGTGCCGGCAGCCCGGAACGCGCGTCAGGCCAGGACGCCGGCCGCGCGCAGTGTCATCAGGAAGAAGGTGCCGCTCATCATGCTCCAGAAGCCGGCGATGACGGTCGCCATCATCACGAATTCGAAGCGGCGGCTCTCCACCCGCATCCCGCGCAGCGTGTTGCGCATGATGATGAAGGGAGCGGCGAACACCAGGAACGGCACCGCCGCGAAGGTCTTCGGCGCCACGCCCTCCTGCAACAGGCCGAAACCTGCGGGCCGCTGCGCGACCGCCTGGTATCCGTTCACGAGCGCGCCCGCGAGCGCGAAGCCGATGCAGATCGAGAAGAAAGTATTCAGTGCCTCAGGGGTCATCGGAACGGTTCCGCACTTACGCAACGCCGGTGCCTTCCTGTGACAAAAAGTGCCGGTTAACGCTACATTATCCTTAAGGGAAGGTTAACAACCCCAACCGGCCCGCGCAGACCTCACTCGCGCCTCGTGGGCAGCCGGGAATGCTCCGCGAAATCGCGGCCGCATGGCATAGTCGCGACTGATTCGTCGGCCATCGGCCGACTTCCCGGCTTTGGTCGCTCAAGTACATGACGGTGTTTTCGGCAGCCTCCCCCCGGTCCCGCACGACGCGCACGCGGGCGCATCTCGTCCCGATCGCGCTCAGCGGCACGATTGCCGTGAGCGCGGTCGCGCTGGTCGCCTATCTGTTGTGGCCGACCTGGGGCGCCAGAGGCGCGAACGCGCCCGACAAGCTGCCGGTGAGCGTCGGCGGCACGCTGTTCAACGTGCCGACGGCGGCGATCCGCATGAAGATCCAGCGGCATTCCGGACCGCAGGAACGGATCGACCTCGATTTCCTTTATCCCTCGCTGGAGGTGCCGAGCGCACCGAAGCATGTCACCGCCGACACGGTCGAGGAGGCGATGCAGCCGATCGACCGCATCTTCCTGTCGATCGCGGCACATCACGATGCGCTGGCGCCCGAGCAGCGCGTCAGCACGATCTATCCGCGCTATCTCGACCAGGCCGCAACGATGCCGGAGGACGGGCTGACGATGCGGATGTTCCGCACTGACACGCCCTATGGCAGCGAGGATCTGTTTTCCGGCGCGAACCCGCTCTTGACCGCGCGCTGCACGCGCGACGCGGCCACTCCGGGCATGTGTCTCTCCGAGCGCCGCGTCGACGGCGCCGACCTCACCTTCCGCTTTCCGCGGAGCTGGCTGTCGCAATGGCGTGAGGTGGCGGAGGCGATGGACAGGCTGACGGTGCAGTTGCGCGGGCCGAGGGGCTGACCGACCGGTCGAGCGCTCCGCACGCAGGTGTGGCCTTCAAAAACCGCTGATCTCCATACGGACCGATCACTGGCCAGGATGGCCAGCCAACACTATCCTCCACGCGGGCTGTGCAACATGGGAGACCCCCTTCCCTGTCGGCTGCTCCAATTCGTTCGGGAGGAACAACAATGACAACACGTCGCGATTTCGTCAAAACCGCCGTTGCGGCCGGTATCGGCGGAGCAGCCTTCACTCAAACCGATATTGCGCAAGCAGCCGCGCAGAGCTCGGCTCCAAAGGAAATGCCGCGCGGCCTCACACTGTTGTCCATTCAGCAGACGGACGGCAGCGAGACGCTCGGTGTAAAACTGGCGAACGGCATTCTCGACGTCGCGCCCGCGAAGAAGGCCTTGAACATGGATGCGCCTACCACGCTCGAAGACCTGCTCGCCAACGGAAACGCCGCGGCGCTTCAGCAATTGATCAGCGCGGCGAAGGATAAGCCGGAGTTCCTCAAGGAGGAGAGCAAGATCAAGTTCGGTCGGCTTTTCACCGATCCCGGCAAAATCGTTTGCGTCGGCCTGAACTACAAGGAGCACGTGGAAGAATCCGGAGAGAAGCTGCCGAAGGAGCCCATTCTCTTCAACAAGTACAACAACACGCTCGCCGCCCATAATTGCACGATCAAGCTCCCGGCACGCGAGATCTCCTACAAATTCGACTACGAGACCGAACTCCTGATCGTCATGGGCAAGGCCGCGCGGAACGTTTCCGAGGCCGATGCGCTCAACTACGTCGCGGGCTACGCGATCGGGCACGACTTCTCGGCGCGCGATCTCCAGCTCGAAAAAGGCGGACAGTGGATGGTCGGCAAGACTCTGGACGGCTTCGCGCCGATCGGCCCCTACTTCGTCTCAGCCGATCTCATGGATCCGAACAACCTGAAGATCGAGACGTTCGTGAACGATGAGACCGAGGCACGACAGTCGTCGCACACGTCGAAATTCATCTTCAATCCGCAGAAGGTGATCTCCTACACCTCGAAGCTGTTCGCACTCGAGCCGGGCGACATCATCTTCACGGGGACCCCCTCGGGAGTCATCATCGGCATGCCGAAGGAAAAGCAGGTCTGGCTCAAGGCCGGTGACAGGATCACCAGCCGGATCGAGAAGCTTGGGACCCTGAGGTTCGACCTTGCCTAGCCGCAGCTTGGGCGCGCGGCCGGAGAAACAAATCCGGCCGCGCATCGCCTATACGCAGCGAAGTCTCGCGGCGACTATTCCTGATCGACGAGATCGTCTTCGAGGATCGCCATCTGGAACTGGAACGAGCGATCATCATCTTCGTCGTCGACGAAGAGCACGCCGATGAATTCCTCGCCGATATAGACCTCGGCGGAATCATCCTTCTTCGGCCGCGGCACGACGCGAATCTTGGGATTGCCGAATACGCGCTTCAGATACGCGTCGAGCTTCCTCACTTCTTTGACGTCCACGGCAAGTCTCCAATCGAAATCTGAGTTGGCGGGGTTTTAGGACGAGACGCGACGAACCGCCAGCATGAATTCCCGAGATTTTTGGGGACGATCGGGGCGGGAAAAATCCGCCCCATCTGACATCAAAGCCCCATGGCGTTGATCATCTGATCCATGGTGCGCGACGGCTCGGCGCAGCCGGCTTCGCCGACGATCTTGGCGGGCACGCCAGCGACCGTGACGTTGTGCGGCACGGGCTTCACCACGACCGAGCCGGCCGCGATGCGTGCGCAATGCCCGACCTCGATGTTGCCGAGGATCTTTGCGCCCGCGCCTATCATGACGCCGTGGCGGATCTTCGGATGGCGGTCCTCATTCTCCTTGCCGGTGCCGCCGAGCGTGACGCCGTGCAGGATCGAGACGTCGTCCTCGATCACAGCGGTCTCGCCGCAGACGAAGCCGGTAGCGTGGTCGAGGAAGATGCCGCGACCGATGCGTGCAGCGGGATTGATGTCGGTCTGAAACGCCGCGGAAGCGCGGCTCTGGAGATAATAAGCAAAATCCTTGCGACCCTTCAGATAGAGCCAGTGTGCGAGGCGATGGGTCTGGATCGCGTGAAAGCCCTTGAAGTAGAGCAACGGATCGATGAAGCGCGCGGTGGCGGGATCGCGGTCGTAGACGGCGACGAGATCGGCCCGGAAGGCGTTGCCGAGATCGGGATCCTCGCGCAGCGCCTCGTCATAGGTCTGGCGCACGAGATCGCCCGACAGCGCGGAGTGATCGAGCCGGTCGGCGAGACGGTGCACCACCGAATCCTCCAGCCGGCTGTGATGCAGCACCGTTGAATAGATGAAGGTCGCAAGCTCCGGCTCGCGATGGACGATGTCCTCGGCTTCGCTCCGGATCCGGTCCCAGATCGGATCAAGGGCTGCGAGCTTTCCTCCCGGATTGACCTGATGCACTGCCATGGGATCTGCTCTTTCGAATTCGCTCGTTTTGTTGGTTCTATAGCACAGCTTAGGCGACAAAGTCCTGACGGGCTTGCCTGAGAGTGAACAGCGCCTTGACCGGCAATAGTCCGCCAAAGCGTTGAATCACAACACTTTCTTCTGGCGCCCCCAGGCGGCAAGGTCGGCTCAAAGTGGTCAGAGTTTTGCCGAATTCAAGCCGGGCAACGTCAAACTATTGGTGAATTCCGCCTCAACGGTTATTGCGGGCATGGTCCGACAGGCCGGGGAGAGGATTTGAGCATCACCACCGAAATATTGCGCGCCCGCGCCGCGGGGTCGTTTTGGCTCCGGCTGGCCGGGGTGGCCCTGCCCCTCCTCATGATCGCGCCGGCATTCTGGAACGGCTATCCCCTGCTTCAATGGGATACCGGCGGCTATCTCGCACGCTGGTACGAGGGCTATCTCGTCCCCAGCCGCTCCACCGTGTTTGGATTGTATCTGCATTACGGCGAGAGTTTTGGCTTCTGGATCAACCTCGCCGTCCAGTCGCTGGCGACGCTGTGGCTGCTGCAGCTCACCTCACGCGTGCTCGGCCTGATGCAGACGTTCCGCTTCGTCGCGATCGGCCTCTCGCTGATCCTGTCGACCGCGCTGCCCTGGCTTGCCAGCATGCTGCTCACCGACATCTTCGCCGGGCTGTCGGTGCTGTCGTTGTTCCTGCTGATCGCCGGCGGGAGCCGGACTTCAGGCCTGGAAAGATTCTCGTTGTTCGTCTTCACCGCATTTGCCGCCGCAACTCACTCGGCCACGCTAGGCGTGCTGCTCGGCCTCTGCGCCGTCGGCTGGATGGCGCGGCCGTTGCTGGGACGCCGCCTTCCACTGGCGGGNGGGTCTGGCGCAGGCGAGCCTTACAATTGTCGCCGGCGGCGTGATGCTGGTGTCGGCCAACCATGCGCTGTCGGGCAAATGGGCCTGGACGCCTGGCGGTTATGGCGTCGCCTTCGGCCGCATGATGCAGGACGGCATCGTCACGCGCTACCTGAACGACCACTGCCCGCGCGAGAGCTTCAAGCTCTGTCCCTACCGCAACGATCTGCCGGCCACCGCCGACGAGTTCCTGTGGGGCAAGAGCATGTTCAACACGCTCGGCCGTTTCGAAGGCATGAACGACGAGATGGGCTACATCGTCGTGCATTCGCTCGCCGACTATCCGGCCTGGCAGACCGGCGCGGCCCTGAGGGCGATGGGGCAGCAATTGCTGCATGTCGCCACTGGCGAAGGCACCAATGGCTGGATTCCGCACACCTACGGCATCATCGAGCGCTACATCCCCACGCAGGTTGCGCCGATGCGCGCCGCCCGCCAGCAGCTCTGGGGCGTCGATTTCGACTACGTCAACTGGCTGCACGTGCCTGTCGCGCTGGTCTCGATGCTGGCGTTGCTGGGCCTGCTCGCGCACGCGCTTGCGAACCGCCGGCTGGATGATCTGACGCTGCTGGGTGCGACCGTGACGCTGGCGCTGCTCGGCAACGCCTTCATCTGCGGCGTGATCTCGGGCCCGCACGACCGTTACGGCGCGCGCATGGTGTGGCTTGCGACCTTCGTGGTGCTGATGGCGCTGGCGCGCGCTTCCGGCGACGACGAGCCTGTAGACGAGATGTCAGCCGCGGCGTGAGAGGAAATCGAGCACGCCGGTCTTGTAGACCTTGTCGCCGACCGCGCGCATGTGATCGCGGTTCGGAATGTCGAGCACTTCCGATTCCGGGATGATCGCGCCAAGGGCGCCCGCCGAGCCCGCGACCTCGTCATTGGTGCCGACCGCGATCAGCACGGGGACGTCGATGCGCGCGGCTTCGTCCCGCGTCATGAGATCGCGCGTGCCGCGCAGGCAGGCAGCGAGCGCACGGCGGTCGGAACGGGTCTGATCGGCGAAGGCACGGAAGGTGCGGCCCACAGGATCGGTGACGTCATTGAGCGACGGCGCTTCCAGTGCTTTCGCAACGTTCTCCCCGGGGCCCGTGCCTTCGATCAGGCCGCCGATGCCGATGCCGCCAAGGATCGCCGAGCGCAGGCGCTGCGGCTCGTTGAGCCCGAGCCAGGCCGTCATCCGCCCGCCCATCGAGTAGCCCATGATGTCGGCCTGCGGGATGCCGAGATGGTCCATCAAGGCGAGCACGTCGCCGGCCATGGTCGGGATCGAATATTGCGCGGGCTCATAGAGCTTTGAGCTTTCGCCATGGCCGCGATTGTCGAGCGCAATCACGCGGCGGCCATTCTTGCGCAGTTCGGAGACCCAGGTCGGATAGACCCAGTTCACGTTCTTGCTCGAGGCAAAGCCGTGCAACAGAAAGATCGGATCGCCCTCGCCTTCATCGAGATAGGCAATTTCGACTGCGCCGTTGTGGAAGCTCGGCATCACATATTCCGCGTCTTGAGGGGAAAGGTTGATCCTAGGCCTTGAGGGCGGCGCCCGCCAGAGCGGCTTCAGCGGCGATCTGCGCCTGGCGCAGCCGCCGCGCCCGTCTGCGATCACACCAGGCTTGAGTGAGGCGCTCGGTTGTCGCCTTGATGGAAGACAGGAGGCCGAACAGCGTCATCGCCGCGCCGAACAGCCAAAGCGCGAGATCGAACGCGCCGCCGGCGAGCAGCAGCGCGCCCCGTCCGAGCAGCTTCATGATCGCGCGCGTCTTGCCACCCTGCGCTTCCGCAAGCCGCGCGGCGCGCGCGACATCCTTCGGGCCGTCGGCAATGCGTAAGCTCTCCATGGCGCCGCGTGTGCCGGCTTTTTCGGCAACGCGCGTGACGTCCTTGCCGAGCCGGACCAGCGCGCCGGCCTTCTCGGCGCGGAACGCGGCCTTGATCGCGCTCACGGTCTCGCCCGGCCGCAACACGGACCCCGAGGCGACTGCATTCTGGAGCAGCGGCGTGTCGACGACCTCGCGCGCGGAACGCCCGGCCCATGCAGCGAGCCCCTCGCCGAGCCGTCCCACTTTGCGGGCATCCTTCACCAGCGTCAGCCCGGCGCGCACCGGGGCCGCGCCGCCGACGGACACGTAGGTCGCGGCCGTCACCACAAGGCCGGCGGCCGCAAGCCCGAGCACGAGGCGATCGGTGTCCTCGCCCATGGCGAGATGCTTGCCTTCGCGCACGATGTCCCTGATGTCGCCGATCACGAAGAGATCGCCGGCCACCGTCCCCGAGAGGCTCGCGACATCGTCGGCGCTGCCGGTGACGAGGCCGGTGGCAAACCGCTTGGCGAAATGCGAGGTGGAATTTTCTTCCGTGACCGCATCGCTCACCCGGCTCAAGAGGTCGTCGGGGAGCGCGATGTTGCGGTCACGCGCGAGCTCGACGAAGCTGTTCGCGAGATCCGCATCGCCCGATGCGAGTGCGGCCTCGATGTTGTCCTGAACCAGGCGCTCGTTGTGCCGCAGAACCGCGTCGAGCCCGAGTTCGGAAAGCGCCGCCGGATCGTCCTGGGCGGCGAAAATCGCGCCCGCCTCGCGGGCATGCGGTGCGACCTGCACGAGCATGAAGCTGCATGCCGCGATACCGGCCAACGCTGTGCTGATTCGCAGCCACCTCATGCTCAAAGCCTGGTCGCTCTCCTGATCGTTCGTCTTTCGTCGGAGTTGTGCTCGTTCACAGAAATAGTACGCCAAAATTGCGACACAACGTCCCCGACGAAAGAAGGGCTTCTCCGAGGCGACAAGATTGTGTCGAATTTGCATGAGCAAATGAGCATGGGGTAGTTGCGAAACCTTTTGGTTCCGCTGGACTAGCAATCATCTGCACCCCCCAGTATGGTCCGCGGCGTTCAAAGACGCTGCGTCACTAGTGATTGTGTCCGCTGCAATTGCCACTCTAGGATGAGTTACGATGTCCGACCATGTCGTCCCCCACTTCCACAACGATGCCGGCGTCCCCGTCATCGAGATCGGCTCGCAAGAGTTCATGTGCGTGGGCGCCAACCCTCCGTTCGATCATCCGCACGTCTTCTTGGACCTCGGCAACGACAACGAGATCATCTGCCCCTACTGCTCGACGCTGTACCGCCTCGCCGCCGACCTGAAGGCCGGCGAGGCCCGCCCGCCGGAATGCGTCCTGAAGGACAAGGTGGCCTGACAGGTCTCATCGGTCAGGGGTGGCCCTCTCCCGAACGATCTTCATAGCCGGCGCCGGAATCGGAGGCTTGACCGCCGCGCTCGCGCTTGCGGGCAAAGGCTTTCGCGTCGTGCTGCTGGAAAAGGCCGAGCGGCTCGAGGAGGTCGGCGCCGGGCTGCAATTGTCGCCCAATGCGAGCCGCGTGCTGGTCGAGCTCGGCCTCAAGGACCGGCTCAGGCTGCGCGCGGTGACCCCGGAAGCGGTCTGCATCATGAGCGCGCGCGCCGGCGGCGAATTGCTGCGCATGCCACTGGGTGAGGCCGCCGCCGAGCGCGCCGGCGCGCCCTATTGGGTGGTGCACCGTGCCGATCTGCAATCGGCGCTGGTCGGCGCGGTCTCCGATCATCCCGACGTCGATCTGCGGCTGGGCGCGACCTTCGAGGATGTGGCACCCCACGCCAGGGGACTTTCGATCGTCCATCGCAGCGGCACGATACGCCGCAGCGATCTGGCGAGTGCATTGATCGGCGCCGACGGCGTCTGGTCGACAGTACGCCAGCATCTGTTTCCCGACGTCCAGCCCCGCTTCTCAGGACTGATCGCCTGGCGCGGCACTTTCGACGCCACGCAACTCCCCAAGGAATACACCGCGCGCCGGGTGCAGCTCTGGATGGGTCCGAATGCGCATCTCGTCGCCTATCCGATCGCGGGCGGCCGCCAGATCAACGTGGTCGCGGTGCTGCCGGGAACGTGGAACAGGCCTGGCTGGAGCACGCCGGGCGATCCATCCGAGGTGATGGATGCCTTCGCCGCGCCGCGCTGGCCGCCGCCTGCGCGGATGATGCTCGCCGCCGTCGACAGCTGGCGCAAATGGGCGCTGTTCACCCTTCCCGAGGGCTGCGCCTGGAGCAAAGGTCCGATTGCGCTGCTCGGCGACGCCGTGCATGCGATGCTGCCGTTTGCGGCACAGGGCGCGGGCATGGCGATCGAGGACGCCGCCGTGCTCGCCAAACATTTGAGCAGCGACGCCGCCGAGAGCGCAGCCGGCATCGCCGCAGCGCTGAAGCAGTACGGGCATGCGCGCCAGGCCCGCGTCCGGCGCGTGCAGCGGACCGCGCGGCAACAGGGCCGCATCTATCATTTTACCGGCCCGCTCGCGATCGCGCGCGATCTTGCCATCCGCGCGCTCGGGCCGGAGCGCATGCTGGCACGGCAGGACTGGATCTACGGCTGGCGCCTCTGAAGCGAATGCGCCGCGGGTCGCCTCTCAGCGGACTGCGCCTCTGGACTTCGGGGCGGGCTTAATGACCGGCGGCTGCGGACTGGACGCGGGCGGCGTCGCGTCAGGCGGCGTTTCCCGGCACTTGTTGCGGCGCCAGGCCTCTTCCGCAAAATGCGCCTGGCCGCGCGCGGCGACGTAGTCGTTGCGATAAGCGAGCTCGGCGACGACCGCGCCGCCGGCGCCGGTCTCCGCCTTGTCCATTAGCTTCTGCAATTCGGCGGTACGGGCGGCGAGCGACTTGCGTTCGCCCTCGAGCTGCTTGCAGTCATACAGTTCATACTTACCGGGATCGGCGAAGGCCGGAGAAACCGTGTCGCTCATGCCGGCGCAGCCGGACAGCGCGAAGCCGGCCGCGAGCAGCGCGGCGAGCGCGCCGCAAGCGCGCAGACGGGTTGGGATCGAAGCAGGCATGCCGGATGAATAGTCCCCTCGAATTGAGAATGCCTAAAGCAACAACAGATGTCCGGATTGAGGCTTTGCCTTGCGCGGCCGGCTCGCTTAAGGAAGAAGCGCCCCCTCCGGCCCAGGATGCGCCGATTCCAGACCGCCGGAAAGGGCTTTAAGTGTTTGATCTCGTTGGATCAAGCGGGCATGGCGGAATTGGTAGACGCAAGGGACTTAAACCGCCTCAAACCGACGAGAGGCAGATCACCACCGAGGAAGATTGCGAGAAGTTACAGAGGCTGGCGTTGAAGAGCATTCGCGCCGAGTCTAAGTGCGGACATCTATCCTCGCTTGCTAGGCTACCGCAAATTCTCTTCAAATGGCATGACTTGGCGAAGGACGACGGCAAGGAAGTCCGGCGTTGGGCGAATTTGCAATTGGTCCACGACGACAAGGTCGTCTCGTTCGCAAAAGCCTTCACGTCCCATGGCTGGAGCCATGGGTCCGGAAATCGGGTCGCGCAGCGCAAGACGCGTGCTGGCGTCGAGGGGATCGAGAGGATTTTGGACGCGGACCTGTTCCGCGAAAGGGTGAAGTCTCTGCTTTCGAACGAGACTTTGCCCGAGCAGGATCGGTCCATCCTCTCCGAATTCGACGCAGCATGGACTAGGAAAACGGCGAGCGCTTCTGAACGAGGTTCGGCGACCGTGCAGCGCCCTTGCCCGGCCTTACCTCACCTCGCTGGTTCCGCTAGATTTCAGCCCGAAATTGTAGTTGGAAGCCGTCCGAATGAGATACATCGAGATCGAACAAATCGGCAGTCCATCCGCCACCCAGTGGCGGCAGCGCGAGACCTTGAAGGGCTTGAAGCTCAATTAGGTCGGACGGGTCGATGCGACTGCCGGAACCTGCCAACATCTGACCGCCGCAGATGCCAAGCATCGCTCCTCCACACTCCAAGACCTTTGGTCACTGGGATTGGTGACCTCCGCCGAGCCCCGGAACGCCGAGAGTTTAGAGCTTGGTCCCTTCCGGCGTCACCTGCTTGAAGCGCTTAGTGCTCGGTATCGTCGACGAAGCTGACCGTGCGCGTACCTTGCGTGATACTCGCCGGCTTGTTGTAGGAGGTCCAGGCGATGGTACGGCCGAGGCCCGAGGTCTGGTTGCCGTTGAGGTCGTAGGTGAAGGTGGTCGAGATCAGGCCCGCACTGATGCTGGTCACCGCATGCGGCTGCGCCTGTCCCGCCGCCGGGTATGTGTAGGTGCCGACATCCGACTTCGACAGCAGGTTGCCGATCGGGTCGTAGGAGAACGTCTTCGACAGCGGCGTCAGGTTGTCCGCCGAGGAGGTCAACCGGTTCAGGGTGTCAGGTTTTATGCACTGTCACCGTAATTCTCCGAGGAGACTTCGAATGGTGTCTCAGGGCGATCAATAGTTCTGTAGCTCTGCCTCAAGCGCCGACTTCAGGTCGTCCACTGATGGCGTGACCCCCTTACTTGTCGGCGTAAAAAACACGCCGGGCAAAACACCATCTCGCTTCAGCTTCGGCAAGAGCACTTCTATTAGGTCGGCCAGCGTGATCGAACGTGGCTCATACCCATCCCACTCGTTGGTAGCGCAAACTAATGCATAGTCCTTTGCCGGCCATAGCGGGAATACGGTCGTTCCATCGTCTGCCGCCGCAAGGGCCCATCCGTCCTTGCACAGGCCCCATGCCTCCTGCCAATCGGCGATCACTTTAATGAAGTGCTCGAAGCGCTTGGCTCCTGACAAAGCGAGTACTGCCTCCATTTGCTTTGGATTCACCTTCATACTTGCGTTCCTTACGCTAAGGGCCGCTCGGCGTTTGCGCGGCCGAAATCGTCGTACCTGTGCTGCAAACGATGTCGGTCTCGATCCTGCCAGTTCGAGTGGCTGTAGTCATAGCCCTTCGCTGCTTCTCGCCCGCGCTCGTGGGCCAAGTCCTTACCTGGCGGGTTCCGAATCGTTGACCGTTGTCCTCGCTCGATCGAATTCAACTCTTGCCTTAACCAGCCTCGATCAGCGGACCCCAGCTTGTCATTGTTGACAAGTTCGCGCAAGCGAGCCTGTTTGCCTGCTCGGCCGGCGGCTCCTCCCGCTTTCAGCGCATCTGCGCCTAGCTGAACCACTCAACTCAACAAATATTAGAACAAAGAAAGACCAGGCGTAGCCCTGGTTCTTTTTTTGACTCATCCTCATGTGTAAAGAAGATAGCTCTGAGCCATAAACAGACCAACACCGGGACACCCGTCAAATCTACTCAATCGGCGCCGCGAATATTCAGCTCTAAGAATATTTTGCTATCGCCACAAACGTCGATGATCTTCTCTGCCACGACGGTTGATTCCTCAATCATATCGATGATTGAAAAGCAGATCGGGTTTTCGTCCGGAGTCGAGACAAATAGAAGCTGCTCAATAGGTCGGGGTTCGCCGATCAAATGATCTCGGCCATGTCCTCGATGTTCAAGCAGGGCGTCAAGCGTCGAAAGATGCTCTCGAATCCATGCCTGGGAATGGACAAGGTGCACGAGGCCAATCCCGACTCGAACCGAGAATGGTTGATGCCGGAGTGGAGGTTCGTCCGGGAGAACGCTCCGCTCGAGGTCCTAATACCGATGATGTTGGCGCGTTATGCGGGCCTCCGCGGGCAGACGATTGTAGACATCAACCGGAAGCAATTCGAGGATCATCCAGAGGGACCGACTGGAAAGGCGGTTCGTTACGCGCCACGCAAGAACAAGAAGAAGATCAAATCAGTCCTCCTCCCTGTGCTACCTGAGCTCCAGCAGTTCTTGGCTGATCTGAAGGTGCAGCGCGCAGATGGACGGATTGCCGTCCGCGATGATGGCTCGCTGTGGGTGAGCGAGAAAGAAATGCAGACCAAGGTCAGCCACTGGCTGCGGGATCAGGAGCGAGCCGGACACATCGGCGCCGGAACCACGCTCCACGGTCTACGCGTCTCATACGCCGCCTGGTGGCGCCGGAACGGTGCGAGCAAGTCGGAAGTCGCGGATCTGATCGGCGACTCTTCGGAGGCCATGGGCGGCCACTACACCCGCCATGTTGAAGCTGAGCTGAACGTGATCCGAGCATTCGAGCGGATCAAGGACAAGCCATGAACATGGATTTGCAAAACATCGAGGGATTTGCTGCAAAACACTTGCCCGCAAATGGCTATTTCTCTAGACAAATCAAAGCGGCGGGCATGGCGGAATTGGTAGACGCAAGGGACTTAAAATCCCTCGGTGCGCAAGCGCTGTGCCGGTTCGACCCCGGCTGCCCGCACCACGAGACCTGACGGCGCCGAGGGGCGCGTCAGCTGGATCCAGAAACAGGTCCGCGCCTGCCACCACCGCTGCACGCAACCATCTCTTTACCAAGACGCTCGTCGGCGTGCGGAACCCGCATGGCGCAACCAACCTTTACTCAACTTTAGATCGTTCCCCGCTATGGCGATGCAGACCCGGAAATGCAGGGCCTGGAGCGGCTCGCTTCGATCGTGAGGGCTCTTATGGACGCGCGAGAAGATTGGTCCCACTCCAGGGTGGACGTCGCACCGACGGCGTTCGCACGTTACCTGAGCGGGTCCGAGATCTACGTCTTCCTGGTCTCCTTCCTGTGCGTGTTTTACCTTTCAAATGCCTCGCTTCTGCTCAGTCACTATGATCTGGGATGGCACCTCGCTGCCGGGGACCTGATCAGAGACCGAGGCGAGGTCCCCTTCCAGGACCCCTGGTCGTTCACGCTGGGCGAGAAGCGATGGTATAACCTGTCCTGGCTCTGGGACGTGATCGCCAGTGCGCTCTATCAATATACGGGATTTGGCGGTCTGGTCATTTTGATCGTCGCCTGCGGCGCGATCATCGCCGGATACCTTGCGTTCTGCTGTCTGAGGAGCGGCGCATCGGCGCTCGCGGCCTGCATCGCCGTGTTCTCCGCATGCCTGCTCTATCCGTGTTACGAGGCTGCGCCGAACATGTATCTCGCGGCGGCGCCGAATATCGCGACGATGCTCTTCTCCGTTATTTTCTACGGGGAATGCCTGAGGCGACGGAGATGGTACCTGCTGCCTGTGATGATGGTCCTCTGGGTCAATCTCCATGGCGGCTTTGTGCTCGGCTTTCCCATCATTGGCGTCTTTTGCGGCGCAGCCCTGCTCAGGCGGGATTGGGTGAATTTCCGGAACTACTTCTTCGCAGGCGTGGGGTGCCTTGCTGCGATATTCGTCAATCCTCTGGGGTGGCACATCTACGACGGCGTAACGGCGACGTTGGGCCACTTCATCCAGGCGAACATCGGCGAATGGCGCCCGTATTTCCACAATATGGAGATACCTGGGAGCATCCCCGGCATCACCTATGCACTGACATTCGTGGCGCTTGAACTGCGTTACCGAGGTTCAACTCGCGTTCCTCTGGAGCCGCGGCTGCTTGCGTGGCTGTTCCTGATCCTCGGACTCTATCAGTTCAGGTACATATCGTTCTTCTTCATGTTCTCGACTGTCCCGCTGGCGCTTCACATCGACCGGCTGCTGCCCAAACGCCTTTCAGGGCTGCAGGCCCAGCGAGCGTTGCTGGCAGCAGGCATCATCGGTGTCTGCGCCCTACCGCTCACCTTCATCCAGGTGAGGCCGGCTCTCGCACTGCCGAACATGCTGTCGGAAGAGGATGCCCGCTATCTCGAGGCGCATGCTTCGCATGCGCGGCTGTTGAACCACTGGAACGTGGGCGGGTATTTGATCTTCCGCACTCACGGGTCGGTGCCGGTGTTCGTGGACGGCCGGGCGGCGACCGCCTATCCGGACGACTTGTTGCGCGACTATCTCAAGCTGGTTCGGTGGGAAATTGATGAGACCGCCTGGGACGCGGTGATCGAGAAATACAAGATCGATGCAGTGCTCTGGGTGAAGGCGCACGAAGAGCTGAGGCGGTTCCTCGTGGACAAGAGGGGTTGGCGAGAGGACTACACCGGAGCGTATGAGAGCCTCTACACCAAGCCACGTGCCTCATCCGTACCCAGGCAAGCGGGCGAAGCGCCTTCTCAATAGCAATCCCGTGCGATTTGCGATGTGGAACGCCGGGCCTTTCCGCTGGGACAACGGAAGGCAAACGCCCTAAGGCGCCGAGAGATCTGGCGGCGCGGATCGGCGCGAAAGCAGGAGCCAGAAGCAGATGAGCGCGGTCGCGAGTTGCCCGAAGCCGCCCACGAAGGCGCTGCCCGAGAATGACGCAAGGGCGGGTGCGATGATGGCGACGGTCAGCACGGCCGCCAGCGCGGTCGCAGGAAGGTCGACGATGAGGACGCAGGCGTAGAGCGCCAGTTCGAAGAAGGCATATTCCTTCAGCCGGGGCGCGCAGAGATAGAGCGCGTACATCGCGAGCACGGTAAAGCGTATCGCCGCACCGGGATGATCCATCAGCCATTGGTCGAGCGCCTGAAGCGGCGAGCCTTTGCCGGCGGAGCCGCGCGCCCAGACCGTGCGCCACACCGACACCGCGAGCGGCGCCAGTACCAGTACGACTGCGAAGAGCCCGTAGAGCGCGGCGACGAGAGGCTCGCTGCCGGCGAGCGCAAAGCGGTCAGCAAGCACGAGCGCGAGGAACAGGAACGATGGATTGACTTCGTTCCCCGGCGCATGCTGCCCCGGAATCTGGCCGGTGATCGCGCTGAGCCAGCTCGGAAACAGGTTCGCGTAAAACACCATCGAGATCAGGATCGGCAGGGCGAACATGCCGGCCGCCACCGCGATCAGGATGAGCTTGCGATGCCGCGGCTGCGGCAGGAAATAGAGCGCGGCGAGGACGGGGCAGAACACCAGCTTGAACGAGGTCACGAGGCCGAGTACGGCCGCGCCACCCAGCAGCGGCAGGAAGCTCGCGCCGCCCTGCCCTTCCGACGGCAGCGGACGCAACAGCAGCGCCAGCGCTGTTGCCGTGAGCAGGCCGCTCAGCACGGCAAAATTGCCGGTCGCCAAAATCCATTCGAAGCCGAGGAAACCGCCAAGCGCGAAAACGAGCCTCAGCGCAAGGTCGCGCGCGCCCGGGCGGGCATTGCCGAGGCCCGGCAGCAGAAGCGCGCAGAGGACGGCGAGAACGAAATGGATGCTCTTGTAATGCGCGACGAGGAATCCGCCGGCGCAGAGCGGCCGGAACGCGTCCAGTGTCACCGGCAGATAGGGATAGGGGAACCTGCCCCCCTTCAAATTCCGGAGGAAATAAGGATCGAGCCCATCGACATAGGCATCGACCGCCGCGCAATTGATGCGAACGTCCCAGCCGTAATCCACATCGAGTGTCGCATCGTTGACGAAACTGCCGAGCACCAGAAGCGTCGCCAGCGCGATCAGCCAGGTGAGCCAGGTATTCCGCGACGCGCGGAGATCGGCCGGCGATCCGGACCATCGCGCTGCACTGGAGACGTCGGACACCTGCGGATACCCTGCTTGTCTTTTCCCCGGCGCCGCCAATACGGCGCCTCATCAGTCAGCCGCCACAGTGGAGAGGATGCGTTTCGGATTCATCCTGCCCAAAGGACAGGCCCCGTCGGGCGCCCATCTTTAGGCCGGCATGGTGAATCCATGGTTTCCAAGGCGGAGCCAGGACCGCCGGCAAGTCGGCCGGCAAGATCGCCGTCCCGTAGGTTCCCGACCATCTCGCCCGAAAAAACGCCGGAAGAGCGCCTATCGCGACGAACGGGCGGCCAACCAGGCGTCGAGCGCTTCACGGGTATCCGACGTCGCCGCCATGCGCGCGAACTGCTCGCCCTCGATCGCCAGGCCTTCCGCGATCGATGCGTTCAGGCCTCGCGTGACTGCCGTGATCACCCGGGCCACGGCCAGCCGCGAATGCCGCGTGATGCGGTCTGCCATCTCGAACGCGGTCTCAATGAGCCGGTCGTGCGGCACGATGCGATTGACCAAACCCATCTCGTAGGCGCGCTGCGGCGTGAAAGGATCTCCCGTCAGGAGGTACTCCAGCGCTGTCTTCCGGCCCGCGAGCCTCGGCAGGCGCTGCGTGCCTCCGAATGTCGGCGTGATGCCGATATTGATCTCGGGCTTGGCGAACATGGCGCGGTCACTCGCGACGGCGAGATGCACGGCCTCCGTGATCTCGCAGCCGCCACCGAACGCGAGACCATTGACGGCGGCGACGATCGGCTTTGGAAACGCTTCCATGCGCGCCGTCATCCCCTGCCCGCGCCGGACGAACGCCTTCACCGCCGCGTCCGGCCCGTCCTTGATGCTTTCGGAGAACTCGGCGATGTCGGCGCCGGCGGAGAATGCGCGGTCTCCCGCCCCCGTCAGCACGACGGCACGAATTCCCGCGTCATCCTCGATGCGATCGAGGATCGTCATCAAGCGGTCGATGAGCGCGTAGTTCAGCGCATTGAGCTTGTTCGGGCGGTTCAGTGTGAGAAGCGCGATGGCACCCCGCGTTTCCGATAGGATCAAGTCGGACATATGCTGGCTCCTTTTAGAACCGGCCACGGCGATGGCGGCCTCTGCTTTCGGCGGCAATCAGCCACAGCGGCGCCGTTGTGTATACTCACTAGACAGTATACTTTTGACCGGCATGCCCAGAAACGGTGACAAGACGCGCGAGCAGATCGTCGTTGCAGCGACGCGGCTGTTCTATGGTCAGGGCATCAAGGCGGTCAGCATGGATGCGGTCGCCGAGAAGGCCGGCGTCACCAAGAAGACGCTCTACTATCATTTCACCAGCAAGGACGAGCTCGTCGCCGCGACCATCGCGGCCCGCGATCAGCCGACGCTGGACCTTTACCGGCGCTGGTTTTCGGAAACCGAAGGGACCGCGGCGGACAAGGTCCACGGTCTCTTCATCAAGCTCGGCAGATCAGTGGATACGCCGCGATGGCGCGGCTGCGGCTTCCTGCGCACGATCGCCGAGCTCGCAAACACGCCCGCACACCCGGCGGTGAAGGCCGGCGCTGCACACAAGAAACGCTTCGAGGCCTGGCTCGAGGCCGAATTGCGCGACCACGACATCCCTGGTGCCGCGGCCCTTGCGCGCCAGCTCATTGTCCTGCTCGACGGCGCCACGACCGTGATGCTGATCCACCGCGACCTCGATTATGTGGAGACAGCGGGAGAGTTGGCGCGCGGCCTCGTGGAGGGCGCCCGCAGGACGGGCTGAACTCAGGCCGCCAGCGGCTCCTCGACGTGCGCCTCGATCCGGTTACGTCCCTGCTGCTTCGACCGGTAGAGCGCCGCGTCGGCGTTTTGAAGAAGGGCTTCGAGAGTCATCGCGGCTGTCGAACGACGGGCAATGCCGATGCTTAGCGTCGGATGGACCTTGAACGTGCCGTGTGCGCTGATGGCGTCCGAAAAATCCTTGCTGATGCCGCCGGCCATCCTGGCGGCATCGTCCAGCGAAGCATCTGCAAGCAGCACGACGAACTCATCGCCTCCCAGCCGCGCAACGACATCGCCGGGCCGAAGCCTGGTCTTGACGACCTCCACGAGCATCCGCAGCAGCGTATCGCCCGCGGCATGGCCATGCCTGTCGTTGAGCGCCTTGAAATGATCCATGTCGATAAGCAGGGCCGTGACCCGTGTCGCGCCTAACGCGCCATAGGCGCGGGCGAGCCCCGCGCGGTTGAGGGCACCGGTCAGCGGATCGCTGGTCGCAAACGCGGTGAGCTGGTGGTGGTTTCGTTCTGCCGCCATGAGCATCATCACCATGTTACGCAGCACGATGAAGAGCACGGCGAACACTGCGAGCGCGGTGTGGGCACTGCTGCCGTCGAACAGCCTCTCCCGGCCGATTTCGCCGGTGGCCGCAAGCAGGGCACGCACGGCAAATATCAACGCGGTCGGCAAATACAGGGACACCAGGATCCATGCCGAATAGAGCCGTTCGCGCAGACCCAGGAGGACGCCTTCACGCGCGATGACCAGATCGACGATGCAGCAGACCAGCGAACCAAAGATGATGCGCCCTCTCGTGCCCGAGGCGCCATCAAGCACGAGGACGGAGATGAGAGTGCCGGTCAAGGCCGCGAGAGCAACGTAGCGCAAGTGCGCCGGGCGGTTCGCGAACAAACGAACCGCTGGCAGCATGCAGACGTAACCCGCGACTGTTGCGGAGTTGCCTATATCTATCGTGACGACGTCCGGGGCAAGGTCGCGAAACGCAATGCAGAACGACCCGAACCCGGTGAGGATGTTGCCGAGCCCCCACCACAGCGGCCAGCGCCCGAAACGACCGATGAAATAGCTCGCGAGCTGAACTGCGCCCAGCAAGGCCACGGTTAATGAAGTCACAACATAGATCGTTCTGAGATCCAGAACCATGAGCCTCGCGCTCCCCCAACGCCTCGGGAACGGTATAGGCGAGCCCGGTTGGGATCCGCTTTACGATGTCGCTAAATTGCCGAGGAATTGCCCGCGATGTCCGGCCGACTGGACGGGCAGGCTCTCTCGACGCCCCCGCCTGACAGCCATCTCAAAACATGGGTTGTGCAGCGCAACATTCCCGATACAACCGCCTTCTGAAAATCAGAGGTGAGCTTCCTTGTCCGACGTCAATGCCGACAGTTGGGTGTCCTCGGGACACCGCCCGATGGGTTTTCCCGAATTCGTCATCGTGATCGCATCCATCATGGCACTGAATCCGCTTGCGATGGACATGATGCTGCCGGCGCTGCCCAATATCGGGGCGGCCTTCAAGATTCCCGTCGCCAACCATCTCCAGCTCGTGCTCTCGACCTTCCTGATCGGCTTCGGCGCGGGCCAGTTCGTCATGGGGCCGCTGTCCGACCGCTTCGGCCGGCGGCCGGTGCTGCTCGGCGGCATGGCCGTCTATGCGGTTGCGAGCGTGCTCGCGGTCGCCGCGCCCACCTTCGAGACACTGCTGCTGGCCCGCGCGCTCCAGGGGCTCGGCACCTCGGCGACGCGCGTCATTGCAACCTCGATCGTGCGCGACTGCTATGTCGGCCGGCGCATGGCGAGCGTGATATCGCTCGCCATGATGGTGTTCATCGCGGTGCCCGTGATCGCGCCGTCGTTCGGACAGGCGGTGCTGCTGGTCACCCAGTGGCGCGGCATCTTTGTCGTGCTGATGCTCTACGGATTGCTCGCGCTGGCCTGGAGCGTGCTGCGGCTGCCGGAGACCCTGCCCGCCTCGGAGCGCAGGTCTCTCGCGCCGGCCGAAGTGCTCGCGGCCTTCCGCCAGACGGTCACCGACCGGCAGACCATCGGCTATGCGACCGCCGCCGGCAGCGTCATGGGCGCGCTGTTCGCCTATGTCTTCTCGGCCCAGCAGGTCTTCACCGGCATCTATCACCTCGGCCACTACTTCCCCCTCGCCTTCGCCGCGATCGCGGCCGGCACCGCCATTGCCGCCTTCCTCAACGCCAGGCTGGTTGGCCGCCTCGGCATGCGCGTGATCTCGCACGGCGCATTGGCGCTTTATGCGGCGGTGGCGGGCGTGATGCTGCTCACGGAGAGTTTCGATGCACTGCCGCTGTGGCTGTTCATGGCGCTCTCCGCGCTGATGATGTTCTCCTTCGGCATGATGGTCGCCAATTTCACCGCGCTCGCCATGGAGCCGCAGGGTCATATCGCCGGCACCGCCTCCTCGCTCTACGGCTCGATCACCACCGTGATCGGCATCGTGGTCGGCATGGTGATCGGTCAGAGTTTTGACGGCACGCTGCTGCCGTTCTCGACCGGATTCTTCCTGTCGACGCTCTTTGCGCTTGCGATCGTGCTGATCGTCGAGAAGGGACGGTTGTTCAAGCCGCATCATCGGACCGGCGCATGAGGAACCTTCCCGCGCTCTCGATGTTGTACTGCAGCAATTCGAGAGGCGGCTCAATGGAACCGGAACGCGACAAAGACCATCACACCTCAGAACGGACGGAAGCGGAACGTCCGGCATCCGAGCCGGCGCCCTTTACGCCACCTTTCGCGAGCGAAGGGCTCGAACGGGTGCGTGACAGTCATTGCTGAGCACAAGCGTTACTTGGACGTTCGCCTGCTGGCGCTGAAATCGTCGGCCGTACTTTCGGGCGCCGAATCGCTGCTCGCTCGCGGCGGCACCATCAGCACAATCAGTTCGCGTGTGACGCCGGGTTTGCCCCACAGTGTGGCCTGCACCGCAAACTCGCGCCTGACGAAGTGCCCGGCGCGCGCGGATACCCGGTCCATCCACGCGCCGCAATTGGTCTGGTCGCGGAAGCAGAGCGCGGCCCAGCCGCGCTCGAGCGTCGTCTTGCGTGGCAAGCCCCAGGTGTACTGATATTCGAAGGGCCGCGCGTAATACGGATGGTCCGGGCTGTAGAAGGCCGTCGCGAAGGTCAGCGAATCGTCACCGCTCACGGCGCCGAGCGGCTCGGCGGTCAGCTCATGCCATTGGCGGGTCAGCTCATTCGCCGCCTGGGGGTAGAAATTCCGCCCCTCTTCATAGCCGTGGGTGTTGCGGTAGACGGCGTGGATCGGCGCGGCGACAACGACGGCGGCGAGCGCGACACCGGCCGTGGTGACCGTGAGATTGACGGTGTAGAATCGCTCGATCGGGTAACGTGTGCCGCAGACCACGAGCACGGCGAACAAGAACAGTCCCTGCAACGCCCACAACGACGGTAGATCAGTGCCCATCGCAAGCGATGTCAGGATCGGCAGCACGATCGTGCCGATCGCGACGTAGAAGAGAAGACGCAGGCCCGGGCTCATCGCGGCGAAGTCGGCCGGAAACTGCTTCAGCCGCATCCCTGCGATGACCACCCAAATCGCGGCTGACACGCTCATCGCCGCCCCCAGTCCCAGAACGAAGTTCTTCACGTCGCCGAGCGAGGTGATGGCATCGCCGCTGGCGTGAGCCATCGCATAGGTGAAGGTCGAGGCGCCCGTGGTCGCGAGCCAGTAGATGTGCGGCGACAGGACGGCGAGCCCGGTGACTGCAGATATCCAGGGCGAAGCGGAGGTGAAATAGGCCCGTCGCGCCGGATGCGCCAGCGCAGCGAACGCAAAGCTCGCGACGAGGAAGATGGAATAGTATTTACCGACCAGCGCCAGCGCCGCCGTGCATCCGGCCGCGACGGCCCACAACGCGGTGCGGGTCTCGAACGCGCGCAGGAAGCACCAGGTCGCGAGCGGCCAGGTCGCGAGCAGCACCGAATTGGCGTTGAAGCGTTGGGCGTGGAATTGATAGGCCGGCGTCAGCATCAGGAGCAGAAGCACCAGGATGCGCTTGTGCCCGGTCACGAACTGCCGCGAGATCAGGTCGACGAAGAACAGCGCGAGCCCCGCATTCGCCATCGCCATCAGTTGCAGCGACCAGTCGCTGAGCGGGAAGACGGTCGTCCACGCCGCCGCAATCCAGCCCATCAGCGGCGGATGCTTGGGATAGCCCCATGCGAAATGCCGCCCCAGCGTCCAGGCTTCGAGCGTGTCGGGATGCAGGCCGCCACCGGCATAGGCGATGACCAGATAGAGCGTCCAGATCGCGACGAAGCAGACCAGGAGCAGCGGCACGGCCCAGCCCGCTTCCACGGCGTCGAGCCAACGCAGGAAAGGTCGGCGCCACCGTGCCGGCGAGCGATCCGACCGTTCGGCCATCGCCTGGAATGCAAAATCGATCGGCACGTGAATCAAATCGAGGCAAGGAAAGGAATGCGCGAAGACGGCACATTTATTTCAGAACAGAAACATATAGCAATGATTGGAAACTGGAAGGGTTAAAAGCTCCACGCATTCTAAAGCTGACAAACGACAACGGCGCCGCTGATGTCAGCGGCGCCGCCTCGTGATGCCCGCGAAAGGCGCAAGACGCGCCCTCGCCTTACTCCGACTTGTCGATGTTCCAGAACACCGGCGTCGCCGGGCCGTCGAGCACGCCGGTGAGCGACGTCCGCCACGCGCTTGGCGCCAGGTACTGGCCGAGCGGGATGTAGATCACCTGGTCGTAGGCTTCCTTCTGGATCGCGGCCGCGATCTTCTTCTGATCGTCGAGCGAGCTCGCGCGGACGAACTGGTCCTTGAGCTGTTCGATCTTGAGATCTTCCGCCCAGCCGAACCAGCCGCCCTTCTTGCCCTGGCCGCCGATCGAGAGATTGGCGATCGGGTTGGAGACGTCGGCGCTGACCCAGTTGGTGAAGAACATGTTCCAGCCGCCCTCCTTCGGGGGCTTCTGGCTGGCGCGACGGCTCACCACCGTCTGCCAGTCGGTCGCCTGCGCATCGACCTTGAAGCCAGCCTCGCGGAGCAGCTGCACCGCGACCGTCGGCTGCGCCTTCAGCGTCACGACGTCGCCGGGCACCATGACCACGACGGGCGTGCCGTCATAGCCGGACTCTGCGAGCAGCTTCTTGGCTTCCGCCATGCCGTTGCCCTTGACCAGCGACTCGGAGCCGACGTCGGTCGCGAACGGCGTGTCGCAGATGAAGAACGCGCCGCAGATCTTGTAGTATTTGGGATTGCCGACGAGCGCGTCGAGCACGTCCTTCTGGTTCATCGCCAGCAGCGCCGCGCGACGGATCTTCGGATTGTCGAACGGCGGATAGAGGAAGTTCATGCGGCCGAGCGTCTGGTAGCCGAACTTGTTGAGCACTTCGACCTTGAGGTCGGAATTGCCTTCGACCACCGGCAGCATGTCCCACGGCGGCACTTCCATGAAGTCGATATCGCCCGATTGCAGCGCGTTCACCGCGGTCTGCGGGTCCGGCATGGTGATCCACTCGACGCGGTCGACCTTCACCACCTTGCCGCCGGCGGTCCAACTCGCCGGCTCCTTGCGCGGCACGTAGTCGGTGTTCTTGACGTAGACCGCCTTCACGCCGGGCTGGAATTCACCCTGCACGAACTTGAAGGGGCCGGAGCCGATCTGCTCGGGGATCTGCTTGTCCGGCGGCGTCTCGGCGAGACGCTTCGGCATCATGAAGGCTACGCGCGAGGACGGCTTGCCGATCGAATCGAGCACGAGACCGTAGGGTTCCTTGAGCTTCAGCGTGATGGTCTTGGCATCGGTCGCCTCGATGCTGGCGGTGAAGTCCAGCAGCTTCTGGCCCATGCCGTCGGCCGCGGCCCAGCGCTTGAGCGAAGCGACGCAGTCTTCCGCCGTCACCGGCGTGCCGTCATGCCACTTCAGGCCGTCGCGCAGCGTGAAGGTGTAGGTGAGCTTGTCGTCGGAGATCTTCCAGTCCGCCATCTGCGGCTGGATCTTGAAGTTCGAATCCGTCGCGATCAGCGTGTCGTAGACCATGTAGCCATGGTCGCGCGTGATGTAGGCGGTCGTGAAGATCGGATCGATGATGCGCAGGTCGGAATGCATCACCGCGGTGATGGTCTTGCCGGCCGCGAGCACTGGCGAGGCCAGCGCAGTCGAAAGCGCGACGACCGACAGCGCAAGTTTGGAGGCGAGCGCGCGACGCCCCCGGCGCATCAAGTGGAACATGGAAAGTTTCTCCTGACGTGAAACTGTTCAAAGGCAGGTTATTGGTTGAGCATTCGGATCGTTCTTTGAGCGAACCAACCTCATGCAATTGCCTTTATCTTTTCGAGACTTGCAGACAGCTTTGAGCGCGTCAATCCGGTTTCGCTGCAAGCCCTGGCGGCGCGCGCACGGGCTCCACAAACTCCGGTTTGGCTCTACAAATCTATCCGCTCATCCCGTCTGCGCCGATGCAATGCGCGTTCCATCTTTCGAAGCTTGAGAGATCCCAAAGATGAATCCAGCCAATCTTCCGTTTGAGTCCGAGGCCATGCTCCAGGGCCTGCGCAACTGGGTGGAATGCGAAAGCCCGACCTGGGACGCGAATGCCGTGAACCGCATGCTTGATATCGCAGCGCGGGATATGGCGATCATGGGTGCGACGATCGAGCGCATCGCCGGCCGGCAGGGCTTTGGCGGCGTCATCCGCGCGCGCTTTCCGCACCCGAAGCAGGGCGAGCCGGGAATCCTGATCGCCGGGCACATGGATACCGTCCACCCCGTCGGCACCATCGAGAAGCTGAAATGGCGGCGCGAGGGCGCCAGGTGCTACGGCCCCGGCATCTACGACATGAAGGGTGGCAACTATCTCTCGCTGGAGGCGATCCGGCAGCTGATGCGCGCCTCCTTTACCACGCCGCTGCCGATTACCGTGCTGTTCACGCCGGACGAGGAGGTCGGAACCCCCTCGACGCGCGACATCATCGAGGCGGAGGCCGCGCGCAACAAATACGTCCTCGTACCTGAACCCGGCCGCGCGGATAACGGCGTGACCACGGGACGCTATGCCATCGCGCGCTTCAATCTGGAGGCAACGGGCCGGCCGAGCCACGCCGGCGCGACGCTGTCGGCGGNGCGGGGCGCTCGGCGATCCGCGAGATGGCGCGGCAGATCCTCGCCATCGACGCGATGACGACGGACGACTGTACCTTCTCGGTCGGCGTCGTGCATGGCGGACAATGGGTCAACTGCGTGGCCACGACCGCCACAGGCGAAGCGCTCTCCATGGCCAAACGCCAGGCCGATCTCGACCGCGGCGTCGAGAGGATGCTGGCGCTGTCGGGCACAACCAATGATGTCACCTTCAAGGTGACGCGCGGCGTAACGCGGCCGGTGTGGGAACCGGATGCCGGCACCATGGCGCTCTATGAAAAGGCGCGCGGCATCGCCAAGGCACTCGGCGCCGAACTGCCGCATGCGAGCGCCGGCGGCGGCTCCGACGGCAACTTCACGGGTGCGATGGGAATACCGACGCTCGACGGCCTAGGCGTGCGTGGTGCCAACGGCCACACGCTCGAAGAGTATATCGAGGTCGACAGCCTGGTCGAACGTGGCCGCCTGATGGCCGGGTTGCTGGCGACGCTGGAGTGATTTCGGGCCGTCATTCCGGGATGGTCCGAAGCACCAGATCCGGAATAACGGAGAGAGCCCCTCAAAACCGACTAGCCGCACTGCAAAACCTGTGGCCCCAATGGCACAGGAATTGCTGAAATGTTAGGCTGATGGCACCCTGCCGAAAGTGACGCCACGGTTTGTCTCTAACCTGACGGATCCAACTTGCTCGGATATCTCGTTCGCCGAATTTTCGCAGCCGTGCCCGTGATGGGCGTGGTGGCGCTGTTCGTCTTCCTCCTGCTCCGCCTCACCCCCGGCGATCCCGCCGCAATCCTCGCCGGCGACAATGCGACGCCGGAACGGTTGGAGCGCATCCGCACCTCGCTCGGCCTCAACGAGCCCCTGATCGTCCAGTTCATCACCTGGGTGAACAAGCTCCTGCACGGCGACCTCGGAACATCCCTCATCTCGAACCTGCCGGTCATGAAGATGATCGGCCAGCGCGTCGAGCCGTCGATCTCCATCGCCCTGTCGACCATCATCCTCGCTGTCGTGGTCGCCGTTCCCTTGGGCGTGATCGCGGCCTGGAAGCACGGCACCTGGATCGACCGCTTCGTGATGGGGCTCTCCGTGCTCGGCTTCTCCGTGCCGGTGTTCGTCGTCGGCTATATCCTGATCGAGATCTTCGCCATCGACCTCCGCTGGGTGCCGGTGCAGGGCTTCAAAAGCATCAGCGCCGGCTTCGGACCGTTCTTCGAACGCATCATCCTGCCGACCTGCGCGCTATCCTTCATCTATATCGCGCTGATCGCGCGCATGACGCGCGCGGCCATGCTCGACGTGCTCGGCGAGGATTACGTGCGAACCGCGCGCGCAAAGGGCATCAGCGAAGTCGCGGTGATGATGCGGCACGCCTTGCGCAACGCCGCTGTCCCCGTGATCACGGTGATCGGCACCGGCTTTGCGCTTCTGATCTCCGGCGTCGTCGTCACCGAGAGCGTGTTCAACATCCCCGGCATCGGCCGCCTCACCGTGGACGCGGTGCTGGCGCGCGACTACCCGGTGATCCAGGCGATGATCCTGCTGACGTCGCTGATCTACGTCGTCGTCAATCTCCTGATCGACGTCGCCTACACCCTGCTCGATCCGCGTATCAGGTACTGAGGCAAGGATAAACAAGGTCAAGAATGTCGATCGATAGCCTTCCCCAGTCGTCTATTCCGATCACGTCGCCGCTGCGGCCGCGCTTCGGGTTCCTCACGTCTACGCCGATCATTGCGGCAGCGACGGTCTGCCTCGCGCTGATCGTGATGATCTCGATTCTCGCGCCGCTGATCGCTCCGCATGACCCGATCCAGCTCGCGCCGTCGCAGCGGCTGAAGCCAGCCTCCGCGCAATTCCTGCTCGGCACCGACGCCTATGGCCGTGACCTGCTCTCGCGCGTCATCTATGGCGGTCGCGTCTCGCTGCTGATCGGGATCGGCTCGGCGATCCTGTCGATCGTCATCGGGCTTGCGATCGGCCTCGTCTCCGGCTTCTTCAAGCTGGTCGATTCCGTGATGATGCGCATCATGGACGGCCTGATGGCGATGCCGAGCATCCTGCTCGCGATCGCCGTGGTGTCGCTGTCCGGCGCCAGCATCTGGACCGTGCTGGTGGCGATCACCATCCCCGAGATCCCGCGCGTGGCCCGCCTCGTGCGCTCGGTCGTCCTGTCCGCGCGTGAAGAGCCCTATGTGGAAGCTGCGATCTCGGTCGGCTCGTCGCTGCCGAAGATCATGTGGCGCCACCTGATGCCGAACACGATCGCGCCGCTGATCGTCCAGGGCACCTATGTCTGCGCGTCCGCGATCCTGACCGAGGCCATCCTCTCCTTCCTAGGCGCCGGCATCTCGCCGGAGACGCCGACCTGGGGCAACATCATGGCCGAGGGCCGCCAGTACTTCCAGCTCAAGCCCACGCTGATCTTCTGGCCGGGCCTCCTGCTCTCGATCGCGATCCTCAGCATCAACCTGATCGGCGACGCCGCCCGCGACGCGCTCGATCCGCGCATGAAGCAGCGGGAGGCGAAGTGAAACGAGTGATCGTGTCATTCCAGGGCGCGCCTCTTGGCGCGAGCCCGGAATCCATTTCACCACCCGTACTGCGACCCGATGGATTCCGGGCTCGCGCTCCGCGCGCCCCCATTGCGCACTCGCGTAATGTGGAATGACGAGAGAGCTTGCATGACCAACACCGTCCTCGACATCAACAATCTCGTCGTCGCCGTCGGCAAGAAGCCGAACGGGCAAAAGATCATCGACGGCATCTCGATCCAGGTCCGCGAGCGCGAGACGCTGTGCCTCGTCGGCGAGAGCGGCTCGGGCAAGTCGGTGACCTCGCTGACCGTGATGGGCCTGTTGCAGAAGGGCTCGCTGGGTCCGACCGGAGGCAGCGTCAAGCTCGTCGGCGAGGAACTGCTCACCGCGACCGACCGTCGCCTGCGACAGCTGCGCGCGACGCAGATGGCGATGATCTTCCAGGAGCCGATGACCGCGCTCAACCCGGTCGTTCCGGTCGGCCGCCAGATCGACGAGGTGCTGCGCGCCCATACCGATCTCGACGCCAGGGCGCGGCGCAAGCGCATCCTCGACATGATGGAGCAAGTTCGCCTGCCGCAGGTCGAGCGCATCTTCGCCTCCTACCCGCACCGCCTTTCCGGCGGCCAGCGCCAACGCATCATGATCGCGATGGCGCTGGTGCTGGAGCCGAAGCTCCTCATTGCGGATGAGCCGACCACCGCGCTCGATGTCACCACGCAGAAGCAGATCCTCACCCTGATCCGCGACCTCCAGCGTGATCACGGCACCGCCGTGCTGTTCATCACCCACGACATGGGCGTGGTGGCCGAAATCGCCGATCGCGTCGCGGTGATGCGGCAGGGCCGGCTGGTCGAGACCGGCCCACTCGACTCCATCCTGCGCAATCCGACCATGGAGTACACCCGCAACCTGCTCGCCTCGGTGCCGAGCCTGGTGCCGCGGCCGGCGCGCGAGGAGACCAAGGAACCGGTCGTGCTGGAGGCCAATGACCTCGGCAAGGTCTATCGCGAACGCTCGTTCTTCGGCAAAGGCCGCGAGGTCGTCGCCGCCGACAGGGTCACCCTCACGCTGCGCAAGGGCCGCACGCTCGGCATCGTCGGCGAGAGTGGCTCGGGCAAATCGACGGTGGCGCGCTGCATCGTCCGCCTGATCGATCCGACCTCCGGCGGCGTTCGGCTTGCCGGCCGCGAGATCTCCGACCTGTCGCGGCGGCTGTTGCAGCCGCACCGGCAGAAGATCCAGATCGTGTTCCAGGATCCGTACCGCTCGCTCAATCCACGCGTCACCGTCGGCGAGAGCATCGCGGAAGGCCCGATCAACTATGGCGTGTCACGCAACGATGCGCTGAAGCGCGCCCGCGAGTTGCTCGAGCTGGTCGGCCTGCCGGCCGACGCGGTGTCTCGCTATCCGCATCAGTTCTCCGGCGGCCAGCGCCAGCGTATCGCGATTGCCCGCGCGCTTGCGCTCGATCCCGACGTGCTGGTCGCGGACGAAGCGGTCTCCGCGCTTGACGTCTCCGTGCAGGCGCAGGTGCTGGAACTGCTCGACGAGATCCAGAAGCGCCTCGGCATCGCGATCCTCTTCATCACCCACGATCTGCGCGTCGCCGCCCAAATCTGCGACGAGGTCGTGGTGATGCAACACGGCCGCGTCGTCGAACAGGGACCGGCGGGCGAGGTGCTGATGCATCCCAGGGAGGCCTACACCAAGTCGCTGCTGGATGCGGCGCCGGGGCGTGGCTGGGATTTTGCCAATTTCCGCCCCGTGGCAGACGGCGTGGCGGCGAGCGCGTAGCTCACTCTTCGCCGTCATTCCGGGGCATCGCGAAGCGATGAGCCCGGAATCCATCGGACCACGGACTCTGTTGCGCAATGGATTCCGGGCTCGCGCCCAAGTGGGCGCGCCCCGGAATGACGAAAGAGAGTGTGGAAAGCACTCTGCCCCCACATTGTCGTCCCGGCGAAGGCCGGGACCCATACCGCGAAATCTATCGATCGCGCTTGATGCCAGTCCCAAACTTCTAGCCTTCGCCAAACTTCTTCCTGGGGTTATGGATCCCGGCCTTCGCCCGGACGACACCGAGGATGTGGCGGGTTGCTACGCTTGCAACGCGCACAGTGTGCCGCAGCATTCCCAAAACAGCTTGACCCCATGCGCTTTCGAATTGCTTCCCACCTTGCTCTCGCCGCAAGGCCAAGGCTAACGTCGCGCACTTTCAATCGCTTTGGACTGAGTTGATGACCCGTATCGCCGTCGGCGGCTTCCTGCACGAGACCAACACCTTCGCGCCGACCAAGGCGACGTTCGCGGACTTCCAGCACGGCGGCGGCTGGCCGGCGATGACCGAAGGCGCCGACGTGCTCAAGGTGATGCGCCGCATCAATGTCGGGCTCGCCGGCTTCGTCGAGAGCGCCGAAGCCAACGGATGGGAACTCATTCCGACGATCGCCTGCGGCGCGAGCCCGTCGGCGCACGTCACCAAGGATGCCTTCGAGCGCATCGTGAAGGTGATGGTTGACGGGATCAAAGCGGCCGGCCCGCTCGACGCCGTCTATCTCGACCTGCACGGCGCCATGGTCACCGAGCATCTCGACGACGGCGAAGGCGAGATTCTGGCGCGCGTGCGCCGCGTCATCGGCAAGGATGTTCCGCTCGTTGCGAGCCTTGACCTGCACGCCAACGTCACGCCGGAGATGGTCGAGCATGCGGACGCGCTGATCGCCTACCGCACCTATCCGCATGTCGACATGGCCGAAACGGGCCGCGCCTCCGCAAGACATCTCGCGCTGCTCCTGAAGACGAAGCGGCGCTTCGAAAAGGCGTTCCGGCAATTGCCGTTCCTGATCCCGATCAGCTGGCAGTGCACCAACGATCAGCCCACCAAGGGCATCTACGACAAGCTCGCCGCGCTCGAAAGCGACGCAGTTCCCACGCTGTCGTTTGCACCGGGCTTCCCCGCCGCCGACTTCCGCGATTGCGGGCCGAGCGTATTCGCCTATGGCGCGACGCAAGCAGACGCCGATCGCGCGGCCGACGCGATCGTCAAGCTGATCGAAGGCCAAGAGGACGATTTCGACGGCAAGATCTATGCGCCCGATGAAGGCGTGCGCCACGCCATGGAACTCGCGAAGGGAACGAGCAAGCCGATCATCATCGCCGACACCCAGGACAATCCCGGCGCCGGCGGCGATTCCGACACCACCGGCATGCTGCGCGCGCTGGTGCGCAACAACGCGAGCGCCGCAACCGGCGTGATCTATGATCCGGAGTCGGCCAAGGCCGCGCATGCGGCCGGTGCTGGCGCGACCGTGACGTTGTCGCTCGGCGGCAAGTCCGGCATTCCCGGCGACGAACCCTATCGCGAGACCTTCGTCGTCGAAAAGCTGTCCGACGGACGCTTCATCGCGCCCGGCCCCTACTATGGCGGCCGCGAGATGGAGATGGGTCCCTCCGCTTGCCTCCGCATCGGCGACGTCCGCGTGGTCGTGAGCTCGCACAAGGCCCAGCTCGCCGACCAGGCGATGTACCGCTATGTCGGCATCGAGCCGACCGAGCAGGCCATTCTTGTCAACAAGAGCTCGGTGCACTTCCGCGCCGATTTCGAACCGATCGCGGCCAAGCTCTTGATCTGCGCCGCGCCCGGCGCGATGCCGGCGGACACGGCCTCCCTGCCCTGGACGAAGCTGCGCGCAGGCATCCGCATCAAGCCGAACGGCCCCGTTTTCACGCCCCCTTCACGCTAACCGGACAGGACACATGCCCACGATCGACCGTATCGACGGCTATGCCGACGAACTCACCGCCATTCGCCGCGACCTGCATGCTCATCCCGAGATCGGCTTCGAGGAAGTGCGCACCTCCGGCATCGTCGCCGACAAGCTAAAGAGCTGGGGCATCGAGGTGCATCGCGGTCTCGGTGGCACCGGCGTGATCGGCGTCATTAAGGGCAAGGGCTCGAGCGGCAAGCGCATCGGCCTTCGCGCCGACATGGATGCGCTGCCGATGGAAGAGAACACCAATCTGAAATGGCGCTCGACCATTCCCGGCCGCTTCCACGGCTGCGGCCATGACGGCCATACCACCATGCTGCTCGGCACCGCGCGCTACCTCGCCGAGACCAGGAACTTTGACGGCACCGTGCACCTGATCTTCCAGCCGGCCGAGGAAGGCCTCGGCGGCGCCCGCGCGATGATCAAGGACGGGCTGTTCGAGAAGTTCCCGTGCGACGAGCTCTACGGTCTGCACAACGCGCCAGATCTCAATCACGGCGAGATCGCGATCCTGCCAGGACCGGCGATGGCCGGCGCCGACTTCTTCGACCTCCGCATCAACGGCTATGGCGCGCATGGCGCGATGCCGGAGCGCTCCAAGGACGCGGTAGTGATCGCGACCACGCTGGCGCAGGCCATCCAGACCATCGTCAGCCGCAATGTCGAGCCGCTCCAGGCCGCCGTGGTGTCCATCACCCAGATCCATGCGGGCTCGGCCTATAACGTCATCCCCGGCGAAGCGCATCTCTGCGGCACCGTTCGCGCCTTCTCCGACGAGGTCCGCGCGCTGATCCGCGAACGCATGCGCGCGATCTGCGCCGGCGTAGCAAGCGCCTTCCAGGTCGAGATCGAGGCTGACATCCGCGACACTTTTGGTGTGCTGGTCAACCAGGTCGAGCAGTCCAAGGTGGTCGAGGAGGTCGCGCGCACCGTCGTCGATCCCGCCAAGGTGATCACCCGCACCCAGCCGAAGATGGGCAGCGAGGATTTTGCCGACATGCTGCAAACCATCCCCGGCGCCTATTTCTGGGTCGGCCACGACGGCTCGGTGCCCGTGCACAATCCCGGCTATGTGCTTGACGACAAGATCCTGCCGATCGGCGCCAGCATGTTCGCCCGCATCATCGAGACGCGCATGCCGGCAGGTGCCCATGCATAAAAAAAGCGTCGAAGAGGCGGTCACCTCGCTGCACGATCTCTCCGCGGTCGACCTGATCGCGGGCTATCGCGCAAAGCAGTTCTCGCCGAGCGAGGTGCTGGAGGACGTGCTCGAGCACGTTGCCGCGTGGGAGCCGCACCTCAAGGCGCTCTATGCCTTCGATCCCGACAGCGCACGCGAGGCCGCAAAGGCCTCGACCGCGCGCTGGTCCGGCGGCGAGCCGTCCGGCCCGCTCGACGGCGTACCGGTGACGATCAAGGACAACATCGCAACCAAGGGCGTGCCGGTGCCGCTGGGTGCTGCGAGCGTGAAGCTCGCGCCGGCAGAGAAGGATGCGCCGCCCGCAGCACGGCTGCGCGAGGCCGGCGCGGTCATCTTCGCCAAGACCACCATGCCCGATTACGGCATGCTGTCCTCGGGGCTCTCCAGCTTCCATGCACTCGCGCGCAATCCCTGGGACCTCTCCAAGAATCCCGGCGGCTCCAGCGCCGGCGCGGGAGCTGCCGCCGCGGCCGGCTATGGTCCCCTGCATCTCGGCACCGACATCGGAGGCTCGGTGCGCCTGCCCGCAGGCTGGTGCGGCCTCGTCGGGTTGAAGCCAAGCTTTGGCCGCGTGCCGATCGATCCGCCCTATGTCGGCCGCGTTGCCGGCCCCATGACCCGCACCGTCGACGATTGCGCGCTGATGATGAGCGTGATCGCCAAGCCCGACCGGCGCGACGGCATGAGCCTGCCGGCCGAGCCCCTCAACTGGAAGACGCTGGACAAGTCGCCGCGCAAGCTGCGCATCGGCCTGATGCTCGATCTCGGCGTCGGGCTGGCGCTGGAGAAGCCGGTCCGCGAGGTCGCGGTGAAGGCGGCCAAGGCGTTCGAATCCGCCGGCGCCGTCGTCACCGAGGTCGATGGCATCCTCACGCGCGAGATGCTCGATGGCCTCGACAATTTCTGGCGCGCGCGGATGTGGGACGATCTGTCGAAGCTTACGCCGGCCGAGCAGGCCAGGGTGCTGCCCTATATCTTCAAGTGGGGCGAGTCCGGCGCAAAGCTGTCGGGCGTCGACGTGATCCGCGGCTTCAACCAGACCATGGCGATCCGCGCCGCCGCCGCAAAGCTGTTCTGCGAGCTCGACTACGTGATCTCGCCGACCGCGCCAAACGTGAACTATCCGGCCGGACTCCCCTCGCCGACCAACGATCCCATGAAGCCGTTCGAGCACATCTGCTATACCGTGCCGTGGAATATGTCGGAGAACCCTGCCGTCTCCATCAACGGCGGCTTCGATGCCAAAGGTTTTCCCATCGGCGTACAGATCGTCGGCCGCCGCTTCGACGATATCGGCGTGCTCGGCATGGCCAAGGCGTTCGAGGGCCTGCGGGGCGCGCAGCGGCCCTGGCCGAGCCCGCCGGCGAAATAACCGTACTTCCGTCATTCCGGGGCGCGCCCCCTTGGGCGCGAGCCCGGAATCCATTCATCCAATCGTTCAAGCTGAGCAATGGATTCTCAGATGCGCAATTGCGCATCATAGCTCGCGCTTCGCGCGCCCCGGAATGACGTGCTAGAGGGAACGACAAAGAAACAAAGGAAGGAAACCACCATGGCGTATGAGACGATCAAATACGAGATCGCCGAGCAGATCCTCACCATCACGCTGAACCGGCCCGACAAGCTCAACGCCTTCAACGCACAGATGCAAGCCGAGCTGATCGACGCGCTCGACGCCGCCGACAAGGACGACAACATCCGCGCCATCATCGTCACCGGCGCCGGCCGCGGCTTTTGCGCGGGCGCCGATCTCTCCTCCGGCGCCGACACCTTCGATCGCGACGCGCGGCGCGGGCCGGTGAAGCGGTTCGCCGACGGCAGGGTCGACTACAGCGATCCGCAGGTGCGCGACGGCGGCGGCCAGGTGACGCTACGCGTCTTCAAGTGCCTGAAGCCGGTGATTGCCGCGGTGAACGGTCCTGCAGTCGGCATCGGCGTCACCATGCAGCTCGCGATGGACATCCGCATCGCTTCCGAAGCAGCGCGGTTCGGCTTCGTGTTCTCCCAGCGCGGCATCGTGCCGGAAGCGGCGTCCAGCTGGTTCCTGCCGCGCATCGTCGGCATCTCGCAAGCGCTGGAGTGGTGCTATTCGGGCCGCGTCTTCCCAGCGCAGGAGGCGCTCGCCGGACGCCTCGTCAGCAAGGTCGTGCCGCCGGATGATCTGTTGCCGACCGCGCGTGCGCTCGCCAAGGAATTCGCCGCCAAGACCGCACCGGTGTCGGTGGCGCTGATCCGCCAGATGATGTGGCGCATGATGGGCGCCGACGATCCGATGGAAGCCCACAAGGTCGACAGCCGCGGCATCTATGCACGCGGCCGTTCCGACGATGTCAAGGAAGGCGTCGTGTCGTTCCTGGAGAAACGACCCGCGCAGTTCAAGAACAAAGTCTCGACGGATATGCCGGATTACTTCCCGTGGTGGACGGAGCGGGAGTACAAATAAGCGTCCGTAGGGTGGGCAAAGCGAAGCGTGCCCACCATTGCGCTTTCGATTGCCGATAGGTGGTGGGCACGGCGCAAAAGCGCCTTTGCCCCCTACCGCAGCGCGAAGATCGTAGAGTGCGTTAGCGAAGCGTATTCCGCGCATCGAGAGAAGTGGTGGGTTACGCTTCGCCAACCCACCCTACGCACCTACGCGGCCTTGATGCCGCGGATGAACGTCTCGACAAACTGGCGCATGTTCTCCGACTGGCGCGTCAGCTCCTCCGAGGCGTCAAACACCTCGCTCGCTGCGGTGCTGGATTCGTTCGATGCGATCTTGACTCCCCGGATGCTCCCCGAAATTTCGCCGGTGCCTCGCGCGGCCTCCTGAACGTTGCGCGCGATCTCCCGCGTGGCGGCATCCTGCTGGACGACCGCCGCCGCGATCGACGAGGCAATCTCGTTGATCTCCTCGATCGTGGCCGTGATATCGTGGATCGCGGTCACCGACTCTCCGGAGGTCGTCTGGATGGCTGCGATCTGCCCGCGAATGTCGTCAGTTGCCTTTGCAGTCTGTTCAGCGAGACCCTTCACCTCGCCGGCAACGACCGCAAATCCCCTGCCTGCTTGTCCCGCCCGCGCCGCCTCGATCGCCGCGTTCAGCGCCAGCAGGTTCGTCTGCCTCGCGATCTCGTTGATCAGCTTGAGCACGTCGCCGACTGCTTGCGCGGCGGATGAAAGACCCTGCACGGTCTCGTTGGTCCGGCGGCTTTCGACGGCGGCCTTTTGAGCGATCTGCGCCGATTGCGTCACCCGACGTCCGATTTCTGCCACCGAATTGGACAGCTCCTCGGTCGCCGCAGCGATGGTCTGCATGTTCGCTGAGGCAACCTCCGTCGCCCCGGCCACGCTCGCCGCTTCGTCGCTGGTCTGGCCGGCCGACTTATTCATTCTGGCCGCTGTGGCTTCGAGCTGCGAGGAGGCGGATATGACCGTCTCGATCACCTCGGCGATGTCGATGTTAAAGCGCTCGGTGAGTTCGTCGATGCGCGTTGCGCGGTCCGTGCGCTGCGCGGCCGCTTCGCGCTCCCTCGCGCTGAGTTCGACCGTGCGGATCAGGTTCTCCTTAAAGAATTGAACGGCGCGCGCCATCGCGCCGATCTCGTCGCTCCGATCCATCGCATCGACCTGCTGGTCGAACTCGCCGCCGGCAAGACGGGTCATGGTGTCGGAAAGCTGGCCGATCGGCACCGTGATGCTCCGCGCCATCATCGCGACCGCCACCGAGCTCGCCAGCAGTGCGAGCAGGGTCAGGCCGATCACCAGAACAAGGCTCAGAGTGGCTTCAGCCTCCTTCATCGCCATCAGGCCGGCGAGCTGCGTCACCAGGCCGTCCTCGACCTTCTTCATGAGGTCAATTCGAACCGTCGCCGCATCGAACCATGACTTGCTGTCGAGCCCGCCGAAATCCCCCGCAAGCCCGCCCTTCTCGACGACCCTGCGCATGCCCTCGAACTTGTCGATTGCAGGTCCCGACAGCTCCGAATTAACGAGCTCCCCGGCCTGCGACGAGGCGACCGCGCGGAAGGATGTGAAAAAGCTCTCCTGCGCCGCTGCAAGACCGATCGCCCGGGCATAAGCCTGCGGCTCGAAACGGCTCGCCGCAATCGCGCCGGCCACGGCGGCACGTTCCAGACCGGCGCGTTCCTTGGCCTCCACGAGATTGGCATGCGCCGCGATCGACCGCGAGATATCGTCGTCGGTGGCGAGCTTCGAAATGCCCGACATCACGGTGATCACACGGGCGACGATACCGGTCAGATGGCCCACTGCCGCGGCCGGCGCAATGGCCTGGTGATCGATCTGCTCCCGCAACGAATCGAGGCGGCCGAGGCCCTCCGTCGCCGCCTGGCTTGCGGACGCAAGTCGGCCGCTCCTTTCGTGGCCGAGGTCAGCGAGCGCGCCGAGTGCCATGGCCCGCTCGGCATCAGTGCGCCCACGCTGCTGCAGGAGCTCGGCGCCAAGTTGCGCGCCCTTGCTGCTCAGGAAGGTCAGCGATAGGCCGCGCTCGCGCTGGAGCTCATGGACGAAGCGGCTCAACTTGCCGACAGCGTCCACCGCCGGCTGCATGTCGGCCATTTCCGAGCGCACCGACCATTTGACGGAGATTTCGTAGAGTGCGAGCGTAGCGAGCGTGGCGAGAGGCAGCAGCGCCGCCAAGGCTATCCGATGAAGAATTCTTATGTTCTTGAACATCAATCGAGTTCGCGTTTGCGAGCTCGTGATAGGATATGACTGGTAAAGAAAGCACTTTTTGCGCGTGAGCAAAAGATAGGCGAAGCCTGCTCACGAATGCGGCATCCCAGATCACTGCATCACCAGCGCCACACGCCCGATCGCCTTGCGGTCGATGAGCAATCGCATTGCTTTCGCGTAGTCCTCCTGCGGCAGGCGGTGCGAGACGTTGGGGCGGAGCTTGCCCTCCTCCGCCCATGCGAGCAGTACCTTCAGGCGCACCTCGCCCAGCGCCGGATTTTTCCGCGCAGCTTCGCCGGCGCGCACGCCGAGCACGCTGGCGCCCTTGATCAGCAGGAGGTTGGTCTTCGCCGAGCCGATGCCGCCGGTGAAGCCGATCACCAGCAGCCGCGCGCCCCAGGCGATGCAACGCATCGAGTTCTCGAACACCTCGCCGCCGACCGGATCGAAAACGACGTCAGCGCCGCGGCCGTCGGTGATACGCTTGACCGCTTCGCGAAACGGCTCGCGGTCGTACCGGATGAGATGATCCGCGCCACGCGCCTTGGCGATCGCAAGCTTCTCATCACTCGAAGCAGTTGCAATCACCGTCGCGCCAAGGAGCTTCCCGATCTCGACCGCGGCAAGGCCCACGCCGCCGCCGGCGCCGTGCACCAGCAGCACTTCGCCCGGCTCGACCTTGCCGCGATCGATCAGCGCATGATAGGCGGTGCCGTGACCGGCGAGATAGGTCGCCGCTTCCGCATAGTCGAATGTGGACGGCATCGGGGTGAGCTGCGCGGGCATCACCACCGCTTCGTCCGTGAAGGCGCCGTGGCGCATCTTGACGATGACCTTGTCGCCGACGGCAACGCCGCTCACCTCCGTCCCCACCTCAGTCACATCACCGGCGGCTTCCATGCCGGGCGTGAACGGCAGCTCGGGCTTGAGCTGATATTCGCCGGCCGCCATCAGCACGTCCGGAAAGTTCAGCCCGGCGGCACGGATCGCAACGCGCACCTCGCCCGGCTTCAGAGGTCGCGACGGAAACTCCTCCAGCCGCAACGTCTCGGGCGCGCCGAGCGCGCGGCAGACGACAGCCCGCACCATCAGGCCGCACTCGCCTTGCGCAGAAGCGCCTCGCGGATCAGCGGCAGGCGATCGTTGCCGAAATACATGTCGGTCTTGCCGACGAAGATCGTCGGTGAGCCGAAGCCGCCGCGGGCCACGACCTCCTCGGTGTTGGCCTTGAGCTGGTCCTTGATCCCCTGCTCGGAAATGCCGGCGAAGAACTTCTGCTCGTCGATGCCGACCTTCCTGCAGATCTCGGCGAGCACCGCATCCTGCGAGATGTCCTTGTCCTCACCCCAATAGGCAGCGAACACCGCGGTCGCGAACGGCAGCATGTCCTTGCCCTGCCAGATGCAGCCGCGCATCGCCTTCACGCTGTTCACCGGAAACACGGTCGGCGGCATCTTGATCGAAAGCCCTGCCGAGCGCGCCCAGTCGCCGAGGTCCTTGAGCATGTAGCGCGCCTTCAGCGGAACCGGTTTCTCCCGCTGCGCATAGACACTCGGGTTGACCGTGTTGAAGATGCCGCCGACCAGGATCGGCCGCCAGGAGATGTCGACACCGAGTTCTTTGGCGAGCGGCTGGATGTTGTGGAAGGCGAGATAGGTCCAGGGGCTGGAACAGTCGAAGAAGAATTCGATCATGGCGTTTCCTTGCTGTATTGTTCGTTTTGTTCCGCTGCACTATCCGCATAGCCCGTCATTGCGAGCGCAGCGAAGCAATCCAGAATCTTTCCGCGGAGACGGTCTGGATTGCTTCGCTGCGCTCGCAATGACGACGTGAGGCCGGCTCCAGCCGTTCGGCGTCGGCGCGTAGTAGAGATCGATCATCGCCTTCCCTGTCGACATCGCTGGCTTCAGCGACTTTTGTTGTTCTGTACCTCGACGTTAAGACATGGCAGGAAGGGGCGCAACACAACCCGCCGGGAGGGCCGCCATGCTGTTTCCAACCACGATTGCCGGCTCCTTGCCGAAGCCGGAATGGCTCGCCGAGCCCAACATGCTCTGGGCGCCGTGGAAGTCGAAAGGCGACGAGCTTGCACGCGCCAAGCGCGATGCGACGATGCTTGCGGTCAAGGTCCAGGAGGACGCCGGCATCGACATTGTCACCGAGGGCGAGCAGGCCCGGCAGCATTTCGTGCACGGCTTTCTCGAGAAGATCGACGGCATCGATTTCGCCCACAAGGTCGAGATGGGCATCCGGAAAGATCGCTACAAGGCGATGGTGCCGCAGGTGGTCGCGCCGCTCCAGCTCAAGGGGCGGGTCCATGCGGACGAGGCGCGCGTCGCGCGCACCCACACCAGGAAGAAGCTGAAGTTCACCTTGCCCGGCCCGATGACCATCATCGACACGATTGCCGACCGCTACTATGGCGACCGGGTGAAGATGGCCTTTGCGTTCGCCGAGCTCCTGAACGAGGAAGCCAAGGCGCTCCAGGCCGACGGCGTCGATCTCGTGCAGTTCGACGAGCCCGCCTTCAACGTCTACATGGACGAGGTCAACGACTGGGGCATCAAAGCGCTGGAGCGCGCCGCGGAGGGCCTCACCTGCGCCACCGCCGTGCACATCTGTTACGGCTACGGCATCAAGGCCAACACCGACTGGAAGGAGACGCTGGGCAGTCAGTGGCGGCAGTATGAGCAGATCTTTCCGGCGATCGACGCGAGCTCGATCCAGCAGGTTGCGATCGAGTGCCGCAATTCGAAGGTGCCGCTCGACCTGCTCGCGCTGCTCAAGAACAAGATCGTGCAGGCCGGCGTGATCGATGTCGCGAGCGATACGGTCGAGACGGCGGAAGACGTCGTGCAGGTGATCGATGCGGTGTCGAAATTCGTGCCCAAGAGCAACATCATCGCGACCACCAATTGCGGCATGGCGCCGATGCGGCGCGAGATCGCGGAAGCCAAGCTGATGACGCTCGGCGCCGGCGCCGCGCTGGCGCGCGAGAAGCTGGCGTGATGTCGTTGATCCGGTCGGCGCTTGTCATCGCGGCGCTTGCAGCGGTCGCGTTCCCGGCGCGTGCGGAGGATCGCTCCGTGCTCGCCAACTGCAAGGTGATGGTGGAGCGCGCGTCGAAGGATGCGGGCAGCGCCGGCGAGGCCGAGCTCACCCGCTGCCGTCAGATCATCCGCGAATGGGCGCTACGCGATGCGCGGATGACGGTGGACGAGCAAGGGCGGCAGCTGAAGTAGCGCCACTACCTCCCTCTTCCGCTCTCCCCCGCAAGGGGGGAGAGGGCGCAGTGTGCGCTGGGATGCAGCGTAACCTCATAGCCAGCACTCACAGCACGTAGCGTCGATGGCGGGGTCAGCAGTTGCACATCTGCGAGCTCGCGCGTCTCGGCGATATAACCCGCCGGCGACCACAACAGCGCCCTGCCCTGCGTCACCAGAAAACTCTCCTCGCCTTGGCTCACCATGGCGCCGTCAGGAAGCTGGTCGAGCGGCATCAGCAGCGCGTGCAGCCGCTTCTTGCCTTGATCGAGCCGCTCGTGGTGCAGCACCGTATCGATGTCGTGCATGCGGACATCATGCACGCGATTGCCTTTCTCCCATGCGGCTCGAAAACGATTGGCGTCCTCGCGGCGGCAATAGAAGCAGGGACGGTGTCCGGCGGCGAGCGCCGTGGCTTCGTCCAGGAAGAACAGCTCGGTCCAGCTTTGTGTCGCCATCACCTCGCGGCGACGGCCGCGGAATTCGCAAGTGCAGGTCAGCCAGGCCGGCGTCGACCAGCGCTTCTTCAGCAGCGTCTTCGTCGCGGGATCGTGGATGATGCCCCGATTGCCGGTGAACATGCCCCGGTGCGGGGTGGCGATGATGTCGCCGGTCGGCGTAACGCGGTTCTGCAGGGGCATAGCGGCGCGCCCATTCGACTGCCGTCATTCCGGGGCGATGCGAAGCATCGAACCCGGAATCTCGATATTTCCGGGTTCGGTCCTGCGGACCGCCCCGGAATGACTTTTCATCACGCCGCGCCGTCGCGGAGCGGCGGGTGGTAGGACAGCGCGGTGTCCCAGGGGAAGAAGATCCAGGTGTCCTGGGAGACCTCTGTGATGAAGGTGTCGACCAGCGGACGCCCCTTGGGCTTGGCGTAGACCGTGGCGAAATGCGCGTCGGGCAGCATCTCGCGCACGAGCTTGCCGGTCTTGCCGGTGTCGACGAGGTCGTCGACGATCAGCAGCCCCTTGCCGGTGCCGCCGCCGAGCTTCATCGCCGCTTCGGAAATGCCCTTGAGAACATGCAGGTCGCCCTGCTTGGTGTGGTCGTAGCTGGCGATGCAGACGGTATCGATCACGCGTACCCCCAGCTCGCGCGCCACGATCGCAGCCGGCACCAGGCCGCCGCGGGTGATCGCGATCACCGCGTGGAACGGGCCGACCTCGTTGAGCCGCCAGGTCAGCGCCCGGCAATCCCGGTGGAACTGGTCCCACGAGACCGGAAAGGCCTTGCCCGCTCGCTCCTGCGCACTCGGTTCCGGTGCTTCACCAGCCATCATCGTCTCCTGCCATTCGTCGTCCGGCAGTCTCGTGCTAGCGGGTGATGTTCAATCCCGCCAGCATTTCCTTCACCGCGGCCATCGCCGCCGAAAGCTTCTCCGGATCGCGCGAGCGCACCACCAGATTGGTGTTCGGCTTCTGCTCCTCGTCCATGAACGGATAGCTGCCGATGATGGTGTCGGGATGGGCGGTGGCGATCGCCCGCAGCGGGCTGCCGATGTCGCCCTCTCGCGCATTGGCGCGGACCGATTCGGAGAGCATGCGCACGCCGGATTTCAGCTTGGGCGAGACGATGTCCATCATCGCCTGCATGATCGACGGCACGCCGGCCATCACGATGACATTACCGATCTTGAAGCCGGGGGCGAGGATGGTCGCGCTCTGGATCAGCTCGGCGCCGTCGGGGATGCGCGCCATGCGCAGGCGGGCCTCGTTGAGGTCCTGCCCGCTCCAGCGCTCGCGGAAACGCGCGACCACCTCCGGATGGTGGTCGATGCCGACGCCGAACGCCTTGGCCACGCTGTCGGCAGTGATGTCGTCATGGGTCGGCCCGATGCCGCCGGTGGTGAAGACGTAGGTGTAGCGTTGCCGCAGTGCATTCAACGCGGCGATGATGTCGTCCTCGTCGTCAGCGACGACCCGGACTTCCTTCAGGTCGATGCCGATATTGGTCAGGTATTCGGCGATGAAGCCGATGTTCTTGTCCTTGGTCCGGCCGGACAGGATTTCATCCCCGATGACCAGAATGCCCGCCGTGACGATCTCGCTCATAACTTTAAGTCCCTCACCTGTCGCGCCGACTTTGCCGAGGTAACGCGTTGAAGTCACGCGGTTTTGCTGCCGAAATAAGCAGTCCTCAGCCATTTTTTCAGGCAGCCTGCCGGCCATCCCCGACAAATGCCGTCAGTCCATCCTTATCGCGCTGGCCCGGCCCTTGCTACCACCCCGGGAAGTCATGCACTCTCTCGAGCATGGCCAGGGAGAACAGTCGGGATCTATGGCAGTCGCGTTTGATGAAATGAATATTCCCGGCGGGGAGCTTCGCCCCGCCTATCAGGAGCTGGCACGCTGGCTCAAGGAGACGCCTCCCGAGGCGCTCGAATATCGCCGCCAGGAGGCCGAGCTCCTGTTCCGCCGGATCGGCATCACCTTCGCAGTCTATGGCGAGGCCGAGTCCACCGAGCGCCTGATCCCCTTCGATGTGATCCCCCGCATCATGTCGGGCAAGGAATGGGCGCTGCTGGAGCGGGGCCTCAAGCAGCGCGTACGCGCGCTCAACATGTTCCTGCGCGACATCTATCACGGCCGCGACATCCTGCGCGCCGAAGTCGTGCCCGACGATCTGATCTTCCAGAATCCCGTCTTCCGTCCCGAGATGAACGGCCAGCATGTGCCGCACGACGTCTACGTGCATATCGCCGGCATCGACATCGTCCGGGTCGACGCCAACGACTTCATCGTGCTCGAGGACAATGCGCGCACGCCGTCGGGCGTGTCGTACATGCTGGAAAACCGCGAGATCATGATGCGGCTGTTTCCGGACCTGTTCGCCCGGCACAAGGTGGCGCCGGTCGAGCGCTATCCGGACGAACTGCTGGCGGCCTTGCGCTCGGTCGCGCCGCAAAGTGCCTCGGGTGAGCCGACGGTCGCCCTACTCACCCCCGGCGTCTACAACTCCGCCTATTACGAGCACTCTTTCCTGGCCGACAAGCTCGGCATCGAGCTCGTCGAGGGCCGCGACCTCATCGTCAAGAACAATGAAGTGTTCATGCGGACGACCGAGGGGATGAAGCGGGTCGACGTGATCTATCGCCGCGTCGACGACGATTTCCTCGATCCCCTCACCTTCCGTCCCGACTCCGTGCTCGGCGTACCCGGGCTGATGTCGGCCTATGCGGCCGGCAACATCACGCTCGCCAACGCCGTCGGCACCGGGATTGCCGACGACAAGGCGATCTACTCCTACATGCCGGATATCGTGAAATTCTACCTCGGCGAGGAGCCGATCCTGAAGAACGTACCAACCTGGCGCTGCCGCGAGCCGAAGGACCTCGCCTATGTGCTCGACAATCTCGGCGACCTCGTCGTGAAGGAGGTTCACGGCTCCGGCGGCTACGGCATGCTGATCGGCCCCGCCGCGACCAAGGCAACGATCGAAGCCTTCCGCGAGAAGCTCAAGCGCGAGCCGGAGGGCTTCATCGCCCAGCCGACGCTGGCACTCTCGACCTGCCCGACCTGCACGGCGTCAGGCCTCGCGCCGCGCCATGTCGATCTGCGGCCCTTCGTGCTCACCGGCAGCAAGCGCACCACCATCGTGCCCGGCGGCCTCACCCGCGTCGCGCTGAAGGAAGGCTCGCTGGTGGTGAATTCGAGCCAGGGCGGCGGCACCAAAGACACCTGGATTCTGGACGAGTAGAGAGATGCTGTCGCGTACCGCCGAAAACCTCTACTGGCTTGCCCGCTATGTCGAACGGGCCGAGTATCTCGCGCGCACCATCGATGCGACGCTGCGCGTCACCGCCTTGCCGGCGGCCTATGTCGGCAAGACCAATGAATGGGACTCGGCGCTGCTCACTGCCGGCGTCGCCGCAAGCTTCTACCAGCAGTATCAGGAAGCCAACGAGACCAACGTCGTCGACTATCTCTCCTTCTCGACGGACAATCCGTCCTCGATCAGGAACTGCATCGAAGCGGCGCGGCTGAACTCACGCTCGGTGCGCACCGCGCTCACGAGCGAGATGTGGGACACCATCAACTCCGCCTGGATCGAGCTCCAGGCGGTCTGGAGCAAGGGCACTTCCACCCGCGAGGATCTGGCCAAATTCCTGCGCTTCGTGCAGGAAACCTCGCTGCGCTTCGACGGCTCGGCCTACCGCACCATGCTGCGCAATGACGCCTACTGGTTCTCGCGGATGGGCGTGCATCTCGAACGCGCCGACAACACCGCGCGCATTCTCGACGTGAAGTATCACGTGCTGCTGCCCGATGAGGAGCATGTCGGCGGTCCGCTCGATTTCTACCAGTGGAGCTCGATCCTGCGCTCGGTCTCGGCGCTGACCGCCTATCACTGGGTCTACCGCGAGACGCTGAAACCCTGGCTGATCGCGGACCTGCTCATCCTCAACGACACGCTGCCGCGCTCGCTTGCCAGCTGCTACGGCAATCTCGTACGCAACCTCGACCAGATCGGCGTCGCCTATGGCCGCCAGGGCCCGGCCCAGCGCCACGCCCGCGGCATCCGCAACCGGCTGGAACACTCGAACATGAACGACATTTTCCAGCATGGCGTGCATGAATTCATTCAGGAATTCATCGCTGATAATTCCAGGCTGGGCGAAATCATCACGAAGCAGTATTTGATCTGATACATGCTGTCATTCCGGGGCGCCCGCAGGGCGAACCCGGAATCTCGTCATTCCGGGTTCGGTGCTGCGCACCGCCCCGGAATGACCACGCAAGAACAACTGGTCCACCATGCGCCTGCGAATCCTGCACACCACGACCTATCGCTACGAGCCGCCGGCCACCAGCGTGATCCAGATCCTGCGCATGACGCCCGGCAGCCATGACGGGCAATATGTGGCGGAATGGCAGATCGACGTCTCGACCGACACCAAGCTCGACACCCATGAGGACGCGTTCGGCAACCTCACCCAGGTGCTGTCCTGCGGACCCGTCGGCGACATCAAGGTCACCGCCGAGGGCCTGATCGAGACCCACGACACCGGCGGCGTGCTGCGCGGCGCCGACGAGCGCTTTCCGCCGGGCATGTTCCTGCGTACGACTGAGCTCACCGGGGTCAATCCGGCGATGACGGCGGTTGCCCGCCAGTTGCGCGCGGAGGCCGAGAGCGACACGCTAGGCTTCCTGCACACGCTGATGACGCAGATCAGCGAGCACATGACCTTCGACGAGGACCCGACCAACAGCGGCACCTCGGCGGCGGAGGCGTTCACGCTCAAGCGCGGCGTCTGCCAGGACTATGCGCATATCTTCATCGCCTGCGCCCGCACCGGCGGCGTGCCGGCGCGCTTCGTCTCCGGCCACTTCCTGCGCTCCGACGGCACCGTCCATCAGAACGCGGGGCACGCCTGGGCGGAAGCCTTCGTGCCGGACCTTGGCTGGGTCGGCTTCGATCCTGCCAACTGCATCTGCTCGACCGATGCGCACGTCCGCGTCGCGATCGGTCTCGATTATCTTGGCGCGGCGCCGGTGCGCGGCACCCGTTATGGCGGCGGCATCGAGACGCTGACGGTGGCGGTGAAGGTCGACCAGGCCGGCCGCAGCGGCCAGTCGCAATCGCAATGGCAGGGATAGGCTTGCTTGTCATTCCGGGGCGCGCGCCAGCGCGAACCCGGAATCCATCGGGCCGCTGCGTCGGAGGTGAAATGGATTCCGGGCTCGCGACTTCGTCGCGCCCCGGAATGACGACCAAGATTCGCAGTTCCTGAAATCCGACGCCTCGCAGTCCTGCACGGCCGCCCCTACGGCAAGGTTTCAACCCGGCCCTCGCGGGAATTGGGGTTGGAGCAGCCTTTGAAATTGGCTAGTAATTCCGCGCAAACGCTCGCGCTCGGGGACTGGAAATGACCTATTGTTGCGGAATCCTGGTTCGGGACGGGCTCGTCATGATCGCCGACACCCGCACCAATGCCGGCCTCGACAACGTCTCGACGTTCCGCAAGCTCCACATCTTCTCCAAGCCCGGCGAGCGCATCATGGCGATTGCGAGCGCGGGCAACCTCGCCATCAGCCAGTCGGTGCTGTCGACCCTCACCGAAGGCCTGGAAGACCCCAACACGGGCGAGGTCGAGACGCTGATGAACGCGCCGACCATGTTCCAGGCCGCCCAGCGCATCGGGCGGGCGATCCGCGCGGTGCACGCCACGGAAGGACCGGCGCTGAAATCCGAAGACGTCTCGTTCGACGTGTCCTTCCTGTTCGGTGGCCAGATCAAGGGCGCGCGCATGCGGCTGTTCATGGTCTACACCGCCGGCAATTTCATCGAATGCACCACCGACACGCCGTACTTGCAGATCGGCGAACACAAATACGGCAAGCCGGTGCTCGACCGCGCCATGCATTACGACGTCGAGCTCTATGAAGCGCTGAAGACCGGCCTGATCTCGATGGACTCGACCATGCGCTCCAATCTCGGCGTCGGCCTGCCGATCGACGTGCTGGTGGTCCGCTCGGATGCCTGCGATGCCGATCTCAATCACCGCATCGAGGCGGGTGAGCCCTATTTCCACGACCTGCGCTCGCGCTGGTCGGCGGCATTGCGCGCGGCGCACCAGAACATCCCGCGCCCGCCCTACAAGAACGAAAAAGAACCCAAAACCTGACAGCTTAAGAGAAAAGGCAGGAAACGATGAGCGAAGCAAAAAAGATCGCAGTGGTGACGGGCGCCGGCACCGGTGTCGGACGCGCGGCGGCGCTGGCGCTGATGGACGCCGGCTTCACCGTGGTGCTCGCCGGACGCCGGCTCGACAAGCTCGAGGAGACCGCAAAGCTCGGCCCTGCGGGCAAGAGCCTCTGTGTCTCCGCCGACATGACTGATCCGGCCTCGATCGCCGCGCTGTTCGCCAAGGTGACGGACACCTATGGTCGCCTGGACGTGCTCTTCAACAATGCCGGCATGGGCGCGCCGCCCGTCAATTTCGAGGATCTGAGCCTCGAACAGTGGCAGGCGGTGGTGAACACCAACCTCACCGGCCCGTTCCTGTGCACCCAGCACGCCTTCCGCATCATGAAGGACCAGACCCCGCGCGGCGGCCGCATCATCAACAACGGCTCGATCTCGGCGCACGCGCCGCGGCCGTTCTCGGCGGCCTATACCTCGACCAAGCACGCCATCACGGGCCTGACCAAGGCCTCCAATCTCGACGGCCGCGCCTATGACATCGCGGTCGGCCAGGTCGACATCGGCAACGCCGCAACGCCCATGACCGACCGCATGGTCGCCGGCCCGGGCGTGATGCAGCCCGACGGCACGATGAAGCACGAGCCACGGATGGACGCGAAGGCAGTCGGCGATGCCGTCGCCTACATGGCCGGTCTCCCGCTCGATGCCAACGTGCTGTTCATGACGGTAATGGCGAGCAAGATGCCGTTCGTGGGACGGGGCTAGTTCTCTCCTCACCCTCTCCCCGTTCCTTACGGGGAGAGGACAGGCACCCAAAATCTGCGCCTCACTCAAAAAACTGAAAAACAACCCCATGCACAGTAGGTGATGCGGGGTTCCGACTGCTGCCGGCGAGCGGGGTGAGGCGAAGTAAACCCACGCGCCACCTCCACAATCGTCATTGCGAGCGCAGCGAAGCAATCCAGACTGTCGCCGCCTAAAGACTCTGGATTGCTTCGCTGCGCTCGCAATGACGGATGAGAGAGCCTTCGCTCCTCACCCCCTACTCCAGCCGCTCCACCTGCCGCAGGCTCGGAAACAGCTTCATCCACAACAGCGCCACCGCGATGGTGCAGACGCCGCCGAGCACGGCGGCCGGCATGGCGCCGAACAGTGCGGCCGTGAGCCCGCTCTCGAACTGGCCGAGCTGGTTCGAGGCGTTGATGAACAGGAAGTTCACCGCGCCGACGCGGCCGCGCATCTCGTCGGGTGTCGCCAGCTGCACCAGCGAGAAGCGGATCACGACGCTGACCGTGTCGGCAGCGCCGAGAACAGCGAGCGACAGCACCGACAGCCACATCCAGGACGACAGCGCGAACACCACGGTGGCGATGCCGAACATGATCACGGCCTGGAACATGCGCATGCCGACATGCCGCGAGATCGCGTGCCGCGCCAGCACCATGGTCATCAGCAGCGCGCCGACCGCCGGCGCCGCCCGCAGCACGCCAAGCCCCACCGGACCGGTCTGGAGGATGTCGCGGGCATAGATCGGCAATAGCGCGGTGACGCCGCCGAACAGAACGGCGAACAGGTCGAGCGAGATGGTGCCGAGGATCGCCGGATTGCTGCGGATGAAGCGGACGCCGGCAAAGATGTTGTCCGCGCTCGTATCCTTGGCGACCGCCTGGGGGCGCGGCTGGATGAAGCCGGTCAGGATCATCCCGAGAATCCAGAACAGCACCATCACGGCATAGGCGAGATGCGGCGCGATGGCATAGGCAAGGCCGCCGAGCGCCGGCCCCGTGATGGTGGCAACCTGCGCCGCGCCGCTCGAGATCGCGGTCGCACGCTGGAGCGATCCCTGCGGCGCGATCAGCGGCAGCAGCGCCGCGGTGGTCGGGCTTTCGAAGGCGCCGGCGATGCCGAGCACGAAGGTCGCGACGAAGATCTGCACCTCGCCGACCGCGCCGAGATAGGTGATAACGGCGAGGTAGAGCGCGGTCGCCGCTTCCACGAGCTGGCAGAGCTGGACGACGCGTTTGCGTTCAAAGCGGTCGGCGGCATGGCCGGCGACGAACACCAGAAGCGCGGTGGGCAGGAACTGCACGAGCCCGACCATGCCCAGGTCGAAGGCCGAACCGGTGAGATCGTAGATCTGCCAGCCGATCGCGACTGCCGCGATCTGGCTGGAAAAGCGCGACAGGCTGCGCGAGAGCAGGAAGAACAGGAAGGCGGGATGGGAGAGGAGCGCTCCAGCGCTGACCGGCGGATTGGCTGGCACCGCCCGCTCGTCGCTCACCTCCCGGCTCACCTTCTGGACCATTCCCGCGTGATGTTGATGAGGACTCGCGTGGCTGACGCAGACGAGCTTGTCAACAGCGGAAGGCTCCGGCGGCCTCCCGGCATTGCCTTTGCAACGCACGCGCTGCCATAATCATTGGGGGTTTGGGGACATCATGCTGCGGCTGCAATCGGCACTCGGCATTTTCGCATTGCTGCTGATCGCCTGGGCGCTCGGCGAAAACCGTCGCGCGGTCTCGCTGCGCCAGGCGGCGATCGGGCTCGTCGTCACCTTCGTCACCGCGATCGTGCTGTTGAAGCTGCCGGTCGTCGCGCATGCCTTCGGCGCCATCAATGACGCGGTCGGCGCGATCTCATCGGCCTCGCGCGCCGGCTCGTCCTTCGTGTTCGGCTATGTCGGCGGCGGCGCCCCGCCCTTCGACGTGAAGGTGCCCGGAGCCGATTTCATCCTCGCCTTCCAGGCGCTGCCGATCGTGCTGGTCATGAGCGTGCTGACCACGCTGCTGTTCTATTGGCGGGTGCTGCCGCCGATCGTGCGCGGCATGGCCTGGCTGCTCGAACGCACGCTCGGCGTCGGCGGCGCGGTCGGGTTGTCGACCGCCGCCAACATCTTCCTCGGCATGGTCGAGGCGCCGCTGTTCGTGCGGCCGTATCTGAAGCAGATGACGCGCAGCGAATTGTTCCTGGTGATGACCGGCGGCATGGCCGGCATCGCCGGCACGGTGCTCGTGCTCTATGCGACCCTGCTGGCGCCGCTCATTCCCGATGCGGCGGCGCATTTCGTCATCGCCTCGGTGCTGGGAGCGCCGGGCGCCATTCTCGTCAGCCTGATCATGGTGCCGGAGACCAGCAGCGTGCGCACCGGCGGCACGCTGGAGGATCCCGAGTTGGAAGTCTCCAGCACGATGGATGCCATCGTGAAAGGCACGAGCGCCGGCCTCGAGCTGCTGCTCAACATCGTCGCCATGCTGCTGGTGCTGGTGGCGCTGGTCTATCTCGTCAACGCCCTCCTCGGCCTGCTGCCGAACATTGGCGGCGCTTCGATCTCGCTGCAGCGTCTGCTCGGCCTCGTGATGGCGCCGGTGTGCTGGCTGATGGGCCTGCCCTGGGATCAGGCGGTCACGGCCGGCAGCCTGATGGGCACCAAGACCGTGCTCAACGAATTGATCGCCTATGTCGATCTGTCCAAGCTCGCGCCGGACGCGCTCGACCCGCGCTCGCGCCTGATCATGCTCTACGCGATGTGCGGCTTCGCCAATTTCGCGAGCCTCGGCATCATGATCGGCGGCCTCGGCGTGATGGCGCCGGAGCGGCGCGAGGAGATCAATGCGCTCGGGCTGAAGTCGATCGTGTCAGGGACGCTGACGACATGTTTGATGGGGGCGATCGTGGGGGTGCTGACGTAGGCTTTCTCCGCCGGTCATTCCGGGGCGCGACGAAGTCGCGAGCCCGGAATCCATCGCGCAGCAACACAAGCGGCGAAATGGATTCCGGGCTCGCGCGGAGCCTGTCATCGGGCCGCGCTTCGCGCGGACCCGTTGGCGCGCCCCGGAATGACGAAGGGACAACCGTGTCGCGACAGCGCGTAGCCCGGATGGAGCGCAGCGTAATCCGGGAAAGTGTCTCCGTCGCAGGCAGTCGCCCCGGATTTCGCTTCGCTCCATCCGGGCTACGAAGCTGACGTCGGAGCACCGTCATTGCGAGCGAAGCGAAGCAATCCAGAAATGTATCCGCGGAAACGCTCTGGATTGCTTCGTCGCAAGGGCTCCTCGCAATGACGGTGGAGAGAGCGCGCGCCTACGCCTTCAACTCCACCGTCTTGAACGCCGCCGGCAGGATCACCTCCAGCAGTTCGACGTCATCCGAATAATCCAGGATCATGTGCTTGATCTTCGGCGGCTGGGTCCAGGCGCTGCCTTGCGTCATCATCGTCTCGCCCTGCCCCTCCATGTAGGTCTTCACCCAGCCTTTGAGCACATAGACCATCTGGAATTCGACGTCGTGATAGTGAAGCTTTGAGACCTCGTCCGGATTGCACGGCGGCAGCAGGCGGATGACATGCGCCTGCGCCAGGCCGTGGGTCGCGGCGGAAATGCCGAGGTCGCGATACTTGGCATAGGCGCGCAGGCCGTCCGTCCGGAAATCCTCTTCGCGGTGATGGCTGACGGCGATGCGCTGCTTCGGTCGCGCAGGTTTCCGGGCGGACGACTTGCTGACGGACGACTTGCTGACGGAGGATTTGGCCGGTGTCGTCCGCGCCTTCGCCTTCACCGCCTTGCGCGCCGAGGACCGCGCCGCGGCCTTGCTGCCGCTCCACTTCTTCCTCACCGCGGACTGCGCCGCGCTGCGTGATGTCGGCTTCTTGGACTTGGCCATGGCTGCCTCCCGTTGTTGTTATGGAGAAAGAGGCTAGCACAGAAATGGGAATCGTAGGGTGGGTTAGCCGGCAACGTCCGCCGCAGCTCCACGAGCGAAGGCGGAAGGCGTAACCCACCACTTCTGTCGACGCGGCGAACAAAGAGGTGGGTTACGCTTCGCTAACCCACCCTATACGAGATCTGACGTTGGGCCTTCAGTTCAGCCTGAACACGCCATCCACGGCGCGCAGCTCGGCGGGCTTGATCAGCTTGGAGTGCGCCACCGTCACCGAGAACAGGGGACCGTCGAGCTTCTCCTCCCAGAACGCCAGGAAGTCGGTCAGCGCCGGGAATTTCGGGAAGACATCGTAGTTCTGCCAGATATAGGTCTGGAGCAGCGAGGGGTGATCCGGCATCCGGTAGAGAATTTGCGCCGTCGTCAGGCCGTAGCCCAGCATCTGTTTCCGGAAGTCCTCGGAAACGCCCCCAACCCGTATGCCCATGCCAACCTCCTTTGCAGGAGCGCTTAACATTCAGGGGTGGCTTGATCCGTGCCCCGGGAAGCCACCCGGTGGAGATGCGCTCACATGAGAGAAATGTGACGCAAACCGACAATTCATCTCAAGCCCAAAAGTTTAACAAGCTGTTGAAATTCAATGCGTTAGCAGCAGATGCGGGCCCGTGCTAATACCGGGGCGGACAGGCGGTTAACGATGGTAAAGGGAATCTGGCAGAGCGCGCTTTCGAGTGCTGATTTTTCTGCTAGAAGCCCTTGCCCCCGCAAAATTCCTGTCCTATTTCAGCCTCGCTCGTGCTAGCACTCGCGGGCAACGATTGCTAACAAGCTAAAAATCCTCAACTCGTGCAACTGCTTAGGAGGACTGCATGAAATTCCGTCCGCTTCACGACCGCGTCGTGGTCAAGCGCATCGACGCAGAAGAGAAGACCGCTGGCGGCATCATCATTCCCGACACTGCCAAGGAAAAGCCCTCCCAGGGCGAAGTCGTCGCTGTTGGCCCCGGTGGCCGCGATGAATCCGGCAAGCTGATCCCGATCGACCTGAAGGTCGGCGACCGCGTGCTGTTCGGCAAGTGGTCCGGCACCGAAGTCAAGATCGACGGCCAGGACCTGCTGATCATGAAGGAGAGCGACGTGATGGGCGTTCTCGAGGTCAGCGATTCCAAGAAGAAGGCGGCCTAACAGCCCCCTCTCCCACCCAAGCCAACATCTCAAGGAAAAATCCAGATGGCAGCCAAAGAAGTCAAATTCTCGGTTGAAGCGCGCGACAAGATGCTGCGCGGCGTCGAGATCCTCGCCAATGCGGTGAAAGTCACCCTCGGCCCGAAGGGCCGCAACGTCGTGCTCGACAAGTCGTTCGGCGCTCCGCGCATCACCAAAGACGGCGTCACCGTCGCCAAGGAGATCGAGCTCGACGACAAGTTCGAGAACATGGGCGCCCAGATGGTGCGCGAAGTCGCCTCCAAGTCCGCTGACGCGGCCGGCGACGGCACCACCACCGCCACCGTGCTCGCGGCTGCGATCGTGAAGGAAGGCGCCAAGTCGGTCGCCGCCGGCATGAACCCGATGGACCTCAAGCGCGGTATCGACCTCGCGGTCGAAGCCGTGGTTGCGGACCTCGAGAAGAACTCGAAGAAGGTCACCTCGAACGACGAGATCGCCCAGGTCGGCACCATCTCGGCCAACGGCGACGCGGAGATCGGCAAGTTCCTCTCCGACGCCATGAAGAAGGTCGGCAACGAGGGTGTCATCACCGTCGAGGAAGCCAAGTCGCTCGAGACCGAGCTCGACGTCGTCGAGGGCATGCAGTTCGATCGCGGCTACATCTCGCCCTACTTCGTCACCAACGCCGACAAGATGCGCGTTGAGATGGATGACGCCTACATCCTCATCAACGAGAAGAAGCTCTCCTCGCTGAACGAGCTGCTCCCGCTGCTCGAGGCCGTGGTGCAGACCGGCAAGCCGCTGGTCATCGTCGCCGAGGACGTCGAGGGTGAAGCTCTCGCCACTCTCGTCGTGAACCGCCTCCGTGGTGGCCTGAAGGTCGCGGCCGTCAAGGCTCCGGGCTTCGGCGATCGCCGCAAGGCCATGCTGCAGGACATCGCGATCCTGACCGGCGGCCAGGCGATCTCGGAAGACCTCGGCATCAAGCTCGAGAACGTCACGCTCAACATGCTCGGTCGCGCCAAGAAGGTGATGATCGACAAGGAGAACACCACGATCGTCAACGGCGCCGGCAAGAAGGCCGACATCGAGGCGCGCGTGGCCCAGATCAAGGCGCAGATCGAGGAGACCACCTCGGACTACGACCGTGAGAAGCTCCAGGAGCGTCTCGCCAAGCTCGCGGGCGGCGTCGCGGTGATCCGCGTCGGCGGCGCGACCGAGGTCGAGGTGAAGGAGCGCAAGGATCGCGTTGATGACGCGATGCATGCGACCCGCGCGGCTGTCGAGGAAGGCATCGTCCCGGGCGGCGGCGTCGCCCTGCTCCGTGCCTCCGAGCAGCTCAAGGGCCTGCGCACCAAGAACGACGATCAGAAGACCGGCGTCGAGATCGTGCGCAAGGCGCTGTCGGCTCCCGCTCGCCAGATCGCGATCAACGCCGGTGAAGACGGCTCGGTGATCGTCGGCAAGATCCTGGAGAACAAGACCTACAACTACGGCTTCGACTCCCAGACCGGCGAGTACGTCAACCTCGTCACCAAGGGCATCATCGACCCGACCAAGGTCGTGCGCACCGCGATCCAGAACGCAGCCTCGGTTGCGGCTCTCCTGATCACCACGGAAGCCATGGTCGCCGAGCTGCCCAAGAAGGGCGGCGCCGGTCCGGCGATGCCCCCGGGCGGCGGCATGGGCGGCATGGACTTCTGATCCAGCCGTTCTGGCGAAACCAAGAAATGCGAAACCCCGGCAGCAATGCCGGGGTTTTTGTTTTTGGCTGAACACGCAGAGGTGGTAGCCTCCCTGTCATTCCGGGGCGGCGCGCAGCGCCGAGCCCGGAATCCATTTCACCGCACGCGCATGGCCTACTACGTCTACCTCCTCGCCAGCAAAAAATACGGCACGCTCTATCTCGGCGTGACGAACGATATCGTCCGCCGCATCCACGAGCATAAGAGCAAAGCTGTTGCTGGTTTCAGCAAGCGATACGCAGTCGACAGGCTGGTATGGTTCGAGATCTACGACGATCCCGTCACCGCCATCGAACGTGAGAAGGAATTGAAGAAGTGGCGGAGGGAATGGAAGATCCGGCTCATTGAAGAACGGAATCCACAGTGGATCGACCTGTATGCGCAAATTGCGAGCTGAGCTTGTGGATCAATGGATTCCGGGCTCGGCGCTTCGCGCCGCCCCGGAATGACGGGATGAAACAGTTCCGCCTCACTGCACCTTCCCGATCCGCCCACCACGCGGCTCGCCGTTCGGCACGACCGACCAGAAGATCCGCGTCACCCGGCCGACGAGATTGTCCATCGGCACAAAGCCCATCGCCGTCATCACGCGGCTGTCGGTTGAGTTGTCGCGGTTGTCGCCGAGCACGAAGAGATGGCCTGGCGGCACCGTGTAGACGTCGGTGTTGTCGTAGAAGCCGTTGTCGATGCAGTCATAGGTCTCGTAACTCACCCCGTTCGGCAGCACCTCGCGCCAGCGCTTGATCTTCGCGCCGGGTTCGAGTCCGCAGGCGACGCCACCGAGCGTGTCCATGCGAGGAAGGCGGGTTACCGGCTTGCCGTTGAGAATGAGCTCTCCCTGACGCATCTGGATGCGGTCGCCGGGCAGCCCGACCACACGCTTGATGTAGTCGACCGACGTGTCTTTCGGCGAGCGAAACACAACGACGTCGCCGTACTCGGGCTCGGCGGCAAAGACGCGGCCCGACAGCCAGGACGGCGCGAAGGGAAAAGAATAGCGGCCGTAGCCGTAGGCATATTTTGCAGCGAACACATAATCGCCGACGACCAGCGTCGGAGCCATCGAACTGGAAGGTATGTTGAACGGCTGGAACAGGAAGAAGCGAACGAGGAACGGCGGCGACCACAACACCGGGATCAGCAGGATCAGGATGACGATCGCCTTCCATTCCCTGGACTGCGCCGACGGCCGGATGGTTTCCTGAAGAGTGGTCATGCGCCTGCCCTGATCAAGACTGTGGTCGTCGCGACGATTACGCAACCTAGGGGCGCGCGCAATCCTTGCAATCCCCGAACTTGGTCGCGCAGCGTCCGGACTGCGTTCAACGCGGGAGCACTTGGCGACGTCTGCACCTGTCGGCAGTCAACGGCGCGCGAGATCCCTGAAGCAGAGGCGCAGCCAGTCGATGGTCAGGCGCGTCGCCGGATCGCGCCTGAGATGGATCTGCACCAGCAGCCAGACGTCGCGCCGCTTGTCAAGCAGCGTCGCTCGCAGGCTGCGATCGACCAGCAGCGCGGCGCAGTTATGCTCCGGCAAAACACCGATGGCGCGATGCGACCTGATCAGCGTCTGGATGACGCGGACATTGTCGGTGATGCAGCGCGCGGCGCTCAGGCGCCTTGCGCGCAGGAACTGCGACTCCGGGATCGCGGCGAGCTCGTCGGGATAGGCGCAGACGACCGGCGCGGCATCGACGGTCTCGGCCGGCTCGAAGAAATACAGCCGCACCTCGGCAAGCTTCGAGATCATGAAGTCGCCCTTCTCCGGCTTGCGCAGCCGTATGGCGAGATCGGCCTGCCAGCGCGAGAACTTGACGTTCTCGCTCGACGTCAGGAATTGCAGCGTCAGGCCCGGATTGTCGCGCAGGAACTGCTCGGCGCGCGGCGCGAGCAGCTCCTCCGCGACCGAATTGGTGGAGGCGATACGCAGCCGCCCGACCGGACCTGGCTGGCTTTCCCTGATGCGACCGATCTCGGCGACATGTCCGGCAATCGCACCGACGTGCTCGAGCACCTTCTCGCAGTGTCGAGTCGGCCGGCGCACGCCGTCCACGGCCTCGAACAGGGGGACGCCAAGGTCGCGCTGGATGCGGCCGAGACGCCGCCCGACCGTCGTCTCGTCAATGCGCAGCCGCGCGCTCGCACCGGCGTAGGTGCCCTCGTCCCGAACAGCCGCGATGATGCGCAGATCATCCCAGTTCATCCGCATCGATTAGCACGCCGCCAGCCCGGCCTGCAAATCTGCAGCCATCTGCTGCAGAAGTCCTGCACGATCGCGGGCCCGAGCCGCGCTAGGCTGCTCGGGTCCCGCTTCCTGGAAAGGCCCTCATGACCGCCCCAAAGACCCTGCTTGAACTCGCCGGCGCCGATCTGAACCTGCCCAGGCTCGGCGACTCCTGTCTCGTCCTGATCGACGTCCAGAACGAATACCGCGCCGGCCCGCTCGCATTGCCGGATGCGGAGAGCGCGATCGCCTCTGCCGCCCGCCTGCTTGCACGCGCGCGCCAGAGCGGCGCTGCAATCTTCCACATCGCGCACAAGGGCCGCGCCGGCGGCCTGTTCGACCGCGAGGCCGAGCGCGGAGCGATCGTTACGAACCTGACGCCGCTTGCGACCGAACAGGTCGTCGAGAAGGCGCTGCCGAACGCCTTTGCCGGCACCGACCTGCAAGCCCGGCTCGCGGAGACCGGACGCAAGAACATCGTGCTGGCGGGGTTCATGACCCACATGTGCGTGAGCTCGACCGCGCGCGCCGCGTTGGACCTCGGTCTTCGCACCACGATCGCGGCCGATGCCTGCGCCACCCGCGATCTGCCCGACGGCCGCGGCGGCACGCTGGACGCCCGGACGATCCACGAGGTCGCGCTGGCCGAGCTGTCGGATCGCTTCGCGATCATCGCACGCGGCGATGCGCTGAAGTGACGGAGCGCGCGATGCTGCAGCTCTATTTCTTTCCGATGGCTTGCTCGCTCGCCAGCCGTATCGCGCTGACGGAAGCCGGCATCGAGGCGCGCTATCACCTCGCCCATATCTGGACCAAGAAGGTCGTGGACGACGGCAGCGATTTCCGAAGCGTTTCGCCGAAAGGCGCCGTTCCGGTCCTGATCCTGGAGAATGGCGAACGGCTGACCGAGAGCGCGGCGGTGCTGCAATATATCGCCGATTTGAAGCCTGAGCTCGGCCTTGCGCCGCGGCCCGGCGATCCGGATCGCTATCGCCTGCAGGAGTGGCTAAGCTTCATCGGCGCCGAGATCCACAAGGCGTTCCTGTTTCCGACCTTCTGGTACAAGGACGACGCGTCGCTCGCCAAGCCGCGCGCGAGAATCGGACAGACACTGTCGGTGCCTGCCACGCATCTCGCCGACCGCGAATTCCTCGTCGGCGACCGGTTCACCGTGGCGGATGCGCATCTCACCTGGGCCTTGCTGCTGCTCCGTCCCGCAGGCGTCGACATTGCGCAATGGCCGTCGTTGTCAGCCTATCTCGAACGCATGCAGGCGCGGCCTGCCGTGAGGGAAGCGATCGCAACCGAGATGGCGCTGCGCAAGACGGTCACGGCCTAAAGCGCAATGAGATTGGGATGAATCGTCATTGCGCTTTAAGGTTATTGTTTGAGCATGATCTATTCGGAAAACCGCTGCACACTTTTCCGGATCATGCTCCAAGCGCGGATCACTGCACGCGCGCCAGCACCGCGAGCTTGCGGATGCCCTTGTTGCGATAGGCATCGAGGAACGCGTAGTAGTCCTTGAACGACACGCAGCCGTTGGAATCGCCGTTCGGCCCGAGCATGAAGGTGTGGGCAAGCAGCCCGTCGCGGCCGTAGATCGCGTTCTCGCCGCCGATCGGGGTCAGGCGTAGCGCGGGCACGCCGTGAAACAGCGCTTCGCGCGGCTTCAGCATGTAGATGTGCGGCGGCGTCACGCCGCGCATGCGGACGCGCGAGGAGCGCGGATCGTCGAGATTGGAGCCGAGGCCGGAATGCGCCTCGAGCCTGGTGCCGTCGGGCAGATAAACCGTCTTGGCCGTGATGTCGTAGACCGCAGTGTCGCGCTCATAGGGCGGCGAACCGCCGAGCATCGGGTTCTGCTCCCTCGGCGCGATGCTCGCGGTCACGCTGGCATCGGCCGACGCATAGGCCAGGAGCCCGCCGGACGGCTCGCGCTTGCCCCAGAGCTTCTCCACCATCGACTGGCGCGGCCCGGTGATCGCCATCACCGCCGCCTTGGCGCGATCGGCGAAGGACTTCGGCTTCGCCTCTGGCAGGTGCGCGGTCTCGGCCGGCTCGGCCGAGGCAAGCTGCACCGGCGCTTCAGCGCCGCGCTTGGCCTTCGCAGCATCCGCGATCTTGGCGGGGCCCTGCGCCTTCGGCGCTTCCGCAACCTTCACGGGCGCGGCCGGCTTCGCCGTGTCCTTGGCTTCGGCAACCTTGGTCGCGGGCGCCTGCGGCGCAGCGCTTGCCGCATTCGACTCCACGCCCTGGGTGGCCGCTGCGGCAAAGCGCTCGTTGAACATCTCGCGCGTGATCGGCGCGACCACCTGCACCTGGTCGGGCAGCAGCGCAAAGGCTTCCTTCACAGCCTCGCCCGCCTCGCGCAGCGCAACCTTGGGCGCGCGCTTGATCACGGGCTCGTCGTAGCCGGTGCTGCCCACCGTCGGATAGACGTTCGCGGCAAAGATGTTGCTGTAGACGGTCCAGCCGGCACCGAGCACGAGGCAGCCGATCGCAGCCGCGCCAAGCACGTTTTGGGTGGTCACTTTCCGGGAAGACTTCCGAGAAGATTTCTTGGACTTCCGTGCCGCGTTACTTTGCGCAGCGATACTCGTACTCATTCGCCTTGCGTCCAGGACGGTGTCACTCAGTCCCCCTTCGAAGTGCCGCTGCTGGTCACGTTCCGAGAGCTGCATCTCGCAGAGGGTCGGAGCGTCATTAAGGCGACTTTTAGTTAAATGCAGATTAAGTTCGGGCGGATATGGGGCAACCCGTCATGCTGTCCCATTTAGAGAAAAAGCCCGCAGAACTACGGACTTAGGCGGGGCTGTTAACCATAATTCTCGGCCAGTTTGGCGCGATCATCTGGCGTCTCCAGCAGCGCCGTATGACGCATCCAACTACGCCGTTTTCGTGATCTTAAATACCGCTTGACCATAGCGACGAAGCGTTGCGCGAGGCTGGGGAGTCCGCCTTTCATTCGATGGGCGCACGCGCCAATCGACCGTCGACAAGCCTGCCGTTGACGCTGATTGTCACGGGCTCAAGCGAACGCCGGCGTGACCGAAAGTTGATCGCGCTCAATCTGGACATGCGCTGGGCGATAAAATAGCTGCCAGCACGGCACTTTTCAGCAGCCTCGGCACGTGATACGGTACCGTATCAACATTGCCTTGAAATGTGCCGACCACGCGAATGGAGGCTGACATGAAAAGGGGCGCGCGCGCCGGATTATTCGCTCTGGCGTGGTCGTTTCTGTTGATCGGACAGGCTGCCGCGCAGCCTGCCAATGCCAATGCAGGTTGCACATCATCGCCGTCCGCCGCCGGCACGCAGACATGGCGCTGCGACAACGGCATCACAATCGTTGCTGAAAATGGCGCCAGATTTGAACTTAAGGACGCCAACCGCGACGGACATATTGACTCCGTGGAATTGAGCAGCAAGGCGCTGCTCGTCGAAGTTCCCAAGAAGCGCGGCGGCAATCCCTTCAAGGTGCTGACGCCGCAGGCGATTGCCGCGGTGCGCGGCACGAAATGGGCCGTCGATGCCGCTGACGGCAAGACGTCCGTCTTCGTCGCCGACGGACGTGTCGGCGTGAGCCGCAGGGCTCGTGGACGCGGCGTCGTGCTCGGACCGGGCGAAGGCGTCGACGTCGAAGCGGCCGGGACGCTGGAGGTCAAACGCTGGGGCCAGCCGCGCATCGACGCCTTGATGGCGAGGCTCGGACAGTAGATTTGGAACAGTAGGTTTTGGACAAGAGAGCGGATTGCAGAACGGCCATATGAGTAGCCGACGCGTTCAGATCCTGGTTGCGCTCGTCCTCACCGCGTTGTGGGGCGCCGGCATCTATGCCGGTCACGCCAACGGTCATCTGCGCTTTCTCGATCGTCTCGAGGCAACGCTGACGGATTTGCGCACGCTGGCGCGCGGCGTCCAGCGTGCCCCCGACCTCGTCACCATCGTTGCGATCGACGATACCGTCGTGAAGCGCGGCGGCCACTACCCGCTCCCCCGCGCCGATCTCGCGCGGGTCGTCGACGCCATCGCGCAATTCAAGCCGAAGGTCATCGCCATCGACCTCCTGCTGGTCGATCGCGGCGCCGGACTCGGCGATGCCGTACTGGCGCGTTCGCTCGCCGCCGGTCCCACGATCCTTGCCGCCGCGGCGATCTTTCCAACCGCCAGCTCCAGCGTGGCAAGGAGCGGCGGAGAGCCGCTCACCGCCCTGCCCCAGGCGGAGCGTTTCCTGCTGCCGCTGCCGGCCTTCGCCGATCACGCCGAGGTCGGCATCGTCAACGTTGCGACGGGACAGTCCGGCTCCCCGCTCTCGGTGCCGATGCTGTTCAGGACGGGCGACAAGGTCGAGCTGTCGTTTCCGCTGCGGGTCGCGACGCGGGCACTCGACAAGCCGCTGACGATTGCTCCCGACCATCTCATGCTCGGCGATCGCGCAGTTCCGACCGACACCGACTTCGCGCTGCCGATCACCTATTACGGCCCGCGCCGCACGATCCGCACGTTGAGCGCGCAGAACGTGTTCGACGGCACCCTCGACCGCGCGGCCATCGAGAACCGGATCGTCGTGATCGGCGCGTCCGTTGCCGGCGGCGGTGACTTCTTCCCGACGCCGTTCGACTCCCTGATGCCGGGCGTCGAGGTCGTCTCGACTGCAATCACCCATCTCATCTCCGGCGACGGCATCTTGCGCGACCGCAAGGTTCATATCGCCGACGCGCTTGCCGCGATCCTGCTGCCGATGCTGCTGGTGGGCCTGCTCGCCTGGCGGCGAAGCACGCTCGGCCTCGTCGCGGCCGCCGCGGTGATGGTTGCCTGGGCCGCGCTCAACCTGTTCGCGTTCACGCACGGCGTCTGGCTCAATGCCGCAACTACGCTGGCAGCCGCGGTGCCGCCGGTTGCGGTCTTTGCCGGCGTGCAATTGTGGGCCGGAAACCGCAGGACGCAGTACCTGACGGCACAGAGCAGATCCCTGGCGCAATTCCAGGCGCCGGCCGTGCAGGAGTGGCTGGCGCGCGATCCCGATTTCCTGGCAAAGCCGGTCCGCCAGGACGCCGCTGTCGTCTTCATCGATCTCTCCGGCTTCACCACGTTGAGCGAACGGACCGATCCGGATACGCTTCAGGACTTGTTGAAGGCATTTCACGCGCTGGTCGACAAGTCGGCCGTCTCGTCCGGCGGGATGATCACCGGCTTTCTCGGGGACGGCGCCATGATCCTGTTCGGCCTGCCGCGCGCGATGCCCGATGACGCGGCCCGCGCCCTCAAATGCTCGATCGACCTGCATCGCGCCGTCCAGGATTGGATGGCATCGCTGCCGCCTTCGATCAGGGATCAGCTCGACTTCAAGATCGGCGCGCATTTCGGCCCGATCGTCGCATCGCGCCTCGGCGGAAGCCACCAGCACATCACCGCGACGGGCGACACCGTCAACGTGGCGAGCCGGCTGATGGAGGTCGCCGCCCAGCACGATGCGCGGCTCGCGCTCAGCGATAGGCTGCTGGATGCGGCCGACTTCCTCGGCGATCCCGACAGCACCCTGAGAGGTCCGCTACGCACGCAGGTGCGCGGCCGCTCCGGCACGGTCACAGTCTGGTTCTGGCGTGACGAGAGACAGCCGGGACAGGCGGCGGCCGAGGCCGACATGGCGGGCTGAGGCCCTGAGACCCGCTACCGCGCCTCCGGTGGTGGCGAGCGGTCCAGGATCTCGCCCCTGGCACCTTCCAGCAAATCGATACCGTAGGTTTCGATGACAAGCGGCCCCCGCTTGCGCTGCAACTCCGCAACGCGCGTCACCTGCGCGAAGAGGTCGTTGAGGAAGGGATGTCCGTCGGGACGCAGCTCGTCGACATAGATGAGCTTGCCCGCGAGCAGCTTCGGATCGGGCTCGCCCATGTTGACCCAGCGGATGCGCTGGCTCTGCTGCACCACGCAAGTGCCGCGCGGCAGGTAGAACGCAAGCCAGCCCGTGGTGCCGTAGTCCGGCGTCAGGATACAGCTGGCGCCGACGCGGGCGCGTACGGCTTCGATCTCCGCCGCGAGCTCGCGCCAGCCGACGCCGACGCTGCGCACGGTCGCATCGCGGCGATAGCCGGACAGCACGCCCGTATTGGCCTGCACGATGAGCGCGGCAAACATCACGATGCCGACGGGCGCGGCCCAGCGCAGGCAGAAATCCACGAGGCGCCGCTGGCGCGGCTTCCACTGCGCGAGGTTGGCGGCGGCTGCCGCGGCGACGACGAAAGGCGGATAGACCGGCGCGAACCAATTGGCCTCGACCCGGGCATGCAGCGAGTGCCAGACGAAATAGGCGACGATGGTCCAGAACATCGTCTCGATCAGCACGCGCGAGGCCAGCGCGCCGGCCCTGCGCCAGGTCAGCACATGAAGCCCCATCGAACCGAGAATGAAGACGAGCGGTGTGGCAAACGCGATCTGAGTCGGGATCAGCTCGGCGATGAAGACGGGACGAAAATCCTCGATTCGCGCGCGGCCGAACTGCTTTGCAAACGAGACCCATTGATGGTCCGCATTCCAGAGGATCACCGGCAGGAACAGTGCGAACGCAACAAGGCCCCCGAGATAGGGCCAGGGCGACAGGAACCAGCGCCTGAGCTTCGGCACGGCCGCAAGCCAGATCAGGATCGCCGGCCCGAAGAACAGCGCGGTGTATTTCGACAGCAGGGCCGCGCCGACCGCTGCGCCGACGGCGAGCCACCAGGCGCCACGCCCGGTCTCCAGCACCTTTGCGAGGAAGAACAGCACGAAGCTGGAAGCGACCAGCAGCGGCGCATCCGGCGTGACGATCATCGTGCCGACCGCCGCCATCAGCGTCACGTTGAGCAGGACGGCACCGTTCGCCGCGAGGCGCGCGCCGCCGAACAGGATCGCAGCCGAGCGATAGATCGCATAGCTCATCGGCAGCGCAAGCAGGATCGAGACCAGCCGCACGCCGAGCTCGGTATCGCCGGCGATCATGGTGCCGGCGCGGATCACATAGGCGACCATCGGCGGGTGGTCGTAATACCCCCCCGCAAGGCTCTTCGACCACATCCAGTAATAGGCTTCGTCGAAGGTGATCGGCGTGAAGGCGGCGGCGACCAGCCGCAGCGCGATCAGCGCAAGAATCACCACCGCGGTATTGCGGACGATCCGCGCGTCAGCCCCGCCCATCGCGCGCTATTTCTTGCGCCAGACGAACAGTCCGGACATCGCGTAGTTCCACACCACGCCCATCAGCGCGCCGGCCATGCCGGCGAGCCACCAGATCGGCTCCTGGTCGTAGACCGAGAAGGCGACGCCGACATTGGCGAACAGGCCGACGCTGCACACGATGTAGAAGGCGATCAGACCGCGCAGAACCGCAAAGCCCTTCAGCCGCTGGTCGCGGTAGGTGAGGAAGTTGTTGAGGATGAAGTTGCTGGTCATGGCGACGAGGGCGCCTGCGGCCTGCGCCTCCGCGAACGGCGCCTTGAACAGCTCGAGCGCGATGAACAGCGTGGTGAGGTGCACGACGAGGCCGATGCCGCCGACCATCGCAAACAGCAGGAAGCGCAGCGACACCGCGTCGTTGGTCAGCTTCGCCAGCACCAGGCCGAGAAAGTCGAGCGCGACCATGGAATCGAGCTTGCTCTCGCCGTGCTGCCGCGCGCCGAAAGTGTAGGGAATTTCGACCGCGCGCAGGGTGCCCTGCGCACTCGCGACGACGTCGAGCAGGATCTTGAAGCCGTGCACCGAAAGTTTCGGCGCCAATTGCTCGAAACGGTCGCGGCGGATCATGAAGAAGCCGCTCATCGGATCGGCGATATCGACCCGCAAAACCTGCTTGGCCACTTCGGTGGCGAGCGCGCTGGCGCCGGCGCGCTGCTTGTTGAAACCTTCGCTTTTATAGCCCTCGATATAGCGGCTGCCGACGACGAGCTCGGCCTGCCCGCTCGCGAGCAGCGACAGCATCTTCGGCAGTTGCGTCTCGTCGTGCTGGAGATCGGCGTCGATCACCGCCGCATAAGGCGCGCTGGAGGCCAGGATGCCCTCGATGCAGGCGCCCGACAGGCCGCGGCGGCCGATGCGCCTGATACAGCGCACCCGACTGTCGCGCCGGGCGAGCGCGCGCACGACGTCCCAGGTGGCGTCGGGCGAATTGTCGTCGACGAACACGACCTCCCAGGCGATGCCGACAAGCGTCGCCTCCAGGCGCCGGTAGAGCACCGTGACGTTGTCGCGTTCGTTGAAGGTCGGGACGACGACCGAAAGCTCTGGCGACCGCGAACCCGTCTCCTGGATGTGATCTTGGGCCTGCGGCGGGTTTTCGGGGCCCGGTCTGATCGCTTCATGCATGACGGGAGCGTATATCCGCCACGTCCTGCGCTGCCAAGCCGGGGGTCTCTGGGGAAATGGCCAAAAAGGGCCCTAAAATGCCAACGACCCCGGAACACCCGACTGCGCGTACATCCGGCGCAGCCCAAGCTATTCCAAGGTCGTCCCGGCGCCGGAGCTCTTCGCTCGACGTCGCCGTTGGGAGGTAAGTAGGAACGTCAAAGCCGCTTCGCAAGGGGGCGCCCCCCCTTTTCAGCCTCTACTGGTTCGGCACTTCACGGATCACCGGGCCTCGCGGCGCGGGCGCGGCCGGTGCCGCGGGCGCAGGCTCGACCTTCGCGGGCTTGGGCGGTTTGCCGAACTGGCCGATCGGCCCGAAGACGACGGCGACCGCCAGCACGATCGCCGCGACGATCGCGCCACAAATGCCACCCACCGACTCAGACGACATGCGACCTACCCCTGTTCCAGATGGGGGCAGTGATACCATGGATGAACGCGGTGCCGGAAGGGCTCCGGACCGCAACGGCTCATGGGGGCTACTTCTGCGGCGGCCGATGCTTGACGAAGGCGGTCACGATGTCCTTCTGCGCCGACATGACTGCCCTGTTCGCAGTGGCGAGATGGGCGCCGGAATCGATGCTCGGATACTGCGTGGTCAGATAGTCGAGCAGCGCCACGCGGTAGTACTGCCGCTCCGAGGGACAGGCACTCGCGACCGAGCGGCTGAAATCCTGCTCCGACAGGCCCTGATTGCTGTCGCGCGAATATTCCCGCGCCAGGCAATGCCAGTAATCGTCGCGCCCCTGAATGGCGAGCTTCTGCGCGCCGCGCGCATCATCGTCATCAGCCATGGCAGCAGATGTCATCATCACGAGCGCCGCCCCCACGATCAGCATCCGCATCTTGTTCTCCTTTTTTGCAGATCCGTACAAAGCTTAGACGGGACGCGACAACTGGCCAATCACATCTCCTTTGATTAGGATGCAGGCCCTCCCCGCGTCCATCCGAGATCCTCCCGTGGCCAAAGCAAAAACCGCGTCAAGAAAATCCGGCAACATCTTCATCGGCATCGGCGGCTGGACCTTCGAGCCATGGCGCGGCGTGTTTTACCCAGAGAAGCTCGCGCAGGCGAAGGAGCTGTCCTATGCGGCCTCGAAGCTGACCTCGATCGAGATCAACGGCACCTATTACGGCTCGCAGAAGCCGGAGAGCTTTCGCAAATGGGCGAGCGAGGTGCCGGAGGGTTTTGTGTTCTCGGTGAAGGGCCCGCGCTTCGCGACCAACCGCCGCGTGCTCGCCGAGGCCGGCGACTCCATCAAGCGGTTCTATGATTCCGGGGTGCTGGAACTCGGTGACCACCTCGGTCCGGTGCTCTGGCAGTTCGCGCCGACCAAGAAGTTTGACGGCGCCGATTTCGGCAAGTTCCTCGAGCTGTTGCCGCGCAAGCTCGACGGCCGCGCGCTGCGCCATGTGGTTGAGGTGCGCCACGACAGTTTCTGTACGCCGGATTTCGTGGCGCTGATCCGCGAATTCGAGACGCCGGTGGTGTTCGCCGAGCACGGCAAATATCCGGCGATCGCCGACGTCGCCGGCGATTTCGTCTATGCCCGGCTGCAGAAGGGCAATGACGAGATCAAGACCTGCTATCCGCCCAAGGAGCTCGATGCCTGGAGCAAGCGGTTTCAAGCCTGGGCCGAAGGGGGCGAACCCGACGACCTGCCGAAGGTTGACAAGGCAAAGCCCAAGAAGGAGCCGCGCGACGTGTTCGCCTATGTCATCCATGAAGGCAAGGTACGCGCGCCGGCCGGCGCCATGGAACTGATCGCGCGAGTGGCCTGAGGTATTCGATGGCCAAGGCGAACAAGCTCTTCACCATCGGTTATGAGCAGACGCCGCCGAAGGCCGTGCTCGATGAACTGGAGCACGCCGGCGTCAAGCTCGTGGTCGACGTGCGCGCGGTAACCTCGTCGCGGCGGCCGGGCTTCTCCAAGAAACAGCTCGCCGCAGGCCTCGATGAGCGCGGCATCGCCTATGTCCATCTCGCGGCGCTCGGCACGCCGAAGGAAGGCCGCCTCGCCGCGCGCAGCGGCCAGTACGACGTGCTCGAGAAGGTCTATTCAAAGCACCTGAAGACGCCGCAGGCCAAGGAAGAGCTCGACGAGCTGTCCGCGCTGGTGAAGAAGGCCGGCCCCGTCTGCCTGCTCTGCTATGAGCGCGACCACACCCATTGCCACCGGCAGATGATCGCAGAGATCATCGAGGCGCGGGATGGGGTGGCGGTGAAGAACTTGGCGGGGCGGCAGGTCTAGCTACACCGTCATTCCGGGGCGCGCAGCGCGAGCCCGGAATCCATCGGGCCGCAGGGTTGGTGGATGAGTGGATTCCGGGCTCAGCACTTCCGCGCTGCCCCGGAATGACGAGCTGAGAGAGTTTAGCCCTCCCCCGCCAGGCGGAACGTCCCCTCCATCATCTGCACGCAGCTCCCGCCGACATGGGCGGAGACGATCTTGCCGTCCTGCTTGCGCACGCGCGTCAAGAGGATGCTCGGGCGGCCCATGTCAAAGCCCTGGCCGACCGTGAGCTTCAATTCGCCGTCGCGCGTAGCATCGAGGTCGGCGAACAGCGCGGCGGCGGCAACCGTGGCACTGCCCGTGGCGGGGTCCTCGACGAGACCGCTGGCGCCGCGCATGAACATGCGCGCCTGCCGCTCGCAATGCGCCTCCGCCGCGGGGACATCCTGCGTGTAGAACCACACCGAGAAGGCACCGTCGCGCGGCAATACCTTGCCGAAGGCCGCCGCGTCGGGCCTGGCCCGTTTGAGCGCATCGCGCGAATGCAGCTCCGCCACGAGAAACGGCGTTCCAACGCCGACGACCTGCGGCGCATGGCGATCAGTCTTGATGTCATTCGCGGTCAATGAGATGCAGGCCGCGACGTCCTCGGCCGAAACCTGCGCGAAGCGCGACAGCGGCTGCGGCGCGGTGAGTTCGGTGCTCGCCACCCGGCCCTGCTCTCGCCTGATATCAACCGCGACCAACCCCGCCTTCTCCTCGAACAGCAGGCGCGGCTTCGGCTCCTTCGCGAGGCCGGCCAGCACGAAGGAGGTACCGACATTGGGATGTCCCGCAAAGGGAATCTCCCTGACCGGCGTGAAGATGCGCACTTCGGCATCGTTGGCCTTGTCACGCGGCGGCAGCACGAAGGTCGTCTCGGAATAATTGAACTCGGTTGCGATCGCCTGCATCTGCGTGGTCGAAAGCCCGCCGGCGTCGAGCACCACTGCAAGCTGATTGCCGCCGAAGGCGCGGTCGGTGAACACGTCGACGGTGATGTAGCGGCGCTGCATCTTCACTTCCTCATGCAAGTCGCAGCCGCGACCGGCCGCATCGCCGGCAGTCTACAAGCCGGCGATATCGTCCGTCATGCCCCAAAATTCGGAGCATTCGGAGCAATCGCGATTGGCGCGTCAGAAGCGGAAAAGCGGTCGCGGAGAGGCAAGCAGCTGCGCGCACTCGCTTCCGTCAGGGATCAGCTCGTCGAGAAACTGCCGGTTCTTCTCGTAAGCCTGCGTGGCCTCGAATTGCGTGTGTGGCCAGTCGCTGCCCCACAGCAGGCGCTCGACACCATAGGCCTCGCGCAGCAGCGGATAGGCAGCCTTGGCAAAGCTCTCGCCCGCAGTACCGTTGCGGTACGGCGCCGACACCTTGACCCAGACGTTCCGCGTCGTGCCCAGCTTCAGCACCGATTGAAAGCCGGGATCGGCGACGCCGAGCTTAGGATCGGGCAGCGCGTAGTGATCGAGCACGACGGTGACGCCGTGATCGAGGAGTTTCGGTGCGAGCATCGCGAGATCGGACGCGTTGCGCTGGACCTCGACCTGCCAGCCCATTGACTTCACTTCCGCCAGCAGCGCCTTCCATTCGGCCGCGCCGAGATCGGGCAAAGGCTGGCCGACGAGGTTGAGGCGAATGCCGATCACGCCGGCGCGGTCGAGCGCGCGCAGTTCGTCGGCGGACACCGCGGGATCGACAACGGCGATGCCGCGCAGGCGGCCCGCTGCCGCCTTCAGGCTCTCGACCAGATAAGAATTGTCGATGCCGAGAAAGCTCGGCTGCACCAGCACGCCGTTGGTCATGCCGTTGCGGTCGAGCTGCTCCAGGTAGAGAGCGAGCGGCGCGTCGTAGTCCGGCGCATAGCGCCGGCCCGGTGCGAGTTTGAGCCCGCGATGGAAGACGTGGGCATGGGTATCGATCGTCGGCAAGGCTGTCTCACTCATCGCTCTGCCCGCACTCGTCGCAGCCGACACGAGGAGCGCGACGCCCGCGCCAAACTGGCGGCGTGTCAGGCCACTTCGACAAAATGTCATGGTCATTGCGTCCCATCCTGTCTCAGGCGCGCGTCGCGGCGGCCTGCTCAAAGACCTTGCCGCGGGTTTCGGGCAGGAGCAGCACCGCGATCAGCACCAGCGAATAGGCGAATGCCGCATCGATGCCGATCGCCGGCCCGAGGCCGATGTGATCGCTGAGGAAGCCGACCAGGAAGGGAAACGCCGCGGAGACCACGCGGCCGAAATTGTAGCAGAAGCCGACGCCGGTGCCGCGCACGCCCGCGGGATAGAGCTCGCTGAACAGTGCCGCCATGCTGGCGGGAATGCCGGCGGAGAAGAAGCCAAGGGGAAAGCCGAGCACCAGCATCTCGCCATTCGTCAGCGGCGCGAAGATATAGACCAGCACGGTGGCGATGCAGGCGCTGGCGAAGAACGCGACGTTGGCCCTGCGGCCGATGCGGTCGCTGACGATGCCGCTCGCCACGCAGCCGCAGAAGAAGGCGACGATGATGACGGCGAGATAGCCGCTGGAGCCCAGCACCGAGAGGTGCCGCACCTCGCGCAGGTAAGTCGGCAGGAAGGTGGTCAGCGCCGCGTAGCCGCCATGCGCGCCGATGCCGAACAGACCGCCGATCAAGGTCGAGCGCAGCACGTCGCGATGAAAGATGCCGGACAGCGTCGCGAAGAACGGCGTCTTCTCGCTCGCAACGGCGCGTGCCGGCTCCTTCAGTCCGCGGCGGATGAAGATGATGAGGAGCGCGGGCAACAGCCCCAGCGCGAACAGCAGCCGCCAGGCGATATCGGCGGGCGCATAGGTGAAGACCAGCGCCGACAGCAGTACGGCCGCGCCCCAACCCACCGCCCAGGCGCTCTGGACCGAGCCGAGCGCCTTGCCGCGATGCTCGGGACGGATGATCTCGGCCATCAGCACCGCGCCGCAGGCCCATTCGGCACCAAAGCCGAGGCCCTGGATCGCCTTGAGCACCAGAAGCTGAGTGAAGCTCATCGCGAACGCGCAGGCGAAGGTCGCCAGCGCAAAGGTCGCGACTGTGATCTGGAGCGCCCTGACGCGGCCGAAGCGATCGCCGAGCGCACCACCGAGCCAGCCGCCGAACGCGCCGAAGAACAGGGTGACCGAGCCGAGCAGGCCGGCATCGGCCTTGCTGATGCCGAAGGCCGCGATCAGCGCGGGGATGGCGAGGCCGAACATCTGGACGTCGAGCGCATCCAGAGCCCAGCCGCCAAAGCTTGCCCAGAACGTGCGCCGCTCAAGCGGCGAGCTTTCGCTGTACCAGTTCGACATTCTTCCTACCCCTGTACTCGTTATTGCTTGATGTCGTTGAAGACCGCGCTCACCGGATCTCGGCGTGGTAGCGGAAGCGGTCGGCCGGTCCGCGCGACCGCCGCCATTCGATCGGTCGTCGCTCCAGATCGAGCGCGAGACGCTCGATGACGATCAGCGGCGCGTGGGCCTCCAGCCGCAACAGCCGCGCCTGCATCTCGTTGGCCGTCTCGACCGTCAAAATTTCCTCGGCCGAGACCACCACCTCGCCGCAACGCTCCTCGTAGAGCGGGTAAAGCAGGTCGCCGAACTCGGAGGTGTCGATCTGAAGGATCGGCGCGAAGCGCGACTGCTGCAGCCAGATCTCCTCGGCAAGCAGCGGCACGTCGTCGATCAGGCGCAGGCGCGACAGGCTGATCACGGGCTCGCCGACGGGAACGCGCAGCGCGGATGCGACCGCCGATGTTGCCGGCACGCTCTTGCGACGGAGAATGCGGCTCTTCGGCACGCGCCGCTCGCCGCTCTCGGACTGGAAACGGAAGAAGCGGAACAGCGAGGAGTTGAAGCGCGCGCGCCGCACGAAAGTGCCGCGGCCCTGCTGGCGCTCAAGCACGGCGTCGCTGACGAGCTGGTCGATCGCCTTGCGCACCGTGCCGATCGCAACGCCGTAATGGGCGCCAAGCTCGGCTTCCGACGGGATCGGCTCGCCCGGCCGCCACTCATTGCGGTTGATCCGCGCGGCGAGATCGTCGCGCAAGCGCTGGTAGCGTGGCAGGCGGTCGTCGAGAGGCGCCGAATTCATCTAGTCATATAGATGACTAGATGAGAGGCGAGTCAAGCACTACATTGATACCGCACCCGACGCGAAGTCGGGCCGGCGGACCTCGCCAACCCGACCTCGTCTGTCTCGATCGTCAGTTCGTCGTCTTCGGCATGCAGGGCGGCTCCTTGTAGGGTGCAGAGGCAAACGCGCCCACTGCTGGAGCCCTCACGCAATCCGCAGTCGCGTGGGGCGTGGCGCGCCGCGCGGCGGCGACGTCGCGGGCGGCTGCGGTCTGAACTTGATAGACGGCTGCGGCAATCAGGGCGGCCGAGACAAAGGTCAATCGGGTCATTGGCTTTCTCCGCGTGACAAACGGAAGGCGAGACGTTTCGACTTCCAGAGTGCAAGAGCGGAAAGCTCGGCGAGAAATTTCATCACGCGCCATCAACGAAACGCGAGCTGCATCTGAGGCCGTTGAAGGCACCTACCCCAGTTGAAACACCGCCACCGGCTGCTCATAGCCGCGCACCGTGACCTTGCCGAGCGCCACCGCATCGTCGCCGTCGTCACCGAGCGCTTCGCGCACGGACGCCGAGATCAGCAGCTGCGAGCCGAACTCCTTGTTCAGGGCCTCCAGTCGCGAGGCGAAATTCACGGTGTCACCGATCACCGTGTATTCCTTGCGCCGGGGCGAGCCGATATTGCCGGCGATGACCTCGCCCAAATGGATGCCGATGCCGATCCTGAGCGGCCAGCTCGTCTGCGCGTTGATGCGGTCCATCGCGGTCAGCATCTCGCGGCCTGCGGCGACCGCGCGATGCGCGGCGTCGGAGGCCTCCAGGGGCGCGCCGAACAGCGCCAGGAAGCCGTCACCGAGAAACTTGTTCACGATCCCGCCCTGGCGGTCGAGAATCTCGACCAGCACCGCGAACGCGCCGTCGAGCCGGTCGACGACCTCCTGCGGCGAGCGCGACTGCGCGCCGGCAGTGAAGCCGCGGAAATCGACGACATCACCGCGACGCGGCGGACGTCGCCGGCAGCGCTCGTCCCCTCCGCCATCAGCCGCTCCACCACCTGCGGGGAGACGTGCTGGCCGAACAGGTTGGTCACGCGATCGCGTGCGGTGGCCGCCGCGATGCTCGCGGCAAATTGCCGCCGCAACTGCGCGCCGACAGAGCCTGCGAGCACGCCGCAGATCAGGATGATGGTGCTGCGCACCGCGTGAAAGTAGGTCTGGGGCTCGCCGATGCCGCTGGCCGAATCGTAGATCAGCGCGACGACGAACAGCCCGGCCGCCGCGACGAAACCGGTGAAGGTTGATAGCCAGAAATCGAGCCGCAGGGTCGAGAGAATAATGAAGATGAAGTACATCAGCGGCTCGGCGAAGCCGAGCGCCTGGCTCGCGCCCATGGTCCGGATCTGCAGAAGGAGGATCACCGTAGGCAGCGACGTCTCGATCAGCGCGCCGATATAGCGCCGGACCGCCGGCACATCGCGACCGAGCCTGAGGTTCCGCCGGATCTGGGTATGGATCCAGACCTCGAGCAGGATGAAGCCGATCAGAAGGCCATAGACCTCGACCAGCCCGCCGGTCCCGCGCCAGACCCGGTCCACGACGACAGGAGCAGTCAAGGAGATCGCGGTGAGGAAAACCATCATGACGCATCCGGTCATGATCAGCGCCCTCACCCGCAACAGTTCGGTGCGCAGCACTTCCCGCGTCAGTTCGCGCTCGAATTCCTCCGACAGGACGGCGTGCTGCCGGGCTTTCCTGCTCGCAAAGCTGGTCATTCCACCCCCTGGTCATTCCGGGGCGCGACGAAGTCGCGAACCCGGAATCTCGAGATTCCGGGTTCACGCTGCGCGTGCCCCGGAATGACATCGAGGGTAGCTTGCCTCAATCCAGCGTGCGGCGGAAGCGCGTCACGGCGATGGTCATGGCGATCAGCATCAGGACGGCAAGCGCCAGCGCGTCGTAGCGCAGGTTCTGCATGGTCGCGCCCTTCAGCATGATGGCACGGACGATGCGCAGGTAATGCGTCAGCGGCAGGCCCTCGCCGAGATATTGCGCCCAGGCCGGCATGCCCGCGAACGGGAACATGAAGCCGGACAGCAGGATGCTCGGCAGGAAGAACATCATCGACATCTGCATCGCCTGGAGCTGGTTCTGCACGACCGTCGAGATCGTGTAGCCGATGGACAGGTTGGTGGTGATGAACAGCGTCGAGAGCAGCGCCAGCAGGACCAGATTGCCGAGCACGGGCACGCCGAACAGGCCGACGCCGATGCCGATGATGAGGAAGGCCTGGACGAAGCCGACCAGCACGTAGGGGATGATCTTGCCGAACATCACCTCCACCGGCTTGATCGGCATCGACAGCAGGCTCTCCATCGTGCCGCGCTCGACCTCGCGCGTGACCGAGAGCGCGGTGAAGATCAGCATGGTCATGGTCAGGATGGTGCCGACGAGGCCCGGGACAATGTTGAGGCTCGAGGACGCCGCCGGATTGTAGCGCGCATGCGCTCGGATCTCGAACGGCATCTCCGGGGGAGCGCCGATGTAGAGATCGTGCTTAAGCGCGGTTTGCACCACCATGCCGAGCGAGCCGAGCGCGGCACTGGCCGCAACCGGATCGGTCGCATCGGCTGCGACCAGCAGCGCCGGCTTGTCGCCGCGCCGCACCGCGCGCTCGAAGCCGCGCGGGATCTCGACGCCGAACAGCACCTTGCCGGATTTCAGGAGATTGTCGAAATCGTCGACATCGTGCACCTCGTAGAGGAAGCGGAAATAGGCCGTGTTCTCCAGCGCTTTCAGCACCGAGCGGGCGAGATCGCTGTCCTCCTGGATCAGCACCGCGCTCGGCAGATTGTGCGGCGTGGTGTTGATGGCGTAGCCGAACAGCAGGAGCTGCATCACCGGAATGATGATGATCATCGCGAACGACACGCGATCGCGCCTGAGCTGGATGAACTCCTTCAACAGCATCGCATAGGAGCGCTTCCAGAAGCCGAAGCGCTCGCGGATTTCGTGCGTTGGGAAAGGCTGATCGACAGTGCTCATTGGAAATTGTCCCTGGACCGGCTCATCAGTTCGATGAACACGTCCTCCAGCGAAGGCGACGATTTCTGCCAGTGCAGGCCGCTTTTCTCGCGCCACGGCGCGATGGTTGCCTCCAGCGCCGCGACATCGCGCCCCGAGACATGCAGCGAGGTGCCGAACGGCGCCACCATGTCGATACCCGGCTTGCCGGCGAGCTCGGCCGCAAGCCCGTTCAGATCCTCGCCAGTCACGGTGTAGGTGGTCAGCGCGGATTTCGCGATCACCTCGTCGACTGTGCCATGGGCCAGCAGATGCCCATAGGCGATGTAGGCAATCTCGTGACAGCGCTCGGCTTCGTCCATGTAGTGGGTGGAGACCAGCACGGTGAGGCCATCGGCGGCGAGCGCATGAATCTCGTTCCAGAAATCGCGCCGCGCCTTGGGGTCGACGCCGGCAGTCGGCTCGTCCAGCAGCAGGAGTTGCGGATTGGGCAAGGTGCAGGCCCCGAGCGCGAGCCGCTGCTTCCAGCCGCCGGAAAGCTCGCCCGCGAGCTGCTCCTCGCGGCCCGAAAGCCCGAGCCGGCTGATCATGTCGCGCGCCGCGGCGCGGGCATCGCGCAGGCCGTAGAGCCGCGCCACGAACTCCAGGTTCTCGCGCACCGAGAGATCCTGATAAAGACTGAAGCGCTGGGTCATGTAGCCGACCTGGCGCTTGATGCGTTCAGCATCGCGGCGGATGTCGTAGCCGAGGCAAGTACCCTCGCCGCTGTCCGGTGTGAGCAAGCCGCAAAGCATGCGGATGGTCGTCGTCTTGCCCGAGCCGTTCGGCCCCAGGAAGCCGTAGATCGAGCCGCGCTTCACCTGCATCGACAGATCGTGCACGACCTCGCGGCCGCCGAACGATTTCGTCAGGCCCTTGACGTCGATCGCGATGCCATTTCCGGTTGTGCCGTTCATCGCTGGTCCGCCACCGGAGTCTTGGGGTTGAGATAGACGCTGATCGGCTGGCCCACGCGCAAGGCATCCGGACGCGAGGGCCGCGCCTGGATCAGGTAGACGAGCTTGTTGCGCTCATCGAGGCTATAGATCACCGGCGGGGTGTATTCGGCCGAGGTCGCGATGAAATAGATTTTCGCGGAGAGATCGGCCGCGCAATTGTCGCAGGACACGCGGACCTGGTCACCGATCGCGAGCTTCGGCAGCTCGGTCTCCGGCACGAAGAAGCGCAGCTTCATGTTGCCGGGCGGCATGATCGAGAGCACCGGCCGCTGCGCCGCGACCATCTCACCTTCGCGGAAATAGATCTGCTGGATCGTGCCGGCGACCGGCGCAAACCCCCTGCGCCGCGCCATCCGCGTCTCCGAGGTGGCCACGCGTGCTTCCGCAACGCGCAAGGCCGAGACCGCGGAATCGAGATTGGCCTGCGTGCCCGAACCCGACTTGCTGAGCGAGGCCGCGCGATCATAGGTCTGCTGCGCGTTCGCCAGCGTCGCCTTGTTCTGGTTGAGATCGGCAAGCTGGAGATCGTCGTCGACGGAATAAAGGTGATCGCCGACCTTGACCTCGTCGCCCTCGCGGACGTTGAGCTTCGTCACCCGGCCGGCCTCGTCGGGGCTGACATAAATCATGTCGGCCTCGACCCAGCCCTGGAATCCGGGATCACGCTTGTCGTTGCAGCCGGCAAGTCCGGTTGCGAGCGCGATAACCAACGCAAAGCTGAAAATTGCTTGCGACGACCTCATGTCGTCCTCCGTTCGCCAAAAATCAAATCGAGATGGACGCGCAGCATCTCCTGCGCATCAAGCGGCGCGTGCCGCGCGAACAGGCTTTGCCAGATCACCGCGATCATCGCCGGCGCGACCAGGATCTGGGGGAAGCGCGCGAGGTTCTTCTGCTGGATCTCGCCGCGGGCGATGCCGAGCTCGATCAGCGCGCGCATGCCGGCGATCCCGCGCGAGACGACCTCGCGATAGTAGAAATCGGCCACTGCCGGGAAGCGCGGCCCCTCCGCCACGATCAGGCGCACGAGATCGCCGCGCCTCGTGTTCGCGACTTCCTTGAGGAAGTTGCTGGCGAAGGCCTCGACGCGTTCGCGCACCGAGCCGGTCGGCGGCGGCAACGTCGTGAGCCGCTCCACCACCGGGACGATCACGATGCGGACCAGCTCCTCGAACATCGATTCCTTGTCCTTGAAGTGCAGGTAGATCGTGCCCTTGGCGACGCCCGCGCGCTTGGCGATGTCGTCGAGCCGCGTCGCCGCGAAGCCGCGCGCGATGAATTCCTCCAGCGCCGCCTCCACGATGGCTGCGCGGCGCTCCGCTGCGCGCGCGGCGCGGTTCGAGGCGATTGCAGTGACCTCTCCGCCGGCCGCGGCCGCGGGGCCTTTTGCGGTCGTGCGGACGTTCGGCGAGGCGCTCGTGGTGGGCTTCTTTGTCATGCTCACATTATGACTGACTGGTCAGTCAAAGTCAAATCCTCGGAATCACGATTCAATCGACAAACGCATTAGCCTTGACTAATTCATTAGCTTGAACTAATTGATTGACCATGATCGATGCCGTCCAAAATCCCGTTACGACCGTCATGCGCGCGCTGGCCGATCCGACTCGCCGTGCCGTGTTCGAGCGTGTCTTCGAGAGCAAGGAGATCAGCGTCGCTGAGCTGACGCGCGGCAGCGGTGTGACCCAGGGCGCGATCTCGCAGCACCTGAAATCCCTCAAGCAGGCCGGCCTCGTCGCCGAGCGTGCCGAGGGCCGCAACGTCTACTACCGCGCCGCGCCCCAAGGGCTCGAGCCGCTGGTCGAATGGATGGATCATTACGGCGTCTTCTGGCGCGAGCGCTTCCAAAACCTGCGTACCCTGTTGAAGGAGATCGATCCGTGAGTGCTGCCGAGTTGAAAACCGAGACACAGGACATCGTCATCGACGAGGTCTTCCCGCACGCCACCGAGACGGTCTGGAAGGCGCTGACGAGCGCCCAGTTGATCGGGCGCTGGTTGATGCCGCCGACCGGATTCGAGGCGATCGAAGGCAACACCTTCACATTCCAAACCACCCCGGGCGGCGCCTGGGATGGCGTCATTCATTGCCGGGTTCTGGAGGTCGTGCCGAACCGGCGCCTCGCATACGCCTGGAAGGGCGGCGATGAGCGCAACACCGGCTACGGCGCACCGCTCGACACCGTCGTGACCTGGTCCCTCACCCCGGTCGAAGCCGGCACTCGGATCCGCCTGGTTCATTCGGGCTTCGTCACGCCCAGAAACGACACCGCCTACAAGAGCATGAGCAGCGGCTGGGCGAAGGTGGTCCGACAGCTCGACGAGATCAGCGGCGAAGAGTGAGTGGGAGATATCACGATGGACAAGCCCTATACCGGCGGCTGCGCCTGCGGCGCGATCCGCTATTCGATTTCCGGCGAACCTTTGTTCAGCAATCACTGCCAGTGCCGGGACTGCCAGCGGGAAAGCGGCAGCGGTCACGGCTCGTACCTCACCTTCGCGCGCGCCGGCGTCACCGTGACAGGTGAGGCCAAGCAATGGGACATGGTCGCTGACAGCGGCAACGTGAAGACCCGCGCGTTCTGCTCCGTGTGCGGCTTGCCCGTCTACATGACCTTCGCCGCGATGCCCGACATCTTCACCATCCGCGCCGCGAGCCTCGACGAGCCCGCCCGCTACAAGCCGCAGGTGGTCACTTACGCCGCGCGCGGGCATGGCTGGGATCACCTCGATCCGGGTCTGCCGAAGTTCGAGACCATGCCGCCGGCGTGAGGCACGGCGTCTGGCGCACGTCTTTGGTGGAGCAGCTTGCCCAGGAGTTCGGTTCACCTCTCCCGCTTGCGGGGGAGGTCGGCGCGAAGCGCCGGGTGGGGGCTCTCTCCACGTCGAGATTGTTGATTGCCGAAGCACCCCCACCCCCAACCCTCCCCCGCAAGCGGGAGAGGGAGCGCACCTCTTTCGTGGCAACGCTCAAACCTCGCCTCACGACGCGCTAGGCAAAATCCAGCACCATGCGGCCGTCGATCTTGCCGGCCTTCATCCGGTCGAACACGTCGTTGATCGCTGCGAGCGGCACCTTGGTCACTTCGGCCTTGACCTTGCCGTCCGCGGCAAACGCGATGGCTTCGTCGAGATCCCGGCGGGTGCCGACAATCGAGCCGCGCACCGTGATGCGCTTGAGCACGACATCGAAGATCGGCGTCGGGAATTCGCCCGGCGGCAGGCCGACGAGGCTGATGGTGCCCTTCCGGCGCACCATCTTCAGCGCCTGCGCAAACGCTGCGGTCGACACCGCCGTCACCAGCACGCCATGGGCTCCGCCGCCGGTGGCCGCCAGCACTTCATCCACGGCATCGGCTGCGAGCGCGTTGACCGCGAGATCCGCGCCGGTCGTGCGTGCGAGCGCAAGCTTATCCTCGGCGATGTCGACGGCCGCGACCTTGAACCCCATCGCCTTGGCATATTGGACCGCGACATGGCCGAGCCCGCCGACGCCGGAGATCGCAACCCACTCGCCGGGGCGCGCGTCCGTCTCCTTCAATCCCTTATAGGTGGTGACGCCGGCGCAAAGGATCGGCGCCACCGAGGCGAAATCGATCGTCGCCGGCAGTTTTGCCGCGAAGGCGGCAGAGGCGATGACATATTCGGCGAAGCCGCCGTTCACGCTGTAGCCGGTGTTGTGCTGATGCTCGCACAGAGTCTCCCAGCCGGTCTCGCAGTATTCGCAATGCAGACAGGCATCGTGCAGCCAGGCCACGCCGACGGCATCACCGACTTTCAGATTTTTCACGCTGGGCCCGAGTGCCGCGACGATGCCGGCCGCCTCATGGCCGGGGATGAAGGGTGGAACCGGCTTCACCGGCCAGTCGCCGGATGCGGCGTGCAGATCGGTATGACAGACGCCGCACGCCTTCACCTTGACCAGAACCTCGCCGGGGCCGGGCTGCGGCACCGGGACATCCTCAATCACCAGCGGCTTGCAAAATTGCTTGACGAGGGCAGCTTTCATGGTCGGCATCGGTCTGCTCCTTTGGATGTGCGGGAGGCAGACTAACGGCCACGCAGGGTGCGTCCTTGATCGGAGTCAAAGCAGCACAATGTTTGCGCAAGCGACGCGTTGACAATCAAGTGACAACGCGCCGCGCGCGGCGCCGACGTCAGCTATGGAACTTCAATCCATCGACAATTTTATCGACCACCTTGCGCTCGGCACGCATGGCAATGCCGACGAGATTGAGCTCGGAGCGTCCCACTGCCCTCACCGCCTCGCGGTTGGCGGCATCATGCGTGGTCTTGAACATGTCCTCGGTGTAGACCGCCGGCGTGACGCCACGCGACAGCGCGCGATCGAGCGCACGCGACAAAGCGGGACCGTCGGCACCATAGATCAGGATCGGCTGGCCGATCAGCGACAGATACTTCGTTCCCGAGGCGTCTTCATACGGCTCGCCGATGCATGCGGGAAACGCCGCCGCGATGCCGCTGGTGAGAAAGGATGCGACGTTGAGCTTCTGCCAGGCCTGAAGATCGGTCCGGATCACGACCGCGATCTTGGTGTCGAACTGCATGTGCTTCCCCAATGACGTCATTCCGCGGCGCACCGCAGGTGCGAACCCGGAATCTGGAGATTGTTGCACGAGATTCCGGGTTCGCGCTACGCGCCCACGGAATGACGGAGGAGAGAATCACCCCTTCGCGTCGCAGGCCCAGGCGCGGATCACGCATTCCTTGCCGCCGTACTTGTAGCATTCGCGCGTCGCGGCATTGAGCGAGGCGGAGATCTTCGGCTTCACGGCATAGCCATAAGCGCCGCAGGGGTTGGCGAGGTCGACCGACATCGCGGCGCAGGCGCGCTTCATCGTCACCGTCGTGCACTCACCCTTGCACTGCTTCTGCGCCGCCGCCCGCGCCTCGTGCTCGGCGGCATAGTCATAAGCCTGGCCGTAGGCGCCGCACTTGCCGACTGCGAACGCACCGGCGGCGTGGGCTTCTGTGATGTAGCGGGCGCCGGTGACAACAACCGACAAGACAAAGCAAAACATCGCGCAACGGCGCGCGACGACATTCGAAGCCATGGAAAAACCCCTCCCCCCAAGGCAGGTGGCGGCGACTGTAAGCGGCGGTCGTTTCCAGATGGTGAACGGGAGGTTGAAAACGGACGGTCAGGAAGTGCATACGGATTCGTAGGGTGGGTTAGCGAAGCAACCCACCGCTTCTCGCGACGCGGAGAGCAAAGTGGTGGGTTACGCCTTCGGCTAACCCACCCTACCACACCGCTATCCGCGCCTTGCCGCTTCCAGCGCCTGCGGCGTGTCGATGTCGAGGAAGGCGCTCTCGCCGTCGACGGGCACTTCCGCGACCGCCTCGGCATGCTTCGCGATCAGGTGGCGTGCGCCGATGTCGCCGTCGAGCGTCATCAACTCCCTGAAGAAGCGGCGCGACCACAGCACGGGATTGCCGCGACGGCCTTCGCTGACAGGCACGACGATGAGATTGCCGCGGTCCGGCGCGAAACCGTCGATGAGACGGTCGATCAGGCCCGCATCGATCAGCGGCATGTCGCCGAGGCAGACCAGGGCGCCGTCGCAAGCCTCCGGCACAGCCGCGATGCCGGCCTTGACCGAGCTCGCGATGCCGCCGGCGAAATCCGGATTGCGGACGAACTTCACCTTGAGACCATTCAGCGCTTGCTCGACCAGCTCGGCCTGATGGCCGGTGACGACGATCACCTCCGATGCCTTGGAGGCGAGGGCCTGCTCGGTCGCGAGGCGCACCAGCTTCTTGCCGTCGAGTTCGGCGAGCAGCTTGTTCGGCCCGCCCATCCGGGTCGAGCGTCCCGCCGCGAGCACGATGGCCGCGACCTGGCTGTTGCCCTCGGTCTCCGGTTTTGCGCGCGGCTGCGGCCGCGTGACGATCTCCATCAACAGACCGCCGACACCCATGCCCATCAGCTCGGACCGCGTCACGTTGATGCCGGCCAGCAGCCGCATCAGCACCCAGTCAAAACCGTTCTCGACCGGCGAGCGCGCGCAGCCCGGCGCACCCAGCACCGGCACGCCGCCAGCCCGCGCGATCAAAAGCAGGTTGCCGGGATCGACCGGCATGCCGAAATGCTCGATGTCACCGCCGATTCCCGTGACGGCGGCCGGGATCACGTCGCGGCGGTCGGCGATCGCGGACGCCCCGAACACGATCACGAGCTCGGCGCCGAGCCCGAGCAGCTCCTTGATCGCAGCCGACAGCGCCCGCTCCTCATGCTGGACCCGCCGTTCGGCGATGATGCTGGCGCCCGCCGGCGCGAGCCGCTCGGCGGTGACGCGCAGCGTCTTGTCGACCACCTTGGAGGAGAGGCCAGGCAGCAGCGTCGAAACCACGCCGACGCGCTTGATCACGTAGGGCGCGACTTTCAGCACGTCCTTGCCGGCGGCATTCACCGCGGCATCGCGCAAGCCTCCTTCGACGCCAAACGGGATGATCTTGACGGTACCGACCATCTCGCCCTCCACCACCGGCTTGAAGGCGGAGAGGGTCGCAAAAGTGATTGCCTCGTCGATGTTGTTGATGCGGTCGACCGCGGCGCGGTCGATCACCAGCACGCCAGGGCGCGCGGCGAACAAATTCGCGCGGCCGGTGAAGGCGCGCTCGACGTGAATGCCATCGCCGCCGACGGCGAGCGCGATGCTGGCGGCCGCGACGTCCTCGGAGACGTCGCCCTCCTCCATGCGCACCACGACGATGTCCTTGATGCCGGCGCTCGTCAGCGCCTCGACCTCGGCAGGGCCAATCGTCGTGCCTTTCTTAAGCACCAGCGGGCCCTGGCGCAGGGTGTGGACGGTCACCCCGCCGATCGCATCCTTGGGGCTCGCCGGACCGAACTTCATGCCGCTTCTTCTTTTTCTTTTGGAGGCAGGCGGAGCACCGCCGTGATCTCAGCCATGATCGCGACCGCGATCTCGGACGGCGACACCGCGCCGATCGCAAGGCCGATGGGCGCATGGATGCGCGCGATGTCGCTCTCCCTCGCGCCCTGCGCCCGCAACCGGTCGCCACGCTTGGCGTGTGTCTTCCGCGAGCCGAGCGCACCGATGTAGAAGCAATTGCGCTCGAAGGCGTGCAGCAGCGCGGGATCGTCGATCTTCGGATCGTGCGTCACCGCGACGAACGCCGTGTAGGGATCGACATTGAGCGGCGGCAGCGCCGTGTCCGGCCACTCCGCGACCAGCGGAACGTCAGGGAAGCGCTCGGGGCTCGCAAACGCCGTGCGCGGATCGACCACGGTGACGTCGTAGCCGAGCGAGCGCGCCAGCGGCGCGAGCGCCTGGCTGATATGAACGGCGCCGACGATGACGAGCTTTGCGGTCGGCGCGTAGACATTGAGGAACAGCTTCTTGCCGCCGGCCTCGACATTGGCGCTCCTGCCCATGCGAAGCTGTTTTTCAAGCTCGGCACGCAGCGGATCCGTGGCAAAATCCTTCGCCTTCACCAGGCGCTGCTCGCCGCTCTCGGTGTCCGTCACCAGGATCACCGGCCGGCGCGCGGCGCGCTCGGCGTTGAGTTCGTGGAGGATCTCGAGCTTCACGGCTAGCCGACCTTCTCGACGAAGACGCGGATGGTGCCGCCGCAGGACAGTCCGACATTCCAGGCGGTCTCGTCCGCCACGCCGAACTCCAGCATCTTCGGCTTGCCGCTCTCGATCACGTCCATGGCCTCGGTGACCACGGCGCCCTCGACGCAGCCGCCGGAGACCGAGCCCAGAAACGTGCCTTCATCGTTGATGACGAGGCTCGAGCCCGCGGGTCGCGGCGCCGAGCCCCAGGTCTCCACCACGGTGGCGAGCGCGACGCCACGGCCGGCCTTCTGCCAGTCCTCCGCCGCCTTCAGGATATCCTCGTCGCGATCGAGCATGGTTGGCCTCTCAAGCTGCGGAGCGGATCAGGCTGCGGTGATGCGGCGGCAGCGGCTGGGAGAGCGTTTTGATCAGCTCCTGGATCGAACTCAAATTATGCACGGGGCGGAATTCGTCAACGTGCGGGAGCATCATTTTGATGCCCTGCGCCTTGGCCTCGAAGCCGCCGAACCGCAGCAGTGGGTTCAGCCAGATCAGCCGCCGGCAGGAGCGGTGCAGCCGGTCCATCTCGAAGGCGAGTTTGGAATCGGCCTCCCGCTCCAGCCCGTCCGAGATCAGGAGCACGACGGCGCCCTGGCTCAGCACGCGCCGCGCCCACAATTTGTTGAAGTTGTGCAGCGAGGTCGCGATCCGGGTGCCGCCGGCCCAATCCTCGACCGCGGCCGAGCAGCTCGCCAGCGCCTCATCGGGATCGCGCTGGCGCAGCGCGCGGGTGACGTTGGTGAGGCGGGTGCCGAACAGGAACACCGAGACGCGCTTGCGCGCGTCGGTGATGGCATGGAGGAAATGCAGGAACAGGCGGGTGTATTCGCTCATCGAGCCCGAGATATCGAGCAGCGCCACGATCGGCGCAGGCTTCTCGATCCGCCCGAGGTGGTGGAGGTCGATGATATCGCCGCCGGTGCGTAAAGATGCGCGCAGCGTGCGACGCAGGTCGAGGCGCAAGCCCCGCGGATCCGGCCGCTGCCGGCGCGTCAAGAGCTCGGCCTGCGGCAGCCGCATCTTCTCGATGGCACGTAGCGCCTCGGTGATCTCCGCCGCGCTCATCTGCGCAAAATCCTTCTTCTGAAGGATTTCCTTGTCGGAGACCGACAGGCGCAGATCCTGCTCCTGGTGCTGCGGCGTCTCCGTCATGTGCGGCTGCGATAACGCTTCCTGCACCCGGCGCGAGGCCGGCGGCGGCTTCTTTTTCGCATGATCCGGCAGCGGCACCGAATCCAGCATGTGCTTCCACTCTTCCGAGGCACGGAAGAACAGGTTGAAGGCCTGTTTGAAGATCAGCGCATGCTCGTGGCGCTTGACGAAGATCGCCTCCAGCGTGGTGAAGACGTCGGCGCGGCTGCCGATGTCGATCACCTGGAGCGCGTTCACGGCGTCGATCACCGCCCCCGGCCCGACCGGCATGCCCGCCGCGCGCAGCGCGCGGGCGAAGCCGACGATGTTGTCGGCGAACTGCTCGGTCTTCTCAGGCGCAAGGTGGTTGATGGCCATCGCTCAGCACTCTCACTCGTCATTCCGGGGCGCCGCGACGGGATCGCGTGAAGCGCGACCCGGAGCGGCGAGCCCGGAATCCACTCATCCGCAGTCCCTGTGGCCCGATAGATTCCGGGCTCGCGACTTCGTCGCGCCCCGGAATGACGAGCTCCCAGTGGCGCGAGATTCCGGGTTCGATGCTTCGCATCGCCCCGGAATGACGGACAATCAATTCTCGCTCGTCGCGTCCTTCAGCACCTTCTGCAGGGTGTCGCCCTGCATCCGCACGATGTCATCCTGGTACTTGAGCAGCGCGCCCAGCGTGTCGCCGACCACCTGCGGGGTCAGCGAGCGGGCGTCGAGCTCGGACAAAGCGGTGGCCCAGTCGATGGTCTCGGCGACGCCCGGCGACTTGTAGAAATCCTGGTTGCGCAGCGCCTGGACGAAGCGCACGACCTGCTGCGACAGTTTGGCGGAGATGCCGGGCACGCGGGTCTTGACGATCGCGAGCTCGCGCTCGGCAGCAGGGTAATCGACCCAGTGATAGAGACAGCGCCGCTTCAGCGCGTCGTGGATCTCGCGGGTGCGGTTGGAGGTGATGATGACGATCGGCGGATACGGCGCCTTCACGGTGCCGAATTCGGGGATCGTCACCTGGAAGTCGCTGAGGATTTCGAGCAGGTAAGCCTCGAACGCCTCGTCGGCGCGGTCGAGCTCATCGATCAGCAGCACCGGTGGGCCGGCGACATCGGGCTCCAGAGCCTGGAGCAGCGGCCGCTTGATCAGATAGCGGTCGGCGAAGATGTCGGAAGAGAGCTGCTCGCGATCGGTGTCACCGGCGGCTTCCGCCATCCGGATCGCGATCATCTGCGCGGCGCTGTTCCACTCGTAGACCGCCGACGATACGTCGAGGCCTTCATAGCATTGCAGGCGGATCAGCTTCCGCCCCAGTGCCGCCGACAGCACTTTTGCGATCTCGGTCTTGCCGACGCCAGCCTCGCCTTCGAGGAACAGCGGCCGGCCGAGGCGCAGCGAGAGATAGGTCACGGTGGCGAGCGACCGCTCCGCGAGGTAACCGCGCGAAGTCAGAAGTTCGAGCATCGCATCGACCGATGCCGGCAGGGCCGCTGAAGTCATGAAAGAGCCAGTCTCGCTATGCCCTCACCGGGGACAAGTTTGGGCCGAGGAGTGAGGAAGCCTCACTCCTTGGCGTTGGCGGCGTCGACGGCGCGCCGCGTCAGCACCCCGATGAGATGCGCGCGGTATTCGGCGCTGCCGTGGATGTCGCTGTTCAGGCCTTCCGCCGGCACGTCGATGCCGTCCAGCACCTTCGAGGAGAAGCGCTTCTTCAGGGCCTCCTCGAACGCGGTGACGCGGAACACGCCTTCGGAGCCTGCGCCGGTCACGGCGACCCGCACGTCCGACGGACGGCGGGCGACGAACACGCCCACCAACGCATAGCGCGAGGCCTGGTTGCGGAATTTGACGTAGGCCGCCTTCTTCGGCACCGGGAACATCACCTTTGTGATGATCTCGTCGGCTTCCAGCGCGGTCGAGAACAGGCCCTGGAAATACTCTTCCGCCTTGAGGCGGCGCTTGTTGGTGACGATGGTCGCGCCGAGCGCGAGCACCGCGGCCGGATAGTCCGCGGTCGGGTCGTTGTTGGCGAGCGAGCCGCCGATCGTGCCCTTGTGTCGCACGGCCGGATCGCCGATTCCGCCGGCAAGGCTCGCAAGCGCCGGGATCGCCTCGCCGACAATGGGGGAGCTCGCGACGTCGGCATGCTTGGCGGTGGCGCCGATCACAAGCGAGCGGCCCTTCATCTCGATCGTGTCGAGCCCCTCGATGTGGGAAAGATCGACCAGATGCGGCGGGCTCGCGAGCCGCTGCTTCATGACGGGAATCAGGGTGTGGCCGCCGGCGATCAACTTGGCGTCTTCGTTCTTCACCAGGAGATTGGCCGCCTGCCGCACGGTGCCGGGACGATGATATTTGAATTCGTACATCTGAATGTCCTGATCGCGAAATACGCGGGAGAATCGGTGCTAGGCGAGATCGGATTTCGCCATCGCCTTGGCGCCGGCGGCGATCGAGGCGACGATGTTCTGGTAGCCGGTGCAGCGGCAGAGATTGCCCTCCAGCTCCTCGCGAATGGTGTGGTCGTCGAGCTCGTGGCCCTTGCGATGGACGATGTCGATCGCGGTCATGATCATGCCCGGGGTGCAGAAGCCGCACTGCAGGCCATGGTGCTCGCGGAAGGCCTCCTGCATCGGATGCAGCGGCGCGCCGTCGGCAGCCAGCCCCTCGATCGTCTTGACCTCATGGCCGTCGGCCATCACGGCAAGCGTGGTGCAGGACTTCACGGCCTTGCCGTCGAGATGCACGACGCAGGCGCCGCACTGCGAGGTGTCGCAGCCGACATGGGTCCCGGTCAGCCGCAGATTCTCGCGCAGGAACTGCACCAGCAGCGTACGCGGATCGACGTTGGCCGTTACAGGATTGCCGTTCACGATGAGGGAGATTTTCGCCATAAGCACTCTCTATCAGCGCCCCGACGGGTCCCGTCGAAGCGGTTCTTATAATTATTCCAACCCATCATATGGGCCATTATGCCCCGGGGCAACATCACCCGGGACGCAAGGCGCCATGACGAAACGCGAGGGCCTTTAGCCCTGTACCGCCTTGGCGAAATTCGCGAAAAATTCGTCGGCCAGTTTCTTGGCGGCGCCGTTGATCAGGCGCTGGCCGAGCTGCGCCAACTTGCCGCCGATCTGCGCCTCGACGTCATAAGACAGCAGCGTGCCACCGTCCTTCTCGGAGAGCTTGACCGCTGCGCCGCCCTTGGCGAAGCCGGCCACCCCGCCCTCACCCTCGCCGGAGATCTTGTATCCGTTCGGCGGGTCGAGATCGCTGAGCATGACCTTGCCCTTGAAGCGCGCCGACACCGGGCCGACCTTCATCTTGGCCACCGCACGAAAACCGCCGTCGTCGGTTTTCTCCATCTCCTCGCAGCCGGGGATGCAGGCCTTCAGCACCTCGGGATCGTTGAGCTTGGCCCACACGGCATCGCGCGATGCCGCAAGCTGGACTTCGCCGTTCATTGTCATGGCCATGGGGCGCCTCCCGGGATCGCGAATTGTAACGCTGTTCAAGTAACGCACGGAGGCCGCAAAGGAAAGGGCGGCGCCCGGTCACGTGCAATGCATATTAGCAACCGCAAAAAGCTTGCGCGAACGGTTTTGGATTGGCAGACGCGGGCCATGGTGGTTAGGTCCCGCGCAACATGAGCACATCCCTCTCCCCCCTGCTCGCGCCGATGCTGTCGAGCGCCGCCATGCGCGCCGCCTGCGACGATCGGTCTACCCTGCAGAACATGCTCGATTTCGAGGCAGCTCTGGCGCGCGCCGAAGCCGCCACGGGCGTGATTCCCGAGGCCGCCGTGGCCTCGATCGAAGCCGCCTGCAAGGCTGATTCCTTCGACCTCGCGGCGCTGGCGGAGGCCGCGACAAGGTCCGGGAATCTGGCGATTCCCCTGGTCAAGACGCTGACCGCCAATGTCGCCAGGGCGGACAGCGAAGCCGCGCGCTACGTGCATTGGGGCGCGACCAGCCAGGACGTCATCGACACCGCCACAATGCTTACGCTTCGCGCCGGCATCGATGCGCTGGACATCGACCTCAGCCGCGCCATCAAGGGTTTTGCCGCGCTGGCGCGGGCCCATCGCAACACCGCCATGGTGGCGCGGACCTGGCTCCAGCACGCGCTGCCCATGCCGTTCGGACTGAAAGCCGCCGAGTATGCCGCAAGCCTCGCCCGCGCGCGCTGCCGCCTGCGGCGCCTTCGCCGCGAGGGTCTCGCGCTGCAATTCGGCGGCGCCGCCGGCACGCTGGCAGCCCTCGGCGACAAGGGCCTCGCCGTTGCCGAATGGCTCGCGCAGGAGCTCGATCTTCCTCTGCCCGAAGCCCCCTGGCACACCCATCGCGACCGGATCGCGGAGGCTGCATCGAGTTTTGCGATTCTCGCGGGAAGCTGCGGCAAGATCGCCCGCGACGTCTCGCTGATGATGCAGACCGATGTCGCCGAAGCCTTCGAGCCCGCCGGCGAAGGCCGCGGCGGCTCCTCCACCATGCCGCACAAGCGCAACCCGGTCGCGGCCGCAAGCGCGCTGGGAGCCGCGACCATGGCGCCGCAGCTCGCAGCGACAATCTTTGCCGCGCAGGTGCAGGACCACGAGCGCAGCGCGGGCCCCTGGCACGCGGAATGGCCGACGCTGCCGCAATTGATGCTAGTCGCCTCGGGCGCGCTCGCGGCGATCGTCGACATCGCCGAGGGGCTCGATGTCGACACGGTGCGCATGCGCAGCAATCTCGATGCGACGCATGGCCTGATCATGGCGGAGGCCGTCTCGATGGCGCTGGCCGAGAAAGTCGGCAAGAGCGACGCGCATCATCTCGTCGAGGCCGCGAGCAGGCGCGCGGTCGCCGAGAGGAAACACCTGCGCGAGGTGCTCGCAGCCGATCCACAGGTCACCGCGCAGCTTTCGCCGGAAAAAATTGCGGCATTGTTCGAGCCGATGGCCTATCAAGGGGCGTCGCAGGCCCTGATCGACCGCCTGCTCGACAGCCTCGACCGCGAATAGAACGGAGACGCCGCCATGCCCATGATCGATGCCGACGGTTGCCTGATCAACGTCTCCGTCGAAGGCCGCGACGGCGGGCCGACCCTGATGCTCTCCAATTCGCTCGGCTGCACGCTGCAGATGTGGGAGCCGCAGATGAAGGCGCTGACGCAGGTGTTCCGCGTCATCCGCTACGACCGCCGCGGCCACGGCAAGTCCAACGTGCCGCCGGGCCCCTATTCGATGGAGCGCTTCGGCCGCGACGTGCTCGCGATCCTCGACGATCTCAATATCGAGAAGGTGCATTGGTGCGGCCTGTCGATGGGCGGAATGGTCGGCCAGTGGCTGGGGGCCAACGCACCGGAACGCCTCGGCAAGATCGTCCTTGCCAACACCTCCTGTTACTATGCCGAGCCGACCAAATGGCTGGAGCGCATCCAGGCGGTGAAGGAAGGCGGCATAGCGGCGGTCGCCGATGCCGTGCTCGCCGGCTGGCTGACGGCCGATTTCCGCGAGCGCGAGCCGCAGATCACCGCGAACATGAAATCGATGCTGCTCGCTTCCCCGGTCGAAGGCTATCTCGCCTGCTGCGAGGCGCTGTCGACGCTCGACCAGCGCGCGCTGTTGCCGAAGATCAAGAGCCCGACGCTGGTGATCGCCGGCCGCCACGACATGGCGACGCCGATCTCGGCCGGCGAGCTGATCCGCTCAAACATTCCCGGCGCGAGCATGACCATCATCGACGCCGCCCACATTTCCAACGTCGAGCAGCCCCACGCCTTCACCGACGCGGTGGTCGGCTTCTTGACGCAACGCTAGCAACAACCGTCATTGCGAGGAGCGTAGCGACGAAGCAATCCAGACTGTCTCCGCGGACACATCTCTGGATTGCTTCGCTGCGCTCGCAATGACGGAGAGGAGGAAAGAAGATGGACGACCAGAAGCGCCGCGATGCCGGCATGAATGTGCGCCGCAAGGTGCTCGGCAATGCCTGGGTCGACAAGTCGATCGCGAACCGCAACGCGTTCAACACCGACTTCCAGGACCTGATCACCCGCTATGCCTGGGGCGAGATCTGGACCCGGCCGCATTTCGACGAGCGCACAAGGCGGGTGCTGGTGATCGGCACCATGGTGGCGCTCGGGCAATGGGACGAATTCCGCCTGCACGTGCGCGCAGCGCTCGCCGAGGGCGGCTTCACCCCCGACGACATCAAGGAAATCCTGCTGCAGCAGGCGATCTATTGCGGCGTACCGGCGGCGAACCACGCCGTGAAGGAAGCCTCAGCGATTGTGCAGGAGCTCGGCCTGCCCAAGAGCTAGCGGCGCGACGGCCTCAACGGCCCGCGGCGCCTCCGGCCGTTCGATCACCATCACGATCGCAGCACCGAGCAGCAGCAGCAGCTCGGTGGCATGCAGCCGGAGGGCGGCCATCTCGCCGACCTTCGACGCCATCACCATGCTGGCAAACGAGATCAGGCTGCCGATCGCGAGCGCGATGCCGAGCGCCTCATCGCTGCCGCCGCTTTTGCGGACGCGAGGAATGCTGAGCAGCGCGAGGAAAATCGCAAGGAAAGCCACCACGGTCAGCCGGCCGAGCGCCAGCAGCCAGGCGGCGCGCACGGTGCTCGTCCCGGCCATCTGGAGATGGTCGCTGAGGAACAGCGCGACCGCCACGCTCGGCCGCTCGTAGAGCCCGTGCACCGGCGCCACCATGATGTTGAAGGCGACGAGCGTCCAGGCCGGGATGAAATAGGCCGCCAGCAGCGCGCCGTTGACTGAGCCGATCCGCCAATTCCTGAACATGCCGCTTCCCGCTTCGTTTGCCGCAGGTCCGCGACGGACGGCGGCGATCTTGCCGGGAGCTAACTCGCATCAGACTGTGGCGGCAATTTAAACCCTTTATTTACCTTAACCGCCGCCGCGCTCGTCAATCCGCGGCGGTCCGCAGGACTGAACGATGGTGCGCAATTGCGCACCTGAGAATCCCGAGATTCCGGGTCTGGTTCTGACGCACCATCCTGGAATGGCGACGTGAAGGGATCACGAAGTTCGCGAAGCCGACACACCAAAGAAAGACCCCGCCTTTCGGCGGGACCTCTCCTACTCTCCATTCTACCGGGCTCCCAGTCTACCTGTTGTCCTGCTGGCCGCCCTGCTGGCCGGGCCGCTCGCCCTGGCGCATCGGATCCTGCTGCTGCTGTCCGGGTTTCTGGCCGCCGCCCTGCTGCTGCTGTCCGGGTTTCTGGCTGGGGTTCTGACTCTGCTGGCCCGGATTCTGGTTCTGCTGCTTCGTCATTCAGGGAACTCCCTTGTTGGACGTCAGAGGCGAGACAACGCCCGGCACCTATCTTGGTTGCCCGCGGAACCGGGTTCCTCCCACGAGCGGAACCAGGACGCGACATCCGTAACGAAATGACTCTGTACAAGCCTTTCTGCCAAGGCCTGGCCTGTTGCGGCGGCCAGTTCCCTCCTGTTAGAAAAACCAAACGAACGCTCAAGGGCTGCCGGGGCCCAAGAACTCTCGTGAAAGAGCTCCCTTTGAGCCGCGTCAGCTTTGGTACGGCAGTCCATGGATTATTTCGCGCAGCAGCTCATCAACGGCCTCGTGCTCGGCTCGATCTACGGCCTGATCGCGATCGGCTACACGATGGTCTACGGCATCGTCGGCATGATCAATTTCGCCCATGGCGACATCTTCATGATCGGCGGCTTCATCGCCCTCATCACCTTCCTGATACTGATCTCGCTCGGCCTGACGGCGATCCCGGTGATCCTGCTCGTGGTGCTGCTGGTCTCGATGGCGATCACGGCGCTCTATGGCTGGACCATCGAGCGCATCGCCTACCGGCCGCTGCGCCACTCCTTCCGTCTCGCGCCGATGCTGTCGGCGATCGGCATGTCGTTCGTGCTGACCAACTATTCGCAAGTGGCGCAAGGTGCGCGCGTCAAGCCGATCCCGCCCTTCATCACCGGCGGCTACACGCTGCATGAGAGCCCGGACGGCTTCGTGATCCAGCTCTCCAACATCCAGATCATGGTGGTGCTCACCACCATCGTGCTGCTGGCGATCTTCACCTGGCTGGTCTCGCGCACCCGGCTCGGGCGCGACATGCGCGCCTGCGAGCAGGACCAGACCATGGCCGCGCTGCTCGGCGTCGACGTCGACCGCACCATCTCCATGACCTTCGTGATCGGGGCAGCGCTCGCCGCCGTCGCCGGGCTGATGTACCTGCTCTACTACGGCCTGGTCGATTTCTTCATGGGCTTCGTCGCCGGCATCAAGGCGTTCACGGCAGCCGTGCTCGGCGGCATCGGCTCGCTGCCGGGCGCGATGCTGGGCGGCCTTGCGATCGGCCTGATCGAGACGTTCTGGTCGGCCTATTTCTCCGTGGAGTACAAGGACGTCGCGGCGTTCTCGATCCTGATCGTCGTGCTGATCTTCATGCCGACCGGCCTGCTCGGTCGTCCCGAAGTCGAAAAAGTCTGACGGACCATGCCGGCCAAACCCACAACGGGCATCCTCTCCATCCTGAAAACCGCCGTCGTCAACGCACTGATCGCGCTGGTGCTGTTCTCGCTGATGGTCGGCATCCGCACCGAGGCCGGCTCCGACGGCCAGCTCACCTACTGGATGCGCTTCGGCGAGCTCGCATCCCTCGTCGCCGTCGTGTTCGGCGGCTCGATCGTGATCGAGCTCCTGCGGCAGTGGATCGGTCCGAGCGGCACCGAGAAGCTCGTGCCGCCGGCGGTGCAGAGCGGAATGGCGTTCGTCGGCCGCTTCCTCGCGCCGGCGCTCCTGATATTCGCCCTGCTGGTGCCGGTGATCTTCTATAACCAGCGCTACATCCTCGACCTCGCGATCCTCGTCCTCACCTATGTGATGCTGGGCTGGGGGCTGAACGTGGTGGTCGGGCTCGCCGGCCTGCTCGATCTCGGCTACGTCGCCTTCTATGCGGTGGGCGCCTATTCCTATGCGCTGCTCGCCACCAATTTTGACTGGTCGTTCTGGATCTGCCTGCCGCTCGCCGGCATTCTCGCCGCCCTCTGGGGCGTGATGCTCGGCTTCCCGGTGCTGCGGCTACGCGGCGACTATCTCGCCATCGTCACGCTCGCCTTCGGCGAGATCATCCGCCTCGTCATCATCAACTGGCAGGAGCTGACGGGCGGGCCGAACGGCGTCCCCGGCATCCCGCGTCCCACGCTGTTCGGCATCCCGCTCGACAACAGCGACGACGGGCTCGCCGCCAGGCTCGGCATCGAATACTCGCCGACGCACCGCATCGTCTTCCTGTTCTACCTGATCCTGGCGCTGGCCCTGCTCACCAACTGGGTGACGATCCGCCTGCGCCGCCTGCCGATCGGACGCGCCTGGGAGGCGCTGCGCGAGGACGAGGTCGCCTGCCGCGCGCTCGGCATCAATACCACGACCACGAAGCTCACGGCGTTCGCGACGGGCGCGATGTTCGGCGGCTTGGCGGGGGCGTTCTTCGCCACGCGCCAGGGCTTCATCAGCCCGGAATCCTTCACCTTCCAGGAATCGGCACTGGTGCTCGCCATCGTCGTGCTCGGCGGCATGGGCTCCCAACTTGGCGTCGCGCTCGCCGCGCTCACGATGATCGGCGGCTTCGAGCTGTTCCGTGGGCTCGAGACCTATCGCATGCTGGTGTTCGGCATGGCGATGGTGCTTATCATGATCTGGCGGCCACGCGGCCTGATCGGCCACCGCGCGCCGACGGTGTATCTGACCAAGGCGAAGGCGATCTCCTCCGACCTCGTCAAGGAAGGGCACGGATGAGCGGCGAGAAGATCCTAGGGGTCGACCAGCTCACGATGCGCTTCGGCGGCATCGTCGCCGTGCACGATCTGTCCTTCGCGGCGGAGCGGCGCAAGATCACGGCGCTGATCGGGCCCAACGGCGCCGGCAAGACCACCGTGTTCAACTGCATCACCGGCTTCTACAGGCCGACCGGCGGCGCCATCCGTCTCACCCACGACGACGGCAAGCAAATTGCGCTGGAACGGCTGAACGATTTCCGCATCGCCAAGCAAGCCAAGGTCGCGCGCACCTTCCAGAACATCCGCCTGTTTCCCGGCATGACGGCGCTGGAAAACCTGATGGTGGCGCAGCACAACGCACTTATGCGCGCCTCCGGCTTCACCTTCCTCGGCCTGATCGGCGTGCCCACCTACCGCAGCGCGGAAGTTCACGCCATCGAGCTCGCCACCGAATGGCTGAGACGGGTCAACCTGCTCGACCGCGCCGACGATGCCGCCGGCAACCTTGCCTATGGCGACCAGCGCCGGCTCGAGATCGCGCGCGCGATGTGCACCGAGCCCGCGCTGCTGTGCCTCGACGAGCCCGCCGCCGGTCTCAATGCGCGCGAGAGCGCCGCCTTGAGCGAACTGCTGCTGTCCATCCGCGACGAAAAGGGCACCTCGATCCTCCTGATCGAGCACGACATGTCGGTGGTGATGGAGATCTCCGACCACATCGTGGTGATGGACCACGGCGTCAAGATCGCGGAAGGCTCACCCCGCGAGGTCCGCGACGATCCCAAGGTGATCGCCGCCTATCTCGGCACCGACGAGGAGGAGGCGATGGCCGTGATGGAGAGCGGGTCGTGACCTCTCCCCTGCTCGCGATCCGCAGCCTGCGCGCCGCCTACGGCAAGATCGAGGCGCTGAAGGGCGTCGATGTCGAGATCAATGCCGGCGAGATCGTCGCGCTGATCGGCGCCAACGGTGCCGGCAAGTCGACGCTGATGATGACGATCTTCGGCAAGCCGCGCGCCCGCGCCGGCCAGATCCTCTACGAGGGCCGCGACATCACCGACGTCCCTACCCACGCGATCGCGCATTTGCGCATTGCGCAATCGCCTGAGGGGCGGCGCATCTTCCCGCGCATGAGCGTCGCCGAAAACCTCCAGATGGGGGCCGACGCCACCGGATGCACGGAGGCGGAGCGGGACGCGACGCTCGAGCGCGTGTTCACGCTGTTTCCGCGGCTGAAGGAACGCTACGCGCAGCGCGGCGGCACACTGTCCGGCGGCGAGCAGCAGATGCTGGCGATCGGCCGCGCCCTGATGAGCCGCCCGCGCCTGCTCCTGCTGGACGAGCCCTCGCTCGGGCTCGCGCCGCTGATCGCGCGCCAGATTTTCGACGCGATCCGCACCCTGAACCGGCAGGACGGCCTGACAGTGCTGATCGTCGAGCAGAACGCCAACCACGCGCTCAAGCTCGCCCATCGCGGCTACGTCATGGTCAACGGCCTGATCACGCTGGCCGGAACCGGCGCGGAGTTGCTGCAGCGCGCCGAGATTCGCGCCGCCTATCTGGAGGGCGGCCGGCATGGCTGACGCCTTCAAGGGCGGCCGAATGCGGCGAGATATCGTCGCCCCTGCCCGTATTTTGCCGGTGACTTCTCGGCAAATTCATTCGAGAATGTCACCGGCTTGCGCCGGGCCTACCCGGCAACTTCCCCCAAGCGAGCACCCACGAGGTATCTCATGAAAACACTGAAGCTGATCGGTCTGGCATTCGGCGCTTCGATCGCGCTATCGAGCGCGGCGTTCGCGCAGGACGTCACAATCGCAGTCGCAGGCCCGATGACCGGCGGCGAGTCCGCCTTCGGCCGCCAGATGAAGAACGGCGCCGAGATGGCCGTGACCGACATCAACGCCGCAGGCGGCGTCAACGGCAAGAAGCTCGCGCTCGATGTCGAGGACGACGCCTGCGATCCGAAGCAGGCACGCTCGGTCGCCGAAAAGATCGCCGGCGCGAAGATGCCGTTCGTCGCCGGGCACTACTGCTCCTCGTCCTCGATCCCGGCCTCGGAGGCCTATGCCGACGGTAACGTCCTCCAGATCACGCCGGCCTCGACCAACCCGCTGTTCACCGAGCGCAAACTGTGGAACGTGGCGCGTGTCTGCGGCCGTGACGATCAGCAGGGCCTGATCGCGGCGCAGTACATCGCCAAGAACTTCAAGGGCAAGAACATCGCAATCCTCAACGACAAGACCACCTACGGCAAGGGTCTTGCCGACGAGACCAAGAAGGCGCTCAACAAGGCCGGCATCACCGAGAAGATGTACGAGTCCTACAACAAGGGCGACAAGGACTTTAACGCGATCGTCTCGCGCCTGAAGCGCGACAACATCGATCTCGTCTATGTCGGCGGCTACCACCAGGAGAGCGGCCTGATCCTGCGCCAGATGCGCGACCAGGGCCTCAAGACGATCCTGATGGCCGGCGACGCGCTCGCCGACAAGGAGTACGCCTCCATCACCGGCCCGGCCGGTGAAGGCACGCTGTTCACCTTCGGCCCCGACCCGCGCAACAAGCCGACCGCGAAGAAGATCGTCGAGGCCTTCAAGGCCAAGGGCATCGATCCCGAGGGCTACACCCTCTACACCTATGCCGCGATGCAGGTCTGGTCGCAGGCGGCCAAGAAGGCCGGCACCACCGACGCCAAGAAGGTCATGGCGGCGATGAAGGGCGGCAAGTGGGACACGGTGATCGGCCCGATCGAGTATGACGCCAAGGGCGACATCAAGCAGATCGACTACGTTGTCTACAAATGGGATGCCAAGGGCGGCTACGCCGAGATCGTCGGCGGCGGCACCTGAGGCCCGCGTGAAACGGGCTGCCAATCCCGGATTGGCCGCCCTTCAAGCCCCTGCAATCAAGACAGCGCCCCGGCTTGCCGGGGCGTTTCTTTTTGCAGTGCAATCAAACCGCCGCCTGCTCCTCGCCGCTCGCGGCGGCCTGGGCCATCCGAAGCGCCTGCAACAGGTCGTTCGGCCGGAACGGCTTCTGCAGGCAGACCACATCGGCGAGATGGGGCGACTGCTCCATGAAATCGAGCGCCGTCATTCCGGATACCGCGACGATCGGCATCTCCGGCGCGCGCTCGCGAAGGGTCGCAATGACGTCGACGCCGCTCGTATCGCCGAGGAAAATGTCCACGATCGCCGCGTCGAAGGGGGCTTCGGCGAAGGCTTTCATGCCGGCCGCACCGCTATCGGCCTCCACGACCTCAAACCGATTGACCCGGAGCACGATCGCGACCATCGCGCGCACGTTCTTCTGGTCGTCGATGACGAGAACGCGGGGCATGGGAACTCCCGTATCCTGAAATCAAAGATCGCCTGATTCAAATCTGGAACCGGACGCAGCGGGAGGGCATTATGACACCGCTCAGTAAAGCGCATCTTACCTGGTCCCGTTCCGAGTTCCCGCCAGAATTAAGTAAGCTGTAACCTTCGGTTGAGTCGCGGTCGCATCCGTTCGGATACGCGCCCAGAACCGGCTACCATGGATGTAAAGCTGCCGGGTCAAGCGGAATTGGCGGGAATGGTCAAAACCGGTCTGCACGAGGTGAACGTGCCTGCGATCGATCGAAGCACATTTCTTTCGACGCTGCCGGCGACACCGCGCGACCGCACCGCAGCATTGGTGATCGTCGGTATTTCCGCGGTTCTGTTCGCGCTGGCCGTGCCGTTTGCCGGCGTGCCGCTTGAACGCATGCCGGCCTTCATCGCCAGCTACCAATCCGCTCTCGCTGTCTGCGACGTCATCACTGCAGTCCTGTTGTTCTCGCAATTTGCGGCGTTGCGGACCCGCGCACTGCTGTGGCTTTCGAGCGGCTATCTGTTCACAGCGACAGCCGCCGTGGTCCACGCGCTCAGCTTTCCCGGCCTTTTCGCGCCGAATGGGCTATTTGGGTCCGGCCCGCAGACAACCGCCTGGCTCTATATGATCTGGCACGGCGGCTTTCCACTGTTCGTGCTGGCCTATGTCTGGTGGAAGGGGGTGAACGGCGGGATAGAAGTCTCGGGTTCGACGCGAAACGCGATCATCGGCAGCTTGCTCGGTGTCGGCGCAGCAGTGACGGCCCTCACCTGGATCGTCACCGCGTGGCACGGTCTGCTTCCGGCACTGTTGAAGGAAGGCGGCGGCTTCACGACGGCGCAGGTGGGCGTGATCTCGTTCGTGTGGTCTTTGAGCTTTGCCGCCCTGATCGGTTTGTGGTTCAGGCGGCCGCATACGGTGCTCGACGTCTGGCTTATGGCAGTGATGTGCGCCTGGCTGTTCGATATCGCCCTCTCGGGGATCTTCAACAGTGCCCGCTTCGATCTCGGCTTCTACGCCGGCCGCCTCTACGGCCTCTGCGCCGCAATCTTTGTGCTCGCGGTGCTGCTGGTGGAGAACGTCCGCCTCCAGGCCCAGATGGCGGGGGTGGTCGGCAAGCTGCGTCGGCAGTCGAACTCGGAGCGGGACTATCACGCCGAGCGCGAACGGCTCTTTACCGCCGTCGTCGAATCCTCCAACGACGCCATCATCACCAAGTCGCTCGACGGCACCATCACGACCTGGAACCACGCTGCCGAGCGCGTCTTCGGCTACTCGGCGAACGAGGCGGTCGGGCGTCCCATCGACATCATCGTCCCGGGGGAACTGCACGACGAGATCAAGGAACTCCTGGCTCGCACCCGCAACGGCGAGGTCATCGACCAGCAGGAAGCGGTGCGGATGAACAAGAACGGCCAGCAGGTCGATGTCATGCTCAGCCAGTTCCCGCTGCGATCGACCGACGGCAAGATCATCGGCGCCTCGAAGGTCGCCCGCGACATCACCGAACGGAAGCGGACGGAGACAGCCCTCAACCGCGAGATCGAGGAGCGTCAGCGCATCTTCGAGACCTCGCAGGACCTGATCCTCGTCACCGACGGCTACGGCAATTTCGTCCAGGTCAGCCCGAGCGTCACCGACATCCTCGGCTTCAAGCCGGAGGACCTGATCGGGCACAGCGCGACCGAGTTCATTCATCCCGACGATCTCGAGAAGACGCGCAACGAGATGCGCGCGGCCCGCCGCGGCCAGATCAAGCGCAGCTTCGAGGCGCGCTACTACCACGACGACGGTCACGAGGTCACGCTGAACTGGATGGGCACCTGGTCGGAGCCCGTGAAGCGCCATTTCTTCATCGGACGCGACCTGACCGAGAAGCAGGCCGCCGAGGCCCAGTTCAGGCAGGCGCAAAAGATGGACGCGATCGGCCAGTTGACCGGCGGCGTCGCCCATGACTTCAACAACGTGCTGACCGTCATCACCGGCACGATCGGCATCCTCTCGGATGCCGTGGCCGACCGTCCCGAGCTTGCCGCCATCACCAAGCTGATCGACGACGCCGCCGAGCGCGGCGCACAGCTGACCAAGCATCTGCTCGCCTTCGCCCGCAAGCAGCCGCTCCAGCCGCGCGAGATCGACGTCAACGCGCTGGCACTCGAGGCCGCCAAGCTCCTGCATCCGACACTCGGCGAGCAGATCACCATCACACCTCAGCTCACCGAGGATGCCTGGCCGGCGCTGGTCGATCCGAACCAGCTCACCACGGCGATCCTCAATCTGGCCTTGAATGCGCGCGACGCCATGCCCGACGGCGGCACGCTGGTGCTGGAGACCCGCAACGTCTTCCTCGACGACGGCTATGCCAGCATGAATGCCGACGTCGCGGCCGGCAGCTACGTGATGATCGCGATCAGCGACACCGGCAGCGGAATTCCCGCGGAACTGATCGATCGGGTGTTCGATCCGTTCTTCACCACCAAGGAGGTCGGCAAGGGCACTGGCCTCGGTCTCAGCATGGTGTTCGGCTTCGTCAAGCAATCCGGCGGTCACATCAAGATCTACAGCGAGGAAGGTCACGGCACGAGCGTGAAGATCTACCTCCCGCGCTCGAGCGGCGTGCAGGAGAGCGAGTACGAGGCGCTCCAGAACGTGCCCATCGCCGGCGGCGACGAGAAGATCCTGATCGTCGAGGACGACGCCCTGGTACGACAGTATGTCGTGACCCAGATCAAGAGCCTCGGCTATGCCGCGCTCGAAGCCGCCAATGCGGCCGAGGCGCTCACCATCATCGATGCCGACGGCGGCATCGACCTGCTCTTCACTGACATCATCATGCCGGGCGCCATGAACGGCCGTCAGCTTGCCGATGAGGCAGCCCGCCGGCGTCCGGACCTGAAGACGCTGTTCACCTCGGGCTACACCGAGAACGCCATCGTTCATCACGGCCGGCTCGATTCCGGCGTGCTGCTGCTGGCCAAGCCCTACCGCAAGACCGAGCTCGCCAAGATGATCCGGACGGCGCTCGCCAGTTGAGCGCGGGTTACGCGTGCGCTATCGCTTTCGGACCGGTCGCCTGCAGCGCATGGAGTGCCGTCCTTGAAAAACCTTCTCACCGATATCGCCGGCGTTCGCGTCGGTCATGCCGACGACGCCAGGCTCGCCTCGGGTACGACCGCGATCATCTTCGATTCCCCGGCGGTGGCGGCGATCGACGTCCGCGGTGGAGGACCCGGCACGCGCGAAGTCTCGCTGCTCGATGTCGCCAACACGGTCGAGCGCGTCGACGCGATCGCGCTGTCCGGCGGCTCCGCCTTCGGGCTCGATGCCGGCGGCGGCGTCCAGGCCTGGCTCGCCGAACAGGGCCGGGGTTTTCGGATCCGCGAGGCCGTGATCCCCGTCGTGCCCGGCGCGATCGTGTTCGATCTGCTCAATGGCGGCGACAAGGCCTGGGGCCGCTTTTCGCCCTATCGCGACCTCGGCTACGCCGCGGCCGCTTCCGCCGGCACCGACTTCGCGCTCGGCAGCGTCGGCGCCGGCCTCGGTGCCACCACGGCCACCTTCAAGGGCGGGATCGGCTCGGCGTCGGCCGTGACCGCGAACGGCGTCAAGGTCGCGGCGATCATGGTGGTCAATGCGGTCGGCAGCGCCACCGTCGGCGACGGACCCTGGTTCTGGGCCGCGCCCTTCGAGGAGGACGGCGAATTCGGCGGACGCGGCCTGCCGCCAAAATTTACGCCCGACATGCTGGCGATGCGCATCAAGGGCGGCCCGGCCGCAAGCGCGCGCGAGAACACCACGATCGGCCTCATCGTCACCGATGCCATCCTGACCAAGGCGCAGGCCAAGCGGCTCGCGATGATCGCGCAGACCGGATTTGCCCGTGCCATCTATCCGGTGCATGCCCCGCTCGACGGCGACGTGCTGTTCGCGGCAGCCACTTGCGAGAAGCCGATCGAGCCGCTGGTCGAGCTCACCGAGCTCGGCATGGTCGCCGCCAACGTGGTCGCGCGCGCAATCGCGCGCGGCGTCCACAGCGCAACCGCGCTGCCGTTCGCGGGTGCGCTGCCGGCGTGGAAGGATCGGTTTGGCGCGTAGCAAGAACGCGCCTCTCCCGTCACGCGTCATCGCCCGGCGAAGACCGGGCGATCCAGTATTCCAGAGACAGCGGTAATTGAACCGAGAAGCCGCGGCGTACCGGATGCCGGCATGACACCATCAATTGGCGTAGAGGGCGCCCTACGCTCACACGCTCATTGACATCGAAGAGGCCGTGGACCCCGCGGAAGCCTGCGCCTGGCGCTGCATCATCTGCTCGAACCAGTTATAGGGCGAATTGCCGACGCCTGACGCGCTGGAGGCGCCAGGGACCGTCGTCGACATCTTGAAGCCGTCGGCATAGGTGACGGTGGTGGTGGTCGAGCCGTCGGCGTTGGTCGTCGTGGTCGAGGTCGACCCGCCGCCCGATTGCGACGACGAATCCGAGCCGCTGCCGGACGCATCGCCCGAGCCGCTCGCGCCCTGGGCGTGGTGGTGGCCGTGATGGCCGCCCTTCAGCGCCTTCGACATCTCATCGAGGCTGACGCTGCCGTCGGAATTCGCGTCCAGCTTCGAGAACACATCGTCCGCCTGCGCCAGATTGGTGCCGCCCGCTCCAAGCGCGTTCTCGAATTCGGACTTGGTGATCTTGCCGTCGCCGTCCGCATCGATCTGCGAGAACAGGTCCTTCAGCGCAGCATCGCGGCTCGTCGACGTCGAGGACGTCGCGCTCGACGAATTCGAGCTGGTCGCGCTGCTTGCGCTGTCCGACGACTGGCTTTGCGCGAAGATCAGCGCGCTCATCGTCTCCGGCGAGATCTGCGCGCAATTGCCCGAGTTGACCGACGAGGTCGCGCCGCTGGTCGTGCTGCTCCCGCTGTCGATCGCGAACGGATTGGTCGCGCCCTGCGAGGAGCCCGACTTCTGGGTCGACGATGACGATTTCGAGCTCGTCAGCAACTGGAGCGCGTCGAGCGCAGTCGAAACGGCACCGAGGGCGAACAACATTGCACAACTCCAACCGATGCGGCATGCCGCGGCCAATGTTCTCCGAATAAGTCAGCAAGCGACGTGCCAGCACGAAAAGCTCAATGAAATCCGGCTCGGCCGCGCCTTGCGAAACCCGGGAACATCGGCAATTCATGCCGCAGGCGGCAGAATTTTCCGCCCACAGGAAGCACCCCTCCCCTGCATTGCCCGGCGCAAACGCCCATGTTAGGCGAGGCCTCACCTCTTACGGCCGCCACGGGAAACAGCACCCATGACCCAAGCTTTCAGCCCCCGCCCCCTGGCGATCGCGCCCTCGATCCTGGCCTCGGATTTCTCCAGGCTCGGCGAAGAGGTCCGCGCGGTGGACGCCGCCGGCGCCGACTGGATCCACCTCGACGTGATGGACGGGCACTTCGTTCCCAACATCTCCTACGGCCCCGACGTCATCAAGGCGATGCGCCCGCACACGAAGAAGATCTTCGACGCCCATCTGATGATCTCGCCCTGCGATCCCTATCTCGAGGCCTTCGCGAAAGCCGGCTGCGACCACATCACCGTGCATGCCGAGGCCGGCCCGCACCTGCACCGCTCGCTCCAGGCGATCCGCGCGCTCGGCAAGAAGGCCGGCGTCTCGCTCAATCCGGCGACGCCGATCAGCGCGCTCGAATACGTCCTCGACCTGATCGACCTCGTGCTGGTGATGTCGGTGAATCCCGGCTTCGGCGGCCAGGCCTTCATCCCCTCCGCGATCGGCAAGATCGGTGACATCCGCGCGATGACGGCGGGCCGCCCGATCGACATCGAGGTCGATGGCGGCGTCGGCCCTGACGTTGCGGGCGCGCTGGCCGCGGCCGGCGCCAACGCTTTCGTCGCCGGCACCTCGGTGTTCAGGGGCGGCACGCTGGAGGCCTACAAGACCAACATCGCCGCGATCCGCAACGCAGCGCTCGGGGCGCGCGGCGAAGCGATCTGAGCCGCATCAGGCTCGGCATGTGCGATGCATGAGCTGCAGCTCTTGCTGCTGTGCGGCGTGCAATCCTTACAATTGCAACCTAAATCCGTACTCATCCGGACTTCCCTGATTCGCGCAAATCACTGCAAGTGAGTCCTGCCTGTTTTGGCGGGAGCACATCATGACGACGACCCTGGTTTGGACTGGCGTGGCGTTGTGGCTTGGTTTCAGTGCATTCGTTGTGTTCGGCCCATCGGCCGGACCGGTGAACGTCCCGGCACGTTCCGCACGTATCATCCGCCGCGACAGGGCCTGACGCCATGCGGATCGCGATCGTGAAGTGTCAGCCGAAGCGCAGGTGCCGCATCCCACGGCGCCCGCACCCGAACCTCGACTACTTCTTCGGTCGTCTTGAACGCACCGAAGGCGAGAGGCGCGACGACGCCGGGGCCGAGATGGCGGACCCGGATCACCCGTTCCGGTCACCGCACCGGCATTGAAGCTTTTTGGACTAAGACTGATGAAACCGCACTGCCCGAACTGCCTGAAGGAAATGACCAAGGCAGCCGCGTCGCGCAACCTGTTCAATTGCGAAGCCTGCCGCGAGATCATCCAGTACTTCGGCGGCAGCGCGGATCACGGCGAAGCCGGTCCGCGCTTCTCCTGGCCCATCCGCCGCAAGCGCGTCGCTCACACGGCCCACGCAGCCTGATCCGGCCTTCGACGCGAAGCCTTATCCCGCCGCTTCGCCCGCATCCGGCTCAGCCGCATCCGCGGCCATCCGCGGCGGCCGCACCACCGTGACGGTGCAGGTCGCTTCCGAGGCCACCTTGGACGAGACGCTGCCGAGCAGCCTGCGCCTGAACGAGCTCTGCCGCGCGCCAATGATGACGTGGTCGACCTGGTTGACCTCGGCGAACTCCAGGAGCGCCGCCGCCGGATCGACCGACTCCAGCACATGAACCGACAGCCGGCTCTCATCCAGCTTGAGCGGGGTAGCCCAGTGCCGCAGCGCCACCAGGCGATCGATGTGCTTGTTGGAGCCCTGCTCGTCCAGCGTCCGGTCGATGGCGATGCGGTTGAGCTTGAGCACGTTGACGCAGGCGAGCCGCGCTGACGGCAGCGTGGCGAGGATGCGCTCGGTGGTGACGCGCAACGCCTCGTTCAGTTCCGGCGCGCCTTCCGCGGTATCGAGCGCGACCGCGAGGATCGGGCTCGATGCGATTTGCGCCGCGACATCCGATTTCGCGCGCGGCTGCGCGACGTCCTGGTTGAAGCGGCGCCGCCAGGCAACGCTGAGCGGATCGCGCTTCAACCGCTCCGAGCGCGCCGTGAGCTTGACCTGGTCCGGATGGGTAAGATCGAAGGCGAGCTGCGCGGCGGTCGGATAGCGCCAGACCGGCTCGATCTCGAGGCAGCGCAGCACAACCTCCTGAAGCCAGGGCGGATAGTCCGCCCGCAGCCCGCGTGGCGGATCCGGATCACGCCACAGCCGGCGCCGCATCGCGCGCAGCGTCTCGCCCTCACCGAATGGCCGCTCGCCGGTGGTGAAGAAATAGAGCAGCACGCCGAGCGAAAACAGGTCGCTGCGCGGATCGTCGCGCACCCCGAGCAGCCGTTCCGGCGCCATGTAGGGCGCGGTGCCGTAAGGCAGCCGGAACTCCTCCTGTAACAGGTCGGGCAGATGGTCGTGATGCGAAAGTCCATAGTCGATCAGCACTGCCTCACCACTGTCGCGAAACATGATGCTGCTCGGCTTGATGTCGTGGTGGATCACGTTCTGGCGGTGCACGTCGGCTAGCGCGGTCGCGATCTTCGCAACCAGCAGGCGCGCCTCGTCATAAGGCAGCGGCAGGTCCGGCAGCCGCTTGTAGAGCGTGGTGCCGGGAACGCGCTCGATCACGACATAGGCCTGGTGGGCGAAATCGCCGGTGCCGAAACAGGCGGGCACGTGGGGCCCTGCGAGGCGCGGCAGGATCATCATCTCCATCTCGAAGGAGACGATCGCCGCCGGGTCCTCGCCCTCCGACACCCGCGGGATCTTCATCAGCAGCGGCACATCGATGCCGGGATGGGTGACGGTCCACAGCGTCGCCATGCCGCCGGCATGGACGCTTTCGCCGATCGTGTAGCCGTCGATTTCCGCGCCGGGCCTGACCAGGGGTATCGGCATCGCCGTCAGCGTCCCTGCGACAGCCGGTCGGCGAGCCAGTGCGGCAGACCGTTCTCGCGGATCCGGTTCGCCGCGCTGGCGATGTCATAGGGCGCGCGGCAATAGGTGATCTGGCACGAGACCGTGTCGAACAGCACGAACGCTGCGGACGGATCGCCGTCGCGCGGCTGGCCGACCGCGCCGAGCACGGCGAGCCATTGCCGCCCGCGCAGGAGCGGCACGGAGACATCGGTCTTGGGCACGAGGCTCGTCATCTTCGCCGTCACCGACATCGAATAGAGCGCGGGACGGTGGATGTGGCCGCAAAAGGTGACATGTGCGGGCGTCGATATCAGGCTTCTGGCGGCGTCCACCGTCGAGCGGACATAGTGCCAGCGCTGCGGGTGAGAGGCTTCCGAGTGCACGAACAGACGATCGCCATCCTCGACAAGCATCGGCAGCTCGGCGAGGAACCGGCGCTGCGCGGTATCGAGCCGCCCGCGGGTCCATTCGATCGCGATCTGCGCCTCGGCGTTCATGGTCTCGGCCGAGGAATTCACCGCCTGGTCGTGATTGCCGCGCACGGCGACGGCGCCACGGCCGACCAGCTCCATCGCCATATCCACCACCCATTCGGGATCAGCGCCATAGCCAACGAGATCGCCGAGCAGCACGATCCGCTCAGCGCCGCGCGCCTGTGCGGCCTTCAGGCACGCTTCGAACGCCTGCCGGTTGCCGTGGATATCCGAGAAGACAGCTAGAAGCACGCACCCTCCACCCTCGAAAGGTAATCTGGAAGCCGATAAAGCCAATTTGAGGGACGTCAACAAGATGCGCCAGCGCGGGATGATTTTCCAGCGCGCCGCTGTCGCGATGATGAAGAGGTTATTGCTCGTCCTTCGGCGGCATCCGGGGCGGCGGCAGCGGCGTGAACACGGCACCTTGCGCGCCGGCAGGCGGAGCGTTGAACTCACCGGTTGAGGAGTCGCCACCGGACGTCTCGAGGATGGTCTTGGGCGTCACATATTCCCGGACCATGTCAATGAGGCTGCCCTCGCCGCCGCCAAAGTCCGCCGCGCGCCCGCCTTGCGGATGCCCGGCCGCGATCTCGTTCTGCGCCGCGTGGGTCTTGTCAGCCAGCCTATCGTTGTAGGGCACGCGAAAAGCCCGCGGGATGCCGCTCGGGCGGTTGTCCTCGCCGAGCTCCTCGACCCAGAAATAGATCGAGCCGGGATCGCCCTCCAGCGAATGCGGCTCGACGATGCGGGCATGGAGCAGCTTGAACGAGGTCGGCATGCGCTCCGTGCTGGCCCAGCCGAGCAACCCGCGCATGCCGCCGAAGCTGACGACATAGAACGCGCTGGTCACGACCACCGCGATCGCCTTCAGCGACCAGTGCAGGCGCGCATAGACCAGCACGACCAGCAGCAATGCGCCGATGACGGCGTAGGCAACCGACAACGTGAAGATGACCAGTTGCAGATCACTCACGGCGCACCCTCACACCGGTCTTCGGATCGACGTCGCCGCCGTTGCGCCAACTGCTGCGGAAGGTCTCCAGCAGCGATTTCGGCCGCTGGTCGACGGTGACCACCTTGCCCTCGGCATCGAGCCGGAACCGCACCGCCGTCTTCTCGTCGCCGGTGTGGTCGAGCGTCAGCTTGTTGTCAAAGATGACCTGCGCGGTCGGATTGAGCTTTTGCACCTTCACATTCGCCTGGACCGGCTCGCCGGTCGTCGCCACGAAGTGCGAGATGTTGACGGTGTATTCGCCCGCGACGATGCCGCGCACGGTGACGATCTCCTCGCGGATTGGCGAGGCGATCTTCTTGCCGTTGACCATGATGAAGTCGTTGGCGCCGCCCCGGTCGTCGCGGTCGAGGGTGAGGAAGCCGGCCTCGCGGTGCCGGTACCAGGCGATGTTACCGGCGGGATCCTGCACGAACAGGTCGAGATCGTCAGGGTGATTGTCCGGCCAGTCCAGCGTAATCATGAACTCGGCCTTGGAGTCGATCTTGCCGTCCTTGGCATCCGGGGAGACCGCAAGCAGGGCGAGGAAGAACAGGAAGGCGACCACCTGGAGCGCCTTGAACAGCATCACGCCCAGCGGATCGAACGGCTCCTCGCGCGGATAGAGACCGAAATCATCCATCATGACGGCGTTCCAGAGCCGGCGTGACATAGGTCTCGGTCAACATCACCGCGTCCGAGAACACCCGCTGGGTCGCGGCATCGAGCATGTAGTACTGGATGCGGACCAGGATCGAGCCGACGAGGCCCGCGAGCGTCGTGTACATCGCGACCGCCATGCCGTCGCTCATCATCCCCATCGAGGAACGCATCGCGACCTTGTCGGCGGCATCCAGCCCCGCGATCGGCGCCAGCATGATGATGAAGCCGATGATGGTCCCGAGCAGGCCGAGCTTCATCAGCGTATCAGAGACGAAAGCACCAAAGCCGTTGGAGCCGCGCAGCCGGTCGGCGAGCGTCCGCAGTAGCAGCGTCTGGTCGACCGGCCGGTAGTCCTGCGCGGCCGCCTTGGTCACCAGGCTTTCGATGTGATCCCGCACCAGCCCGCGCGGCAGCGCGGTTCCGCTCTTGTCGAGCGCCTTGCTCCCCTCGGCAGCCGACAGCACCGCGCGGCAGCGCCGCGCCGCCGCCCCCTCACGCGCGATTGCGCGCGTCCGCAGGAAGCAGTGCCCACAGGTGACGATATAGAGCACCGCGATCACGCTCGAAATGTAGGTCCGGTCCGAGGTCAGCATCAGATGGATCAGCCCGAACCGCCATAACAGGACGACGGCAAAGATCGAAAGCCCGGTGAAAATCATCCAGAACAGGAGCGCGCTCCGCTCGGACGGGTCGGCCGGTTGCCGCACGGTCGGTCCAATCGTTATCGAGCTCATGCTGCATCGCTCCGGCCTGCAACGATCATTCGTTGCGGATTAGATCAAAACCGCAGCGCCCGGTCCAAAGAGCCATGCCCAATCCGGCTTGGGAAATTTGCCCGAGCCGCCCCCCTGCCCTTCCCCGCAATTGGCAAGGCGCGGCGGCGTTGTTACTGTGAGCTTAGCAAACGTTGGGGGTGATCGCATGCGTCTCGTGCTTCAGCTCGTCGCCCGCCTGCTTCTCATCGTCGCGCTCTGCCTGGGGGCGGCGACGGTGTGGGCCACATTTGATGCCTATCGCAGCGTGGACCGCGCAACTGCCGCGTCCGCGCAGCGGGTCGCGCAGGCACTGGAGGCGCTGTACTGGCGCGAGCTGTTGCTGCGCAGCAGCAGGATGCGCGAACACCTCCTGCCGGTTCCCGACTGGCGCACGCTGGAGACGATGAAGCTGATCTCGCCCGGCGTCTGCGTCCAGTTCCAGCCGGCGGCCGCATTCGAAAAGCCGCTCTGCGGCCAGAACCAGGGCATCGGCAAGACGGCGCCGCGCTGGTTCGCATCCATCGTACCGACCTTCCTCGGCAGCCATGCCGAGGTGGTGCGGCCCGTCAGTCCCCGCGCCGCGGCAGCCGGCACGGTCGTCGCGACACCGGATGAAGCGGCCGCGATCTCGCTCGCCTGGGAGTACATCCTCAACGTGATCGACGTCGCGCTGCTGATGTCGGCGGCGATCGCGTTGCTCGCCTCACTGGCGATCGCGCATACGCTGGCGCCGGCGCGCACGATCGTCACCGCGCTACAGCGCATGGCGCGCGGCCAGTATCGCACGCCGTTGCCGCGCTTCCGCTCCATGGAGCTTGCGATGATCGGCGAGGCCGTAGGCGAGCTCGGCGGCCGGCTGGAAGAGGCCACCGAGCAGCGCGCTACGCTGACGCGGCGCCTGATCGAGATCCGCGAAGACGAGCGTCGCGCCCTCGCCCGCGAGCTGCACGATGAGTTCGGGCAGAATCTCTCTGCCATTCTGGCTTTCGCCAACACGATCGAGACCGCGAGCGCGAAGGAAACTAAAGTGAACGGGATCGCGCAGGATGCGCGGATGATCTCGCAGGCGACCCACCGCATTATGACCTCGCTGCGCGACACGCTGAAGCGGCTGCGCAATCCCCTGCCCGAGGAGCTCGGGCTCGAGGCGAGCCTCGTTAATCTCGTCGACCGCTGGCGTTCGCAGAGCACGACGCAGCCGACGATCCAGCTCGATCTCAAGGGGGATCTCGCCGACATCAGCAGCCAGGCCGCCACCACCGCCTATCGCGTCGCCCAGGAGTGCCTGACCAATGCGCTGCGCCACAGCGCGGCGCGTGAGATCTCGCTGCGCATCGAGCGCCGTTCCGGCGAGGACGATGCGCTGCTGATCAGTGTCGAGGATGACGGCGGCGGCGATGCGACGCGCGTCGCGCAATCAGCCGGCTTCGGCCTCACCGGCATTCGCGAGCGCGTCGCGGCCGCCGGTGGCTCGCTGTCTATCCTGCCGGCAACACGCGGCCTCAGCGTGGCCGCCACGATCCCGCTTGCGGCGTGAGGCCGGCATGACCGAGGTGGCGGCAAAAGGCGTCTCCGTGCTGCTGGTCGACGATCACCCGATCGTCCGGCAGGGGTATCGGCGCGTGCTGGAAAGCCAGGGCGACCTCCATGTCGTGGCGGAAGCCGACAACGCCGCGGACGCCTATAGCGCCTTCAAGGCGCATGATCCCGACGTCGTCGTGATGGACATCTCGATGCCCGGCGCGAGCGGGCTGGAAGCGATCCGCAACATCCGCGCCCGCAACCCGCGCGCGCGCATTCTCGTCTTCACCATGCACAACGAGGCCGTGCTGGTGAAAGCCGCCTTCGGCGCCGGCGCCAGCGGCTTCGTCACCAAGAGCAGCGAGCCGTCCGCGGTCGTGAAGGCGATCCGCAGCGTCAACCGTGGCGAGCGCGCCATGAGCGATGACATCGCCCATGTGCTCGCCGAGGACAGCCTGTCGCCGAGCGGCTCGGTGCTGGACCAACTCGGCGAGCGCGAGATCGAAATCCTGCGCCAGTTCGCCGGCGGCGCCACGACCGAGCAGATCGCATCGCATCTCAATCTCAGTGTGAAGACCGTCCAGAATTACCACTACCTGATCAAGGCCAAGACCGGCGCGCGCACGGACGCGCAGCTCGTGCGGCTGGCAGCGACTTGCGGCCTGACGAAAATCTAGCAGCAGTGCTGCCGGATTCTTTGAATGACGTAATTACTTTTCAAGTCCCTCGCGCCAGCCGATTGCTGCGCGGAACGGAACAGAGACCATTGAGCTCCGGTTAGTAGCAGAGCGGAAGGAGTAAACGCCATGAGTAAGGGTAATCATAAGGGTAGTCACAAGGCAGTCGCCCATCCCCCGATCATCACAGTAGGCGAGCTCATCGACGAACTTTGCCGCTTGCCGGATACGGCCGTCGTCCACTTCCACTGCCCCATGCTCGATCAGGAGCTCACATTCTACCGCTTTCGAAAGCGGTCAAAGGACCTTGTCGAAATCGAAGTCAATGCATACCCGGAAAGCCCGCCGGTCGTGCCATCGTCCGACGCCACTTTGCACGCGCGCAGACAGTCGGCTCACTCGCCGTCCCTTCGCAACGGGAACCTTCTTCACAAGGCGAGAGGGTGAACTAGCCGCCAAGTGCTTCGGGGCGAGAGTGTTGTCCGCCTACGCCGCCTGCAACCCGCGCAGCAGCAGCACCAGCGTCGCGTCGACGCGCGCGGGCAGGTCGGCATCCTTCCACTCGTCGGCATGGGCCGGATGGTGGAAGCGGCAGGTCGCATCGAAGATCGCGCGGGCGGTGGCCTTGGTGTCGGTGACGTAGAAGACGCCCTGCTTCACACCGTCGGACAGGATCGCCGACATCTGGTCGATCAGGCCGTCCTTGTGGCACTTCACCGCGGCGCAGGCTTCGCGCGCCAGCGTCAGATAGGTCTGGAACATCTCGGGATCGTCGCACACGCGTTCGCGCTTGGCGGCGAACAGCGTGCGCAGCCAGCGGTCGAGCCGCGCCGGCGCGGGGCCGGCGCTGTCCTCGGCGATCTGGCGCAGCGGCCCATCGATACGTTCGAGCCAGCGTTTGGCAACGGCCTCGCGCAGCGAGGCCTTGCTCGGGAAATGCCGGTAGACGCTGCCGTGGCTCACATCGAGCGCACGGGCAACGTCGACTACGGTGGCCTTGGCAAGTCCGTAGCGCCTGAGCACGTCCTCGGTGACTTCGAGGATCCGCTCCGGCGTCAAGATAACGGCTTCATTCATGCCAGCACCACGTTCCCGCTCTGGGTTCATTCATCCGGCGAAGGAGCTGCTTCCGAAGCGCCCCTGCCGGTCGTTCGGAAAGCTCTCGCCTTAATGAGGCAGTTTTGCAGCCTGCGCCGCGATCTGGCGCGCCACCAGCAAATTGAGCCAATGCCCAATCGTCCCGGTGAAGTTGATGATTTCGGTCGTCATTTTCTTATTCTCCACTCGTCCGCGGCCCTCGCCCATCAATTACGTCCCTCGATCCGCACTTGTTTCGGATGTCGGGCTCCCCGGGAGGTAACCGCGAGACGCCCAATCGGAGCGCCCGCGAATGGATATACACGTCTCGCTGACAGATTTCAATATCTGTCAGTCAATGATCCGTGATTGACAGTTAGTTTCTGGGGCCGGACCGGCCGGATCCGCCCCCGATCGTTCCCACCACCTTGGCCGAGTCGTTTGTTTCGCCCTCCCGCTCTGCTAAATCGCGGCGTAAAAAGCATCTTGGCCGGAGCCGCGCCCCCTGGGCGCCCCCGCCCCACCTTCCGGAGCCGTCAGATGATCCCCCGTTATACCCGCCCGGAAATGGCCTCGATCTGGGAGCCACAGACGCGGTTCAGGATCTGGTTCGAAATCGAGGCGCATGCGGCGGATGCGCTGGCCGAGCTCGGGACGATCCCGAAACAGGCCGCCAAGACAGTCTGGGAGAAGGCGAAGAACGCCACCTTCGACGTCGCCCGCATCGACGAGATCGAGCGCGAGACCAAGCACGACGTCATCGCCTTCCTCACCCACCTCGCCGAGATCGTCGGCCCCGAGGCGCGCTTCGTGCACCAGGGCATGACCTCCTCCGACGTGCTCGACACCTGCCTCAACGTCCAGCTTACCCGCGCCGCTGACCTCCTGCTCGCCGACCTCGACAAGGTGCTGGCAGCGCTGAAGAAGCGCGCCTTCGAGCACAAGATGACGCCGACCATCGGCCGCTCCCACGGCATTCACGCCGAACCCATGACGTTCGGCCTCAAGCTCGCCTATGCCTATGCCGAATTCTCGCGCGCCAACGAGCGCCTGATCGCGGCGCGGAAAGAGGTCGCGACCTGCGCGATCTCCGGCGCGGTCGGCACCTTCGCGCAGATCGATCCGCGCGTCGAAGAGCATGTCGCAAAGGCCATGGGGCTGACGCCGGAGCCGATCTCGACGCAGGTGATCCCGCGCGACCGCCACGCGATGTATTTTTCAACCCTCGGCGTGATCGCCTCCTCCGTCGAACGTCTCGCGGTCGAGATCCGCCATCTCCAGCGCACCGAGGTGCTGGAAGCCGAAGAGTTCTTCTCCGAAGGGCAGAAGGGCTCGTCGGCCATGCCGCACAAGCGCAACCCGGTGCTGTCGGAAAACCTCACCGGCCTCTCCCGCATGGTGCGCGCCTATGTGACGCCGGCGCTGGAGAACGTCGTGCTCTGGCACGAGCGCGACATCTCGCACTCCTCCGCCGAACGCATGATGGGCCCGGACGCGACGGTGACGCTCGACTTCGCGCTGATCCGCCTCGCCGGCCTGATCGACAAGCTCTTGGTCTATCCCGCCAACATGCAGAAGAACCTCGATCGCCTCGGCGGCCTCGTGCATTCGCAGCGCGTGCTCTTGGCGCTGACCCAGAAAGGAGCGAGCCGCGAGGATGCCTACAAGCTCGTGCAGCGCAACGCCATGCCGGTCTGGCGCGGCGAAGGCGACTTCCTGCAACTGCTCAAGAAGGACGCCGAGGTGAAGAAGTATCTCACCGACGCCGAGATCGAGGAGCAGTTCGACCTCGGCTATCACCTCAAGCACGTCGACACGATCTTCAGGCGCGTGTTCGGCGAATCGTAATTCCCTCATCATTCCACATCGCGCAATTGCGCAATGTGGAATCTTGCCCCACAACCTCTGGATTTCGGGGTCGACGCTGGCGCGTCGCCCCGGAATGACGATACGGTAGCAAAATCCCGGATGTCGCTTCGCTCTTCCGGGCTACAACAACACAAAACGGAACGCACCCTCATGCCCATCGTCAACCGCATCGCCGCCCTGTCAGACGAAATGGCCGCCTGGCGCCATGACTTCCACGAGAATCCCGAGCTGCTCTACGAAGTCCACCGCACCGCCGGCATCGTCGCCGACCGCTTGCGCGAATTCGGCTGCGACGAGGTGGTGCCCGGCATCGGCCGCACGGGCGTGGTCGGCGTGATCCGCGGCCGCAAGTCCGGCTCCGGCAAGACCATTGGCCTGCGCGCCGACATGGACGCGCTGCCGATCATGGAGACATCGGGCGTGCCCTACGCCTCGAAGGTCCCCGGCAAGATGCACGCCTGCGGCCATGACGGCCACACCGCGATGCTGCTCGGCGCCGCCAAATATCTCGCCGAGACGCGCAATTTCGACGGCACCGCGGTCGTGATCTTCCAGCCGGCGGAAGAAGGCGGCGGCGGCGGCAAGGCCATGGTCGAGGACGGGCTGATGACGCGCTGGAACATCCAGGAGGTCTACGGCATGCACAACATGCCGGGCCTCGCCGAAGGCCATTTCGCGACCACGCCCGGGCCGATGCTCGCCTCCTCCGACAACATCCAGATCACCGTCCACGGCAAGGGCGGCCACGCCGGTGCAGGTCCGCACAAGGCGGTCGACAGCGTGCTGATCGGCTCGCAGATCGTCAATGCGCTGCAGTCGATCGTCGCGCGCAACGTCGATCCGCTGAAATCGGCGGTGATCTCGATCACCCAATTCCACTCCGGTACGGCGTTCAACATCATCCCTGAGGTCGCCGAGCTCAGCGGCACCGTGCGCACGCTCGACCCTGAAGTCCGCGATCTCGTCGAGCGCCGCATCGGCGAGGTCGCCGACAGCGTCGCGCGCGCCTACGGCGGCTCGGCCGAGACGAAGTACACGCGCATGTATCCGGTGACGATGAACCATCCGCGCGAGGCCGGCGTTGCCGCCGAGGTGGCCCGCGACATCGTCGGCGCCGAGCGCGTCGACGAGAAGTTCATCCCGATGATGGGCGCCGAGGATTTCTCGTTCATGCTGGAAGCGCGCCCCGGTGCGATGATCCTGGTCGACATGGGCGACGGCAACGAGTGCCACCACCCGGCCTACATCTTCAACGACAACATCCTCGGCCACGGCGCCTCCTACTGGGTGCGCCTGATCGAGACGACGATGCCGGCGGGTTAGGACCGCATTCGCTGCGCTTGTAGCCCGGGTGAGCGAAGCGACACCCGGGACAGCTCTCACCAGATTGCAGCAAGGTCCCGGATATCGCTGCGCTCATCCGGGCTTCATTCCTGCAAAAGGGACAGGTTACGCACAGCCCGTCATCGGGCCGCAGAACGTAGAGCCGCCGGCTCACCCGCCCTCTGCAGGCGGGATGCAGTCTCGTCTGACGAGAGAGGCAGGGTGAACTGAAAGACGGCGCCCCGAGGCTCGTTTGCGCCGGCCCACATCCGCCCGCCATGCGCCTCGATGATTGATCGGCAGATGGCGAGGCCCATCCCCATGCCTGTGGGCTTGGTGGTGTAGAAGGCTTCGAACAGTTGCTCCACGTTCTTCGGATCCAGTCCCGGACCGGAATCCCGCAAGGTGACGTGCACGCCGTTCGATGCATCCCTGCCGGTGCTGATCAGCAACTCGCGTCCTCCCTCGCCGACCGCGGCCATCGCCTCGATCGCGTTGACGATCAGGTTGAGCATCACTTGCTGAAGTTGAACCCGATCTGCCTGAATGGGCGGCAAGCCTTCGGCAAGTTGCGTTCGCACAGAGACGCCGTTCTTGAACGCTTCGCTACGAGTCAGCGCAATGACCTCGAGCACCGCCTGGTTGATATCCATATCCTCCTTTTGCGGGGGCGCCTTTCTGATGAGCGCCCGGATCCGCCCGATGACGTCACCGGCGCGCATGCCGTCAGCGGTGATCCAGTCGAACGTCTGCCGGACCCGCTCCAGATTTGGCGGTTGGGCCTGCAGCCAATTCAGCCCGGCCTCGGCGTTCGCCACGATCGCGGCGATCGGCTGGTTGACTTCATGGGCAATCGAAGCGGTCAACTGTCCCATCGTGGTGACGCGATTGGCGTGCGCGAGCTCCATCAGGGCTTCCCGGTAGCGCCGCTCGTTTTCGCGGGCATCGGCTTCCGCCCGCTTGAGAGGCGTCAGATCGAGGACAAAGCCGACCCCTTGATCCGTACCCTCTCCAAACATGGTCCCGCCGATCAGCACGGGCACACGGCTTCCGTCCTTCCGCACATACTCCTTCTCGAATGGCTGGGCCGTCCCGCCCCGCTTCAACTCCGCCACGGTCTGCAGGTCGCGGTCGCGCCATTCCGGCGGCGTGAGGTCGGTCCGATGCACGCGCCCCGAGGCGAGATCCTCCCGGTCGTATCCCACGATGCGCAGGAATGCATCATTGGCCTCGAGAATGCGCCCCTCGACTTCCCAGATGATGATGCCGATGATGTTGGCATCGAACAGGCGCCGGATCTTGATATCTCGCGCCGCCAGATCACTCTGGAGCTGGATGTTCTCCTCGGTCGCCTTTCGCCGGCGTTTCGCCTCTAACCGGGCGAGCGCCAGCGCCGCTCCGGCCAGCGCGACGACGAGGACGACGGCGCCGACGATCAGCCAGGTCCAGCGCTGCTCGAAGGCTTCGGCGCGCGCTTCCCGGTCGGCGAGCCGAAAGCGCTCCTGATCCACCATCAGATCGATCTGCGAGCGGATCTCGTCCATGCTGCGGATCATCGCCAGCGCCGCCAGCCCGGACGTGCCGGCCGTCTTCACCATCTCGTCGATCTCTCGCAGCTTTGCTGAGACGGTCAGCGCCAGATGTTGAGCGCGCGGACTCTGCAGCGGATCGCCCGCGACCAGCGCCTGCAGCGCCCGCGCCTCTCGCCGCACACCTTCGTCGGAGACGCCGTAGGCCTTGAGATAGGCCGGGTCGAGGGTCATCAGATACCCGCGCCGTTCGGTCTCCAGTTCCGCGATGATCGCCCGCAGCCGATCGAGCGTTTCGAGAACCTGGCGGCTATGCCCGATCACGCGATGCGTCGACTGCCGCTCCTGCCAATATTGCAGGCCAAGAACTGCGGTTGCGGCAAACAGCATCAAGAGCGCCACGACCGCCAGAATCAGCGGACGAGCAAGCCATCGCAAAGACAGTGCCCGAACAGGGACGGACATTGGCCGTGGGTCTTCGACGCTCCTGTGACCGGCGAGGTCTGGTGCCAACGCCAGAGCACGATAGGACAATAGCACGGATAGGTGGGTCGGGAACCCGACATTCATCGGACCACGTCAGTGGTGAGGGCCGCGATGTCGCAGGGGTGCGGCCCCCCGCGCGCGTGCTATGAATGGATGCTCTTGGTTGGTTCAGGGAGCATCAACATGGCGCAGCGTGAAAACTCGTTGAGCCGTCGAAATGCGGCGAGCCGGCGCAGTTTCGTCAAGGGACTGGGGGCAGCCGCAATCCTTCCGGCTCTCACCGCGCTGCCGCGCTGGAGCTTTGCCGAGGATGCCGCTGCGGCTTACGCAAACGCGTCGATCGACTGGAAGCAGTTTGCGGGACAGACGATCGCGCTCGCAGGTGCGATCCATCCCTGGTCGAATGCGATCACGCCGCTGCTGCCGGAATTCACGAAACTTACAGGCATCACGGTCGACGCCGAATTCCAGTTGGAAACCACCTTCATGGGCGCTCTGCCGATCAGGCTCGCACGCGGCAGCAACACGCCCGACGTCTTCATGTTCACGACCTATGGTCAAGGCATCTCGGCAGGATGGCTCGAGCCGTTGAACCACTATTATTCCCAGAGGTCGCTGACCGATCTCGGCTGGTATGACGAGAACGACCTGCTCAAGACGGCGAGGGCCTTCCCGCTGTGGTCGGACGGCGAACGCTACGCCGTTCCGATCACCTCGGAGGCCATGACCCTGTTCATTAACAAGGATGCTCTGGCAGCCAGGAACCTGCCGGTTCCCCAGACATTCGACGAGCTGCTTGCAACGGCCAAGGCGGTCAAGACCAGCGAGATGTCGGGCATCGCCATGCGGGCCCAGGCCAGCTTCAACTCCTGCCCGCCGGCGTTGGGCTTCGTGTTCTCGTACGGCGGAGCCATGATCAAGGACAACAAGGCCGCTTTCGCCAGCCCCGAGGCGATCGCGGCCGTCGAGATGTACGGACAGCTGCTGAGCCAGGCCGGACCTTTCGGCGCCGGCAGCTATGAATGGTACCACGTGCTGGATGATTTCCTGCAGGGCAGGACCGCAATGGCCATCGACAGCAGCAACTTCGCGACCGACATCTCCAATCCCGCAAAGAGCCGTGTGGCTGGACAAGCCGGGTTCGCAACTTTCCCGCATCTCGAAGGTCGCGCCCCCGTCCCCTTCATGTCGCACTGGCAGGCCTGCATCAATTCCAAATCACGAAACAAGCGGCCAGCTTTCCTGTTCCTGCTCTGGGCGACGAGCAAGCCGACATCGCTGCGGACTGCTGCAGCGGGGCTCGCCACGACACGCGTGTCGGCGTGGTCCAGCGAAGGCTTCAAGCGTGCGTTCGGCGCGGAGGCCGCCGAGGCGGCGCTGACGAACCTGCAAGATGCCGATGTCGACCGCGCCAAGGCCATTCTTTTCCACCCGAAATCGAACCTGATCCTCGACGCCTTCATGATCGGCGTCAATGAAGTGGTCAACGGCGCGAAATCGGCAAAGGATGCGATGATTGGCGCGGCCGAGCAGGCCAATGCGGCGATCCGCGGGTAGCGGCGAGGCATCACCCAATCGGAAGAGATGGAGCCACGCTGTGCGCGGCTCCATCGCGCCGACCCGCTCGGCAATGCCGGTTAGGCGAAAGCCACCTCGTGCCGCATCACGAACGGCGCGAGCAGCATGTGCACCTCGCCGGCGACCACCTCGCGCTGGTCCGCCGGGAGCCCAGCGAGCGTCACCGTGGCGATCGAGCCATGGCTGCCATGGGCACCGACCTTCACCTTGCAGTCGATGCCGCGCTCGGCGATCGGCGCCAGCACCTTGCTGAACACGCGTTGCGCCGCGTCCCAGCGCAGCTGCGGCTTGAACACCTTGCCGACGCCGGTCACCGGCATTGGATCGATCGGGATGACCTGCACGGGAACGGCGGCGCGCTCCGGCGTGCGCTCGCGCACCCACGTCTCCAGCTCGCCCGGCTCGACCTTGGTACCCGGCTTGAGCTGCACATAGCCGACCGGCAGTTCGCCGGCATATGCGTCAGGCTGGCCGACCACCGCGGCGAAGCCGACGGCGGGATGGCGGAACATGATCTCCTCGATCGGCGCCGGATCGATGTTGTGGCCGCCGCGGATCACGAGATCCTTGGCGCGGCCGGTGATCCAGAGATAGCCGTCGGCATCCAGCCGGCCGAGATCGCCGGAATTGACCCAGACCTCGTCGACGAAGGCGCCCTTGTTGTGCTCGTCATTGAGAGAGCCGCCGAATACGCCGGGCCCGGCCATGATCACGACGCCGATCTCGTCAGGCGCGCAATCGCGGATCAGCCAGCCATCGGCATCGAGCTGCACGATGCGGACACGCGCGTAAGGCATCGGCAGGCCGACCGAGCCGAGCCGGATCGGCCGCCCGGGATAGGCGAGCGTGTGCGCGCTCGAGGTCTCGGTCATGCCGTAGACCTCGACCACCGGCAGCTTGAGCTTGTCCTGGATCGCGGAGCCGACGGCGACGGGAATCGCCGAGCCGCCGCCTGCGGCATATTTCAGGCTCGATATGTCGGCATTGCCCGGCGGCACCGCGAGCGCTGCGGCAAGCACCGTCGGCACGCTCGACAGCGCCTCGGGCCTGAAGCGCTCGACCAGTCCCCAGATGTTCTTCACCGCATTCGGATTGCGCCATCCGCTCGGCGACAGCACGACGAGCGATCCACCGCTCGAGAGCGTCAGCAGCACCTGCGTCAGCGATCCCCCGACGTGAAACAGCGGCATGCCGAACAGCATGTTGGCACCGGGCTTCGACTTCAGCAGCAGGTTGAGCGCCCAGGCCTGATAGACCTGGTTGGCATGGGTGTGCCGCACCAGTTTTGGCGTGCCGGTGGTGCCGCCGGTGTGGAAATAGGCGGCGATGTCGCTGCCAAGAATCTTGCGGCCGCTGACGAGCCGGTCGGATGGCTGCTGCTTGATCAGGTCGCTGAACGCGTAGATGCCCTTGTCGGGATCGCCGCCGCCGAACACCTGCACGATGGCCTTGAGGTGCTTCAGCTGCGGACGGATCTGCTCGACCTTCTGCCAGATGTCGGTGCCCGGCATCGGCCCGAGCGCCACCAGGATCTTGGTGTTCGCGGCCTCCAGGATTTCCGCGATCTGGTGCGGCTCCAGCAGCGGATTGACCGGATTGGCGATGCCCGCCGCCTCCACGCCGAACAACGTCACGAACGCGTCGGGCACCAGCGGCAGCATGAAGCTGATGACGTCGTCCTTCTCCGCGCCGAGCGCGTGAAACACGTTGGCGGCTTGCGTGACGCGGGCAATGAAGTCGCGGTAGCTGACGACGAGCGGCGTGTCGGCCGGATCGGCATTTTGCAGGAACTGAATCGCGGGCCCATCGGGGTTGCGCGCCGCGCCAAGCCTGATGGCGTCATAGGTGCTCTCGGCCGCGACGCGATCCGCATAGGGGACCTGCTCGAAGGCTCGGACCTCCTCGTCCGTCAAAAGGTCCGGATAGTCGTTGCCGATGAGCCGATCGAGCGCGTGAATGCCCGCCATGAAATTCCGTCCTCCCTCATGTTCATTCCCCGCCCCTTGTCGTTGACATTTTGGTTCAGGCGAGGCTCCGACCGATTGTCGGTCGTGCGCGGACAGAATGATGGATGAATTGGCGTTCGTCCATTCCTTCGGCGCTGCGGCGATAAGACCGCCTGACGTCGGACCGAGAATCGAGTGCCGGGCCGGCACACTCAGGGACCAAGGTCTGGCACTGGTTTTGCGGATGGCCTGTGCGAGGCTGTCGTCACGGACCTGCGCGACGACGCGTGACCACGATCTTCGCCAGGAAAGTGCGGGTCAGCTTCCGCATGATCGACCTGTCGCGTCATGGCCGCGCTCGTCCCGGTCATCCACGCCTCGCCGCGCGATACAAAGAACGTGGATGCCCGGGACAAGCCGGGGCATGACGGGCCCCTGCAAGCGTACCCATGCGAACGCCCCGGCGACCGGTCCGAATCGCGGCCGGTTCGGATCATATGCGCAACGAAGGGGCAATTGCCGAAACGCCCGTTCGGGCTAAAATTTGCCCCTTGCGGCAAGACGGCCGGAACCTCCATTCAAGCGGTCGTCATTCGATTTCGGCTATACGTAGCGACAACAGCGACCAGGACTGAAGACCTTACGCGGGAACATATCATGGCGTCCGGCAGCGCAGACATTTCGACGATTCTCGACCGCATTCTCGATGCGGCAACGGACAACCTCAGGATCGCGAAGATTTTGGTCCAGATGGGCCTCGATCCCAACAACGTTACCTATGACGCGATCTTCAATCGGCTGCTGGAGATCCTCCTGCACAACATTACGCTGGCCAATCTGCTCGCCGCCATTGGCGCCGGCTTCTTCGTCGCCACCCTGCTGATGCGGACGATGGTGCCGTTGCGCGTCGCGAACATGGTCGGCTGCGTGTTCTTCGCCGCCTTCGGCGCGCTCTCCGCGAACGTCTCGACGTTTCTCCTCTATTTGCTGCTGCTTCCCATCAACGCCGTGCGCCTGCGGCAGATGCTTAAGCTGGTCAAGAAGGCGCGCCATGCGGCGGAAGGGGACATGTCGATCGAATGGCTGAAGCCGTTCATGACCGAGCGCAAATATCGCCGCGGCGACACCCTCTTCGAGCTGCGCGATCCGGCAAAGGAGATGTTCCTCACGGTCACCGGAAAATTCCTGGTCAAGGAAATCAACGTCGAGATCCTGCCCGGAGCGCTCATGGGCGAGCTTGGCTTCCTCACGCCCGACAACCGGCGGACCGGAACGGTCGAGTGCATCGAGGACGGACAGGTGCTGACGATCACCTATGAACGGCTGCTCGAGATCTACTTCCAGGATCCGCAGTTCGGCTACTATTTCCTGGTGCTGACCAGCCAGCGTCTCCTGCAAAACATCCAGCGCTTGCAGGACCAGCTGGCGGCCGAACGGGCGGCTGGGGCTGCGGCTGGGGCTGCGACCACGAACAGGATCGCGTGATTCCCTCCGCGGATCCAGCGCTTTGCTCTCAGCTGAGCAGCAGCGCCATGCCCGGATCGCCCTTCTCCATCGCCCGTCGGTAGGCCGGGCGGGCGCCGATGCGGTCGAGATATCGGACGATGTTCGGGCAGCGCGCAAGATCATAGGGCTGGAAATAGCGCATCGTGGTGAGCGAGAAGCCGATCATGATGTCGGCCGTGGTGAAGGCGCTGCCCGCGAGATAATCCGCCGCGCGCAGGCGCGCGTCCACGACATCGAAGGCGCGATCGACGCGCGCCCTGGTCGCCAGCAGCATCGGATTGTCCTCGGCGAGGTTGAGCCGGTTCAGGATCATCAGCCGGCCCATAGCGGCCTGCAGCGTGCCGTTGGCGAAGTGAAACCAGTACAGGAATTGCGCGAAGTCGGGATCGTCAGCGCGGAGCACGAGGCGGCCGTTGCCATGCCTGGCAATGATGTACTCGACGATTGCGCCGGATTCGGCGAGCAGAAGATCGCCGTCGGTGATCACTGGCGCCGATCCGACCGGATGCAGCGCCTTGTACTCGGCCGGCGCCAGCATGGTGACGGCATCGCGCGTGTAGCGCTTCAGCTCGTAGGGGATGTCCAGCTCCTCGCAGAGCCAGACGATGCGCTCGGATTGCGACTTGCCGAGGTGGTGCACGGTGAGCATGGGGCCTCCTGCGACAGGACTACTCGTGACGCTGCACCTTACTCCGTCATTGCGAGCGCAGCGAAGCAATCCAAAGTCTTTCCGCGGAGGGATACTGGATTGCTTCGCTGCGCTCGCAATGACGAGATTGGGACGCGCGCAACATGCCTCCCAACGTCGTCCTGGCGAAAGCCCACCGGCCGTCGTCGTGGCCCCAGTTCACCGCGACAACTTGCATTCGGGATTATGGGTCCTGGCTTTCGCCAGGACGACACCGATTGCCTGGCTGGAGCCTTCGCCTCGTTCGTAAAGTTGCCTCCTACCCCGCCTCGGCCTCACCCGTCACCATCCGCGCCACGACGCGGTCGCGGCGGATGAACTGGTGCCAGAGGGCGGCGATCAGGTGAACCGCGATCAGCGCGAGCAGGACATAGGCAAAGAAGATGTGACGGTCTTCATAGGCGCCTGCCGCCGCGCGGTCGGGAGAGGTGAATTGCGGCACGTGAACCAGGCCGAAGAAGTCGGAATAGTCGGGGATATGCGCACCGGAATGCGCCCAGCCGAGCATGATGACCACGATGACGACGAGGTAGAGCGCGCCATGGCTGATGCGGGCGGCGAGCTTCTGCCAGGGGCGGCTGTCGGCCGGCAGCGCCGGCGTCGGGTTGACGGTGCGCCAGACCAGGCGCAGCACGGTGAGCAGCAGGATCACATAGCCGATATCGGCGTGGATCGAGCGGTAGAAGAAGCGGTCGGGGCGCGCCGGTATGTGGTTCATCCACCAGCCGAAGGCGATCATGCCGATGATCGCCAGCGCCAAAATCCAGTGCAGCCACCGGGCGACGTTGCCCCAGCCGGCATTCGTGTTTCTGATCATGTCGGCTCCCGGAGTTTTGCGGATATGTCCCTACCCGCGCTGCAGCACGGCTGCTGATAGCGGGACTATGCGGCAGTTGCGAAATGGAATCGTTCCAAATTGGTACTGCTGGCCTCCGGCCGCAAAACCGCCCCAAAAACCGAATGGTAACCATGCGACGGCTAGGGTAACCACGTGACCGACACTCCGACCATCCTGGTATTCGATTCCGGCCTCGGCGGGCTTACGGTTCTGCGCGAGGTCGTCGCCGCGCGCTCCGACGCGCGTTACGTCTACGTCGCCGACGACGCCTTCTTCCCCTACGGCCACCACAGCGAGGATGAGATCATCGCCCGCGTGGTACCCCTGATGGGCGAACTGATCGGCACGCACGATCCTGACCTCGTCGTCATCGCCTGCAACACCGCCTCCACCTTGGTCCTATCGCATTTGCGCGCCGCTTATTCCGTACCGTTCGTCGGCACGGTGCCGGCGATCAAGCCGGCCTGCGCTCAGTCGAAGACGCGCCGCGTCTCGGTGCTTGGCACCAAGGGCACGGTGAAGCGCGAATACACCCGCGCGCTGATCCGCGACTTCGCGCAAGGCTGCGAGGTGACGCTGGTCGGCTCGCCGGAGCTTGCCTCGCTCGCCGAAGCCGCGCTCGGCGGCAATCCGGTCAGCGACGGCGATATCCTCACCGAGCTGAAGCCCTGCTTCGTCGGCGATCCCGAGGACGCAGGCGCGCGCACCGACACGGTGGTGCTCGCCTGCACGCATTATCCGCTGCTGCTGGACCGCCTCAGGAAGCTCGCGCCCTGGCCGGTCGACTGGATCGATCCGGCACCCGCGATCGCCCGCCGCGTCTCGGATCTGCTCGGCCCGAAAGCTGGCGACCTCGTTCAGACCGGTGCCGAGATGATCTTCACCTCGAACCGCGCGCATGGGCTTGGGCCCGCGCTGACGCCGTTCTTCGGCGGCCGCCTGCTGGCCTGACTTCCGGCTCGCGCGGGGCGCTGCTAGGCTCCGCCGTCGTCATCCTCCCGCAGGTTTCCCCATGTCGGTCCCATCAGCGCCGCTCAACCGCCTCCGCCAATTGTGGCGCGAAGGCCGTCCCGCCTTCGGCGCGATCGCGACGATCCCGAGCGTGCAGACCGTGCAGATCATGGCGCGCTCGCTCGACTGGATCATTGTCGATCTCGAACATGGACCGATCGGCCTTTCCGAAGCGCATGCGATGATCGCCGCCACGACAGGCACGCCATGCACGCCGCTGGTGCGGATCGCGGCGAACGAGCCGTGGCTTGCAAAGGCGCCGATGGACATCGGCGCCTTCGGCATCAACTTCCCGATGATCACCAGCCGCGCCGACGCCGAGAAGGCGGTGCGCAGCGTGCGCTACCCGCCGCGCGGCGATCGGCTCTGGGGTCCGTTCCACGCGCCGTTCCGCTGGGGCCAGTCGATGCCGGACTACATGGCGGGCGCGGACGACGAGATGATCTGCATGATCACGATCGAGCATGTCGATGCCGTCAACCGCATTGACGAGATCATGGCCACGCCCGGCATCGACGTCGCGGTGATCGGCCCCGGCGATCTCGCCACCTCCATCAACAAGCGCGGACAGATGGACGATCCGGAGCTGCTCGAACTGATCGCCCGCGCCGAGGCCGGCATCCTCAAAAGCGGCGTGCCGATCGGCGGCGTGGCCCGCACCGCCGAGCAGGCCAACCAGCTGATCGACCGCGGCTACCGCGCGATAGCGCTCGGCTTCGACTGGTCGCTGTTCCAGCGCGGCATCATGGCGGCGTTCGCGGGAATCAAGCGCTGAGCGGTCGAGGCCGGCCTTGCCGGGAACCGCGGCGCTGCTAGGGTCGGCTGTTCCAGGGAGAAAAACAACCATGCTCAAAAAGACTTTGCTCGCTCTGACCTTCGCAGGCCTTGCCTTTGCGGCCTCGGCCCAACAGCCCGGCATCAAGCGCACCCCGCTCCAGAAGATCGACTTTCCGGAAGGCTACACGACCGTGACTGCCGCCGCCGAAGTCCCCCCTGGCGGCGCCGCCGGCCGCCACACCCATCCGGGGGTGGAGACCGGCTACGTTCTGGAGGGCGAGGCGGACCTTCTCATCGAGGGGCAGCCGGACAAGCATCTGAAAGCGGGTGATTCCTACGTGATCCCGGCCGGCGTCGTGCATGACGCCAAGACCCACGGCGATAAGCCGTTGAAAATCATCGGTATTTATATTTTCGACAAGACCAAGCCGCTGGCCACGCCCGCGCCCTGAGCGTCGAACCGACCGACCCCAAGCCGGCTGGTTCATGCTAGAGCATGCGGCGAGCGGACCCCCGCTCGCCGCACCCAATTTCAGTCCGCGGAAACCGGAGAACGATGCGCGGGACGCCAAAGAACATTTCGCTGCCGCGCCGTCTGATTTGCGACCTCATGCACGCCTCGATGGGCGTGCCCTTCGTCTCGCTGTCCCGTCCGCTCCAGATCCGGCCCCTGCTCGAAGCGCGCGCCGGCGCGATGGCGCCGGCCGGCTGGGCTGCGACGTTCGTCAAGGCCTTCGCCATCGTCGCCGGGGACGAGCCGATCCTGCGCACGGTCTACGCCAAGTGGCCTTGGCCGGCGCTCTACGAGCTACCCAAGAGCGTGGCGCTGGTGGCGATCGCGCGGGTCGAGGACGGCGAGGAATGCGTTCTGCCGCAGCGGATCGCGGCCCCGGAGGCCATGCCGCTCGGCGAGGTCGACGCCCAGATCCGGCACGCCAAGGCGGCGCCGATCGAGGATGTGCCGATGTTCCGCAAGATCATGCGGGCGACCCGCCTGCCGCTGCCGCTGCGGCGGCTGTCCTGGGCGGTGGGGCTCAATTTCGGCCGGCAGCGCGGCAACTGGTTCGGCAGTTTCTCGGTGACGTCGGTGGCGGCCTATGGCGGCGGCGAGCTCCACGCCATCACGCCGGGCCCCTTCATCGTTAGCTATGGGGTGGTCGAGCCGGACCAGACCATCCATGTCGTGATCCGCTGGGACCACCGGGTCACCGACGCCGCCCCGATCGCCCGGGTCCTGACCCGGCTGGAACAGGTGCTGAACACTGAAATCGCTGCCGAATTACGGATGGCCCGGCAGGCGGTCGAGCCGAAGCCGATCCGGGCGGTCCGGACGTAAACTACCGTCGCTCCGGGGCGGCTCGCAGAACCGAACCCGGAACCTCGAGATTCGATGCTAGTCGCATCGCCCCGGAACGACCGGAGCAACGTTGACAGGACGCCCCAAACTCCCCTAAAAGCCGCCTGCTCGCGGGCCGATTTCGGCCCGCGAAGCGTTTCGCGACCCGTGGTCCCTGTCCCTTCAAGCTTTGGGGATCGGACCTGTCGGTGCCGGGCTAGCCCGTCACACAGGAGGGCGCGTTTCCTCAAACCATGAACCTGAAGAGGACGCGATGACTAAGCGCAGTGAGGCGAAGTACAAGATCGATCGCCGTATGGGCCAGAACATCTGGGGCCGCCCGAAGAGCCCCGTGAACCGCCGCGAGTACGGCCCCGGCCAGCACGGCCAGCGCCGCAAGGGCAAGCTCTCCGACTTCGGCGTGCAGCTCCGCGCCAAGCAGAAGCTGAAGGGCTACTACGCCAACATCTCCGAGCGCCAGTTCCATGGCATCTATGTCGAGGCGAGCCGCCTCAAGGGTGACACCGGCGAGAACCTGATCGGCCTGCTCGAGCGTCGTCTCGACACGGTCGTGTACCGCGCCAAGTTCGTCTCCACGATCTTCGCCGCGCGCCAGTTCATCAACCACGGCCACATCAAGGTGAACGGCCGCAAGGTCAACATCTCGAGCTATCAGCTCAAGGTCGGCGACGTGATCGAGGTCAAGGAAGCCTCCAAGCAGCTCGCCCACGTGCTCGAAGCCAGCCAGCTCCCCGAGCGCGACATTCCCGACTATCTCGAAGTCGACCATGGCAAGATGACCGCGAAATATGCGCGTATCCCCGGCCTCTCCGACGTGCCGTTCCCGGTGCAGATGGAGCCGCACCTGGTCGTCGAATTCTATTCGCGCTGATAACCCAGCAAATCACCGTTCAAAGGCCCCGGCAAAACCGGGGCCTTGTCGTTTGAGGCTGCCACTCCCATGTCTCGATCCAGCTGTGCTATGATTGCACATGGTGGAGCTTGATCATGACGCGTCTGCTGGAAGAGGCCTTTAGCAAGGTTTCCGCCCTGCCCGACTCCGAGCAGGACGAACTGGCGCGAACGCTGCTCGAACTCGCCGGCGTCGATCAACCGCCGATCCAGCTGACTGCGCTAGAAGAGGCGGATCTGGCCGAGGCGGAGGCCGAGATCGCCCGCGGCGAACTCGCCACCAATGACGAAGTTCGCGCGATGTGGGCAAAGCACGGGCTGTGAATGTCCGCTACACACGGCGGGCTCTCGCCCAGATCGATGAAGTACTGACCTACATCGAGTCGCGATCCCCCCGGGGGAGCAGCCCAAGTGCGCGACCGCATTGTCGCTCTCATCGCACTGCTCCAGGATCATCCCTATGCGGGGCGCCAGACGACGCGCGCATACGTCCGTCGCCTGCCGGTCAATCCTTACCCCCTATCTGATCGATTATCGTGTGACCGCGACAGAAATCGTTATTATGCGATTTCGTCACGCCGCCCGTCGTCCACCCAGGACTCGCTGACCGCGAGTCAATGTAACTGCGCAGGGAGCAATGCTCATGCTCTACACCCCTCCCCCCGTCGATCCCAAGGCGCCGCCGGTGCGCGTCAATTTGCTCTCGGACACGCAGACGCGGCCGACGCCTGCAATGCGCGAGGCGATGGCGCGGGCGGAGGTCGGCGACGAGCAGGTCGGCGACGATCCGACCGTGAACGCACTCTGCGAACGCGTCGCCGATCTCCTTGGCAAGGAGGCCGCTGTGTTCATGCCCTCAGGCACGATGTGCAACGTCACGGCAACGTTGGTGCATTGCCGTCCGGGCGACGAGATCCTCGCGCATGAGACCGCCCACATCATCGCCCGCGAAGGCGGCGCGCATGCCGCGATCGGCGGCTTCCAGGTGACGCAACTGAAAGGCCCCGACGGTCAGTTCACGCCGGAGACGTTCCGCAAGGCGCTGCACCCGCGCACGCGCTACCAGCCGCCGCAGACGGTGGTCAGCGTCGAGCAGACGGCCAATATCGGCGGCGGTACGATCTGGAAAAAGGCGGCGCTCGACGAGATCGTCGCGATCGCGAAGCAACACGGCCTCGTCACCCACATGGACGGCGCGCGCCTTTTGAACGCCACTGTTGCCACCGGAATCTCCCCGCGCGACATGACCGCCGGCTGGGATTCGGCCTGGATTGACTTCTCCAAGGGCCTGGGTGCACCGATCGGCGGCGTGCTGGCGGGCTCCCGCGCCTTCATCGACGCGGTCTGGCAGTGGAAGCAGCGCCTCGGCGGCTCGATGCGGCAGGCCGGCATCTGTGCGGCGGCCTGCATCTATGCGCTCGACCATCACGTCGAGCGGCTTGCCGACGACCACGCCAATGCGCGGGCGCTCGCCCGCGGGCTGTCGCAGATCGCAGGCATCGAGGTGCAGGAGCCCGAAACCAATCTCGTGTTCTTCAAGCCCGACGGCACCGGTATCGCCGGCGACAAGATGGTCGCCGCACTCCGCCACCGCGGCGTGATGCTTGCGATGATGGACGGCCGCATCCGCGCCTGCACGCATCTCGACGTGACGGCAAGCCAGATCGAGGAGACGATCGGCCACGTGCGCGAGATCGTGCGCGGGGTGTAATCAGCGCCCCATCGCTTGATAGATCAGCGTCTTCAGCGCCAGTTGAATCCGGCCCCGCTGCGACGGGGTCTGCACCATGAAGATCCCGAACAGATCGTCGTCGGGATCGATGAAGAAGAAGGTGCCGCCCACGCCGTCCCAGCGATATTCGCCGAGCGGCCACGAGGTGGTCGGCGGCACCGAGGTGCGCACCGCGAAGCCGAGGCCAAAGCCCGAATTCGCGCCCGGATAATAGTTCTGATCGCGCGCGATCTTGGTCTCGGCTCCGATGTGATCTGACGCCATCAGCGCGATGGTCTCCGGCTTCAGAAAACGCCGGCCCGCATAGGTGCCGCCATTCAGCAGCATCTGCGCGAAACGGGCATAGTCGCCGACCGTGCCGACCATGCCGCCGCCGCCCGATTGCCATTTCAGCGGCCGCCGGGGATCGCGCACCTGCGTCGTCGAATTGATGTCGCGGTCGTCCGGCATCGGCTCGGCAATGCGAGGGAATTTGGCGGGATCGGCGACGTAGAACGCAGTCTCGCTCATGCCGAGCGGATCGAGCAGCCGTTCCTTCTCGAACTGCAGCAGCGTCTTCCCGGAGATTACCTCGACGACGCGGCCGAGCACGTCGGTGGAATGGCCGTAGTCCCAAACCGTGCCCGGCTGCTCGACCAGCGGCAGCGTGGCAATCTTCGCGACGAAGTCGGCATTGGTGAGGTCGCTATCGAAGAGGTTGGCCGCAGCATAGAGCTCGCGCACTGCGCCGCCGCCATAATAGCCGTAAGGCAGCCCGGAGGTGTGGCGCAGCAGGTCCTTGATCGTGACCGGACGATTGAGCGGCTCCAGCGCCAGCCCGACCTTGCCGTCCTCGGCCTTCTTCTCGACACCGACCTTCATACCGGCAAAGGCCGGAATGTATTTCGAGACGGGATCGTCGAGCGCGAGCTTGCCCTCCTCGACCAGCATCATCGCCATGACAGAGGTGATCGGCTTGGACATCGAATAGAGGCGGAAGATCGTGTCCGCGCTCATCGAGATCTCGGTCGCGACATCGCGGACGCCGAAATTCTCGTAATAGACCGGCTTGCCGTGCTGCTGCAGCAGCAGAATGGCACCGGGAATCTTGCCGATCGCGATCTCGTTCCTGATGTAGTCGGAGACCTTTGCCAGCCCTTCGGGCGAGAACGTGCGTGCGACGCGTCCCCCGGAGCCCGCCTTGGCACCGATTGCACCGAACAGGAGGACGAGCGCCGCGATGAGCGCGTGGCGCCCGCACATGTCACTTCTCCATCGCCTCATAGATCAACTGCTTCAGCGTCCGCTGCACGCGCTGGCGCTCGCTCGGGGTCTGCTCCAGCAGGACGAAGAACATGTCCTGCTTGCGGTCGACCACCAAATAGCAGCCGGAGGCGCCGTCCCATTTCAATTCGCCGAGATCGCCGGGTGGCGGCGGCTTGGCGTTACCGGGATCGGTGCGCACGGCAAACCCAAGTCCCATGCCAAAACCGTCACCGGGAAAATAGAAGTAGTCCCGCGCAACGCCGGAGTCCTTGCCGGCATGGTCCGATGCCATCAGCTCGAACGTCTTCGGGCCGAGATAGGTCTTGCCCTCGAACGTTCCTCCATTGACCAGCATCTGCGCAAAGCGCGAAAAGTCCGCCATGGTCGAAACCATGCCGCCGCTGGCGGATTCCCACTTCTGGCGAACCTCAGTCCTGTACTCGCGGCCGACCCGGAAATTGCTGTCGTTCGGCAGCGGCTGGGCGAGCCGTTTCAGCCTTTCCGGTTCGGTGACGAAGAAGCCCGTATCGGTCATACCGAGCGAATCGAGCAGTTTTTCCTTCTCGAGCTCGAGCAATGACTTTCCGGACACGATCTCCATGATCCGCGCCAGAATGTCGGTGGAATGGCCGTACTGCCAGAGCGCGCCGGGTTGATTGTGCAGCGGCAGCTTGGCGATCCGCTCGGCGAACTCGGCGAGGTCGAACTCGCCCGCGTAGATATTGGCCTCCTTGTAGGCCTTGCGCACCAGACTGTCGCCGTAGAAGCCGTAGGTGATGCCGGAGGTATGGCGCATCAGGTCGAGAATGGTAATGGACCGGGCCAGCGGTACCAGCTCGAGCGTCTTGGTGCCGTCCTCGGCCTTCTTCTCCTCACCGACCTTCATATTTGCAAAGGAGGGAATGTATTTCGAGACGGGATCGTCGAGCTTAATCTTTCCGTCCTGGATCAATTGCATCGCCACAACGGAGGTGATCACCTTGGTTAGCGACGACAGGCGGAAGATCGTCTTGTCGGTGATCGGCGCCTTGCCGACCACGTCCTGCACGCCGAAGGCTTCGTGATAGACCGGCCTGCCGTGCTGCTGGATCAGCACAGTCGCGCCAGCGATCTTGCCGGTTGCGACCTCGTTCTTGAAGAACTCGCTGACCCTGGCGAGCTTGTCCTGATTGAAATGCGCGCCGGCCGGGATCTCGTAGGTCCCTTCCGCCTGCGCCAGCGATATTGCTCCCAACGACATCAAAGCGCCGCAGACAAGCGCGCGCAGACCAAAATGTGAAATCATATCCCCTCCCCGGAACATGGCCCGGCGGAGTGTACTGACCGGCTCAATCGGCACAAGAGCCGCCGTGCCGCGCAAGCGCCTCGGCATGGAGGCGGGCGCTCGGCTCCGAGAAGCAGCAAAACACCACATGCGTGACAGACGGTGCCCCGGGCAGTGCTTCGATCGTGGTGCGGACGGCAATGTCGGCGGCGCGGTCGGCGGGGAAGCGGTAGACTCCGGTCGAAATCGCGGGGAATGCCACCGAAGTCAGTTGATGCTTCCGGCACAGCTCCAGAGATCGGCGATAGCAGGAGGCAAGCAGGTCGTCCTCGCCGCGCGTGCCGCCGTTCCAGACCGGTCCAACGGTATGGATCACATGGGCGGCCTTAAGCCGATAACCCTTGGTGATCTTGGCGTCGCCCGTCTTGCAGCCGTGAAGCATGCGGCATTCGGCGACGAGCTCGGGCCCAGCGGCCCGATGGATCGCCCCATCCACGCCGCCCCCGCCGAGGAGCGACGTGTTGGCGGCGTTGACGATGGCGTCAACGCCGAGCGTGGTTATGTCGGCAACAATGACGTCGAGCTGCGCGCCCCCGATCCGGCGCGTCAGCGTGGTCACGCGTCAGGCCGCGGCGTTGACCGCGACGCCCTTGTCGGAGAAGAGCTGCTGCAATTCGCCGGCCTGGAACATCTCGCGGACGATGTCGCAGCCACCGACGAATTCGCCCTTCACATAGAGCTGCGGGATGGTCGGCCAGTTCGAGTAGACCTTGATGCCGTTGCGCAGCTCGGCGGATTCGAGGACGTTGAGGCCCTTATAGCCAACCCCGAGATGGTCGAGGATCTGGACGACCTGGCCGGAAAAACCGCACTGCGGAAACTGCGGCGTGCCCTTCATGAACAGAACCACGTCGTTCGACTTCACTTCGTTGTCGATGAATTCCTCGATGCTCATATCCGTGTCCTTCTGGGGCGGAGCCCTCAATAATCGCTTCGGGCGGCTCAGCCGATTTAACCCGATACCTGCCTATATATGTAGCCCAAACTATTGTGCATCCAAAGTAAAATGGCGGCGACGAGGCTCCAGGCCCCCCTCCGGAGCCCGTCCGGGCGATGGGCTGATGACGCTAATATCATCGCCGGGGAGGACTTTTATCCCGTAACGGAGGCCCTATCTAGGACGAACCTGAATTTTGGAACCGGGCTACGCCAACAACGTTCTCTTGTCCTGTCTGGAGAAAAACGTGACGAAACAAGCCTCCGCCACGGCCACCGACCCGCTTTCGTCACTGGTGTCCGGCTCGGGCGGCCTCGCCCGGGCGCTGGAAGATGCTTTTCTCACCGTGCGCAACGAGACGGAGCGCCGAGCCGCGCCCCTCTCGCCGGAGGACCAGCAGATCCAGTCCATGCCGGACGCCAGCCCCGCGAAATGGCACCGGGCGCATACTACCTGGTTCTTCGAGCAGTTTCTGCTCAGCGAGCACTGTCCGGACTACCGGCCCTTCCATCCCGACTTCGCGTTTCTGTTCAATTCTTATTACGTCAGCGCCGGGCCTCGTCACGCCCGGCACCGCCGTGGCGACATCACGCGGCCGAGCGCCGATCAGGTCGGCGCCTATCGCAAATACGTCGATGCGGCCGTCGTGAAATTCTTCCGCGAAGCCGATGCGGATAAGCTGCGCGCAATCGCGCCGCTGGTCGAGGTCGGGCTCAATCATGAGCAGCAGCATCAGGAATTGATGTTCACGGACATCCTGCACGCGTTTGCGCAAAATCCGGTCCTTCCGGCCTACGATCCGGACTGGCGCTTCCCGGCCTCGACGCGGACGGGCGAGGATTGGCTGACGCTCAACGAGGGCATCCACAGCATCGGGCACGCCAGCGACAGCTTCCACTTCGACAACGAGAAGCCCGCGCATCGCGCGCTCGTCGGCCCGGTCAGGATCGCGCGCAACCTCGTCACCAATGGCGAATGGCTCGCCTTCATGCGCGACGGCAGCTATCGGACCGCAACGCTGTGGCTGATGGACGGGTTTGCTACCGTCAATAATGAGGGCTGGGACGCGCCGGGTCATTGGCGCGAGGTCGGTGGTCAATGGCATGTCATGACCCTGGCCGGCCTCAAGCCGGTCGATCCCGACGCACCCGTCTGCCACGTCAGCTACTACGAGGCGGATGCGTTCGCGCGCTGGGCGGGAAAACATCTGCCGACCGAGATGGAGTGGGAGGTCGCCGCCCGCGCCGGCCAGCTCAACGACGCCTTCGGCATCGTCTGGCAATGGACCCGCAGCTCATATTCGCCCTACCCAGGCTATCGCGCGATCGAAGGCGCGCTCGGCGAGTACAACGGCAAGTTCATGGTCAACCAGCTCGTGCTGCGCGGCTCCTCGCTTGCAACCCCAAGCGGGCACAGCCGTATCACCTATCGCAACTTCTTCTATCCCCACCATCGCTGGCAATTCACGGGATTGCGGCTCGCCGACTACGACTGAGTTCTCATCCGACGACAACCGCGCGCCGGACAGCGCGTTCAGGAGAGTATCATGAATGTGCACGGCAGCGCCTTGGCCGAAGCCCATCTGCCCGACGATCAGACCACCGCCTTTGCCCGCGAGGCCATCGAGGATCTGTCGCAGCAGCCCAAACGGCTATCGCCGAAATATTTCTACGACGCGACCGGATCTGAACTGTTCGAAGCCATCACACGCCTGCCGGAATACTATCCGACGCGGACCGAGCTTGCGATCCTGAGGGAGCGCGGCCGCGAGATCGCGGCGATCATTCCCGAGCTTGCGGCGCTGGTCGAGTTCGGTGCGGGCGCGACGACGAAAGTCCGCCTGCTGCTCAACCACTGCAAGTTCGCAGCCTATGTGCCGGTCGACATCTCCGGCGACTTCCTCAAGGCGCAGGCGAATGGTCTGAAGCGAGACTTCCCTTCGCTCGGCATCTATCCGGTAGCAGCCGATTTCACCACGCCGTTCGAGCTGCCCAAGGCCGTCGCATCAATGCCCAAGGTCGGCTTCTTCCCCGGCTCGACCATCGGCAATTTCGAGCCGCACGAAGCTCGGGCCTTCCTTAAGAGCGCGCGCGAGATTCTGGGCGACGGCGCGCTGATGATCATCGGCGCCGATCTCGAGAAGGACGAGCGGGTGCTCCACGACGCCTATAACGATGCCGCTGGCGTCACCGCACGCTTCAACCTCAATGTGCTGGTGCGCATCAACCGCGAACTCGGCGGCAATTTCGACCTCTCCGCCTTCACTCATCGCGCAATTTACGATCGCGAGCGGCACCGCATCGAGATGCACCTGATCAGTAAGAAGAGCCAGACCGTGCGCATGCTGGGGACGAGCTTCTCGTTCCGCCCCGGCGAAAGCATCCACACCGAGAACAGCTACAAATACAGCCTCGAACGCTTCGCGGCGCTGGCGCAGGGTGCCGGCTGGCGGGTGCGCGAGACCTGGACGGATGAAGCGAGGATGTTCTCGGTTCACGCATTGGAAGCCGCGGCGTAAGCTCCCTGCGGCCGAACGGGCCATCAGGTGTCCTTCAGCCATTGCGTCAGCATGTCCCGCACCGACCATTCCTTGGTGCGGATATTGTCGATCCGCCAGCCCTCCTCCTCGCGAACGAAGTCGTAGGTCACGACGGCCGGCGGTCCCGGCCGGTGGTAGAGCTTGCGATAGCTGAGCTTCACGGCGAGGACGGCGGCATCCGGCTTCTGGCTCACAGTCTTGATCGCAAAGTCCTGGAGCTCCGTCGTTAGACGCCCTACCGCAGCCGGCGGTTCAATGTTCCTCGGCCTCTTTCGGCGTCGACCCCAGCGACACTGACTCCCACACCGCGACCACGATCATGATCGCGCTCGTCGCGATCGACAGCCATAACGGGGAGAGATCCGCTGCAAACCAGCTCAGCACGAGCAGCAGGATGATGCCGATGCCGTGCGAGAGCTGGAGGAAGCCGCGGATCGAATGCTTGAACAGGATCGTGCCGACCAGGAACACCAGCGGCCCGCCGATCGTGCTCACGATGGTCCGGATGTCGGAGTGGCCGGTCGGGTGCTTCAGCACCAATTCGTCCGAGACCGCGGTCAGGATGATGCCGGCGACGATCGGCATGTGAAGATAGGTGTAGGCGAGCCGCGCCAGGCGGCCGGATTCGGCAGCCTTCGAGATCAGCTCGGAGCCGGCCTCCGCGCCCTTGTGGAAATAGACCCACCACATCGCGATACTGCCGACGAGCGCCGAGACGAAGGCGAGAATGTTGTCCGCGGTCCAGTCCAGCTCGGCGAAGGTCGCGCCGTTGACGACGACGGCCTCCCCGAGCGCGATGATGATGAAGCCGGCGCAACGTTCGGCCATGTGACCGCCTTCGACGGCCCAGGCCTCGACCGACGAGAAACCCAGCTTCGGGACCCAGAAGCGAACCGCGGGCGACAGGTATTCGATCGTCAGCGCGACGATCCAGAGCCACAGCCTGGTCTCCCCTTCCGCGAAGCCTCCGAGGATCCAGAAGATCGCGGAGCCGGACAGCCAGACCAGAATCCGGATGGCGTTGTGCCGCACCGCGACACGGTGTGGCGGAGTTGCGAGCAGCCAGAACGCCGTGCGTCCGACCTGCATGGTCGCATAGGCGATCGCAAACCACAGGCCGCGCCCTTCGAATGCCGTCGGGATCGTCGTCGACAGCACGAGTCCGCCCAACATCATCACAAAGAGCAGGATCCGGACCGGCGTCAGCTCGGGATTGAGCCAGTTGGTGACCCAGGTGGTGTAGACCCACACCCACCACACCGCGAGAAACAGCAGCGTGACGTGCACCGCCCCGGGCGGTGTGAAGTGGTGCAGGAGCGTGTGCGAGATTTGCGTGACCGCGAAGACGAAGACGAGGTCGAAGAACAGCTCGGCATAGGTGACGCGGCTGTGCTGGTTCGGCACGATGACACGAAACATCGCGCCGCGAGGATTGTCCGCAGCCATCTTCATCCCCTGCGCGAGAAAGCTCAGCCCGTCGTCAGCTTCCTGGCACCCCGGTCTGCAGCGCCAGGGCATGCAGCACGCCGCCCATCTGGCCGCGCAGCGACTGATAGACGATCTGGTGCTGCTGGACGCGGGACTTGCCGCGGAAGGATTCCGAGATCACGGTCGCGGCATAGTGGTCGCCGTCGCCGGCGAGGTCACGGATGGTTACCTCGGCGTCGGGGATCGCTGCCTTGATCATCGCCTCGATATCGCGGGCGTCCATTGGCATTCGAGTCTCGCTCCTTCTGGTCTCGTTCGGCTTCGAATCACTGCCGGGGTCCCCGGTACCGGCTGGGCGAAACTTAGCGTGAACGGTCTTCTAGGTCACGCTTTGAGGCACTATATCCCTGATCCGACCAGGATAAAGGCACGACATAGTGCCGCGCGCGGCAGATTGATCGAAAAGGCGTGAAATCATGAAGCTTCCGGGCCCCGACCATCCCATCACCATCACCCAAAACCCCCGGCGCGTCCGCGTGACGGCCGGCGACATCGTGATCGCGGATACCACCAAGGCGCTGACGCTGAAGGAGGCGAAATATCCGGCGGTGCAATACGTACCGCGGGAGGACACCAACATGGCGCTGCTCGAGCGCACCGACCGCGTCACCCATTGCCCCTACAAGGGCGACGCGAGCTATTACAGCGTCAAGGCCGACGGCAAGACGCTCGACAATGCGATCTGGACCTACGAAACGCCCTTCCCCGCGATGGCGGAGATCTCCGGCCATCTCGCCTTCTATCCGGACAAGGTGAAGATCGAGGAAGTGGGGTAGCTGGAGAGTACGTCATTCCGGGGCGGTCCGCAGGACCGAACCCGGAATCTCGAGATTCCGGGTCTGGTGCTGACGCACCATCCCGGAATGACACATGGAGCTACGCCCTGAATATCGTGAGTCCCAGCACCAGAAGCACCAGGAAGATCGCGACGAAGATGTAGAACAGGAAGCGGGCGATGTCGGCGGAGGTGGCCGAGATGCCGGTAAAGCCGAGCACGCCGGCCACGATCGAGATCAGCAGGAAGATCAGCGCCCATTTCAGGATTGTCATCGCCAGCTCCGACACCTCAGTGCCGCCCTTGACGGCCCTCAACCATTCCGTGAACCCTAACTTCGCGACACGGGACTGGTTCCTGAGCCTCCCTGAGAGCGATGCGGTGGCGTAAACTGCCCTTGCTGAATCCGGTTCCCGGCGGCACAGTTTGGCTGGGACAGGGACGCAACCGGGGCGACCATGATCACGATCTCACATTCAGCAACGGTCGGCGCGGACGTTCACGCTGCACCAAAGAGCAGGGCGCGCAACCTGTCGCTCGACCGCGCCCGCACCTTCCTGACGCTGGTGGTGCTGCTGCACCATGCCGTCATCCCCTATACTTACTTCGGTCATACCGACCCGAAATTCTTCTTCGGCTTCGACATGATCGTCCTGGCCACCGACAGCTTCTTCATGGCGATGTTCTTCTTCCTGTCGGGCTTGTTTGCGTGGTCGGGCATCGCCCGCAAGGGACCGCTGAACTATTTGACAGATCGCCTGCTTCGGCTTGGCCTGCCGTTCGTGATCTGCGCATTCACGATCATTCCGCTCGCCTACTACGCCATCTCGCTCCGGCAGCATCCCGAGATCGGCTTTTCGGAATACTGGTGGAATATGGTCACGAAGGGCCCGTGGCCGAGCGGGCCGATCTGGTTCCTTTGGGTCCTGCTCGGCTTCGACGTGGTGGCTTGCATATTGCATCGGCTGTCACCCAACCTACTCGATCCGATCAACCGCCTCTCGCTGCACGGTCGCCGCCGGCCCGCCGTGTTCTTCGCGGTCATGCTTGCCGTCACCGCAGCGTTCTATGTCCCCGGGCTGATGCGTTATGGACCAAGCAGCTGGTTCGAATTCGGGCCGTTCTCGGTGCAGCACGGGCGCGTGATGCTCTATGCGAGCTACTTCTTTTTCGGTGCCGGCATCGGCGTCGCGAATCTGGATCGCGGCCTGCTCGCGGCAGACGGCCGGATGGCGAAGGTCAGCTGGGACTGGATGGTCTTGGCGATCGTTCCGTATTGCCTGCTCTGGGTGCTGATCTTCATCAAGCGCGAAATACTGGGAAATCCGTCGCCGCTGCCGAACTGGTATGAGGGGCTCTATGCCCTCTGCTTCGCTGTCTTCAGCGTGGCCATCATGTTTCTGATCCTGGCCTTTTTCCAGAGGTTCAGACAATCAGGCTCAGCCAAGCTACTCGATCCGATGCAGGCGGACGCCTACGGCATGTTTTTGGTGCACTACCCGATCGCGCTTTGGCTGCAATACTGGCTGTTCGACTATGACCTGCCAGCGATCGTCAAGGCGACGATCGGGTTCGTGCTGACAGTCGCGTTCAGTTGGGCGCTAACGCGCGCCTTGCGCCAGATCCCCGGGGCAACGAAGGTGCTGTGACGCGACAAGTTGATCCGTAGCCCGGATGGAGCGCAGCGAAATCCGGGGTCTCTCGCCGTTAGTACAGTCCCGGATTACGCTGCGCTCCATCCGGGCTACGGGTCTGAGAATGTGGAAGCTGCTTACGCCGCCTTGCCGCTCATGTACTCCGGCAGCCAGCGCTCGAACGACTTGCGCAGCGCGTCGATTGAAACCGGTGCTTCGCCTGCGATCGCAATCGCATCGCCGCCGGTGGTGCCGATCCGGGCGCAAGGCACCTCGCAGCCGCGCATCTTGGCGAGCACGCGACCGGCTTCCGCCTCCGGCACGGTGACGAGATAGCGCGCCTGATCCTCGCCAAACCAGTACGCCTGCGAGATGAGCGCGGCCGGTGCCGCCAAGAGCCGCGCGCCGATGCCGCTCGCCATCGCCATCTCCGCAAGCGCGACCAGCAGGCCGCCGTCGGAGAGGTCGTGCGCCGCGGTCGCGGTGCCCGCATGGATCATGCCGCGCACGACGTCACCGTTGCGCTTCTCGGCGGCGAGATCGACCGGCGGCGGCGCGCCCTCCTCGCGACCGCAGATGTCGCGCAGGTACACGGACTGGCCGAGCCAGCCGTGTGTTTCCCCGATCAGGAGGATCGCCTCGCCCTCGGCCTTGAAGGCGAGCGAAGCCGACTTGGTGAAGTCGTCGAGCAGGCCGACGCCGCCGATCGAGGGCGTCGGCAGGATCGCGCGGCCGTTGGTCTCGTTGTAGAGCGAGACGTTGCCGGACACGACCGGGAAGTCGAGCGTGCGGCAAGCCTCCGAGATGCCCTTCAGGCAGCCGACGAACTGGCCCATGATCTCGGGCCGCTCCGGATTGCCGAAGTTGAGATTGTCGGTGATCGCGAGCGGCTTGCCGCCGACGGCGGTGATGTTGCGCCAGGCTTCCGCCACCGCCTGCTTGCCGCCCTCGAACGGATCGGCCTCGCAGTAGCGCGGTGTGACGTCGACGGTCAGCGCGAGCCCCTTCGGCCCGTCCTGCACGCGCACGACGGCGGCATCGCCGCCGGGACGCTGAACGGTGTTGCCGAGGATGACGTGGTCGTACTGCTCCCAGACCCAGCGCTTGCTGCACAGGTCGGGCGTACCGATCAGCTTCTCCAGCGCGGCACCGAGGCCCATCGGCGCCGGCACGTCGCGGGCGTGCACGACCGGCAGGGCCGCGGACGCGACATGCGGCCGGTCATAGACCGGCGCCTCGTCGCCGAGCTCCTTGATCGGCAGATCGGCCATCACGTCGCCGCCATGCTTGACCACGAAGCGCTTGCTCGGCGTGGTGTAGCCGACCACGGCGAAATCGAGCCCCCATTTCTTGAAGATCGCCTCGGCTTCCTTCTCCTTCTCGGGCTTGAGCACCATGAGCATGCGCTCCTGGCTCTCCGAGAGCATCATCTCGTAGGCGCTCATGCCGGTCTCGCGAGTTGGCACCGCGTCGAGATCGAGATCGACGCCGAGATCGCCCTTGGCGCCCATCTCGACCGCCGAGCAGGTCAGGCCCGCCGCGCCCATGTCCTGGATCGCGATGACGCAGCCCTTCTCCATGATCTCGAGGCAGGCCTCGAGCAGCAGCTTCTCGGCGAAGGGATCGCCGACCTGCACGGTCGGGCGCTTCTCTTCGGAATTGTCGTCGAACTCGGCCGAGGCCATCGAGGCGCCATGGATGCCGTCGCGGCCGGTCTTGGAGCCGAGATAGACGATCGGCATGTTCACGCCGGAGGCGGCCGCATAGAAAATCTTGTCGGCGTCGGCGAGGCCCACGGCCATCGCATTGACGAGGATGTTGCCGTCATAGCGGGTGTGGAAGCGCACCTGGCCGCCGACCGTCGGCACGCCGAAGGAATTGCCGTAGCCGCCAATGCCGGCGACGACGCCGGAGACGAGATGCCGGGTCCTGGCATGTTCGGGCGCGCCGAAGCTGAGCGCGTTGAGGCAGGCGATCGGCCGGGCGCCCATGGTGAAGACGTCACGCAGGATGCCGCCGACGCCGGTGGTCGCGCCCTGGTAGGGCTCGATGTAGCTCGGGTGGTTGTGGCTCTCCATCTTGAAGACCACGGCCTGGCCGTCGCCGATGTCGATCACGCCGGCGTTCTCGCCGGGCCCCTGGATCACCCAGGGCGCGTTGGTCGGCAGTCCGCGCAGGTGGATGCGCGAGGACTTGTACGAGCAGTGCTCGTTCCACATCGCCGAGAAGATGCCGAGCTCGGTGAAGGTCGGCTCCCGCCCGATCAGCTTCAGGATGTGCTCATACTCGTCGGGCTTGAGCCCGTGGGCGGCAACCAGTTCGGGGGTGATCTTGGGTTCGTTCTTCGACATGGATTCGGGGCTTTCGGCGAGGTTGGCCGTTCTTAGGAACATCAGGAGCCTGCGAAAAGCCCTTTATGGCGCATTTTACCGCTGTCCCAAGTTTTGCAGCCGGGGTCCGCGGGAACGGCAATTGCAAGGCGCTGACGGATCGGATTTAAGGGCAAAACACTCGTAATTGAAGGCCCATTTCCTTGCACGAACTGACCAAAGCGACCCCGCCCCGTCGGCCCGACCTGCACATCGCGACGGAGGGGGAATTCAAGGGCTGGCGGACCTGGATTCGCGACAGTTTTGAGAGCCATATCGGCCCGTTCTGGCACAAGATCGAGGAGGACGGCAGCGTCCGCTGTGCCTTCCGGGTCGAGAAAAAGCACCTCAATGGCGCCAGGAACGTCCATGGCGGATGCTTCATGGCGTTTGCCGACTACTGCCTGTTCGCGATCGCCACCCATGAGCTGGACGGGCCGGCGGTGACGACCAATTTCGCCTGCGAATTCCTCGACGCGGCACGCGAGGGCGAGCTGATCGAATGCACGGGGGAAGTCTCCCGCGCCGGCGGCTCGCTGATCTTCCTGCGTGGCAAGATGACGTCCGGCGAGCGACCGCTGTTCACCTTCTCCGGCACGATCAAGCGGGTGAAGCGGAAGCCGCCACCACAGCCAAACGCATAGCTCCGCGCCTTCCCTTTTGGCGCGCCCTCGCCCAGACTTGGGCGGGGCGCTTTCGCGCCGGGGAGCAAGCAAAAGGTGCCGCAGAGCACATCGGGGACGGGTCGCACCGCGGCACCTGCGCCAACGCCTTTACCGACCATCGCAGCGGGTGCCGCGCGCGACTGGCGCGACTATGCGCTGCTGCTCGCGCTCGCCTGCTGCTGGAGCTCCACCTATCCCCTGGCCAAGCTCGCGCTCGACACGATCCCGCCGATCACCTTCATCTCGGCGCGCTCGCTGATCGCCGCCGCCTTCCTGTTCGCCATCTTGCGGATGCGCGGCGTCAGGATCCCGACGGACGCAAAAGCCCGGAAGCTGTTCGCGACCCAGCAATTGATCAACTCGACCTTCCCGTTCCTGATCATCACCTGGTCGCAGCAATATGTGCCGGCGTCCAACACGGTGGTGCTGGCCTCGACGACGCCGATCTTCGCCTTCCTGATCACGTCGCTGATCACGCGGCATGAGCCGGCAACGCTGCTGAAGCTCGCGGGGGCGATCCTGGGCCTCGCCGGCACCGTCGCGATCGTCGGCCTCGACGCGCTGCGCGGCTTCGGCAGCGAGATCGTGGCAGAGATCGCGATCCTGCTCGCCACCATCTCCTTCGCCTGCGCGACGATCTTCGGGCTGCGGCTGTCCGACTACGATCCGATGGTGGTGGCGGCCGGGTCGCTCCTGTTCGGCGGGCTCGTGCTGCTGCCGCCCTCGCTCATCATCGACCAGCCCTGGACGCTGCATCCGACGCCGCAGGCGATCGTCGCCACCATCGTGATGGGGATCGTCTCCAGTGCCCTGGGGCTGATGCTGTTCTACATGTGCCTAAGCCGGCTCGGCACGCTGACCACGAATGCACAGGGCTATCTGCGCATTCCGATCGGCGTCGGGTTGTCGGTGGTGCTGCTCGGCGAGAGCGTGCCGTCGAACCTGGCGCTGGGACTGCTGCTGGTCATGGCCGGCGTTGCCGCCATGACGGTGCCGGCCGAGCGGCTGAAGCTGCGGTAGCGCGAAGCGCTACTGCTTGGCGTCGTCCACGAGCAATTTCCGGTACTTCTCGACGTCGCGCGTCACGAGCTGCTGGAGCACCTCCGGTGTGTGCTCGTCGGCGTCAGGCGCAACGGTCGACAGATCGACAAAGCGCTTCTTCACCGCGTCGGTCTCCACCGCGGTGCGCGCAGCCGCATTGAGCTTGGCGGTCACCGCCGGCGGCGTGCCTTTCGGCGCGAACAGGCCGTTCCAGCCCTGCGCCTCGAATTCGGGCCGGCCCGCCTCCGCCGATGTCGGCAGATCGGGCAGCGTGGCCAGCCGCACGGTCGAACCGACCACCAGTCCCTTCACCAGCTTCTCGTTGATCGACTGCGAGACGGACGCGGCGGCATCGCAGACGCCGTCGATCTGGCCGCCGATCGCGTCGGTGAGCGCGGGCGCGGCGCCACGATAGCCGACCAGCGTCGCGTCGATCCCGGCCGCGGTCACGAAGCTCTTGCAGATCAGGTAGTTCGAAGACCCGACGCCGGCATGGCCGAGGTTGATCTTGCCGGGATTGGCCTTGGCGTAAGCGATGAACTCCTTCAGGTCCTTCGCCGGAAAATCCTTGCGCAGGGCGATGATGCCGAAGGTCTTCGCCACCATGGCGATCGGCACGAAGGAGTCCGGCGTGAACGGGAGTTTTGGATAGATCGTGTAGGTGGCGGCGTTCGTGCCGGCGTTGCCGATCGCGATCGTATAGCCGTCCGGCTCGGCGCGGGAGGCGCGCGCCAGCGCGGTCGATCCGCCGGCGCCCGCGACGTTCTCGATCACGATGGTCTGGCCGAGCGCGATTCCCATCTGCTCGGCAACGGTGCGCGCGATCACGTCCGACGTGCCGCCGGCCGCGAACGGCACGATCATCGTGATCGGACGCTTGGGGAAATCCTGCGCGTGCGCCGCGCTCGCGAGGAGAGCGACCGCGATCGCAGCCGACAGCCGCTTCAACATGAATGAAATCACGCGGCCTTTTCCAGGTGCTGGACCAGGCCGGCGAACAGGCCGCGACCATCGGTGCAGCCCATGATGTCCTCGACGTGATTTTCGGGGTGAGGCATCATGCCGAGCACGTTGCCCTTGTCGTTGACGATGCCGGCAATCGATTGCGCGGCGCCGTTGATATTGTGGGCTTCATCCACCACGCCGTCGGCCGAGCAGTAGCGATAGAGCACCCGGCCCTCGCCTTCGAGGCGCTTGATGGTCTCCTCATCCGCCTCGTAGTTGCCTTCGCCATGGGCGACCGGCACGCGGATCACCTGCCCCGCATTGTAGCCGCGGGTGAACGGCGTGTCGGAGCGTTCGACGCGCAGATGCACGTCATGGCAGATGAATTTCAGCCGCGCATTGCGCATCAAGACGCCCGGCAACAGGCCGGACTCGCAAAGGATCTGGAAGCCGTTGCACACGCCGAGCACGAGGCCACCCTTGGCCGCGTAATCGCGCACCGCATCCATCACCGGCGCGCGCGCTGCGATGGCACCACAACGCAAATAGTCGCCATAAGAGAAGCCGCCGGGCACCACCACGAGATCAGTTCCAGCCGGCAGCGAAGTCTCGGCATGCCACACCATCGCGGGCTCGTGTCCCGAGATCAGCTTCAGCGCACGCGCCATATCGCGGTCGCGATTGATTCCGGGAAAGACGAGGATGGCGGCTTTCATGGCTTAAGTTCCGGGCGAGAATTGGAATCGGGCTGGCGCGACGGCCAAATCGCCAGCAGACATAACCATTTGACGGGGATTTTACCAGTGCTAGCCTCAGCAGACGGCTTTGTGCACAGGCCATAACCGGCCACTTGGCCGAACGATCTGCCCGGGATTGCAGCCATGAATGTCCCGTCCTCGCCAACTTCCCCAGCTGAACCGGTCTCCACTGAGGGCGTCGTCGCGGCTGGCGCCTATGTCGACGGCCGTCGCGTCGCCAATATCGCCATCAGCGAGGCCTCGAGCTGGCGGGCAAAGCCCGGGCACGTCGTCTGGATCGGCCTGGCACGATGAGCTCTCGATGGTGCGCCCGACCATGCAGCCGCTGTTCCGCGACGTCACCGATCACGTCCGCAATATCCAGGAGCGCATCGATTCCATGCGCGAAGTGCTCGCCTTCGCGTTCGAGGCGAGCCTGCTGGTCGGCCAGGCGCAGGAGACCGCAGTCTCGAAGAAGCTCGCCTCGTGGCTTGCGATCCTCGCCATCCCGACCGCGCTGGCCGGCATCTACGGCATGAACTTCAAGAACATGCCGGAGCTGCAGTGGGAGTACGGCTATTACCTGCTGCTGAGCGTAATGGCGATCTCATGCATCGCGCTCTATTTGCGCTTCCGCCGCGCCGGGTGGCTGTGACACCCGGGCGGCGGCGCGAAAGCTACACGATCTCGACGCGATAGTTCTCGATCACGGTGTTGGCGAGCAGCTTGTCAGCAGCCTCTTTCAACACGGCCTCCGCCTTGGCCTTGTCCGCGCCGGCGAGCTCGATGTCGAACACCTTGCCCTGGCGGACGCTGGCGACGGCGTCGACGCCAAGCGATTTCAGCGCGCCTTCGATGGCCTTGCCCTGCGGATCGAGGATGCCCGTCTTCAAGGTAACGGTAACTCGTGCCTTCACGTCGAAATCCTCTCTCAGCTCTTCACCAGCACCGGGCCGGAGCCCGCCGGACGCTCGTTTTCCATCAGGATGCCGAGGCGTTTTGCGACTTCGGTATAGGCCTCGAGCAGGCCGCCGAGGTCGCGGCGGAAGCGATCCTTGTCGAGCTTCTCGTTCGACTTGATGTCCCAGAGACGGCAGGAGTCCGGCGATATCTCGTCGGCGACGATGATCCGCATCATTTCGTTCTCGAACAGCCGCCCGCACTCCATCTTGAAGTCGACGAGGCGGATGCCGATGCCGAGGAAGAGGCCGGTGAGGAAGTCGTTGACGCGGATGGCGAGCGCCATGATGTCGTCGATCTCCTGCGGCGTCGCCCAGCCGAAGGCGGTGATGTGCTCTTCCGACACCATGGGGTCGTTGAGCTGGTCGTTCTTGTAGTAGAATTCGATGATCGAGCGCGGCAGCTGCGTGCCCTCCTCGATGCCGAGGCGCTGCGACAGCGAGCCGGCGGCGACGTTCCGCACCACCACTTCCAGCGGCACGATCTCGACCTCGCGAATCAGCTGCTCGCGCATGTTGAGGCGGCGGATGAAATGGGTCGGCACCCCGATGTCGTTGAGGTGCTGAAACAGGTACTCCGAGATCCGGTTATTGAGGACGCCCTTGCCCTCGATCACCTGATGCTTCTTTGCATTGAACGCGGTGGCGTCATCCTTGAAGTGCTGGATCAGGGTGCCCGGCTCCGGACCTTCGTAGAGGACCTTTGCCTTGCCTTCATAAATGCGACGCCGACGGCTCATGGGGATGTACCGTGTTTTGTTGAAATCCATGAATTTGGTGTGCTCCGGTTGATTAGGATTACGACCCACAGCGGAGCTGCCGTGAACGGCATGGAACCCGTGGAAACAGAACGGGAACCAAGCCTTTAGGCAACCTATCCGATTGGCTGTCCCAGCACAATCGATCCGACCGTCCGGCGCCAACTTATACCGTCTTGCCTGCGGCTTAACGGCTCGTTGTTTTGCCGATTCGTGCCCTCTATCTAGGCATCCGCCGGGGCCGCCGCAACGAGGGCCCGGACGTCGATTCAGCAGGGAATTGGAAGAGAGGCATGAACACGTTCGACAAGCGCGAGGAAGGTTTCGAGAAGAAATTCGCCCTTGATGAGGAGCAGAAATTCAAGGCCGAAGCCCGCCGCAACCGGCTGCTCGGCCTGTGGGCGGCCGAAAAGCTCGGTATCACCGGGGATGCGGCCACCGCCTATGCCAAGGAGGTGGTCGCCGCCGACTTCGAGGAAGCCGGGGACAACGACGTGCTGCACAAAGTCTTGCGGGACCTCACCGCCAAGGGCAATGCCGTCACCGAGCGCGACGTCCGCACCAAGATGGACGAACTGCTGGCGCAGGCGGTGGCCCAGGTGAAGGCCGGCACTTGAGGCCTGGCGAATAGCGAGTGGCGGATGGAGGTTTGCTCCATTCGCTCCGCGCTATCTCGCTATTCGCGCCCTTGAAGTCCCACGGACGGGGGGTAATCACTCTCGCCGATCCATAACAGCTCCCGGACTTGCAGCCAGCCTCAGGCAATGCCAAGAGAGCGGGACCATGCCCCAGGATCACATCTCCAACGTTCTCGCCGAACGCTACGCTTCACCCGCCATGCGCGCCATCTGGAGCGGCGAAGGCAAGGTTCGCCTCGAACGCGACTACTGGATCGCCGTACTGAAGGGCCAGCGCGATCTCGGTATCCCGGTGCCCGATGGCGTGATCGAAAGCTACGAGCGCGTGAAGGACCAGATCAACCTGGAGTCCATCATGCGGCGCGAGCGCGTCACCCGCCACGACGTGAAGGCGCGCATCGAGGAGTTTTGCGATCTTGCCGGTCATGAGCACCTGCACAAGGGCATGACCAGCCGCGACCTCACCGAGAACGTGGAGCAACTACAGGTCTACCGCGGGCTGCAGCTCATCGAGACCAAGAGCATTGCCGCGCTCATCCGTTTTGCGAAGCACGCTCGGCAATTGCGCGACATCCCGTTCACTGCGCGCACGCACAACGTGGCCGCGCAGGTCACGACGCTTGGCAAGCGCATCGCCATGTTTGGTGAAGAGATGCTGTTGGCGCATCAGAGCCTGGTCAACGTGCTGCAAACCTATCCCGCTCGCGGCTTGAAGGGCGCAGTGGGCACGCGTCTCGATCAGATCACCCTGTTCAATGGCGATGCCGGCAAGGCACGCGCGCTTGAACAACGCATTCTCGTTCACCTCGGCCTGCCGAAGGCCCTTGATGCCGTTGGCCAGGTGTATCCGCGCAGCCTCGACTTCCGTGCGGTCAGCTTGCTCACCGAGCTCGCCAGCGGTCCCGGCAGCTTCGCCAAGACCATGCGTCTGATGGCGGGCCATGAACTCGCCAGCGAAGGCTTCGCCAAAGGCCAGGTTGGCTCCTCCGCCATGCCGCACAAGATGAACAGCCGCTCCTGCGAGCGCATCAACGGCCTGCATGTGGTGTTGAAGGGCTATCTCGCGATGGCCTCCGGACTCGCCGGTGATCAGTGGAACGAAGGTGACGTCTCCTGCTCCGTTGTCCGCCGCGTGATGCTGCCGGACGCCTTTCTCGCGATGGATGGCCTGCTCGAAACCTTGCTCTCCGTGCTCGATCAGATGGAAGTGTTCGAAGCCGTCGTTGCGACCGAACTCAACCGTTACCTGCCCTTCCTGCTGACCACCACGGTCATGATGGAAGCGGTGAAGAAGGGTGCCGGCCGTGAAGGCGCACACGAGGCGATCAAGGAACATGCCGTCACTGCCATTCGCGACCTGCGCACCGGCAAGATCGTGCAGAACGATCTGCTGCAGCGTCTCGCCGCCGACCAGCGTCTTGGCTTGAGCGAAGCCGACCTGCAGCGCGTGCTCGATCACGGTCGCGCCAATTCCGGCGACGCCGGCGCTCAGGTCGATCACTTCGCCGAGCAAGTCGACGCTCTGGTCCAGGCCAAGCCTGAAGCGGCCAGCTACACGCCAGGCGCGATCCTGTGATGTCGAGGCGAGCCCGAAGGGGCCCACGGCGTGAAGCATTCACTGGAGCGAACAGTGAGCAGCGAATGAGGATGATTCCATTCGCTACGCGCCATTCGACCTCCCCTCACTCCTCCTTGAAGCCGTAGTCCGGCACGTTGCCGCTGGCGCCGTAATATTTGTACGGCAGGAACTTGCCGCTCATGGTGATCTTGACGCGGTCGCCCTTCGGATTGGCAACACGCTCGATCCCCATGTCGAAGTCGATCGCCGACATGATGCCGTCGCCGAACTCCTCCTCGATCAGCGCCTTCCAGGCCGGACCGTTGACCATCACCATTTCATAGAAGCGGTAGATCAGCGGATCCGTCGGCGGCATCGGCGTGCCGGTGCCGCGCATCGGCACCTCGTTGAGCATGGCGGTCTCGGCCTTCGACAGGCCGAACAGCTCGCCGGCGTTGGCAGCCTGCGGCTTGGTCAGCTTCATCTGGCCGAGGATGGCACCGACGATCAGCACCTCGGAATAGCCACCGATCTTCTCGCAGATGTATTTCCAGCTCCAGCCCTTCTCGCGCTTGATGTCGAGCAGCTTTTCGGTGAGGTCTTCGCGTTTCATGTCAGGGTCTCCCTTGGCTAACCATTGTGTCGCGTCAGTCCGTTCCCCTCCGGGAAGCAGGATAGAAGCAACGTCGTTTCGTGTCGCGTTGGATTGCACGAAACGTGCCAGCCAGCGGTCAGGGATTCGCCCTCAGCGCTTTCAGTTCGACGTCCGCGGCCCGGCTTTCAACGAAGGTCTTCGGACAATCGGCCGCTGCCAGCTCAAGCAACCGCAGCGCGTCTTCCTTGGAGCCGCGCTGCAAGGCGAGCTCAGCAGAATAGAAATTCGCCTCGCAGACCTGACCTTTCGTTTTCCGCGCGGAGTCGTCTTGCGCTGATTTGCGCAAAGCCTCGAAAGTCATCTCTCCTAGGAAGAACCGAACGATGGGCGCGGGCCAACGCGACGTGTCGAGCAGTTTCGCGGCCTCATCGAGTTCGCCCGGCGTTCCGCTGCGCTTGCTGACGATCTCGCGCCACAACGCAGCGTAAGCATCCTTGGGGTCGAGCGAAGTTGATCGATCAATATCCGCAAGAGCTTTGGCAAGTGAACCGCTCTGAAAGTGGGCAATCGCCCGCGACCGATAGGCGCGCGCATCTTCCGGGTCCAATTGGATCGCCCGATCGGAGTCGACAATTGCGCGGGCGAAATCGCCTTTCGCGTTGTATGCGCTGGCCCGGTAGTCGAACGCGTCCTTATCTTTCGCGTTGATCCGAATCGCCTCATCGTAGTCATCAATTGCGTGGTCTATATCCCCCTTTTCATTGTACGTGGCGCCGCGCGCCAGAAATATACGCCCGTCGATTGCGTCCAACTCGCTCGCTACGTCGTCTCCGGCGGCACGAGCGACAAGATCGCCGCCCTTGCGATTTGGCTTATTGTGATTCTTCTGAATCGCCTCAGCCTGAGATCCGAGTTGCACCGCCCGCGTGTAGTCGCCAATCGCCCTGTCGTAGTCTCCCTTTCTTGAATAGATGAGACCCCGAGCGTAGTAGGCAATCCGATTCCTTGGGTTCAACTGAATAGCGCGATCAAAGTCAGCATGGGCGCGGTCAAGATTGCCGAGATGATAATACGCGACCGCTCGGCAGTAGTAGGCGAGTTTGTTCGTCGGATCGATTTCGATCGCCGCGCTGTAGTCTGCGATGGCAAGCCCGTACTCGCCTTTGGCGTGGTTCGCACTGCCGCGGTTGAAGTACACTCGAGCAGTACTCTGCCGGCCGTACTTGCCCGGCTGGAGTAGCGAAGTGCAGGCCGCAATTCGCTCGTCGGGTGAGACTTGGGTCAGGGCACTGCACTTCCGTTCGTCAGCAGAGTTTGCGGCAGCAGGCGAAATAAGCGTGATCATCGCCAGCGTCGCTGCCGCGCTCGAAAGCGTGCGGCCTACCCTTCCGATCATGGAGCCCCCGGTGATTTCAAACGCCTCGTCATAGCAACCGGAAGCGCCCTTGCACAGCCCTTGGTTGTCGGCTACCGGACAGATCGGGGTCAGGTCGCCTGCGACATCATCCCCTGCAGCCGCACCAGCTCGGCTTCCAGACCGCGCTCCACGTCCGCGGCGCGAATCTCCAGCACGCGATAATCCCGCGCCTCCAGCCACGCCCGCCGCGCCGCGCGGTCGGCGACGACGGTCTCGCTCTCGCCCGGATTCACCAGCTCGATCGCGATCCGGTGCGGAAAGGAGACGAAGTCCGGGATGTGGCGGCCGACCGGGGTCTGGCGCTTGAACTGGCCGGCGAAGCGGCGGTCGCGCGTGAGCGCCTGCCAGAGCAGGCGCTCGGCATCGGTCGGGTTGCGGCGGAGCAGGCGCGCGAGCCCGCGCACGGTAGAGCCGCTGTCGGGCACCCCGCCGCCCTGCCCGTGCTCGGCCAGAAGCGCGCGCAGCCGCGTTGCCTGGTCGCCGTCGAGCACGCCGCCCTTGGCCGGGCCCTTGCGTCCCTCGGCGATCGCCATCACCACGCCGTGCAGGGTGTGCATGTCCTGCTTGGTCGGCTCCATACGGGTGAAGATGTTGCGCAGGTTGACCAGCATGGTGTCGCGCTTCTCGGCGGGACGTAAGAACTCGACCCGGTCGAGCTCGCGCACGAGGTTCTCGAAGAAGGCCTGCATCTGATGCTGCGAGGCGCGCTCCGAGCGCTCGGGCATGCCGTGCGGCAGCGTGCCCGCTGTCATCAGCTTGAACCATTCGTAGCCGACGAGCAGCACCGCCTGCGCGAGATTCAGCGAGGCAAAGCCCGGATTGACCGGGAAGGTGATGATCCGGTTGGCGAGCGCGACCTCCTCGTTGGTCAGTCCCCAGCGCTCGCGGCCAAAGAGGATGCCGGCCTTTCCGCCGATGGCGAGATGGCCGGCGATCTCGGTCGTCGCCGCTTCCGGGCCGACGACGGGCTTCGCCTGGTCATGGGCCCGGGCGGAGGTGGCGAACAGCAGGTCGAGATCGGCCACCGCCTGCTCGACCGTGTCGAACAGCTCGACCCGCTCCAGGATGTGGTCAGCGCCGGCCGCGGCACGCTGGGCTGCGATGTTGGGCCAGCCGTCGCGCGGGTTGACGATGCGCAAGCGGCTCAGGGCGAAGTTGCCCATGGCGCGGGCCGCCATGCCGATATTCTCGCCGAGCTGCGGCTCGACCAGGATCACGATGGGACCCTCGAGGGCGAGTCCCGGCTTGCTCTTGTCAGTCCCCGACATCTCGTTTTGCTTTCACGCTGGTTCTCAAGGCCTTGCGCAGGCACTCCAAGGAATTGATCAAGCAGGCCTCCGCGGCCGGCTCCGTCCCGTCCGTCCGTCGTTTGCCTGTCCTGACAAAATTCTCAAGGGAAATAACGGGGTTAGAATCGGCTTTTGAATCTCGCCTGAAACTTTACCGCCGGCCCGGCCGGACGGCGGGCCGCGGCTCCCCATCTGCGGAAGCTGGATGAGCTAAAAGTGCATAATCACTTGGCTTTCGCCCGCCGCGTCCCGATGCTATGAGGCCCCGGACATTCCAGCTGGCGCGCCGAAAGCGCCGTTCCCAAGAGGCTTCCCCGATCATGGCAAAAATCAAGGTGACCAACCCCGTCGTCGAACTCGATGGCGACGAGATGACCCGGATCATCTGGCAGTACATCAAGGACAAGCTGATCAACCCGTTCCTCGATGTCCAACTGCTCTATTTCGACCTGGGGATGGAGTACCGCGACAAGACCAATGATCAGGTGACCATCGACGCCGCCGAAGCCGTCAAGAAGGTCGGTGTTGGCGTCAAGTGCGCCACCATTACCCCGGACGAGGCCCGGGTGAAGGAGTTCAACCTCAAGCAGATGTGGAAGTCGCCGAACGGCACCATCCGCAACATCCTCGGCGGCGTGATCTTCCGCGAGCCGATCATCTGCAAGAACGTACCGCGCCTCGTTCCCGGCTGGACCAAGCCGATCATCATCGGCCGCCACGCCTATGGCGACCAGTACCGCGCCACCGACATCAAGTTCCCGGGCAAGGGCACCCTCTCGCTGAAGTTCGTCGGCGAGGACGGCACCGTGATCGAGAAGGAAGTGTTCAAGGCCCCCGGCGCCGGCGTCGCCATGGAGATGTACAATCTCGACGACTCCATCATCGACTTCGCCCGCGCATCGTTCAACTACGGCCTGATGCGCAACTACCCGGTCTATCTCTCGACCAAGAACACCATCCTCAAGGTCTATGACGGCCGCTTCAAGGACATCTTCCAGGACATCTTCGACCGCGAGTTCAAGAAGGAATTCGACGCCAAGGGCCTGACCTACGAGCACCGCCTGATCGACGACATGGTGGCCTCGGCGCTGAAGTGGTCCGGCGGCTACGTCTGGGCCTGTAAGAACTACGACGGCGACGTGCAGTCCGACACGGTCGCGCAGGGCTACGGCTCGCTCGGCCTGATGACCTCGGTGCTGCTCACGCCCGACGGCAAGACAGTGGAAGCCGAAGCCGCCCACGGCACGGTGACCCGCCACTACCGCGAGCACCAGAAGGGCAAGGAGACCTCGACCAACTCGATCGCGTCGATCTTCGCCTGGACCCGTGGTCTCGCCCACCGCGCCAAGCTCGACAACAATCCGGAGCTCGCGAAGTTCGCCTCCACCCTGGAGAAGGTCTGCGTCGACACTGTCGAAGACGGCTACATGACCAAGGACCTCGCGCTCCTCGTCGGTGCCGACCAGCGCTGGCTCTCGACCACCGGCTTCCTCGACAAGGTCGCCGAGAACCTGACGAAGGCGCTGGCGGCATAAGCTGCCATCCGCATTTCCGCCCGACTGGGTCGGACATCATCACGGGCCGCGCCAAAACGCGGCCCGTTCGTTTATTGAGACCTTTGCGCGGAGTCTGACCATGTCCATCAAGCTCGCCGTCTCCTGCCTGTTGCTGCTCCCGGCCATGGTTGGGCCGGCCGCTGCCGCGGAGGCGCTTCCCGAAGCCATCGCCGCGCCCGGCGAGACTGTCGTCTTGAGCGTCCACGCCGAGGGCGCGCAGGTCTATGAGTGCAAGGCGGGCACCGACGGCAAGCTCGCCTGGTCCTTCCGCGAGCCGATCGCCACCCTGCTCGCCGAGGGCAAGACGGTGGGGCGGCACTATGCCGGTCCGAACTGGGAGCACGCCGACGGCAGCGCCGTGGTCGGCAAGACCGTCGGCAACGTACCCGGTGCAACGGCTGCCGATATTCCCTGGCTGAAGCTGGAGGTCACCTCCCGCCGCGGCAGCGGCGTCCTGACGCCCGTCACCACCGTCCAGCGCATCAACACTCATGGCGGCAAGCTCGAGGGTCCTTGCGACAAGGCCGGCGAGTTCAGAAGCGCGCCCTACTCGGCCGAGTACGTCTTCCTGCGCAAGGGCTGATCGCTCAGGTATCGGTGCTTCCGCGCTCCGCCTGGGCTAGCTCCGCTCCCGCGAGATCACCGATCTCTTCCAGCCGCGCCTCCGCGGTCTTACGGACGTGGGCGGCGAGCGTCGGCATGCGCTCGATCAAGGCGTGAAAGTCCTGCGCATCGAGTACCAGGAGACGGGTCTTGCGCGTGGCGGTCACCGTGCCGCTGCGCTTGGTCCTGTGCAGGAGCGCGATCTCGCCGAAGAAGGTGCCGTCGGAAAGGAGCACGTGCTGGCTCGGCAGCGCAATCTCGACCTCGCCGGCGGTGATGAAGTACATCGACGAGGCGGCGTCGCCACGGCGCACCAGGATCTCGCCCTGCTCGATGGTGCGCGCCCGGAGCAGCCGCATGATGTCGGCGATCTCGGATGCTGAAAGATGCGCGAACAGCGGCACCCGCGCCAGCATGCCCCAAGTGACGACGAAGTCGCGCCGCTTCACCTCCTCGGCAAAGGCGGTGGAGATGATCGCGACCGGCAGCGCGATCATGGCGAAGCCGCTGACGATGGCGAAGACGGAGACGAATTTGCCGAGCGCCGTCACCGGCACGACGTCGCCATAGCCGACGGTGCCGAGCGTCACGATCGCCCACCACATCGCCTGCGGGATGGTGCCTAGCTTGTCCGGCTGCACGTCGCGCTCGATGGCGTAGAGCAGCGAGGCGAAGGTGAGCACCACGCCGAACAGGATGACGATGCATCCGATCAGCGCCCGCCGCTCGGCATGCACGGCCGCGAGCAGCGAGCGCATCGCCGGCGAATAGCGGATCAGCTTGAAGAACGGCAGCACGCCGAGTGCGGCGAGCGTCGCGTGCCGGCCGGTGGCCAGCACGATCGCTGCGGGGAGGAACGCCATGAGGTCGATGATGCCGAGCGCGGAGAAGGCATAGCCGAGCCGGTCGGCGAGCGCCGGGCCCCCGCGCGGCGTGTGGCCTGCAACCGTCCACAGCCGCGCAGCATATTCCAGCGCGAACACGATCACGCACAGGATGGTGATCGCCGAGAACAGCACGCCGAATTGCGCGTCCAGATCCGGCACCGAGGCCAGCGTCATCGCGACCACATCGAGCACGATGACGCCGATGATGATCTGGATGAAGCGCGATCCGGCCGAATAGGCCAATGGATCGTGCTCCAACAATTCGTAAAGGCGATCCCTCAGGTTGGGATCGCGCAAGCCACGTCCTCGCGGAACGAGGCGCATGGGACTTTAAGCGTCCGCCATCGCTTTTTCGATCGCCGAGAGCGCCGCCGCCGCATTGGCGCCGTCGGGACCGCCGGCCTGCGCCATGTCGGGCCGGCCGCCGCCGCCCTTGCCGCCGAGCGCTTCGGAGGCGATGCGAACGAGATTGACGGCGTTGAAGCGCGAGGTGAGGTCGGGCGTGACGCCGACCACGACGCCGGCCTTGCCGTCCTCGGTGACGCCGACGATCGCGACCACACCGGAGCCGATCTGCTTCTTGCCGTCATCGGCGAGGCTCTTGAGATCCTTCATCTCGATGCCCTCGACCGCACGCGCCATCAGCTTGACGTCGCCGACCTCGCGCACGCCCGCGGCCGCGCCATTGCCGGCCGACGCGCCGCCACCCATCGCAAGCTTCTTGCGCGCGTCCGACAGCTCGCGCTCGAGCTTCTTGCGCTCGTCCATCAGCGCGGTGATGCGCGCCGGGACGTCCTCGATCGAGGTGCGCAGCTCGGCCGCCGCGGTCTTCGCCAGCGTGATGGTGTCGTTGGCGTGCTTGCGCGCGTAGCGTCCGGTGAGCGCCTCGATGCGGCGAACGCCGGAAGCAACCGCGCTCTCGCCCGTGAGCGTGATCAGGCCGATGTCGCCAGTGCGCTTGACATGGGTGCCGCCGCAGAGCTCGACCGACCAGCCGAGCGCGTTGGCGCCGTGCTCGCGCGCGGTCCTGCCCATCGAGACGACACGGACCTCGTCGCCATATTTCTCGCCGAACAGCGCGCGGGCGCCGGCCTCGCGGGCCTCGTCGACGCCCATGATGCGGGTCGTGACCTCGTCATTCTCCAGCACCACGTCGTTGGCGATGTCCTCGACGCGGGCGAGCTCCTCCGGCGTGATCGGCTTCGGATGCACGAAGTCGAAGCGCAGGCGGTCGGGCGCGACCAGCGAGCCGCGCTGGGCGATGTGGTCGCCGAGCACCTGGCGCAGCGCCTCGTGGAGAAGATGCGTCGCCGAGTGATTGGCGCGGATCGAGGAGCGCCGCGCGTGATCGACCTCGAGCTGCAGCGCGGTGCCGGCCTTCAGCGTGCCCTGCTCCACCGTGCCGGTATGAACGAAGAGATCGCCCACCTTCTTCTGCGTCTCGGTGACGCGGAACTTGATGCCGCCCTCGCCGACCATGACGCCGGTATCGCCGACCTGGCCGCCGGACTCCGCATAGAACGGCGTCTGGTTCAGCACGATCGAGCCGGTCTCGCCGGCCTTGAGGCCGTCGGTTTCCTTGCCGTCCTTGACCAGCGCCGCGACGACGCCTTCGGCGCTCTCGGTCTCATAGCCGAGGAATTCGGTGGCCCCTAGCCGTTCGCGCAGCGGGAACCAGATCGCTTCGCTCGCCGCCTCTCCCGAGCCGGCCCAGGACGCGCGCGCCTTCTCGCGCTGACGCTCCATCGCGTCGCTGAAGGCGGCCTGATCGACGCCGATGCCGCGCGACTTCAGCGCGTCCTGCGTCAAATCGAGCGGGAAGCCATAGGTGTCGTAGAGCGTGAAGGCGACGTCGCCGTCGAACATGTCGCCCTTCTGCAAGCCGGAGCTCTTCTCGTCGAGGATGGCAAGGCCGCGCACCAGCGTCTTGCGGAAGCGGGTCTCCTCCAGCCGCAGCGTTTCCTCGATCAGCTTTTCCGCGCGTACCAGCTCTGGATAGGCCTGGCCCATCTCACGCACCAGCGCCCAGACGAGGCGATGCATCAGCGGCTCTTTCGCGCCCAGGAGCTGCGCATGGCGCATCGCGCGGCGCATGATCCGGCGCAGCACATAGCCGCGGCCTTCGTTCGAGGGCAGCACGCCGTCGGAGACGAGGAAGGCCGAGGAGCGCAGGTGATCGGCGATGACCCTGAACGAGGCGACGGACTGCTCATTCGGTCCGCTGCCAAGCGCGGACGCGGTCGCATCGATCAGCTGACGGAAAAGATCGGTCTCGAAGACGCTGTCGACGCCCTGCAGGATGCAGGCCATGCGCTCGAGCCCCATGCCGGTGTCGATCGAGGGGCGCGGCAGCGGCAAGCGCTCCTCCTTCGTCACCTGCTCGAACTGCATGAAGACGAGGTTCCAGAATTCGAGGAAGCGATCGCCGTCCTCTTCCGGGCTGCCCGGAGGGCCGCCCCAGATGTGCTCGCCGCGATCGATGAAGATCTCCGAGCACGGACCGCACGGGCCGGTATCGCCCATCGCCCAGAAGTTGTCCGAGGTCGGGATGCGGATGATGCGGTCGTCCGAGAAGCCCGCGATCTTCTTCCAGAGCGCGGCGGCATCGTCATCGGTGTGATAGACGGTGACGAGCAGCTTGTCCTTCTTCAGCCCGAAATCCTTGGTGATCAGATTCCATGCGAGCTCGATCGCGCGCTCCTTGAAATAGTCGCCGAAGGAAAAGTTGCCGAGCATCTCGAAGAAGGTGAGATGGCGCGCGGTGTAGCCGACATTGTCGAGGTCGTTGTGCTTGCCGCCGGCGCGCACGCATTTCTGCGAGGTGGTGGCGCGCTGGTAGGGCCGCTTCTCCATCCCCGTGAAGACGTTCTTGAACTGCACCATGCCGGCATTGGTGAACATCAACGTCGGGTCGTTGCGCGGCACCAATGGCGAGGACGGCACGATCTCGTGGCCGTTCTTGGCAAAGAAGTTCAGAAAGGTCGACCTGATCTCGTTGACGCCGCTCATGTTCATCCAATCGGGTGTGCTTGGACCCGCCTCACGCCATCCAAACCTGGGATTTGGGCTGATATCTGCGGGCCAAAGCGCTTTTAGACAAGGCCAGCTTCGCTGTCCAGAAACTGTGCAGACAGATCAGAGGGTTGCCGCAGGCGCGCAATCGACCGTTGATAGACGCTGGAGCCGCGTTGACAGGCTTGGCCCGGCCGTGTTCTGTACCTACCTGTATCGTACGGCCACGTCGGGAGAGACCGGCTTTGGTGCCGGCGCCGAAGGAGCAACCGCCCCGGAAACTCTCAGGCAAAAGGACCGCGTGGCTTTGACAGCATCTGGAAAGAGGCGCCGACGGGCTTGATGCCCGGGTGGCACCCGCCGACGGGATAATACTCTCAGGCAAAGCGACAGATGGGGCTTCGACTGGTTTCCATCGGGGAATCCTCCCCGGGAACCGCGAGGGCCCCTGTGATGCTTGCACGCAACGACCAAAACTCCCTCAGACGTACCCCTCTCTACGGGCTGCACGTGTCCCTTGGCGGCAAAATGGTGCCGTTCGCGGGCTATGAGATGCCGGTCCAGTACCCTGCGGGCGTCCTGAAGGAGCATCTTCACACCCGCACTGCAGCCGGCCTGTTTGACGTGTCCCATATGGGCCAGATCGCGCTGCGGCCGAAATCCGGCAGGGTCGAGGATGCGGCAAAGGCGCTGGAGCGGCTGGTGCCGCAGGACATTATGGCGCTTGCTCCTGGCCGGCAGCGCTATGCCCAGTTTACCAATGAGGACGGCGGCATTCTGGACGACCTGATGGTCGCCAATTTCGGCGATCACCTGTTCCTGGTCGTCAACGCCGCCTGCAAGGCCGAGGACGAGGCGCACCTGCGCGCGCATCTGTCGGATGACTGCACCATCGATTCGCTCGCGGATCGCGCCTTAATCGCGCTGCAGGGGCCGAAGGCGGAATTCGTGCTGGCGAAATTCTGTGCAGAGGCGCCGTCCATGAAGTTCATGGATGCCGGCCCGCACAAGGTCGACGGAATCGAGTGCTTCGTGTCGCGCTCAGGCTACACCGGCGAGGACGGGTTCGAGATCTCGGTTCCCGCAGGCGATGCCGAGCGGCTCGCCAAGGCGCTGCTGGAGAACTCCGACGTGCTGCCGATCGGCCTCGGGGCCCGCGACAGCCTGCGGCTCGAGGCCGGCCTTTGCCTCTACGGCCACGACATCGACACCACGACCACGCCGGTCGAAGCCGCGCTGGAATGGTCGGTGCAGAAGAGCCGCCGCACCGGCGGCGCCCGCGCCGGAGGTTTTCCCGGCGCCGAGAAGATTCTTTCGCAGTTCGACCAGGGCGCGAGCCGCCGCCGCGTCGGCCTGCGCGCCGAGGGCCGCGCGCCGGTGCGCGAGGGCGCGCCGCTGTTTGCGGATGCGACGTCGGGCGAGCCGATCGGAAAGGTCACGTCGGGCGGTTTTGGCCCGAGCCTGAATGCGCCGGTGGCGATGGGCTACGTGCCCACCGCGCAGAGCGCGCTCGGCACACAACTCTTCGCGGAGGTGCGCGGCCAGCGCCTGGCCCTGCAAGTCGCCGCCATGCCTTTCGTGAAAAACACCTACAAACGCTGAGGATCGAGAATGACCATGACGCTGTACACCTCCGACCATGAATGGCTGGCCATCGACGGCGATGTCGCCACCGTCGGCATCACCGACTACGCGCAGCAGCAGCTCGGCGACGTCGTGTTTGTCGAACTGCCCAAGATTGGCCGCACCCTCAAGAAGGCGGAAGCTGCGGCGGTGGTCGAATCCGTGAAGGCCGCCTCCGACGTCTACGCGCCGGTCTCCGGCGAGGTGCTCGAGGTGAACGAGGCTCTCGCGGGCGAACCGGCGCTGATCAACTCGGATGCGCAAGGTCAGGCCTGGTTCTTCAAGATCAAGATTGCCGACAAGAGCGAGCTCGGCGGCCTCATGGATGAAGCCGCCTACAAGGCGCACACGGCGTGAGATGAAGCGAGCAGTCACCCCATACTCAATGTCATCGTCCGCGAAGGCGGACGATCCAGTACGCCGCGGCCTCTCAGCTCGAGCTCGAAGGGTTGCGTTTACTGGATGCCCCGCCGGACTGTCATCGGGCGGCGCTTTGCGCCGACCCGGTGGCGGGGCATGACGACGAAATCTAAGGCAAGGACCCATGATGACCGCGCACCGCAAATCCAACGGCGACACCGCCACCTTCGTTCGCCGTCATATCGGCCCGTCGGCGCCCGATGTCGCCGCGATGCTGGAGACCGTCGGCGCAAAGAGCGTCGATGCGCTGATGGGGGAGACGCTGCCCGCCTCGATCCGGCAGGTCGCCCCGCTCGATCTCGGCAAGCCGCTGAGCGAAACCGAGGCGATCGCGCATATGGGCGAGCTCGCAGCCCAGAACCAGGTCTTCACCTCGCTGATCGGCCAGGGCTATTCCGGCACGATCCTGCCCGCCGTTATCCAGCGCAACATTCTCGAAAATCCTGCCTGGTACACCGCCTACACGCCCTATCAGCCCGAGATCAGCCAGGGCCGGCTGGAGGCGCTGTTCAATTTCCAGACGATGATCTGCGACCTTACCGGGCTCGACGTCGCCAACGCCTCGCTGCTCGATGAGGCGACCGCGGCGGCCGAGGCGATGGCGCTCGCAGAACGGCACTCGCAGGTGAAAGCGAAAGCCTTCTTGGTCGACAAGGACGTGCATCCGCAGACACTCGCGGTGATGCGCACCCGCGCAGAACCGTTGGGCTGGAACCTGATCGTCGGCGATCCCCTCGCTGATCTCGATAAGGCAGACGTGCTTGGTGCGCTGCTGCAATATCCGGGCACTTCGGGTGCGGTGCGTGACCTGCGGCAGGCAATTGCGACGCTGCGCGCCAAGGGCGCACTCGCGATCGTTGCCGCCGATCTGCTGGCGCTGACACTGCTCGCCTCGCCCGGCGAGCTCGGCGCAGACATCGCGATCGGCTCGGCGCAGCGGTTCGGCGTGCCGATGGGCTATGGCGGGCCGCACGCGGCCTATATGGCGGTGCGCGATGCGCTCAAGCGCTCGCTGCCGGGCCGTATCGTCGGGCTCTCCGTCGACTCGCGCGGCGCACCGGCCTATCGCCTCGCGCTCCAGACCCGTGAGCAGCATATCCGCCGCGAGAAGGCGACTTCCAACATCTGCACCGCACAGGTGCTCCTCGCCGTGATCGCTTCGATGTACGCGGTCTATCACGGGCCCGAAGGGCTCGCGCAGATCGCGCGCACCGTGCATCGGCGCACCGCCGTGCTGGCTGCCGGCCTGCGCAAGCTCGGCTTCGCACCGCAATCCGAAAGCTTCTTCGATACGGTGACGGTGGATGCCGGCGCACACCGCAACGCGATCGTCGCGCGCGCGACGTCTGAGCGGATCAATCTCGGCCTCGGCGGCGCGGGTCTGCGCATCGCGCTGGACGAGACCACCACGCCGGCAACCATTGAGGCGGTCTGGCGCGCCTTCGGCGGCACCTTGTCCTATGCCGAGATCGACGCCGCGACGCGGGAGACGCTACCGGACGCATTGAAGCGCACGACCGGCTTCCTCACCCATCCGGTATTCCACGCGCATCGCTCGGAAACCGAGATGCTGCGCTACATGCGCAAGCTCAGCGATCGCGACCTCGCGCTCGACCGCGCGATGATCCCGCTGGGATCCTGCACCATGAAGCTGAACGCGACCACCGAGATGATGCCGCTGACCTGGCCGGAGTTCGCGACGCTGCACCCGTTTGCCCCGCGCGAGCAGGCGGCTGGTTACCACGCGTTATTCGCCCGACTTGAAAAGTGGCTGTGCGACATCACCGGCTATGACGCGATCTCGCTGCAGCCGAATTCGGGCGCGCAGGGCGAATATGCCGGCCTGCTCGCGATCCGCGGCTACCATTCCTCGCGCGGTGAAAGCCACCGCAAGATCTGCCTGATCCCTTCTTCCGCCCACGGTACCAACCCGGCGTCCGCCGCGATGGTCGGCATGGACGTGGTGGTGGTCGCCTGCGAGAAGAATGGCGACGTCGACGTCAATGATCTCCGCGCCAAAGCCGAGAAGCATTCGAACGATCTCGCCGCGGTCATGATCACCTATCCCTCGACGCATGGCGTGTTCGAGGAGCACATCCGCGAGATCTGCGACATCGTCCACGACCATGGCGGCCAGGTCTATCTCGACGGCGCCAATCTGAACGCGCAGGTCGGCCTGTCGCGGCCCGGCGACTACGGCGCCGACGTCAGTCATCTCAACCTGCACAAGACCTTCTGCATCCCGCATGGCGGCGGCGGCCCGGGCATGGGCCCGATCGGCGTCAAAGCGCATCTCGCTCCGTTCCTGCCAAGTCATCCTGAAAATCGCCATCCCGCGACGAACGCGGATGCGCCGGTCGGACCGGTCTCGGCCGCACCGTTCGGCTCGGCTTCGATCCTCACCATCTCCTACATCTACATCCTGATGATGGGCGGCGAAGGCTTGAAGCGTGCGACCGAGATCGCAATCCTCAACGCCAATTATGTCGCCGCGCGCCTGGAGCCGCATTTCCCGGTGCTCTACAAGAACGCCAAAGGGCGCGTGGCGCATGAATGCATCGTCGACCCGCGGCAGCTCAAGACGACGAGCGGCGTCACTGTCGACGACATCGCAAAGCGCCTGATCGACTACGGCTTCCACGCTCCGACCATGAGCTTCCCGGTGCCGGGCACGCTGATGATCGAGCCGACCGAGTCGGAATCGAAGGCGGAGCTGGATCGTTTTTGTGATGCGATGATCGCGATCCGCAAGGAGATCGCCGAGGTCGAGAGCGGACGCTTCAAGATCGAGGCCTCACCGCTGCGCCATGCCCCACACACCGTGCACGACATCGCCGACGACAACTGGACTCGCGCCTATACCCGCGCCGAGGGCTGCTTCCCCGCCGGCACCTCGCGCACCGACAAATACTGGTGTCCGGTGGGACGCGTCGACAATGTCTATGGCGACCGCAATTTGGTGTGCTCCTGCCCGCCGGTGAGCGATTACGCGGAGGCGGCGGAGTAAGGCGCGTATCGAAGGCCGGGAGCGAAGCACAGCTTCGTCCCTGGTTCGATATTTTACTTCTTTTTGGGGAGAGCATCCCGGCGCAAGGTCAAGCGAACCCACCACCCCTCATTTCGGCGGTGAAGAAAGCGATGGGTTTCGCTGCGCTCTACCCATCCTACATCTCAACTCGTATCAAGGTTTGACCAGCGAACGGGTCTCGCGGTCCCACCGCCAGAGCCGTTCGCTGGTCAGTTCAGTACCGCCCCACCAGCGCTGGATCGTGTTGTGGCGGACGAACTGGTCAAGATCAGACGCTTCATCGCGCCCCCCGATCACAACCATGCCAAAACGAAACGGGCGCCGAAGACGTCGGCAACTCAACGTCCTCAGCGCCCGCTCCTCGCGAAAACTCTACGCGTTAGGGCTTACTCCTCCGCCGGCTCCTCGCCGTCAGCGTCGCGCTCTGGGGCGCCAGCCAAAATCTGCTCGGCGATCAGACCCGAGTTCTGGCGGATCGAGGTCTCGATCTTGGCGGTGATGTCGGGATTGGCCTTCAGGAACGCTTTCGCGTTCTCGCGGCCCTGGCCGAGGCGCTGGCTGTCATAGGAGAACCAGGCGCCGGACTTTTCCACAATGCCGGCCTTGACGCCGAGGTCGAGGATCTCGCCCATCTTGGAGACGCCTTCGCCGTACATGATGTCGAACTCGACCTGCTTGAAGGGCGGCGCCAGCTTGTTCTTCACCACCTTCACGCGCGTGGTGTTGCCGACGACTTCGTCGCGCTCCTTGATCGCGCCGATGCGGCGGATGTCGAGGCGGACGGAGGCGTAGAACTTCAGCGCGTTGCCGCCGGTCGTGGTCTCCGGCGAACCGTACATCACGCCGATCTTCATGCGGATCTGGTTGATGAAGATCACCATGGTGTTGGACTTGTTGATGGAGGCCGTCAGCTTGCGCAGCGCCTGGCTCATCAGACGCGCCTGGAGACCAGGCAGCGCATCCCCCATCTCGCCCTCGAGCTCGGCCTTCGGCACGAGCGCCGCGACCGAATCGACCACCAGCACGTCCACCGCACCCGAACGCACCAGCGTGTCGCAGATTTCCAGCGCCTGCTCGCCGGTGTCGGGCTGGGAGATCAGGAGCTCGTCGATATTGACGCCGAGCTTGCGGGCATAGACCGGATCGAGCGCGTGCTCGGCGTCGATGAAGGCACAAATCCCGCCCTTCTTCTGCGCTTCCGCCACCGTATGCAGCGCCAGGGTGGTCTTGCCCGAGGATTCCGGCCCGTAGATCTCGACGATGCGTCCCTTGGGCAGGCCGCCGATGCCGAGCGCGATATCGAGCCCGAGCGAGCCGGAGGACACCGCCTCGATGTCCATCGAACGGTCGCTCTTGCCGAGCTTCATCACCGAGCCCTTGCCGAACTGGCGCTCGATCTGGGACAGCGCGGCGGCCAGGGCTTTACTCTTGTCCATGGAAGATCCTTCAACGATACGCAGGGCAGTGGCGGACATTGGGTCGTGCTCCTTATGGCGGGGATTCGCGAGATGGACAAACGGTTGGCGAAGCGGGCCGGCGATAGAAGCAATGTACCCTATTTGTTCCCGGTTCGCAATATGTTCTTTTGCGGACTGGGGTACTATCCGTATTTGACCGTCGGTGTCCTATGTTGCTTTTGGGAGTGTCCTGATTCCGTTCCGGCTGGTCTTGGCCTATATGGGGTCAATGCAGCTTCAATCGACCCTTACCTGCCCCGCCTGCCACCATCAGGCCACCGTGATCATGCCGACTGACGCCTGCCAGTTCTTCTATGACTGGAAGGGCTGCGGAACGCGGCTCAAGCCCAAGGCCGGGGACTGCTGTGTCTTTTGCTCGTATGGGACGGTACCGTGCCCTCCCATCCAGACGGGCACGAGCTGCTCTAAGTAAGGCCGCCGCAGTTGGCGGCCTCTTTCATTCCGTGGGTACTGTCCTGATAGGGCGCCCGAAAAATGAATTTGGGACGCATAGGTGATCGCGGGAACCAAAACGACATTGCCAAGTTTTCCCGACGCCCTTCCCCAAGGGCGTAGTGTTGGCCCCAGCTCGCCCCTACCCCCACCTGCAAGGAGCTGGGGCCTCTTTTCGTCCCGCAGAGGCGGATCAGGCCACCTGCCCCAGAAGTGGGGTACCGGGCCCCTCGAACATCCCCGAAAAACAACCCCGTGCAAAACAGGTAGCGGCCGGGTTCGATTGCCTCGACCGATGACGATCGGCGCCGGCCCAAATCCGAAAACTTAAGGGGTCCAAGTCTGCCGCTCCGGGCGTCATGAGCCGATGAACCTTGATATCGGTTGTGCAGACTAATGCTCACCGGGATTTTGCATCGTCCCCACCCGGGGCTGGAACACCGCCGCCTGCGATCATTTAAGCAGGCGGCGTTTTTATTCCCAGCTTCAGGCACTCCGGGGCTGGCAAGAGCACCAAGTGTCTAAACCAGCACAGCCCGGGGCGCCGCGCATTAGCGCATGTGAATCCTGAAGCGGACCTAGTCGGTCCCGCACCGCCGCGACGCCTCCTCTTCAAGCTGGATTGACTCTGCAATTTGGCCGTCGAATGATCCGGGAAAAAACAGCACCGGGATGGCGCGATGAAGGACTACCAAGCCCAGATAGAGAAGCTGCGGAAGGATGCGGCCGAGTGCGCTCTGATCCGCGATCTGGCGACCGACAAAGCCAAGCGCGAGCAGTTTGACCGTCTCGCCAATCATCTGACCGTGCTTGCGGACCAAGTTGAACTTGCGATGATCGAGAGACAGAAGGCCCCGGGAACGTAACGTAGGTGTGCCCCAGCCGCCAGATTGCGGATGCATTGTCCGGTGGTGGTGTTAGAATCAAACCATGAGTGAAATGATTCTCATAATGTCGGCGGTCGGCGTCGCCCTGGTGGGATCAATCGTTGCCCTGTTCGAGACCCGGGCAGCGCTGGAGCGCAGGCGTCTCAAAAGGTAAGCGCGCGATGCCTCGCTGCCTCCTGATGGCTCTCTCGTCAAAGCTTAAGTAGAGACGCGACCACAGCAACGTATGCCGCTCGGTCTGCTTGAGGCATGCTGCCCCTCATCGCGCCGCGATCAGCCAAAGCAACTCGATCAAACTGAAAGCGGCGCAGGAAGTCACCGCGATCACTGTGCGGAACGAAAAAAAGGCCCCAGCTCCTTGGGGGGCAATGGGGACGAGCTGGGGCCAACCGTGTAGTGCCCTTGGGGAAGGGCGACGGGAAAACTTGGCAATCGATCGAACGTTCCAACCACAAAAATCAATAGCCGCTGGCTTAAAACCAGCGGCTCTCCGGGTTTCAACATATTCGAAATTGAAATCGCTCAGCCTCCCCGGATTTCCTATTTTTCCCGGCTAGACCAGTTCCGGCGAACACATATGTGAATCAACAGTGTCTAAATTTGCGGATTTGCGGGTCCCAATTGGAACAGCAGCCAGATGCGGGGGGACAGTGTGCTGGTGGATTTGGGCCAGCGCCGATGGTCATCGCCAAAAGGGAGCGAGCCCGACCGCTTCCCTACTTTGCATGGGGTTGTTTTGCGAAATTTTCGAGAGGGCCCCGAACCGTCTCGACCTTGCGCGATGCCCTGCACCGGCTGAGGCTCTGTCCTTAGGTCGTTCCCGGAACCGTATTGGGGCTGGTCTGTCGACCTTCTTTGCGCCTCGATTACTTGCACTCATTGGAGCACAGCATGATTACTGCCGCCGGATGCCAAGAACTCGCAAATCAGTACAAAGCCCTTTCTCAAGCATCCAGCAATTCCGTGGAGCGGGCTTTCCTGTTGAAGAACATCGCGCGGAGCTTCACGGGCCTTGCTACGCAATTGGATAGACTTGCCGCACTCACGCGAGACGAAGCAAAGGGAAAATAAGGCCGCCTCAGCAGGCGGCCCACTCGTTCGAAGTCGCCTTGCCCATCGACGATTCCCCAACCAAGCCCACACCCGTGCGCCCTACATCAGCGCCAATAGGATGATGCCGACAATCAGCACCACAAAGCCAGCCGCCGTCGCCGCGGCGAATGACCGCTCTACGTTATCCATGATGCCACCCCGTTATCGGCGAGCCACGTTTCCCCCATGGCTTTGCCGTGAGCCTAGAGTATCGTCGACGGGTGTGGCCTTAGTTGTGCGATGGGGTGTCCTAATTGGGACGACACCAGGCTGCTGAGAGCCTTTGCTTTGCAAGCCGCGAATCACGGGTTCGCCTGTGCAACTCGAAGTGAGCCGATGATGATTGAGCACCATCGGGGCTGCCTCTCTGTAAGGCGCGTGTAAGCCGACTCTTCTAGCGTAGCGCTGCCCGGTGGACCAACACCGGGCCTCCATACCTAGTCAACCCCGCTCCACCCCGAGCGGGGTTTTCTGTTCGCGGGTACAAGCGACGGCGCGGCCGGGCCGCCGATCCTCATTCGAGCCGCCGGCCTGTCAGGCTGCCGTAAGCTGAGCCGGCTAGGGTTATCTCGCTATGGTGTTGCAGCCCAGCACCTCAGCCTCCAATAACTTCTGCCCCGCCCGGCTCTCCCCTGGCGGGGTTTTTTCATCCACCAGGCAAGATCACACGCGCCCCTCCTCCCGCGTCAGCCGCAACGAGAACGACCGGATCGCGGGGGCTGCCAGGAGCACGACGGGCAACATCGCGGCCCAGGCGATCAGCCACGAGGCCAGCCAGTGCTGCACGAACGGCAATGCCCCCGCCGCCGGAAAGCTCGCAATGCCCGCCGCAATGAGAGAGGTCAGGCCGGACTGGATGACGCCGAAGACGAAATGACTGTAGCGGCGGGGAATGCCGAGCATGATGCGCGCCCTTGCTGTGTGCCGCTGTCAGGCAAAGCAAGGCACGTGCCGCCGATCGGACCCGCAACTTGATTCGATATTCGATTGTACCGACCCGGCCGCGCGCCCCCGCAAGCTCAGCATCGCGAATTCACCAGCGGCTTGTGCGTCCTCATCTCCGCGCGGTCGGATTGGCACGACAGTCCTTCGAAGCGCCAGAGGGTGACGGCGCTGGTCTCGCCGCAGCGTTCGCAGCAGAGCTTCTCGTCGCCGAGCATGAAGCGTCCGCGCTTGAACGCGAGGAGCGAGGCGGGATGACGGCAATGCGGACACGTCAGGGAGAGCTTCCGCGCACCCCAGCGCAACACAATATCTCTAAGCCAATTCACGCCTTTCCTTTCCGCGACGTCGGGCTCACACCACCTTTCCGTGGCAAGAGAAGCATAGAAGCGCCGCACGCAAAAGTGGAAAAGCGTCGAAGACGCCCACTCGCTTCGAATGGTCACGCAGTGGAACCGGTACGGTTACGGTTCCCGAAATACCGAAGGCCGGGTGTTGCGCCGGGCCCTCGCCGTCTCCCCGATTGGAGCCGCGACGTGCTCACCGAACCATAGGATGTCTTCAGACCAGTACCGAGCCCGTTCACGGCGGTCACGATGGCGATGCTGAGCCCGGCCGCTATCAGGGCATATTCGATCGCCGTCGAAGCTGCGGCATCACCGCGAAATGCATAAATCAATCGTTTCAAGTTCAGCCTCCGAATCATCAAATCAAATCGGCACATCAATTGTGCCGCGAACGCGATTCCCGAGGCGGTTCGCGGTCCGGCAACCTCTGCCGAAGCGTCTAATTCTCTGCAAATCTCAATCGAATGGCCCGTGGTTCTCCGGTCATGAACAGAGTTCCTGCGTCAGCCTCCCTGTCCCGTACCTGAAGACGGCATGCCCTTCTGGCTCCGAACTACGCTCCATGACTTGCCGGCAAATTTGACTTGTCGCCGGAATATTACGACGCCCGACATGTTTAGGCGTCATGGAGGGTGAATCGTGGAGGTCGGCCATGAATCACAGGGGCGTCGAGTTCACTGTCGCCAAGACGGCAATTCCGGGTGTCTGGCAGTGGCAATTCCGGATCGGCGACCAGATCAAGACGGGTAAGACCGAGACGAAGATTGATCTTCTGGCCATCAGGCGGGTGCAGCTGCGCATCGATCGGGAGCTGAAGGCAATCGAGCGCAAGACGGCCTGAGCCGGACAGACGGACCGGGATCAGCGTTTTCAGGCGCGTGCCGCGCCGCAATATGATTGCTCATGCCGGGACCGCCGGTCCGTAGCCGTCCTGCCAGGACGTATTCCGTAGCGGTCCGGAATTGATCTGCCCGCGGTTTGGGATTGCACTGGCGGCTGGATGCATTGGGGGCGCGGCCTTTCGCGATCGGTGTCAGCCATGCCGCTCTATTTCTTTCGAATCCGGAATGGCCGTTATTCAGGCTGTGCGGACCAGGCGGCGGAATTTGCCAATCGCGATGCGGCCTGGAAGGAGATGACCAGCGTCTGCGCTGACATGGCATCCGGCATCGCCCGCAAGCTCCAGGAAAATTCCGAGTGGCACATGGAGCTCCTCGACGAGTCCAGGGAGCCGGTATTCCGCATCCGGATTGTCGCGGAATCCTTGGACTAGCCTGTGCGCTGAACGGCGATCAGATCGTGGCGAATCGCTTAATCGGCGCTGGGCAGCCGCCGCATGGTGAATTCGATGTCGCCGCCGGGCAGCTCGCGCCAGCTCTCGACTTCGCTCATGTAGCCGGCCTTGGGGTAGCGGGCGAAGAAGGCCTGCGCCCTCGCACGTGCCGCCTCGCGCGGCAGGGTGAAGGTCTCGCGCAGATAGCCGTCACCCGGCTTTTCGGCCGACCCGACCGCCGCCCTGCGGCGGCGCGCCATCCGCTCGGCGAGATCCCGCGGACGATCGGCCATGTCCACCTCCTCAACGCGACACTTTGCACAAATGTAGGGAGGGAGCTGGCAAAGAGGAGTCCTGCCGGGAACCCTCAGCGAGGTGCGGCCCGGCCGGGTCCGGTCAGTTGGCGGCCGCGCCGGTCTTGGTCTTCTTGGTCGTGCTCGCAGCAGACGCCTTCGGTGCGGGCTGCTTCGGTGGGTCGGAGCGCATGCCGCCCCAGGGGTCGTTGGACGTCTTGGCGTCGGGAATCTTCTTCAAGGTTTCCTTGTAGGCCTTGTCGCGCTCGGCATCCGCGGCCTTCTCATCTTCGCTCTTGCCGGGACCGTCCTGCAGCAAATTGATATGGGGCGCTTCCTGCGCATAGGCCGGCCCCGCCAACACGGCCAGTACCGCCGCCATACGGAAAAGCTTCATCACTCACTCCTCGATCATCGATTGAGGGCGGATCACCGCGCCTCGTCATTCCTGTGTCGCAGTCTTGTCACGGTCCTTATCACGGTCTTGCGCGCCGCGCAGGACGCACGATCCGTCAGAGCCGATCCGATCTGCACGATTTCGGCGATTGCAGCCAGTCGTCCCAGACCGGACCGCATTTGTTGCACCCGTTCAGGGCGAGGCCAAACGCGGCCAGGCAAAAGACCAAGACAAATCGACGCAACATCATTCACCCACTGCCAAGCGCGGCATTCTAGAGGGCGAAGCCGGACATTTTCAAGCCGACGCGCGGCCGCAGGACCGGGTGACTTTGCCACGCCAATGCGGGAAGAATGACAGAAACATACGGCAACAAACGAGGAAACGCCAGCAATGCAATCGCAGCCAGAAGCGGAGTTCGGCATCACTGAGGCCAGACGGGTGCTCGGCGAGGTCTTTGCGCCATGGGTTCAGGATCTCGGCCTCTCCGTCGAGCGCATCGACCACGTCGCGCCGCAAGATGTGCCGGACTGGCAACCGGGCGCAACTCTGCGCATGGCCTTTTCGGAGCGCCTGTGCCGGCATGGCGGCGTGGTGTGCGGCCAGGCGCTGATGGCGCTTGCCGACACCGCGATGGTGATCGCCATCCTCGCCGCCAATCGCGGCTACCGGCAGATGACCACGGTCGACCAGACCACGCATTTCATGCGCGCTGTCGCATCCTCCGACGTGCTGGCGGACGCGCGCGTCGTGCGGCTCGGGCGCACCATGAGCTTCGGCCGCGTCACGCTGCTCTCCGCCGCCGACAACAAGCCGGTGGCGATGGTGTCGAGCGCATTCGCGATGCTGCCGGGATAAGCATGATCCGGAGGTGGAGAGCCGCGTGAGCGCAAGGCGCGCCGCGGCTCTCGGTGTGGATCATGTCGAAGGAAATGGAGCGCGATTGCAACCGCGCGAAGGAGCCCCCGCTTCAGTTTCGTAAACGAAGTCTGAAGCGATGTGCAAGTAGCGCCAGTATTGAGTTTAGTTCAACGTAATTTCTATACACTACTTCACAATCGTCATTATGGATTGACGCGGTGATCGAGAAGCGGGCAGCGCAGCGCTATCGTGTTTTCAAGGGCGGCACGATCACCTTTGAAGGCAGCGGCATCGCATGCACGGTGCGAAACGTGTCGGCGAGCGGCGCGGCGATCGATCTCGAAAACCCTGTTACATTGCCGCAATCGTTCACACTGTCGATTTCACGCGACAATTTCGTACGGAATTGCCGCCCGGTATGGCGCAACGACAGACGCGTCGGCCTCGCTTTCGTGCAATAGCGCAGCGCGATGTGAACGACTGTTCGCATCTCATACACAAGGCAGCGTCAAGCTCGCTTGATACGACGCGTGCGACGCCAGCGTAGGCCCGCGATCACGAGGGCGATGATCGCAAGCACGATCGCCGACGATGCCGCCAGGAATCGTCCACCGGGACGATCGATCGTGCGCGACCACAGTGACGGCGCCTCGCCGGGCCGCGCCAGGCGGAAGGCAACGACACTGTCGCCGATCGAGGTACCGGCTTCGGAGTGGCCGCCGGCGCCGATCGCGACATACTGCTCGCCCTTCCAGAGATAGGTCATGGGATTGGCGACACCAGGCACCGGCAGCCGGCCCTGCCACAACTCCTTGCCGCTTCGCGCATCGAAGGCGCGCAAGTAAGCGTCCATCGCGCCGGTGAAGACGAGACCACCTGCGGTGACCGCAAGCCCGTTGACGAGCGGCGCGCCCCACGGAAGCGGCACGCCGAGCGGAGCCAGATCCTCGGTGGTGCCGACCGTCGAACGCCAGAGGATTTTGCCGGCCTTCAGATCGACAGCGACCATCTCGCCCCAGGGCGGCTTGTTGCAGAGCAGCCCGAGCGGCGACGTCACCATCGCACGTGACATCGCGAACGGCGCGCCCCGCTGCTGGCCGAAGTCATGTCCGGGCGGCGGATTGAACCCGGCGGCTTTCGCGCGCGGGATCAGCTTGATGAGATGTACGGCGCGGCCGGTGTTGGCGTAGAGGATCTGGCGGACCGGATCGAAGGCCGCGCTGCCCCAGTTCACGCCGCCGCCGGTGAACGGAAACTCCAGCGTGCCCTGCACCGAAGGCGGCGTGTACAGCCCCTCGTTGCGCGCCTCCGCGAACTGCCGCTCGCAAGGCGAGCGGCGCAGGCCGGGCAGTAGCGAGAGCGCATCCTCGGTCGAGATTGTCTGCGACGTCAGCGCCGGCACATGCGTCGGGAACGGCTGAGTCGGCGACAGCCTTTCGCCCTCGGCACCGCCTTGCGGCACCGCGCGCTCCTCGACCGGCCACACCGGCTTGCCGGTGTCGCGGTCGAGCACGAAGACGAAACCCTGCTTGGTCGGCTGGATCACGACGTCGCGCTGACCGTCACCGGTGTCGATCCGCGTCAGGGTCGGCTGCGCCGGGAGATCGTAGTCCCAGATGTCGTGATGCACGGTCTGGAACGCCCATACGAGCTCCCCGGTTTCGATGCGCAGTGCGACGACGGAATTGGCATGCTCGTTGTCGCCGGGGCGCCTGCCGCCCCAGAAGTCCGGCGACGGCGAGGACGTCGGCAGGAAGACAAGTCCGTGCCCCTCGTCGATCGACATCGGGCCCAGACATTGGCGTGACCGGCCGCAATGCCGTCGCGCTTGAGCGGCTCGAACGTCCAGCGCATCCGACCACTGCGCGCATCGAACGCGCGCACCACACCGCTCGGCGCGTCGACGCGGCGGTTATCGCCGATCGCGGAGCCGACCACGATCACACCGCGGCCAACAGCCGGCGGCGACGTGACCTGGAATTCGCCGGGCCATTCCAGCGCCATGCCGATATCGAGCCTGACCTCGCCGCCATTGCCGAAATCGGCACAGGGGACTCCAGTCTTCGCATCGAGCGCGATCAGGCGGACATCGTTCGTGCCCATGAAGATGCGCGATCGACAGGCGGCGTCCCCAGGCGCCTTGTCGTCGATCCAGTAGGTGACGCCGCGGCAGACGTAGCGATTGGCTGGACGTTGATTGGTGGCGATCTTCGGATCGTAGCGCCACTTCTGCACGCCCGTGCCGGGATCGAGCGCGATCACCTCGTTGAAGGGCGAGCAGAAGATCAGGCTGTCCTCGACGACCAGCGGCGTCGCCTGGAACTTGGTTCGCCGCATCACCTCGGGCGGCCGCGCGGCGAGATCGCCGGTGTGAAATTCGAAAGCCCGGACGAGATTGCCGACATTGTCGGGCGTGATTTGTTGCAATGGCGAGAAGCGCGAGCCGCCGGGATCGCCACCCCAGCTCTCCCAGCCGGAGCACGGCCCCGCCGCGAGCAACAGGAGCGCGACGAAACCGGCCGGATATCGCAGGCGGGTCCGCAACGCCCGCCCCGCTTTATTTCGGCTTCTTGGCGGGTTCGCTCGGGCGGGCCCCGCTCCACGGATCGTACTTCTCCTTGGGATCGGGAATACGCTCAAGCGCGGCCTTGTAGGCCTTTTCGTCGACCTTGGGTTTGTTGTCCGCCTTGGGGGCTTCATTCCCGGGCTGACGCCGGCCGCCCATCTGCGCCTGCGCCGAGGCGGCCGTCAGCGCCACCACTGCGGTCGCAATGACCAAGATCCTCATTGATGCAATCCCCCTCATCTGGGGTACAAACTAGCCCGCAATCCCCTAATAGCAAATCCCGCTGACGTCCCGGCTTCAGCAAATGTTGATCGGCGAGGACTTCGCCGGGTCGCATTCGTGCCTATCTGTTGGCCGGCAGGGGACCCTCACGAATGTTGCGGAATGTTGCTCATGTGGCGCTGCTCGCCGGCGCGCTTGCGCTCGGCGCCTGCGGCTTTGCCGACAGCCGCGCGCCGGTGCCCGAATTCATGCGCATGAAGGAAGCCGAGCAGGCGCCGCCCGAACCACCCCCGGACGTCAAACGCGTGGTGCGCGAGCAGCTCGACGTGGTCTTCCTCACCACGTCCTATCCCCGCGAGGTTCATGTCGCCCCGCCCCATCACGAAGTGCGTGGACTGGGCTGGACCGCCTGTGTCCGCGCGCAGCTCACTTCCGCGACCGGTACGGCGCTCGGCATGCAGACCTACATCGTGACGATCACCGGCGGAAACGTCGTCGACCGGCGGCGCGCCGAGGCCGACGACATCTGTACCTCGGAGACCTACGAGCCGATCTAGCGGATTGTTGAGGAGTCGCCTTGCGGTTGCGCCAACGTTGCAGTGAGAACCAGCGACGGTGACCTCATCAGTCATTTTCGGACGTGGTCATCGCATCGGACTCGCATCGCGAAAATGCGGCCGCTATAGCGGCTCCATGCTCGACTTCGAATACGAAGCCCTACAGTCGTCCGCCTTCGGCATTCCGCAGAAGTGACAGAACATCAAGGTGCGAAAATGGTCGAGCACGACAGGGAGACCACGATGACCACCAGGATCTACGGGACAGTCAGTCCCGAACGACAGCGGCAAATGAGCGGCCTTGAGTTCGTCCAGGGCCTTGCGATGAGGACCCTGCCTCTCAACACGATCGCACAAACCCTCGGCTACGACGTCGTGGAGGCCGAGAGCGGTCGCGTCGTTGTCTCGCTCATGCCGACGGCCGCTCACCTCAATCCGGCTGGCACAGTCCACGGCGGCCTCACGGCCACCCTGCTCGACAGCAGCATGGGACTGGCGATCCAATCGACGCTCGACAGGGGAATCAGCCAGACGACGCTTGAATTCAAGATTTCTCTCGTGCGGCCCATCACGCCGGAGACCGGCCTGATCCGGGCCGAGGGCAAAGTCTTGAATTGCGGCCGTCGCATCGGAACGGCCGATGGGCGAGTCACGGACGCCAAGGGGCGGTTGCTCGCCCACGGCACGACAACCTGCCTCATCTTCCCTGCCTGAGATCGAAGAAGCCTGCCGACGAGCCGCATCGAACGACACCCTGCACCGGCCGGGTCTCTCGGTGTTCAGCAGACAGCATAATCCCGGGGAACAAATCGCCTCCATATCGGGTTCCGGAAAATCATGCACTGCGGCCGGAACGAACGCCTCCTCCTTTTCTTGTTACCGCCGAGGGCAGTATCGGAGGAGGAGAAGATGAGGACCTTCACAATCGCGCTGCTGGCGGGCGTCGGAGCCCTGGCCGCAGCAGGCGGCGCAAAGGCTGCAGATTTCTACACGACCAGCGAATACACCACTCCTGACCTCATTCAGGAGGTCAGGCTGGTCTGCGACGATGCAGGCAATTGCTATCGCACCCGTGGCGGGGCACGCGTGATTGTGCGTGACTCCTACGCCAGAATGCCGCGCGATCGCTATTACGAGCGCCGCACCTACCGCGACTGGGATGACGGCCCGCGGGGTGGCGTCGGCATCCGCGCCCCGGGCGTGAGCGTTGGCGTGGGCGTCGATCGCTGGTAATCGATCGAACCATGACGGACGGGACCGGACGAGATGGCTCGCCCGGTCCCGTCAATGTCATGGTGTCGGATGACTGAACTTTCCGCGGTTATTCAGGTTTCGAGCGGATCGGCCGGCGTGACGAAGCGCGTCGACGACGGGAGGTGAGCGATGTAGCGGGCCAGCACCATGCCGGCACACATCGCGGCGACGAAAATGAAGGCGGAGGCCGAGCCAAATCCAAGCGCGGTCAGCGCCGGTCCTGGACAAAAGCCTACCAACCCCCAGCCGACGCCGAAGATGGCGGGACCGACGACAATTCTTAGATCGATGTCGTTTCGCGTCGGAACGTAAAATCGATCGGCGAAGAAAGGCCGCGCGAGCTTCAAGACACGGTTGAAGCCGATGAAGGTCACGGCCACCGCACCGGCCATCACGAAGGCAAGGCTGGCGTCCCAGGTTCCTGCGGGAATGCCGCCGACATCCAGGAAGTTCAGCACCTTTGCAGGGTTCGACATGCCGGACACGATGAGGCCGAGGCCAAAAATCAGGCCGATCGCGAATTGAACGAGGATTGTCATCGCCGTCAGCTCCAGTGTCGCATCACGAAGACGGTGGCCATGCCCGCCGCCATGAAGGTGATGGTCGCGACCAGCGAACGCATCGAGAGCCGCGACAGACCGCAGACGCCATGGCCGGATGTGCAGCCGCTGCCCCACACCGAGCCGAAGCCCGTGAGCAAACCGCCGACGATCAGGACCGAAGTTCCCGCCTCGATCGTCTGCGCCGGCAGGCTTCCGGTGGCGAGCCGCACCAGCACAGGTGCGGTGACGAGGCCTGCGACGAAGGCGAGCCGGCCGGCGAATTCGCGGTCCTCGTAAGGGGGAAACAGCCGCGACGCGATGCCACTGACGCCGGCGATCCGTCCCGTCGCCCACATCAAGAGCACGGCGGACAGCCCGATCAACGCCCCACCCAGGAGCGAAGCGATCGGTGTGAAGGGCGTGGCGATCATTTTGATCCTCCGGATCGAGAGCAACCTTTGCGCATCCATCGAAGCATTCGGCGGCCTGCCGCCCGGATGCTCAATGAGCCGTTAACAATACCACTCGAATTGAACCGGCGTCCCAACGGTATTTTCCAATCTTTGCGCTAAGCACGACCACGTGACGCGGAACTGCCCGCGTGAACGGGGACGACGGGACGTGGTCGATATCGCGCATCAGGCTGCGATCAATCAGGCATCCGCAGAGGGGGCCGTGGCGCGCGCGCTTGTTCCGCTTACCTCGATTGACCTCGGCCAATGGCGCGCGCTCGCCCAGCAGGCGATCGAGCCGAATGGCTACTATCTGCCGGGCTGGGAGCTCGCCGTCAGCGCGACGGCGCGGGGCGATACCGATGCGCTGGCCTTGCGCGCATTCGACGGTTCGTCGAAGCGGCTTATCGGGCTGATGCCGGTCATCTCATTCGGGCGCGCTTGGAAGATTCCCCTGCCCGCGCTCGTGAGCGCCCATCCCTATGGCACGCTGTGCAGCCCGTTGATTGACCGCGACACCTCGATCGAGGCTGCCGCGCGTCTGATTGAGCAGGCGCGCGAGGCCGGAGCGCATGCGCTGGTCCTGCGCGACGTCGCGCTCGACGGGGCGGCGATGACATCTCTGAGGGAAATTCTCGGCCGGAGCGGTCTGAAGCCGCACGTGCTGAACTCCTACATCCGCGCCGCCCTCGATGCGACTCAGGACGGCGAGACGCTGCTGCGCGACGCGCTCGGCACGAAAAAGCTCAAGGAGCTGCGCCGCCAGCGCCATCGCCTCGAAGAGCACGGCCCCGTCGCCTTCGAGGTTGCACGCGGACCGGACGAGATCGGGCCGGCGCTCGAAACCTTCCTGCAACTCGAAGCCAGCGGCTGGAAAGGCAAGCGCGGCACCGCGCTGATCCAGGATGCGGGCGATGCGACCTTCATTCGCCGCGCCGTGCCGGCGCTCGCGGAGACGGCGCAGTGCGAGGTCATCAGCCTGCGCGCCGGCACAACGCCGGTCGCCGCCGGCATCGTGCTGCGCCATCAGGACCGCGCCTTCTTCTTCAAGCTGGGCGTCGACGAGCGCTTTGCGAAATATTCGCCGGGCGTGCAGCTCACGATCGAGCTCACGCGTCACCTCTGCGCCGATCCCGCCATTGCGAGCGCCGATTCCACCGCAAACGCCGACCATCCCATGATCAACCCGATCTGGCGCGGCCGTTTTGCCATCGGTGATGTTCTGATCCCACTGAAGCGAAACGACCCGGTCGTTGCGCTCATTCACGCTGCGCTGGTCGCGCTTGGTCTCGCGCGCGAGACAGCCCGACGCGCCATCCACCTGCTGCGCAAATAAACGAGAGTTATTCCGCCGCCTGCGCGTTGATCTCCGCCGACACCTGGCGGATGGCGCGCGCAAGCAGGTTCGGATCCTGCGCGCCGGAGACGGCGTATTTCTGCGCGAAAACGTAGGTCGGCACCCCGGAGATGCCCTTGCCGGCGGCTTCCTGCGCGTCCGCTGAGACGCGCGCGACGTCCTCGTCGGCGGCAAGGCGCCGGCGCACGTCATCGGCATCAAGCCCGACATCGGCCGCGGCCTGCACCAGCACGTTCACATCAGTGAGATCGCCGCCGTCGCGGAAATAAAGCTCCATCAGGCGCTGCTTCATCTCCGGCGCCTTGCCGACCGCCTCCGCCCACAGGATCAGGCGATGGCAGTCGATCGTGTTGGGCTGGCGCTGCACCAGTTCTGGCCGGTAAATGAGACCCTCTTCGCTTGCCGCCGCGACGACGCGGCCGGCAATGCCTTTGTAGGCCTCCACCGAGCCGAACTTGGTGGTGAGATAATCCTCGCGGCTGATGCCCTCGCGCGGCACCCAGGGATTGAGGAAGAACGGACGGAACGTGAGCTTGACGGGCACGTCCGGAACGAGCGCGAGCGCGCTCTCGATCCGATGCTTGCCGATGTAGCACCACGGGCACACCACGTCGGAGACGACGTCGATCTGGAGCGGTTTCAGCGTGCTCATATCAGGCGCCTCCTTCGGGCGTTTACGGGTTTGCCCGAAGATAAGCCGAACCCGCCCCGAGGCAAGGGCGCTAGGTCATACCTGCTGCCATCTGCTTGAGCCTCTCGGCGGTGCGCTCGTCCGCCGGGAACAAGGTTTCCAAAGCCAGCTCCGACAGGGTGATGTCGACCGGCGTGCCAAACACCATGGTGGTGGAGAAGAAACTTAGTATCTCGCCCTCGTGGCGCAGCTTGAACGGGATCGCGACATTGTCGCTCGACAGTGGCCCCGAGCGTGCCGGAATCGGGTAGCTCTTCAGATCGTTGTACAGCTTGATCAATTCGGGATCGGCGGTCGCCTCGCATTGCCGGTGCAACCGCTCCAGAAGATGCCCACACCACTCTGCGAGATTGACCGTGCGCGGCGCCAGCGCCTCGGGATGAAAGGCGAGCCGCAGCACGTTGAAGGGCTGGCCGAGCAGCCGCTGCGGGATGCCATCGAGCAGCGGCGCTACCATGCGGTTGGCGGACACCAGGTTCCAGTGCCGGTCCACCGCGAGCGCGGGATTGGGTTCATGCGCTCTGAGCACGAGGTCGATCGCCTGGCGGGCTGATTTCAAGGCGGGATCCTCCAGCGAGCGCTGCGGGAAGGCCGGCGCGTAGCCGGCCGCGACCAGCAGCACGTTGCGTTCGCGCAAGGGCACATCGAGACGCTCGGCGAGTTTCAGCACCATCTCGCGCGAGGGAACGGCGCGGCCAGTCTCGACGAAGCTCAAATGCCGCGCCGAGATCTCGGCGTCGCCTGCGAGATCGAGCTGGCTCATGCGGCGACGCTGCCGCCAGTCGCGCAAGTGATCGCCGATATGGATCGGCTGGCTTCGTTCGGTGCGGGCCGTGGATGCATGTGCGTTCATGGTCGAATACCTAGCACGCGGCCTTCACCCCTTCCATTACCCCGAAGGTAATGGATATTGGCAGACTGGCGCAGCCGCCTCGCGAGGCTCGGCGCGAATACAGCGTTCATTTTGATCGACGTCCGATCGGGCAGCTCCGCAAGCTTCACCTCTCACCTGCTCTTCGCCATTGTCTTAACGGCCTGGTGAGGCTTCAACACCAGGTCCTTCGAAACAATGACCCGTAACCGCCATCCCGGCCGCGCGGTGATCGTCGACTGCACGTCGAGCTCGCGCTCCACCGGCCGCCGGCCCGCGCGATTGGTCGTTTGCTGCGTACTTTCAAAGGAGACTCTACCAGGACGGGGGGCTAAGCAGATTTCTAACGAGGGTTGGTTCTATCCCTGACCCACATGGGTTAGCTGGTCTCCGCCGCGCGCGGTTTTCCCTTCCGCCGTGCAGTTCTGGATGGCGATGGTTGAACAACTGGATCTCGAAGACTGGGCCTGGCAAGTTGCGGCTGACGTGTATCGTCTCAATCTGTTTTGCCATCTCACTGGACAAACAGTGTCAAGGCGCTCGGCGGTGACGGAGGAGGAGCTGACCAGAGCTATTCGCAGCAGCTTCACTCAGGTAAACGATGCCGCGTACCGACAGATGATTAAGTTAGCCACCGATGCGGCCCTTGAGGCTTACGATCGGGCGGTGTCTCGAAACATCAGATGGTCGCGTACGCGGCGCGCAAACTGAGAGCACCGAACGGTATTTCCGCTTACGGTTTCGCAGCACGCTTCGCGAGCGCCCGGTCGCGGCAATCAACTCTCCGCAAGCCGAGACGCCCCCCTTGCCGGAATCCCATTCGAGGGAGAAGACACCGGATCAGCAAAGAGGAGTTCGATCAGCTCCCTCCGTGGGGAATGCCATCGCTCCTCTCGATTTCCCCGCCAGATGGTCCAGTTTCCAAAAACGTCACCATGCGGTGGCAGGTCGCAAAGATTGCGTCGAAGCCCTAAATGACCCACTTCCTCTCGGATGATGCGGAGCCAGACGCACAACCAGGCCGCGACTCCTATCGCTGATCACGACATCGCGCTGATGAACGCACAGCCGAGCGATTCACCAAGGCGCCCCCCGCTGGGGGGCGGCTCGTGAATGTCTTGCTGTGTTCGAGGGTCGACAAGGGCCAAGGGTCACCCGCCCCTATGAATATCTCACCTCCATTAGTGAAGCGTTCGCCTCTTGGCGGAGCGCCTGAGCGTCGGCGTCGCTCGCGGGACCGTCGCACATCGCGACGTCTCGAGCTGAGAGACCTGTCGCCGAAGACACCGCACCTCACGATATCGCAATTCCAGGTCCTCCTGGCTTGAAGGGGCTTCTGATGCGCTCGATTTCTTCAGCAAACTATTCATCGAAAGGATTCCTATGATCAAACCGATAAAGCGATCGCACCAAATGCGATCGTGCAACACGCACGCTAGGCCCTGACAGCCAGTGCTCAGACGTAGCCCCTGCGACCGCACCGAAGATACGCGGACAGGCCGCGTAAGCAAATGAACTCGCGGATTAAGCTTGATGTTGGTGAGAATGATTAAGAGGTCCGTAGATTTGCGGACTTCGAGACGGGCGGCCAGGAGGCTAAGCGGCAACTCTCGGTTAATTTTCGCTCTGGCCAGACACGGGCAAACCGGAAACCTCGCCTCCTCTTGAACGGCCGTTCACAAACCAGCCCCGCAGTTAAAGGTCAGGAAGGGGGAAATAGAAGGGCACTCGCGTTCAGGTCGAAGCAACCGCGTCAAGGCCCGCGCTCGTCAGGATAGGTTTCCCATCCGATACCTCGACGAGATTCAGTTCGACAAGCGTCTGAAGCGTGAGTGGATCAATTGGTAACATTGCCAATCGATTGGCTCGAATGTCTCTCAACGCCCACCGCAAAGCAATCGCACGTTCTCGATCAACTGGAGCCGTCCAAATGTCAGGTTCAACAATGGCCTTGAGCAGAGGCGACTTCGGGCTGAATGCAAGTGTGGCAGAGCCCTTTCGGTCATCGATGTTGCGAAGACTCGTTGAAGACGCCCTGGCCGTAGCTTGACGCGCTCGGTCAGGCTTGAGCTCGACAATCACGGTCTGCGCATCCTCGGTCGCTTTTCCGATTGGCGGGGCCGAGGCCGGCTGTGGGTCCGCAAAAACTGATCCCGGGGGCAGCTGGTTCCTGCCAGTCATCGCCGACAACTTCCCGTCGACGGTCACCACTTCTGGCGCTTGCGCTTGGCTGGCACATTGAATTGTCGGTTCGGAACGCAGTGCGAGCTTGGCGTTGGCAGTTTCGCCCTCAACGAAAGGCTGATCCGACCGCAAAGGCGGGCGGTCATCCGGAGTCAGATGACGCAAATTCAGAGAAGCCAATTTGGCGGCATTTGCTTCGAGGGAGGGCACGAAATTAACGCTCGCGATCGGAGTCGAAGCTGTCGAGGTGTCGACGGCCTCCAGGCCGCAGTCAGGAGCTTCGGCTATCTCAACTGTTCTCGTTAGGCTTGCGTCATCCGGCGCAAACGCGGCAACGCTTAGCTCCGCCGCCTCGGGTTCCGGCGAATTGAGCGTTTCGCTCGCGGCGTCATTTCCGGTTGCCGGAGCCGCCCTCGCATCGAGTACAGAAATCGCGATTAGGAGCGCCTGATCGGCTCCCAGGGAAGCCACACTCGTCTCGGGCTCGAGGTCAAAATCTGTCGGAACGTGAACTTCGACACTGGGTTGGTCGGATGTTTCATTGTTCTCAGGCGACGGCTGCTTATCGGAAGGCGGGATCGGCGATCCATCACTCATCGCAATTTGGGATGAAGTTCCGCTTTCCGCCTTGCAAGGCTGCGGATGTCGTACCGTGAACATCGGCATGTAGGAAACCGGGACATCGCCCAATGCGGAGGGCTCACCGAGGAACGCGCCACGCACTTCATCCCGCGGCGCGTGCCTCCTTTCGGCGTCGCCCGGCAGACTTCCTCCTGGCGACGCAACCGTCGCCTCACCTACCATCATCAAATCGACATCAACCGGCTCAGACGGGACGTTCGCAATGTCGACCTGAGTTGAGGTCGCCCTTTCCGTCGCGATGTCGACTTTGGCCTTCGAAGCCATCTCAATGTTGAGGACAAGAACGGCCTTTGTCGAATGAAGAGCCTGATCTTGAACGGCTCCTTCTGATTTCCCTCCCGGTTCCAGGTTCAACCCAGCTGGTGATTGCACTTCAACGATAGATCGATCGCGTGCCGGATCGTTATCTGCGGTCGGAGGCAACGGCGTCTGTTCGCCAGTCTCTTCCGGAAGGAAGGGATCGTCTATGGCGGTCAAGCGCTGCCGACGGTCGTCTGAAGCGAGGTGGAATACCTCATAAGGCAATGCGGTCTCCCTCGTCGACCTGAGGGGTTCATCGAGCAAGCGTCTGAATTCTTCGACGTTCCAATCGACTGGATTTATGTCCGGCATCTCCAACCTTCTGTTGGCGCTCTTCGAGCGATTGCGAACATTAAAGCGGTTGAGAAATCTCCCGACAAGGCGCGCTCGCCGCGAACAAGTGTTCCATAATTTCATGTATTGGGGTCAGCTTGGCGACGGGCATCGCCATTATCGCGCGATCTTTTGAAAATACTGTCCTGAACGCCTTGAGGGTACACGGCCGCCGAGGGCGCTTGCTCATGCTCCAAGCGCGCCCCTAATTGTCCCACGTACGCTCGCCACAGGTGCATTCGAACATGTGAAAGAAGACAACGGAATTCAGATCGACGAATGTGTGAAGCAATTTCATTCGCCGACGACAGCTGCGGCATTCTCGAGTGCATTCGTCTTTCATTTCGACCAGCTCCCGAGCCTCAAAAAGCTTCATCGCCCGCCCTCAAATATAAATGCAATAAATTGGCGATATAATACAGATTTTATTCCAGCGCTATTTAAATTAAAGAAATAATTAATAAACCGCGTCACACCAACCGCTTTCGATTTTTCGCCGAGCCCGTGGAAGCCGATATCTTTGTATCAATTATAGCGCGGGCTCCAACTCTGCCGCACCCGGCGCCGAAACTGCTCATTTGGGATAGTGCATGGACGTTCTTTCCTCCGCAGCCGAAGTCTTGATCGCGACCGTGGTACTGATCGTGGTCCACTTCCCGCTGGAGGCCACGCGAAGCCTGCTGAGCTTTGGCAGCGTCCCCGCGGCCAGATATTCACACCGTCAGCAGGCGCGGGCGATCGCCTCGGAAGTTGCGCGTACCCGTGAAAGACTCGGTCGCTTTATCGATGAAGGACGGCTTCTATTGGCGAGACTTCGCGATCCTGCAAAGGATGCCGAGGCGTCCCGTTCGCACGCACAGGCGTGGGCCGCTCAGGTTGAAGAGTTCCTCTCCAATGACCTCGGCGGCGCGTACGTCGATCGCTTCCACGTCCGATCGAACGTTAGCGATGGCGAGATCATCGGCATCCCACCGGAGCGGTTGCCGGACTGGAGGAATCTGAGAGACTGCCTATTTAATCTCGAGATGTTCAGTGCTGAGATTTAATTCGGCATGACGCAAGCTTGGCCACCTTGATTTTGGCAGCCCATGTCATCGGCATCTCACTAGAAAGCGCCATCTTTCGCTGGTGACCCCACTGCCCCGGATTTTGCGTCGCAAACGCGGCGTCCCGTTGACTGCGTCAGATCGGGACATATAATGGTGATGGTTACATTTTGGTTTTATAGTACCGGTCTTGGGCGCTCGCGCCTCTACGATACGGCTGTTCTTGAAACGAAGACGTAAATACTGCCCGGGATCAAATATACTTATTCTATAGGAGAAGTCATGGGCAGACCCGCTCGAGCCGCTCAGGGAAACCGTGGGAAGATGACTGAGCAAGAACTTACCAACAGTTACCTTGAACTGGTCAAGCTAAGGCAGACGATTAGAATTGCCGAGTGCGGACGCAGACTTCGCGGCTTTCCCTCCTCGCCATCGATCGGGCCTTCAACCGAGGACCTCCTTGCCGCACTAGGTAACGCTGTAGTCAGCCGCTGAGCAAGTCGACTCACAATCCCACCGGGAACCGGCTTCTACACCTACCGGTTCTCGCAGGTGTGGACCAGGCAGGGCGATCGTAAAGCGCACCAAATGCCAACAGCCGATCCGATATCTTCTAGAGTACTGGTCCTTCGGGCTCACGCTAGGGCAGATGAATCGATCGGCCGCTGAAAAGCCTAAGCGCTTTGGTCAAAAATGCTCGAAGATGGCACTTCGGCATCCGGAACGACCTCATCCCGATATTCGGCCGGAGATCTCTCAAGCTCGAGAGGCATGCCCCTTTTGACGGCGCTCGCCAGGTTTCCGCTTGCCCGTCCCGGACTGGGCGATTGCGAATTCCTCGATCCTGCGCCCCGTCTTGAGGGCCGCAACCAACCAGCGCGGCTGTTTTCCCCGCCCGGACCAAGTTTCGGTAGTGGTCGGATTGCGATATTTCGGCAACACTTCGGGATATTTGCGGCGCCGCCGCACCAAGCCCGAAGAGGACTGCATTTCGGCCTGACGCGCATCATCCTCGCGGTGCAGCTGAGCGAGACGCTTCTCCAACTCACGTTTTTCTGTCGTCAAACGTGCAGATAGAACTCGACCGATTTCCTCATGCAACTGCCACAACTCGTCGACCGACATACTATCGAAATTCAACTTGTGGTTCATCTAGGTCGTCTCAATCTTGGAATCGCGTGCTGCACGGACAGCGCATGATGTCATGCCGCATTTCGCGCGGTACCGCAAGGATTTGTGGGGATTACCCCATTCAGTGGATTGCTGTGGCACTTGGCGCACTCCGCTAAAAGACCTCCTGAATGTCTGCCTGCATGCGATGGAGAGCAGCATAGCGACCTCCGCTCTTGATCAATTCTTCATGGGTTCCATCTTCCACCAAACGGCCACGATCGATGGTAAATATTCTGTTTGCGCGCCGCACAGTGGAAAGACGATGGGCGATGATGAATACCGTCCGTCCCTGCGCAATACGGCGCATGTTGTCCTGGATGATACGCTCGCTTTCGTAGTCCAGCGCGCTTGTTGCTTCGTCAAATATTAGAATTCGGGGGTTGGTTACAAGTGCACGGGCGATAGCTATTCGCTGGCGCTGCCCACCCGACAGACTGGTGCCACGTTCCCCAACGACCGTGTCATAGCCTTCCTGGAGCTCAAGGATGAACTCGTGAGCGCCTGCGAGTTTCGCGGCCTCGACGACTCGTTCAATCGGCATACTGGGATCCGATAGCGCGATATTGTCGCGAATGGACTGGTTGAAGAGAACGCTCTCCTGCAACACGGCACCAACCTGTCGACGCAACCAGGACGTGTCGACCATGGATATATCAACACCATCGATCAGTATCCGGCCGCTCTCGGGGATAAAGAGCCTCTGGATCAGCTTTGCTATTGTGCTCTTCCCTGAGCCGGACGGACCGACGATACCGATCACCTGGCCGGCAGAAACGCTAAAGCTGACGGCATGAAGCACTTCAGGTCCATCGGGGCGGTATCGAAAAAGCACCCGATCAAAGATCACGTCGCCTCTAATCGCAGGCAATGCCGTTCGGGCGGGATTGAATCTAGGTTCGGGAGGCGTGTTGAGAATGTCGCCGAGACGATCGACCGATATCTGCGCCTGATGGAAATCCTGCCATATCTGTACCAGACGCAGCACGGGCTGGCTTACCCGGCTCGCCAGGATGTTGAACGCAACAAGTTCGCCGACCGTTAGGTCGCCCGAAATTACCAAGCGAGCTCCGAAATAAAGAATCCCGGCCGTCACGAGCTTGTTGACGAATTGAACACTGTTGCTTGCATAGTTGCCAAGCCGAAGAACCCTAAAGCTCGCGGCTACGTACCCGGCCAACTGCTCCTCCCAGCGTCTTTGCATCTGAGGCTCAATTGCCATTGCCTTCAGAGTGTCGACACCGTTGACGCATTCCACCAGAAAGGCCTGGTTTTCGGCACCGCGCTTGAACTTCTCGTCGAGCAGTTGACGAAATCGCGGCGTCGCTCCGGCAGAAATTGCAATGTACAATGGGAATCCGGCGAGGACGATTCCGGTCAATAGCGGCGAATAGCAAATCATCACGCCGAGAAAAACAAAGGTGAAGAAGAGATCAATAACCAGCGTCAGTGCGGAGCTGGTGAGAAAGTTTCGAATGTTCTCAAGTTCACGAACCCGCGCAACCGAATCGCCTACCCGCCTGACCTGGAAATATGCGGTCGGCAGCGCAAGCAGGTGCTGAAACAGCCTCGCGCCAAGTTCGACATCGATACGGTTGGTAGCATGGGAAAAGAGGTACGTGCGCAAGATACCGAGAATAGTTTCGAACAGCCCTATTCCGATAAGACCGATTGCTAGCACATCCAATGTGCTGAGACTTCGCTGTACCAACACCTTGTCGATGACGGCCTGAAAGAACAGAGGTGATGCAAGACCGAGAAGCTGCAGCAAAAAAGATCCGACCAGCACCTCAACAAATTGAGCTCGGTATTTATGAATTGCGCCAAGAAACCAGGACAAATCGAAACGGCGCGTCAGCTCAGTTAAGCTGGCGCGTTTGGTCATCAGAACAAGACGTCCATCCCAGATTGCTTCCAAGTCCGCCCTGGTCATCAATTCTGGGCGGGGCGTTCGTGTCGACTGAGCTACGACCTTGTCGTCGCCTACCTTGCCGAGAAGAAGAAATCCGCCGTCCTTGAGCGCAGCGATAGCAGGCAGGGGTGTTTTGAGCAGCCGCCCCCAGTCTGTTTTCAACTCGCGGGCTTTGAGGCCAAACTCCCGTGCGCACCGTACCATTTCAGCGGTGCCGATGTTCGCCATGCCGCAATGATGCCGTATTTGCGCCGGGTCTGCACTAACGCCATGAAAGCGCAGGAGCATGGCCAGTGCTATGAGCCCCGGATCACTTGGTCCAGGCACGTCCGAATCCACGGTCATTCTTTGCCCTATTGGCAAGCCGCGCCGCCATTCGGCGCCCGCCTATTGGATCATATTTCTTATTGGTAAACTTATAGCGATTTTCGGGCGGTGATTTGGCGCCCATTATTCAAAAAATATCCTCAATCGGCTGAAATAATAGAAGCCAAGCTGTTATTCTTGGAGTGATCGCTCCGTTGGAAGGTTGGCGGCGCCTGCGGACTGTCGAAATCTGCAGAAATTATATAATAGATTCATTGGATTACGCGGGCAATGAAATCGACCTCGAGAATTGTGCCATTCCCGACGCTGCCCAAGCCGCGCTCGACCGAAGAGCTTGAATTCCTGCCGGCGGCCCTGGAGATCGTTGAGACCCCTCCCTCGCCACTTGGACGTGCCATAGGGGCAACGATTCTCGCGATGTTGGTCCTCGGCCTTGCATGGGCAAGTTTCGGCCGAGTAGATATCGTTGCGACTGCCACCGGGAAGGTCATTCCAACCGGCCGTAGCAAGGTTATTCAGCCATTTGAAACGGGCGTTGTGCGCTCCATTCGTGTCTCTGAAGGCCAATTCGTCACTTCAGGTCAGACACTGATCGAACTAGACCCGACCATCAACGATGGTGAAATCAACCATCTTCAAAGTGACCTGCGATCAGCACAACTCGACATTGCCCGCTTGAGAGCGGCGCTGGCTGATACGGATGACCCTCTAGGCGCCTTTCAACCGCCGGACACTGCCAATCCCGATTTAATCGCCATGCAGCGTCAGTTTCTGATCGCGCAGGTCGCCGAGCATCGGGCCAAAATAGCGTCGCTGGACGGCCAGAGGGCGCAAAAGGAAGCCGCACTGGCGACCATTTCTGCGACGATTAATAAGCTTGATGCAGTCATTCCGACAATTGAGGAACGCGTAAACATTCGCAAGACTCTCAATGAGTTCGGATCCAGGCTACAATATTTCGAGGTGTTGCAGCAGCTGACCGAGAGCCAGCAAGAGCGCCTGGTCCAGAAGAGTCATGCCGCGGAAATGCAAGCGGCGATCACGACCATATTGGAAACGCGTTCCCAGACAAAGGCCGAATACCGTCGAACTTTGCTGGGTGACCTCGCTGAAGCTGAGAGGAAGGCCGCGGGATTCGCAGCCGATCTTTCAAAGGCCGAACAGCGAGCCAAACTTCAGTCGCTAACCGCACCGGTCTCCGGCACGGTTCAGCAGTTGGCCGTTCATACGATTGGCGGCGTGGTGACACCCGCGCAGGCGCTCATGATCATCGTTCCTCTTGATAGCAAATTGGAGATAGAGGCCGCGGTGAACAATCGGGACATCGGTTTCGTTCACACCGGTGATGAGGTCGAAATCAAGGTCGACACCTTCGACTTCACAAGATACGGCCTTCTGCATGGAAAGGTACTAAGCATCTCCTCTGACTCCGTCACGCGTGATATTCCCGGCGAAAAATCGACTGGGCAGGGGCCAGGGTCCACGGCCACAACGAGCGAACCGAAGGGTCAGGAAATGACCTACGTGGCACGCATTGCCGTTTTGAACCCGCATCTTCAGATTGATGATAGGATTGTCAGCCTCTCGCCGGGAATGGCAGTCACCGCCGAGATCAAAACAGGCTCGCGAAGGCTGATCAGTTATTTGCTATCGCCCCTGATGAAATACAAACAGGAGAGCATGCGCGAACGCTGACGCATTCATCTGTTCGGCGGGACGGCTTGGCGGTTGGGCGGGACAGCTTGACGAAGACTCGACGTTGGCTGTGATTGACGGGACAGCAACGGCCGCTTGGGCATCCCTTGGAGTGGAGCAAGTGCCGTTCGGCGGGCGACCGGCAACGGAATCCGAACGGGTGGCGTCGCCGACAGCTGCGTTTGAGGCTCAGACAAAGAAGGACGAAGTGCGGTCAGAGACATGTTTGCCTCCTGGTCTGGCAGGCCATTGGCATCGCTCGAGGCAGGAGGGACAACCGCCCCAGTGAAGGCGGGATCGCTCGATGGCGACAACAGACCGAACATTGCCCATTCAGGAAATCGAGACACCGAGCCGTTGGTCAAATAGGCATTGGGTGGTGCGGACGCCACATCCGCATAGGCCCAATAGGGCATCCCAACCGTTGGCGGCACAGCAGCAGATGCCTTTGCAACGCTTCCCTCCGAATTCGGCGACCCAATCTGCTTTGCGTTCGAGCGTTGCGATGGGGGCGAAGCATTTTCGATTTCGTCGACGATTGTCGCCTTCCCCATCGAGGAATTGCTTTGGACAGCAGTTCCTCGCGTCCCAGATGCCAAGGCCTGGTGGACGTTTTCTTGGGGGGCGGAGGGCGTACGTGTGGATTCCACTACGGGCCCCAGGAGGCCAGCAGGTGTTGGTGGCGGAGGCTCGAATCCAAACGACGGACTGACGAGATAGGCCGCCTCGCCCGGCAGAGGAGAGGGAATGTCGTACTCCAATTTCTTGAACGCAGGTGGTGGAACGGCCGAAGCCCCGAGTTTCTGCAGAATGCGGCGCGCTTCCCCAGCGTGCGGTCCCTCAGGATAACGCTCCAGATATGACCAGAAAGCCTCCGGCACACCTGCTCGGCAGGTCCGCTGCCAGACAAGCATCTCGCGGCGGACCGCCAGAAGGGCACGAATGCGCGTTGCCGTCGGATCGCGCCAATGGTCGGCCAGATAGTCTGCGTAGGAATCAAGTGTATCGCGCTGGATCGCCGCGAAGTAACCATCTTGCGCGGAAAGACCCGACATCGGTCGCGAGCGCAACCGGCCGATATCCTGAGATTCCGATCGCTTCAGCGTACCAGCCACGCGCCCAAATAACGCGAGCTGCGATCCGATCCCCGAGTTATGCCAGGGTATCTGCTCCCCGCGCGTCATCTCGTTGACGCGTATGCGGACACGCACAAAGGCATCTGTCAGCGTGACATTCTCCTCACCCATCATCTCCGCAATGGCCTGGGCGTAGGAGCCATAGCCGCCGTCGTTCTTGGAATCAGGCGAGACCATCCCTGGCGCCGCATTGAATGCGACGAGGACGTTGGGCCAAGTCTCAAGCCATGCGAGCCCGGCGGCCGGTGGCTGTCCCGAGAGCAAGAAGGGATTTCTACGTGCCGCATCCAGAATGATGAGACCGCCCTGTAGCGGCGAAAGTGCACGGGTCAAGTCAGAAACGCGCACAGCGAGCCGGGGCAGATCTGAAACGTCTGCAACGTCAGTATCGACGTCGACCGGCAGCAGGTAATTCTCTCCCTGAAGTTGCAGCGCATAACCGCTGAAATACACAACGGCAACCGCATCAGGGCCGGCATCCCTCACCTTCCCTACAAAATCAGAAAAAGTTCGCTTGAGGCTCTCACTATCCAGATCTCTCGTCTGGGTGACCTCAAATCCCGCCGTCCGCAACTTGCCGGCAATGAACCCGGCATCGTTGGCTGCGATCTCAAGCTTCTGAGCCCTGTAGGACGCATTGCCGACAACAAGGGCAAGACGCTTCTCGGCCGAAGAAGAAGCGTCTGCCGGAAAGATGAACGCGAACAGCACAATAAGGCAGCAAACTACTCTGATCGTCGATCCCATCATAAATTGCGCCGGTCATGAACCGAATTTCTATCCCCAATGCTGATTGGACTGAGCAGCTTGATGCGGCATCGTCAAATTCGGAGGCGATCCGCCAAACTCGGGCGCGGACTTGAGGCTGTTATCAATCGCCGGCGTTGCGAAGGCCGATGCCATGTGTTGAGTCCACAGAGCCAGCCGTTGATCTACAGCAGCCATCCAGGCGCTCGAACTCTCTTCCGCCTCATTGGAAGGACTATCGGCAGACTGGCCTGGCAAGGGCGGATCGGCGATGGACGTCCCGCCGTTACCGTCACTCGACGCAATGAAGTTACCAAGCGAATAGTTGCCGAGCATAGCGAGATTGGCGGTATGCGTACCGTCGGTAACCGTCAATGTTCCGGGCGATCCGTTGCCGGAATAGGTCAACGATGCGTTGGCTCCCCCGGCTATGTCGGTAAGGTCGATAATGTCGCCAATCGCAAGCTGCCCGCGGAAAGAGCCTGTGAACGTCGATGAATCGTCGATGATGAGCGTACCCGTCGCTCCCGCGAACCTGATCGATCCAGAATAGGCCCCCGTGATCTCGACGCTCGCGCCGTTCCCGATCACCAGAGAATTCTTGCTGACCGTGGTCCCTGTACCGGACAAGACGATAATTCCGTCGCCGTTCAGGTCTTGATGAAAGCTTGCCTCCAGCGCTCCGAACGCAGCATCATTGCCTCGTCCCGGCATGTAGAAGTTGCCGGTGTAGTTGCCGTTCGCGTCCGTACTCCACACCGAATATTGGCCCGTGGTCGTATTCTTCCAGGCCACCTCGTAGCCGTTCGAGACAGCTTCGACGCCAATCGGCGTATAGTCGCCAAACTGGCCGGCTGTCACCGTTGCCCCCTGATACTTCAGCGTCGGTCCCGTGCCGCCGGCGACCGGATTGAGGAGATAGTTGTCTCCCGATGCGACCAGTGCGGTCGTTCCTATCGCCTCGATCACGGATTGGACGACTCCGATCGTCCCGTCGCCATTCAAATCCTGGTGGAAGCTAGTTTCCAGCGTTTCAAACGCAGTGCTGTTGCCCGGCCCCGGCATATAGAAATTGCCGGTGTAGTTGCCGTTCGCGTCCGTGCTCCACACCGAATACTGGCCCGTGGATGTGTTCTTCCAGGCCACCTCATAGCCGTTCGAGACAGCCTCGACGCCAAGCGGCGTATAGTCGCCGAACTGGCCGGTTGTCACCGCAGCCCCATGATATTTCAGCGTCGGTCCCGTGCCGCCGGCGACCGGATTGAGGAGATAGTTGTCTCCCGATGCGACCAGTGCGGTCGTTCCTATCGCCTCGATCACGGATTGGACGACTCCGATCGTCCCGTCGCCGTTCAAATCCTGGTGGAAGGTGGCTTCTAGCGCCTCCAGCGCCGTGCTTGTGCCGGACACCACGCCGGTGAGATAGGACGTGAACTTACCATTGCTGTCGGTGGTCCAAATCGAGAAGTTACCCTTCGAGTCCTTCCACGCAACGTCATAGCCGGTTGCAGTCTGCTCCGCGGCGATCGGGGTCCACGGCGCCGCTGCGCCCGCCACCACCTTGGAGCCCAAATACGTCAGAACGAGCCCGCTATCGGTGCTGATGGAGTTCAGATAGTAGTTTTTGTCGATAAGAACCAAGCTGGTGGACCCTACCGACTCGAGCGTGATGGCAGGACTGGACCCCGTCGGCGCAGCAGTGTTGATCTGTAGCGTGCCGGAGGGGTTGGTCACCGCGCCGGCCAGGTTGGCAGCGTTGCCGGCGCTGTCCTTCACCGTCGCCGCATTCAGGTTGACCGCCGTCACCGCCAGGTCGGAGGTGTTCTGGCCAGCCGCCACCGTGTAGCTGAAGGTCAGGGCATTGGTGCCCGAGCCGCCGGCATAGGTTGCCGTGCCGCCGTCGTTCAGCGTGAGCGTCGGCGTGCCGCCGGCCACCGTCACCGCCTCGCTCAGGTTCACCGTCAGCGTCACCACGCTGCCGACACCAATGATGCCGTTCCCCGAGGTGATCCCGGTGCCCGACGCCGCCACCGACGATACCGTCGGCGCCGTGGTGTCGATCTGCAGCGTCCCGGAGGGGTTGGTCACCGCGCCGGCCAGGTTGGCGGTGTTGCCGGCGCTGTCCTTCACCGTCGCCGCGTTCAGGTTGAGGGCTGTCACCGCGAGGTCGGAGGTGTTCTGGCCGGCCGCGACCGTGTAGCTGAAGGTCAGGGCGCTGGTGCCCGAGCCGCCGGTATAGGTTGCCGTGCCGCCGTTGTTGAGTGCCAGCGTCGGCGTGCCGCCGGCCACCGTCACCGCCTCGCTCAGGTTCACTATCAGCGTCACCACATCGCCGGCATTCAGAATGCCATTCCCCGAGGTGATCCCGGTGCCCGAGGACGCCACCGACGATACCGTCGGCGTCGTGGTGTCGATCTGCAGCGTGCCGGACGGGTTGGTCACCGCGCCGGCCAGGTTGGCGGCGTTGCCGGCACTGTCCTTCACCGTCGCCGCGTTCAGGTTGACCGCCGTCACCGCGAGGTCGGAGGTGTTCTGGCCGGCCGCCACCGTGTAGCTGAAGATCAGGGCATTGGTGCCCGAGCCGCCGGTATAGGTCGCTGTGCCGCCGTCGTTCAGCGTCAGCGTCGGCGTGCCGCCAGCCACCGTCACCGCAGAACTCAGGTTCACCGTCAGCGTCACCACGTCGCCGGCATTCAGATTGCCATTCCCCGAGGTGATCCCGCTGCCCGAGGCCGCCACCGACGATACCGTCGGCGTCGTGGTGTCGATCTGCAACGTCCCAGAGGGGTTGGTCACC
>NZ_LUUB01000079.1:0-117905 GCF_001641635.1 Bradyrhizobium centrolobii
GCTCGAGTACATCTGGCTCGACGGATATACGCCGACTCCGAATTTGCGCGGCAAGACTCAGATCAAGGAATTCGCGTCGTTCCCGACGCTCGAGCAGCTTCCGCTCTGGGGCTTCGATGGCTCCTCCACGCAGCAGGCCGAAGGCCACAGCTCGGATTGCGTGCTGAAGCCGGTCGCGGTCTTCCCGGACGGCGCCCGCACCAACGGCGTGCTGGTGATGTGCGAAGTCATGATGCCCGATGGCAAGACCCCGCATCCGTCGAACAAGCGCGCCACCATCCTCGATGACGCCGGCGCCTGGTTCGGCTTCGAGCAGGAGTACTTCTTCTACAAGGACGGCCGTCCGCTCGGCTTCCCGACCGCCGGCTATCCGGCGCCGCAGGGCCCGTACTACACCGGCGTCGGCTACTCGAACGTCGGCGACGTCGCCCGCAAGATCGTCGAAGAGCATCTCGACCTCTGCCTCGCGGCCGGCATCAACCATGAAGGCATCAACGCGGAAGTCGCGAAGGGCCAGTGGGAATTCCAGATCTTCGGCAAGGGCTCCAAGACCGCTGCCGACCAGATGTGGATGGCCCGCTACCTGATGCTGCGCCTCACCGAGAAGTACGGCATCGACATCGAATTCCACTGCAAGCCGCTCGGCGACACCGACTGGAACGGCTCCGGCATGCACGCCAACTTCTCGACCGCCTACATGCGCGAAGTCGGCGGCAAGGAGTACTTCGAGGCGCTGATGGCGGCCTTCGAGAAGAACCTGATGGACCACATCGCCGTCTACGGCCCGGACAACGACAAGCGTCTGACCGGCAAGCACGAGACCGCGCCCTGGAACAAGTTCAGCTATGGCGTGGCCGACCGCGGTGCCTCGATCCGCGTTCCGCACTCCTTCGTCAACAACGGCTACAAGGGCTATCTGGAAGACCGCCGTCCGAACTCGCAGGGCGACCCATACCAGATCGCTTCGCAGATCCTGAAGACGATCTCGTCCGTGCCGACCGACAAGAAGGCGGCCGCCTAAGTTCCTCCCGGCCCGGGCTGGGGGGGCTGGCCCGGGTTGGCTTTCAATCCGCCGGAGCCAAAAGGCTCCGGCGGATTTTTGCATTTTAATGACGGCCGTCCCGGGGGCTGCCGGCCATGCCGGCGCGAAATCTGTCCATCACCGGCGAAAGCGGGATAGACTGCCTCGGGATGCGCGCAGGGCCGGGGACACGGCTGGTGTTTGAAGGATTTTACAAGGTGCGGTTTCAGCTCGGCGAAGCGGTCGGCCGGAGCGTGATGCATGCCGGCAACGGCAAGATGCTGGGCGGCAATTCGGCCTTCGCCCATATCGGCACCTATGAGAAGACCGGCGACGGCGTCGACGTCGTGATCAAGACAGTCCGCCACAACCCCGATCCGAGCTATCGCGCGATGGCCGGCACCGATGATGCGACCTTGCTGGCGAAGGGTTGGCCGGACGGGAATCTCTACCGCTTCAAGGGAGAGTTGAAGGAGCTGCCAGGCGTGCCCTTCCAATCGGTGATGACGCCGATCACGGAGGATGACGTGCCGATCGCCGGCGGCGTCGGTGACGGCTGCATCGTCGACGGGCTCTATTCGGTTCATCTGCGCATGCTGGACGGTGTCGATGGCGGTCTCACCGGCGTGATGCTGCTCAACCAGGGCCGCATCCTCGGCGGTGACGCATCGTTCTATTACGTCGGCAGCTACACGGCGGCGAACGGCCGCTGGAAAGGCCAGATCCTGAACCAGGAGCATACGCCGGCCAAGGACGACAACCGGATCTTCGGCGGCCATGAGGTCGGCATCGGCTTCTCCGGCACCTATGACGGGGAGGAGGCGGTGCTGGAGGCAACTGCGTTTGCCGGCAAGCGCAGCCTGCGCCTGACCGCCGCGCTCAAGCTGATGCACCGCGCCTGATCATTATCCCGGGATCACACATGGAAAATGCCGTCCGCATGCTCTCGACGCTCGGTTTGATGGGCGCGATGCGCAGCCTGTCGTCTGCCTTCGAGGCCACAACAGGGGTTCTTATCGATGCCGATTTCGCGCCGACCCAGGCGCTGCTCAAGCGGCTGCGCGACGGCGAGACCGCCGATCTCGTGATCCTTACGCGCGAGGGACTCGACGAGGTGATCGGTGAGGGCCGCGTGGCCGCGGAGAGCGCGGTTGACCTGGCGCGCTCCTATGTTGGCATTGCCGTCAGGGCAGGGCACGCGCATCCCGACATCGCCACCGAAGGCGCGCTGCGCCGTTCGCTGCTCGCCGCGCGCTCCGTCGCCTATTCACGGCTGGGCGCAAGCGGAATCTACTTTGCCGAGCTGATCGAGCGAATGGGGATTGCAGCCGAGATCAATGCCAACGCCATTATCGTGCCGCAGGGCTTTACGGCGGAGCGGCTCGTCAGCGGCGAGGCCGATCTTGCCGTGCAGCAGATCAGCGAACTGAAGCAGGTCGACGGCATCGAGGTGGTGGGGCCGATCCCGCATAACCTGCAAACGCCGGCGCTGTTCTCCGCCGGGCGCATGGCGAACGCGAAACATGCCGCAGCCGCCGATCGCCTGCTGCGCTATCTGTCCTCGCCCGAGGTCGCGCCCGTCCTGCGGCAGTCGGGGCTCGAGCCTTGAATTCGCCGGGACGCGGACGCAACGTGGCGGGCATGCGGACCTCTCTGTGTGCCATCCTCTTCACGCTCGCAGTGCCCTTGTCGGTACATGCGCAATCGGCCGATCTCGTTCTGTGCGATCGGCTCGCAGCCGATCCCAGCGATCCCGACAAGCCGGCCGACGTGAAGGGCGTGACGGAAGTGGCCGCCGCCGACATCGCCACCGCCATCAAATTCTGCAAGCAGGCCGCATCGTCGTCGCGGCGCGCGATGTTCGAACTCGGACGTGCCTATGCGGCCAACCGGCAGACGACGGACGCGATGGCGGCCTGGCGCAAGGCGGCGGACAAGGGCTCGAGCGCGGCGATGGTCGAGCTCGGCGTGCTCCATGCCACGGGCTCAGGCGTCGCGAAGGACGAGGCGCAGGCGCGAAAGCTGTTCGAGAAGGCCGCGCAGGCCGGCAATCCCCGCGGCGTCAGCAACCTCGCGGCCCTTGGCGGCGCGGGCGGTGTCGCGCCCGCCGATCCCGCGCGGTCGCGTGAGCTGCTCGGCAAGGCCGCCGAGACCAACGCCGAGGCGCAGTACCAGCTCGGCCTGATGCTCTCCAACGGCACCGGCGGCGAGAAGGACGACGCTGCAGCGCGGGCGCTGTTCGAGAAGGCAGCCGCGCAAAACCACCCCGGCGCGCTGGAGCGGATGGGGGCCTTCGCCCAGGAAGGCCGCGGCGGCCCGAAAGACAAGGACGCTGCAAAAGCCTACTACGAACGCGCCGCCGCGCTCGGCGACGAGGATGCCAAGAAGGCTTTGGAACGCTTGCGCTGTCCCTACGCGATCAAGGACAAGCGCGGCAATCTCGTGACCACACTCTGCTTCTAGCTTACTTCAGTCGAGATTGTTGCGGGCGTCGCGATAGGTGGTCTCGAGAAAATCGGGATCGTCGCCTGCTTGCGCGGGCGGGTTCGAAGCCGGCCTTGATCGAGCGCAACGCGGGTGTCGATGTCACATCCTAGATTGGGTCTTCATAGGAAAAATGGAGACTGCTGATGAAGCTGCGGGGTTGGATGCTGGCGCTGGCCGGCTTGGGGGCCGCGAGCGCGACGGCGGCGGCGCAGGATGTCAAATCGCCTTCCGTCGACCAGTATGTGCCTCGGCTCGGCGACATCATGAGCGCCGCGCAGAGGCGCCACCACAAGCTCTGGCTTGCCGGCAAGGCACAGAACTGGGATCTCGCAGCCTATGAACTGGGCCAGCTCAAGGCGAGCCTGGTCGAGGCTGCCTTGCTCTATTCCGGCATTCCCGTCAGCAATGTCACAACGCTCGAGGCGCCGCTGCAATCGGCGTCCGCTGCGATCGCGGCAAAGGATGGCCGGAAGTTGGCGAACGCGCTGGGCGAACTGACCGAGGGCTGCAACGCCTGTCACCGATCGATGAACCGCAGCTTTGTCGTGATGAAGGTTCCGACCGATCAAGGGCTGTTCGGCAATCAGGAGTTCGCGCCGAAGCCCAGGCCGTGACGGAACCGATCTTGCGCGGAGAGGGTTGCAACCAAAAGCCCGAGAGGAGGCGCAACCATGATCCGCAAATTGGCATCCGGCGAATATCGCCTCTATTCACGCAAGGTGAATCCCAAGACCGGCAAGCGCCGCAACCTCGGAACGTTCAAGAGCCGCGCGGCGGCTGAAAAGCACGAGCGCGAGGTGCAGTATTTCAAGCGTCACTAAGGCGTGATCAATGCCGTCCGGGACCGGGCAATAAAAAACTCGAAAACAACCCCATGCAAAGTAGCCGGGAGGGTCGGAATGGTCGCGTGCGGATTTAGCGAAATCGATTGACGCGTCGGGCAAAACACCGGCACGATGGCATCATCGCAAGCCGAAGGCCCCGCCAACGGTCCCTGCGCGGAAAAGCGCGATGGTCACGGCGCGCCGGCAATGCTAGGTAGCCGCCGATTCGATATTGTATTGCATTTTTGCGGGTTCATTTCATTGCTGGACGGACTCTACGAGGTTGAATACGGCATCAACGGCGCCTTCGGCCGCAGCATCATGTGCATGCACAATGGCAAGCTGCTAGGGGGCAATTCCGCCTTCGCGCATCTCGGTACCTACGAGGTCAGGGACGGCGTGATCGAAGCCGAGGTCATCACCGAGCGTCACAATGACGATCCCCAGTTCAGGCCGCTGATGGGTGCCGACGTTGCTGCGATCAAGGTGCGGGGCAGGACGGAGGGATCGACGATCCTGTTCGAGGGCAAGGCGGATCCGATGCCCGAGGGCGTGTTCTGGGCAAACCTTGCGCCGCTCGACGATGAGGCGCTGCCGCCGCGCGGCACGGTCGGTCCGGGCGCCATCGCAAACGGGCTTTATGCGATCCATCTGAAAGCGCTCGATGGCGTCGATGCCGGGCTCTCCGGCGTGATGCTGCTGATGGACGGCCGCATCCTCGGTGGCGATGCGTTCTTCTACTATCTCGGGTCCTACTCCTCGGCGGACGGCCGCTGGAAGGGCGAGATGCTCAACCAGGAGCACACGCCGGCGAAGGGCGAAAATCCCGTGTTCGGCGGCTGCGAGGTCGGGATCGGCTTCTCCGGAAGCTGCACGGCGGACAGCGGTGAGCTCGAAGGCATCGCGCTCGCAGGCAAGCGCAGCCTGCGGCTGGCAGCTTCATTGAAGCTGATGCGGCGGGCCTGAATTCCAACTTGCCGTACCCAAGGTGCTACCATGAGTAGCGCCGGGGACGATTCGCGCCCGACAGGCAATGGAGCCTCTAGGAACTGATGATCAATTTTCATTTGGTCGATCTGATGCATGCGCTTTGGATGCTCGACTTCTACGAAAAGGGCAGCGTCACGCACGCGGAACTACCGCCACTTCCTCCGGGGCGACAAACTGGACTCCTCGACCTAGCCACTTTGGGAGGTGGGAAATCCCATTATCTGTCTCAGATCAACATCGACAACGGGAAAGAGATCATTGCGGCGGTGGCCAAGATCGCCAAGCAATTTGATCTGGAGACCACTAAGCACCGGCTAGATCATTTTGAGATGGCGCTCCGATTTCCCATCACCGAGACAGACTACAAGAACGAAATCAAGGTTCTCAGGGATGCGCTAAAGCACGATCTAGCCCGAAGCCATTTCTATCACTATCCGCAAAGCAAGCTCGAAGTACTAATGAAATTCTACAAGCAATGGAATCCGATTGGGAAGGCGTTCCCGGCGGCGCAATCAGAAGCTCTAGTTGCTACCGATTGCTACGCACTAGGACATAACACCGCTTGTATTTTTCACATTATGCGTGCGGCCGAGCACGGATTGCGCGCTCTCGCAAGAGAGCGTCAAATTAAGTTGCCAAAGAACAAGCCTATCGAGTGGGGCATGTGGCAAGAGATCATTGGTGAGTTGAATAAAGAAGCCACCAAGATTGGATTGAAGGCGGCGGCCGGTGCGGCAAAGGACAATGCACTATCATTCTATAGTGGCGCACTGTCAGATCTGAATGCCTTCAAGGATGAATACCGCAACCAGGTAATGCATGCGCGAAAGGACTATGATGAGCACCAAGCCCTTCGGGCTCTTGTAAAGGTGCATGCATTTATGGAGCGGCTAGCCGAAAAGATAACGGACAAGAGCCATAAAATTCGCTGGGGACTTAAGTTCAAGTCTTCTTAGTTGCGATTGCCTTGAAGGCCTCTTCGAATTTTTCGTCGCTTTCACACACATCAGGCTCCCGAGCGGCCTTGATGAACCGCTCGGATTGCTCTTTGTCAGCTGCAACTTATATACGCAGGGCGGAAAGCCGTGCCACGAGGAATTCCATCGCGGCGCGGACGCGCCGCGGCAAGGCGCTGGCGCGCCGCCCGACCCAAACGATCTGGAGTGGAATGGGCGGCGGCTCGTGGCCAACAAGGATTTGCTCGACAGTCCCCTGCTCGATGAGCCTGCGCACCTGCCAAAGCGGTGCGAGTCCGATGCCAAGGCCTGATGCAACGGCCGCATTGCGCACAGCGGCATTCTCCGACCGAAAGCGGCCATGCACCTCAATGCGCCGCCTGTTGTCGTCAAACACCCATCTGTCGTCATCGCTGGCGCGCAACACGCACGCATGATCGGATAGCTCTCTCGGATGCTCGGGACGCCCGTACGCGGCGAGGTAGGCCGGTGAAGCGAAGATTGCCCAATTCAATCCGCCGAGGCGGCGAACCCGCAAGCTTGAGTCGGGCAGGTTGCCAATGCGAACGGCGAAATCCAGCTTCTCAGCGACGAGGTCGACATGCTCGTCAGACAAGACAAGTTCGACGTCGACTTCCGGATTTCGTGTCAGGAAATCACTCAGCGCAGGGGTCACATATTCAGGGCCGAACAAGCTCGATGTGCCGATGCGGATGGTGCCGGCGAGACGCCGGTCGCTGGCAAGCAGATCTTCACGTGCGGCGTCGATGGTCGTAAGTGCGAGGCGGATGCGGTCCGCAAAATCAAGCCCTGCTGGCGTGGGATGCAGTCGCCGCGTCGTCCGCGACACAAGCTCCAAGCCGAGATCCTGCTCGAGCCTCGCCAGCGAACGGCTCACGGCCTGAAGCGATCTACCAAGACGCGCTCCTGCCGACGTCAGGCTGCCCTCATCAACAATAGCCAGAAACGTCTTGTAGTCCGCAAGCGAGGTCAGGGTTATTCTCTCGGAAAGTGAGATAATGTATCCTCAATATCAGATATTATCAGCAGATGCGCGATATGTTGTTGATGAGCTCTCAGCGACCTGGAGCCATCCATGACGGAAATTGACCACTCGACAGCAAAAGCACCTCTCGCGGCCCTGACGCCCCTCTATGGCGACCCTATAACGCTCGACGAGGCAGCGCTTGTCGCCGGCGCGGCGCGCGCCGAGGCGCAACGTCATGGATGGCCGATGGTGATCGCCATCACCGACAGCGGCGGCCACCTCGTTCTGTTATACCGTCTCGATCAGGCGCAGCATGGCAGCGTGCTTGTCGCTCAGCAAAAGGCGAAGACAGCGGTCGATTTCAGGCGCTCGACGAGGTCGTTCGAATCTGCGCTTGCCGACGGTGGCCTTCATTTGCGGCTTCTGGGCATGACCAACCTGATGCCTCTGGAAGGTGGCCTTCCGATCGTGCGCGGCGGGAGGGTGATCGGTGCGATCGGCGTATCGGGCATGCAATCAATCCAAGACGCGCAGGTCGCCTCGGCGGGTCTCGCGGTTTTCGGATCCTGACCGGCCTTACTTAATTCGCAGGGCGGCCGAGAAGCACGAACACGTGGTACAGTATTTCAAGCGGCACTAGCGCGTGATCAATGCCGTCCCGGGCCGGGCAAAAAAATATCGAAAACAACCCCATGCAAAGTAGCCGGGAGGGCCGGAATGGTCGCGTGCGGATTTAGCGAAATCGATTGACGCGTCGGGCAAAACACCGGCACGATGCCATCATAGCAGCAGAAGATCCCGCCAACGGTCCCTACGCGGAAAAGCGCGATGGTCACGCCGCGCCGGCAATGCTAGGTAGCCGCCGATTCGATATTGCATTTTTGCGGGTTCATTTCATTGCTGGACGGACTCTACGAGGTTGAATACGGCATCAACGGCGCCTTCGGCCGCAGCATCATGTGCATGCACAATGGCAAGCTGCTAGGGGGCAATTCCGCCTTCGCGCATCTCGGTACCTACGAGGTCAGGGACGGCGTGATCGAAGCCGAGGTCATCACCGAGCGTCACAATGACGATCCCCAGTTCAGGCCGCTGATGGGTGCCGACGTTGCTGCGATCAAGGTGCGGGGCAGGACGGAGGGATCGACGATCCTGTTCGAGGGCAAGGCGGATCCGATGCCCGAGGGCGTGTTCTGGGCAAACCTCGCGCCGCTCGACGATGAGGCGCTGCCGCCGCGCGGTACGATCGGTCCGGGCGGCATCGTGAACGGACTCTATGCGATCCATCTGCACGCGCTCGACGGCGTCGATGCTGGGCTCTCCGGCGTCATGCTGCTGATGGATGGCCGCATTCTCGGCGGGGATGCGTTCTTCTACTATCTCGGGTCCTACTCCTCGGCGGACGGCTGCTGGAAGGGCGAGATGCTCAACCAGGAACATACGCCGGCGAAGGACGAAAACCCCGTCTTCGGCGGCTGTGAAGTCGGGATCGGTTTCTCCGGAAGCTGCAAAGGCGACCTGGCGCCATGAGACCTCTCACGCAAACATCGCAGGCGTTATCTGGTCCACCTCGATGATCACGTCGGCCGGAATATTGGCGCGCCTCGCCGCATTGCGAATGGCGTCGGCGTTTTCGGCCTCATAAAGACAGTAGGTTTTGCGCTTGTCGGCACTGAGAAAGGAGAAGATCCACTTCACTCCTTCTTCATCGTTGATGAGGTCGACTCTATCGACTCCTTCCTTCGTGAACTCCAGTTTGTCTGCGAAGTTTCGCTCGATAATGAAACGCGGCATGGCCCTCTCCCGTGTACGACGTGGCACGTCAGTGCAGTTGACCGCGGAGCCTCGTAAGCAGAGCGGTCATGTTCAGGCGACTTGCCGTCGCCAGAGATTCGTTCAACAGCGCATCGGCATGTGTGATATCGCCATGGCGGCCGCGGCGGCGCAGCATGCGGGCGTATCGGTGCTGCGCGTGCGCCAGCCAAGGCCATGCATGCATGTGCCGGTCTATCCGTAGCGCCTCCTCGAAGTGCTCTTCGGAACGATCCCAATCGCCGAGCACGTCGGCGAGGGCTCCGAGGAAGCGGCCTGCCGATCCGTAGCAGACGGTCACGATACCGGCCGTGACGGTCATGCGGCGGTAGGGCTCGAGCAGATCGTACAAGGCACGCGCGCAGCGCTCGTCCTCGAGCGCCGTGCAGACATCAGCAAGATAGGAAAGCGTCGTGCTCCGCTTCGCGTCCATTGGGAAGGCGAAATCGGTCTGCCGCAACTCGTCCAGCATCTTTTGTGCCTGCGGCTTGAAGCCCAGCTCCGTCGCGACGAGCGCGAATCCGGGCTTCCAGGTATTGTCTTCTGGTTCGCTATTGATCAATTGTTTGATGACAGGGGCGATCTCCGCCAGGCGTCCCTGCTCACGGCGGATCGTGAACATCTGCATGCCGTAGACGCCTTCGACACTCTCCCCATGCGTCCTGCGGCCCATCGCATAGGCGTTCTCAACGAGCTTTTCGGCGGCCGCAAAGTCGCCGAACAAAAGAGCCTGCATGGCTCGTCCGAGCTGCGCAACCCATTCCTGGTGCAGCATCTGACGGCCTTCAATTGATGACTGAAACTGCTCCAAAGCCGCGATCATCCCCTGGTAGTCGCCAAATTCGGCCGAATAATAGATGTGCACAGAAAGGATTCGGGTGCGGAGGTCGGCGTCATTCAGCCGATCGGCAATGGCGAGCGCCTCGCTGAGGCGGTTGCGCAGGTCCGCAGATTGTGTCCCCGAGAGTGCGGCCGGCACCAGAAATGGAGTAAACAGAACTTCACAGAGAGAGCGGTCGTCCTCGAGGCGGCGCGCCATTTCGATGGCCTCGGAATTGAAGACGTCAGCACGCTCGAAATCACCCTTCATCAAGAACGCTCGACCGAGCGCACTCAATATCTGGCAGCGCTGCCGGCTGTCTCCTCCTTCGATCGCCGGTAAAGCTTCGAGCAGCAGCGCGATGGAAGGTTCAAGAGAGTCGTGATAGTAGAACCGGGCGTGTCCAAATCCGATGGCGCAGTTGGCGAGTGCATCGCTGTTTCCACGGGCTCGTGCCTCGTCGGCGGCGCGCTCGAATGTGGCGGAAGCCTGTCGCAGATGGCCGGCCGCCGACTGCGCCCGACCCAATGCAATTCTTGTCTCGAGCACGGCGTCCTCGCGCCCTTCCGAATCGGGCAGTCTCTCGGCGATAACCAGGGCCTTCCCGTAATGATCGATGGCCTCGTAGTTCGCCGAGCGCGCCAGCGCGCGCTCGCCGGCACGCCGCCAGAACGGCAGGGCCAACTGTGGTAGTCCGGCCTCGGAAAAGTGCCGCGCAACCAGCTCCGGCTGGGTGTCCGCTGTCTCACGGCGGTACTCGGCAAGGGCGCGGGCAATTGCCGCATGATACCGCTGTCTTCTGCTCGTCAGCAGGGACTGGTATGCCGTGTCCTGAATGAGGGCGTGCCTGAACGCCAAGGCATCCTCGGAAGGACCCCCTCTCAGAACCAGATGCGCCGCCATCAGCTCGGCGACGGCCGCATCGAGATCGGCGACCGGAAAATCGCACACACGAGCAAGCAGGTCTCGGCTGAACTCGCGGCCGATGACAGAGGCGATTTGGGCGGTTTCTTTCGCGGTCTGCTGGCAGCGATCGAGACGTGCCATCAAGGAGCCCTGCAGCGTCGCCGGAAGCCCCACCTCAAATTCGCCCGCGCCGGCCTCGCGCTCGACCAGAGAGCGGGCCAGCTCCTCGATAAACAGGGGGATGCCATCGGTCCGGCCGACGATCTCATCGATCATGCGCGCGCTGGCAGTGGCGCCGGCAATGTGCCGCACCATGTCGGCGATCTGAGGCTTTGCCAGCGGCCCGAGGGAAAGCTGCAGCACATGGTCGTAAAGGCCGGGCCATTCAGAAGTCCAGCTCGGCCGGTGTGTCACGAGCAACATGATCGGTGCTCGGTTGATTGTTGCCATCAGCGCATCGAGCAGCTCGGTCGTAGTGGGATCGATCCAGTGAGCGTCCTCGACAATAATCAGCGCAGGAGAGCGCGCGGCTCGCTGCAGGAACCGGTCGACCAGCGTCTGCAGTGTGAGGCTTTTCCTTTGCTGTGGCGTCAGGTCGATCTTGCCGTACCGATCGTGGCAATCGAGGGACAGAAGCTCTGCATAAACAGGAGCCACCGTCCGAATGTCCGCGCCCACGTCGGCGAGCATATGCTCGAGCTTGTCGAGCCGTTGCTGGTTGCTATCGCCCGGCCGAAAGTCGGCGGCGCGGCCGAGATTCTGAACAATCGGAAACAGGGTACTGTGGGTATGATAGGGCGAGCATTGAAACCGCAGGACGACATGCGGCGTCGCGCCCAGCTTTTCTGTAAAGGCCTGTACCAACCGGGATTTGCCGATGCCGGCATCCCCCGAGAGCAGGATTGCCTGTCCCTCTCCTGCGCGCGCAAGCTCCCACCTCTCAACGAGCAGCGCGACCTCGTGCACGCGACCTACGAATGGCGACAGCTCTCCGGCGTGCGCCGCATGGAATCGGCTTTCGACCTCTCGCTCGGACTTGACTAGATGCACGCGGGTGCCTGTCCCGAACCCCTTAAGAGGCTTCTCACCGAGGTCCTCGACGACGAAGGCGTCGCCGATCAGTCGCCTGGTCGCCTCCGCTATGACGAGTTGACTCGGCCGCGCGCTCGCCTGGAGCCTGGCTGCGAGATTGGGCGTCTCACCCGCCACCGCACCTTCCTCGCGGACCGAGCCTCCAACGAGGTCCCCGACAACGACGAGCCCCGTGGCTACGCCGACCCGGGCCTGGAGCTCCATATCGTTGGGCTTCAGCAGTTGCACGGCGCCCAGGGCCTCGAACCCGGCTCGGACCGCGCGTTCGGCGTGATCCTCGTAGGCGCATGGCCATCCGAAATACGCCATGACGCCGTCGCCGATGAATTTGGCGACGTAGCCACCATAACGGGTGACCGCGCCGGCGACCCGATCCTGATAGCTGCGAAGCACCTCGCGCAGATCCTCGGGATCGAGCCGCCGAGACAGCTCCGTGGAACCAACCAGGTCGCAGAACAGGACGCTCAGCAGGCGTCGCTCCGGCGGTCGCTCCGGGGGAGCGCGCGCCAGCGGCTTCTCGTTCGCATGGAGATGATTGGTGCCTGGTGCCGACAGCGCACCCCCGAAGGAGTCGGCAATTGCCGCCAGGATGATCTTGCGGTGTCCGAGCGACACCCCCAGTTCGCGAAGATCCGTCTCAGTAAGATGCGGGAGTGCCCTCAGATCGACATCACCGGCGGCGAAGACATCACAATATTGCCCGAGGCCAAGAGCACGCAGCCACGTATTGATGTCCTCGCTCATGAGCCCGCTCGCTGCTTCGATTGCTGCCTCGCTCTCGCTGCGATGGTCACCCTGCTTTCATTAAGCCGCGGCCGATGCTGAAGAGGCCGGCGCGATGTTGTGGTTCATCCGGAACAGGTTCGTTGGGTCGTAGCGGTGCTTTATCTGCGCCAATCGCTGCATGTTGGGGCCGTAAGCCGCGCTGACGCGACCGACCTCGTCGTCCGGTATGAAGTTGACGTAGACACTGCCCGCGGCATAGGGAGCGGTCGCATCGAACAGCTGACGCGCCCAAGCGATGCAGGCTGCATCGTCGGCCTGCTCGCGCCAGCGGGTGTGCACATTCATCACGAAGTGAGACTGGCGCTGCGGATAGGCCGTCGCCTCGGCCGATACCTTCGCCATCGCGCCGCCGAGATGCCCAATGAAGACCTCGCATTCCGGGCTCGGCAATTTGCGAACGCCGGCCATTAGTGCTTCGACCATGGCATCGGACAGATCCATGAAATCATGGCTCTTCCAGTAATTGCGTGCCCCCGGCGTGAGCAGCGGATCGAAAGTGGTTTGCCAGTGAGCGAAAGGCTGCGTGCCGACCGCTTCGGCGACTGTTTGGCCCAGACCACGGACCTCGGCGAGGGCCGTTTCTCCGTCCTTCACGTCGCCGCAATAGCAGGCGGCGAACGCTAAGACTTCCTTGCCGTGCCATTCGACCGGAATGAACGGGAGAGGTGGCGCCCGCCGCAGGACAGCCCATACCGTGAGCTCGTCTGCCGCCGTATTGGCAATCTTGTCATATTGCCTCAGGAGTTGCGGGGCTGCGTCGAGCGGATGGACAATCAATCCGCACAAGACGTCGGGCCCGACCGGATGTAGCTGGAACTCGAATGAGGTTACGACGCCAAAATTCCCGCCACCGCCCCGAATGGCCCAAAACAGGTCGGGGGTTTCGGTAGCGCTGACACGACGCGCTTGTCCGTCCGCTGTCACCACCTCGGCGGACAGCAAATTATCGATCGTCATGCCAAATTTTCGCGTGATCCAGCCGAACCCGCCCCCTAACGTCAGTCCGGCAATGCCCGTCGTCGAATTGATGCCCGTGGGCGTCGCCAGGCCAAATGACTGGGCGCACCTGTCGAAGTCACCCAGTGTGGCGCCGGGCCCGACTTGCGCGCATCGAGCCGCCGGATCAACCTGGACCGAGCGCATTTGCGACAGATCGAGAAGGATCCCACCGTCATTGACGGCATATCCGGCAATCTGGTGGCCGCCTCCGCGGACCGACAGCACGGCGCCGTGCTCGCGTGCCAAATTGACCGATTGCGAGACGTCGCTTGCGTCCGCCGCCCGTATGACGAGGCTTGGCCTGCGGTCGACCATCGCATTCCAGATCGTTCTCGCTTCGTCGTATCCGTGATCGCCGGGCAGTGCGAGGCCTCCGTGCAGCGTAGAGCGCAATGCCTCGATTCTCGCGGCCGAAGCCTCGGTGGTCTCACCTGTCAAAGTCTTGAGCGAGATCGCGGTCATCGGATGTCCTTCCATGACAGCCGAGCCTTGCACAGGACTCGGTGCGCGCCGAAAAGACAGGTCGCATGACGTCGGTGGTGAGTAGCTCCATATGCTCTCTGCAGTCCACCGAGGAGGAGCGAACAGGGCAATCAAATAATCCCGCGCGCGGCTTGGCGTCAATGCTCATTGGCTGCGCGATAGAGGGCCCCCGTGCGTCTGCGAATTACCGCATCTCGGCCAAGATCTGTCGCATGTCAGTATCTATGCCACGATTTGATCGTAGTGCCCGCTGAAGGTCTCTTTAGGGGTCATAAGCCGTCGATGACGACCAGGCGGAGAGACTTCCGCTTTACCCTCGGAAGCCGACGTTTATGAGTGCTCGCCCTGGCGCCTCGTCACGGCGCAGGGCACGCGGCCCCGGTCTTCACCCAGGCTTCGACCAGCGCGCCGGCCTGCGCCTGCGTGCCGGGTACGGGCGAGCGGCCGAAGCCGGGCTTCCAGGCCCAGCCGACCAGGGTGTCCTTGCCGATGTGATCGATCAGCTCTTCGACCTTGCGCCCGCCATTGCGCGCGGGATCTCTGATCTGCTCGCAGATCTCGCCGATCGTCTTGCCCTCCCAAGCCATTTCGCGTGGAGCAAGATGCCATTCGGGATGGCCGGGCACGCGGCCGGGCTCGAAATTGGCCTTCTGGTGGCAGGTGTGGCAGCGCATCGACTCCAGGCCATGGCCGTCGGCACCGCGCGTGACCGGCGGCTGGTGGAGGCGGGGATTGTCGCCTTGCCGGGGGCTGTCGCCGGCCGGATGGCAGTTGGTGCAGCGCGGGTGCGTCAGCACCTTGCCGAGCTCGGTGAAGATCGCGGCCGAGCGCTTCTCGGTGTCAGTGATGTCAGCAAAGCTCTCGGGCGAGGCCAGCGCATGGCTCGTCGTTTCCGAGGCCGCATAGCCCGCGCAGAGGCTGCTGGCGAGCGCCGCGATCACGGCAATCGTCTTGAAGCGCGCGTCGGAGATCATGGCGCGTGTCCTTCGCGTGCTCACTTGGTGGCCATGAGGTAGCGTTTTGAATCGGCCAGGATCACGTCTCGGACCGCCTCGTGGTACTTGATGTAGCCGGTGCAGCGGCAGAGATGACCGTCGAGCGCGTCCGCGATGGTCTGCTCCAGCGCCTCGCGCGGCACCGGCGCGCGCGCCAGGCGCTCGAGCAGCACCTGGCCCTCGTTGAGGAAGCCGGCGGTGCAGTAGCCGCACTGGAAGGCGAAGTGGTCGATGAAGGCCTTTTGCAAAGCCGAGAGCTGGCCGTCCTTGGCGTGTCCCTCGACGGTGCGGATCGACTTGCCGTCGAAGTTCACGGCGGGAGCAATGCAGGTCGGGCTGGTGTAGCTGGTGCCGTCGGGCTCGTCGACGATGATGGCGCAGCTCAGGCATTGCGCGGCGCCGCAGCCGAACTTGGTCCCGGTCATGCCCAGGATCTCGCGCAGGAAATCATTCATCGAGAGATCGTCGCGGACGTCCATCGGACCGTGCTTCTGACCGTTGATGGTGAGGCTGAGGGTCGTCACGCGAGCACTCCCTTCAAAAGGCTTGCGGTCACGGGCAGCGCGCGGAAGCGGTGGCCGGTGGCGTCATGGATGGCGTTGATCAGCGCCGGCACGATCGGGATCATGACGACCTCGGCCATGCCCTTCGGCTCCTCGTCCGGCGTCAGCGGCTTCAGCATCTCGATCTCGAGATCGCGCAAGGGAAGGTCCGAACCGCGCGCGATCAGATAACGTCCGAGATTCCATTCGCCGTTGCCGGGGCCGCCTTCGAACGGCGGCAGGGTTTCGAGCAGCGCATAGCCAACGCCCATGGCGAAGCCGCCATGGGACTGGCCCATCACGACCTCGGGCACCAGCGCGGTGCCGCATTCGAACACGCTATAGGCCTTGGCGATGCGAAGCGCGCCGGTGGCGCGTTCGATCTCGACGCGGACGACCGTACCGCACATCGAGGTGTAGGCGGTGCCGATGCGGTTGTTGTCGGTCGGCGGAAACTTGACGCTTGAGCGGTTGATCCGTTCGAACTTGCCGTTGCCCCTGCGGATCGCGAGGGCGTCGATCTCGGCGCGCCATTGCTCGCCGAACAGGGGAAAGCGTGCGCGCGACCAGGCCCAGCGCGAAAAGCTGTGTGCGACCGCGCCGGTGACGAAGCCGCGGGCGTGGGCGGTCGCCGCGAGCGCCGGCAGCGCGAGCGGTTCGAGACCGTTCATCATGAGCTGGCCGTTCTCCCAGCGGGCGGTTGGCCATTGCCGTGCGCGCGGATCGGTCTTCGGGATGCGCCACAGCTCCAACGCTGCGGGCCACAGGCCGAAGCGGAAGATGACGCGGGCGGCCTCCGCGGAGGAATGCGTGCCGACATGGGCTCCGATCGAGGCTGATGTCGCCGAGCTGATTGACGGCACCCAGCGCGGATTCCTCGAAGCTGCATCCTGGGTCTTCTGATCCATGGTGTAGGGATCACCCGAGGTGACGAGGCCGAGCACGTCGTAGCTGTCGACGCGGGCGACCGAGACCTCGTCGGCAATGGTACCGAGATGGCCGGCGACGCGGTTTGCGAGCGCCGTGCCGATGCCGTTACCCATCTCGACGTGATCGCAGAAGATCGCAATCTTGCCGTCGGCGCCGAGCTCGACACGGCCGAGTGAGCAATCCGCGCCGGAGCCATAGTCCTTGGTCACGCAGGCAACTCCGGTGCCGACCAGCCGGTCCGACGATGCCTGCTTGAATTGCGCGCGCTGTTGCCAGATCGGATGCTTTTCCAGCTTGTCGAGGATTTCCGGCGTACGCACCGAGACGATGTAGGGGTTGCCGGTCATGGTCCGGCCATTCTGCTTCAGGGCATTGCGCCGGCGGAATTCGATCGGATCGAGCTTGAGCTCGCCCGCCGCCTCGTCGATCAGCACTTCGAGCGCCGTCATGGTCTGCAGCGTGCCGTAACCGCGCATCGAGCCGGCGGTCACGCCGCGCGAATGCATCGCGACCGTGGTGACGTCGACCTTGGGGATGTCGTAGATGCCGATCGCGCCGGTGGCGGCGACGACTGCGACATTGGCGGAGAAGTTGACGAGCCCGCCGCCGTCGAGCACGTGATCGGCGGCGAAGGCCTTGATCTTGCCGGTTGAGCGATCGATGCCAATGCGCGAGCGCATCTTGATCGGGTGGCGTTTGATGCCGCCCTGGAATTGCTGGTAGCGGTCATGCGCCAGCCGCACCGGCTTGCCGGGAAAGCAGATCGCCGCGAGCGCGACATAGAGAATGAACGGCGTGTGATCGCGGCCGCCGAAGCCGCCGCCGACATGGGCGAACTGCGCATTGATGTGCGCGGGCTTGTATGGCGCGCGGGCCTTTGCGAGCAGGTGCGCGATCGACTCGGCCGCCTCATAGGGCGACTGCACGCCGAGCACGAGCTCGAGATTGCCGCCTTTGCCGTTGTACCAGGCAAGCCCGCATTCGGGCTCGAGGAACATCGGGTCGACCGATTGCGTCTCGAACTCGCGGTCGAGCACCAGGAGCGAAGCATCCTCCGCCGCAAGCTCGGCGCGGATCTGCTCGCCATGCTTGGCCGCCTTGGTGTAGTCGGCCGGCATTTCCTTGGCGAGCGGCGACCACACCGGCAGCGCCGCGTTCTGCACCTTCTTGGGCGAAACCCAGCCGGCCAGGATCGGCGAATAGATGTCCGGCTTCTCAGGCAGCGCACCGGCGACGCGCGTGAAGCGGTAGGAGCCGTAATCGGGCGCGATCACCGGCCCGGTTTCCTCGCCGAATTTGACGAAGGTGCCGTCGCGCAGCACCAGCCGCGCCTGGTCGAAGACATCGAACCTTTCGAAGATCAGCAGCGCGACCGGTTGTCCGAGATAGAGCGGCGTCTTGCCGAGCGGACAGAACAGGTCGCCGGCGTAGAAATGGGGCACCTGTGTGCCGATGCGCTCGAGATCGGCGGCGGTGACGACGACAGACGGCTTCAGCGCGCCCGACAGGCGGGCGAGATCCACGCCGGTATAGACATGCGTGGCGTCGTTGGCGCGGACCAGGATCGCGTGCGAGGTGGCCTGCGGCCAGCCGGGAAGATCATTGGCGCGGAAATCGGAGGCGTAGAGCTTTGCGCCGGTGACCTTGGCGACGCCGTCGACGCGGCCGGTGCCTTTCGCCGCAGGGTTGAAATTGCCGCGTCCGGGAAGCGTCTCGTGCGACGCGAAGCGAGCCTCCTTCGCCAGACCGAGATGCGACAGGCTGACCGAGATACCGCCTGCCGAGAACCACTTCACGAACTCGCGTCGCGAAGGCCGCATGTTCTGATCCTTGTACGAGGTTTCGAGGACTCATGATGCTGACGGCATCGGTGCCCGCAGGGTACGCGCCAACGCTGGCCTGAAGCTGTCATGATTCGTCATGCACGCATAGAAACGCCAGGGCGTTTACATCGGATGAAGACGCTGCGTGTCGTACGTGCGCGGATTGAGAATTCCATTTCCGCTTGCCTTGCAGTCGAATCAAATTGAAAGAACGGATCGCATCAACGGGGGCGGGAAACTCAAAATGCAGCACGATCCGAACGATGGCTCTTCGGTCAGCTTCGTGACCAGCACGACAGGACTGTCGCGACGCCAGTTCCTCGGCGCGGCCGGCACGCTGTCGCTGATCGCAGGCGCCGCGAACGCCCAGCACGCCGTGCACAACCATGCTGGCGCCGCTCACATCGCGGACATGTCGTCGACCATGGGTATGGTGCCGGAAACGCCGGTGCCGGCCATGGACCAGCCGCTGGTCGAGCCCGAGGTGCGGCGGTCCGTCAATGGCGTGCTCAGCACAACCTTGCGCTGCAGCTACGCCTATCGCCAGATTGGCGGCGTCAGGCTCTATGTGAGGTCCTATGAGGGCACCAGCCCCGGCCCGACCCTGCGCATGAAGCCGGGCGAGACGTTGCGGATCAAGATGATCAACGATCTGCCGCCAAACCGCGACGGGCTCCCCGCCGACATCAGCCACCCGCATCAGTTCAACAACACCAATTTCCATTTCCACGGCGCGCATGTCAGCCCGAGCGGCATCGCCGACAACGTCATGCGTTCGATGGCTCCCGGCCATAGCTACAACATCGAGATCACGCTGCCGGCCGACCACACCCGGGGCACGTACTGGTATCACCCCCACCACCACGGCAGCGCCGATATCCAGATGTCCAGCGGCATGGTGGGCGCCGTCATCATCGAGGGCGATTTCGCCGACGTTCCGGAGATCACTGCTGCGCGCGAGCGCCTCCTGGTGCTGACCCAGGTGGTCTTTGATGCCAACGGAATGGTCGAGAATTTCGAGACGCTGTTTCCGGAGACGGCGACGCGGTTCCTTGCCATCAACGGGCAACGGAGGCCGGTGATCGAGATGCGCCCCGGCGAGGTGCAGCGCTGGCGCATCCTCAACGCCGCATATCAGGACGACATGCTGCTCGATTTGGAAAAGCACGATCTGCACGCGATTGCCTATGACGGCATCCAGCTCGGCGCCGTGCAGCCGCTCAAGCAGCTCCTGATCGCGCCGGGCCAGCGCGCCGATATCCTGGTGAAGGCCGGCGGCCCCGGCACTTATGCCTTCAACGCGGCGCCCTTTGATCAGGGCCATCCGTCACCGGTCGGTCCGCTGGCGCGGGTCGTGGTGTCAGGCGTGCCGATGGAGATGAAGCTGCCGCGCGCTCTGCCGCCGGCGCCCCTCGCGACCATCAAGGACACCGAGATCACCAACCGCCGCAAGGTGGTCCTTTCGGCGACCGCACCGGAGGCGGATGCCGCCGGGCATTGGCAGGAGTTCGGCTTCTTCATCGACGGCAAGAAGTTCGATCCCGCGCGTATCGATCACCGCGTCAAGCTGGGCGCGGTCGAGGAGTGGACCATCGTCAACACGCATGAGCATGACGACCACGTCTTCCACATCCACACCAATCCGTTCCAGGTGGTCTCGGTCAATGGCAAGGCGCTGGCGACGCCGGAGTGGCGGGACTCCGTGATCGTCGAGCGCAAGGGCGGGGAGGTCGTGTTCCGCTCCCGCTTCCTCGATTTCACCGGCGTCTTCATGCTCCACTGCCATATGATGAACCATGAGGAGATGGGCATGATGCAGACCGTCGAGGTCTATAAGCCGTAAGCCTCGGAGCGGATTGCAGGAAATTCGCGTTTGGCGGAGGAATCCGGGTACGGCCGGGGCTTCCCCTGGCGGCCGGCATGGCCTATTTACGCTGCAACGCAAAATTCCCCCAAAAGACCCCATGATCCGCCTCGACAACGTCAGCAAGCAAGCCGGCCACCAGATCCTGTTCATCGAAGCCTCAGCCGCCCTTAACAAAGGCGAGAAGATCGGGCTCGTCGGCCCGAACGGCGCCGGCAAGTCCACGCTGTTCCGGATGATCGCCGGGCAGGAGCTGCCCGACGAGGGCCAGGTCTCGATCGATCGTGGCATCACCATCGGCTATTTCAGCCAGGACGTCGGCGAGATGTCCGGCCGCAGTGCCGTGGCTGAAGTGATGAACGGCGCAGGTCCCGTCAGCGAGGTCGCGGCCAAGTTGCGCGAGCTCGAGGCGGCGATGGCCGATCCTGATAAGGCCGATCAGATGGACGAGATCATCGCGCGCTATGGCGAGGTGCAGCATCGTTTCGAGGAGCTCGACGGCTACGCGCTCGACGGCCGTGCGCGCGAGGCGCTCTCCGGCCTCGGCTTCAGCCAGGAGATGATGGACGGCGACGTCGGCGCACTCTCCGGCGGCTGGAAGATGCGAGTGGCGCTCGCGCGCATCCTGCTGATGCGCCCCGACGTCATGCTGCTCGACGAGCCGAGCAACCATCTCGATCTCGAAAGCCTGATCTGGCTGGAGAAGTTTTTGCACGACTACGAAGGCACGCTGCTGATGACCTCGCACGACCGCGAGTTCATCAACCGCGTCATCTCCAAGGTGGTCGAGATCGATTCCGGCTCGCTCACCACTTACACCGGCGATTACGAGTTCTACGAGCAGCAGCGTGCGCTGAATGAGAAGCAGCAGCAGGCACAGTTCGAGCGCCAGCAGGCGATGCTCGCCAAGGAGATCAAGTTCATCGAGCGCTTCAAGGCCCGCGCATCCCACGCCGCGCAGGTTCAGAGCCGGGTGAAGAAGCTCGACAAGATCGAGCGCGTCGAGCCGCCGCGCCGTCGCCAGACCGTGGCGTTCGACTTCCCTCCGGCACCGCGCTCCGGTGAGGACGTCGTGGCGCTGAAGAACGTCCACAAGGGCTACGGCAGCAAGCGCATCTATGACGGCCTCGATTTCATGATCCGCCGCCGCGAACGGTGGTGTGTGATGGGCGTCAACGGCGCCGGCAAGTCGACGCTGCTCAAGCTCGTCGCCGGCGCGAGCGAGCCCGATCAGGGCTCGGTGGCATTGGGCGGCAGCGTCAAGATGGGGTATTTCGCCCAGCATGCGATGGATCTGCTCGACGGCGAGCGCACCGTATTCCAGTCGCTGGAGGACGCATTCCCGACCGCGGGGCAGGGATCCTTGCGCGCGCTCGCCGGCTGCTTCGGCTTCTCCGGCGACGACGTCGAGAAGCGCTGCCGCGTGCTCTCGGGCGGCGAGAAGGCGCGGCTGGTGATGGCAAAGATGCTGTTCGATCCGCCGAACTTTCTGGTGCTGGACGAGCCGACCAACCATCTCGACCTCGCCACCAAGGAGATGCTGATCACGGCGCTGTCGGATTTCGAGGGCACCATGCTGTTCGTCTCGCATGACCGCCACTTCCTGGCGACCCTTTCGAACCGCGTGCTCGAGCTGACGCCCGAAGGCATCCACCAATATGGCGGCGGCTACACCGAATACGTCGCCCGCACCGGCCAGGAGGCGCCGGGATTGCGGTCGTAACAGGGAATGCGTAGCCCGGATGGAGCGTAGCGAAATCCGGGTTTCGTTCCACGCATCCAACTGGACGATATGAGAGGCTGTCCTCGGATCTCGCTTCGCTCCATCCGGGCTACAAGGAACGAACTGTCGGAATCCGTAGGCCGGATGAAGCGTAGCGTAATCCGGGATCAATCTGCGCGTTCGCCGAAATTTCCGTCGATTTCGCCGGCTCCTCCCCAATCAGTAGGCAACAGGCCGGCGCGGACGTAGCGATGAAGTGACGAGTACGGCCAGTCCGATGGTGAAGAGACGTGGCCATGCTTGACCGGATTGAAGTGAATATAGTTGGCGCAACGCTCGAAGTCATTCTCGTCGCGAATGGTGTGCTCCCAATAACGCCTTTGCCACAGGGCATACTCGCCGCGATGATTGCGGGAAATCGGTCCTCCGGCGATGGCAACGCTTCGGGTAAACTGGCTCTTGATCTGTCGCCAGCGGTCGGGAAAATCGCAGTCGTCGATTGGTAGCGTCATGATGACGTGCAGGTGATCGGGAAGGATCACGATGGCATCGACGACGAATGACTTCTTCTCCCGCACGGCGCGAAATGCAGCGCGAAGCGCCCCAATATGATCGGTGAGTACGGATGATTGTCGGTTCTCCACGGCGACCGTGAAGAAGAATGTGCCGCCGGGCAAGAGATTGCGTCGATACCGGACCATGCGGATAGTCTAACCCGGATTTCGCTTCGCTCCATCCGGGCTACGGGAGATGAACGCAGAAAATCGTAGCCCGAACCATCACAACGCGCAGACGTTCGAGCTGCCATGCTGTTGGCGTCTTGAACGCTCGCGGACCGCTCGCTACGCTCTCCGCGCCCTCCGAGCTGATTGCCGGCTTCGAGGGACTGGCTTTTGGAATGCGGGAGTAGCTAGATGGGCGGATTGGTGATCACGGGTGGCCGGGTGGTCGATCCGGCCAGCGGGATGGATGCCATCGGCGACGTGGCGGTGATGGACGGCCGGATCGCGGCGGTCGGCACCGGGCTTGGCGGCGGCGAGCGGACGATCGATGCGACCGGGCTGGTCGTGGCTCCCGGCTTCATCGACCTGCATGCGCATGGTCAGTCGATCCCCGCCGATCGCATGCAGGCGTTCGACGGCGTGACAACGACGCTCGACCTCGAGGCCGGAGTCCTGCCGGTCGCCGCCTGGTATGGCAAGCAGGCGGCGACGGGGCGTGTGCTCAACTACGGCGCTGCCGTCAACTGGGCTTTTGCGCGGATCGGCGCGATGACGGGCTCCAATTCGGAGAGCTCGCTGGAAGCGTTCGGTGCTGCCATGCGCGATCGCCGCTGGATCGACAACGTGGCAAGTGACACGGAGGTGGCCGGCATCCTCGATCGCATCGCGAGCGGGCTCAAGGAGGGCGGCATCGGCATCGGCATTCTCAACGCCTATGCACCGGGCGCCGGCGTGCAGGAGCTCACCGCGGTCTGCCAGCTGGCGGCCACGTATGACGTGCCGACCTTCACCCACGTCGCCTTCATGTCCCGCATCGATCCGGAAAGCGCGGCCGAGGCCTATATCCGCCTGATCGGCTATGCAGGCGCCACCGGCGCGCACATGCACATCTGCCACTTCAACTCCTCCAGCAAGACCGATATCGAGCGGTGTGCAAAGCTGGTGGCCAAGGCGCAGGCGCAAACGCTTCCGATCACCGTCGAAGCCTATCCTTACGGCACCGGTTCGACGGTGCTCGCGGCGGCTTTCTTCAGCGACCCCGAATTCGAAGCACGCAATGGCACCGGCTACGACTCGGTGCAGCGCGTCGCCGACGGCCGGCGCTTCCGCGACCGCGAGGAGCTGCTTGCGGCGCAGGCCGCCGAGCCCTCGACGCTGGTGCTCTGGCACATCCTGGATCTCGAGAACAACGCACACCATCGCGATCTCCTGGACATGTCGGTGCTGTATCCCGGCGGCGCGATCGCGTCCGACGCGATGCCCTGGACGCTCTCCGATGGCAGCGTCTACACCGGCGATGCCTGGCCGCTGCCCAAGGATGCCACCTCCCATCCGCGCTCGGCCGGCTGCTTCACGCGCTTCATCCGCGAATGGGTGCGGGAGCGGCGGACGGTGTCGTTGCTGGAAGGCATCCGCAAATGCTCGCTGATCCCGGCGGAGATCCTCGAGCGCAGCACGCCCGCGATGCGCGCCAAGGGCAGGCTCGCGCCGGGCGCCGATGCCGATATCGTGGTGTTCGACTACAACACGCTGACCGACCGGGCGGAGTTCTCGGCGATGAACCGGCCGTCAGAGGGCGTACGCCATCTCATCGTGAGCGGTTATCCACTGATAGCCGACGGTGTGCTGGATGTGGCGGCAAGGCCCGGCCGGCCCGTGCGCCGGCCAGCCGCCGAGGACTGAACTGTGTCCGTCCCGGTTCTGCTTGTGGCCGGCTTTCTCGGGGCGGGCAAGACCACGGTCGTGAACCACCTCCTGGCGAACGCCGAAGGACGGCGGATCGCCGCCGTCGTCAATGATTTCGGCGCGATCAACATCGACGCCGAGCTGATAGTGGGCGCCGCTGACGGCGTGGTAAGCCTGAGCAATGGCTGCATCTGCTGTACGCTGGAAGGCGATCTCCTACGCACGCTGGCCGTGCTGCTTCGGCGTGATCCGCAACCGGACGTCATCGTGATCGAAACCAGCGGCGTCGCCGATCCGGCCGACGTCGTTCGCAACCTGATGGATCCCGTGATTTTTCGGGAGGCGCCGCTGGAAACCGTGCTGTGCGTGGTGGACGCGACGATGCCGGTGACGATGCTGGACGACGCATTGCTGCGATCGCAGGTGCGGGCGGCCGACGTGGTCGCGCTGAGCAAGGTGGACCTGGCCGACGCGGCGAGCTGCGCGCAAATGCGCGATGCGGTCCGCGCCATGCGGCCGGCGGCCGTTCTGGTCGAGGCGCGCCATGGCGAAGTGCCAGCGATGGTACTTTTTCCGCCTGACGTCGATCGCGTACCGGCGCCGCGCGAGCCGGGGCCGCGACGGCCGGCCGTCGAGCGGTTCGAGACCATGAGCTGGNGGACGTCGGACAAGCCGGTGTCGCTGCCGCGGTTGCAGCAGGCGATCGGTCGGCTCGCGCCAAAACTCGCGCGGGCGAAGGGGCTGTTCGAGACTGTCGAGCAGCCCGGGCGGTTGATGGTGTTTCAACTCGCCGGCGGCCGGGCGACGCTGGCCGCGGGCGGGAGGAGGGTCGAGGGGATGCCGCGGACGCGGATCGTCTTCGTCGCAGAGATCGGCGTCCTCTCGCGCGAGGAGATCGACAGAATAATGCAAGGGTGCCTTGAAACTGGCACCGCGTGAAACGGGAGCGAAACGACAATGAAGCAGCTCAGGATCGGCGATATCACCATCGATGCGGTGATCGAGCGGGAAGGGCCGTGGCGGCGGCCGCAGGATTTCTTCCCGGCCTATGACGAGGCCGTGTTCAAGCGCCATCTTCCGACGATGGAGCCGGAGGTGTTCGACGCCGCGCGCGGCATGATGGTCATCACCTACCAGACTTTTGTCGTGCGCACGCCGCGCTACACCATCCTGGTCGATACCTGCACGGGCGAGGACAAGGGCCATCCGCCGCCGTTTGATTTTCCCGGCAAGGAGCGGTGGCGCAGCGAGCTGTTCGCGCTTGGCATCAGCTTCGAGCAGATCGATTACGTCTTCTGCACCCATCTCCATATCGACCACACCGGCTGGAACACGACGCTTCGCGATGGCCGCTGGGTGCCGACGTTTCCCAACGCGAACTATGTCTTTCACAAAGGCGAGTACACCGCCTGGGAAACCGAGCATGCCAAGGGCAACAATCCGCCCGGCACCGTCTTCCGCGACAACTGCCTGCCGATCGTCGAGGCCGGGCAGGCGCTGCTCGTCGATGACGATTACGCGCTCGACGACACCCTCACGCTCACGCCGACGCCGGGGCATTCGCCCTGTCATTGCTGCGTGAACATTTTCTCGAAAGGCCAGCGCGCGGTGATTGCCGGCGACCTCATGCATCACCAGATCCAGTGCCGCGAGCCGGACTGGTCGGCGAAGCCGGATTGGGATCCCAAGCAGTCCGCGGTATCACGGCGCAAATTCTTCGCCTCCGTCGCCGACACCGATACGCTGATCCTGCCGATCCATTTTCCGACACCGACGGTCGGATGGATCAAGCCGCTTGGAAATGCCTTCGACTACCGCTTCAAGCGCGAGTAGGGCGCACATGCAACGATACGCCTGCGATGGGCAGGCGTATTGTTGTCAGAGGCTCAGGAAGAGAGGATAGCGCGTTACGCGCTGACCTCGCACTTCTTCATGAAGCTGCTCTTGGCCGCGCCGGCGAGCGGCTTGCCGTCGGAGCCAACGGCCTTGGGCGCGCAGGCCTCCTGCTTGCACTTCTTCAGGAACGACGTCTTGGCTGCGCCGGCGAGCGGCTTGCCGTCCTTGCCGACGGCCTTGCTCTCGCAGGTGTCTTCCGCGAGGGCCGAGCCGGCCGCGAAGGCGACGAGGATGGCAGCCAGAAAAATTCGCTTCATTGGGTGTCTCCCTAGACCAAAATGGCCTTCCCGAATTGGAACTCGGAATCATGGCGCAATCAAGCAGGATCAGCGCTCGCATCCGGTATCCGTCTCAATTTTTCCAGCGCGCGACGTTGCGATCGCATTGGCGAGCGCATGGCTGGCACCGAGCGTTCAACGCCGCTTGCTGCACTGCGCGCTGACCGGCCACCAAAAGCCTGCTAGCCTCTGCCCATTCCAGCAGGAACGGAGCATTGCGATGGACGCCGTGACAGGCTCGCAAACCGCCGACCAGCATTCCCATCTCGTTCAGCCCCAAACCATGGACTGGCAGAGGACACGCTTTCCGGGCTGCGAGGCCAAGACGCTGCTGTTCGATCGCAGCACAGGTTTGATGACGGCCCTGATGCGCTTTGCGCCGGGGGCGGTGCTGCCTGATCATGAGCATGTCGGCATCGAGCAGAGCTATGTGATCGAAGGCGGGCTCGTCGACAAGGAGGGGCCCGCCAAGGGCATCGCCTGCAAGGCCGGCGAGTTCATCTGGCGCGAGGCGGGCAGCCGTCACGCCGCCTGGTGCCCCGAGGGCGCACTGATCCTTGCGATCTTTCAGGTGCCCAACAAGTTCTTCGAGGCCGATGGCCGGGTGGTCGATGCCTCCGGCCAGGATTGGGACGAGGCCTGGGGCCATACGGCTGCACAGCGGGCGCGTCGCGCTTAGCCGCGTCAAACGCCGCGGGCGAGCAGTGCCTTGAAGTCGGCGCGCGCACGCTGTGCTTCGGCACGGGCGACGTCGGAGGCGTCGACGAGGCCGAAATAGCCGTGGATCAGGCCGGCGCCCTCATGATGCTTCACGCGCACGCCGGCCGCCTCCAGCGCCCGTGCATAGGCAGCGCCTTCATCGCGCAGCGGATCGAACCAGGCAGTTGTCACGATCGCTGGCGCCACGCCGGCAAGGGAGGCGGCGCGCAGCGGCGAGACGCGCCAGTCGGCGGCGTGGCCGGGATCGGCGAGATAATGGCCGCAAAACCACTCCATCACGGCGCGCGACAGGAAGTAGCCCTCAGCGTTCTCTGTGCGTGACGGAAAGGGTGCGTTCTCGCGCGCATCGGCGTAGCCGCCGACCACGTCAGTGACGGGATAGACCAATAATTGTGCAGCGAGCTTGATGCCGGCATCGCGGCAGGCGATCGCGGTGGTCGCCGCGAGATTGCCGCCGGCGCTGTCGCCGGCAACGCCGAGTCGCTTCGCATCGCCGCCAAATTCCGCGGCGCGGTTGAAGACGTCACGCACCGCGGCAAAGGCATCTTCGAACGGGCCGGGAAAGCGCGTCTCCGGCGGCCGCCGATAGTCGACGGACACGACGACCGCGCCGGTCTCGATTGCAAGCCATCGCGCCTGCCGGTCGTGGGTTTCCAGATCGCCCGCAACCCAGCCACCGCCGTGGAAGAACACCACGGTCGGCGCGGGACCCGTGCCGATGCGGTAGACGCGCGCATCGAGCGGCGCTGAGCCGCCTTTCACCTTGATATTCTCGACGGCATCGACGGGCGGCGGCGGCACCGCGGCGCGCGCGGCAGCCAATGCACGCAAGGAATCGCGAGCGCTCTCTGGCGTCATGACTGTGGGATCGCGCAACGGCAGCATCGGAATGATCTGGGCGATGACGGGATCGAGCGGTGCTGCCATGGCGGGTCCTCAGGGGTTCTTGGTCTTGCTTGTCGGTCAGCATAGATTTTGCGCGCCGCATCGGCAACCGTTGGTCCGTCGCATCGACGGATGAGTGGGCAGGGGAGGTCCGTCACGTGGAATTTGAAACGCTGGTCCATTCGCGCCGCAGCGTGCGCGGCTTCAGGAACGAGTCGGTGCCGCGCACGGTGATCGAGGCGATCATCGAAACAGCCAAGCGCGCGCCATCCTCGATGAACACCCAGCCCTGGCATGTCCACGTTCTCACCGGCGCGCCGCTGGAGGAGGTGCGCCGTCGTAACATGGAGGAGATGGCAGCCGGCGCCAAGGTCAAACGCGACATCGTCAGCCATGGCGAGTATCAGGGCATTCATCGCACGCGGCAGGTCGACATCGCCAAGAAGTTGTTCGGCGCGATGGGCATCGCGCGCGACGATAAGCCGATGCGGCAGGACTGGGTGTTGCGCGGCTTCCGCCAGTTCGATGCGCCGGTCTCGCTGGTGCTGACCTATGACCGCGTGCTCGATCCCGGTGCGGTCTGCCATTTCGATCTCGGCGCGCTCTGCTACGGCATCGTGCTCGCGGCCTGGGATCGCGGCATCGGCTCCGTGATCAATGGACAGGGCATCATGCGCTCTGACATCGTGCGCGAGGTCGCCAGGATTCCGGATGATGAAGTCATCATGACCTGTGTCGCAATGGGATATCCTGACGAGACGTTTGCTGCGAATACCGTTCGCTCCGATCGGGAGGACAATGGCGATTTCGTGCGGTTCGTCGGCTTTGCTGACTGAGACAGCGCGTCGCCGGTCGCGGAGGAGATTATTCTCCCGCAGAAATTTTTGGTGCGGACTCCTTGCGGCCTCTTGCAATCTCGATGATGCGGGAGGAACAATATCGAAAGTGAAAGGTTTGTTGCTGGCGCGAGGGAATTGACATGCGGCGGCTGGCTAGCCTGGTTCGACGGTTGTTCGGTCCGCGGATGCGGTACCCCGTTGATGATGATCCAAGTCTTCCTTTCACACCCGAAGAGTTTGGTCGGCTGATACGCAGCAGCAAGCGCGAGGACATGAAGCTGCTCGCGGATGGGCTGGCGTGCCGGTCCATTCCGCGCCGTGCCAGATACCGGGCCACGCACTAGGCCACTTCGCAACGAACGCGCCGGTAGCGGCTTTGGCGCGCGTGCTCACCTCGTGAGCGCGACGTTCTTGAACGAAGAGACGAGCGCCTTTTCCAGTTTTCCGGTCATCCCGCACAGAATGTTGTAGGCATCGGCGCGCGGCATCGACGGCTTGTAGTGTCGATGTTCGATCAGGGCTGCGAAGATGTCGGAAATCGTGAGAATGCGAACGACGTCGCTGATGCTCTCGCCGCAGAGCGCGTCGGGATAGCCGCTGCCGTCGAGATATTCGTGATGATGCCGGACGGCATCGAGGATCTCGGGGGAGATGTCCTTATTGTCCTTCAGAAAATCAAAGCCGGCGGCCGGATGCGTCTCGATCATTGCCCTTTCCTCGGCATCCAGGCGGCCGGGCTTGTCCAGGATTGTGAGCGGGACCTGCGCCTTGCCGATGTCATGGAACATGGCGGCTGAATGGAGCCGCTCGAGGTCGGTCCTGCCGACGCCGAGACTCAGTCCAAAATCGACCGCCACGCCGGTCACGAGCAGGCAGTGCTGATAGGTTCCCTCATGATGGCGCCGCACCGTCGTGAGCCATTCGGAGAGGCCGTGTTCAGCGATGCGACTGGCGATCCTGCGGCCTGCCTCCTTCGTGCCGTCGACATCGATCGGCTCGCCAAGCGTCACGGCGGTGAACATCGATGCGATGGCGGTCGCCGCCGTCTCGACGGCATTGTCCGGCTGAGGCAACTCGCCTTGCGCAGTCGCCCTCGACTCGGCGGGATCGGCAAGTGCCGCCAGCAGGTTTATCTTGTTGATCGTTCCGGGCAGGACGAGCGTCGCCCCGAGCGCGTAGGCCTGTGAGATGCAGAGGTGGGACGTATGGTCGATCACGAAGATGCGCTTCCTGGCTTTTGCCAGGTTGGCTGAGCGCTTCTTGATTGCCGCAATGTTCTCGAGCGCACGCAGATCGGCGCGAATGACCACGGCGAAAGGCGCCTGCGAAAGCTTGGATTCGGCGTCGAGCCGTTCGCCCGCGACAGTGAACCGTCTTTCGAGGATCGAGCAAACGCCAGCGAGCCTTTCGGAGGAATCGGCCAGCACATGCACGTACATCGGAGCCGCCTGGGCTTCTCGGGCGCTTCCGTCGCCTTTGACGAGGCTGGATATGGTTCGCGCGTTCTGCACAGCGGATTTCAAGGGTGCGGTGATGCTCTGGAGTTGTTGGGGCCCTACTTGGCTTGAGCAGGCTTCGCCGCCTTCTTCTTGCTGTCCGCGTTGATGAAATGAACGCCGGCCATGGTTCCGTCGATCCAGACCAGTTCGCAGCGCCGATAGGCCAGGCCGGTCGACGACAACAGCATGAAGAACTCCTTGGCTTGCAGGACGTCGAGCGTTCCCTCGACCTCGATCTTGGCGCCGGTTTGCGACACGTCGAGCAGGACGCAACTGCGTCGCCAGGTACCGTCGGAGCCCATCAGGTTGACCGGCTGCTTATGATCCATCCGCACACGAAGCGCCTTGCGACTGTCGAATCTCATCGGTTAACCCCCATCGTTGCGCCGCGATGACCGGGAACGCCTGTGCTGGCGTTCGCGGCGATTTCTCCCCAGCGAACCGTCCATTGGCTGGTCGACAGAAGAAGAGTTTCGAAGATCTTCTGCGCCCGTTCGCGCTCTGCGAAGGAGAGCCGCAGGCTGCTTCGGTTGCTCAAGATCGCGAGCGTCGTCTGCCAGTTCAGTCGCGAGGCCCGGCAGGCCATGACCAGGCCCTCGCAGTCGTCATCGGTCATGACATGCTCGACGATCTCGATCGGGGCTCCCGAGAGCACCGAAAGCGCAGTGAAAAGGTTGGCGGTCTCACCGCGGATCGCGAAGCGGTTCACCGTCGAGTCGTTGAGCTTGCCGACACGACTGAGCGCCACGATCTCCGGTCTTGCGGCGGCGTAGTCGGCCGGGCAAGGCCGTTTAGGCGCCGTCGGAGCGGGCGGGTTCGATGCAACGTCATGTGCCGCAGGCGTCGTTGCTTTCTGGCCAGGCGAAGCGGAGAGGAGCCTGCGCACGACCGTGTCGGGTGTGCCTGGCCTGAGCGCCAGTGCCTTCGTGATCTCGCCATCCTGCTCGGCCTTCTCAACCAGCGCAGCATAGGCCGCATCGGAGAACCTGGTTCCCGGGTTTCTGATCAGCGCAAACCAGACCGCGCTGTCGCCGCACCTGAGAAGCGCCTCGGTGACGCCCGCTTCGATCCTGTCGCGGGCCGAGATCGCCAGTCGATGCTGTTCGCCGCACGATGTCGCGACCGCCTCGAGATCGGTCGCGGACAGCGCCTGCGATTTGAGCAGGATCGGGCGGGCCACGTCCGCATCGTCGTGCGAAGCCAGATGCCGCAAGGTCGCTTGCGGGGCCACATCGAGTTCGGCCAACGCGGTGCTGAGTTGGACCAGGGCGCTGGCGGCGACCCGGGCCGTCAGGCGTAGCAGGACACCGTCGACCACGTTGACGAGCAGTTCTTGAGGCCGCTCGCGGCCAGCGACGAGCAGGTGCACAATGGCGGAGAGGATGCGAGCGCAGCGCTCCGGCGGACAGGCTGCGACCGCCTCTTCCAATTCCACAAGAATATCAGCAGGCGAATTTGCCATCATGGCACAGCCTGAATGAAAAAAATTCGACTATTGAACGGGGTCCATTGCAGCTCAGAGTTGTTAATTTTGCATTTTGGATTTGAGTTGTTCGGGTATCATCGCACCGTCCACTTCACTGGAAACGCTATCGAAATTTGGCAGGACTTGAACCGGGGCTTGTCCTTTGAATTGGGCCCCCGCCAACTGATCGACGGAATTGAGGATGATTCTTTCGGTCTCGCGGGACAACCGAAAGGGGGAAATCACACCGGTTTCGCCGCCGGACGCGCGTCGTTTCCTGACGCGCTTTTCATTGCCATGAGCAGCATTCCTGAAGCGCCCGGACTGGCGCCAAAGATATTTCGCTTTTCAGACGTCGACGAGTTTCGCAGTTCAATTCGCGGCTTGAGCATCGAGTTCACGCCGTTGGCGCGAAAGATCGCGACCGAGCAGATCATTCTGCAATTGCCCGGCTGCGATGTGAACGTGACGCGGGCGTTTCCCCGCGTGGTGGACGCGCAGCTCGTTGCGAACTGCACGGCGGTCGGCTTCACGATGGACGATCTCGAAGTGCCCATTCGCTTCAATGGTGCGCAGCGGGACCGCGCGGTCGTGGTCATCGGCAGCAGCGGGGCGGCCTACACCACCATCGAGGAGGTGCAGCGACTGATTGCCTCAATCATCTTCAGGCCGGAGGTAACCGATCGCGGCTGGCCGGAAACGAGGACGAGCTTCAAGATATTCGAGACGAGCATTCCGGCCTTGGATCGGCTGCGGCGGGTGGTCACGGAGGTCGTGGCTGCCGCGTCCGAGCGGATCGATCCCGCCGAAATTCCGCTGAAGGCGTCGGCCATGAAGGAGACCCTGCTGGGCGCGGTCGATGAGGCGTTTGAAAACGTGGTTCCCGCGCGATGGACGCTGCGGCCGAATGATGAGCGGCACTTCAGGATATTCCAGGAAATTCGTGCCTTGCTCTCGGACGATCTTGCCCAACCCATCTACAGCGAGGAGCTTGCGCGCAAGCTCGGCATTTCCGTTCGCACCATGCACGACATCGTCCGGCGCTATCGCGGCATGAGCCTGCACCGCTATCTGCGCCTGCGCCGGCTGTGGCTGGTACGCAAACGGCTACTGGCGGGCGCCGGGAGCGTGAAGGCCGTGGCGCTGGCGTTCGGCTTCTGGCACTTGAGCGATTTCTCCCGAAGCTATCGCGACCAGTTCGGCGAGACGCCATCGGAGACGCTGGAGCGCGGCCGCAGGGCATGACGCATCCCTGACAAACGGATGCGGCCGGGGCTTTGGTTTCGTGCTAGCCTGCCGTGCATGAGCAACCGCATCCTTGTCCTCTACGGTTCCTACCGTTCCGACCGCATGGGCGTCCGCCTTGCGAATTTCGTCATCGATCGCCTGCGTGGCCGCGGCGAGAATGTCGAGTTCATCGACGCGAAGACGATCGGCCTGCCGATGCTCGATCGGATGTACAAGGAATATCCCAAGGGTTCGGCGCCCGAAGCGCTCGAGAAGCTGGCCGGGCAGATCCGCGGCGCTGACGGCTTTGTCTTCGTCACCGGCGAGTACAATTGGGGCATCCAGCCAGGCCTCAAGAACCTCACCGACCATTTCCTGGAAGAGTGGTTCTGGCGTCCGGCTGCGATTGTGAGCTATTCCGCCGGCCGCCTGTCCGGTGCTCGCGCTTCAACGGCCTGGCACGGCACGCTGTCCGAGATGGGCATGGTGGTGGTGTCGAGCACCATCGGCGTCGGCCCGATCGCGCAGACGCTGTCGGCCGATGGCGAGCCGATCGGCGAGGGCGGCAAGACGCTGGAACGGTCGTTCCCGCGCTTTGCCGACGATTTGTTGTGGTGGATCGAAGCCGCCAAGGCGCAGCGCGCAAGAAAGGCGCCGCCTTATTGAGAAGGCTGTGGCCTAGGTGCCCATAAATCCGCCCGTCAACGATGGCGGCATCACCCTCGGAAGCCGACATGGGAGGCGCGCTTGGTCATGTCGGCTACGGGCCCAATTTCTGACGTTCAGGTGTGGCGTTCGCCGTAGCCGATAATTGCTTATCGACTTGGATGACCCCGACCTCGCTGCTTCGAGATCAAGAGCTATTTGCTCGGTTGAGCTTGCGCGATTTCCGCGCGGTCGTTGCGTCGTACGGCGCCTTGGCGCTCCGGTATTTGGCGTGCTCAATGAAAGCGCGCAGCTTCGGCGAGACGTGGCGTCTGTCAGGATAGTACAGAAAAACCCCCGGTGTTGTGACGGCGAAGGGCGCAAGCAGCGCCTCCAACCGGCCGTCAGCGATCGGCGCTTTGGCGAGCGGACCGGGCAGCTGGGCAAGTCCTAGACCTTGGATCGCCGCTCCGAGCAGTGTGGGGTAATCGTGCGCAATTAGCGGTCCCGACACAATTGCCTCGATAGCTTTGTTGCCGTCGATAAAGGGCCAGGGCGCGATCGACCCGTTCGAGCGGCGCATGCGCAGGCAGGCGTGATCACGCAAATCGTCGATGCGCTTCGGCCGCTTTCGACCGCGCAGATAATCAGGGCTGCCGACCACCACGAATGAGAACGGCGGCGTAAGCCGCACCGCCACCATATCGGGCGAGATGAACTGGCCAAGACGAATGCCGGCGTCGAAACCTTCGGCCGCGACGTCGACCAGCTCCGCGCTCGCGGCGATCTCCACCTCGATCTCAGGATAGGCCTGGTGGAAAGACACCATCACCCGCTCGAGAATCAGCGGGACAACCGCTCGGGGAACGGCGAGGCGCAAGAGCCCAGCGGGACGGAGCCCCAGGTCACGCGCGGCTTCGCTTGCGGCGACGAGCTCCTCGAAAGCGGGCTTTGCGCGCGAAAGAAATCGTTCGCCAGCTTCGGTCAGGCCTACGCTGCGCGTTGTGCGGATGAAGAGCGCGGCGCCGAGGCGCGCTTCGAGTGCGCGCACCGCCTGGCTGATTGCCGAAGGAGTCACCCCGAGTTCCGCAGCCGCTTTGCGAAAACTGCGGTGCTCAGCAACGCTCAGGAATGCCTCCACGCCGTCGAGCGCTCCCTGCCTGACTGTGAAGTTCTGCTTCATACCCTGTCAACATTATCGCGGATAGTAGCTCACAGGAAGCGCTCGTATGTCTGCGGCGAGGATCTGAAGCCTTGGAGGAAAGCTGCAATGAGCGATGTTCTTGCTGGCGTGCGCGACCACTATCGCGCGACCGGCCTGACCGAGCGGCTGAAGACGGCGCTAGCTGCCCTTGGACCGGAAGATCAGCAACTCACGCCCCAGCAACTGGCCACCCTCGACCAGTTTCACACCCGAGGGCTCGCAGCGACCGTTGAGCTTGCCAAGTTGGCTGGGATTACCGCCGACATGTCGGTTCTGGATGTCGGATCGGGCGGCGGGCCGGCGCGCTTTCTAGCTGCGGCATATGGCTGCCAGGTTACGGGCGTCGACCTCAGCGAGCCATTCGTCCATGCCGCGCGCTATCTGACGGAGCGGACAGGACAGAGCGAGCGGGTGTCGTTTGAGACCGCCAGCGCGCTGGAACTTCCGTTCGACGACGGCCATTTCAACGTCGTGTTGCTGCAGCATGTAGCGATGAACATCGCGGACCGGACGCGGCTCTATCGCGAGATCCGCCGCGTGCTGAAGTCAGGCGGACGGTTTGCGACGTTCGACGTCGTGTTGAGCAGCGGTGCGCCGCATTACCCCGTCCCCTGGGCACGAACGCCGGCCACGAGCTTTCTCCTAACAGCCGATGCGACGCGCGAGACGATTGAATCGGCCGGCTTCCACACGCTCGCATGGCAAGACGACTCTGAGGCTGGCAAGACCTGGTTCGCCCAGCTGCGGGCATCGGGACCGCCCCCCTCGCCGAATCTCGGCGTGGTGATGGGGCCCGACTTCGCGCAGCTATCCGCCAACCTGGGCCGTAATCTCGTGGAAGACCGGCTTGGTATTCTCACTGCGGTGTTCGAGGCCACAACCACGAAGACCTGACAGGATGGAGGGCTGGTGCTATGCGCGCTGATGACCGCAACCGCGCTTGGATCGTGGTGGCGCTGCTCTTCATATTCATGGTGATCAATTTCGCCGACAAGGCGGTGATCGGGATCGCCGCTGTCCCGATCATGCAAGAGCTGGAAATCGGCCCGCGCCAGTTCGGGCTCGTCGGTTCCAGTTTCTTCTTGCTATTCGCGGTCTCGTCGGTCGCGACCGGCTTTCTTGTCAACCGGGTGCAGACGCGCTGGGTGCTGCCGGCGATGGGCTTCATCTGGGCGCTGACCCAGTTTCCGATGATCGGCTCGGTCGGGCTCGAAACCCTGGTGGCCTGTCGTATCGCACTCGGCGCCGGCGAAGGCCCCACGACACCGGTGGCGCTGCACTCGGCCTACAAGTGGTTCCCCAACGAACTGCGTACCCTTCCGACCGCCATCATTGTGCAAGGCGGGGCGATCGGCGTCATGGTGGCGCTGCCGCTGCTCAATTGGATCATTATGCGTTGGACTTGGCATTGGGCCTTCGGCTCGCTCGGCCTAGCCGGCATCGTTTGGTGCGCATTGTGGCTCGTCTTCGGCCGCGAAGGGTCGTTGGACGACGGGGGCGCAAAGGCAAAGGATGCGGCGCAATCATGCCTGCGGGTCGGCTATGCTCATTTGCTGCTGAGCCCCACGATCTTGGCGTGCTGGGCAGCGTCGTTCGGGGCCAACTGGGCCCTGTCGCTGGCGCTCTCGTGGCAGGGCGCTTACCTGATCAAGGGTCTTGGCCTTGCGCAAAGCTCGATCGGGTTCCTGGGAGCGCTGGCGGCCGGCGGCAGCGCGGTCGCGATGCTTGCGACCGGCTGGTATTCGCAACGCCTGCTGTCGCGCGGCGTATCGAGCAGAGTGGCGCGCGGCATCCTCGGCGGGTCGAGCGTCGCCCTTGGTGGCGCTGCGCTGGCGATGCTGCCGTACGTTCCGGGGGTCCCCGTCAAGATTGCCCTGACGACGCTTGGGTTGGCGCTGCCTTCGGCGATCTACGTCATCAGCAATGCGGTCGTCGGTGAAATCGCCCCGGCGGTGCAACGCGGCGCGCTGCTCGCGATCGGCACCGCAGTCGCGAGCTCGGGTGGCCTGCTCGCACCCTATATCATGGGCAGTGTTATCGAGAGCGCCACGACACCGCTCGACGGGTTCAACACCGGCTTCTTCATGTGCGGGGTCATCATGCTGGTGGGCGGCGCCATCGCGATGGCGCTCGTGAATCCCGAGCGCGAGGCAAAACGGCGGTCCACGCGGCTGCAGCCGCTCGCCGCGTCTACTTGAGAGGGCGATCATTTCGATTGAATGACATTCGCGACCGCTCTCGGCACATCACGGGATGGGTGCTACGAAAGTGTTCCTCTGAGACCGACTAGCAACTTTACGAGGCTGGGCCAGAATGACTGCTGTGGGTCAAAATGCGAAGAACTCAATGTGAGCAGCCCGCTATACCCCCGTGTCCGGACCTCGACGAGGCGCGCGGCCACTTCGCTGATGGGCCCATCAGCGGACGCGAGCTAGGTGCCCAACCGACGCTCGTGTCTCGTCAGGCGGGGCTCACACCCAGCAATGTCTTCGGCTCCAAGTAGGCTTCCAGCCCGAAGGGGCCGTTCTCGCGGCCCAGGCCAGACTGTTTCATCCCGCCGAATGGCGCCAGCGGTTCGTGGGCGGCGCCGTTGATCACGACCCGGCCGCTTTCGAGACGGGCGGCGATCCGCTCCGCTCGCGCCTGATCGCCGAAGACATAGGCCGAGAGGCCATAGGTGGTGTCGTTGGCGATGGCTACGGCGTCGTCCTCGTCCCGATAGCTGAGGATCGAAAGCACCGGCCCGAAGATCTCCTCGCGCGCGATCCGCATGTCGTTCCTGACGTTCGTGAAGACCGTCGGGCGCACGAAATAGCCGCCAAGACGCTCGGGCCGGCCTTCGCCGCCCGTCAGCAGGCGCGCGCCTTCTTCGAGGCCCAGGCGGATGTAACGCTGGACTCGTTCCCATTGGAGCTGGCTCACCATGGGCCCGACGGTGGTCGAGGGATCGCGTGGGTCGCCCACCTTCACCCGCGTCTCGATCGCCGCCTCCAGGCGCACCTCGAACTCTGGGCGGAGCGTCTCAGACACGAGCAGGCGCGTCCCGGCGATGCAGGCCTGGCCCGAGTTCAGCAAGCCTGCCTCGATGACTCCCGGGATCACGGCGTCCAGGTCGGCGTCATCAAGGATGATGGTCGGCGATTTGCCGCCAAGTTCGAGCGTCACCCGCTTCAGGCTGTCCGCGCTCGCCTGCACGATCGCCTTGCCGACGGCCGTCGAGCCGGTGAAGGAGATCTTGGCGACGTCCGGGTGGGCGGCGATCGCGGCGCCGACGTCGGCACCGTGCCCGTTGATCACGTTGTAGACGCCGGCGGGCAGTCCGGCCTCGTGCAGGGCGCGCAGCACCACCTCAGTCTGGGTAGCGCTCATCTCGCTGGGCTTGACCACCGCGGTACAGCCCGCCGCTATCGCGTAGGCGAGCTTGTTGCAGATGAAGCCGGCGTTGGAGTTCCAGGGCGTGATCAGCCCCGCGACCCCGACCGGCTCCATCACCACCCGGGCCGAGCCGATCTCGCGCTCCAGGGGATAGTCGGCGAGCACGCGCGCGGCCGTCATGAAAGAGACGGCGGCGTAGTCCGCCATCCAGACCGACCGGGAGATGGGGGCGCCGTATTCCTCCAGAACGGCCTCGCGCAGCTCTTCGACGCGCTTGCGCATGGCAGCGTGCAGCGCCTCAAGCATCTGGAGCCGTTCGGCCTTGGTGGTCCGCGTCATTTGCGGCAGGGCGCGCTTCGCTGCTGCGATCGCCGCGCGCGCGTCGTCGCCGTCGCCCAGCCGCACCCGGCCGATTACCTCGCCAGTCGCAGGATTGTGCAGGTCAAACAGCTCGCGGCCGTGGGGCACGACGAAGCGGCCGTCGATGTAGATGTGCTCGATGGTGCGCATTGATGTCTCCGCCTTTTGGTGCCGGGGAGATAGCTCTGGCGATTGGCCCGGATTAGTGGCATTGATCCGGATGAATTGATCAGGAAATCGGGATAATGAGCCGAGGACGATTAATTGAGCTGGAGGCGACGGTGGCGGTTGCGCGACGCCGGAGCTTCCGCGCGGCAGCCGCCGAACTCGGTCTCTCAAGCACGGCCTTGAGTCAGGCCATCGCCGAACTTGAGGCGCGCTTGGGCGTGCGCCTGTTCAACCGGACAACGCGCAGCGTCTCGCCGACGCCGGCGGGTGAGCAGTTCGTGGCCCAGGTCGCGCCGGCGCTGACCGCAATCAGGGACGCCGCTGACGCCGTCAACCAGCACCGTTCCACCCCAACCGGCGTGCTGCGGCTGAATACGTCAGCGGGGGCGGCGCGGCGGATCCTGCGGCCAATCGTCTTCGAGTACCTCAAGCGCTATCCCGAGATGTCGGTCGACATCGTCACCGAAGGGAAGCTGATCGACATCGTCCGGGAGGGATTCGACGCCGGCTTCCGCCTCGCCGAGCAGGTGCCCGCCGACATGATCTCCATTCCGCTCGGACGGGACGAGCGCCTTGTCGTCGTGGGCTCTCCTGCGTACTTGGCGGGGCGGGCGCTGCCGACCCAGCCGGCCGATCTGGCCAGGCACGATTGCATCCGCATGCGCCTGCCTGCCGGCGCTGTCTACCGATGGGAATTCGAGAAAGAAGGCGAGCAGCTGGTGGACGTGTCCGGCCGGCTCACGCTCGACGACGCCGGCCTGATCCGCGAGGCGGCCTTGGCAGGGTACGGGGTTGCGTATATGTCCGAGTGGGACGTCGCGGACGACCTGCACGAAGGGCGCCTAGTTCAGCTGCTCGCGGATTGGACCCCGCCATTTCCAGGCGTTTGCCTCTATTATCCTGGCCGCCGCCATGTCCCGGCAGGCCTACGCGCCTTCATCGACCTCATACAGGAGCGGCGTCGCCAGCCGGGGGGCTGAATGTGCGCGTGGGCCCGCAGCGCCGGATGACATTCTATCGCAGAAGCCGGGGCATCTTCGTTGTAAGGATGACATCTTCCAAGACGTGCTCCCGAATGCGGACGTCGCGACCTCAGCAATGGGTCCAAAAGGCGACATCCCTGTGCCGTGAGCGCATTTCCGTTTTACCCCATAAAACAGACATCGACTGTTTATGAGTACACGCCCCTAACTAAGCTGCCCTGACCTCGCTCAGGAAGCGGTCGAACTGGCCGGCGAGGTCGCGCGACTGCGTCGAGAGCTGTTCGGCCGCGCCCAGCACCTCCTTGGCGGCCGCACCCGTATCGTCGGCGGCGCGCTGCACGCCGGCGATGTTGGTGTTGACCTCCTGGGTGCCGCGGGCGGCTTCCTGGACGCTGCGGGCGATCTCCTTGGTCGCGGAGCCCTGTTCCTCGATCGCGGCCGCAATCGCAGTGCCGATGTGATCGATCTCGGCGATGACGTCGGCGACGTTGCGGATCGCGTTGACAGTCTCGTCGCTCGCGGCCTGGATCGCCGAAATCTGCTCGGAGATCTCGGTCGTGGCCTTGGCGGTCTGGCCGGCCAGCGACTTCACTTCGGAAGCGACCACGGCGAAGCCGCGGCCGGCATCGCCGGCGCGAGCGGCCTCGATGGTCGCGTTCAGCGCCAGAAGGTTGGTCTGCTCGGCGATGCTCTGGATCAGCGTGACGACATCGCCGATCTTCTGCGCGCCCTCGGCGAGAGCGCGCGCGGTGTCGCCGGTACGGCGGGCATTGTCGACGGCGCGGGCCGCGATCTCCGTGGACTGGGCGACCTGGCGGCCGATCTCGGAGATCGAGGAGCTCAGTTCCTCAGTGGCGCTGGCAACGGTCTGCACGTTGGTCGATGTCTGCTCCGACGCTGCCGCCACCACCGCCGCCTGGCTGTTGGTTTGAGCCGCCGTCGAGGTCATCGACTGTGCGGTGGTCTCCATGGTGGTGGAGGCCTTCGACAGGCCGCCGACGAGTTCGGTGACCTTGGCCTCGAACGCGCGCGTCAGCTCGTCGAGCATCTGGGCGCGGCGCATCTTGCCGTCGTTCTCGGCCTGCTTCTCGGCCGCGAGCCGGTCGGCCCTGATCATGTTGTCCTTGAAGACCTGCACGGCGGCGGCCATCGCCCCGATCTCGTCGGAGCGTTCCGCGCCGGGGATCGCTTCACTGACGTCGCCCTCGGCAAGCCGCGACATCCGCATCGTGAGGCTGACGATGGGCGCACAGACCCGGCGACGCACCGTGACGACGAGCCCGATGCTCGCGATCAGCACGGCGGCAAGGCCCGCCAGCGCGATGCTGAAGCTTGTGCGCGCGGCGGAGGACGCGCCTGCGAGGATCTGCTCGGCATTGTCATAGAACGCGTCGCGGACATCGATGATCGTACCGAGGCCGCGCTGCGAGGCTGCGTAATAGGTTTCGACGTCGTGCTCGTACTTGCCGCTGACGGCACCGTCCTTGGCGAGCTTGAGCTCCCGGCCGAACTCCTCGACATAAACCGAATTCATCTTCTCCAGCGCGGCGGCGACATTCGCCGGCGTTGCCGGATTGCCGCGCAATTCCATCAGCGACATGACAATCTGGTCGTTGCGGCCCTGCGAGCGGCTGACCTCGGCCTTCTCGGCGTCGGTCGCGACCTTTTTCCCGCCGACGAGATTCTTGTGCACGCTGGCGTTAAGGCCACCGATGTCGCGCAGCGTCATGGCGATGTTGGCGTTGTTGGCCTGGCGGTAAGCGTCGCCGTTCAGGATCGCCATGCGGCGGACCTGCTCGTTGAGGAGAGCGGTGACGCCGCTGTTCAGCACGGTATTGTCGGCGACGATCTTCTTGGCGGCGTCCTTGCGCGCCTCCGCAGGTCCCGCGATGGCCTTGTCGATGGCCTCGCGCAGCGCGGCGAATCTCGAATTGATGGCGTCGATGTTGCCGCCGATCGTGTTGCCGTCATCGAAGGAGCCGGGCAGCTCCTTGCGCAGCGCGTTTATCCTGTCGCGTGCGCCGTCGGTCTGCTTGCGGAGCTTGTCGTGGTCGGAAAGCTGCGCCGGGTCGACGGTCGCGGGTCCATAGAGGATGTTGGTGGCAAAGCCGCGCTCGGGATTGAGATAGCGCGGGATGTCGCTGACGGCGCGGACGATCGCGAGCCGACCCTGCGCCTCGCTGATTCTGTCCATGGTCTGGTATTTCGTCACGGCGACGTAGACGGCGAGGCCGCCACCAACGGTCGAGAGTGAGACGATGGCGGTGGTCAGAAGAGTACCGATTTTCATGGGCAGCCCGGCAATCGATCCTTGGAAGAATTATTTTCCGCGAACGATAGGTTGCCCTTGTTAATCTCGGGTTTACGCTCCCCGCCGTCGCGCGCCTGGCGGTGCGTCCATTAGTCCTAGGTGTAGGTCGCGCTCACGGTTCCGAACGGGCCGAAATCAGCGACGTGGTTTCGCCTGCCTTCGGCCGCAACATGCCCGTGAGCGTGCCCGTGCTGATGGTCTGGCCCGCCTTGAGGCCGATGCCGGTCCGCGACAGCTCGTTGGCGAGCCAGGTGAGCGGCACGATCGGATGATCGATTGCCGCGGCGGCGGTGCCGCGTCGCCGCATGGTACAGTTGCAATTCAGGAGCACGTCTTGATTGGCGATGTCGCGGTCGCGCCAGTCGGCGATGGCATCGCCGAGCACGATCGAGCCCGATCCGGCTCCATCGGCCAGAATCGCAGGCATCGGCGGAAAGGCCGCGTCGTGAATGAAGCGACATTCGGCGAGCTCGATGCCCGGATGCAGCGAGGCGACGGCATCGCCGACCTCCTCGATCGTGTAGGGCTTGGTGCGGGGCGGCAGGTCGGTACCGAGGCGCGCCTGGTACTCGACCTCCGGAATCGGACTGCATTGGTTTGCATGCTCGACGCTTGCGGGCGAGGCCTTGATCAAGGGCGCGAACACCCGCCCGTAGATCGGCGCGTTCGTGCGAAGCTGGCGCTGGAGCCCGGCTTTCATGCCGGCGATCTTCCACCCGATGACGTCCCAGCCCAGTTCCTCTTCAACCATGCGCGCGATGCGATACGCCGTGTCGGCGTCGGGAGGAACGAGCGGCTCCGCAAGGCCGCTCTGTTGCCGGCGTTCGCGGCGCAAGGAGGCGAGATGGCGCGCGAGTTCGCGCTGGCGAGTCACATCCATCGGTTCGTATCCAATCTATGGGGTTGTGCGGCCGAGAGCCTCGAACAGGATCGTCTCGAGCTCCTCTTGAACCTGATCAAGCGGGTGGGCCTTGCGCGCCGCGCGGCACATCGCGATGGTGCCCTCGATCGAGGCGACGACGAGGGTTGCAAGGCGTTGCGCCCGTGCCGGAGTCAGCCCCTCGCGCAGCAGTGCCGCGCGCATGATCTGCTGCCAATCCGCGAACACGCCATTGGCGAGGTCGAGCAGATGCTGCTGCGCCGCCTCGTCGCGCGCATCGCCCTTGTCGGAGACTTCGCCGACGTAGCGGTCGACGGCGACGGCGAGCACCGGGCATCCGGCCTCGAAGCCGGTCGCTTCCAGGTGCCGGCGCCACGACGTGATGAAGGCCTTCAGGCCGGCGATGGCACCGCGTTCGTTCATGGCTTTCTCTAGCGGACCGGACACCTGTCTGCCGGCGAACACCACGGCCTCGGCGATCAGTTGCCGTTTGCCGTCGGGGAAGTGGTGGCTGATCGAGCCGCGCGGGGTCGCCGTGTGACGGACGACGTCGCGCATGCTGGTCGCGTTGACGCCGCGCCGGCTCATCAGGTCGGCGGCGCCGGCAATCATCTTGTCGCGTGTGGTGGCGATCATTCGGAGAGGCCCCTTGCGGATTCGTCGGCAATCTAGACTATGACATCTGACATAACCAGCGCGTCGCTTGAGTATGACATATGTCATATCGATGCGAGGAGACGCCGCGTGACCATCATCACCGTGACCGTGTGGCGGGCCGGCTCAGCCAGTCGCAACGGCGCCGGCTTGCGGAAAGCCTGACCGACGCCGTGCCGGTGCCCGAAGTCGGCCAGCAGCGCCGGCCGCGCGGCGTCTTTTCGATCCTCCAGCTTCTGGAGAGCGGCGTGTCTGCGCCCGCGCAGGTCGCGGCGATCCAGCCGCCGGTCTGAGCCGGCACCAACATCAAACCACTGATCAGGAAGAGCAACACATGACCGAAGGACGGATTCGCAGCAAGGTGCATGGTCAGGTCTTCAAAATCATCATCGACAATGCGGCGAAGAAGAACGCGTTCACGCCGGCAATGATGGAGCAATTGTCGGATGCACTCACCGAGCTGCACGACAACGAGAGCTACCGCGTCGGCGTGATCTGCGCCGAGGGGAAGGACTTCACCGCCGGGCTCGACATGCCCAAATTCTTCGGCCCGACGGCGGAAAAGCGCAACATCAAGGACGGCAACGTCGATCCCTTCGGGCTCGGCAAGCGGTGCCGCAAGCCGATCGTCAGCGCCGTGCAGGGCATCGTGTTCACCGTCGGCATCGAGCTGATGCTCGCCGGCGATATCGTCGTGGCGGCCGACGATGCGCGCTTCTGCCAGATGGAAGCCAAGCGCGGCATCGCGCCGCTCGGCGGGGCGCATTTCCGCTATCTGTCGCGGGCCGGCTGGGGCGATGCGATGTACCACCTGTTCCTGTGCGACGAGTTCTCGGCGCAGCGCGCCCACGCCATCGGCTTGGTGCAGGAGGTCGTGCCGCCGGGAGAGCAGATCGACCGCGCGATGGCGCTCGCCGCCATCATCGCGCAGAACGCGCCCTTGGGGATCCAGGTCACCAAAGAGGCCGCTGCGAAGTATGTCGAAGGCGGCGAGGCGGCGGCGATCGCCTACGTTCCGAAAATCCGCGATCGCGTGCTTGGCAGCGCCGATGCGAAGGAGGGCATTCAGTCTTTCATCGAGCGCCGTGCGGCCGTCTTCCAGGGCCGTTGACCGCTAGCGCGACGCCGGTGCGAGCTTCGCCAGGATCTCCAGCGTCGCGCCGTCGCGCTCGCCATCGAAATATTTGGCGATTGCCTGACCGAAGATCGGCGAGTCCGACACCGCGCCGAACAGCGTCATCGACGAGCGGAATTTTGCATCGTCCGGCGCGCCGAGGATCGCGTTGATGGTCCGCCCCCGGACGGCGAGCACGAGCCCGGTGCATTCGGTCAGACGCGCGCCGAGGACGGGGTGGGCGAGGTAAGCCTCGGCCTCCTCGCGGGAGGCGATGGCGTAGCGCTGCGACATGGCGCTGAAGCCGAGGCCTGCCACTTGCGGGAAGACGAACCACATCCAGTGGCTCTGCTTGCGGCCCCGGGACAGCTCCCCCAGGACGTCACCATAGACCGGATCCTGGGCCCGGATAAATCGGTGTAGATCAAAAGGATCGGTCATGGGGTACCTCGTCGGCCGCGATTATGCCTAACTTTTGGCTCCCAATGTGGTAGCTGGTATAGAGTCTCCGGGTGGGGGTGGGTACCCCCGGGGGTCGATTTGGGGATCTGATGGTTTCCGACGCCGCACAAGCCGAGAGGCTGTTGTCGCGCCGCCGTATTGGGCGGCCCGAGGCAATCATGCTGTCTCTCGCTGCGATCGCGCTTTCGCTGGGCGCGGCCGCCTGGATTGCGGACATGGGCGATTCGACCCCGCTGGCCTCGGCGGCGCTGCCGCCAGCTACTAGTACGTCATTCGCCAATGGTCCGTCATTCAACGAGCGCTTCACTTCGCTTTCCGGCGACGAGCCCGCCCGCGACGCTGGCCTGCGCCCGCTCGAGCGTTCCGCGCTGAACGCGGTCCAGCTCAAGCTGCGTGACGCCCGGGCGCTACTGGCTCAGCAGCTCCAGGGCAGCGACTGGCGCTCGACCCTGACCGATGACGACAAAGCCATCGCCGACGACAAAGCGATCGCCGACGAGCAGAGGCCGGTGCAACGGGCCGACGCCGTCCCGGTGCCGCGGTCGCGGCCGGTCCAGGCGGACTTCGCCGCCCAGGTCGCCTCCAGCCAGGCCTATGCCGAGACGACGCCCAAGGCCGACAACCGAAGCTTCTTCGAGAAGTTCACCGACAAGATCAAGCTGGCCTCGCTGACGCCCGACAGCGGCCTGTTCCGTAAGGGCCCGGATCTCGCCTCCCTTGGCTACGATTCGCGGACGGCGGTCTATGACATCGCGGCCAAGGTGGTTTACCTGCCGAGCGGCGTCGCGCTGGAAGCTCATTCGGGCATGGGCGCGTTGATGGACGACCCCGACCATGTCGACCAGCGCATGGTCGGTGCAACCCCGCCGGCGACCTACGATTTAAAGCCGCGCGAAAAACTGTTCCACGGCGTGCGGGCGCTGCGCCTGACTCCGGCCGAAGGCACCAGCGCGCTCGGTCGCGTCGGTCTTCTCACCCACAGCTACATGCTCGGTCCGCGCGGCGACTCCAACGGCTGCGTCTCGATCAAGGACTATGATCGCTTCCTGAAGGCCTACGACAATGGCGAGTTCAACCGCCTGATTGTCGTGCCGAGCCTGAAGGGGTCGGCGACCGCCTCGCAGCGCGCGACCACCGACTCCTGATATTTGCCGGGACGGCGGGGCTGTCCGTTTCCCCTTCTTTAAGCCGTTGTCGTCCAGAAGCAGCCCATGACTGATCCATCAAGCTCCGACACCCCGCTGCGCACGACGTTCAAGATCCGACTGAACGGCAATACCTTGGCGATTGCGAGCGTCGGCCAGGCCTATCAATTCCTCACCAATTACAATTCCGTCGAATGGATGGAATTCCGCACGCTGCATGAGGACGCCATCGCGGCCCTGGAAGGCGCCGCCGACAACGCGATGCTCGCGGTGCAGGCGACCAATGCCGTGCGCGCGCTGTTCGTCAGCGCGAAGCTGCTCTAAAGCGGCCGCCGTACCGGCCTTCCGGTCACAGCTTGAACGCCGCTATAGGAAGAGCAAGCGGTCCGCGAAGGTCGTAGTCCCAAGCCTGTCCATTTCAAACTTACTTTGAGGGAGAGCCCCCATCATGAAACGCCGTACGTTCCTCATGACTGGCGTTTTTTAAACTACGTGTAATTTCAGATACTTAAGGATAGTCAAAAAGAACGACAGTCAGAACGTCAGTCATCACTATTCCGTTTTCGTTCCGTTCCGCTTTTCCAGCCGAATGAGCTGCACGTTCCGGATCTTCTTGTCCTTGAGCCGAGAGTAGCGCTCGGTCATGTTGATGTTGCTGTGCGTCGCAGCATGTTTGACGTGCTCGAGCTCGGCGCCGGCCTCGGTGGCCTCACTAATCGCGCCAGCCCGGCTATCCCGATTTTGGACGTTGTCGGGGATCTTGCAGATGCGGGCCACCTTGCGCCACGTCTGCCGGAAGAACTCCGACGACCACGGCTGAGCTGAGCTTTCCAGAACGACCACAGGCCCCTTGGCCGGCTTGCCGCCCAGGAAGTCGATCAAGATCTGCATGTCCTCCATCACCATCGGACAAAGCTTCAGATCGATGGTGATCTTCTTGCCCTTCTTGCTAGTGACCTTGGTCAGAATGAAGTCGTCGCTGATCATCTCCCAGCGCAGTCCGCGTACCCACTTCAGCTTGCGGCGGCGATGGATCACGTCCGAGACCTCGCGTTCCTCCAGCGGAATCCATTCGCCGAGTACGTCCTTCTGACGGAACATGCAGTCAAACTGGAAGGCTTGCGCGAGGGCCATGGAGAAGTATCCAATCTCCCGGCACTTGGCGCGGTGCGCAGTCACCTGCTCGGCCGTAATAGCTTCCTCGCGCGCCTCGCCGCCGGTCTCCAGCCGCAACTCACGGAAGAGGGGAAGGACGCGCTCGCATTCCCGGTCCTCCAGGATGCTCATCCCGAAAGCGAAGGAACTGCGAAGTAGCGACATGCAGCTATGGCCGGTCGTCAGCTTCTGGCCTTGCTCGCTCCATTCGTCATGCCAATTAACGAGCGTTTTGAACCTGATGTCTGCAATCTGTTCGTCGCCGTGCGTGGTGACGATCTTTTTCAGGACGCTTTCGTGGTTGCGACGGGTCCAGTAGCGCTTCTTGACGTGGCGCGACGCAGTGTCCGTCTGGTACTTGCTAATCAGCTCGCGCACGGTGCGGACTCCATCCGGCACCACAAACTCGCCGGCCCGTGAGAATATCAGCATCTCAGACTGAAGCCGCTCACACTGCGCCTTGATATGCTTCGCCTCTTTCTCGGTCGGCTGCTCGGTGCAGGACATCAGTTGCACCGTCTGCGGCATGAAGCCGAGCTTGATCAGATCCGATCGCGCCTGCCAGGTGGCAACCCATGCGTTCTTCCGCGGGCGCCACACAAGGCCGGGAGCGCCTTCGATTTTCGGTTTTTCCATTTACCTCGTTCTCCCCTTGGATACGGCGTCGGGGAGCATAAGCCCTTCGTGTCTGTCGAGCCAAGCTTTCACTGCTGGCCAGTAGCGCCTATCCCCGAAGAAAGCAGACTTCTTCGGGAAAGCGTGCTTGCTTTCGAGCGCGGGCAGGAGAGGGCGCAACGTCTTCTCGGGCACGCCGAGGCGACGGATCAACTCTGCATCCGTGAGATACAGCTTATGCTGCTCGCGCTCTAGGGTCTCGGCGGCCGGCATCGTCATTGTTCGTTAGTCCCTCGTACTTCGGAAATGATCGACCAGGTGTTCATGCTCGCCCCTGCATCTCTGGTTGCCCTTCGAACCGAGCGATCATCTCGCGCATCAACGTAACAACGTCTCTGCGGTCGGCGCCGTTCGAAATGAAGTTGCAGCGATTGCCTTCGGCGTCGCCGAACGGGAAGACGAGCAGGACGAAGCCCGTCTCCCGCGCTGCGCCCTTGGCGTCTCCATTGAGGATTTCATCCAAGACGCCGGCCAGAGCGTTCATCTGCTCGCGGTACTTTGCCTGGATGGGAGAGCGTCGCCAAGGCGTTCGGTCATGACGTCAATTCCTTGACGATCCACATGACCGACTGTTCGAGCGAGGTCATCGCCAGCGAGGCATAGCGCCCGGCCTTGACCCGGCCAAATACTTCCTCCAGTTCGGCGGCCTTGTTCTTGATCTCGTCGTGCAGCGCTTTCTCGTCGTCGGAAAGGGCACGATATTTCGGCCGAAATCGGCTGACCGGAATCGCAGTGTCGGCTTGTCGGCCATCGGGTTGGCCCTCGTACACGTGTGCCATGCATATCTCCTTTGCTGGCGGTGGTTAAACTTGGTCGGGCTGTCTCACATGCGGAGGAGGCGAGAAGCTAGCGCCCGATTCCTGAAATCTAGCGACGACGCTTTGCGCAAACTCGACAGCCGCAGCCGGAGACGCCTGCATGGACGAGCTGAAGAAATATTGATTAGCGCAGATGCCTTGCAGGGCCGCGCAAAAGATGCGCTCCTGGGCATCTGGAGGAAGCTTATTCATCGGCCGTTCTCACTGTTGACTGTCGGTATGACCGATGCGCCATCCCGCCACGCTGTGCCGTATTCGGCATCCATGACATAAACAAAGCCCCTCGCGGTGTCTCGCGAGCGTTCGGTAATCTCTGCACCGCCGACGATATCTTGCAGGAAGTCCCTAATCTCCAGTAGTGATTGAAAGTCACAGGCCCGATTAGCGATAGCCTCAAGTTCAATGGCGTGAGCGTTCCAAGCGCGTTGCTCGTCAGCCTCCCCTGAACAAGAGGCGTTGTCCCGCGCGACTGCGGCGAGTGTTTTTAATTTTTTCGAGGTTTCAGATGCCGGCATCACGCGGGAACCTTTATTGCCTGATCTAGAGATGCTTCTAAAAGGGCAACCTGATTGCGCAGAAGCTCAACCTCTTCTACTAAGAGACGTTCAGCACGCAGCGACAGGACGCCGCTCTCACGACTCGTTTCGTTGTTCTTGACCATCTCGAAGACAGTACTGAGTTCATTGAGTTTTGCCTGACGCATCGAATCCAGCGTTGCTAAGTCAATGCTCATCTCAGTTCCTTTCAGTTTCAAAATTAGCGTGCCGCCTTCACGCCCAACAATGTCGCGGTCGCAGACAATGACGTTTTTGCCACGATCTACGTAGAGCGCGCGCTCTACGTAGATCGTGATCCACATAAGCAACCGCACGATTGTACTCGGCTTGCCAGTACCCATCGCAAATCGAGTTGAAGGTGTCTTCGACAACGGCTTCCCAAAACAAAAACCAGAACAGCATGATTACCTCCGGCACTTGAAGTCGATTTCATGGACGTCTGTCCAGCCGAAGAAAAGCTGGATGCGTTCCCAATAGGTCAGCCAGTGCAGACTGCCGTCGCTGACATAGAGCAGCGGCCCGTCAACATGCTTCCAATTCACCCTTGGCTCCACAAACACATACGAGCCGACAAAGCTACCGCTTTGGGCGCGACGATAGACCCAACCGGGCCGTTTCAACGAGGCATCGGAGATGATGTGCATTGATATAGGTCTCGATGTCCAAAAATCAGGCCCGGGCCCTAGCCAGCTCATTTTCAATCCCTGTTGTTGACGTAAGTCAGCCACCCGACCAGCCAGCGGAGACTGAAGGCGATGGCTACGGCGATCATTGCGTATGCGAAGCAGGTCATTTCATCCTCACGCTGAAAATAGTCATAAGTTCATCTGCCGCGCATACCTCAGCGTATACCTCAGCGCGTGCATGGCGCGGTGGAGTGAGAGGGGTGCCTCTCCATCTCGGTTTTTAAGTTCGTCGATACCTGCTTGCAGGTGCTTGATTGCGTCTTCGATCGCCGAAGTCTGCGTGTCGCCGTCTTTGGCAGAACGAGCGGCTGTCGCGGGAGCGGGGGAGCGGATGGTCGGGGAGACAGGCGCTCCGCATCGCACGGAGGTCTCTGGTGCACCAGCGCCTGACTGCTCGGCCACACCTGTCAAAAATCTGGCTTTAAATTCGTGCGGCGCTAGGACTTCCGCGTTTTTGAACCAATCGCCACAGGCCCAATGCTCGGCAGGATGTCTAGCGTCATCCCGGATTGATCCATCCGACATCTTGCAGCGAACAGTATCGCAGCCGCTGCCGGGGTTTTGCCAAGCCTGCCGCCAAACGCAGTATGCGAGTACGATAGCTTTCTCGCTGTCCCCCTTACACGGTCCCGGTTCGACCTCATCGTGAGCGATGTCGCAATGAATGCACGGATTACCAAAATGCGTCATGATGTTCATGTTCAATCCTTAGCAGGCCCTGCTGTTGCCGGAGTACGTGGGGCTGGTAGCACGCAAAGCGCTTCGACCATCTGCGCCATGTCAGGCACGCCGGGGCCGTCTTCGTCCGTGTACTTCCAGAAGTCATTGGGTGCCCATTTCCAGCAACCGGCTGCGCGTGCGAACATGTTGAGAAGTTCTTCGCGTTTCATTTGGAATTTCCGGATTGAAGCATTGTCGATGGGTTCGACAGGGCGGCCTTCCAACCTTCACGGAAGGTGGCGCGCATGTCCTCATTGATCAGATCAGCGGTCTCCTGATCGAGGCCGCTGTCCATCTCAACGCCGGACTCGAATTCCGCTGGATAGGGCTCTGCGTATGCCTTCTGCGATTTGAAGAAGGCATCGATCATTTCATCCGTTGGGGCTGTCAGCTTCTCGACCAGACTGAGCAGCCGTTCTATTTCGTCGGCCGCTTTATCGAAGTGCCAAGCATCAGCGTCGGCTGTTCCGGTGTGTTCTTTCCGCGCCATCGTGCCACGCGCCCGGAGGCTCTTAACAAGCTCGCTCATTTCGGCCTCACGTCGAATTTCTGGAGGAGCGCTTCGGACTCTTCGAGGTAGATTGCCTGCGTATCCGTCATGCCTTGTTCCCACGGCTCTTCGTGGGTTTGCTCAAACATGGTTTGTGCTATCTCTAGCGCCGTCACGCATTCTGCCGGTGTGCGACATGCAATTTGCAGCGCATCGAACCAACGGCTCGCCTGCTTTCGCGCGAATAACTTCTCGCGATCATCCAGGCCGTCCCAATCGGCTCCCACCATCATCCGGCAGGCGGCGTCGATTTGCTGCAATGTCGGTTGTTGGGCATGTGGTTCGATATCACTCATCAGAGATTCCTCGCGAAAATGCAGATCCCAACCGTCATCCCGATCACCAGGCCGATAAGGCCGAGCCAGTTTGATGCGAGCTCAGGCATCTCAACCTTCTCCCGGAGCGAGGGGCTGATCAGCGCGGATAGTATTTTCGATGTGATCTGCGATGTCGCGGAAGGTGTACCCTTCGTCATTCATGGTCGCGAGTTGCCTCTGCGTGTCGTCATCCAGGCCGACCATTTTCAAGGCGTCATAGCTCAGATAAGCCTCGCCCTGGGCTTCCATGATCGTATCGTTGAGCACTGGAACGCCTGTTTTCCACTTGACTCCCATCGTGTGGCACAGCACGCCGAGGCAGCAATAGCTGTACCGCTTATTGCTCTGTTTTTCGCGCAAGTTTCCACTCGCTTGACGATACCGCTTGCTCCGCAGCGCCTTGACCCACCTCGCCTTCAAATTCGCGTCCATCATTCCCCTCCGTCAGATATGCGGATTGCGTCCAGGTCCGAGCGGCTAATCGCGAGCGAGAGCCGCGCGGGCGCGTTCGAGTGCGGCGCCGAACGTGTGAGGGAGCTTCGCAGCCAAGGCATTGCCCCAGATCATGCGGGTGTAGATATTCTGGCCGTCATTTCCATTGCGGTTGAGCGCGTCCCAAGAGAGGCCGACAGAGGCTCCCCACAGCCCGATCAGGCAGCCGCCGCTGCAATTCGACCAATTGTACTTGGTTTGCGGATCTTGCGTTTCGAGCCAGCCTATCAGGCTCCTGAGGAGAGATTCCTGAGACGAGAAAATGAATGCCGTTGCGTCCATAACCGACAAGCTGTTGCGAAGATCTTTGACCAGGCGCTGAATGAAGTCGGCTTCGCTGGCGCAATGCTCGAAAGACATCCTCTCGGTCGCGTGGTATTTGACGCGCTCGGCCGCCCTCTCAATCTGCTCAAGTCGCTTCTTCAGTAAGTCGGTCATGGCTGTTCTTTCATTTGCTGGATGCTAGCGGCTAAGCTTCAACGAGCTTGCCGCCCGAAGCTCGGTACGGTGTGTTTTCCCTGAGCCCATCCTTGCCGATGCAGCCCGTGGCAAAGCCAACGCATTCGCCTTTGTCGTTGAACTCAGCCAGCGAAATCCAAGTGCCATCAATGCCACTTGCGATTGTGCCTGGACCGGCCGCAGCGATCACGGCGTTCCTACCTTCAGCTTTGATCTTCGCGGAGTCGCCCGAGGAGCCGATCTTCGCGGAGTCGCCCGAGGAGCCGATCTGCGCGTAGGGGCCCGAGGAGCCGATCTTCGCGGAGTCGCCCGAGGAGCCGATCTGCGCGTAGGGGCCCGAGGAGCCGATCTGCGCGTAGGGGCCCGAGGAGCCGATCTGCGCGTAGTAGCCCGAGGAGCCGATCTGCGCGTAGGGGCCCGAGGAGCCGATCTTCGCGGAGTTGCCCGAGGAGCCGATCTGCGCGTAGTAGCCCGAGGAGCCGATCTGCGCGTAGTAGCCCGAGGAGCCGATCTTCGCGGAGTCGCCCGAGGAGCCGATCTGCGCGTAGNNGCCCGAGGAGCCGATCTTCGCGGAGTCGCCCGAGGAGCCGATCTGCGCGTAGGGGCCCGAGGAGCCGATCTTCGCGGAGTCGCCCGAGGAGCCGATCTGCGCGTAGGGGCCCGAGGAGCCGATCTGCGCGTAGGGGCCCGAGGAGCCGATCTGCGCGTAGGGGCCCGAGGGATCGTCTCCCTTACCCTTGGTCAGGCCGATAACGGCATCCACGGCGCGGCGAATGAATTCGGGCAGAGATAGTTCAGCCTTGATCGTGATCTCAGCCGATGCGATCTTGCTATCCTCGTCGTGGCGGGAAAGGTCGCCGCTTTGCTCGACTTCCGCGAACCTGGAGGGCCGCCCCTCATCATCAACGACAGGATAATAAGACCAGACATCGAACGGGGTTTCGCAGGCGTGGAAGCCGTTTTCGCAAGCCTTGATCTTGCCCTCTATGGTGTACGTCTTGCCAACCTCGAACTGAAATCCGCGACATTTCCAGTCGTGAGTAAATCCCTTGTACGAGGTCACAACTTCTTTCGTCTTCTCTTTGGCCTTGGCCATGTATTGCCCCTGCATTTGAAATCTAATCGGGCTTTCGCCCTCCTCACGAGATGCTTCGACCTGTTATCGATCGCGGCCGGCGTAAACCGGCGAGCCATCGAAGCGGCGCCAGGCGCGAATGGTGCGCGGCTTCTTGATGCCGAGGTGGCGCTTGCGGACTCGATCGTTCTTTGCTTTCTCAGCTACGTCTCGCGCCGTCTTTTCCCGATGTTTGCTTCGTAGCGCAGGAGCAAGATTGGACTCGCGATGCTCGCCGCCATTAGTAAGAGCCACAACATGGTCCAGATCCCAGACGTCACCAGCCTTGATGCGCCGACCAGATAGGTGGCAAATCCCGCCATGCCGAGCGAAAACCCTAAGGCGAACGCGCGCAGGGATCGCATCATCATCTGTTTTTCCAATCCATTCATCGACGGACCTGCTCACGAGGCCAACTCCAACTCGCGAAACTTCACGCCGCGCTCGGCGCCGAATGCATAGATCAGCTCCAAAAGGTCGCTGATCTCTTCCTTGGTCATTTGCGATGTCCGCATGCCGAGAGGCACGAACGTTCCGGCGTCGATGCCAGGAACGACGCGAGTTCGGCGAAGCGACGCGGTGAGCACGTCTTTCCAATCCTCGCTGCTCAGCTTCTGGCCGTACCATTCAACCTGCTTGCTGATCTGGCCGAGGAGGGACCACATGAGCGCATTCTGATCGATGGTCCGGCGAGGGGCGCGAAACTCGACCGTTGTCCCCTCTGGGACGTTATTGGCCCAAGTCGCGATGAGATTGCGATCGGCCCTTCCCTTGATCTGGACAATGGCGCGGGCCATCAGGCAGCTTCCTTCTCGCCATAGAGACTGTTGAGCTCGGAGAGCTTCACGGCCATCTCGAGCAGGAAGCTGGCGATTTCGGTCTCCAGGAAGTCGATCCGCTTGTCGTCGCGCGGGACACGCTTGACGAACAGCCGCATATATTCCGGCATGCGCGGATCGTAGGAAACGAAGTCGCACCACTTCCGGCCCGTGCAGGCCATCTGGAATTGCATCTGATCGACGTATTTGGCGGGGACGGCTTGGCCGAGAAGCGTCTCCAAGTGTGTCGCTGTGTTGGGACACTTGATCTCGACCAAGCCGTCACCCGCGACCAGGCCATCGGGGCTGGCACCAGCCTGGTCAATCTTCGGATGAGGTACGAACGCAACCTGCTCGACCGTGGCGCCCTGATAGAACTCATAAGCGGCGCGGGCCTCCGGCTCGGTATCGACGCCGTGTTGCATGGCGGCGTTCGTGTAGGTCTCTGCCGGCGTGCCGGTCAGGCGCTCAGCGATGAGCTGGGCGAGGTAATTGGCGCGCGATGCGGCCGGGCCGGTCTTAGTGCGAGCAACGATGTCGGCAACGCGGGAGGCTGTGACCTTGCCGCAACGCAATGCCTTCCACTCGGCCGAGCCCTGAAGGATCTCCGTCATTTCGCGCTCCGCCTCTTGTTGAGGGCCGCAATGGCGCGGTCAAAGTCCTTGGCCTTGAGCTGGGCGATACCGTCCACCTTGAAATAACGGCAGAAGGCTTCCTTGTCGGCCTCGACCTCATCGGCGAGCGCGAGCAACTGCTCGACCTGCTCAAGGCTGATCGTTCCAGTGCTCTCAGCCTCCTTACCGTCGTCATCGTCGGAAGCCGCGAGACCAAGTGCGGCCTTCAAGGTCATTCTCTGCAAATAGGTGAGGGTAGACGCGACGGCCTGAATGCTGTTCTTGTTGCCGCTCTCGTCCCGGCCGCCGAGTAGCGTCACCTCTTCGAAATGGCCGCCGCGATGCGACACAATGCACGTGACAGTGACCGGCTCGTTGACGTTGGAGGCAACACGATATCGATAGGACAGGCCGTGCCGAGCCAGGATCGGCGAGACGACGCGGGCGATCTCGGCCAAATCCTCATATTTGTAGTGGGTGCGCCCCTTGGAGGACGTGAAATCGACCTCACGGTTCTTGCTGATGACGGGGATCTCGGCCTTGGCGCCGGCCATGGCTTCGTCAAATGCCGCGCGCTTCTGATCGGCGATAGTGTCCTTGTGCCACTGCATCAGCGTGACCATTTTGGACATATCAACCGACGTATCGCGGGCGACGCGCTCGATCATGCCGAGAACGGCGGCGTTCTCCGACTGCACAGGCAGGCGGGACGTAGGGCCTTCAATCTGGCGGACGTTCTCGATGGGAAGGGCTGCGGTCATCAAACGAACTCCGGTTCGGCCATCGCTTCGGCCACGCTTTGCTGGATCTGCTCGAAATCGAAGATTTCATCAATCAGACACTGCTTTTCCTGCGGATCAGCAGTCATGATCTGGTGGAAGTTCTCTTGGATCGCTTGGATGATGGCTTTGGTGTCCCTCATGTCAGAGCGCCCAAGCCGCCGCGCCGAAGAAGCAGAGCGCGAAGCCGATCAACACGAGGGTGTTTTCGAGGGTCTCCATGCGGGTCATCAGAACGCCCCCATACGGTCTTCGCGGCGCATGTCAGCGCGATATTCAGCAGCAGCCTCGCGCTCGGCCTCGATGGCTTCGCGGATGGCGTCCTGAACGCGGAAATTCCACTCGTTGGAAAGCCGCTCCTCGACGATCCCTGCGATCTCAGTGGGAGCCGCGACGTAGATCCATGGCTTCTTGCCAGCGGAGCGTTCTGCCTGAGTAAGGGTCTGATAGCCCTCGACACAGACGGACTGGACTTGCCAGTTGCCGTTGCGGTCGAAAGTGAGTTCGGCGCAGCCGTTGATTTGGCCAGCCGGGATGCCGTTGGCGATCACCAGCGGGAGTTCTTCGAATTCGTAGGTGAAGGTTGCCATGGCTCAGGCCTCCACCGCGCGGGAGCCGGCCTTGCGAACCATTTCCTCGCGCTTGCCGATGACAGTGTAGCCGTCGATGGTCTTGGAACGCTTGACGCGCAGGCCGCGCCAGACATGGGAAAGGTTCGGGTCGTCGTAGTCGGTGACGAAGTAGAGCTGGTTAGCGCTGGTCTCGATAATCATGTCGAACCCCCGTTCTGATGGTTCGATCTTACACCAGATGAAAATAACCGCAATACATATTTTGCATCTGGCGTAAACTTTCGTTGATGCAGTGCAGCAAAAAGCCCGGCGCGACGGCCGGGCTGCATCAGATCGATTCGGGAGAGGGTGTTATCCTTTAGTGCCCGTTTTAACGACGGAGCGGGCCAATTCCTCGATAAGTTGGCGCTCGCCCTGCTTCGCCTGGTCCCAGATCGACCAAATCGCTTCGGGGTTACTAGGGTCGCGCATCAGGAGGCTCGCAGGATCGGTGCTGAGGGCATCAGCAAGAGCTTCAAGGGTGTCTTGGGTATAGGGCTGGGTCCCGCTCTCGATGCGCGAGATGCTGGCAACGGACGTTTCCAACCTCTCTGCCAGTTGTTCCTGGGTGAGCCCGCGGAACTCCCGCCATTGGCGGAAGAATGTGCGGCGCCGTTGCACCTTGGGGCGGAAGCCAATTCTTTTCGACATTGCAACATCTTACACAACATGCAAACTGATTACCCTAGCACCAGATGAAAAACCGCTTGCGCGTCATTTGCATCTGGTGTAAGTGAGCGGAGCATGAGTGAAGATGCTGAAACCAATCCTCTACGCCGATGGCGCGGTACGCGCAGCTTGGAAGAGATCTGCAATCTCTTCCCGCTGCATGGTTTCCCGCGGCCATCTATTGCCAAGCTTTCGCGCATCGAACGGGACCAGAAAGTCCCACCTCAAGACGTTCCGGCAGTCGCGGCGATCACGGGCATTCCGGCCAGGGAATTGCGGCCCGATCTCGCTAAAATGTTCGGAGCGGCTTAATGAGCAAGCCGAAGCCGCTCCGGAATGAGGGTGTTGCTGACCTTCTCGTCGAGCACGCGGCGCGCTTCGACGTTTGCAGCTTCGGCGCCAACGAGAGAAACAATCAAGTTGATCTGTGCGCCACTGTCGATGGTGAAGCCGACGCAGCGGAGTACTCCATTTATTTTCCGAAAAGCCCCAAAACCGTCGACGTAAACCGTTTGCATTCCGGCCGCTTGGAAAAGCAGTTCTCGGTCGTCCATAGGAAATGTCCCCAGCCCTTGGTGAGGGGATCATCCTATGCGCCGTTGGGAAATTGCAGCAAGCTAAAAACGTCAGCGCGCAATTGCTACAAAAGTTTCCCACCAGTTGATTCAATCTCTGCTGTTCCAAGTTTCGGAACTTCAACTCGTTTATGGGCCCGCGCTTTTCGCAGCGTTTGTGAGCGCTATCACCAACTCCTGAATCGCGTCTGGCAATTCGGAGAGTGGGAGCGCCAATCGTGCGACTACCGTTCCCACGTCGTTTTGTCGGCTGAAAAGAACGATTCGAACGATACCCGCGACAATCTTCACTTCGTGAATGCCGTCGAAAAAAATTTCCTGGGCGTTATGCGGATCGATCACGTCCATCTCGTTTCTCCGGGAAAATACGGGGTGCGGCAATGAGTAGCCATTTCGAAATGACGCGCCGGCAGGAGACGGGGGGCATTCGTCCTCCTGCCGGCGCTCGCAGCGCGTTCACGAAATACAATTCCCGCGCCGAAACCTCTTCTTCGCCGGCCGTTCTCCTCCCTGGGTCGGCCAACTTGGTCTCATCGTCGAGACCCTTTTATCGCCGTGCGATAGAGCTGCTCAAAGCGCTCGATGTCGCGCAAGCGCTGATCGATATAGCGGCGCTCGTCTTCGGTCTTCTCTTTCTCTGTGCGCTGGCGGGAAGTGTCCCGCTCGCTGTCTTTCTTCTGTTCTTCGCAAGCTTCTAGGACCCGTGCGGCGGCCAGGCCGATCGGGGACCAAACGTCGTTATCTTGAATAAGTGCTTCCTTCGCCATGAACCAACCATGGCAGGGATAAAATCCAAATGTTGGAGAAGTTGTCCAAAATGTGTGTGCGTCAGGCAATGATCGATGTGGCGGGTTCACCGCCAGGATACGGCGAGCAGCCGCGATGGCTGACTGCCGTCGCCAAGCAGATCGGCACTTCCTATCGAACGGCGCGCTCGCTTTGGCTCGGAGAAATCGACGACCCAGACCACTGGGCAGCGAAGGCAGTAAAGCGTGAGGCGGCAATAGCTAAAGCCAAACGAGAGGCGGCGGAACTGGCTAAACAGTTCGAGAACTTGGCTGGGAAGTTGAATGCAAAACATCAGGATATCTATAGCGCGGATGTTGCTGCGCTTCTCGACGCGGCTCGCGTCATTCGCGGTCTGGATCGCACCTGAGATCAAGGGGGGAAACGATGGACGAGAGTAGGCAGTTCGCGCTCCATCAGGAGCAGCTACGCGTGCGCAACATCAATGCGAGCAATGGGCTTTTGTCTCGCTTGGTTGAATACCACGGCGGCGATTTCAAATCGGAGCCGGTCATCATTGTCGAAGCTCCTCTCCCGGAGCCGGAACCCCCGCCGCCTATTCAAGACGAATGGATTATGTCCATTGACGATGGGCCGCGCGCGCCGACGATCAAGGAAATCAAGCTCTGCGTTTGCAGGCACTTCAAGATTTCGCCGATCGATATGGATTCGCCGCGCCGCGCAATGAACTTGGCGTTGCCGAGGCAGGTTGCGATGTACCTCGCCCGGACGCTCACTCCGCGGACGTTCCCCGAGATCGCAAAGCGATTTGGCGGCCGAGATCATTCGACGGCGGTGCATGCCGCGCAGAAGATCGCGCGCATGATTGAGTCCGATCGGTCATTTGCTGCGACCGTTCGGAAATTGGAGGCTCAATTCCGATGACTCCGATCCATGTCATTGCACGGCGCCTCGAGCGCATTCCGTTGCATCATCGGATTGCCCACCTCAAAGCCCTGGCTGCTGCTGAGAAGCCCCGCAGCGGCCGCCGTAACGAACTTGAGGGCTTATTGGCTGAATGCGTGCTGAAGCAGCTCAAGCGCGAAACGAGGGCTGCATGAAAGCGCAACTCGCCTGGCTCACCTCGCCAGAACCAAACGTGTACATGCTCAATATCCAGCCAGAAGGGTGGATAAGTCCGATGACGATCGAACTGTCCGAGTCGCACCTCGCTAATATCGTGGCTGACGGAGCGCATTTTGCACTTCGTAAATCCAGAATGGCAGGAGAGAGACATGGCGTTAAGTGATGGAGAGATCGCGATCATTAAGGGCATGCTGGCTCGTGGTGATCGGCAGTCGGACATAGCCGCATATTTCGGCGGTTCGAATGGTGGCCGCGTATCTGAGATCAATACTGGAAATTCGGCGCTGGGTCGCCGGGCCTCCACCATCGCAGCGGCGTCTTCATCTGAGCTGCCACCTCCGGGGCCCTACTTCGTCTCCGGTCGTGCGGCGATCAGAGCAAAAGAAACTCTCGCGGCACTCCGCGACCTGATCGACCAGACTCTAGAAGAAATCAACAACTGGGAAGCTAGCTCAAAGGACGGGGGATGACGCAACTAGTTCGATATGAAACCGCGCGGGCCGCTCTTGCGGAGGCTCGCAGCGTTGATGAGGTGAAGGACATCCGCGACAAATCCGAAGCCATGCGCGCATATGCTCGCATGGCTAAGGATACTCAGCTTGAAATCGACGCTACTGAATTGCGCCTTCGCGCTGAGCGGCGCCTAGGCATCATGCTTTCGCAGCAGGAATTGCATAGGGGCGGGAGACCCTCGAAAACCGGTTCTTCTGAGGAACCGGTTTTGACGTTGGCCGACGTTGGCATCGACAAGAAGCTGTCCTCTCGTGCGCAGCGCATTGGCGGCGTCGGAGAACAGGCCTTTGAGGCGATGGTCGAGAGTGTCCGGGATCGGATAGCAAAAGGCGATCGCGTTCCGCTTGACATAGCTGCCACGGACAAAAAGGAGCGCCGTGCAGAGCGCGAACGCGAGCTCGCGGCCAGACAGACTGCACTCCCGGATAAGCGCTACGGCGTGATCTATGCCGATCCTGAGTGGCGTTTCGAGGTCTATAGCCGAGACACCGGCATGGATCGCGCGGCAGACAATCACTATCCGACCAGCTCGACGGAGGACATTTGCAATCGTCCCGTCGCTGACATCGCCGCCGATGATTGTGTGCTCTTTCTCTGGGCGACCGTGCCAATGCTGCCAGATGCTTTGCGTGTAATGGATGCTTGGGACTTCCGGTATAAATCGCACTGCATCTGGGCTAAGGACAGGATTGGTACGGGCTATTGGTTCAGGAATCAGCACGAGATCCTGCTTGTTGGTACTAGAGGCAACGTGCCGGCGCCCGCAATGGGCACCCAAGTTGAGAGCTTAGTGGATGCCCCCGTTGGGCGCCACTCCGAGAAGCCGGAGAAGTTCTATCAGCTCATTGAGCGATACTTTCCGAGCCTTCCCAAGATTGAGTTGAATGCGCGTGCTGCGCGTCCAGGTTGGGACGCATGGGGTTATGAGGCCCCGATCGGCACGGAGGCTGCTTGAGCGATATCGGTGACATTGTTGAAGCGCTAGTAGCGGCAGGAACGCCGCCCGCGCTGGCTGCTCAGATGGTCGCGAGAGCCTTTCAGGCCGGCATTGAGGCGGCAACTGTCCGCGGAATTCCGGTGGACATTCCGGTGGACAAAACGGCTGAAAAACGTCGCGCCTATGATCGAGAAAGGAAGCGTGTCCACCGGAATTCCGGTGGAATTCCACCGGACTCCGCGGAATGTCCTATTTTGCCTCTCTCTTCTTCTAATCTTAATAGAAAGAGAGGGGAGCGGCTTCCACCGGACTGGACGCCTGCCGAAGTCGAACGTAACTTCGCTCGCAAGCTTGGCTGGTCGGAAACTCAAATCGACGCCGAGGCCGCGAACTTCCGGGATTACTGGATCGCGAAGCCTGGGAGCGGTGGGGTCAAGCTCGATTGGCCGGCAACATGGCGCAAGTGGATCAGATCCAGCAAGGTCAAGCCTGCTGGGCGGCCAATAGCGGAAATTGCGCAGTCTTCCGGCGGTTTCTACGCCAAGTTTGGTAGCGAAGAGCAGGACGCTTGGGATTCCTATCGGAAGGCCCGCGAGGGGAAGCCATACCCGCGAGATAGCAAGGGCGGATGGCAGCATACGGCGCAATGGCCGCCCGGATACACCCCGCTCGCCGTCGACCAGCAAGCAAGCATGACGAAATTGAGGACGATGCAATGATCCGCGATCCCTCAGACGGCTCAGTGCGAGAGGCGAAACCCTCGCGCTAAATTTCATTTTGGTTCCGATAATTAGTAGGAGAGGCAAAGAATGGGTGGACCTTGACCGAAGCCGAACAGAACCAGCTCGTCATTGAGCACATGGATGATCTTGTTCCCGCAATTGCGGCAGAGTTTCGTGGTGGCGAGTTAGAGTTTGAGGATCTTCTGGCAGTCGGCCGGGTGGGCTTGATCAAGGCGGCGAGGTCTTTCGACGCCGACAAGGCAAAGTTCTCAACATGGGCTACGACCAAGATTCGATCGGCGATCATGGATGCAGTAGAGGCCACTAGGTCTCAGTCCCAATGGTTCCCGAAGGAAGGCTTGGGCATCTCGCCCCAGCGAGTTAGCGACAGCATCGAGCGCGTGTTTGACTGGGATTCTTGGGGCGAGTTCGGCAACGCTGCAGCGATTTGTGAAATGTGGTCAAAGCTGGACGCGTCGCCCGAAGAGCTGACCTGCATGTACGAAGATATTCAGTATCGTCAGGATAGGTTTTCTGCTGCGTTCATCTCGTTGACCGGCGCACAGCGAAAGCTAGTTCGTTGGGTGTATTTGGACAATCCGCGCAAGAACATGGCTGATGCCGCTCGCGAGCTGGGCGTCTCCTACCATCAAGCATCTCGTCTGATGCGGAAGGCTCTCGCGACGATGCGTGAAGTGTTTCTCAGCATGGACAAGAACTCCGGGGGCAATATTGCCAATGGCCACCTCTCCACCACCAGCCATGAGGGCTGCGCTCCCGGTGTAGCTGCGTAGGCGCCACGTAGTGCGGTTGGGGCCCAGCCTCCCAAGGATGTGCAATGACGACCCGCGAGCCGCAGAAATTCTAAGGGTGGCAACATGGGCGAATTGATCTACGCCGACTTCAAGACCAAATCGCGCCACTATACGAAGGGCGGGGGACTAGACGACCTGGTTGTTTTGGCGAATGCGGTATTCGTTGAGGCCTTCCCGGTTGATGTGAACCACTACCACCGAGACACGGCGCCAGCTGAATATACAGCGCCAGAACAGGACCCAGCATGAGCATGGAATATCAGGCGATGAATAATGCTGCGAATGCCTACCAGGGTGCTGTATTGGGCGCTATTGGCCAGGCAAATAAGGTGGAAGCTCCCCGGACGCTCGCCAGCGCGGCTTCGCGCATCGAAACGCTAAATGAGCGTCTTGCCAAGTCCATTGATGCGCTTTCGATGATTTGTTCGCAGATTGGCGCGATGTCGGCGCTGAATCAAATCGGCGGCAATCCGAACGAAGCGAAGGCAGTGCCGGGTGGCGCCATCCACCGGCTCAATGATTCAGCCGATGAAGCTCACGCGAAGCTCTCGGCGATCGAGGGTTATGTCGTCAGCATCCAGCGGGCGCTAGGTTAGATGCTCCCCCTCTCGTTCTTCGCCAAGGTCCGCAGGAATCTCGAAAAGCAGGAAAAGCACATGAGCAAAGAACAGCTTCAGTTTCTCGCGAAGATGATCGTCAACGGCCAAGCCGAGCTCGTGAAGCGCGGCGGCAAGATCGTGCCAGTGAGCCGCATTTGATCCCGCTCTTTGTCGGCATCCCCGTCGCAGTCGAGTGGGCTGATATCGCGGTTAAGGTCTATGTCGGCGTTGTGGCATGGCTCCTGAGCGTGGTCTTAGCGAACATGATCTGCGCTGGTATGCAGCGCGGCTCTCGATCGCGGTAGAGGATACTCGGAGACTTGGCGGAATGTCGGTTAGCGAACTGCGCCAGGCCTTCAAGGATCTGCCTGGATCGGAAAATCTAATTGTCAGCTATGCCGATAACGGCAACCAGATTATCCAAATCGGGGACAAGAGCGTAGAGGTGGGGCCGATGGCCTCGAATGATGAAATCCGCCTCGCGCTGCAAAATCCATTCATCCGGACGGAGAACACGAAGGTGAGCGTCACGGGCGCTAAGTTCCTTGCTGAGCAGATCCGCACGCAGTTAGCGGCGGCGAAGGCAGAGTTAGCAACAGCTGGTACTGATATGGCCGCTGCTATGACTGAACTTCAAGACACCGTGGTCGAGGCCAAGAACCAGGTGAAGGCGGTCAAGGACGAAACTGCCGATCTGAAGGCGGCACTTGGCCTCAACTCGAACGGAGGGCCGGCGTGACGTTCCGCGAGGGCGATGTCGTCAGCCGCAAGGCTGGCGGTCCTCTTATGACCGTTGAAGACGTGCGCGCCGATAGTTTGGTGGCTGTCGTTTGGTTCGATGCTGACGCCCATGTTCAGCGCGATGTCTTTGCGCCGAACACACTTCACAAATGGAAACTCGTGGAGAACGACGATGGCTAACACCAAGAAAACCGGCTCATTCCACGGCAAGAGCAACAAGCTCGGCCATGGTGGGCGCGCGGCACAGCTCAAGGCGCAGCACGTGCCGGGAGCGGTTATTGGGGCTATCGCCCGTCGCAAGGGCGCGGCTCCGGGCGGCCCGAACTATCACGGCGGCAAGAAGGGCAAGTAGCCCCATTCGTTAAATGGCTAAAACTCCTAGCGATATCCGATCTTTGGCGCGTTCGCATACCGAAACGGCCCTATCTACACTCGCCGGCATCGCCCAGAACGGGACGTCTGAATCTGCGCGCGTCGCTGCGTCGGTAGCATTGCTTGATCGAGGGTGGGGTAAGCCGACGCAGCCCATCTCTGGTGATGAGGACGGCGACGCCATCAAGCTCATCCACAAGATCGAGCGCGTGATTGTCGACCCTTCAAATCAAAACACCTAGGGTATATCAGCCGCTCCTCCAGCCGTCCCGCTACAAGGGCGTATATGGCGGCCGAGGCTCCGGCAAGTCGCATTTCTTCGCGGAAATGCTCGTTGAGGAGTGCTTAGCCGAGAAAGGCACGTTAGCGGTCTGTATCCGCGAGGTGCAGAAGACCTTGGCGCAATCGTCCAAGCGACTGATCGAAAGCAAGATCCAGTCGATGGGTGTTGGGCGCGAGTTTCAGGTCTTTAACGACAAGATCGAGACGCCGGGAGATGGAATTATCATCTTCCAGGGCATGCAGGATCACACTGCCGAGTCCATCAAGTCGCTCGAGGGCTTCCGCATTGCGGATGTGGAAGAGGCGCAGACGCTCAGCGCTCGAAGCCTGACGCTGCTGCGCCCCACGATCCGAGCGCCGGGAAGCCAGATCTGGTTTCGCTGGAATCCACGGCGCAAGGTTGACGCGGTTGACGAGTTCTTGCGCTCGAAGAAGCCCGAGAATGCGATCGTCGTCCAGGCCAATTGGCGGGACAATCCGTTCTGGACGGACGAGCTCGAAGCCGAGCGCAAGCTTGATCTCGAGCTTTACCCGGAGCGGTACGATCACATCTGGGAGGGCGGCTACGCGACCGCTTTTGAGGGCGCGTACTTCGCGTCGCTGCTCGCCAAGGCCAAGGCAGATGGCAGGATTGGCAACGTCTCGGCCGATCCGCTACTGCCGATCCGGGCATTCCATGACATTGGCGGCTCTGGTGCCAAGGCCGACGCATACACGATCTGGATTGTCCAGTGGGTGGGCGATCAGATCAAGGTACTGAACTACTACGAGTCTGTGGGCCAGGTCCTCGCCTTCCATGTGAACTGGATGCGCGAGAATGGCTATGAAAGCGCCATCAACTACCTACCGCATGACGGCGTGAATGCTGACAAGGTGTTCACAGGCAAGCGCTACGTAGACCATTGGGAGGAGGCCGGCTTCAAGTGCGAGCCGCCAGTTCCGAACCAAGGTCCTGGCGCTGCAATGATGCGGATTGAGTCTCTTCGCAGGCTTGGCCCCAAGCTTTGGTTCAATGCGGATACAACGGAAGCTGGCCGCGATGCGCTGGGCTTCTATCACGAGAAGAAAGACGAAGCGCGGAATGTTGGTCTCGGTCCTGATCATGATTGGTCGTCGCATGCTGCGGATTCGCTGGGCATGATGGCGGTTTGTTACGAGGAGCCGGGACGTTCTGCGAACTTCAATCGCCAGCTCGTCTACCCCACCCAAGGTTACGCATGATTAAGGACTTGGCGATCATTTACAGTGCGGCCCTCGTCCCGATAGGGATCGTGGCGTATCTGCTGATGGAGTTGGCGCGTTGACCGTTCATAGCGTCACCATTCAACTCAGAGCGCCCAGCGATGGCGATGCGGGACAGGTCACAGAGGGCTTCTACAAGCTTGAGGACGGCTATTTGCAAATGACCTTCCGGGATGGCCGACATCTCGAAAACCCGCTGTATCGCGTGCGCCTGCACGATGGCGCCGATCCCAAGGCGATTGCCGGCAATCTGACGCGATCGATCAGGCGGGAGCTTTCAGGCGAAGTGGTTGAGGGTTTCACGCGCAATCTGTCCTACGGGAAATCCGGCGTTGCCTAAGCTTTCCGACGATGCGCTGATGGCTATGCTTACCATGGAGCGGGCAGAAGCCGTTGCCACCATGGAAGCGTCGGAAATCTCGTCGCAGCGCGAAGACGCTATGGACTATTACCTTGGCGACATGACCAAGGACATGCCGGCGCTCGACGGGCAGTCCAAGGCGGTCTCTACGGACGTTGCGGATACCGTGCTCGGCATGATGCCGTTCATGATGGACATTTTCTGTTCATCTGAGGATGTGGTCAAGTTCAACCCCGCCGGTCCTGACGACGAGCAGGGGGCCTTACAGGAATCAGATTACGTCAACCACGTCTTCATGAACCAGAACCCCGGCTTCGTGGTCCTGTACGAATTCGTGTTCGATGCTCTGTTGCAGAAGCTTGGCGCGGTCAAGGTCTGGTGGGACGAACACGAGAAGGAAGAGAAGGAAACCTATCTCGGGCTGAGCGAAGACCAGTTCGCTCAGGTCGCGTTCGATGTACTACAATCAAACGGCACGCTTGAGATCATTGAGCATGATGTCGAGCAGGGCCCGCCCGACCCGATGACCGGGCAGCCGGCGCCTGTCCATAACGTCAAGCTCCTGCGTACCTCGAATTTTGCGCAGGCTCGAGTTCTGGCTTGCGCTCCGGAGGAGGTTGGCTGGGGGCGCAATACGCGCACGATGCGCGATTGCAACTATTTCTTTCATTCGCCGCCGAACCTGACCGAGGCCGATCTTATCGCGCAAGGTTACGACGAGGATCAGGTAAAGGAACTGCCGACCTTCAACTTTGCCTCCAACTCGGAGGAGTTGGCGCGGGACACGGTTGGGGAAGAGAATTTCGCCACTGAGACGGCCAATCGTTCTGCCCGTCCGATCAAGACCACCGAACACTACATTCGGATGGACTACGAGCAGAACGGGAAACCGTGTCTGTACAAGGTCACGACGGCTGGCGAGAAGAACCAGGTTCTCAAGAAGGACGGGAAGTCGGACGTTGAGGAGGTGGACGTTATCCCCTTCGCCGTCTTGACGCCGATCCTCCAGCCTCACCGGCTCTGCGGCCGGTCGGTTGCCGACTTGGTAATGGACATTCAGCGCATCAATACGGCGCTGTTGCGTGGTGTCCTTGATAACTCATATTTGGTGGCAAATCCTCGCCATGAAGTCGCTGAGGGGGGCGCTAACGTCAACACGCTGGACGACCTGCTGACGGTTCGCCGCAATGGTATCGTTCGCGTCAAGACATCCGGCACTGTGACGCCGCTCGCAACGCAGTCTATCGTCGGCGAATTGCTCCCGGTCATGACCTATATGGATCAGATCCGGGAAATGCGCTCTGGTGTGACCCGGACGGGCCAGGGAGTAGACGCGAACGCGCTACAGAACCAGTCCGCAACGGCCGTCAATCAGGTCTTCACGATGGCGCAGGCCAAGATGAAGCTGATCGCGCGGATCTTTGCCGAGACCGGCATCCGCGATCTGTTTTGGCTCTTGCATGGCACCATTCGCCAGCATGGGCAGAAAGCTGAAACTGTCCGGTTACGCAATCAGTGGGTCTCAGTCGATCCGAGGAATTGGAAGGCGCGCAACGATCTGACCGTTTCGGTGGGGCTGGGTGACGGCGGTAAGGCTCAGCAGTACGCTCAGACGATGGGCATCGCCAACTTCCAGAAAGAATTGCTGCTCGGCGGCAAGACCAACATCGTCGACGATGAGAAGATCTACAATACCGCAGCCGAGCTGACGCGCATTTCTGGCCATAAGAGCGCGGACAAGTTCTTCAATGACCCGAGCACCAAGAATCCGGACGGCTCGCTGAAATATCCGGCGCCGCAACCTCAGCCCGATCCCAAAGTGCAGATCGAGCAGATGAAGCAGGCCGGCAAGCAGGCAGAGACAGCGCAGAAAGCGCAGCTCGACCAGCAAAAGGCTCAACTCGATGCTGTTCACGAGCAGATCCAGGCTCAGGCTGATATCGAGGTCGCGCGGTTCAAGGCGCAGGTTGATACTATGCTGGCTGCGCTTGATGCGCGGCTGAAAATGACGATGGCTGCACAGGATCACGCGCACAAGCAGCAAGAGCATCACATGGATATGGCCGGCCGGGTGTTGGACATGGCCGCGACTGCTCATGCGCATGATACCAAAATGGAAGTGATGCGCGAACAGGCGAAGAATAAGCCGAAGGCGGATGCATGAAGCCAATTGAATTCACCTACAAAGAGGGCGGAAATTGGTATGCGTGGCTCATCCATTCTGTAAGGTTCGACAACGGCATGGAATGGGATGAAATCAACGGCTGGCGGAAAAACATCCGCATCCGCGTAAAGATGGGGCGCGCTGAAGCATGAAACAGCCTCGTTTAGCTCCCCTCCGCGACCGCGCCGCGTGCGGGACATGCGAGTTCGGAGAGATGCACGAGTCTAACGACACGCAGTTCTACTGCCGGCGCCGGGCGCCCGTCCTGGTCAACAGCGGGAAGGGAGCGGTCTTCCCTATCGTTGACGAAAACGACTGGTGCGGCGATTTCCGTGAGGAAGTAGATGCAACCTGAGTTCAAGCTACATCAGGACATCAAAGCCGGCGACGAGGCTAGGGCTCTCCTCGAAAGCAAATTGCTCAAGGAGTGCTTTGCGAAGCTGAAGCAGACCTATCTCGACCAACTGCTCAATACGGACGTAACGCAAACCGCCTTCCGTGACAAATGCTGGATGGCGGCTCGGGTCGTGGACGTCGTGCAGGATCATCTCGTGACGGTCGTGAACAATGGGGCGGTTGCCAAGAGCGACTTGGCAAAGCTGGCCCAGGAAGCCGAGCGCAAGAAGCGCTTCGGTATCATCTAAAGGACACTGTATGAGCACTGAAAACGCTGCCGCTGGCGGCGAGCTTGAGCCTGCGCCGGTCATTGGCGCCCCGACCCTCGACCTCGATACCGAGTATTCGGTTGAACAGGCTGTAGCAGATTTTCAGAAGAAGAAGAACGCACCGGCAGAGAGCGCGGAACCCGCGACCGCCGAGACGGAATCAGAAGCGAAAGCTGAAGACGCCGCCCCTCCTGAAGAGGTTCACGGCGAAGACGAAGGAGCCGACCCGGCCGCAGAGCCGCCCATCGAGCGCCCAAAGTCTTGGACTGAGGCAGAAGATGCCGAGTGGAAGGCCACGCCACGCGCCTTGCAACAGAAGATCGTTGCGCGCGAACTGGAACGAGACTCGAATCTTCGACGCGCTCAGAACGAAGCCGCTGACGCCCGGAAGGCCGCTGAGGCCGACCAGGCGAAGTGGAAACAGGAGCGAGAGCAGTACGTTTCAAAGCAGTCTGCTTATACCCAAGCCCTTGAGACTGCACTTCAGAATGAGTTTGGAGACATCCAGACCATGAACGATGTGCGGAAGTTGCAGGCTGAGGACCCCTTCCGGTTCCAGCAGTGGCAGCTTCGTCAGATGGAGCTTGGTCACGCGAAAGCCGAGGAGCGGGCAAACGAGCAGCGTACTTTGCAGGAGCGTCAATCAAAGCGAACGGTTTACGAGACCGAGCAGAACAAGCGGCTGATCGAGCTCGTACCAGATATGGCGGATGTCAAGAAGTCCGTCGAAATCCGCGAAAGGGCCGTTGCCACACTGACGAACGACCTCGAGCTATCCATGGATCAGCTCACCCGATGGCTGCAGGACGATATTGGACACGAGATCCTGTCCAACGCCGGCATTCAGAAGATGATCTACGAATTCATGAAGCAAAAGGAAGTGAAGGCAGCTCCCGCGAAAGCCCTCACCAAACCTGTTCCAGCGGTTCAAAAGCCCGGCGTCTCGGCTCCGAAGGGAGCGCAAGCCGCCGAATCCGTCCAAGCACTTCGCACCAAACTCAACGGCTCCGGCTCAGTAGAGGACGCATTCGCGCTCTACCAGGCGAAACGCCGCCGCAGCGCATCTTAAAGGACTAAACGATGACTATCCCCACTGGCGCACAGACCACCTATCCGACGATCGGCAACCGGGAAGACCTCTCGGACGAAATCTGGAAGATCTCCCCGACCGAAACTCCGTTTTTCTCGGCCGTCGAGAAGATCGGCACGAAAGCGGTCAAGCATGAATGGCAGACCGTTGCCCTTGATGCGGTCAACACCGGTAACGCACAGCTCGAAGGCGATACTGTCGCGCTCGACAACGCGACCCTGACCACCCGTCTCGGCAACAACCACCAGATCAGCCGCAAGGCCTATGGTGTGTCGCGCACTCAGCAGGCCGTCAATCCCGCCGGCCGTGGTAACGAGTTCGACTTCCAGAAGTTGCTGAAGGGTCAGGCGCTCAAGATCGATATCGACTCGATTCTGAGCGGCACCAACCAGGCCACCAACGCCGGCAATACCACGACCGCCCGCAAGACGGCCTCGATCCTTTCCTGGATTAAGACCAACACTGACAAGGGTGCTTCCGGCGTTGATCCGGCGGCGGCTGATGGCACCGGTACCCGCACGGACGGTACCCAGATCGCCTTCACTGAAGTTCGTCTGAAGAACGTCCTCCAGAAGATCTGGACGGCGGGCGGCAAACCGAACCTTGTGATGGCTGGTGGCTTCAACAAGCAAGCCTTCTCGACCTTCACGGGCCGATCGACTCCGATGGAGCAGGCGACCTCGCGTCGGATCGTGGCTGCAGTTGATGCCTACGATTCCGACTTCGGTAAGCTGAAGGTTGTCCCGTCGCGCAACATCCGTGCTCGTGATGTTCTGGTGCTGGAAACAGCCAAGTGGGCGGTCGGTCATCTGCCTGGTTCGGCGATGGTCTCCGAACCGCTTGCGAAGGTCTCTGATACCGATCAGGGCTTCATGGTGTCGGAGTACGCTCTGGAGGCTCGCAACGAGGCGGCCTCCGGCGGCGTGTTCGACTGCACCTCGGCCTAAGCGAGCCTTCATCGTCAACCTTTGGGCCGTCCTTTGGGCGGCCCTTTTTCTTGGAGGCTTAAATGCCACTCATCAAACCGCGCCCGCTCAATGAAGGGATATTTGCGAGCAATACTACGTCGATTGCGACCACTCCGGTGGCTGCAACCGCAATCGCGACCGAAAGCGGCTGGGCTCAGCGTGTTATGGCCGCCGCTGGTGGCACCACCACTGGCACGACCACTGTCACCGTGACCATCAATGGCGGATCTGACATTGCCGGCGGTGCGTTGACGATCGCGGCCGGTACGGGCGCTCGTGCTGGCTCTGTAGTTGAGTTTGCCGGCGTCGGCGCAAGTTCCGGTGTCTTCGTCAATGAGGGTGACTGCATCACCTTTACCGCTTCGGGCGGCACTGGCGCGTCCATCCCCGGCGCATTCGCACTCGTTATTCGCTCGATGACCTAACCCAAGCGCGCATCGAAAGGTGCGCGTTTTTCTTGAGGTTTACAGATGGCATTCTTTCCAAAAGCATCATCTTCGCGGCAAGGTGCGTCGCAGAATGTGGCGTTTGCCGCGTCTGGTGGTGCCTCGGCCGCTTCGGCTGCTTTCGGCCCGCAAACTTATCAGATCCGCGTTTCAGTATCTGGCACAGGCTTCGTTGCCGGGACGGGTGGCGTGCGTATCCGCATCGGAGATGGCACCCCGACCGCCACGGTAACTGATACGTTCGTTCCAAGTGGGACTCTAGGCGAGTATTTCACGGTCACGCCAGGCCAGAAGATCGCCGTTATCGGAAACGATGCCGGCACCGGAAATCTTAGCGTCACTGAGATGAGCTGATGTCGGTTCTGGTCGGCAACGAAAGCGATTTTCTCAAAACTGAGCTTCACGTCGATCAGAGCGAAAATACGTTCACGATCTATCGTGAGCAGGATGTCGAGCCGCATCTTGATTTCAACAAGTACCTCCAGACGCTCCGTCAAAAGAGCGACTGGGGGCGCCATGTCGCGCATATCCCGAACATCTTCTACGAGCAGTGGCTTCGTGAGGAATGGAATGCCGGGAACACCGAACTTAGGCCGTTCACGCCCGAGTTTGACGCTCTTGTTGAGCGCAAAATTCAAGATCCTGATTGGAAATTCCTGCGCGTGGATAGCCCAATGGTGGCTGGCTGGCTTGGGTTCGGTAGCTAATGGCTACGATTAGCAATTATACAGATCTCCAGACGGCGGTCACTGAATGGCTTGCTCGCGATCAGGATACGACACTGATCGCGCGTATCCCTACGTTCATTCAGCTTGCCGAGGCGAAGTTCAACCGTGAACTCTATATTCGGCAGATGGAGGCAAGGGCGACGGCCCTAACAGATCCTAACGCCTCTGAGCCGGAGTTCATTGCGCTCCCAAGCGATTTCCAATCCATGCGACGCATGAGGCTTTCTAGCGTCCAGGGCAAGCCATGCCTTGAGTTCATGAGCGGAACGCAGATGGACGAATTCCGGTATGGCAACGCGAATACGCCGGGGCGTCCTCTGTTTTTCACCATCTTCGCGAACGAGATCGAGTTGGCGCCGACGCCGAACGCTGCCTACACGGTTGAGATGGTCTATCGGACCAACATCCCGCCTCTCGCGACGAATTCGACAAACTGGCTCCTGACGCTGGCTCCAGACCTCTACCTATATGGCGCATTGCTCGAGTCGGCTCCGTATATGAAAGAGGACGGCCGCATTCAGACGTGGGCGCTTGGCTTCAAGACCGCGCTCGACGGCCTTTCAAATCTTGGCCTGACATCGACCTTCAACGCTGGTCCGGCGACCATGCGCGTTAGCGGGGTGACGCCGTAATGGCAAATTTCAACAAATACAACGGCTTTGTGCTGGATGTTTCCAGCGCGCTGCATCAGATGCAAACTGGCACGGCGCAGGTTTACAAGGTCTATCTTACGAACACGCTGCCGACCGCAGGAGATGCGACGAACAGCACGACCGGCGATCTCGCTACAGCCAATGGCTACACGGCTGGCGGGACGACAATCGGCACCATAACCGGCTCACAGACATCCGGTACGTTCTCATTTTCCGGCGGCACGAATCCGTCATGGACGGCCTCGGGCGGTTCTATTGGGCCGTTTCAATACGCGATCCTGTACAATTCGACCCAGACCCGAAAAATCGGCTGGTGGGACTACGGCACGGCTCTCACGCTGACCAACGGCAACACGTTCACCGTCCAGCTTCCCAGCCCGATCTTGACGATCACCTGATGGCAGCGTTTCTCGACGTCTGCCGATTTACTCCGACCGCTGGCGGAACGACGGATTGGACTTATTCGAGTGCCGTGACGGGCTATCAGAGCCCCGCTGTGGCCGGCGTGGTCAATGGGCGGCTGTACAAGTATCGCGCTGAAAGTTCCGATCTGACCCAATGGGAGGTTGGTGAGGGTGCTTATAACACCAGCACCGGCGTACTTGCCCGGACGACGGTTCTATTCAATTCGCTAGGCACCACGGCGAAGATCAGCTTCTCCGCAGCGCCTCAGGTCGCAGTTGTTGCGCTCAAAGAGGACATGCTTTCGATCGAGGAAGCCAACAGCTTTACAAACGCGCAGAAGTTACAGGCTCTCGCCAACGTCGGCATTGCCAATTGGTACTTCTCGGCTAGCCTGTCGGCGAACCAATCGTTCACCAGCGGCTTTACAAAGGTCAATTTCGATAGCGAGCTTGCCGACCCGTCGAGCTGGTACGACAACACGACCAATTTCCGCTTCCAACCGACTGTCGCCGGCAAGTATCGCATTACTGCCTCAGTCCAAGGAAGCGCAGGAACCAGTTTGAGCGAAATCGATCTCGATATTCGCAAGAACTCTGTGGCGGATTCACGCACGATCACTCTCGTAACCGGTCCTGCTGGATCGTCCAACGTCTCCAAGCTCGTATCGCTCAACGGATCGACCGATTTCGTGGAGATTTTCACCCAGCTCACGGGAACGGGCACGCTGACGATACTGGGCGGAAGCGCGCCGTTCCGAACCTGGTTCGAAGCGAAATGGGCCGGGAGTTGATGTGTCGCTGCTAGGCTTTGACGCTGTTGGCAGGCTGGCGCTCGGTCAGATCCCTACCAGCAAGTACATTACGCTGCCCGCTCTCACGGGGCCATTTGTAGTATCTGCGCAAGCGGTTCTCTTTCTGGTCAAAGAATCGACCGCTGCCGCCACCTATACGGTGACGGGAAACGCGGCTCTGTTCAGTACCAATCTCCTCGGTTCACTCGGCACGTTCGCGGAGACCGGAAACCCCGTTATCTTCGCTGTGCGTCTTCCGGCGGTAACGGCCTCGTATGCGGTCAGCGTGAATCCGGCGACGGTCAGTTTGGTTTTTAGCGCTGCGGTGACCTCGTATTCGATTACGGGCAATCCGGCTTCGTTCCCGACGTTTCTCAACGCGGCTGCCGGCTCGTATGTCGTCACCGGCTTTGCTGCGACGCTCACGCGGGATTTCATCAACTGGGTGCAGCACGGGAATACGACGACGGCATGGATGGGAGAAGGCGCGCCTTCTTCAGCATGGATACCCAAGGCAGCCCCGAACCCTGGTTGGGCTGCATCGAGCGTGCCGTCCTCGAGCTGGACTCCGAAGACTGGTCCGAGCTCGACTTGGACCAACGATCCAACTCAATTCATAGGTAAGCCGGTCTCGCACTGATGCCTCTTCTCAAATGGGGTTCTTGGACCCCTGACACCGTAGATTTTGAGGCGCAGACCCCGAAGACGATCCTGAACGTGGTGCCGCGCGCCGATGGCTATGGGCCGTTCCCGAGCGTTTCGGCGTACACGCAGGCGCTTCCGGCAACCTGCCGGGGTGGGTTCTACGCGCTCAAGTCGGACGGCACGGTTATCACCTTCGCCGCCACGGCAGGAAAGCTCTACCGGCTCAACAATACGGACTTTAGCTGGGTCGATGTCTCCAAGGGAGGCGCAACGTACTCGACGCTAACCGGTACTGCGCAATGGCAGTTCGCTCAGTTCGGAAACCTCGTGTTTGCGACACAAGCGAACGCGCCTTTGCAGGTATACGACCTTTCGTCCTCCTCTGCGTTCGCAGACTGTGCCGGAACGCCTCCGCAGGCTGCCTATATCTCGGTTGTCGGGCGGTTTCTGGTTCTTTCGGGCCTTCTGTCGCAGCCCTACCGCATTCAGTGGTCCGGCCTGAACGCAACGACGACTTGGACCAGTGGCGTCAACTCGTCGGACTTTCAGGACTTCCCTGATGGCGGCATTGTGCGTGGCGTGGCGGGTGGTGAGTATGGCATCATCTTCCAAGATCAGGCCATCCGGCGCATGTCGTATGTGCCGGGCTCGCCGATCATCTTCCAGATCGATCGCATCGCACAGGACAAAGGTATCTATGCGCCTTACTCGCTGGTGCGGGCGGGCGAACAGATCTTCTACTACGGCACGCAGGGCTTTGCGAAGATCGCGCCAGGCGGATATCCGGAGCCGATCGGCCGTGAAAAGGTTGACCGCACTTTCGGCGCTAATCTCGACAAGGGAAACTTGCAGCTTTGCTTGGGAGCATCCGATCCGAGAACGTCACGGGTTTATTGGGCGTACAAATCGGTTAGTGGTCAGGTCGGTCTCTACGACACTATCATTGGCTACGACTATGTTCTCGATCAGTGGTTCCAGGTGAATGACAATGGCGAGTACCTGCTAGGGATTTCGCAGACCGGTTTGACGCTCGAGGCGCTCGACAATATTGCGCCTGGCACGATTGCCATCACCGGAGCGGCAAACAATGGGGTTGGCTTGATCCGGCTCGCGGTAGCTTCGACTGCAACGCTTACGACAAATCAGATTATCTCCATCAATGGGGTTGTTGGTACGACGGAAGCCAATGGCGAGAACTGGAAGATAACCGTCATTGATGCAACGCATATCGATCTACAGGGCTCGACCTTTACCAATGCCTATGTGTCAGGTGGAACCATCGGGGGATCACTTGATGCGATGACGCTGAGCCTCGACGCCTATGCAACAGCTGTTCAGCCGGAAATCGCTCAGCTCAGTTCCGTGCACAAGCTTGGGTTTTATCGCGGCCCGAATCTTGAGGCGACGCTGGAGAGCGGCGAGCAGGGTACGGACGGCAACAAGATCTATATCAACGGTTTCCGGCCCGTGACTGATGCGGCGACAGTGTATGGGTCAGCCTCCTATCGCGACACGTCGAATGCGACCGCGACGGCCGGTGCAGAGGTGCTGATGAACTTGCGTACGGGGCGCTGCGATATGCGCCGCGAGACCCGCTATTCCCGGCTCAAGGTACGCATTCCCGCCGGGACGAATTGGAGCTACTGCGTGGGTGTTGAGCCTGATGTTAAGGGCGCGGGCTCGCAGTGACGGTCTATCTTCCTGGCATTACAGAGACCGATCTGAAAAAGATCATTCTGGCGGTTCAGCAACTCGGAGCGGGACGCTCGAACGCGGTTGGGACGATTACGCTGGCGGTGAGTGCGGCAACCACGACGGTTTCGGACAACAATTGCGCGGCTGGATCTACGGTGCTGTTCACGCCGACAACGGCGAATGCCGCAACTGAGGTTGGCAACGGAACGATGTACCTGAGTGCGGTCGCGAACAAGTCGTTCACGATCACCCACGCGAATAGCGCGACGACGGGCAGGACGTTTCTTTATGCCATCCTCGGCTGAACTGATCTGTGTCGATCCGAAACGCGTCCACGAGATTTGGCCGCACGCAAAGCAGTACATCAGGTCGGCGATAGACCGAACTGGCCTAAGTGCGTTTGAAGACGCTGAGTATGATGTTCTCTCTGGCGATCAGCTCCTTTGGATTGCTTGGAGTGGGAAAATCCTTGCCGCCGCGACCACGCGCCTGGCGGACGATGGAAAGCGCAAGGTTTGCGAGATCGTGGCGTGTGGTGGCGAAGATCGCGACAGGTGGCTACCGCTGATCGAGCAAATTGAAAAGTACGCAAGCAACGAAGGCTGCTCCTCTACGCGCATCATAGGGCGCGCAGGTTGGGAGCGGGTACTTGAAGGCTATCGCCGAGAGTACGTCATCTTGGAGAAGTCCATTGGGCGGAACGTCTAAGAGCGAGACTACGCAGCAGTCCACGACTGCTCCTTGGCAGCCGGCGCAGGGCGCCCTTACGGGCATCCTGGGGCAGCTCAACAACTATCTGCCGCAGACGGGCCTCAATGGTGCGCAGACGAACGCGATCAACACGATTGATCAGAACGGCGCGAATGTTGGTCAGTACGCGCCCGCAGTCAATGCATACACCACCAACCTTCTGAACGGGGGCGGTGCGACCGATCAGGCCGGCAACATCAACAGCGCCTATCAGCAGTATGTCAGCCAGACCAATCCGCTCGCATCGAACACGAACTATAATCCGTATGATACGCCGGGCTTCAAGGATGCGCTCAATACGCTGACGAGCGACATCACCAATCAGGTGAACGGCTCGTTCGCGGCGGCCGGACGTGATTTCAGCGGATCTAACAGCCAGGCACTTGGCCGTGGCCTCACTCAGGGGCTCGCTCCGACGATCGTGGCTCAGTACAATCAGAACGTCCAGAACCAGCAGGGCGCGGCCGGCAATCTTTACAGCGCCGGCAACACCACGGGCGGCATTCTATCGGCGCTCCAACAGCAGAAGCTTGCGAACCAGGGTGCGGGGGTAGGCGCCATCAGTGCGGGACAGGACGCGCTCAATTCTGGTGCCAACAACACGCTTGCAGCCGAAGCCCAGCGGCTCGGCACCCCGCTTCAGAACTTGGGTCTTCTCGCCAATATCGGCATTCCGATCGCTGGTCTTGGTGGCACATCGAGCGGGACTAGCAACACGACCAATCAGATGTCGGGCGCGCAGCAGTTCGCGACGATCATGGGCGGTATCGGATCGCTGATCCCCAAAGGGCCGATTTCGTTTGGAGGCGGTTCGTAAATGGCCGGACTTCTCGACTATCTCTACGACCCTTCTGGCGGCAACGGCGGCCTGCTGAGCCGGTTGGCGCCGAGCCTGAGCGCCATTCCGCAATCTGCTGGCTTCCAACAGCAAGACCAACCGGCGCAAGCATCGCCTCTTCAGATCGGCGGCTATCAAATGCCGCGAATGGGAAATGCTGATCTGTATCAACCCCAGGAAGCCGCAATTCCTCAGAACGCTCAGCCAACGCAAGGGCAGATGCCACAGATGCAGCCGGAGCAGGCAGCTGGCGGTTTCGGGGCTGGCTTAAGGGGATTCTTAGGTAATCTCCATACTGGTCCGTTGGGAGCGATAATCGGCGGCATTGGAAGTGCGGCTGGGCTTCAAGACCCTGCAACGCAGCGCGCTAACCAAACGGCGAAATACCTTGTCACCAAGGGCTTTGATCCCGCGCTGGCTCAGAGCGTTGTTTCAGACCCCGCGCTTTTGCGTGCCGTTCTCCCCCAGATGCTGGGCATCAGCGGACAAACTGATGACATCAAGGAATACGAGTACGCCAAACGCCAAGAGCCGAGCCTTTCATTTAGGGACTTCATGAACCGCAAGAAGGCGGTCTCTGGTGAGTATTCGCTTAACCCGGTCTATGGCACTGACGCGCAGGGCAACACTGTCCTGTTGCAGACGGGCAAGAGCGGCGAGGCGATCCAGACTAAGCTTCCGGATGGCGTCAAGGTTTCGAGCGGCGTCGATAAAGTCGATCTCGGCACGCAGTGGGGCATTATCGACAAGCGGACCGGCAATCTGGTCGGAACGCAGCCGAAGGACATCGCTGGTAAAGAAGCGGCTGAGGTCAAGGGTAAGGCTCAAGGCGAGGCATCCGTGGCGCTACCAGGTGCGGTTGCCGACGCAGAGCAGACCAAAACAAAGATCGACCAGCTTCTTAACAATGAAGGTTTGGATTCCATCGTCGGACCTCTCGATCAATTCCGCCCCTCGTGGACTTTAGGTGAGAAGGGCCGCGATGCCTTGGCCCGCTACAATCAGCTCAAGGGTTCGGCCTTCCTTCAGGCATACGGGCTGCTTCGTGGCGGCGGCGCGATCACTGAGGTTGAAGGCAAGAAGGCGGAGGACGCTATGGCCCGCCTCGACCGCGCGCAGAGCGAGGCCGACTTCAGGACGGCCCTTAAGGACTTCCGCGACGCGATCGACGCTGGCGTGTCCAAGCTGAAGGCCAGGGCTGGTGGCGGCGCGCAGGCCACCCCTCCCGCATCCGCCTCAACTAGCCTCAAGCAAAAGTATGGTCTCGACTGATGGCAGATATCGCGCGGATCAAGGGCAACATCGCCAAGATGATTGCTCAAAATGCTCCCGAGAGCGACATTGATGCGTATGTCAGCAGCGAGGGCGTGACGCTTGATGATCTGAAGAAGCCGGCTGCTCCGACGCTGGACAAGTATCAGCAGGCAGCAGTTGACGAGCGCGACGCGCTACAGGCGAAGGGTGTTGACACTAACGCGGGTGTAGCTCGGCGTTACATGCAGGGCCTTACATTCAACACTGCCGATGAAATTCTCGCCGGGTTGTCCACCCCGTTTGAGATGGTCAAGCGCGGAACTCTCAATCCCAAGGAAGCCTACAACTACGCCAAAGCCCGCGAGGATCTGATCCTCGACGATGCGCGCAAGAACACAGGTGCGCTGGGCACGGCCGCAGAGATTGCCGGCGGCGTCGGAACCGGCTTGGGTGCGGCTCGGGCCGGTTTGTCGTTCGCCAATGCTCTGCCGCAGGGCGCGGGGCTCGTTCGGCGTTCGCTGGCGTCCGCTGGCGATAGCGCTGCTTTCGGCGCTCTGGCTGGTGCCGGCGAGGGCAATTCAGTCGGCGAGCGCTTCAATAACGCTCTGTTGGGTGGTGTTGTTGGTGGTGGTGTGGGAGCGGTCGCACCGGGCCTTGTTTCCCTTGTCGGACAGGCTGCTTCGCCAATCATCAGCAACATCCGCGCTCGCATCAATCCGGAAGGATTTTCGCAGAGTCAGGTTGCTCGAGCGGTCAATGAGAGCGGAAAATCAGCCTCAGAGATCGCCCAAGACGTGATCGATGCAAACGCGGCAGGACAGCCCTATACCTTAGCCGACGCGCTCGGCAACTCTGGGCAACGGATGCTTTCGGCTGTGGCCCGATCGCCCGGAGAAGGCAGAACGGCAGTTGTCAATGCTCTGGAAGGCCGGCAGGCGGGGCAGGGACAGCGCGTTACGGATATCGTGGACGAAGCCCTTGGGGCTGGTAATACGGCCCGACAGACCGTTGACGAGTTGACGCAACAAGCTCGGCAAAATAGCGCTCCTCTTTATCAGGAGGCTCTTAGTCAGCGCCCAGTCTGGAATGAACGACTTCAGCAGTTCTTTGATGATCCAGTTGCACAGCGTGGGTTGCGTGAAGGCGTGGCGGTTCAGCGCCTCGAAGCCTTGGCGGAAGGGCGCCGCTTCGATCCGCTGGATTATGCCATCACTGGCTTTAACGAGGCTGGCGACCCGATCTTGTCTGGCGTCCCGAACATGCGGACGATTAACCTCCTGAAAAAGGGTTGGGATAACATCCTTGAGGGATATCGAGATGGCACTACGGGCCGCTTGAACCTCGACGAATACGGACGTGCACTTGATAATGTCCGGCGCTCGTTCCTGCGCGAGGTCGATTCCGTCAATCCGGCCTACGGCGCCGCTCGCCGCGAGTTTGCTGGTCCCGCGCAAGTTCGTGATGCCGTTCAAGCCGGCGCGGATGCTGCAAATCGAGGACGTGCAGCAGACAATATAGCTCGCTTTCAAGCTCTCGCTGATCCCTCCAAGCAGGGATATCGCATCGGATATGCAGACACGCTGGCAGCCCGCGCCGAAAAGGGAGCGATGGGCGTCAACAAGGCGCGTCCACTGACTTCCGATAAGGCCCAGCAAGAACTTGAGGAATTGTCCCTTCATCAAGGGCCAAATCTCCCCCGCAGGCTTGACCCGATGAACCGCCGTCTTGCGCGCGAACAGACCATGTTTGAGACGCGGAATGCGGCTCTTGGCGGTTCAAAGACCGCAGATAATTTGGCTGACTCCGAGGCTCTTGGCGTCAATCCCACATTGGTCGGGCAAGTGCTAACGGGCAACTGGGGTGGCGCGCTCCGCTCCGCTTTGGCTGCCGGCCAGAACGCCCTGAGCGGCAATACGGCTCAGGTTCGGCAGGCCGTGGCCGACGTGCTCTTGCAGCGTGGTGCCAACATGAGTCCCGCGGCCCTTCAGCGGATGGTTGATGAGGCCACGCGGCGTATTGATACCATCCGCCAAGTCGCGCAGCAGATCGGCCGTGGTGGTAGCGCTGGTCTTGCTGTTGCTCCGTCCGCGACGGGCAGCCGNCCGCCGTTAGTGGCGGAAGTAATACGTAATCGAAACCGTAATCGCAAAACTGATGAGCCAAGCCAAGGCGCCGGGCAGACCGGGGCCGAAGATTGGCTCTTTCGGCTTTTCTCGATCCGAACTCCAATTCTGAGGCTCTAGATCAACGTCCATGGCGCTATCTGATCTGATCGTTGGGGCTGAGAGCGGCGGCGACGCCAACGCCACAAATCCGAATTCGTCCGCGACAGGCGCCGGCCAGTTCATCAATTCGACTTGGCTGTCCATGATCCGGCAGCATCGGCCGGATTTGGCTGATGGGAAAAGCGATCAAGAAATCCTCGCGATGCGGGGTGATCCGAACCTCTCGAAAGAGATGGTTGACGCCTACGCCGCTGACAACCAAGCCATCCTACAGAAAAACGGCCTGCCGGTCACGTCAGGAAATACCTATTTGGCCCACTTTGCCGGCCCTCAAGGCGCAGTCAAGGTTCTCCAGGCCGATCCAAACGCGCCAGTTGGCTCGATCCTCGGGGATGCGGCAGTCAAGGCCAATCCGTTCCTGGCCAAGATGACCGCAGGGGACTTGCAGGCGTGGGCAGCGCGGAAGATGGGCCAAAGTCCCTCCCAACCCCAACCCGCACAGGCGAGTCCCGCAAGCGCGCCTGGCGCCCCTTTAACGCTGCCCTCGGCTCCCGCGCCGATCTTCCCGCAGATGGCTCAGGCACAGGCCCCCCAGCAGGCAGCCCCGGCCGACATGGGGCCGCTCATCCAGTCCCCCGAGACCGCCATGCAGGCATCCCCGATCCACTTCGCCCAAAGGCGTCCCGTCAACCTTGCCGCGCTGCGAAATGCCTTGCAAGCGCGAACACCGTTCTTCTCGAAAGGCTGATCTGAATGTCTCTCCAATTCTATAACTGGTCGCGTAACGCTGGCGACAATGCAACGGCGGATAGCAACGTAAATTGGGCGGAGGGCCAATCACCGTCCAGCGTCAATGATTCCGCCCGCGCTATGATGAGTTCCACCGCCGCTTTCCGAGACGACATTGCGGGCGCGATTGTGACGGCCGGGACTTCGACCGCCTACACCGTCTCAAGCTACCAGGTGTTTGATACGCTGGCGCATCTGAACGCGAAAGCCATCGCATTCACGCCGCATACGACGAACGGAGCAACCGTCACGCTCAATGTGGACGGTCTTGGAGCTAAGCCGCTTCGGTCGGCTCCGACCGTCGAGCTCCCGGCGGGCGTGATCGTGCAGGGCACCCCGTATATTGCGACCTATAATAACACAGATGGCGCATTCTATCTTCAGGGCTTTTACGGAAATCCCTATAATATCATGATCGGCGCGAGCATTGACTATTGGGGCACGACTGCTCCGAATAGTTCTTTCGTGCTTTCCTATGGTCAAGCGATTTCGCGCACCACTTATAGTACCCTGTTCTCGCTGGTTGGTACGACGTACGGCACCGGAGATGGTACGACGACCTTCAATATTCCAGATATTCGCGGACGAGTAATTGCCGGCATGGATAACATGGGAGGCGTTGCAGCAGGGCGCATTGGTACTGTTGTAACTGACAGCGGCACGATCGTGGGAACATCGCTCGGATCAGCCGGCGGGTCTGCAACCCACGTTCTTACGGGCACAGAAATGCCGGCGCATAGTCACGCGAACAGCCTGAGTGATCCGGGCCACACTCACGTTGAAAATATTCCATATCCAGGCGGTGGTAGCGCTTATGCCGGCTCGGCCGGATCGAGCGCGACCGCCCAATTTTTGCCCTCCACGACGCCGAGTACAAACTCTGCTACGACTGGCATCACCATCAATAACGCCAATGCGGGCGGTGGCGGCGCTCATGCGATCCTGCAGCCCACCATCCTCGCCCTGAAGCTGATCCGGATTATCTAGTCAAAACCTTGTACAGGCGTTGATAGATGGTCGCTTCAGGCAACCAGTCTAGGACAATCGGCGCGATCCTTGCCGCCGCTGTCGCTGCCGTCGTTGGAAATCCTGTACGACTGACGTTGAGGTTGTGGAAGCGTTCGACGGTCATGCCATGACGCGAGAACACCGCCATCAGCTCGCTGTGAGTAAAGTACCTGCGGAACTTGTTTTCCCCAATGATCGGGGCGGACATAACGAACACTTTGCCAGCGTGCTCGCGTGCGATCTTCGCGAAGAATGCGTCCTGTTCTTCGGGCGACAGGTAGTAGATGCATTCGAGGGCTGCGATCACATCAAAGCCCTTGAACGAGGTCTCTAGGAAATCTGAGATCTTGAACGTTGCATTTGGCAGGCCGCGTGCTTTGGCGCGGTCAATGGCCACGCTGCTGATATCGACTGCGGTAACGCTCTTTGCGTCGCCAAAGACGGCGGCGGTCAAATGGCCTTCGCCACATCCTAGTTCCAGAATGTATCGCCCGCGAACCGTCTCGCGTAGCAGGCGCCTAAACACTCGATCCCTGAAACTCGCGTGCGAGAGTTTCCACGGGTCGGGCTTGGCATAGAACTGATCGAATTCGACGGCAGTGCGCATTCCAGAGCCTTCCAAGGCCGGGATTCTATCCCCTCAACCTCAAGAAGTGTCAACCCAAAGATGAAAACCAGTCACAAGGTGGCTGGCGGCAGTGCTGCCGTCATTGCCGCAGCGATCACGGCCCGGACCCCCTGAAATGACCGCTGAAAACTTCTCAGATTGCCTCCGGAGGGTGCTTATCCACGAGGGTGGGTACTCAAACGACGCCGACGACCCCGGTGGCGCCACGATGTGGGGCATTACCCACATCGACTATGACGCCTATCGTCGCCGGAAGGGGCAGCCACCCCAGGACGTGCGCCGCATGACGGTCACAGAACGCGATGAGATCTATCATCGCAAATACTGGATCGGTTCCAGGTGTGACGAACTTCCCTCAGGCGTCGATTACTGCGTCTTTGACGGCTCAGTCAATTCTGGAGTGGCTCAGTCCACCAAGTGGCTCCAGCGCGCCCTTGGCGTGACGGTTGACGGTTATATCGGGGATCAGACGCTTCTCGCCGCATCCCATGTCGATCCTGACAACCTGATCAAGGACATCTGCGCTCAGCGTCGGCGATTCCTCCAGTCGCTTCGCACCTTCAAGACGTTCGGTCGCGGCTGGATGCGTCGCGTTAATGAGGTCGAGAAGGCCGCGACAGCGATGAGTGAAAACCCGAACGACAGGCCACCCGATACCGGGGCAAAGGCCCCTCCAAAGGATATCAAAGGAGCGCCTGTAGGAACTGGAACGGCGGCTGGTGGCACAACTATCACGACGGTCCTGGCCAGCATCGTCCAACAAATCCAAGACACGCTAGCGCCCTATAGCGACACGCTGAGCGCAATCAAATATGTCCTGTTTGCTGCGGCCCTCATCGGACTCGGTATCACTGCTTACACAATCTGGAAGCATGAGCAGGTGAAGGCGGTTTCATGAACATCATCCTGAGGTGGCTTCTCGATCTAGCGAAGCCATATCTGTTTCAGATCATCATCTATGGATCAGTCGCAGCCGCCCTCGGGGGCGGTTTTTTGTATCTCAAGGTTCACTATGAAAACGTCGGCTACGCCAAGGCTATTTCCGCAATAGCGGCGAAGGACAAGAGCGCGCTTGATGAGGTCAACAATGCCAAGAAAATGGTTGATGAGTGCTACGCTGCTGGTCGTAGCTGGGACGTCACTAGCGGGTTGTGCGACTGACCGGCAATTCGCAACGCTGTCTAACGGCGCATGCTCTGCCTTTCCGCGCCCTGAATATCAGGTGAAGGGCAGGACATCTTACGATCAGCGCTGGGCAGATGAAACGACAGAAGCCGGCGTTGCTGGGTGCCATTGGAGGCGCCCGAAGGCTCGACCGGCTTCGCTCGACAAGCCCCCATCTGTAACCAACAAAGCTCCTGAGCCCGGCAAACCAGCGACATTCAAGCAGCGCTGGTTCGATAGGTTCAAGATGCATCGGAAATTGTTCCGATGACCACAGGTGACGCAGTGAACAAATCCGCCACGGTAGCCGCAATCTCTAGCCCGTGGTGGCTCCCGGTGCTCCACAAGGTTTCAGATGGGGCGGCGCTCGTACTCCCCATCCTCGGCGTTCTTTGGCTCCTGATCCAGATGTTCTGGTGGATCTACAGCCGCATCAAGGGGAAGGCTGTATGAATGCCGCCACTCTGGTTTCTCTACTGGGTGGCGTCTTTTCTCGTGGTGGCCGCCGTTCTCGCGCTTGTCTCCTGGGCCTGGGAATGGTGGCTCTGGCGGCGGGAGAAGCCGTAGCCCACGACCACAACCATCCAGAACTCAGCGATTGGTTCCGGTCTCTGCACAGCAAGGGCGACGCCTGGTGCTGCAATGGCGACGACGCTGACATGGCGGAGTGGGACACGATGGGCGGTCGATACCGAGTCCGCATTGACGGTCAATGGATCGACGTTCCGGATGATGCGGTTGTGGAAGGGCCAAACCGAGTAGGCGGGGCGCGCGTCTGGTCTTGGTATCAGGACGGCAAGCCCGCTGTGCGCTGCTTCCTGCCGGGGTCGATGATCTGAATGGGGGTAAAACTCCTATTCCTAGACATCGAGACAGCGCCAATTCTCATGACCTCGTGGTCAATGAGGAGCCCAGAAGCCTCAGCGGTGTGGGTCGAACGAGACACATTCATTCTCATGTTCTCCTACAAATGGGCACATGAGAAGCAAGTCAGGACGGTCTGCCTTCCTGACTTCCCTCGTTACAAGCGCAGCAAATTTGACGATAAGGATTTGTGCGGTGTGCTTCATCATCTCATGGATGAGGCGGACATTATCTGCGCCCACAACGGCGACGCCTTCGACATTAAGAAGGTCAACAGCCGGCTCATCGTCAACGGGTTCGGTAAGCCAAGCCCGTTCAAGACGATCGACACCCTGAAGATTGCCCGAAGCGCATTCAAGTTCGATAGCGCCAAGCTGGACAACATCGGGCGGTATCTCTCTGAGGGTCGCAAGATCCCCAACACCGGCGCGGATCTCTGGCGTGGCTGCGTTGAGGGAGACCTGAAGTCGTGGGAAACCATGCGCCGCTACGGCAAGCAGGATACGGCTTTGCTCGAGCGCGTGTATCATCGCCTCAAGTCGTGGGCTCCGAACCATCCGAACCTGAACCTCTACAAGGAATATCGGGACCGGGTTGGCTGTCCAACCTGCGAGAGCACAAACACGCAGCGTCGCGGAATCGCTGTGAAGCAGGCCTATAAATATTACCGCTTCCAGTGCCGCGACTGCGGGTCTTGGTTCACGGGGATGAAGGTATGAAACAGAGGCGCAAACTGAAAAAGTCGCGGCACTATCACCTCGCAGACGATGCCGAATGCGTCTTTGATTACGAACTGCCCGAATGGCTCATTGGTGGTGACTGAATGACCCGCAAAGTTGTCCATGTCGACGACGGGGAATGGGTAACGATCTCATGGAGGAAGCAGCGCGAAATGTGCTGCGGATGCGGCTTAGAGCATGACGTTGATTATCGCGTGGAAGACGGAAAACTTCAGTTCCGCGCTATAAGACGTGGCAAGCCCAGGGTGAGGCCTGAATGAAGGTGTACCTGGCAGGCCGCATAAGGGGCAGAGCGAACTACTTCGAGGTTTTCGCTGCTGCGGCTGACGATCTCCGTAAGCAAGGCTTCGAGGTCTTCAACCCCGCAGCCGCGAACCTCGAAGGAGCGCCGCTCAACAAGATCATGGCCTATCTGCTGCCGTATCTCTGCCTAGAGGCCGAAGCCATAGCCTTGTTGCCTGGCTGGTGGCGCAGTGGGGGCGCTCGCATAGAATATCTGCTCGCCCGGTATCTAGGACTGAAGATCATCAAGCTTTGACCGCGCAAACTCCTGCGCCTGCTCCTTGGCCGTCTCCTGGTCACCCTGCTCGGGCCTGAGCCGGCGGCCGGCGATGTCGTCCCAATAGAAAAACCGAGATTCTCTTCCGTCCGCAAACCTGACCTCGAAGCTCCCGCAGTCCGGGACGGCTTCATGCTTGATGATGCGTACGGGATCGCCTTCTGCCATGCCTAGGGCTCACGGGATCGCGCCAGAGGTGACGCGATCCATTGTGAGGAGAAGATCAGGCGGCCTTGCGCTTCTTCGCGCTGGCCCGAAGGATCTCGAGCACGGTCTTCGGGTCTGTCTTGATGAGCATCAAGTAGGCCCGAAGCCCTCCTAGGGGACGCGTGCGTCCTTGCTCCCAATCCCTGATCTGGTTGATGGTGAAGCCGAACTCGGCCGCAAAATCGTCCTGCGAAAGGCTCAGCTTCTTGCGAATATCGCGGACGTCGATCTCCGGCGGGACATAGAGCTTGGCAGGCTTCGCGTTGCCGCGCGCGATCTCCAGCGCGAGAAGGCGAGGGAGGTCGCGGAGCTGCGGCGGTCAGAGCTGATCGTGCTCGAGATCGACTAGCGGAAGAAGCTCCAGACAACTGCGAAGAGCACGATAGCGGCCATACAGACCAATGTTTGGCGGCCGATGCGGTTCACCACATCCTCGGGAAATCAAATGGTCGTTGAATTGCTGCTGCCGCCGACCTCCTGGAACAGATGAAACGGAACCCCCAGGGGGACTGGACCATTAAGGATGTGGAAACCGTTTGCGCCCAGCATGGCGTGTCCTGCAAGCCGCCCACAGGAGGCGGGAGCCACTACAAGGTGTTCCACCCGCGCATTGATCACATTCAAACCATTCCCTTTAAAAGGCCCATAAAACCTGTATATATTCGCAGGTTAGTGAGGTTTCTCGAAGTGGTCAGGAGGATCAAGTGAGCATCTCGACTGATTACGCTGTAACGATCCGACCGCTTTCGGCCGCCGATGGGGGCGGTTTTGTCGCCCTGGTTCCGGACCTTCCGGGATGCATGTCTGATGGGGAGACGCCTCAGGAAGCTCTGGCGAACGCCCAGGATGCAATCGCCTCTTGGATAGAAGCTGCTCACGAGCTCGGCGGGCCGATTCCAGAGCCGACCCGCGAAGACCTCCTCAAGTTCGGCTGATAGGCGGGCGCACCCCTCAGGAGTACGAGGGGCCAAGTCTGGTCGCTCGGCGATCCATCTACCGAACGCGGCAAGAAGGTCTTCCAGTTCTTGTATCCTGCGCCGTTGAGCGTCATTTTCTTGGCGCAGGCGATCTATCTCTGCTCTAAGGCCATCAACCTCCGGATCTGACATATCGAGTCTCCTGGCTTAGCTGCGTCAGTCTGTCCGGCCGCCGCCCGCAGTGCGGGCCAGCCACTTGTGCTGAATCTCTTCGCCCCAACGGGATTTCAGAGAGTTGACTAGGGCTTCGCGCTCGTTGGCAGCCGAGACCATCCAAGAACCCCAAGCCTTGGCATTCTCGAACATATCGTCAATCTCGGCAATCCGAGCGATCGTATCCTGATAGCCAAGGGGAGATCCGGCAAAGAGTGCTGTGCTCATCTTCGATTCCTATTTAGGATGGTCTACCTGAGATCGGCCGGACCAGCGACCATTGCCGAGAATAGGCGTGCTCAGAGCGGCCTAATACCAGCATGGCGTGGTTGCCCGTGGGGTACGTCTGAATAATCTCGACGGGCTCTGCATCGCCTCCGTCTGGAGGATAGGCCCACCAAAATTCGCCGACCTTCGGCTCTTTCTCCTTCGGCATGACACGTCCTATTATGACCGAATGAGTAGCGCGACCGCTTCGGCCAGCCTAGCGCCATCATAGACGGTAACGCTGCATCTGTCGTCGATCGCGCTGAGCCGCCTGCGGCCTTCGTCGGCGTCGCATTTGCCCTGACGGCGATCAGCCGCCAGTTGTTGAATGGCGATAGACTTTTCCTTCTGTCGGTCCAGATAGTCCAGCCAGCGCTGTCCTTCGGCCTTCGCTTCGTCAAGTGTCATCGGGCGTGCTCTTCCTGCTCATGATCGCGGCGGTGGCATATGGAGAGCCTGCGATGCGATCTCCTTGGCGTACTTCGCTAGGTTTTTATCGTCCAGTGATCTGATTCGGCGCAGCGCCGTTTTCAGATTCGAGAACTCCTTGATGACCTCGCGCGCTTCGGCGGCGGTGAACGGTATCTCGAAGTCGCCATCCGCGTCGGCATAGGTCTTCATGATCGTTTCGAGCTCAAACATCGGTTCGCTCCCCATTCGGGACCGAGGGCCTGATCTCGCCCTTGTCGGTCATGTTGTTTAGGTCGTGGATAGCCTTCCGGTAACGATAGGCCCATTCCCCTTCATCGCCCGCGAACCTCTCCCAGTCGGGGCTCTCCCGGACCTTGAGAGCCGCTAAAAGGGTGCTTAGCGTGCAGCCCTTCTTGATCGTTGTCGCCGGCTCCAGCTTGACGTCACAGGGCAGAACATAGTTCAGGTCCATGGGCGATCTCTCATCTTTCAGGTGCGAGGGTCAGAACGGTATTTCATCATCATACTGGTTGCGCGCTCGCCAGCGCCGCCACGGCCGGAGGAACGGCGTCATCTTGTAGTAGAGGTCGCTCCACCACTGCCGGCGTTCCTCGCGCTCCATTGCCTCAGCAAACTCGGATTGGAAGCGAAGCTCGCGGTCAATATCGGTGGCCGTGGCGTACCAAGAGTGCCCGCAGCGATAGCACCGGCAGCGACCGTCGAGAATGTCGGTCTCATGGTCTTCGTGGTCACAAGGCTCTTCGTCCTCGTAATCCGGGGATGCCAGCTTCCAGTCGTCGTAGCTATCTCGCCAGCTATCATCATTCCAGGCCATGGGCGCATGCTCCCTTCCAAGATGCGGGTGGCTAGTCTTCAATGCCGGGCTTCATAAAGTCCGGCCATGGACGCTCGCCACGAAGGCACTCGTAATAGTTATCCTCCAAGCCCTGAACGATCATTTCGCCGCCCCAGCGCTGTTTCAATTGAAGTAGCATGAATGCCATCTGCTCGACGGCTTCCGCCATGTCCTTCATATTTTCCAGAAGGCCGAGGCCGTGATAATTACCTTCATCTGTCAGGCAGTGTTTGAAGCTACCAGCCATTTCATCCTCCTATATGTTCGTCAGGCCGCGCGGACCTTCTTGAGGTCACGTTCCAGGGCGTCGATATCGCGCCGCTTGCGGTCCAGTTCCTTCTCGATCTCGGCGGCCCTGAACTCGTTCACCGCCTTGCGGCTCTCAGGACAGAGTTTGGAGTTGCAGACCTCGCATGCCATATCGAGAGCCGATTGGATCGCCGTTGCCAGCCAACGCTCATCGACACTGCTCGAATGGCTCTTGTCGCCCTGATACCGCTGAAGGTGGCGGATCAGTTCGTGGGTCGTCATCGGCTTATATTCCTGCGCGTCCATTTCAATTCCCTTTTGTCGTTCACATTCCAACAGCGTCAGTCCACCGCGTTGCGCTCTTTGACAACATTGAGGATGACCAGTTCCTTCTTGATCAGGTCGCGGAACCCCTGCTCAACCAGCGCGGCCCGCTCCTCTAACGTCTTCATGTCTCGGCTATCGATTTCAGCCCGGATGAAGTTGACCAGGGCGAATCCCAAAGGGCTCATCATTTTCTCGCATCTCCGGTTAGTGATTCGGGCTAGTCGCGGTTGATCCATTCCTCGATCGCCTTGGCGGTCGGCGGCTTCCAATTCAGGATCTTTCCGGTGTCCAAGTCGATATCCAGGATGACGTAATCGCCATAGTGGTCGCCGGGCATGAAGCCGGGCACGTAGCCGTCTTCCTGGTCGAAGATCTCATCCCCGTTCTGATCGACCAGCGAGGCCGTAAACATATCGCTGACCTTGCAGTGCACCTTGAGCACCTTGGCCTCGATCTGGACCTCTTTCTTCATCGCAATTGCAGGCATTTGACAGTCCTCCGATTATTTCCCTAGATGCCCAAATCATCAACGCATGACTGAGCAGGCCCAATGAATCCAAGCACTAGACGCTGTTTCCTCAAGGGCGGTGCGGTAGCCGGCGCCACGACGCTGGTTGCGGCACCTGCGATCGCGCAGAGCATGCCTGAGCTCAAGTGGCGCCTGACGTCGAGCTTTCCGAAGTCGCTCGACACCATCTACGGCACGGCGCAGACCTTTGCGAAATACGTCGCGGAAGCCACCGACAACAAGTTTCAGATCCAGACGTTTGCGGCCGGCGAGCTCGTGCCCGGCCTGCAGGCGCTCGATGCCGTCAGCGTTGCCTCGGTCGAGATGGCGCAGACGCCGCTCTATTTCTACATCGGCAAGGAGCCGGCGCTGGCCTATGCCACCGGCGTGCCCTTCGGCATGAACCATCGGCACCAGGAATCCTGGTGGGCGTTCGGCGGCGGCGCCGAGCTCTGCAACGAAGCGCTGAAGCCGTTCAAGACGCACGCGATCCTCTGCGGCAACTCGGGCACCCAGATGGGCGGCTGGTTCCGCAAGGAGATCAAGACCGTCGACGATCTCAAGGGCCTGAAATTCCGCATCGCCGGCATGGGCGGCCACGTGCTGGCGCGGCTCGGCATCGTTCCGCAGCAGCTCGCCGGCGGTGACGTCTACGCCGCGCTCGAGAAGGGCTCGATCGACGCCGCCGAATTCGTCGGTCCCTATGACGACGAGAAGCTCGGCTTCTACAAGGTCGCCAAATACTACTACTTCCCCGGCTGGTGGGAAGGCGGAGCCATGCTGCACATGATCGTCAACGACGAGAAGTGGAACGGGTTGCCCAAGCAGTACCAGGCAATTCTCAATCAGGCCGGCTCGGCGGCGGGCGCCTGGATGCTCGAAAAATACGACAGCGTGAATCCGGCGGCGCTGAAGCGGCTGGTCGCCAACGGCGCGGAGCTGAAGGCGTTCCCGCAGCCTGTGATGGAGGCCTGCTACAAGGCCACGCAGGATCATCTCAACGAGCTCTCCGAGAAAAGCGAGCTGTTCAAGAAGACCAGAGAGAGCCACGACGCGTATATGAAGGAGCTGCTCTTCTACACGCAGATCGCGGAGAACTACTACGACAACTATCTGCTCAGCAAAATGCGCAAGGGCGGCTAGCGGCTACGGGCGGCGCGGTCTCTGGAGCGTATCCTGACCCGAAGGGCTGCGTTGGTGCAAAGTGTGCGGCGGTCTTCGGAAAAGATCACGCTCTGACAACAACAACCCAAAGCGCGATGAGGATTCATCGCGCTTTAGGCCGCGCCCAGGCCCAGCTTCGCATAGATGCGCCGCGCATAGGCACCGAAGGCGTCCGTCGTCTTGAGCGGTAGCGCGCGCGGGAAGGGCAGGTCGATCGCGAAATAGTCGGCCATCTTCGCCGGTCCCGCCGTCAGCACGGCACAGTGCGAGGACAGGAAGACGGCTTCCTGGATTGAATGTGTGACGAAGATGATGGTCTTGCCGCTCTCGCGCCAGATCCGCAGCATCTCGAGGTTCATCTGCTCGCGCGTCAGCGCATCCAGCGCGCCGAACGGCTCGTCCATCAGGATCAGCTTGGGATCGTGGACGAACGCCCGCGCGATCGCGGTGCGCTGCTGCATGCCGCCGGAGAGCTGCTGCGGATATTTCTCCTCGTAGCCGGCAAGCCCGACCAGGTTGAGCAAATCGCGCGCCCGCTCGCGCGAAGCCTTCATCGGCAGGCCCACGATCTCGGCCGGCAAGAGCACGTTGTCCAGAATGGTTCGCCATTTCAGCAGCAGCGCCTGCTGGAACACCATGCCGATGTCACGGGTTGGATCGAACGGGCTCTTGGCATTGCCGATCTTGACCGTGCCGCCGTCCGCGCCGTGCAGGCCGGCCAGGATCTTCATCACCGTGGTCTTGCCGCATCCGGACGGGCCGACGAGCGAGACGAGCTCACCTTCCTGCACGTCCATCGTGACGTCGGAGACCGCCAGGAATTCGGCGCCGCCGCTGCGATAGACTTTCCGGACGCCGCGCAGGCTGATGAAGGGCTCTTCCGTCATGCCAGCCATTTGTCCAGATGGGCCGCCACGAACGCATCGTCGCTGAGGTCAGCATGCTCGTGGCAGACGCGATCGATCTCCTCCTTCTGCCCGGGGCTCAGGCCCTCGTCCGGATCTAGGCACCACAAGCCCCGCATCAGGCCCTGACGCCGCAGCACCTCGTGGCAGCCGGCGATGCAGCCGTGGAAATTGTTGGCGACATCGAAGAAGGCGCTGTTGCAGTCGGTGACGCGGGCATCGAGCGCGAGCAGATCGGCCGGCACGGTGTCCTTGTGGCGGGCCTGTTTGCAGCGCTCGAACTGCTTGATGGCGCTTGCAGTCCAGACCGACCAGTGCCCAAGCAGCCCGCCCTTGAAATAGGTTCGCGTGGTGACGCCGTTCTCGCGCAGGTCGAACGGCAGGGTGAGGTCGAGCAGGATGTGATCGTCATTGCCGGTGTAGAGCGCGACGCGGTCGAGCGCGCCCGCCGCCGCCACGCCCCGCAGCACGTCGAGCGTCCGGTAGCGGTTGAACGGCGCGATCTTGATCGCGATGACATTGTCGATCGACGCAAAGCGCTGCCAGAACCGGCTCGACAGGATGACGCCGCCCACCGCTGGCTGGAGATAGAATCCGACCAGCGGAATTTCCGCGGCGACCGCGGTGCAATGCGCGATGATCTCGTCTTCGGACCCGTTCTTCATCGCGGCAAGGCTGAGCAGACCCGCATGATAGCCGATGTCGCGCGCGGCGCGCGCCTCAGCAGTCGCTTGCCGGGTCGGTCCGGCGAGCCCCGCGACCATTGCCAGCGGACGCTTGGTCCAGTTCGCCGCGGTCTCGGCGGCGAGCTCCAGCACCGGCCTGTAGAGGCCGACGTCGCGGATCGCGAACTGGGTCGTGTGCACGCCGACGGCAAGGCCGCCGGCGCCGGCGTCGATGTAATAGCGCGTCAGCGCGCGCTGATGCGTCTTGTCGAGCTGGCGCTCCGCAGTGAGCGCGAGGGGATGCGCCGGCAGCACGGTGCCGTCGGTGATCAGCTTGCGGACGTCGCTGTTGATCTGGCTGTGATGCATGGTGTCCTATCCGAATTCGGGGCCGGCGACGGCGAACGGCGTTTCCTCGCCTGCGCGCGTGGCGGGGCCGAACCGCATGCGCTGGAACGGCCGCTCGATGGTCCAGCCGGCGGTGGTCAACCCCTCGAGAAACTCCTTCTGTGACGCGACGGCGTCGATCAGCAGCGGTCCGGTTTCCGAGCGCGCGACCGCATCGACCAGGGCGAGGGCGGGTGCCGCGTTGTCAGCAAACAACGGGCCGATATGGTGTGCGGTTCTCCCGTCCCGGATCAGCGCGATGGTTCCGTCGCCTGCGGCGATGCGTGAGCCGGCGCGCTGCGCGAATTCGGTGAGGAGGGCGGTTCGATCGAAGCCTGCGGCCCGCCGGTCGCGCGCGCAGAGCGCATCTAATGTCGCAGATGCGGGCGGCGGCGCCGCGACTTGCGCGGCTATTTCCAGCTTCAGCCGGCGCAATTGCAGGGTCGGCGTGAATCCCAGCGGCCCGTAGACGGCGGCTCCGTCGGGCGTTGCGTCGAGCCAGCTCGTCAGGCTGCGCTTCCTTGCCGTTTCCAGGCAGGCATCGACGAGACGCGTTGCAAGGCCGCGCCGGCGGTGGCCTGCCGTCACCAGAACCATGCTGATCCAGGCGTTGTTGCCGGAGTAGGGCAGCAGCGCTGCTGTTGCGACCAGTTGCCCGCGGTCGCGGATGCCAAACACGACACCTTCGCGCAGGAAGAAGCGCCAGTCCGCTTCGTTCTGGTTCCAGTGCGCTTCCGTCGACAGCAGAAAGCCCGCAGCCGCGTCCTCGACCCCGAGCTGGATGACGGACGTGCCGTCAGTAGCGGCCATCGCGCACCTCGTATTTGGTAGGCTTGCCGAGGCTCGGCATGGCGCGCGCAACCCAGTCCGCCGTCCAGGCGATCAGCTGCTCGGTATCGACGACCGGCAGGCCGAACAACCCGACTGCCTTCGACGTGTCGGTCAGCCATGCCGTTGGCTCCTCCTTGCCGACCAGCACCGGCGCGCGGCCAAAGCGGGCGCCGAACTTCGCGGCGAGATCGCGGACCGCGAGGATTTCATGACCGCTGACGTTGATCGGCGACGTCGGCGTCGTGCAGTGCGCGAGGCAGCGCAGCGCCTGCGATGATGCATCGCCCTGCCAGATGAAATTGACGTGGCCGAGGCTGACGTCGATCGGCGTGCCCGTGAGCACCTTGCTCGCGATGTCGTGCAGCACGCCATAGCGCATGTCGATCGCGTAATTGAGCCGGAACAGCCGGCCAGAAGTCCCGAATTTGCGCGAAAAATACTCGAACATGCGCTCGCGGCCGACGCAGGACTGGGCGTATTCGCCGGGCGGGTTCGGCGCCATGTCTTCGCTCGAGCCTTTGCCATCGACCGGAACGAAGGGGTAGATGCAGCCAGTCGAGAACGCCACGATCCGCGATGAGGGGAAGGCCTGCGCGACCAGGGCCGGCACATGCGCATTCATGGCCCAGGTCAGGGACAGGTCGCCCTCGGCGCCGAACTTGCGGCCGGCCATGAAGACAATGTTGGGCGCCTTCGGCAGCGCGTTGATCGCGTTCTCGTCCATCAGGTCGCAATTGATCGTCTCGACGCCGCGCGCGTGCAGCCAGTCCTTGACGCTCGGGTCGCTGAACCGGGCGACGCCGACGACACGGCGATCGGGCGCGGCAGCCTTGGCGAGGCCGGCCAGCGTCGGCCCCATCTTGCCGGCGACGCCGAGGATCATGATGTCGCCGTCGACGGACTTGAGATCGTCGATCAGCGCCTGGCTCGGCCGGCACAGGAGGTCGTCGAGCGCGGCGACGTCTGGAATGGTCTTCGGCAGCGCCTGGCGGGTGAGGAGCATGGGTGGTTCCTTGTCGTTAAGTCACAGCCTCGCGCCGCCGACCACGAACATGCGTTCGAGGCAGAGCACGAGGCCGTAGAGGGCGACCCCGAGCAGCGTCAGCAGCACGACGGCCATCACCATCGCGGGCGTGTCGAGCGCCGACTGCACCTGGATCATGAGATAGCCGAGCCCGCGCTCGGAGGCGATAAACTCGCCGACGATGGCGCCCGCCACCGCCAGGATGGCGCCGACCTTCATGCCGGAGAATACGTAAGGCAGCGATCCCGGCAGCTGGATCTTGCGGAACAGCGTCCAGCGCGAGCCGCGCAGGGATTTGACGAGATCGAGCAGGTCGGGCTCGACCTCGCGGAGGCCCCGCGCCGTGGTGAGCAGGATCGGAAAGAAGCAGATGCTGAACGCGATCAGGATGTTCGGCACGATGCCGTAGGAAAACCAGACGATGAAGAGCGGGCCGAGCGCGACCTTCGGGATCATATTCAGCGTCACGAACAATGGCAGCAGGAGCAGGCTGAGCAGCGGTGCCCAGCTGAAGATCACCGCCAACGCCACGCCGACGACGGCGCCGAGCGCGAAGCCGCCGAGGATTTCGACGGCTGTCACCAGCGTGTTGGCGCTCCATGCGTAGCTTGCGGTTCCCAGCGTCTGCACCGTCGCGAGCGGGGAGGGCAGGATGAATTTCGGTACATGGAAGGCGTCCACCAGCACCTGCCAGAGCGCGAGCACGGCCAGATGCACGATCAGGATGATCGCAAAGCTGCGTGCGGTGCCTCCGCCGTCACCTGCCACGGTCTGCTCCTCGTTGGTGCGGCCACCCGGCCGCGACGGCAAGCCTAGTCCCCTCCGACGGAAGTTTCAACCAGTTGGTTGATTAGGGCCGGAGCGACTGCAGCACGAGGTCGACGACATGCCTGCGCCGGGCACGCCGCTGGGCTCGGCTGGACAAGTCCTTGCCGAAGATCGCCGACAGCGTCGGAGTGTTGGAAAAGAAGAAATAGCTTAAGCCTGCAATCGAAATATAGAGCTGGACCGGATCGATCCCCTTGCGGAAAGTTCCCGCGCGCACGCCTTCGTTCAGGATGTGGGAGACGCTCTTGACCAGCGGCGAATGCATCGCCTCCAGGCGAGACGAGCCACGGACATGGCGCGCGCCGCCGCGGTTCTCGTCGTTCAGGAGCACGATGAAATCCGGGTTTGCGGCCAGATGGTCGAATGAAGCCTCGATCAGCTTCCGGATCGCATCTTCCGGCGGCAGGCCTTCGAGCTTGAGCCTGCGTTCCTGCTCGCGGATGTCCTCATAGACCCATTCGAGCACGGCCAGGTAGAGCGCGTCCTTGTCGCCGAAATGGTGGTAGACGAGCTGCTTGTTGACGCCGGCGCGCTCCGCGATCTCGTCGACGCGGGCGCCCGCGAAGCCGTGCCGGGCGAACTCCAGGCGCGCCGCGGTGAGCAGCTTTTTGCGGGTGGCGGCGGGGTCGCGCCGCTGCGGCACAGGGTCGCCAGATCGTTTAGAGGGCATTTCCAACCAGACAGTTGACAATTCGAGGAGGGGCCTGTTGCATTGGTAGCCTCACGGGGGGAGAGCGACAAGCCGGGTCGCGGGAAATGAGGAGAGATGCGATGAAGCGTTTGCAGGCGGCGGGCTCGGCTCTAGTCTTGGCCCTGATGCTCGGCTTGCCGGCGCTGCCGGCAAGCGCGGGAGAGGCGGTCAACCTGATCCTGAACTGGACGCCGACCGCCGACCACTCGCCGTTCTATTACGCCAAGGCGCAAGGCTGGTACGAGAAGGCCGGGATCGATTTGACGATCGAGACCGGCAAGGGCTCCGGCGTCTCCGCCGCCAAGGTCGGCTCCGGCGGCTCGCCCTTCGGTATCGCCGATCTTGCCACCATGCTGGTGGCAAAGGGCAAGGGTGCCGACGACGTCGCGGTGATGAGCATCTACGCCAACACCGGCCAGACCTTCTACTGGCTGAAGAGCTACGGCGTGAACGGCGTGAAAGATTTCCCGAGCCACAAGATCGGCAATCCGCCTGGGGATGCCTCGCGCGTGATGTGGCCCGCCTTCGCCAAGGCCGCAGGCATCGCGCCGGACTCCGTCAGCTTCGTCAATATCGGCCCGACCGCGAAGATCGCAGCGTTGAAGAGCCACACCGTGGACATCATCAGCGACTTCTACAACGAGCACGATCTCAAGGTGATCGAGTTCGGCGGCGACCTCGGCTACGTCAACTGGAAGGACATCGGGCTCAACCCTTATGGCAATTCGCTTATCGTGAACGGCGCCTATCTCCAGAAGAATCCGAAACTCGTCGAAGAGTTCGTGCGCATCTCGCAGAAGGCTTTTGCAGCCTGTGTCGCCGACGTCACGCCGTGCCTGAAGGCATTGCTCGACCAGGTCTCCGGCCTCGACAAGGAGAACCAGGAGCGCCAGTGGGAGCGCATCAAATATCTGATGACGGACGAGTTTACGACCACGAAGTCGCTCGGCTGGATCGACGGCGAGCGCATGAAGAAGGACTACGAGCTGGTGCAGGCCTATCTCGGCATGGAGAAGCCGTTCGACGTCACCACGGCCTTCACGACCAAGATGCTCGACCCCGCCATCAAGATGGACGCGAGCAAGGTCAAGAAGTAGGACGGCCTTTTCCCGTCCACTACCGCATTACCCGTCGCGCCCTCGCGCGGGGCCTCGCCCCTGACGCCTTGCGACGTCGCCCCGGTGCGCGGACGATGGACATCATGACGTGCGCGCGCGAGGCGTCCTCTATTCCGTTGCCGTGTAGTCGATGCCTGCCGGTGCCTGAACGGTGGCGTGTTGACTGAGCTTTATCTCCTTCACAACCACACCAAGCACGATGGCTGCCATCACTATAACCAGCGGTCGAAGTTCTTCTCGACAAAGCATGCGGGGGCAACGCGCGCTGCTTTCATTTAGTTCTCCTAATCTGGCCCACGCGGCCAGCCTTAACGAAATCCGGTCTTCCGGTCGAAGAAACTGATGCGCTCCGATCGGTACCAGAGATCGTCACTGTGGGCGCTCGTGCCTCACGATACTCCAGTAAAGCTGACCAGTGACCAGCATCATGCCAGCCCAGACCAGAGCAAGCATCGCAAGTACCAACTGATGGGTATCGTTCATCAGCGCCACAAGTCCCCTGCGTCACTCAAGCTGAGCGCGGTTCCGCTCTTGGTGGACAATGGGGCGAAAAGCGCGGGACCGCGCGAGGCCCGAAGGCCCTGCCGCGATAAACAACACGTGTGTCGACTGTTCCTTTGGTGCCGATAGGAAAATATGGGAAGAGGAACAGGTTCCACCCTTTCTCAGGCGTTGCCCATGCGGGACGAACGTCACCGCGTGGCCGCCTGTACGCTCTGCTGCCGCAGGATCGATGCGGCGCGCACGCCTGATGGCGTCTCGCCGAAGCGCCGGCGGAACGAGCGATTGAAATGAGAAACATCACCAAAGCCGACTGCAAATGCGATATCGATGATGGCCAAATGCAGATGGTGCGGGTCAGTCAACATCGCGAAGGCACGCTCAAGCCGGCACCCTGCAAGGTGCTCGGTGAACGACTTTCCGGTCCCCTCGAGCAATTTTTGCACGTATCGCCGCGACATACCGAGCGCTCCAGCGACATTGTTCAGATCGAAATTGGGATCGCTGAAGCGTCGCGCGACCTCGGCGAGGATCGCCTGCAGCTTTGCTGCCTTCACACCACGCTCCGTAACGATGTTGGCAGCTTCGGCGGTCGGCCCGAGCGTCGCGGCCACGAGATCGAGGAGATGTACGCCGACGGTGGAGGCCAGTTTTGATGACGGAGGTTCTTTGAAGGATGCGAGCGACCGGAGGTAGCGGTCGAGCAGTCTAAGCGCCGGTCCGGGACGCACCGGCCGACCTGATAGATCTTCCGGCTGCGCAACCAGAGACTTAAGGGCGGCAGCCTGCACGATCACGAATTTGACGCTGCCGCCGCGCGGCCCAAATACTCGCAGCGGCCTTCCCCGGTCAACCAAACAAGCGGAGCCGGTATCATAGACATGTTCCTGGCCAGCATTTGCAAATTGGACCGGCTGAGCCTCGATGATGTTCAGTCCGAATTGGTCGCGGCTATCCTTGAGGTGGTGTTTGTGACGGATAAACTCCACCGGCGTGGTGACAATGCTACAAACGCCAACCGCGCCGAGCGGCAAGTAGGTGACGTCGATACGCGGGCGTCCGCCGCTGTGATCTATCACGTCCAAGGCGAGGTTCAGCCGCGCAAACTCCTCACGGAACGTGGAGAGCCGTGCGCGCTCCGGCAGCATCTCAGTCGACCATCGCAAAAGGGAAGATGACGCTGGCATGCCGGCCTCCCGTTTCGGTGCCCAACCACGCAAGAACAACTGAGCCGCCCGATCTGTAAATTCCTCGAATGACGCCAAGACGTCTCAAGAGACAATATCGGACCGCAGCTTCGCTGCAGGTGTGACGTGGATTACAAATGGAGATAGGGACCTCAAAAAAATGACGAGGAATTCCCGTTAGGCATTCGATGCTGACACTGTTCGCATCGAGGTTGCGATAACGCATGAAACGCAGCGTTGATACCAAGTCAATCGCGTTCGCGAACCGCAGTCCTATTCCCGCTCACTGCGGCCAATCCTTGCAGAGCGTGATGCCGATCATGATCAGCGAGCCGATTGCGACTGCCACCGGGCAGATAAAAGGCAACTCTTCCAGCACGCTGATAAAGACCGCTCGGACGCGGAGAGTTCTCTTCTTATTTGCAAAGCGCCAGCCTGCCACACCCATCGGACATCTCCGTTTGGCCCCCAGCAGCGGCGGTCTCACTCTTCAGCGCGAAGCGCTCTCCGGCTATAGCCCATTCGGATGTATCCCTGGATCAAGGTGAAGGAACCCTTGCATGGCCTGCTCGGCCCCTCGCAGCCGGTCAGCGACGCTGCAGCAGGCCGTGAGCGCGCTGTCCCATCCTGTAGCCCCGCGCTCCCGGCGCGCTGTACGGCCTTTCTAAGGCCTCGCCCGCCTGACGCATTCCATAGGGACGCGCCGCCAGAGCTGTTGGTTCGCCACGTCGGCAGCGGCGGCAAGCTGCGGCCACTCAATATCTTCGTCGTAGGGGCGAACAATGTCGGCGTCCGTTTCATTGTGCGCGACGACGGCAAGATCACCGCGCACCATTGAAAAGACGGCCTGCCCGGATATGGCAGGTGTTGCCCGGCATCACCGGCGCTCCGTTCGCTTTGCAGTGGCGTCGTCTTTCTACGGGACGCCGCCCCACCTAGGCGCAGCGAGGGGCAAGGTTATAGGTCGGATGGTCTCAATTGAGCGGCCGAGCGCACGCTCGCTTTGCATTGCGGGCGACGATCCAGTCATACCCTTCGAGGGCTGCTGCAGTAGCCAACTCGACCATATCTTGGCGATCTGCTTTGCTCACTCGCGTAAGGTGATCGCGGATGACTTGGGCGAAATCCGGCTCCGCAAGGCTACGCCGGGCCAAAAGGGCGCTCGGCCGCCGAAGCTTCAGCGAACGCGGCAAGCAGGGGCATGACAGCGCTATTGGGGCGAGCGCGTCCGCCCCCGGCCAGGCATCAACCCCAGTAACCTTACCGACATAATTAACCGCCCGTTAACCAAATCCGCCGCATCGTTAACCATTCAATAACAAGGACGAGTCGGCAGCCATGGTGGCAGCAGCAAGACCTCAACGCCAGATGGTGCGCCTGCGCGGCCGGTCCTACGTGGCCTTCGTGTTCGTGCCGACGGTTCCTATCCAGGACTGGCTCCAGGAGATCGATGCCACGATCGCGCGCTCGCCGGGCTTCTTCGTCGGCCGGCCCGTGGTGGTCGACCTGTCCTCGGTCGATCTCAGCCAGTCCGGCATCAGCCATCTGCTTACAAGCCTTCAGGACCGCAGCATCCGCGTGCTCGGCATCGAGGGCGTGGAGGAGGCGCGGCTGACGCCGGCCATGCCGCCGCTGCTCTCGGGCGGGCGCCATTGCATGGTCGAGCCGAGCGCGCCGAAGAAGACGGCGACGACCAAGCAGCCGACCTCGCTCCTGCTCGAGAACCCCGTCCGGTCGGGCCAGACCGTGATCTTCCCCGACGGGGACATCACGATCCTGGGCTCGGTCGGCTCCGGCGCGGAGGTGGTCGCAGGTGGATCGATCCACGTCTATGGCGCGCTGCGCGGCCGCGCCATGGCCGGTGTCAACGGGAACACGAGCGCGCGTATCTATTGTCAGAAGATCGAGGCTGAACTGCTTGCAATTGATGGGTTTTACCAGACTGCGGACGACATCGACGCCGCCTTGCGCGGCAAGCCGGCACAGGCCTGGCTGCAGGGGAATACCATGCGAATTACAGCACTGAACTGACCAGCAAAGGAGACATTTCAGATGAGTAAGGTACTGGTCGTGACATCAGGCAAGGGCGGGGTCGGCAAGACCACGACGACCGCCGCGCTGGGCGCTGCATTGGCGCAACGCGGCGACAAGGTCGTTGTCGTCGACTTTGACGTCGGCTTGCGCAACCTCGATCTCGTGATGGGCGCCGAACGCCGCGTCGTGTTCGACCTCATCAACGTGGTGCAGGGCGTCGCCAAACTGCCGCAGGCGCTGATCCGCGACAAGCGGCTGGAGAATCTCTGGCTGCTGCCGGCCTCGCAAACCCGCGACAAGGACGCGCTGAACGAGGAGGGCGTGCGCAACGTCATCGCCGACCTGCGCAGCCGCTTCGACTGGGTGATCTGCGACAGCCCCGCCGGCATCGAGCGCGGCGCCTCCATGGCGATGCGCTTTGCCGACGAGGCGGTGATCGTCACCAATCCCGAGGTTTCCTCGGTGCGCGACTCCGACCGGATCATCGGGATGCTCGATTCGAAGACGGTGCGGGCCGAGAAGGGCGAGCGCGTCGTGAAGCACATCCTGATCACGCGCTACGATCCCTCGCGCGCCTCGCGCGGCGAGATGCTCAGCATCGACGACATCCTCGAGATCCTGGCGACGCCGCTGCTCGGCATCATCCCGGAGAGCCAGGACGTTCTGAAGGCGTCCAACGTCGGCACGCCGGTGACGCTGGCGAACACCGACGGCGCACCGGCTCGGGCCTATATCGATGCAGCCAAGCGCCTCTGCGGCGAGAGCATTGCGATGCACGTTCCCGCCGAGCGCAGAGGCTTCATGGACCGCCTGCTACGACGGAGGGCGGCATGAGCATGGGTCTGCTTCGGCTTCTCCGCGGCAACAAGGCCTCTGCTCCCGTAGCGCGCGAACGGTTGCAGATCCTGCTTGCGCATGAGCGCGGTCTGCGCGGCCAACCCGATCTGCTCGGTGTGCTGCGCGAGGAAATTCTCGCGGTCGTGTCAAAGCACGTCACGCTCGATCCGACCAAGGTGATCGTGCGGCTCGAGCGCGGCGACGAGGTGTCGACGCTCGAGGTCGATATCGAGGTGCCCAACGACATTGAACGCAAACGGGCGGCGGTCGGGTAGGGGATCCCGCCGGGGTCGTCTGACTTGGGTGGAAGACAGGCAGCCTGCCGGTAACGGTGGGCTGCCTTGTCGTGCATCCTCGCTAGAAATCACGCTTTCGCCCGATTTCGTTTCGGACGCTGGATTGTCTTCGAAAGACGTTACTCGTTTCGCTGGTCGAGAAGGAATTTGGCCATTTCGCAAAGCGAGCCGCTCAGATTCATGGATCTGCCGATGCGATCGGCCGCGGGCGGAACGAGACGAGGGGCTTGATCGTTGTGAGGAACCCGCGGGGCAATCGAGCGATGCGCCGCAGCTTCGTCAAACGGGAGAGCGCCCATGATGTCCGAGGTCCAGGTTCATACCGTCGCGAGGCAGATGCTCGAACAGCACGGCTTCGCTGCGATCGCGAAGGCAGCGGAACAGGCGCAGGCCTGCGAGGGCCGCGGCGAGGCCGAGGAAGCCAAGGAATGGCGCCACATCGTTGATGCCATGAAGATCATGCGCGGGCCGCACCAGAGTTGATGCGCGGGACGAGGGCGCGCGCTCAGCGTTCCTCGTGATCGGTCCCCTGCGCCGGAGTACGGTGCTGCGTTTGAGCCTGTTCGCGCTGGCCCGACTCCTTGCAAGGCAGCTGCTCCCAGGATCCATCCGGCGCCTGCTGATAGGCGCTACAGGATGACGAGGTGGCTTTGTCCTCGCCCTTCTGGGTCTCGGAATTCCTCGCCAGCGCCGGCGCAGTCAGCGCCGCGGCGGCGAACGCGCCGGCAAGAACGGCTTGAACAATCCGCATAAGGTTCTCCTGTTCGAAGATGCCCGCATGCTGGCGAGGATTGTGACGATTATTTGCCGGAGCCGTGGTTCCGTCGCGGTGTGCTTAACGCTGGCGCGAACACCCCACTGCCCGGCGGGCTCGATGGCCATCTCGTTGCGGCGGGCGCAGGCGCGCAGCCAGCCGATGATGCCCGGCTGCACCGAGAATTCGTAATTGTCCTCGACCGTCTCGGCCTTCACCGCCAGCACGGAACCCGTCTCGATCGCCGCAGCAAGCGCGACACCATGCTGCGGGAAGATACCGATTTCGTCGGATCCCTCCATCTGCGCGGAGAACCCGCCGAACGGCTCATTGCCAAAGCTCGAAGGATTGGACGCGAGGGAGGGGTCCGAGGTTCATCAGTAGCTCGGGGACGTCGCCGGCCTGCTAGTTCTTGCTGTGGATGAACCCCGCGAGGTTGGCCTTCTGCGCTTCGCACCAGTTGGTCATGCCGAGGCGGCGCTGGTCGAGGTCGGTCGCCTGGGTCGCCACCGCGACCTCCGCCATGATGTCGTCATCCTGCTTCTCGCCCATCTTGCCGCCGGTGTGCATGTAGGCGATCGCCTTCCGCACCTTCTCGGTGGTGCCGTCGGGAAGGTGCATCTGCTGCGCCTGCTGCACCAGATCCTGGTACACGACATCAGTGTTGGGACATTCGACCTTGGCGGCAAAGGCCTGCAAGACCTTCGTCACATAGACCGACCGCGGCTCAGCCTGTGCCGGCGCAGCGATCAGCAACAGGCCCGCGATCAGATAACCATAGCGCATCCTTGGTACCTCCCCGGTTTTCCGGGAAGGCTAGCGTCCGCGGGGCCGAACCGCAATGGTGCAGGGACGCAATTGTTGCTCGTCCGGCCGGTACGCTATCGTGAACATCATCCTGATCACGGAGTGAGACATGAGCCTGTTTGGCACACCATTTGACGCCGTTCATGACACGGCGGTCGTCACCGGCGCGGGTAACGGCATTGGCCGTGCGATCGCGCAGGCCCTGGTCGACGAGGGGGTGCGAACCGTGTTCGCCGACGTGAGCGCAGAGCGGGTGAGCGCGGCCATTGCCGCGAGCAGCAGGCCGGACCTGGCGGTGCCGTGGGTCGGCGATCTCGCCAATATGCAAGCTTGCGATGCGCTCCTTGCCACCGCATACGCGGCGCTCGGCGAGGTGACGCACCTCGTCCACAGTGCATCTCCGCCGCGGCGTGAAGCCGATCACGCCTTCGCCGTGGATCGCAAGACCTGGCAGGAGATGCACGCCGTCAATCTCGACGCTGGATTTCATCTGGCCCGCGAAATCGCGAAACGGCTCATCGCTGCAAAGCGGGCGGGCTCGTTTCTGTTCCTCACCTCTCTGCATGCGGACACGCCCCGCAACTTGCCGCATTACTCGACGGCGAAGGCGGGGATGGCAATTTTGGTGCGGGAGCTGGCCAAGACGTTCGGCCGCTACAACATTCGCGTCAACGCGCTGGTGCCCGGCGCCATTGCGGCGGGCGGCTTCGTGGCTGATGCCTCACTCGCAAGACACATTCCGCTCGGCCGTCTTGGCCAAGCCGAAGATCTTGCGCCGATGGCGCTGGCAGTGCTGTCGAACAGGATATCAGCTTACGTCACCGGCGCTGCCATCGTTGTCGATGGCGGATTGTCGCTGACGAACTGGTTCGAGGCGCCGGTCCTGGACGCGTAGCTAGCGTTGCCAGGCCGGCACGGGATCGAGCGGCGTGCGATAGAGCTCGTTGTGATCCCGATCGGTGACGCGCACCGCGCAGCCCTTCTGCTGGAGCTCGGGCTTCACCTGCGACAGCTCGCACGCCAATTGATCGGCGCGATCGGAAGCGACCTCGAGATCCTCGAGGATAATGCCGCCCTGGTTCTTGAACTCTTCACCAACCACGAGGTCGAAATAGTAATAGGGCATCCGAGTTCCCCCAAGTGTCACGACAAATCTCAACCCGCTTCGGATGGTATCACTGAGTCGAACTTTATCGAATGAAGCGCCCGCGCAATCTCTGTGCTTATGGCGCAAAAATCATGTGCAGCATTTGCGCACGTTAAGATTTTATTAAACATGTCGGCGCGATCATCAGGGCATGGAATTGCAACAGAACCGGGCTCCGGGAACCGGCAGTTGCAAGAGAAGGCCGGCGGCATAGATCCCGACGGCCTTTTCTCTTTGCCGCAGGCGACCGACCGCAGCACCGTAGTCGCCCGGACTCAACCCATCACATCGACTCGGACAGCGTTGTACGCGCGCATCCGCTTGCGTTCGCGGCGCGGAGTCGCGCTGTGCGCGTTCGTCTAGCGCACCGGCATCGGCGGACGTACGACAGGTCCGTCATCATCGGCGACGGCCTGCGGCGAAGAGACGGGCGCGCCATACTGCTGCGGAACTGCGACGGCCTGCGATGGCGGCGGCGGTGCGATCGGCGTTGGCGCATATGTCGGCGCATAGGCCGGGGTCGCGACCGGCCTCGGCTTGCGCACGGGTGGAGCCGACGGCCGCGGCGGCAGCGCGGAGACTCTGGCGCGCGGCTCGACGGGTCTCGCTTCGACCGGCTTCGGCGCGGCCGTCTTTGCCATCTCGCGAACCATTTGCTCCTGCCCGGCCTTCAGCTCGGCGATGTTGGTCTTGAGCTGCTCGATCTGCTGCGCCATCGTGGCGAGATCGCGAGTCATCGCTTGCATCGATTGCGTTGCATCAGGCGCGGCTGCCGCAGCGCTATCCTCCGCCGCGGGCGGCGTTGCTTGAGCCGCGGGCGGTGTTGCTGGAGCAGCGGGCGGTGTTGCTGGAGCAGCGGGCGGCGTCGCAGCCTGATCGGCCGTCTGGTCCGCTGGTGCTTGGGGAACGGGCTGTGCGGCCTGCTCGGCTATTGCGGGCGTCGTCTGCGGCGTCGCTGGGGTGAGCGAAGACGTCAGCGAATTCAGCGAAGAGTTTAGCGCCGGCACCCACGCGGCGATCATCTGCTTGGCGGTATCACCGTGCTTCTCCCATGCGACGGTGGCTGCGGCGCTTCCCGCGGCAAACAGCAACGTGATGAACGCGCCGCTGAGCCATTTGCCGACGGCCGAGCGCTTCCGCCTGCCTGGCAGATCGGTGGCGGCCGCGCGAACGGCCGTGTCCACGGACGGTGCTGCAGCCGGTATCGCGGGGGGAGCGCCGATCCTGGGTTCCAGACGAGCCGCAATCTCCGGCGCCAATGTCGGCGTGACCTTGTCGGCGCGCGGGGTGAAGAGCACGTCCGGCGGAATCTGCAGCGCGTCGTGCGGATCGTTGTCCTTGATGGTGTCCTTCACGATTTCATCGACAATTTGCTTCGAGTTCAGCGTCGCGAGCATCGCAGCTCCTTTGAAGCCTTCGTCGTTCGCATTTGCGCGAGCCGAATGATTGAGTTTTCTATCCCAAAGCCCCTGACGCGCACGAGTCCAGCCGGGTTTGACCAAAGCAAGGCAATGGGATGGAGACAGTGCGACGGTCTACCGCCGTTTGTGGTGGTGGAACCCGACCGGGCGAACACGCGCACGTGTTCCCGCGCTGCCTTGTTTTCAGCACGATTTGGGCAGCAAATAGTGGTGCTGGGGGCGCTGTTTATCCGCTATGGGGGGCCCGAGCGGTGCCAAGATCTTTAATCGCTGTATTCGTTGTTGCCTTGCTTCCGCTTGGCGGTTGCATGCAGGCAACGCTTTCACCATCGACCGATGCAAGCATGACGCCGCGCGACCGGCAGTTGCTGGCGCATACTCCGTACGCTCAGGCGAACGTGCCCGAGCAATACCTCCGTCACATCGTCGACTATTCGCGCAAGGAGCAGCCGGGCACGATCCTGGTCGATACCGATTCGCGCTATCTCTACTACGTGCTGCCGCAGGGCAAGGCGATCCGCTATGGCGTTGCGGTCGGCGAGGAGGCGATGGCCTTCTCCGGCGTGGCGCGGGTCGGCCGCATGGCGGAGTGGCCAGACTGGATTCCAACCCCGGAAATCCAGGCGCGGCTCGGTCCGTATCCGCCGCGCGTTTCCGGCGGTCCCGCCAACCCGCTCGGCGCGCGGGCGCTCTATCTCTATGCCGGCAACAAGGACACGCTTTATCGCATCCATGGCACCAACCAGCCCGAATATATCGGGCAGGCGATCTCGTCGGGCTGCATCCGGATGCGCAATGAGGACGTGATCGACCTGTTCGATCGGGTGAAACTCGGCTCGACCGTGGTGGTGCTGCCGCCGGGGCACAGCGCGCAGGCCGGGGCAGCCAACTGGCGCGGGTGAGGTGCGCGCGAGTTGCTTGGGTTTGGCGGCCTCCGCGCTCACTCAAGCGTGAATGCGCGCACGATCTTCGACCTTTCGAGGGTGAATTGCTTCACAACCGATCCGCGCCGGTTGCGCTATGCCTCCATGGCTCGTTGCCATTGGAGGCATCATGCAGAAATTCTTTTGTCAATTGAATGAGAGCGATCACCGGATTGTACGGAAATGGCGGTTGGCAACGCTCGGCTTTTACGGGTCGATCCTGGCCGGTATGATCGTGTACGTGGCGCTGCACCGGAATCCCGAGGTGAACTATGCCTCAGCCGATTCCGCGACGGCCGCGAAAGTCGCGAGCGCCTCGCGGCACTGAGGGCTTCGTGCCGTTCGCGCCTTACTCCTCGGGGCGGGCGACGCGCCATTGCAGGGTCGTCGCGTTGCCGTTGGCATCGCCCGGAGCCTTGTCTGCGGGCGATGTGTAGAGCGGGCGATAGCGATAGGCCCACATCTTGCTGCCATCGTTGCGGTTGATCACGGTGAAGTCGCCGACCGCCCTGGCATCGGCGGGCGCGGCCAGCGGGGTCCAGCTCTCGATGCACTTGCCGTTGCAGTTTGACGTCCTGCCGGTGGTGTCGCGTTCGTAGTAGTACAGCGTCATGCCCTTGAGATCGACGAGCTTGGGGCCCTGCTTGGTGAGGATTACGCGTGCCGGCGCCGTCGTGGCCTCGGGCTTCGGCGGAGGAGGGGCATCGCCGCCGCCATGTCCGTTCGCAAGCGCATGGCCGGTGGAGAGCGCAATCGCCGCGGCAGCAATGACGAACCTGGGCATCCGAAACTCCCAAACAGAAAAGTTAATCGCGCCTTAAGCGCCGAATAGGCCTGACGGTAGCAGTCGAAAGGTTAGTTCCAGGTTTCGCGGCACTGCGACAATTACGGGCACAAATACGGGCTAGGCCTGCACATCGCGCAGCGGCGCACGGCTGAGTTCGTTGCCCGCAGCGATGGCCTTGCGCAACAGCCGCATCAGTTCCTCGCCTTCCCTGGCAGTAAGGCCGCGCAGCATGATGCGTTGCGCGGATTCGACAGCCGGCGTGATCTTGCGCAACGTGCGGCGACCTTCGTCGGTGATTTCGAGCTCACGGGCGCGGCGGTCGCGGCTGGAGGCGCGACGTTCCGCGAGCCCCTTCTGCACGAGACGATCGACCACGCCGGTGATCGTGGTGCGGTCATAGGCGATCAGCCCGGCGAGCGTCACCTGGTCGAGCCCCGGGTTGCCCTTGATGGTCGCGAGCGCCGCGTACTGCACCGGTGTGAGGTCGAAGCCGGCATCCTCAACCTCGGCCAGGAACACCGCCACCGCGATCTGCTGGAACCGCCGCGCCAGATGTCCGGGCATGTCGTTGTTGTCTTTCACCGAATTCTCCTTGATGTGGGGAGCGTGCGGGATCGTTGACAAGTATACTGATAGTCAGCATACTGAGCAATATCGAAACAGAACGTTGCCAGGGAGAGGTGCTCATGCAATTCCATCTCAATGGATTTCAGCCGGGCGATCCCGAGATTTCCGATCCCGCCGCGCGCGTTCAGGGCTCGGGTGCAGCGGGACCCGTTCCGGAAGAGGTCGACGTCCTCATCATCGGCTGCGGCCCGGCCGGTCTCACGCTCGCCGCGCAACTTGCACAGTTTCCCGACATCAAGACCTGCATTGTCGAGCAGAAGCCGGGCCGGCTGCTGGTCGGCCAGGCTGACGGCGTCGCCTGCCGCACGATGGAAATGTTCCACGCTTACGGCTTCAGCGAACGCGTGCTGAAGGAAGCCTATCGGGTCAACGAAACGACGTTCTGGAAACCGAACGAGCGGACGCCGGAGATGATCGTCCGCAGCGGCAGGGTGCAGGACGTCGAGGACGGGCTGTCGGAATTCCCGCACGTCATCCTGAACCAGGCGCGCGTGCATGACGGCTTTCTCGACGTCATGCGCAAATCGCCGGCCGGGCTCGAGCCTCATTACAGCCGGCGTCTGCTCGACCTCGATGTCGACCCCGCCGCCGGTCCGGCCGACCATGCCGTGACCGTCCGCCTCGAACGGGTCAATGCCGAGCACGAAGGCGAGGTCGAGACGATCAAGGCGCGCTACGTCGTCGGTTGCGACGGTGCGCGCAGCACTGTGCGCAAATCGATCGGCCGCGAGCTGCACGGCGATTCCGCCAACCACGCCTGGGGTGTCATGGACGTCCTGGCGGTGACCGACTTTCCGGACATTCGTTTCAAGGCCCTAATTCAGTCAGCGAAGGACGGCAGCCTTCTCATCATTCCGCGGGAAGGCGGCTACATGGTCCGCCTCTATGTCGAGCTTGCCAAGCTCGAAGTCGGCGAGCGTGTCGCCAACCGCAACATCACCGCCGATCACGTGATTGCCAAGGCGCAGCGGATCCTCAAGCCGCATACGCTCGAGGTGAAGGAAATCGCCTGGTGGTCGGTCTACGAGATCGGCCAGCGCCTGACCGATAAGTTCGACGACGTGCCGGAAGCCGAGGTCGAGACTCGCCTTCCGCGTGTCTTCATCGCCGGCGATGCTTGCCACACCCACAGCCCAAAGGCGGGGCAAGGCATGAACGTCTCGATGCAGGACGCCTTCAATCTAGGCTGGAAGCTCACTGCCGTGCTCAGGAAGCAATGCCCGCCGGCGCTGCTGCACTCCTATTCGGCTGAACGTCAGGCCGTCGCGAAGGAGCTGATTGATTTCGACCGCGAGTGGGCGGGGATTCTCGCCTCGGCAGCCAAGGCCGGCGGGGCTGATGCGGCCAAGACGCAGGATTATTTTGTGAGGCACGGCCGCTACACGGCCGGCACGGCGACGCATTACCGTCCGTCGATCATCACAGGTGCGACGTCCCATCAGCACCTTGCGGAAGGCCTTGTCATCGGCAAGCGCTTCCATTCTGCGCCGGTGATCCGTCTTGCCGACGCAAAACCGGTGCATCTCGGCCACGCCGCGCAGGCGGATGGCCGCTTCCGCATCTATGCATTTTCGCGCGCCGAAGATCCCGCAGCGGCGGGCTCGGCCATTCGTGCGTTGTGCGATTTCCTGACTGAGGCGCGGGAGTCGCCGCTCCGGAGATATACGCCGGCAGGTGCGGACATCGACACCGTGATCGATCTGCGTGCGGTCTTTCAACAGGATCACCGCGAGCTCGCCGTCGAAGCCATGCCCGCGCTGCTTCTGCCACGCAAGGGCCGCTACGGCCTGATCGACTACGAGAAGATGTTCTGTCCCGACCTCAAGAGCGGCCACGACATTTTCGCTATGCGCGGCATCGATCGCAAGGCGGGCTGCATGGTCGTGGTGCGGCCGGACCAGTATGTCGCGAATGTGCTGCCGCTCGACGGCTTCGCCGAGCTCGCGTCGTTCTTCGACGCCTTCATGCTGCAGGCGAGTTGAGGGCGAGGCTGCTTCGCTCTCGTTCGCTGCGCCGATGAACGGCGGATGAATATCGAACTCTGCGCGTGGCGTGTATGCCGTGCGCCTCAATCTTTTGACGGATGCGACGACAGCTCGCGGAACGCTCGTTCCGCTCGGGCGTTCCGACCTGCAGAGGAGGAACACGCCATGAGACTCAGAAGCGTTTTGATTGCCGCACTACTGCTCGCGCCGACGGCCGCGCTGGCCGCGCCGGGCATCGTCACCGTCTCGACCGGCCTGCGCGCCGGGCCGGGCACGGGCTTTCCCCTGGTCGATCGCGTCCCCGAGGGCGCCCGCGTCAACATCCATGGTTGCCTGAGAGGCAATGCCTGGTGCGACGTAAGCTTCTCCGATGACCGCGGCTGGGTTTCGTCGCAATATCTCGAATACCTGTATCGCAATCATTACGTCTATCTCCCCGACTATGTCGACGAGATCGGTGTGCCCGTCGTTCCTTTCGTGCTGAGCTCGTACTGGTCGAGCTATTACGAGGGGCGGCCCTGGTATCGCCGTCACGCCTACTGGAATGACTACTGGACCTCGCATGAGCGCTTCGCCACGCGGATGACGCTCGATCCGCGCGCGGCCCGCATCGGCCGTGCGGCGACGCGCGACGCTGCGATTGCGCTCGGACGCAGCGGTGCAGATGCCAGGGGGAATGCCGCGATCTCCGGTCGCGACGCCGCCACGGCACGACATGACGCCGCGATCGCAAAGCGCGAAGCCGCGACTGCGACGAGCCGCGCTACGGTCGAACGCCGCAACGCTGCGATCGCGAACGACCGCACCCGCGTCGGTCGAAGCGAGCGTTTCGCTCACGAGCGGGCCACCGTGCAGAGTCGCAATCCGCGCGATGCTCAGGCGCGCATGACGACGCATGAACAGGCTGCAGGTCGCGCCGCGGCCCGCGCACAGCCGATGGCACGCGCACATGAAGCTCCGCGCGTGTCGGCCGCGCCTGCCGCTCGCCCCGCGCCGCATATGGCGCAGCCCAATGTGAGCCATGGTTCGCCGGCGAATGCGCATGCGCAGATGCCGGCGCCGCGCGCGGCCGCGCCTGCGATGCCGCATGGTGGCGGAGGCGGTGGTGCGCCGCATATCAATGCCGCGCCTCATGGTGGCGGCGCGCCGGCCGGCGGTCCCGGTGACCATCAGAAGCACTAGCCTTGTCCAAAAGCCCGGCGCTCGCGCCGGGCTTTTTCTTTGGCCGGACGCGGGGCGCTTACAATTTAAGACAGTTCTTCGCGTGCAGATTTCATCGATCGTAAGTTTTCTACCGAAAGCTGTAGCCGTCCACTCGGGGCAGCGGGGCACGGGAGGATGACGATGAGACAGCGTCAGGCGGAGACGCGCCGCCAAAATGTCGCGAAACGGTCGATGGCCAAAGAGGCCAAGCAATTGACCGGCCTGATTGCCTCACTGCGCAAATCGCTCGAAGGCATCCACAAGCAGCGAACGAATACAAAGTTGTCTGGCGCCGAGATCGGCCTTCTCGATGAGCGGCGTAACAACCTCTTGCTTACCATCGCGGCTCTGGATGACCGCCTGTCGGCGGTGCAGGGGCTGATCGATCTCGGCCGGCCGCATATCATCCGTGTCCACTGAACGAATTGCGGGGCCGCGCTATCGGTTCCGTCGCGGCGGCGATGGACCCGGGCTCGGCTGGCGGCTTTGCATCGCATAGGGATTGGCGTAGCGCTGGGCGGCCTGCCCCGAGGTGGTCGCGGCGCCTTGTGCCATCGACGTGAAGCTGCAGTCGATGGAGCTGCCATCGACGGTGTACACCTCGATGCAGACGGAATAGCGCGGATCGTGGGTCTGCGCGCCTGAAGGTAAGGCGCCAAGCAAGCCCCCGACAAGCAGAATCGATGACATGATGCGGCGCATGGCCAACCTCCTTCGCTCGGCCGGGACCGGTGCCGGACCACAATGCTGCCGTGGACTGCACCAAATTGCCACATGTCCGGCGAATTGCCGCCAAAGCCCGCTGTCACGAGGAACTGGGGTGCAGGCAACGCGAGGGGATGCGCTTTTGGCCTACAAAATGGTCGCAGAACGCGACAACGAAAAGTACAGTTTTGCACGCGAGAGCCGGTTGCTCATCGTGGCGAAGGCGCGGGTCTGGGCGAGCGAGGGGTGGCGGGTCGTCATCACCGATCAGGACGGCAAGGCCTACGCGCCGGCCGAGTTCGATCAGTTGCTGGCAGTGTGACCGCGGGACGGGGCTAGGGGACGATTTTGACAACGCTATTTCGATCGGGGCGCGATCTCATCGCGCCTCTTGTTACTCTTGTCGCCGTCGTGCTGACGGCGACGGTGGCATCCGCGCAAAATCTCGACGCCGGGAAATCGCCCGCAAACCTTTTCGCCGACGGCTGCGCAACCTGCCATCGCAGCCCCCGCGGGCTTGCGAAGGGGCGCTTCAGCCTGACGCTCGCCTGGTTCCTGAAGGACCACTACGCGACCAGTTCCGACTCGGCCAAGGCGCTCGCCTCCTATCTGGAGTCCGTCGATGGCGCTCCGCGTGCGGCGGCCAAGCCCGCCGCGCGGCCGACGCGCCCGCCGCGTCCGCCACGACCGGTGCAGGATCATTAGTTGGATGCGTAGGGTGGGTTACGCTACTCTAATCCACCCTACGGGACTGTTTCGCCTTACGGACAAAGCCGCTACACGCGCCGATGGGTCTGCGCCAGCAACCGGTCGTGCACGGCGCGCAACTCGGCGCTCATGCGGGTCTGTCCCGTGGTGATGTAGGACAGCCAGGCGCCGTCGGCGGCGAGACGCACGACGTGAAGTTCGGGCGCGCCATCGGTTGCGCGATGGCGCTTCAGCCGCGCCTTCATCCAATCGTTCCAGAGCCGGCGCAGCGGCGGATCGGTGACGACGACCATGCTCAGCGCGGCCCAGGGCGTGTCGAAACCGAAGGCCCTGCCGGTGAACACCGCATTGACGTAAGCGCGCGTGAAACTGCCGCGTGGCTTCGGGTCCGCGGCGATGGCGGCGTCGATCTCGGCATCGACGCGGGCGAGGAGATTGGCGAACAGGCCCTCGATCAGCGCCTGCTTGCTTGAAAAATGATGAAACAGGCCGCCCTTGGTGACGCCGGCCGCCGCCGCTACCGCCTGCACCGTGACCCCCGAAACGCCATGATCCATGGCGATGGCCGCCGCGCAGTCGAGCAAGGCGCGCCGCACCTGCTCGGGCTGCTTGGCGCGGGTGTAGGCGCTGCCCGGCATCAGTGCACCGTCATCTCCGAGAACAGGTTGATGATCACGACGCCGGACACGATCAGCGCGATACCGACGAAGGCCGCGGCATCCAGCATCTGGCGAAACAGCACGAAGGAGATCGTGGCCGTCAGGATGATGCCGACCCCGCCCCAGATCGCATATGCGATGCTCAAGGGAATGACCCGGATCGCCACCGACAGCGCATAGAACGATGCGACGTAGAACAGCACCATCGCCAGCGTCGGCCACGGGCGCGTGAACTGCGCGGACTGCTGGAGGAAGGCGGAGGCCGTAACCTCGAAGATGATGGCGAGGGCCAGCGCAGCGTAGGCATTGAAGGCGGAGGTCATGACCGGCTCGGGCGTTTTGCGGCAAAAGATACCGCGCGGCAGGTATGTTTAGACATGGACCATGGCCTTTGCTAGGCTGGCCACGTCAGGAGCACGTATCACGCGTGAGTGACGAGCCCGCGACAAGGCCAGATCGCACGCAGTGGAATCGTCCGTGCCGGGGGGACTCGCGCGGCGTTGAGCAGATGGGGGAGGTCTCGACGTCCGGACATCATTGCCGTCGGCGAGCATCGCCATTCGCGAATCTCGAACGAGGCGATCTGGTCGAGGACCCGCTGCTGCATGTTGCGCCAGTCCGCCACGTCCTCCAGCCGGTGGCGGAAGTAGACACCAGCCTTCTCCTTGTGTGGATGGACTATCACAACCTCTGGCAGCGGAGCTTAATCGATGGGGCGGGCGGCAGTGTGGTTCCGGGAAACGCCGTTTACGGTCGATTAATGATCGGCTTCATGCGGGGGATACGTTAGGTTCGCTTCGTCCGTCCAGCAATCGAGCGCCGCGCCATGCATGTTCTCCGCCCGCAATTTCGCATCGAGGAGCAGCGTGCGCTGGCATTTGCGGCCCAGCGCGGTTTTGGCATGATCGTTGCCGCCGACGAGCGCGGCCCGCGCGGATCGCACGTTCCGTTCGTGCTGGATCAGCGCGACGGCCGCGCGATCGTGCAGATTCACCTGACGGCCAAAAATCCGCTTGTGCCGCTCGCCGACGGCAACAGGCGCTTCCTGCTGATCGTCTCCGGGGACGATGCCTATATCTCCAACGACTGGTACGCCTCGCGCGACAATGTCTCGACGTGGCTCTATGAAGCGGTGCATCTGACGGGCGCCGCGCACCTGCGCGGGCTCGACGAGAACCGCGTGCATGGCGACGCGCTGCTCGCGGCCGCCGAGGCGCGGCTTCAGAAGCAGCCCTGGGACCTCGCGCAGATGGAGCCTGGCAAGCGCGAGAGCATGCTCGCCGCGATCCGCGTCATCGATCTTGTCGTCGACGAGGTCGAGGGGCAGGCCAAGCTCAATCAGCATAAGAGCGATGCGGATCACGTTGCGATCGCCGATCGGCTGGCGCGGTCGGAGGAGACGGGCCACCGCCGGCTCGCGCGGAACATGCGGGCGCTGCGGCCGGGGCTCGGGTACGACGAAACGCCGTAGCCCGAATCATCCGGGCCACGCTTGCCTTACGGAGCAATTGATGGGTATCGCTTCGCTCGACCCATCCTACAGGTTCGCACATGCTCGTCATCTCCATTCAAAGCCAGGTGGTCCACGGCCATGTCGGCAACAGCGCGGCTGTCTATCCCATGCAGGCGGAGGGCGTGAATGTCGCCGCGGTCCCGACGACGCTGCTGTCGAACCATCCGCGCTATCCGACCTTGCGCGGGCGCGTGCTGGAGGCGGAGCTCGTGGCCGACCTGCTCAAAGGCGTCGAGGAACGTGGGCTAGTCGAACAGGCCGCGGTGCTCGTCACCGGCTATCTCGGCTCGCCGGACAATGCCGCCGTCATTGCCGATTTCGTCGAGCGCGCGCTGCGGTGGAATTCGAAGCTCGTCTATCTCTGCGATCCCGTGATCGGGGACGATGGCCGCATCTACGTGGCCGACGGCATCTTGGACGTGGTCCGGCACCGCCTGCTGCCCGCCGCAACGCTTATCACGCCCAACCAGTTCGAGCTGGCGCTGCTCTCCGGCGTCAACATTGCGGACGTGCAAGGCCTGCGCGCGGCGAGCGCCGCGATCGCGGCGGGG
>NZ_LUUB01000079.1:117913-151437 GCF_001641635.1 Bradyrhizobium centrolobii
GGGCCGGATCAACGTCGTCGCCACCGGCTGCGCGCTGGCCGACACGCCGGACGGACAGGTCGAGACGATCCTGTGCGCGGACGGACAATTGTCGCGCTTTGCGACGCTGCGCTTGCCGATCCGCCCTTACGGTACCGGCGATCTCCTGACCGGCCTGATCGCGGCGCATCTTGCCAAGGGCGCGGCCGTCGAGACGGCCGTGCGCATGGCGGTGGAGACCGTGTTCGCCGTGCTCGTGCGCACGCAGGAGGAAGGATCGGCGGAGATGCGCCTCGTTCCGCTGCCCGCCTCAGCGCACAGCGCGTAAGGCGCGGCCGGCTTCGGCTCAGATCGTGCGTCCCTTGGCCGCGCGCGCAGATTTCTGCGGCTTTGCCGAGCGTCGCTGCTCGCGCGCCGCAACCACCTTGTGCGACTTCGCCTTCGACGCGGCTCGAATTTTTGCATTCGAGGCCACATGGGAATCACCGGTGCCACGGCGCGAGATGTATTCCTGGCCGTCGATGGGGCCGACATGCGGCGGATCGCGGTCGAGATAGGGGCGGCCGATGCCGAGTGCCCTGCCGTTGGCGTCGATCCATTTCCACAGCACCTCGGTCGAGGTCCAGCGCTGCGCGCGGTTGTCGCCCTTGGTGCTCACGATGTCGGCCGCGAGCCCGTGGCCGTAACCGCCGCGGTAGCTGCCGCCGTGATACGACCGATCGGAGGCCGCCTTGAGGCCGCTGGCGATCGACTGACGGTAGTCGTCGCGGAACGCGCTGGTGATGCCGGGCGACAGGCCGGCCGCCTCAGCCGCAAGCAGCGCGCGAAACAGCTTTCGTTTGAAGCTGCGGTCCATGCCGCCGATCACGTAGTCCATCATCGGCATGCGGGCGTGCTCGGCCGCCTTCGGATCCTTCCAGGCAAAATCCTCGTCCTCGAGCTTCGTGAACGACCGCATGACCGTCACCGTCTTGCCCCTGCGCTTGACGCTGACGGCCCGGCGCTCCTGCACCTTGATCGAGTCCTCCTTTGGCGTGCGCTGATAGAGCACCCACAGATAGCGATCGATGCAGGCGTCGACGACGAAGCATTCGTCGAGGACGGCGACAGTATCGGCGGGGTCTGTCGCCTTGCTCTCGCCAGGTGCCGGCCCGCTCGCGATTGCTGCGGGCGATGGCGGCGCGCCCTCCGCCACGATCTCCGTGGGATCGGCGGATGCGAGCTTGATGACGGGCGCCTCGGTCGCCGTGGCCTCGCTGCCGGCGGGAGCCGGCTCGGCTGCCGCGGCTTCGCTGTTGGCGGGAGCCGGGGTGTCCGCGACCGCAGGTGGCGGTGCTTCCGCCGGCAGCATCTGCAACGGATCGGCCGAGGCAAGTTTCACCGGCGGCTCGGGTGTGTCCGGAATTGCCGCTGCGGCGGTCTCTGTGCCAGTCGGCGGAGCGACGGCGGCCGCCATGTCGGCATTCACGGCAACGCCGTCGTCCACGGTCGCCGCGCGCGGGACATCGGCGAGTTCAACGTGAGCGGCGAGATCTTTCGCACTGGAGACACCGGCATTGGCGCCACCGTTCTCGATGAGGGCAGGGGCGTAGGCGGAGAGCGAGAGCACAAGCCAGCCCGCAACAACGGCCGAGGGGCAGCACACTGCCACCAGGAGTGATTGCCGATCGTTCATGATCCCAGCCTCCAAAGGCTCGGTCCGAGCCTGTTTGCACAGCTAGCCACGCGGCACGTTGATTGTTCTGGGCCGGATATGGCGGCGCAATGGCGCAATCGGCGTAGGGCTGGCTTTTTCGGGGAGCTGTGGCCCTGGGGCCACAATCGGGAACTTTTTCTGCGGGATTGCTGGAGGCGGCGTCAGATGTGCTCTGTCAAATCCGCATTATTGCAATGCAACATCAAGACTACTGCACTGCAGCAAGGACGCATAGGTCGGGTTCTCACGCACTACCCAGGAGAATCGGTGTGAAGAGAACGTCGTTTACCATTGCAGCCGTCGCCGCTGCGTCGCTCGCTGGCATTACGGCCGGTTTTGCCGCGGAATTGCCGACCTATGAGGCGGCCGGGCTCCCGATCTCGCCGATTCAGGTTGCCGTCCTGGGCGGCTCACACGTTGAGGGGCAGGCTCAGGCCCCGACCAATGCAGCCTCGCCGCATCAGCTCAAGGTCCTGACGCCGCGGCAGCTGTCGACCGCTGCGGCCGTGCAGGGCCAGACCGAAGGCCGCGCGCGCTAAGCCCAGTCTCTTTCGACTTGCTGGAAGCCCGCGACAAGCCGTCGCGGGCTTTTTGTTTTGAAGCCGCGATTTGAGCGCCGATTTCTATCAAATTGACCAAGCGGCATTTATTCAATCTTGGATTGTGTTCTGGCATTCCTCCCGCGCCGGCAACCTCCGGCAGAACTGGGAAGGAAATGAAATTGAAAAGCATCGTCGCCAGGTTCATCGCCGATGAAAGCGGCGCCACCGCCATCGAGTACGGCCTGATTGCCGCGGGCATCGCGCTCGCCATCATCGAAGTGATCTATGCGCTCGGCACCAACCTCGTGGAAAAGCTCACCGCGCTCGCGACAGCGTTGAAGTAGGGCGTGTTGCTGGGCCTGTTTCGGTCATGCGATAGATCAGAAACTTGCTAAGAATATTTTCGGGGAAGCCGCTTGACCGGCTCGCCGCAACCTTGCGCCGGCCAAGGAGTTGGTCGTCCATGACACATTCCTCGCTCCGCCCCATGCGGGATTTCGATCCCACTGAACCCGCCATCCTGCACGATCGTGCATCGGACGCGATCATCACCTGGACAGCCGAAGATGCCGATGATTATCGCCGCGCGAGCCGGCCGCTGGGCGATGGAAGCGTTGCCTGGAAGGAGTTCGTGTTCGACGGCTGGGGCAACGTGCTCGGTGGATGAATGTCGCCCTGGACCGGCTCGTGGCGCTCCAGGAGTGAACTGTGCGCACGGATGCGCTGATTGAGAATCCGGCAGCGAACAAGTTCGCGTGAACTCTCCAAACATGTACGCCCGTTCATACCGGCGTCCTTCTCTTTAACGCTTTGTTTTGAGGGCCGCGCGCTTATGCGGCCGCCGCATCTTGAGCGGCCAATTTTGAATTCATACTGGAGGTCGTCATGTCCGTTGCGCAGAAAGCCGTTATTGCCAGCACTTCTCCGCGTGCGTTCATCCTCAAGCACGCTGCGCTGTTCGCCGGCGCCGTGCTGTTCGTGTACGTGCTGAGCTTGACGTACGGGCTGGATCTCAGCCCCGGGTTTTTCTGAGCGGTGATTTGCAGCCTGTAACCCACCCTACGGTCCACGGGCTCGCGCCGTCCGCAGGCTCGAGGGCGGGCGGCCATAGAGCTCGACAAAGGCGGCGTTGAAGCGGCGGAGGCTGCCGAAGCCGGCGTGGAACGCGATCTCCGTCATGTTGTGATCGCCAGAGTCGAGAAGGCGCTTGGCGCGCTGGACGCGGAGCGTCTTGGCAAGCTGCTGCGGACTGGCGCCGACGTGCTGCTCGAACAGCCGCGCGAGGTGGCGCGAGGAGATGCCGAGCCGATCGGCGAGTGCCACCACCGAGTCCTCATCGAGCGCGCCGTCATGGATCAGCCTCACGGCGCGCGCGACCGTCGAGCGTGTTCCGTTCCAGGCCGGGCAGAATAGTGCGGTCTCCGGGCGGCAGCGCAGGCAGGGTCGGAAGCCGGCGGCCTCGGCCGCGGCCGCCGTCGGATAATAGGCAACGTTGCGCGTCAGCGGCTGCTTGGCCGGGCAGACCGGGCGGCAATAGATGCCCGTCGTCTTCACCGCCGTGAAGAAACGGCCGTCATAGCGGGGATCCCTGCGCAAGCGCGCGGCGTTGCAGACCTCGAAGCTCAGCATGACGAGATGATAGCGCATGCCGGGCCGCCGGGAAGCGGCAAGGGATGACCGAGTCCGATTGTGGCGAGCCGGGACGCGCATGCCAGCCTAGAAGGCCGGCCTCATGTCAATGCAAGCCGTGGAGCGCGTCATGACTGGCACGTCGAAGGACATCGTGCTGAACGCCTGGAAGACGTTTTCGTCCCGCGATGCCGATCGCATCGCGGCGCTGTTCACCGAGGATGCCGAATGGATCGCGCCGAAAGGCAACGCCACCGCGGTTGCGCTCGACCACACCGACCACATGATCGGACCGCAGCAGATCGCGCGCTTCATCGCACGCGAGATGCACCGGATGTTCTCGGACATCGATATTGCCTTCCGCGGCGTCTACGCCGACGGCGATGTCGTGATCGTGGAGGAGCGGATGCGCGCCACGCTTGTCGGCGGGGTGCCGTACGAAAACGAGTATTGCTTCGTGTTCACGGTGGCTGGCGACCGGATCAGGCAGGTGCGTGAATACATGGACACGCGCAAGGGATGGCGGATGGTGTTCGGGGAGGCTTGACGATTAGCCGCTCGCATCCATCGCCGCGTGCCAGCCCTGCAACCGCGTGGGTTGAGCCGGCTAGCGCGCTGACATAAGGCTTGCCCTATGGATCAGCGGACGAGCGGCGCTGACGCACTCACTCATAAGAACGATGCGACACCGGCACTGCTTGGTGTCCTCTGCGGCTTGTCCGCGGCGCTGTTCTGGGCGCTGGGATTTGCCGGAACGCGGCACGGCTTGAAGGTCGGCTTCACGCCTGTCGATCTCCTCGTGCATCGCTACGTCTGGTCCGGCATCGCGTTCCTGCCGCTGGTCTTGCGCGCCGGTATCACCGATCTCTGCGGCATCGGCTGGGGCAGGGGCCTTGCGCTGATGGTGCTGGGCGGTCCTGTGATGTCGCTGATCAGCTACACCGGCTTTCTGTTCGTGCCGCTCGGCCACGGCAGCGTTATCCAGCCCTCCTGCGCGACGCTCGGTGGCCTCTTGCTCGCTGCACTGGTCCTGAAGGAGCGGATCTCCGCCTCGCGCCTTGCCGGCGCCATCATCATCGTCGGCGGCCTTGGCGTGATCGGCGCGGAGTCGATCGGCCATATCGGGGGCGATGGCGTGCAGGGCGACCTGATCTTCGTGCTCTCCGGATTCATGTTCGCAGGCTTTGGCGCGCTGCTGCGCCACTGGCGCGTCTCCGCCTTTTCGGCCGCGACCGTCATCAGCGTGCTGTCGCTCCTCCTACTGCCGATCTATGTCGCCACCGGCGGGCTCGCCCGCGTCGCGGCGATCGGCTTGCCCGAGAATGCGATCCAGGTGCTGGCGCAGGGCATTCTGGCGGGCCCCGCGGCGCTCTATCTCTTTGCCGTCTCGGTCCAGCGCCTCGGCGTCGCGCGCGCCGCCGTCTTTCCCGCATGCGTGCCGGCGCTGACGCTGCTGGTCGGCTGGCTGCTGCTTGGCGAGCCGCCGACGGCGTTGCAGGCCGCAGGCCTCGTGACGGTGCTGTGTGGATTTTACCTAGCACAGCGACAGAGATAGGTCACGGTGCGCAGAGTGGGTTACCCGAAGGCGTAACCCGCCTCTTTTTGCGCGGCGACAGACAGTGGTGGTTACGCTTCGCTAACCCACCCCACGGCCGCTGACACCTGCTGACAGCTCCTGCCTTCGCCGTCCCGCGTACGTGAAGGGAAAGCGGATTTCCGCTCGCTGTCCTTTCATGTAAACTCGCCGCATGAGCGAAATCGAGACTTTGTTTGGTGTCCTGCGTCAGTCTGCCGACGAACCCGTTGTCGACATGCTCGAGCGCATGGTGCGGGAGGCGCCGGACCATGCCTTGAGCAAGATGAATGCGCTGCATCTTGCGGGCCAATCCGGCCTTGGCGAGGAGCAGGTGATCGGGGGGCTGTTGCACGCGGTCGGGCTCGGCATCCTGGAGATGACCTGGAGCGTGATGTGCCCGAGCTGCGCCGGCGTCCTCTCCGCCAACAAGAGCCTGAAGACGGTGAACAGCCCGCAGTATCACTGTGCGTTCTGCGCCGCGGGCTATGAGACGACGCTCGACAACCTGGTCGAGGTGACCTTCACAGTCAGCCCGCGCGTGCGCAAGATCGCGGCCCACAATGCCGAGGAATTGCCGCTCGCCGAATATTATCGCCAGGTGTTCTGGAGCTCGGCCATTGATCTGCCGGCCGACCTCGACGGGCTCTTGCGCGAGCTCACGCTGGAGGCGGTCGATCTGCCGTCGGGGGAAAGGGCCATCCTCTCTCTGCAGGTGCCGGCCGGCACGCTGATCGTGTTCGATCCGGTGACGCACACGGCGCAGTTCCTCGAAGTCAAGGGCGAGGAGACCAGCGAGCGCCAGAACCTGTCGCTGATCTTCAACAAGGCCGAGGTCCCCGTCGATGCCGTCGCCTTGCGCCCGGGCTCGCTGCGGCTCGCCCTGGAGAACCGCACCGACGCGCGCGTGCTGCCGGCGGTATGGGTCGCGAACCAGAGGCTCGACGACCTCCTGACGCGGCGCAAGCCCAGCCTCACCGCAAAACGCCTCCTCACCAACCAGACCTTTCGCGACCTCTACCGCACTGACACGCTCGCCATCGGCCAGCGCCTCAAGATCCTGAGCCTGACCTTCCTGTTCTCTGACCTCAAGGATTCCACCGGCCTCTATGAGCATGTCGGCGACCTCGTCGCCTTCGATCTCGTCAACGAGCATTTCCGCCTGCTCCAGGAGATCATCGCGGCCGAGAAGGGGGCGGTGGTCAAGACCATCGGCGATGCCGTGATGGCGACCTTCGAGACGCCCGACCGCGCCATTGCCGCCGCGATCCGCATGCGAGAGGCCATGAGCGAATTAGGGGCCCAGCGGCAGCAACAGGGCTTGCTGCTGAAGATGGGCATCCATGAGGGATCGTGCCTCGCGGTGACCCTCAACGGCCAGCAGGACTATTTCGGCCAGACCGTGAACATCGCCTCGCGCGTCCAGGGGTTAGCTGCCTCGCGCTCGATCGTGGTGACAGAAGCAGTGGTGGACAACGCCGAGACCCGGACCCTGCTCGAGGCCAACGGCCTCAACCCGACCCCCCGCAGCGTGGCCTTGAGCGGGATCGCGGACAAAGTGTCGGTGTACGAGATACCGTGAGGCGGGCGCAGCAGTAGCCCGGAAGAACCGTAGCGAAATCCGGGCACGGACGTGCTGCACAATCCCCGGATTGTGCTCCGCTCCATCCGGGCCCACACCCAACCGAGGACACCGAACGCCACCCTATGGTCGCTCCATTCGGACTACGATGCGAACGGCAGCGCGTTCCCGGAGAGGTTGAATGAGTGCCTGACACCTATCTCTGCGTGTTTCACCTAACGTTGCAACAGTATGGCGAAGATGGGGCTGTCAATAACATATCGGGCTAAAATGCTGTTTGTCCTCGTAATACACTTGACCGTGTTGGGGTTCTCGGGGGCGTCATTAAGGAGAGCCTACCCATGGCAGGGATTGAACAATTGCGAAGAAGGGATGGAGTGAATTTGGTTCAGCTCGAGGCGGACATTACAACGGTTCGTCCGGGGAGCTCATTGGCTGCAATTGCACTACCTGATTATGTCGAGCACACAGAGGGCGTCACCCGGGTCGGCGCGCTCAGCGCAGAGGCGGTCATTCGCGACTACGAATCCGCCGCAAAGGAAATTGAGGCAATGGGCAGCGAGCTGATCGACGCTGCGCGAAAATGCGAGGCCCTGACGGCCCAGGTGCATGATGCGATTGCCTTCATGCGCGAAACTGCAGCAGAGTATCGTGAAGAAGGACGAAAGATATTCAAGCGCATCGAAGAATGCGCGCTCTTCACGGAGGAAGTCCGCAAGACCTGCGAGCAGGTCAAGCGCAAGATGGAAACCGCAGGCAGCGTTCCCTCCGAGGAGGAGCCTGCCGCGCAGGAGCCGATCTCCGAGAGCGCATAGATCTCGAGATTTCAGCGAACAGACCACCTTTGGGTGGTCTGTTTCGCTGGGCGCTGGTGCACCTGACTTCCGACCCCCGCGGAATGCGGAGCTGTCGGTCAGTGACGTGTCGCGCGGATTTCGAGCGTCGTCTGGGTGAGCTTGGCCACGAACCCCTCAAGATGCATGACCCTTTGCATGGCCAACTGTCCATGCAGGTCGGCGATCTTCTGGGATCCGGCGACGAACGACTCGTACGCCTCCTTCGCGAATTCCATCTGAAGCTCAAAGGCCTCGGCGGGTGAGCGCGCGGTCGCGAGCTTTCCCAGGAAGGACCAGGCGTGTTCGAGCGACTTCCTGGTGTAGTCGCTATAGACATCTGCAATCGTCTGAACGCCGACCGGGGCGAGGTCGACCGGCGCGCTTGCGGCGATCTCCATCCCTGAAGTCTCGCCTGGCAAGGCTGCGGCAGGCGATGCCTGAGAACTGATTTCTTGACCGATCTTCTGACCGATCTCTTGGCTGATCTCCGCCGAGGCATCCGCCGGCAATTGGTGGGCTGCAGTTGCGTGGTGTTCGCCGGTCGCGGTCCGCTGCCCGGCCTTCTTCTTCCGGCCGCGCTGGCCGGATTTTCCCGTCGGCTTATTTTCGTGCGCACTCAACATTACAAATGCTCCTGAATATCGAATCAAGCCACAAGCCTCCGTCGTGTTTGCGCTGAAATCGCGATTGCGGCTTGTCGCTTGCGTGGCGGTCATGTGTTGAGATTTTGCCGGGCATCGGCAGGGCCCATCCCGGAGGATCTTGACCGTCCAGCGCGCGGCCGGCGGCGAGACGTCGGTCGTTCGGCTACGGGTGGGTGTGGCGCCATCGCAGGACATGCGCCGCCAGCAAATAGCCTGGACGAGCAAAGCGATATCCGGAACTTCAGCGGTTGGGTTCCCGGACATCGCTGCGCTCATCCGGGCTCCGCTTAACGGGCTCAAAGCCAATCCGTCACCTTCGGGAAACAAGCCCGCTTGCGAGAACTCCAGACGTAATCCGAACCGCCGCAAGGCGGACGTGGACGAGACGTGGCCGGACATTCATTCCAGACACGCGCACCCGTGCCCCAGCCATCGGCCACACACGCGCCGTAAACGGTGGCGTGGCAACCGGGACCGCAGAGGCCTGCGGCGTTGGCTGTGCAGACCGCAACCAGAAGCATCACAGGGGCAGTAAAGGCCAACAGGACGCGTGGAAGGTACCTGGTCATGCGCTCGCTCCTTCATGCCGATGCCCGTCTTGACGTCGCACAAATTTGGCCGGGGGCCCGCCGGCCGGATTGCCTTGGAGCATAACACCAAAGCCTGTGGCCGAGAACGCCGATGCAAGGACCCGCCCGACGCCAACGAGCCGACGTTAACGCGGTTTGTCGATGAGTTCGTAGGATGGGTTGCGCGCTTGCGAAACCCATCACCTTGGTGAAGGCAGTTGAAGGGTATCGCTTCGCCCCACCCATCCTACGACTGTGCTCATCCGGGCTTCGCTTGCCCAGAAAAAATGAGGGGTTCCGGAACGCCGCGCTCGCCTTTGCGTGCCAGGCGATCGTTGGCTGCCGGCAGGAGAATCATTCTACGCCTGCAGGGATTTTAAGCACCGGGCTCCAACCGCGCGGCAGGGGCGAAATAATCCTTCCCGGAAAACAGGCGGCGCCGAATGCAGGGCGTCAATTTCACTCGCTCCGACGTCGCGGTCGATCACGATCATGTTTTTATATGATAATGATCATCTCATTGACGGCGCAACCCGGATGCATAGCTCGGGCTTTCCAGACGCTATCCAGGAGAATTGCCGTGAAGATGTCACTGATCGTCGCGACCGCCGCCGCGATTTCAATGGCCGGTGCCGCCACCAGCTTCGCTGCCGAGTTGCCGACCTATGAAGCGAGCGGGCTGCCGATCTCGCCGGTCCAGATCGGCGTGCTTGGAGCGGCGCATGTCCAGCAGTCGCAGGTCACGACCACTGCACCGTCGCCGCACCAGCGGAGTGTCCTGACGCCGCGGACGCAGCGTACCGCGACCGCAGCGGCGCCAGGCCGCAACGAAAGACGGACAGCCAACTGAGCGCCGTTGTTTTCGGCGCATCGGATAGATCGGGCGAACAAGTCGCTCCACCCATCCTGGCTATCCTTCGAGCGAGTAGCCCGGGTGGAACGCAGCGAGATCCGGGGCAGGGACGCGTGGCACGATCTCCGGATTGCGCTTCGCTCCATCCGGGCCACGCCTGCGGAACGACAGGAGGTTTGATGTGCGCCGCTAACCTGGCTTGCCGGGCCGGCGACTTCCCTGAAGTAAGCGGCCAGCGAGTGGCGGACCGCGCCTTCGAGACATTCGCCCTGCGGGCTCACCATTCCGGATCGCCCCAGGGATCGACCGTATAGGGCGGGGGCATCCAGGGTGCTCGCGGCCGCTTGGGCCGCCGAGGTGCGGCTACGGGTACGTGCTGGCGCGCCGCCGTATCGTTCTCCTTCATCACACTCCGTCCGGCGGATTTCGCGGACAGGAGGGCGAGCTGCGTTTGCAGCGCCTTTACCTGCTCGGCGATGCGCGCATTGTCCGCGGCACCTTGCTCCTGCGCCGTCTTGAGCTGTTGAATGGCGTCGGCCTGCTCGTGAAGCGTTTGCTCGTGACGGCTCTTCAGTTGCTCGAGCTTTTCGCTGATGCTCGCCAGTTCCTGCGTGATGGTCCTGAGCGATTGCGCCAGCTCGGCGGATGCCTGGTCGGGCGATGTGGCGCCGGTCGGCGGAACGCTTTCCGCTTCCTTGTGGACCGGCAGTGCCGGCAGGGACGGCTGCTCATCCGCAGCAACGAGCTGGACTGTTGGCGGCTTCGCCGGACTGTGAACCTCGGACGCCTCCGGGCGCGGCATAGAGACCGGCGGGGCCCATCGAGCCATGATCGCCTTGGCCTCATCGCGATATTGCGACGCGAACGCAGCACCAAGGATGCCTATCGCCAACACCAGGCCAACGAAGGCTCGCAGCATGGGCCCGTCCCCTTTCAAGCCTTGATGGCGAGCCTTGCTCTCCGGCGCTGGCGCCTTGTCCAGGGGAACATCGCCGCGTTCCGCACCGGCGTTGAGCTGCCGGGGCGGCGGGCTGTCGCTGCCGCGTTCCAATCCGGAAACCAATCGGTCCAGCCGCGCAAGGTCTTCTTCGGCGCTCTTGATCCGTTCATAGGCCCGCGTCAGCTCGCCATCGGGGCGCTGTTCGTCCGGCTTCGGGTCGTGCGTCTGAGGCACCGATGCGCCTTCCATTCACATCAACGGAATGAGTGCGGCAGTCCGAGATCATCGAGAGGATAGTTCTCGCCGCCGTCCAAGACAACGCGGGCACGAGGAAAATTTATGGCGCCCCCGGGCCGGCCGAAGCGGATCGGGACCTCGACACCGAACTGCAGGAGCTGAACGAGCGGAAGAGCGTGCAGGATGGGTTGAGCGTTCGCCAACCCCGTCATGTCTGCAGCGTCACGATTGATGGGCGTTGCTTCGCTCCATCTGCGACTATGCCTTCTTCACGAACTCCGATTTCAGGTTCATCGCGCCGATACCGTCGATCTTGCAGGCGATGTTGTGCCCGTCGCTCGCCTCCTGGAGGCGGATATTCCTGACCTTGGTGCCGCCTTTGACGACCGACGACGATCCCTTGATCTTGAGATCCTTGATCACGATCACGCTGTCGCCATCGGCAAGCAAATTGCCGTGGGCATCGCGCACGCCCGTCTCATGCGAGGCGTCCGCAGCCGCCTCCGCCGCAGCGCTCCATTCATGGCCGCATTCCGGGCAAACCCAGAGATCGCGATCCTGATAGGCGTGCTCGGAACTGCACGTCGGGCATTTCATCGGCTCGTTCATCGCTCACCTCGTCGCCCGACTCCGGGGCGCGCCGCACCCTAGGTTCCTATCCACGTAAATCAAGAGAAACTTCCGGCCCGCTTGCCGCGATCGCCGTTGAAATTCGGGGCAGGCATGTGCGGCACTTTCCCCCGATTACGCTTCCGCCTTCGCTCTTCGAGCTACGGCGGACAAGTCGCTCCATCCGGGCTAGGGTCGCTGACCTGACCGCAGCGTGATGAGCCCCAGGGATGACCTTCCTCCTCAACATCGACGTCCCCAATGTCGAGACCGCCACGACGTTCTACACCGCCGCGTTCGGCCTGACGGTGGGCCGCCGCTTCGGCACCGACTTCGTCGAACTCCTGGGCTGGCCGGCGCCGGTCTATCTCCTGACCAAGCCGGCCGGCACGGTGGGGGCCGGCAACGACCGCCGCCGCTACGACCGGCACTGGACGCCGGTGCACATCGACGTCGTCGTCGACGATATCGACGCCGCAGTCGAGCGCGCACTCCGCGCCGGCGCGATCCTCGAAGCCCCCGCGCGCGATGCGCCCTACGGCCGGATCGCCATGCTGGCCGATCCGTTCGGGCACGGCTTTTGTCTGCTGGCGTTCAGTGCGAGGGGGTATGACGCGTTGCTCGGGGCTGACGAGTGAGATCCGCTTTGCTGGAGATCCCCGAGTGTCGCGTCACTGGCGGCGGCAACGCTTCTTGTCGTCATAGCCATTCGTTCTCGCAACGCCGCTGCGGATGTCATCCTAGCTGTCATCGATTTCCGATAAAGCCACGTTCTTTTGTCGGTTCCCGATAAAGCGCGCTCCCGAACTCAACTTCTTTTGTTTGCGGAGGCGGCTGTCGCGGGGCAATCGATCGGTGCTACTCCGATGAGGATCCGAAAGAGGTGCCGCGATGACGAAGATCGATCGACGTGGAAACAGCCCTCGGAGACAGCCGCTTGTCAGTCGCAGAGCGCTGCTTCGCGGCGCGCAGGCCGGTGCATTCTCGCTCGTGACGGCCCGGAGCCTGCCGCTCGTTCGCGCTCAGACGCTGCCGAAGGAGACAGCCGACCACAAGATCAGGATTGCGCCGACCTCGGTCGAGATCGCGCCCGGTATGGTCATCAAGACCACCGCCTACAACGGGACCGTTCCCGGCGCGGTGCTGCGGGTCAGGGAAGGCCAGCCCGTCCGGATCGAAGTCACCAACGATTCTGGCTACCCCAACCTGATTCATTCGCACGGCTTGATGATTCCGTCGCTGCAGGATGGAGCGACGGAAGAAGGCTCGCCGATCATCGAAGCCGGTAAATCCTTGACATATGAGTACGTCGCGAAGCCGGCGGGGACCCGCTGGTATCACAGTCACGCGATGGCGATGACCGATCTCAACAAGAGCACCTATACGGGCGAATTCGGATTCCTCATCGTGGAGCCCGCTGCGGGCGATCCCGGCAGCTACGATCGGGAAGTGCTGCTTGCCGCTCACCACTGGGATGGCCAATGGGTGAGCCTGCAGGACATCAAGAAGGGGCCGCCGCCCGACAACGGGCTGGAAGTCATGTATCACGTAGCGACCCTTGGCGATCGCATGCTCGGCCACGGGGAGCCGATCCGGGTGCGCGAAGGCGAGCGGGTGCTCTTCCGGCTCCTCAACGCGAGCGGCAACATGGGTATCTCGCTCGCGCTGTCGGGCCATCGCTTCAAAGTGCTGGCACTCGATGGCAACCCGGTCCCGACGCCCGCGACCGTCGACATTCTGAAGCTCGACGTCGCCGAGCGCGCCGACGTGATCGTGGAGATGAATAATCCCGGCGTCTGGGTTTTTGGCTCGACGGACGACGACGACCGCAACATGGGAATGGGCGTGGTCGTCGAATATGCCGGCCGCGGCGGCGAGCCCGCCTGGTCGGCGCCGGCGAACTCCAAATGGGACTACACCGTCTTCGGACGCTCCGATGTGCCCGCCGCTGCACCCGACGAGACGATCAGCCTCAAGTTCGAGAAGATCCCGGGCGGAAGGGGTGGCTACAATCGCTGGACCATCAACGGAAAATCCTGGCCGCATACGAATCCGCTCTTCACCGTCGTCAAGGGCAAGCGCTACCGCCTGCTGCTGAACAACAACAGCGGCGACGAGCATCCCGTGCATCTGCATCGCCACTCCTTCGAGGTCACGAAGGTGGGTGACAAGCCGACGTCCGGAGTGATCAAGGACACGATCAGCCTGCCACGATACTCGACTGCCGAGGTCGATTTCGTCGCGGATGACCCCGGACCGACCTTCTTCCACTGCCACCATCAGGACCACATGGACGAAGGTTTCGCCGGACTGATCATCTACGAATGATGCGGTCGGGGAGGCTGCCTCCTGATGGCCTCGCCGGTGAACGCGAGGACGGCGACTGCGTCAGCGCTTAGGATGGGTTGAGCCCCTGCGAAACCCATCAGCACACCAGCCCGATGGGTATCGCTGCGCTCTACCCATCCTGCGAGCTGCGGGCCGGCGCGATCCTGAAGGCCCCCGCGCGCGATGGCACCCTACGCCGGATTGCCATGCTGGCCGATCCGTTCGGGCACGGGTTTTGTCTGCTGGCGTTTAGCGAGAAGGAGTATGATGCGTTGGTTGGGGAGTAGTTCGAGCGGGTGGCTTCCCGGATATCGCAGCGCACATCCGGGCTACGCTTGCTGCAGAGGAGGACCCGATGAAATCGCTTTTGCTGCTCACGTCGAGCGGTCCGCTGCTCATTCTCACATCCCACGAGTCCCTGCACGACCAGAAGCTCCTTGAGGTGCTCAGGCACAAGGGGATCGGCAAGTTCGTCGCGTTCGAGGTTCCCTTGGCGCTCGCCAGAACGCGCTACGGCGGGCACTTTCAAGCGGTCGAAAGCAATCTGCGGGAGACCGATGATTTGAGGGTGCTCGACTTCGACGGCCAGCGGATCTTTCAGCTCTTTCGTTTCGACGAGCTGGGTGCACCGAACCTGAAAGAACAGGCGTGATCCGGCTTTGCCTTGCGGCATGATCGCGTTTCGCGAAACCCATCATCGCGTTGCGGCGGCAAAAGTGATGGGTCGAGCAGGGCTGTTCCGAAGGGACGCCGATTGAGGTACGGTGGAAGCCTGGACTGAGGAGTCTGCCATGACGTCATATACGGTCGGGTTGAAGCTCGGGGTGCGCGCCAAGGCGCTCACGATCGAAGCCGAGGACGCTTTGGTCGCGGCGCTGAGGATCAAGCTCGAGAACCCCGAGGCACTCGTCACCTACGTTCGCAAGTCAAATCGACGTGGCGATCGTCGCCACCCGCACGAAGCGCTGCGAAGCAAGAAAACCGGCTAGCCGATGCCAGGGCCGCGGCAACTAGCCCGGATGCGCGCAGGTCGTTACCGAAACAGCGCGACGAAGATCACGTAGAGCCACCCCAGGATCCCGTGGATGATCGCCCACAGGATCGAATGGTTGTTGGTGTAGGAGATCGCGATGGCGAGCGCCGAGCCGAAGCCCACGCCGTATTTCGCGCCCTCGACGCGGACGCCGTAGTAACGATTGCCGTTCATGGTGATCCTTCCAGCAGATTGCGCTCCAGCTCTTCCTACGGGCCTCGCTCCGATCGCTCGACGCAGATCAATTTTCGTCGGCGCGCGCCGACCTACGCTTATCAAGCTACCGGAGCGAAGGCGAGGCCAGGTTTCACCACAGTGAGTAGCCCGGACGGAGCGACTTGTCGGCCGTAGCTCGAAGAGCGAAGGCGGAAGCGAAATCCGGGACAGGGCCCGCCGCACGATTCCCGGATTGCGCCAGGCTCCACCACGCTGGCGCGTCCGACAAAAATATCGAAAACAACCCCATGCAAAGTAGAAATCGCTCAGGATTTTTGATTTCGGTGATACCGAATAGGGTTTGACGCGTCGGGCAAAACAGGGGCACTATGCCATGGTGGCGTCCGTTCGACGGCTAAGAGCTTCGGCTACGCTTGCTTGCCTCATCACCCGTCACGGGCGCGCCGCACGCATTCCGCCGGAAAGGATTGATTGGGAGGGAATCCTTTACCATGGCTTCCAGTCCCGGTTGAACCGGTGGAACTTTAGGAGTTACGGAAAATTCTGCGGTATTTTGCGCCTGGATTTTCCGGATGCGTCGGGTACGTCGTTCGGAATTGCCGCAGGTTACGGGAGCGTACGAGTCATGAGCGAGCATCGTGCTGCAGTCAGGCATCACACGCTGAGGACCGGGATTGTCGAGTTCGACAACGGCACCGGCAGCATCATCAGCGTCCCCTGTACGATCCGCGATGTTTCCGGCACCGGCGCCCGCCTGCAGCTCAACAGCTCGCTATGGGTCGCGGAGCAGTTCACGTTGATCTTCAGCAACGGACTGCGCAAGGACTGCCGGGTCGCCTGGCGCAAGGGCAGGCTGATCGGCAGCGCGTTCGCGGATGGATATGCGAGCCCGGACGAACAGGCTGTCATGATGACCGAGCAAGAGCAGTCCCGGCACAGGCTTGGGATTGGTGCGCGTGTCAGAACTGCGCGCGAGACCCGCGGCTACACCGAGGCCCAGCTGGCAGAGCTCATTGGCGTCTCGCCTGGGTTTGTATCCCTTGCCGAGAAGGGAGAGGCGGAGATTCCGCTCTACCAGCTCATGCATATCGCCGACCTGCTGCTGGTCAGTCTCGACCGGCTCGTTGCAGGCCCGACGCCGAGCGGCGTGTCCGGGGAAGTCGACGCGGCGTAGCTCGTAGGATGGGTAGAGCTCTTGCGAAACCCATCACCTTGGTGAGGCGCAGTTGATGGGTACCGCTTCCGCCTTCGCTCTTCGAGCTACGGCGGACAAGTCGCTCCATCCGTCCTGCGGGCTAACCGGTGCGGCTTCGGCGTAGGCCGGATTGGTCATCTGGTAGAGGCCGACGGCGCTGGAGGCGGGCCGGTAAATCGCGAGGGGATTGAGGCTCAATCGCCAGGGCCGAGCGCGTCATTCAAGCAAGTCGAGAGCGAATTCGCTTGCCTTGCTTCGAGTCCTTTTGCACTCTCTTCGCAAGGAGGCCGACGCATGAAGAAAATGACCGTCACCTGCGCTCTCGGAACGGCCCTGGTGCTGTGCAGCCTTGGGACGTCTGGTGCTGAAGCCCGGGCGCGGAAGGCCCAGGTCGTTGATGAACCACGACAGAGGCTCGTCGTCACGCCGCAAGTGATAAGGCCAACGCCGTGGGATTATTATATTGTTCCACGATATCGTTATCGCCCTGAGGACGACCGGGTCGATCCATACGGCCCGCCCCTGGTGTCGTCGTGGGTCCGCTATGAGGGGTGGCGGTGGCCATACTGGTGGTGAAGAGCGATCACGTTCTCGGGCACGCGGCGATCGGCCAGCGACGGACGCGGGACTGATTAGCGCCTGTAGCCCGGATGGAGCGAAGCGCAATCCGGGAATTGCGCGGCGGGCACCTGTCCCGGATTTCGCTGCGCTCCATCCGGGCTACGCTCGCTCCAAGAGCTAATTGCCATCATCCGCCGCAAGGCGCAGAAATTGACGCTTCATCGCGTTGACCTTGGCGACATAGGCCGCAACGAGGTGATCGCCGCACCGCTCGCCGGCGATCATCTGAAACTTGCGGCGTGCGTAGGCCGTGGCGGGACCTGCGCCGCAGAGATGGATGAAGGCGGCCAGATCCTGCTTCTGCTGCGCGCTTGCCTTCACATCGCCCGCGCGGGCGAGAACATCAGCCACGTTGCGGTCCAGATACACCGATGTCAGCTCGATGGCGTGGCTCGGGATCGCACGGATATACAAGCTGGTGAACCCGCAGCCGGTGTCGGTGACCGCGTTGCCGCGGACACAGAACCGTGCGGCCTCGGCGTAGGCCGCGTCTAGCATCTGGTAGAGGCCGACGGCGCTGGAAGCGGGCCGGTAAATCGCGAGGGGATTGAGGCTCAATCGCCAGCGCCAGTAGGTGCGCGCGACCGGATTGCCTGAACTCTCGACCTGCGCCAGCGCGGCCAGCAATTCGGGCGTGATCGTATCGGTGGAAAGGCTGCGGAAGAGCGGCCCGTATTGCCGCCAAGTCTCGGCCGGCTCCTTGTCGAGGGAGTTGCCGACAAGAAAGAACAACTCGGTCGGCTTGCGGATCACGTGATAGACAATGTTTGTCACCGCCAAGACCGCAAGCAGGATCGTCGCGACACCCGCGATCCGAACCATCCGCGGTGCCCGTGCGAACTTCTTTCGCGCCCACCGAGCGCTCCGCCGGAGGCTGCGAAGGCGAGGGAGGAGGCTCTTGCTTTTCCTTGGCATGGTCTTGCGGGAACGCGTAGCTCGTAGGGGGGTAGCCGAAGGCGTAACCCACCACTGTTTATCAACGGGGAAACGAAAGAGGTGGGTTACACCGAGCGGTCTGCGCTACGCGCAGTCCGCAGGGCTAACCCGCCCTACGGGTTGTCACTGCAATTTCGGATGAGCAAAGCGATATCCGGAACATCGCGGCCGATCGAGTCCTTGCTAGAAATAGCCCGCGTCTATACCCTGCGTTGCAGAAGGGGTAATTTTCCATCAATGGATCGGCTGAAATGACCGTAGTTCAGGACGTAGTGTCGGAGGAAGGTGCGGACCCGAAAATGCCACCGGGAGTGCTGGTCGAAGGCCCGGTGGTCGACGCCAAGTTTCGCGATTCCTATATCTCGTTCGCCATTATGATCGCAGGTTCGATCGCGGCGCTGGTCTGGGCATTCACGCAAGGCATCGGCTGGGTGGAGATTTGGGTCTTCGTCGGCATGTTTTCGCTGTCCACGGTCGGGATCGGGGTCGCCATGCATCGCCTGTTCGTGCACCGGAGCTTTCGCTGCGGTCCGGTCATGCGGGCGTTCTTCGGTGCGATCGCCACGATGGCGGTGCAGGGCTCGGTGCTCAAATGGGTCTCCAATCATCGCCGGCACCATCTTCACGCCGACAAACCCGGGGACGTCCACAGCCCTTACTATGACGGCTTCGGTAACCGCATTGCCTCCTTCGCCAAGGGGATGTCGCATGCGCAAGGCGGCTGGGTGTGGGACCAAGCCACCACCGATGCCGAATACTACGCCAAGGATATTCTGGCCGACCCGATCGCCATGTTCTTCACCAGGACACGCTGGTACTGGTACGCGCTGTCGGCGGTGATCATTCCGGGCGCCATCGGCTATGCGTTTGGCGGCGTGCACGCGATGATCGGCTGCGTCTTGTTCTCCGGCCTGTTCCGCAGCTACCTCATGACCATGGCCACCTCGCTGGTCAACTCGGTCTGCCATAGCGACGGTCGCTTCGGTTACCGTCGCTTCGAGCTCGATGACGGCACGACCAACGAGCTGGTCACCACAATCCTCACCTTCGGTGAAGGACTGCACAACAACCATCATCGGTTTCCGCGGGACGCCTATCTTTCGCACGCCTGGTACGAAATCGACATCAATGGCCTGATTATTCTGGGGCTTGGGAAACTCGGGCTTGTGCACGACATTTTCATTCACCCCGACAACGAACGTTGACGGTCCTGGCCGGGCAGAGTTCGCGAGACCTCTCGACCTGCGCCAGCGCAGCCAGCAATTCGGGCGTGATCGCATCGGTGGAAAGGCTGCGGAAGAGCGGCCCGTATTGCCGCCAAGTCTCGGCCGGCTCCTTGTCGAGCGAGTTGCCGGCAAAGAGGAACGGCTCGGTCGGCTTGCGGATCACGTGATAGAGACGATGTTTGTCAGCGCGACCACCGCAAGCAGGATCGCCACGCCGCCCGCGATCCGAACCATCCGCGGTGCTCGCGCGAACTTCTTTTGCGCCCACCGGATGCGCCGCCGGACGCTGCGAAGGCGAGGGAAGAGAGGCTTGCTCTTTCTTGGCATGGGTCTTGTGGGGGCGCGTAGGATGGGTTTCGCTCTTGTGAAACGCATCACTTGACAGAGTTGATGGGTATCACTTCGCGCCGCCCATCCTACGGGCGTGGCGGGGAATATCACTGCAACGATTCGTCCCTAAGAGTTGAGTGCACTGTCGCCGCAATTCAAATTGGATGGTCCGGCTGGTTTCGGCGGGGCCTTGGCGCTCATGAATAAGCCACTCACGACTCTGGTAAGATGATCGATGAAGCGAGGGCACGACAATGCATCACCGCTCGATCTGTGCGACGCGCTGAGTTGACAGGTGAAAATAACCGTTTCCAGTGTTTATGCGTTCAGTTTTTCCTTCAACCCTGTAGTTGCGATTGTCTTTTACGAATTTGTATACCCACGGAAGATCGTCGCGGAAGAAGACCGTATTTTCCGCGCAACGGACCAACAGTCGATTTAGCGCCACAACCTCTGAGCGGGCGGGGCGACAGATCCTAGTGCGCAGCTTTGCGAAGGAAAAATCGTGCGGCGCACCGGAGAGAGAAGCGTCCGGAAGGATTCGCACCGCCACTGCCGGAGTGAGAGGTACTACCTTGTTGACTGTGCGAGGGTCCTGTCCTTGTTCGAATCCAATCGGAAAATCGCTTGTAAAAAATGGCGTATCAGCATGCTCGTTGAGCAAGATATCCCAACGCGAGTTACCGAAGATCGAGAGCCAGCTTAAGATGGATTGAACGGCGAGCGCCTGCGGAAACATTGGGTCAATATCGATCGCCACGGCGCCTTTTGACATCATCTCCGAAAAGCTTTTGTATCCAAGAGACGGTGGCGGAGCATCGATCTTGCCCTGCGATTCTAAGATGTCCGCTGTGGTCTGGACCGATGCCCTGAGCGGATCCGAAGAGAAGCGCATTGAGGCGGGCGAGCAGGCTAAGACGTAAGCGGCGAACCCCGCAATCGCGACTACCGCCATCTGATCGCAACCGTTTTTGCGCACCAACTCAACCGGTCGATTGTAGTTCGGCTCGACGCTTTTCAAGAATATTTCGATTGCCCGACTCTCAGTCAAATATGGGTTAGTGTTTCCCTCGTCGATCCGGCAGACATCTTGTGATCTTGGCTCGAACGTCTTCAGATCCGACTTGCGCATAGCGTAGAGCCTGTCAATTTTGGGAGAATAGAAGTTTCTTAGATGAACTTGCGAGATGTAGTGATCGAGGGCCATCCTAATCGATCCTCTAGCGCCTCAAACAGACCGCAGAAGGCTAAGTAGCGCAGCAGGTGGGGCGCCGACGGCCCCGGCGACGTTCTCCAACGAGAATCGAGTTCAACTTGCCCCTCAGACCTTTGTTTTGGGTGATCTCATTTGTCCCAAACGACGAAGAATAAAGACCAGCGCGAGAGAAATCGCGACAACCGCCACAGCGATTTGACCGATAAAATATAAACGCTCTTTCTGGCGGGCTTTTCGCTGAGCCTCCTCGATTACAGAAAGGAACATTTCTGGCGTCGGATGGAGACGATCGGTCACGGCTGGCAAGATCTTCCTGACTACATCGATCGTCCCAATAGTATCATTTTGGTCACCATAGCGAAGGCGAACGGTGAAGCGCAATTCGAGTCCGGGCGTCAAGCTATCCGATTTGCCATCGGTCGCTCCGGCCAAGACTCCGCTAAGTTTCGCAGTGCCTTTCGGAACAATTGTGCCCATCGATTGGAGGTCAAGCGTAGATGATAGTTTCTCCAAGCTTTGTTGACGGCTGGAGAGATACAGTTCGCCTGCTTCGAGGGAATGCTCGACCCTCATGCTCAGCGGCACGATGTTTGTTTCGGATCGGTTGATTATCGAAAGAGTGAAGGTCGCAGCAGAAGCGTTGCGTGGGCTAATCTGCAGATCGACGGCAGGTTGCTTCTCTTGGATCTCGCGCATCTCTTTAGCGACACTGAAATCGTAGGAGAGCTTCGAGATATAGAGGCTGCCCAAGGAAACGACAAATGCGACCGTCGACAGTGCAGCACCGTAGGAGGCTAGCGAGATTCGTTTCAAGGGCGGCAACCTAATCTTTATTTCCGCGGAAATTCATCTCGGCTCTGATACGTCCGATAGCAAAGCACACCGCACCCGATAATAGAGAACCGTGACCGCCAAATAGGTGACGATGCTTTCGGAAAGAGAGTGCATTCGGCCGGTGAAAAACTGGGCGCGGACGAACGTAATGATCATCCCCGGAACCACAAAGGCCAGCACCAGGTAGACCGATTCGACGCTCTTCAGGTCGGGCATTTGTCCATCCACCTTCGATGCGAGATTCACGGTTCGTTCGTTTTGGTGCTTTCGCGGCGAAGCCGAAGCTCGCCGCGAAATCTCTCGTTTTTGTCGGATCCCAGCCCCGATCTCGGCCAAGTGCTGCGCCTTTGTGGTTCGCTACAACACTTGGGACACGCTTATCGCGCCTGAATCACCTGTTTAGAGGCCGTAGGGATATTCTTCGGCGCCGATCCAGGCAGGGTACCTCCGAATTGTTAACTGCACCCCGTCGTGCTGCCGCACGTATCGCACTTCATGCAGGTGCCATTCCGCACCAGCGTGAAGTTGCCGCACTCTGAGCACATCTCGCCTTCGTAGCCCTTGGCTTTGGCTTCCGCGCGGCGCTCGGCCTTGGTTGGCACTAGCGTTTGCGCGGTGCCGGCCTTGCTCCACTGGAGAGCCTCGAGCTTCTCGGTGGGCGAGAGGTCGTGGGCCGCTTCCTGCTTCAGGGCGACGGCGCCTTCCACCGCATCGCCGGCGCGGGCCGAGGCACCGTGCGAGGCGAGGGCGGTGACCTTGCTGCCGCCGGCGGGGGCACTGTCGTTGCCGGAGGCGACTGCGGTCGAGCCGCCGCGCATCACGACGAGGTTGTCGGTGCGGGAACGGGTGAGGCCGCGCGAGACCAGCTTGGTCGCGTGGTGGCCGCCCTCGTCGTCCGGCTCCTTGCCTTCCTCGACGCCCTTGCCGAGTGCGTCGAAGCCCGTCTCGTTGGGATCGACGTGGGCGAGGTCGAAGCGGCTGAGGTAGCTCACCGCCAGCTCGCGGAAGACGTAGTCGAGGATCGAGGTCGCGTACTTGATGCTGTCGTTGCCCTGCACGGGCCCCGCTGGCTCGAAGCGGGTGAAGGTGAAGGCGTCGACATATTCATCGAGCGGCACGCCGTACTGCAGACCGAGCGAGACGGCGATGGCGAAGTTGTTGATGAAGGAGCGGAGCGCCGCGCCTTCCTTGTGCATGTCGATGAAGATCTCGCCGAGACGGCCATCGTCATACTCGCCGGTGCGCAGGTAGACCTTGTGGCCGCCGACGACCGCCTTCTGGGTGTAACCCTTGCGGCGATCCGGCATCTTCTCGCGCTCGCGCATCACGATGATGCGCTCGACGAGTTTTTCGACGATCTTCTCGGAGACCTGGGCGGCGCGCGCCGCCATCGGCTTCTCGTAGATCTGCTCGACCGCATCGTCCTCGTCCTCATCATCGCTGATGAGCTGCGAGTTGAGCGGCTGGGACAGCTTCGAGCCGTCGCGATAGAGCGCGTTGGCCTTCAGCGCCAGCTTCCACGACAGCATGTAGGCGGACTTGCAGTCCTCCACCGTGGCGTCGTTCGGCATGTTGATGGTCTTGGAGATCGCACCCGAGATGAAGGGCTGCGCCGCCGCCATCATGCGGATGTGGCTCTCGACCGACAGATAGCGCTTGCCAATCTTGCCGCAGGGGTTGGCACAGTCGAACACCGGATAGTGCTCAGGCCTAAGGTGCGGGGCGCCTTCAACCGTCATCGCGCCGCAGATGTGGACGTTGGCCGCCTCGATCTCGCGCTTGGTGAAGCCGACGGCCTGAAGCAGGTCGAAGCCGGGGGCCGCGATCGCCTCGGAACCGATGCCGAGCTGGTCGCGGATGAAGTCCTCGCCAAAAGTCCACTTGTTGAAGGCGAACTTGATGTCGAAGGCGGTCGGAAGCGCCTTCTCGACCTTGGCAATGGCTTCGTCGGTGAAGCCCTTGGCCTTCAGCGTCGAGGCGTTGATCCCCGGCGCGTTCGACAGCGAGCCGTGGCCGACGGCGTAGGCCTCGATCTCCGCGATCTCGCTCTCGCGATAGCCGAGCGCGCGCAGCGCTTCGGGGACCGCGCGGTTGATGATCTTGAAGTAGCCGCCGCCGGCGAGCTTCTTGAACTTCACCAGGGCGAAGTCGGGCTCGATGCCGGTGGTGTCGCAATCCATGACCAGGCCGATCGTGCCGGTCGGCGCGATGACCGTGGTCTGGGCGTTGCGATAGCCGTGCTTCTCGCCGAGCTCGAGCGCCGCATCCCAGGCCGCTTGCGCATGCGCGATCAGGTCCTTTTGCGGGCAGGAGGCGTGGTCGAGCGGCACCGGGTTGACCGAGAGCGCCTCGTAGCCGGAGGCCTCGCCATGCGCGGCGCGGCGGTGGTTGCGGATCACGCGCAGCATGTGCTGGGCGTTCTTCTTGTAGCCCGGGAAGGTGCCGAGCTCGCCCGCGATCTCCGCCGAGGTCTTGTAGGTGATGCCGGTCATGACCGCGGTCAGCGCGCCGCACAGCGCGCGGCCTTCCTTGCTGTCATAGGACAGGCCCATGGTCATCAGGAGGCCGCCGATGTTGGCGTAGCCGAGGCCGAGCGTGCGGAACTCGTAGGAGAGCTCGGCGATCGCCTTCGAGGGGAACTGCGCCATCATCACGGAGATTTCGAGCACCAAGGTCCAGAGCCGGCAAAGATGCTCGTAACCCTCGACGTCGAAGTGCTTGGTCGTGGTGTTGTAGAACGTCAGCAGGTTCGCGGAGGCGAGGTTGCACGCCGTGTCGTCCAGGAACATGTATTCCGAGCACGGATTGGACGCGCGGATGTCGCCGGACGCCTTGCAGGTGTGCCAGTCGTTCATCGTGGTGTTGAAGTGCAGGCCCGGGTCGGCCGACGCCCAGGCGGCGTAGCCGATCTTCTCCCAGAGGTCGCGTGCCTTCAGCGTCTTCGTCACCTTCTTGGAGGTGCGGGCGGTCAGGTTCCAGTCGCCGTCGGTCTCGACCGCACGGAGGAAGTCGTCCTTCAGCGAGACCGAGTTGTTGGAGTTCTGCCCCGAAACCGTGAGGTAGGCTTCCGAATCCCAGTCGGTGTCGTAGGTGTCGAACTGGATGTCCTTGTAGCCCTGCTTGGCGAACTGGATCACCCGCTTGATGTAGTTGTCGGGCACGAGGCCGCGGCGCGCGAGCTTGATCTCGCGGCGCAGGGCAGGGTTCTTCTCGGGGTCGAAGCAGTCGTCGCCCGAGCCCTCGCAGTTCACGCAGGCCTTCAGCACCGCCTTGAGGTGCTTCTGGTTGATCTTGGAGCCGGTGACGAGGGCGGCGACCTTCTGCTCCTCCTTCACCTTCCAGTCGATATAGGTCTCGATGTCGGGGTGATCGACGTCGACCACGACCATCTTGGCCGCGCGGCGCGTGGTGCCGCCCGACTTGATCGCGCCCGCGGCGCGGTCGCCGATCTTGAGGAAGCTCATCAGGCCGGACGAGCGGCCGCCGCCGGAGAGCTTCTCGCCTTCGCCGCGCAGGCGCGAGAAGTTCGAGCCGGTGCCCGAGCCGTATTTGAACAGGCGCGCCTCGCGGACCCAGAGGTCCATGATGCCGCCCTCGTTGACGAGGTCGTCACCCACGCCCTGGATGAAGCAGGCGTGCGGCTGCGGGTGCTCGTAGGCCGACTTCGACTTGGTCAGCTTGCCGGTGAAGGGGTCGACGTAATAGTGGCCCTGGCCGGGGCCGTCGATGCCATAGGCCCAGTGCAGGCCGGTGTTGAACCATTGCGGCGAGTTCGGCGCGACCATCTGCATGGCGAGCATGTAGCGGAGCTCGTCATAGAAGGCCTGGGCGTCTTCGTCGTTGGTGAAGTAGCCGCCCTTCCAGCCCCAATAGGTCCAGCAGCCGGCGAGGCGGTCGAACACCTGCTTGGCCGAGAGCTCGCTGACATAGCGCTCCTTCTCGGGCAGTGCGGCAAGCGCCTCGGTGTCGGGCACGGAGCGCCACAGGAAGGAGGGGACGGACTCCTCCTCGACCTTCTTCAGGCGCGCGGCAACGCCGGCTTTGCGGAAATATTTCTGCGCGAGCACGTCGGAGGCGACCTGCGACCATTCGGTCGGCACTTCGACGTTGTCGAGTTTGAACACGACCGAGCCGTCGGGATTCCTGATCTCCGACGTGGTCAGCCGGAATTCGATCCCGGCGTAAGGTGACTGTCCTTGTGTGGTGTGGCGCCGCTCAATCCGCATCGTCTTGCCCCGTCCTTATTTTGACCGGACCGCCTGCCGTTCAGGCGTGCCGGGTCGTCATTTCTCTTTCGCGATTCCTCCCGGGCCGGTCCGGCCTAAAGGCTTCGCAGTTCAGCCGGTGGGAATCCGGCCCAGTTTCTCCCGACGCGATGGTTCGGTGCGCGCACCTCACATCCGCCGGCATGTCCAGGCCCATCCGCCCCAAAGGGATGTGCCCGACATGCGTTCAACGCCCCAACGCCACATCTTCTACCGATGCCATCCGAACCTGTTGCCGGCCCGTTCTGGCGCCCGAAAAGTCCGCGTTCGAAGGGCAGACACGCCCTTCCCCCGCTGCCTTCGTCTGGCCGGCGGAGTGGTTATTTGCGAGACCCTTTGGGGGAGTGCCGGCGGGACGCAAACTCACTCGCGCCGAACGGACCGAAAGCTAGGACTCTCCGTCGCGCCCGTCAAGAACTAGTGCGAGTTCCTGAATCAAATACTAAATATGGTGGAAAGCGGGGGATAACAGGGGAGCCGGCCGCGCCTGTTGTGGAGGCAAGTATCAGTGAGTCCTCAGGGATTCCCAACCGAAAAAATTTCGCTCTGGTGTGGATGCAGAGGCTTCGTCCCGCTGTTCACAGGGCTTGTATATTTTTTGGCGATGGGATTGCGTCAGCAAGATTCACGTAAGCTTACGGAACGTTGGGGCAGGTATGCCCGCCGAGGTGGTGGTGCAGGGGCCGAATCCGCGCCAAGTTGACCCGGTTTCTGCCGGGTACCCCACATGCTTGATTCGACTCGACCGGTGCTGCGGCCGCGCATCGCCCCGGCCGGCCTGATGTTCCTCGCCATCACCTCGATCGGCTGGGGTTTCAATTGGCCGGTGACGAAATTCCTGCTCGGCGAGCTGCCGCCGCTGACCCTGCGCGGGGTGACGGGCGTATTGGGGGCGGTGCTGCTGGCGGCTCTCGCCCTGGTCCGCGGCGACAGTCTCAAGGTCGCGCGCGAGATCTGGCCGCGGCTGCTGCTCGCCGGGCTCCTCAACGTCACCGGCTGGATGGTCCTGATGGGGCTTGCGCTGCTCTGGCTGCCGGCCAGCGAGGCGGCGCTGATCGCCTATACGATGCCGATCTGGGCCTCGCTCATCGCCTGGCCAGTGCTCGGCGAGCGGCCGACGGTGCTGCGCACCATCGCGCTGGTGATGGCCTTTGCCGGCCTTGCCTCGATCATGGGCGGCAACGGCTTTGCCGCCAGCGAAGCTAAGCTCCCCGGCATCGTCATGGCCCTGGTCGGCGCCGCCGGCTTCGCGCTCGGCACGGTGCTCTTGAAGAAATACCCCATCCGCCTGCCGCCGATCACGGCGGCGGCCTGGCAGATCGGGGTCGGCTGCCTGCCGGTTGCCATCGCCGGTCTTCTCTTCGAGACCACGCATCTTTCGCTGGTGACGCCGGTCGGCTGGGCGCTGCTGGTCTATTCCACCGTGGTGCAGTTCTGCATCGCCTATGTCAGCTGGTTCGCTGCGCTCTCGCGCCTGCCGGCCTCGGTCGCCGCGATCGGTACCATGGCGGTGCCGGTGATCGGCGTCGTGGCCTCGGCGATCGCGCTCGGCGAGCCGCTCGGCCCGGGCCAGATCGCCGCGCTGATCTTCACGCTCGCCGGCGTCGTGCTGGCGACGCGGGGCTGAACTTTTCACGCCGCTGCGCATGGCGTTTGCGGACTGGATGGGTTGAACAGCGCGGCAGCGAATTGCGCAGTGTGAACGGCCGGCGCATGCTGAAGCTCAGCAATGCGTTTGCCGCAAACAACAAACGAAGCGTGGGCCTGTCCGTCTCAGTCGAGCAGCAAATACACGTGCCAGCCGCAGCCCGATGCTCTTGATATCGTTGCCTCCGACTACCATGTGCCGCTTGTAACGCGATCATCGACGCTGTTCGGGTTTGCCTTTGGTTCGTCGATGGTCGTGCATGGCTACCCGAAAAGGAGGGGGCCATGTTGCGATGTATCCGCCTGGCGGTGATTGCCCTGGTTCTTGCGCCGATCGCGAGCGCAGCCGCCGCAGCTCAGCCTTGCGCCTCCCGGTCCGACGTGATCCCCTTGCTCAAGAGCATTTTCGGCGAACTCGAGACCGGCCTGGGATTGTCCAATAAAGGTCATGTGGTCGAGATATTCGTTTCGCCGGCGGGCACTTGGACGATCCTGCTGTCGCGGCCCGACGGCCTGTCCTGCATTGTCGATGAAGGCGAAGCCTGGACGTTGATCGGCAGCCCTTCACGCGACGCGCGCCACCTGCAGCTGCATGCAGACTGAGTAGCGTCACACATCCTCTCAGCCCGCTGCCGCGCCACCGTTGAGCGCCAGCCGGATCATCTCCGCGAGCTGGTTACGGCGGTAGGGTTTCGTCAGCAGCATGACGCCGTCGTCGAGCTTGCCCTGGTGCACGATCGCATTGTCGGTATAGCCGGAGGTGTAGAGCACCTTCAGCCCGGGGCGGATCTTTGCCGCCTTCTCCGCAAGCTCGCGTCCGCTGATGCCGCCGGGGATGACGATGTCGGTGAACAGGAGATCGAAGGCTTCGCCGGCCTCGATCAATTGCAGCGCGGCCTTGCTGTCGGCGGCCGCGATGGTCCGGTAGCCGAGGCTCTGCAGCTGCGCGGTGACGAAGTTGCGCACCAGCGAGTCATCCTCGACGACCAGAATGGTCTCGATGCCACCCGCGGCCGCCGGCGCGGCGAGAGCGGCCGCTTCAGCGGTGCCTTCACCCGGCGGCAGATAGAGCTTGATCGTCGTGCCGTGGCCTTCCTCGCTGTAGATCTTGATGTGACCGCCGGACTGCTTGACGAAGCCATAGACCATGGAGAGGCCGAGGCCCGAGCCCCTGCCGACTTCCTTGGTGGTGAAGAAGGGCTCGAACGCCTTCTCCTGCACGTCGGGCGGCATGCCGGTGCCGTTGTCGCTGACCGCGAGCATCACGTAATCGCCGGGCCGCACGTCCGGATTGGCGTGCGCATAGGCCTCGTCCAGCACCGCCCGGTGGGTCTCGAGCAGGAGCTTGCCGCCGTTCGGCATGGCGTCGCGGGCGTTGATCGCCATGTTGAGCACGGCATTGGTGAGCCGCGACGGATCGATGTGCGAGGTCATCGGCCCTTGTTCCAGAGCGGTTTCGATCTGGATCTGCTCGCCGAGGGTAGGGCGCAACAGCTTTGCGATGTCGGTGATCGCGGCGTTGATCTCGACGTCGCGCGGCTTGAGCGGCTGCTTGCGCGCAAAGGCGAGCAGATGCTGGATCAGCTCGGCGCAGCGATCGGCGGCATCGTCGATCAGGCGCGCCACGCGCTGGAGCTCGGGCTGCTCCTTCAGGCTTGTCACCAGCGTCTCGGTATTGCCGCTGATCACCGTCAGCATGTTGTTGAAGTCGTGCGCGACACCACCGGTGAGCTTGCCGATGGCATCCAGCTTCTGCGACTGGTGCAGTTGCCGCTCGGTCTCGCGCGAGGTGGTGGCGTCGTGATAGACCAGCACCGCGCCGGAGATATTGCCTTGCCCATCATGCATCGGCCGGCCGCTGATCATGAGATGCCGGGGAGGATCGCCGCTGTGCGGGCGGACGATCATCTCCAGCTCTTCGAAGGCATCGCCGCTCAGCACGCGCGTCGACGGCAGCTCCTCAGCCTTGAGCGGCGTGACGCCGTCGCCATGGAAGACGTCGGACAAGGCGCGCAGGTTGCGCAGGTTCATGCCGGCGCGATGCAACAGGATGCGCTCGGCAGCCGGATTGGACAAAAGGACGTCGAGTTCGTTGTCGATGACCAGCACCGCCTCCGCCATGCTGCGGAACGTGCTCTGGAGCACGTTGACGGAGAGGCGAAGCTCGTCATGGGCGGTGACGAGATGTTCGGTGCGCTCGGCGACCGCGGCCTCCAGCATCTCCTTGGCGGCCTGCGTTTCGTGCAGCGAGCTCTGGAGCGCCACCTGACTGCGCCGGGTCTCGCGTAGCAGAAGCGCGACCAGGAGCAGGATCAGCATGGCGCCGGCGACGTCGATGCCGAGCAGCACGATGCCGGTGCGGCGCGAATCCGAGGTGCGCGCGGCGAGCAGCGTGTCCTCCTGCGCGCTCAGTTGGTCGAGATTGGCCATCACGGTTTCCATGAGGCCACGGCCTTCGGCCTTGCCCTGGAGCGCGGCAATGCCGGCCCCGTCGTTTTCGGCGCGCAGCCGCATCGCCTCGGCCGCGATATCGAGCCGGCGCTGGGCCAACCGCTCGGTGCCCTCGAGCAGCGTGACCTGGTCGGGATTGTCGCGGACGGCGCGCTTGAGGTCGGCCAGCGCCGGCGCGATCTGGCTGCGTGCGGCCTGGAATTCGTCGCTGAAGCTTGGGGTGCGGTAGATCTCGTAGCCGCGCGCGGCGCTCTCGGCGCGGCGGATCTCGACGCGCAGGTCCGAGATCTTCTTCAAGACCTCGATGATGTGATTGACCCAGGCGGCATCGGACCGCGACTTGACGTCCAGTCCGATGGAGGCGGCGGTGATGATCAGGAGGATGGCAAGTCCGGCACCGAGAATGACGCGCTGCGAGGGGATCAAGGGGCTTCTTTCTTGTCCTGCAGCGGTGCGCTCGCGCCTGGGCCGGCGAGGCATTCTCTGATGGTGGTCAGCAGCGCGTCCGGCGTGAACGGCTTGCGCAGGCAGCGCATTGCGCCGAGCTCCAGCGCCATGCGCAAGAAATCGGGGGAGGGCGAGGCGGATGAGGCGAAGGCATAGCCGGACATCGCGATCAGCGGAATCGCCGGCGCGCGCTCGTGAAAGATGCGGATGGATTCGAAGCCGCGCATGTGCGGCATGAAGATGTCGACCAGCATGACGTCAAACGTCTGCGCCTCGAGCGCAGCAAGCCCCGTTTCTCCGCCGTCGGTCAGCGTGACGTCGAAGCCCTGACGTTGGAGGAGGACCTCGATGGTCGCGCCGACCATCGGATCGTCATCAACCACGAGGATACGCGGCATGACATTTCCCAGTAAATCGAAGTCCCCACAGCGGTTGGTGATATAGGCGAATCGTGCACCGGGTCAATTTTGGATTGGATCAGGGTAGATATGCACGGTGCAGTGAATAAAGGTCCCTCTGCAGTGGCGTGCACGAAGCGTCGCGGGGAGATACACGTGTCGCGCGTGAAAAAGGCGCCGCATTGCTACGACGCCTTTTCACGTTCAAGCGATCTTGATGCGCTTACGGACAGGGATGACGCTGGCCGTCATAACCCAGATACGTCCCCGACGCAGGATCGTAGGACCTGTAGCGCTGGGCGCAGTAGGCTGCGGAGTCATCGCCCGTGTCCGGCACCACGGCGACCGACGGACCCTCGTCGTAATAACTGTCGTCGTAGTAGTAGGGGTCGTCGTAGTACCCGCCGCCGTAATAGGCGTATGAGCCCAGGGCGCCGATGGTCGCACCTGCCGCCACGCCCGGCCAGAAGCCGCCACGATGGCGCCAGCCGCCGCCGCGCCAGTTGCCTCCGCGCCAGTTGTTGCCCGCGACTGCGAAGCTGCGGTCACCGCCGCTGAAGGACGGCGAGACGCCACCTGGACGCACCGCGCCTCCGGCTGCAAAGCTGCGGCCGGCGCCAGCATTGAAGGACGGCGAGGCGCCACCTGGACGCATCGCGGCACCGGCTGCAAAGTTGCCGCCACCACCGCGGAACGCGGCGCCGCCACCGCCGGCGAAGTGACCGCCGCCACCGCCACCGCCGCCAATGTGGCCGACGCCACCACCGCCGTGGCCGCCGCGGCCCTGTGCGAAGCTTGCGGTCGGCGTCGTCATCGGCAGAACCAGCGCCAGCGCTGCGACCGCGCCCAAAACTCTCAGACTATTCATGTTCAACTCCTTTTCCCGGAAGCAAACCCCTGGAAAGAGCGCTGGTTCCCCGGATCACGCCGGTTTGCGTGCGGAGCAGAGCCTCCCATGTGGCCGCTGTATCCCGCATGAATGGATCAAGTCCGCTTTGCGGGACCCGCCGTGCCGACGCCGCCGCATTTCTGTGGGGCGCAGCCGCGCCTGCCGAACTGGACATTTTGTCGTCCGGATGGCATCACGGCCCCACGAAGCAGGGCCCTTGCCGCATGAAACAGTTCTTTCTCAAGCTCTTCACCTGGTGGAACGGCCAGACATTTGGCACGCAACTCTGGACCTGGCGGTTCGGGGAGCTGGTCGGCCAGGACGAGCAGGGCAACCGCTACTATCGCACCCGCGGCGGGGCGATCGATCCGACGCTCGGATTCGAGCGGCGCTGGGTGATCTATAACGGCTATGCCGAAGCGAGCCGCGTGCCGCCGGACTGGCATGGCTGGTTGCATCACGTCGTCGACGTGCCGCCGACGGAGCTCAACTATCAGCCGCGCGAGTGGGAAAAGCCGCACCAGCCGAACCTGACCGGCACGCCCAGGGCCTACCGGCCCGCTGGCTCGACGCTCGCCAGCGGCAAGCGGCCGAAGGCGACCGGCGATTACCAGCCCTGGACGCCCGGCTAACCGCCGCGCGACTCTTCATCACTGCAATTGGATGCATCCGCATCCGCCCCACCCCGCTGTGGACAACGGGAACAGCGGGGATGCCGTTTGCGTGTCCGTTGCGTTGACGCCAGCGATGCGGCCTAATGCACCCATCTTACGGAGATGGGAGACCATCGCGTTCGGTTCGGGTCACAGTTCGCGACTGTCCCGATATGCAGCGGCCGCCGAGCAGGACTCGATCGGGAGATAGGCCCCCGGTCTGGAAGTTCCGAAATCGCCCGATGGAATGTGCAGCCGCCGTAAGACAGGAAAGGCCGCTTGGGAAACCGAGCGGCCTTTTTCTTTGACTGCGTAGCGTCGGCGGGCTCGCGCTTCAGTCGTAGCGCACCTTCGGAAAGAAGTCGCCGCGACCTTCAGGCGTCATGTCGAGCAGGCCCCAGAGCGGGTCGACCAGATCGCCCGCGCGATGATGCTGCTTCGGCGCAGGCGGCGCGAAGCTCATCTCCGAGCCCCAGAAGTGCCGGATCTTGCCGTTCGCCTTCTTGAAGACGTTGAAGATCGTCTCGTCCCAGTTCTGTCCGTCCGGAACGTGATGCTGCGTGCGCATTCCCTTCGAGAATTTTGACGTGTCGCCGAAGTAGTCGGCATCGTAGCTGTTGCCGGAAGTGGAGAGCAGCGACAGATGCTCCCAGCCGCGTTCGTGGGCCCAGGCGGCAAGACGCGCGATCGGCGATTTCGCCACGATATGGAGGGCGGCACGCTTGCCGACATGCCGCGCGGCGCCGTCGAGCCCGTCGAGCAGATGGGTGCAGCCGGGGCAGGGCAGCTCCCGCTCCGGCCCATACATGAAGCTGTACAGGATCAGCGTATCGTGCGGACCGAACAGCTCCGACATCCTCACTTGTTCCGGCATGCTCGTCTTGCCGATGCGCTCGAAGATGTAATCCTGCGGCACCTCGCCGCCGAGCGGCAGCGCGCGGCGCTTTGCGGCCACGGCCTCGATCTGCGCCCGAAGGGCCATCTCCTCGTCAAGCAACGCGTTTCGCGCGGTGCGATAGTCGGCGGTTTCATTGGGGTAGTGGAGATGCTCCATGCTTGCTCTCCCGGATGCTGTGGATTTTGTGCGGGCTTAACTCGTCCCCCAAAACCTCAGTTCCGCCCCTTGCGTGGAATGCCTACTGCCTACATCACCCGCGCAGCCGCGCGCTCGACCGCCGCGATGCGGCGG
>NZ_LUUB01000079.1:151463-156062 GCF_001641635.1 Bradyrhizobium centrolobii
GCAGGCGCCGTGTCCGGCGAGCCGGAACTGAACGGCGGCGCCGGATTGTATTCGAGCCGGAGCTGAATCGCTTCCGCCGTGGTGCGGTCGACCAGCATCGACACCAGCGTCAGCGCGAAATCGATCCCTGCGGTGACGCCGCCGCCGGTGATGCGGTTGCGGTCGACGCAGACGCGCGTCTTGGTCGGCGTCGCGTCGAACAGTGGCAACATCTCCATCGCGCTCCAATGCGTGGCGGCACGGTAGCCCTTCAACAGGCCGGCAGCGCCCAGCACCAGCGATCCCGTGCAGACCGAGGTAACGTACTTCGCTCCGTTCGCCTGCTTGCGCAGGAAATCGAGCACCTCCGTGTCGTTGACCAGATCATCCGTTCCGCCGCCGCCGGGCACGCAGATCACGTCCAGTTGCGGGCAGTCGGCAAAGGTCGTGGTCGGCGTCAGCGTGAGGACGGAGTCACTCGGCACCGGCTCGATGCGCTTCCAGATCAGATGCAGCTTCACGCCGGGCACGGAGGAGAACACCTGCAAGGGCCCGGTGAAATCGAGCTGCGTGACGCGGGGAAATACCAAGAGTCCGATCTGTAGCTGCGACGACATCGAAGAGCCTCCCGAAAATCAGCTTGACGTTGGCAGGATCGCATGGTGCCCTCTCGTCCGAAATGGCATATTTCCCTCGATTTCGGACGCGTCCATGATCGGCATCCTGATCTTTCCGGACTTCCAGCTGCTCGATGCGGCGGGTCCCATCTCGGCCTTCGAGATCGGCGCGCGTTATTCAGGCAAACCGCTCGCGATCCGGGTGCTGGCGGTCAATGCGGGACCGGTGCGCAGCTCGTCCGGCGTCGAGATGGTCGCGCGCGATTTCAAATCGGCGAATGCGATCACGACACTTGTTGTCGCGGGCGGCGAGGGCGTGGCCGCGGCGGCGCGCTGCCCCACCACGCTTGCCTTCGTGCAGCGGCTCGCGCGTCGCGGCGTGCGCGTCGCCAGCGTCTGTTCGGGCGCCTACGTGCTCGCCGAAGCCGGACTGCTCGATGGCCGCCGCGCCACCACCCATTGGGGACGGACGCGCGACTTCGTGGCACGCTATCCGAAGGTGAAGTTCGAGCCGGACCAGATCTTCACCCGCGACGGCAATGTGTGGACGTCGGCCGGCATCAGCGCCGGCATTGACCTAGCGCTCGCGATGGTCTCGGAGGACCACGGTGAGGAGGTCGCGCAGCAGACCGCGCGCGAGCTCGTGCTCTATCACCGTCGCAGCGGCGGTCAGTCGCAATTTTCGTCGCTTCTGGAATTGAAGGCGCCGAACGGCCGGTTCGGCGGGCTTCTGTCTTGGGCGCGCGAAAATCTCGACTCGCCCTTGACAGTGGAGGATCTCGCCGACCGCGCCGGCATGAGCGCGCGGCATTTTGCCCGCGCGTTCGCGGCCGAGACCGGCACGACGCCGTCCAAGGCGATCGAGCGGCTGCGGGTCGAGGTCGCGCGCGAGCGCGTGCAGTCCTCGCGTGAGGCGATCGAGCTCGTCGCGGAGGCGACCGGCTTTGGTGATCCCGAGCGGATGCGGCGCGCCTTCATCCGCGCCTTCGGCCAGCCGCCGCAGGCGCTGCGCCGCGCGGCGCGGGCGGGCTAGGGCTTCTCAAGGGACAGATGCCAGCGTCTGACCGGCAGGCGGAGATCTTGCGATCGGTCACCGCTCGTGATCCGTAGCGGCCTCCCAATCAAGAACGGCACCTACCAGGGATGTTGTTTGAACTGGTGAGCGCCTTCGAGATGTATTAACGCTACTGCCTCGTTCTCCCCTTCCATTGGGGCCACCAGTCAAAGGAAACATCGCCGTGCACGTGCATCTTGTTGTTCACGAGTCCTTTGAGGCCCCTGGAGCGTACGAGAATTGGGTACGGGATCGGGGACACACCTGTAGCTATTCACGTGTCTATGCCTACCAGCCGCTCCCGCAATCGGTAGATGGGATCGACTTGTTGGTCGTGCTTGGCGGCCCGCAGTCCCCGGACACCACCACCGACGAATGCCGGCACTTCGACGCTGCGGGCGAACGCGCCCTGATCTCGAAGTGCGTAGCAGCGGGGAAGGCCGTCGTCGGTATTTGCCTCGGCTCACAGTTGATCGGCGAAGCGTTGGGCGCGAAGCATGACAAGAGCCCGGAAAAGGAAATCGGCATGTTCCCGATCATCCTGACGGCCGAGGGCAAGGAGAACGACAAGTTCGCTGATTTCGGCGACACCCTTGGCGTGGGGCACTGGCATAACGACATGCCGGGCCTGACAAAGGATGCGACGATCATTGCTTACAGCGAGGGCTGCCCTCGTCAAATCGTTGAGTACAGCAATCTGGTCTACGGCTTCCAATGCCACATGGAATTCACCAGGGACGTGGTCGAACTGCTCATCGCCGCGTCGGAACGTGAACTCGCGACGCTGACAGATCATCGCTTTGTGCAACAGCCGGATGCACTAAGGGCCAACGAATACGACTTGATGAACCAGAAGCTGTTTGGCTTCCTGGATAAGCTAGCGGCGGCCTACAGCGCGCGCTAGCTCGTACTGCCCGCAGCCGCTGCGCTGGAGGCATCCGCGCGGGCCATCAGGCGGCGCGCGATCGGCGTCAGCAGGTAGGGGGCTAGGTGAATCGGAAACTGGGTGAGCGCGAAATAGAGCCAGGTCGTTGGCGGCAGCGCGCCCGCAGTCGCGGCCAGCATCAGGCCCAGATTGCGCTGTGACACCATCAGCCCGAGCGCCAGCGCGCGCTCGTAGCCGACACGTCGGAAGAGCAGCGTCGTGACTGCCAGCAGCGTGAAATAGACCGCAAAGGCCATCAGCGCGACGCCGATCGTGAAGACCGGATCGGTCACGAGGTCGCTCGCCACGTCGCCCATCACCGCGGACGCGAACACCAGCAGGATGATGATGTTAATGCCGTCGATCGGCCGCTTGTGGCGGTGGATCGCACCAGTGCCGAACACGCGGCGGATGATGGTCGCGGCGAGCAGTGATCCCGCGAGCAGGCCGAGCAGCTTCAGGCCGAGCGTGAGCGGGGTGATGCTGAGGCTGCCGCCGAGGAACAGGCTTGCGAACAGCGAGGCGGTGAACGGCACGAGCGCGGTCGAGGTCACCAGCGTGACCAGCACCAGCGTGGCGTCGAGGCCGATCATCGCGGCGAGCGCGGGTGAGGCCATCATCGGCGAGGCCATGCCTTGCAGCATCAGCGCGAGGAAGAGACCGGGCGAGCGACTGTCGAACCCGGTCGACCAAGCGATCAGCCCGACGATCATGGGCACGCCAATCGTGGTCCAGGCGGTGGCGGCCACGACCAGCGCCGGCCGGCGAAGATGGCCGTAGAGTGCGACGAGATCGACGCGCATGAAGGAGATGCAGAGCAGGCAGAAGATCGCCTCGGTGACATAGGGACGCAGCACCGCGCCGATCGGCGGCACCGCGACCGCGATGAATACCACCGCCGCCACAGCGCGCGTGCCCTGGTCGCCGAGCCATGTCAGCCCGCGCACGGGAACGGCGAAGATAGTTCGGAGAGTCGGCGGCATCTGTCGCTAGCCAAGGCCTTTCAGCCACGCGCCGATCTCGCTCGCTGCGACGTTGGCCTCTCGCAGTAGCTTGCCCATCGTGAAGAAGCCGTGGAACTGGCCGGGAAAGTGTCTGTAGGTGACGCTCACGCCAGCCTGCTTCAAACGCGCGGCGTACTCATCGCCTTCATCGCGCAAGGGATCGGCGCCGGCGGTGAGCACATAGGCCGGCGGCAGCCGGGCAAGCGTCGCGGCGCGTGCCGGCGAGGCGCGCCAGTCCTCGGCATCGGCGGCGGCGCTCAGATAGTGGTCGCGGAACCAGCGGATCACCGAATGCGTGAGCAGCACGCTGGTTTCGGGCTCGCTGTGGGAGCGGTGCGTCATGGCGAAATCGACCGCCGGATAGATCAAGACCTGGCCGGCGATCGCCGGGCCGTTGCCATCGCGTGCGGCAAGTGCGACGACGGCCGCGAGATTGCCGCCGGCGCTGTCGCCGCCGACCGAGAGGCGCGTGGCGTCGATGCCGAGCTCGTGTGCATTGGCCGCAACCCATCTGGTCGCGGCGATCGCATCGTCGACGGCGGCGGGAAACTTGTGCTCGGGCGCGAGGCGGTAGTCGACCGAGATCACGATCAGCGCGCTCTCGACCGCGAGCTTGCGGCAGGCGACGTCATGGGTGTCGAGATCGCCGATCACCCAGCCGCCGCCATGGAAAAACACCATCGCGGGCGACAATCCGTCGCGCCGCCGCAGTTCCGCAGGCACGTAGATGCGCGCCGGAACTGCCCCGTGCTGCGCCGGGATCGACAGCGCCGCAATACGCGCAAGCTCCGGGGGCTCGGGATTCGTGGCAAAGCGCGCCTGCGAGTAATAGGCGCGGGCTTCCGGCGCGGTCAGGGTTTCATAGGCGGGGCGGCCGGCCTCCTGGAAGGCCTTGTAGACGGCAGCGGCATCGGGATCGAGCACAACGGGCATGGGGCGGGTCTTGTCCTGCTCCGGGTGGCCGGAGACGCCTGGGCCGCTGCAACGGGGCCCTGGTCGACTATTCCATCCCGTGGCGGG
>NZ_LUUB01000079.1:156107-183032 GCF_001641635.1 Bradyrhizobium centrolobii
CCGCCGTATTCGGCGTGTTAACCGGGTGGCCTGCGAGCGGCGGTATCCCCTGTAGAATGTCCAACAAGCCCGATTCGCTGTTGAAGCCGCGCGAGATGTTTCGAACCCTTACCCTGACAGGACTTGCGGCGCTTTTGGCCGCCTCGGCGATGACGGTCGCTACGCCTGCGCAGGCGCAGATCGGCACGATCTTCTCCGATCCGCCGCCGCGGCCGCCCGGCAGTATTCCGCGCGGTGGACAGCCGCAGCAGCAGATCCCCGACGACGACGAGGAGGTGCCGGAGCTGCCGCCGCAGGGCCGCGTGCTGCCGTCGCGTCCGATGCCGCGCCAGGGCAATCCTCAAGGCAATATCCAGGGCAACGCCTTGCCGGGGCCGGTCGAGACCCAGCCTTTGGCGCCGCCGCCGGGTACCACCGTCGCTCCGCAGAACCAGCCGCCCTCCGTGGCGGTCGCGCCGCCCAATCCGCAAGCGGCGCCGCAGCCGGGTGCGAATCCGGCGGCGCCGGGCCAGCGCCAGCCCCAGCAGAAGGGTGGCGTGCCACAGACGCCGGCGAGCCTTCAGCCGGGCGATGAGGTCGTCACCGAGCCGCCGGCGCAGAAGATCGTGAACAAAAGGGCGACCTTCTCGGGGCTCGACAAGATCACCGGACGCATCATCAATTTCGACGAGGATATCGGCGAGACCGTGCAGTTCGGCGCGCTGCGCGTCAAAACCGACGCCTGCTACACGCGGCCCGCGACGGAGGCTGCCAACACCGACGCCTTCGTCGAGGTCGACGAGATCACGTTGCAGGGCGAGGTGAAGCGGATCTTCTCCGGCTGGATGTTTGCGGCGAGCCCCGGCCTGCACGGCGTCGAGCACCCGATCTACGACATCTGGCTCACCGACTGCAAAGAGCCGCAGCAGACGATCGCGACCGCGGCGCCGGATCCTGCGGCGGCAAAGCCGCCGCCACCGCCGCCCGCGCAGAAGAAGGCTGCGCCCAGGCAGGCCGTGCAGCAGCGTCCGCCACAGCCCTTGCCGCCTCCGCAGCAGCCGGCTCCACCGCCGCCGCAGCAACCGAGCCTGTTCCCGTTCCCGGGCTTCAGCCGTTAAGCCAAATTGTCTGAAAGCCAAATTGTCTGACTATTGCCGCGTGGCGATGATCTCGAGCGCGCGTGCGCCCGGGATCGCATCGCCGGCAGACAGCTTCAGGAAATCGGCGGGCTCGCCCGCGAGCGCCTGGTCGAGCAGGCCGGTGTAGCGCCGCCGCGAAATCTCGACCGCGCCAAAACTTTTCAAATGCTCGGTGACATATTGCGTGTCGAGCAGCTCGAAGCCGCCGTAGATGAGGCGCGCAACCAGATGCACCAGCGCGACCTTGGAGGCATCGCGTGCGGTGTGGAACATGCTCTCGCCGAAGAAGGCCCGCCCGAGGCTGACGCCGTAGAGGCCGCCGACGAGGTCGTCGCCCTGCCAGGCCTCGACGCTGTGGCAATGGCCGAGCTCGTGCAGGCCGCCATAGAGGTCGCGGATGCGCTTGTTGATCCAGGTGTCCTCACGTCCGGTCTGCGGCGCGGCGCAGCCCGCGATGGTCGCCTTGAACGCGGTGTTGACGGTCACGCGAAAGGCATCCGCACGCACGGTCCGCGCAAGGCGCGAGGCGATGCGGAAGCCATCGAGCGGAATAACGCCGCGCATTTCCGGTTCGACCCAGAACAGGGTCGGATCGTCGGCGCTCTCGGCCATCGGAAAGATGCCGCAGGCATAGGCACGCAACAGCACGGCCGGCGTGATCTCAGACGAGGCGGAATCGCGCGAAGTCATGCTTCCTACAATAGCAGGATCGCGATGGGCTTGCGATGGGCGGCGCGAGCTATCGCCGATCAACTCGCCGCGGCGTTGTTGGCCTTGCCGGGGGCCGCGGCAACGCGGCGGAATTTCAGCACGATGCGGGTCCCGGCATGGGCGGGATCGCGTTCAACCGAAGCGTCGAGCTTAGAGGCCATGGCGGCAACGATGCGCTGGCCCATGCCGGTCGAGCGCGGATCGGCCTTGGCATTGTCGCCGACGCCGTTATCCGCGATCGACAGCAAGAGGTCCTCGCCCTGCGAGGTCAGCTCGACGTGGATGGGACCGGCGCCATCCGGATAGGCATATTTCACCGCGTTCATCACCAGCTCGTTGACGATGATGCCGACGGCGACGGCGCGGTCCGGATCGATCTCGATCGGCTCGGCCTTCAGCGTCAGGCGCGACATCCGGTTGCCTTCGGCCGAACGGCGCAGATCCTCGAGCAGCGAGTCAAGGTACTGGTTCAGGATCACGCTCTTCAGATCCTGCGAGGTGTAGAGCCGGCGGTGCACCTGGGCGACCGCAGCGACGCGGCCCATCGCGTTGGTCAGCGCCGCCTTGACCTCTTCCTGCGTGGCGGAACTCGCCTGCAAGTGCAGGAGAGAGGCGATGATCTGGAGCGAATTGCCGACGCGGTGATTGACCTCGCGCAGCAACAGCTCGCGCTCGGCGGCAAGCGCGGCGTAGCGGTCGCGCGAGGCATGGATCTCGGCTTCGGCCTCCTCGCGCGCCCTCTGCAACTCGGCCTGGCGCAGCGCGCCGTCTGCCGCGACTTGCAGCAGCGGGATGAAATCACCTTGGACGTCCTTGACCAGATAGTCGGCCGCGCCTGCCTTCAGCGCGGTGACCGCGATGGTGGAATCCTGCGAGGCGGTGACGAACACCACCGGCGGTGCGTCGGGGATCGCCATGATCTGCTCAAGCGTCTCAAGCCCGTCGAGCCCCGGCATGTACTGGTCGAGCGCGACGACGTCGATACAGCCCTCGGCATCTGCGCGGCGGATTCGCTCGAGGCCTTCCTCGCCGCTCGCGGCATGAACGACCTTGTAGCCGCGGCGTGTCAGCCCGCGCTCGACGAGGCGCGCCAGCGCATCGTCGTCGTCGATATAGAGCAGTGTCGGCGTTCTCTGGTTCATGTGGCGGCGGACGGGACCTGGATGACCGAGAAGAACAGGCCGAGCTGCCGGATGGCGTTGGCGAAGTTCTCGTAGTTGACGGGTTTGGTGATGTAGACGTTGCAGCCGAGCTCGTAGCAGCGCTTGATTTCCTGGGAGTCATCGGTGGTGGTCAGTACCACCACGGGCGAAGCCTTGAGATACTTGTTCTCCTTGATCTGCTTCAGGATGTCGATGCCGGTCATATCGGGCAGGTTGAGGTCGAGCAGGATCAGGAGGGCTTTGCCCTTCTGCACGAGTCCGGTGCCGTCGGTGCCGAACAGATGCTTCATCGCATCGGTGCCGTTGCCAAACGCGATGATCTCGTTGTTGACCCCGGACCGGCGGATGTTGCGCTCGATCAGGCGGGCATGTCCCTCGTCATCCTCGATCATGATGATGGTGACAGGCTGGGTCATTGGTCGGCCTTCCGATTGCTGGCGTTCCAGGTCATTGGCAGCGTGATCGTGAATGTACTACCTGCGTTCAGTTCCGACGATACCGACATCGTGCCACCAAGACGACGCACAAGTGCACGCACATGGGCAAGGCCTATGCCCTGGCCGGGCTTATCCTGGGTTCCCGCACGACGGAACAGGTCGAAAATCCGCTGATGGTCCTTCGGATCGATGCCGCGGCCGTTATCGCTGATCTCGAAAATAGCGTATCCGAGCTTGGTGCGCCCGCGGATTCTGATCTCTCCGGGGACGCCTTTCTTGAGGTACTTGATCGCGTTGTCGATCAGATTGGAGAAGATCTGCTCGAGCGCAAGGCGGTCGCTTATGATGTCCGGCAGCGGTTCGACGTGGATCTCAGCCTGCGCCTCGGCCGCCTGATGCGCCAGCGTTGACACGATGGCTTCGATCAACTCACGGGTGTCGATCCTGACCGGCTGGAATTCGCGCCGGCCCTCCCGGGTGAGGTTCAGGATCGCCGAGATCAGCCGGTCCATCTTGGCGATTGAGGATTTGATGAAGCCGAGCGCCTCGGAAAAGTCCTCGGAAAGCTGCTTGTCGGGGCCTTCGAGCGCGATCTCGCCGTTCGTGCCCGGCGCCACCGGCGGACCCTCGGCCGGGACATGGGTGAGGCTGCCGATGCGGCGGAAAATGTCGCTGCCAAGCTCTTCAAGTTCGCTGGTGAAGCCCATGATGTTGACGAGTGGCGAGCGCAGATCGTGGCTCACGATGTAGGCAAAGCGCTGGATCTCGTTGTTGGCTTCGCGCAGGTCTGACGTGCGCTCGTCGACAACGGTCTCGAGATTGACGTTTGCCTCGCGCAGGCGCGCCTCGGCCTCGTCGCGGATCCGCGCCGACCGACGCACCAGCCAGATCGAAATCAACGTCAGCACCACCACGAGGCCGGAGCCGATACCGGTCATCGACGCGGCCAGCGTCTGGCTCTGGTCGGCGTTCACCGAGCGGAGCCGGAACAGGCGCTCCTCTTCGCGGATCATTGCGCTGGCGACGCTGCTGATCTTGGTCGTGGTATCGCCAGCAGCGGCCTCGCTGAGCAGCGCCGTCGCCTTCTCCGGCTGGCCCTGCCGGACGAAGTCCATCTCGCGCGCGAACTGGTCCAGCCGGGTTTCGATCGCTGCGCTCAGCTTCTCGACATTGTCGCGTTGCGCCGGATTGTCGGTACTGAGGCGCGTGAGCCGGTCGAGCGCGGGGATAATGGCCGCCACCGCCTTCTCGTGGTCGGCCTTGAAATCCGTTCCCTGCGTGAGGAGGTAGCCGCGCGCGCCGCTCTCGGCGCGACGCACCTCGAGTAGCAGCGCGTTGACCTGATTCTCCACCTCGATGGTGTGGAGCACCCATTTGTTGTCGCTGCGGGCCTTGTTGACCAGATAGACCGAACCGGCGCTGATCACGGTCAGCACCAGCACTCCCGCGGCGAACAGCAGGATCTGCCAGAATGCGCGCCGCCGTTGTGCCTCAGCCGTCACGACGGTCTCGCCTCATGCACGACAACGGAGTCCAAGGAGCCCCCTTCGAGCAGTCCTAGCTGCTCAAAACGCCCGTCAAGGCAAAGGGTTCCCGAGGGGTCGGACTTATTTCTGGGTCGGTTCCGCCTGGCCGGCCAGATACTGCTCCAGCCAGTGGATGTGGTAGTCGCCGTCGATGATGGCGGGCTCCCGCACCAGCGCCCGGAACAGGGGCAGGGTGGTCTCGATGCCGTCGACCACCATCTCGTCCAGCGCCCGGCGCAGCCGCATCAGGCACTCGCCCCGGGTCTTGCCGTGGACAATCAGCTTGCCGACCAGGGAGTCGTAATAGGGCGGGATCGTGTAGCCCTGATAGACTGCGGAATCGATCCGCACGCCGAGCCCGCCGGGCGGGTGGAATTGCGAGATGCGGCCGGGCGAGGGTCGGAAGGTCTGTGGATTCTCCGCGTTGATGCGGCACTCGATCGCGTGGCCGATGATCTGCACTTCGTCCTGCCTGGCCGGCAGGTCGCCGCCGGCGGCGATGCGGATCTGCTCCAGCACGAGATCGATGTCGGTGATGCTCTCGGTGACGGGATGCTCGACCTGGATGCGGGTGTTCATCTCGATGAAGTAGAACTCGCCGTCCTCGTAGAGGAACTCGATGGTGCCGACGCCGAGATATTTCATCTCGCGCATTGCCTTGGCGCAGGTCTCGCCGATCTTGGCACGCGCGGCTGCGGCGAGGACGGGCGAGGGACCTTCCTCCCAGACCTTCTGGTGACGGCGTTGCAGCGAGCAGTCGCGTTCGCCGAGGTGGATCGCGCCGCCGCGGCCGTCGCCGAGAATCTGGATCTCGATGTGACGCGGCTTCTGGAGATATTTTTCCAGGTAAACGGAGGCGTCGCCGAAGGCGGACTTCGCCTCGTTGGCCGCCGTCGACAATGCCAGCTGAAGATCTGCCTCGCTGTGCGCAACCTTCATGCCGCGGCCGCCGCCGCCGGCAGCAGCCTTCACCAGCACGGGAAAGCCAATTTCCCTGGCGATCGCCATCGTATTGTCGTCGGGACCGACGGCACCGTCGGAGCCGGGCACCACGGGGATGCCGAGTCGCTTGGCGGTCTTCTTGGCCTCGATCTTGTCGCCCATCAGGCGGATGTGCTCGGCCTTGGGACCGATGAAGTGCAGATTGTGCTCGGAGAGGATTTCCGCAAAGCGTGCGTTTTCCGATAGGAAGCCGTAGCCGGGATGCACCGCGTCCGCGCCGGTGATCTCGCACGCCGCGAGCAGGTTCGGGATGTTGAGATAGCTGTCCTTCGAGGGCGGAGGTCCGATGCACACGCTTTCGTCCGACAGCCGCACATGCATGGCATCGGCGTCGGCGGTGGAGTGCACGGCAACGGTCGCGATGCCGAGCTCCTTGCAGGCCCTGAGGATGCGAAGGGCGATCTCGCCGCGATTGGCTATGAGGATCTTGTCGAACATGATGCCCTTAAGGGACGAATGGCGCGCAGGACGCGGCGCGGGCGACTGGCCGCCCTTGGCCGTTACTCAATGATTACGAGCGGCTCGCCGTACTCGACCGGCTGGCCGTCTTCGACCAGGATCTGCGTCACGGTGCCGGCGCGCGGCGAGGGGATCTGATTCATCGTCTTCATCGCTTCGATGATCAGCAGCGTCTGGCCGACCGAGACCTTGGTGCCAACCTCGATGAAGGGTTTTGCGCCGGGCTCCGGCGCCCAATAGGCGGTCCCGACCATCGGCGAGATGACGGCGCCCGGGTGTTTGGACATGTCCGGCGCGGCAGCCGCAGGTGCGACGGCCGCGGCGACGGGCATTGCGGGGGCGGCGGCCGCCATTGGCATCGGCATGGTCGCGGCGACGCTGATGTTGCGCGCGACGCGCAGGCGGAAGCCTGCGCGCTCGATCTCGATCTCGGTGAGGCTGGTCTCATCGAGCAGCAAGGCGAGCTCGCGCACGAGCGCGGAATCCTCGCTGGAAAACTTTGCGGCTGCTTTGTCGTCTGGCTGGCGCGCCATGATCCTGTTCCGAATGTTCCGAGTGGTGAGGGTGCGTCAGGCTTTGGGCTTGAGCCCGAGCTTGGCGGCAAGGCCAAGGATGGCGAGGCGGTAGCCTTCGATCCCAAAGCCGCAGAGCGAGGCGAAGGCCGCGCGCGCGGTGTAGGAGTGGTGACGAAAACTCTCGCGGGCGTGGATGTTGGTTACGTGCACTTCCACGGTCGGGATCTGCGCTGCGAGCAGCGCGTCGTGCAGCGCGATCGAGGTGTGCGAATAGCCGCCCGCATTGATGATGATGCCCGCCATCTTGCGGGCATGCGCCTCGTGGATGAAGTCGATCAGCTCGCCTTCCCGGTTGGACTGTCGGCAGTCGGCCTTGAGGCCAAACTGCGTCGCCGTCTCCCGGCACAGTTTTTCGACGTCGGCCAGCGTCGCATGGCCGTATTTCTCCGGCTCGCGCGTCCCCAACATGTTGAGGTTCGGCCCGTTGAGAACGAGGATCGTGTCGGTTGCTGGTTCAGCCATTCCTATCCCGGCAGGTGCTTCGGCGTGGCGGGGGTTATAGGTAACAAAGGGCGCTAGGGGAAGCCTTGAAGGACCTCCCAGAGGGCTTCAGGAGCCTCATCCGGCTTGCAAAAACCTGTGCGGAAACTACGGAAACTGCTTGTTAACCAGTCCAAGACATGGCTCCGGCCCAACCGAAAAGGGCGGGCATTGCTGCCCGCCCTCATTGGTTGCCGTCGTCCGGGTCTTAGGCGTTCAGGATCGCTACGATCTCGTAGGTGATGGGATCGATGATCACGATCTCCTCGCGGACCCGAATGAACTTGAAGCTCCGCCACTCCGGATAGATGGTCACGACCCTGGCCGGAAGCTCGTGAAGGACCACACCCTCATGCGGGATCCGGGTGCCTACCGAAATCGAGAAGTTGACGTTGCTGACCGGGGCTACCTTCTCTTCGCGGATGACGGAGGTGATCTGCGTCCGCTGCTCGGTCGAGAGCTTGGCGGCTGCGCCAGCCTGGCCGGTGGTCTGGGTCGACGTCGAGGTGCCGGACTTGGTCTGCGTCTCGGAGCTCATGCCCTTTGACTTGTCCTGCTGGCCTTGGGCGCGTTCGTCGGTGCGTTGGCCCTTGGTTGCGCCTGACTTCTCCTCAGCCGTCGGATTCTTGTGCATCGTGCCCGAGGACTTCTCGTCCTTCATCGCACCCGGGGACTTCTCTTCAGCGCCGGACTTCATCGATCCGCCGGCCTGTCCCACGGTGCCCTTTTCCTTGCCCGTAGAATCCTGGTGCATAGCGCCGGGCCGCTCGTCCTTCATGGCGCCTGAGGACTTCTCTTCAGCGCCGGACTTCATGGATCCGCCAGCCTGTCCCACGGTGCCCTTTTCTTTGCCCGTGGACTCCTTGTGCATGGCGCCGCCATGTTCGGGCGCGCCGGTAGAGGGCTGCGCGTTCTGCTGAGTGCCGCCGTACTCCTTGGTCCCAGTTCCCTGCGCATTCGCGAGACCTGTGCTCGCGACAAGTGCCAGCGCGGCAACCGAGATCATAAAGCGATTAGTCATTGAACCTCTCCTCACGTGTTTTGTGCGTCATTGCCCGCGCCGACAACGAAGGGAGAAATCGGTTGTTCCTGAAACCTCGCCGGTTCCTCGGCATTTGTTTGTTGAATGCGAGATGAATGGTCGCACCAACATCCGGACAACAAAAAAAGGCCGGCAAAAGCCGGCCCTTTGCGATATTCGGATAACCGAAAATGGGATCTAGCAGGTCGCTTTGCCGCAGCGTGCGACGCCGATCTTCTCCTTCAGCCCCTCAAGGCCGATGGCGCCGACGACGATCTGCTTGCCGATCACGTAGCTCGGCGTGCCGTTCATGCCCATCGCCTCGGCGAGCTTGAAGTTCTCCTCGATGGTGGCGCGCACTTCGGGATTGGCCATGTCCTTCTCGATCTTCGCGACGTCGAGGCCGGCTTCCTTGGCCGCGGCAAGCGCGTGCGCCTTGTCGGCCTGACCGCGCCCGCCGAGCAGCTTCTGGTGGAAGTCGAGATACTTCTTGCCGGTGGGGTCCTGCATGCGCACGGCGACCGCGACCTGCGCCGCTTCGACCGAACCCTGGCTCAGCACCGGAAACTCCTTCAGCACGACCTTGAGCTTCGGATCGGTCTTGATGAGGTCGAGCATGTCGGCCATCGCGCGTTTGCAGTAGCCGCAATTGTAATCGAAGAACTCGACGAAGGTGACATCGCCGTCCTTGTTGCCGAGCACGACCTGGCGCGGCGAGTTGAAGATCGCGTCCGAATTCTGCGCGATGCTCGCCTCGTGCTTCTGCGCCTCGGCCGCGGCCTGCCGCTTGCTGAGCTCGGTCATGGCCTCCTCGAGCACCTCGGGGTGGGTGACGAGATAGTTCTTCACGATCGCCTCGATGTCGGTGCGCTGGGCATCCGAGAAGCTGTCGGCCGAAGCGGGCCCCGTCGCGCCACAGATGGCGAGCGCAAACAGCGCGGGAACGAGCAGGCGCAGCGAAGGCATTGGCAAATCCTCTTATCCAAAGCAGGTTTCGGAAAACGTCGCGACGGACTTAAGCGTGTTGTCGTGACGTCGTAGTGTCAGGCTTCTTCAGTTGTTGCGCGGCGGTTTCGACGCCACGATGTCGTCGGCCTTGACCCAACCGGGCGTGCCGACGGCGAAACGGGTTTTCGCGCGCGTGGCAAGCTCGCGGGCAGTTTTGTTGTCGCCGCGCAAGTAAGCGGCCTGCGCCGACGCCAGATCGGCCTCGGCATAGTCTCCCTTCCGCCCATAGGCCATCGCGAGCTGGGTATAGCCGAGCGGGGCCTCGGGCTCGCGTGCCACGGCGGCACGGAGAATCCGAATGGCTTCGTCCGTGTAGGCCTTATTATCGGATCCGACCAGGGCCTGCCCAAGTAACATCTCGATGAGCGGTGAGTTGCTCGATAGCGCCACCGCCTTGTGCAGGGCGGGGATGGCCTCCGCGGGTTTGCCGCTTTCGAGCAGCGCCTGGCCGCGCACTTCGTAGAAGTACGGGTTGTTGGGCTGAGCCTGGATCAGCGCGTCGATCTGGGCCAGTGCGCTGCGTAAGTCCCCGTGAAGATAGGTGCTGATGGCGCGGGCGTAGCGCGCCGGCATGCTGTCGTTCGACGTGGGATAGCGGCGATACACCGTCTCCGGCCGCTCCATGAACGCCGATATCTTGGCGCGCACCATGTCGTGGCGGAGCTGCAGTGCCGGATCGTCCTTCTTGTCCCAATAGGGGCTCGTGCGGGCGAACTCCTGCAGCGCCGCGACGCGCTCGGCGGGCATTGGATGTGACTGCAGATAGGGATCGGCACCGCGCGTGGCGAACAGGCTTTCGCTGGTGAAGCGCTTGAAGGTCTCATACATGCCCTTCGGCGACTGCTGGGTTGCGGTCAGGAACTTCACACCGGCGCGGTCGGCGTTCTCCTCTTGCTGGCGCTGGTAGGACAGCAGCGAGCGGCGGATCATCTCCTGCGGCCCGGCCATCGCGGCCGCGCCGGCGTTGGCAAGGCCGTTATTGCCCGTGCCGCCGCGGCCAGCGCCCGCAGCGATCGCGCCGGCGCCGAGCAGCATGGCGATGATCATCTGGGTCTGCGCGTTCGCCAGCTGCTCGCGCAGCTTGGCAAGATGGCCGCCGGCCAGATGCCCGGTCTCGTGGGCGAGCACGCCGATCAGCTGGTTCGGCGTGTCCGACTGCAGGATCGCGCCGTAGTTGACGAAGATGCGGCGGCCATCGGCGACGAACGCGTTGAACGATGCGTCGTTGATGATCACCATCTGGATGTTCTGCTTCTCCAGGCCGGCGGCGCGCAGGATGGGGCGCGTATATTCGCGCAGCAGCTGCTCGGTCTCGGTGTCGCGCAGGACGGGGGGGCCCTTGGCCTGTGCCCGCGCCGCCGAGAGCGGCGTCAGCACGAGAGCCGCCGCCGTGACGAGGGCGGTGAGGGCGGAGGCCTTCTTGCGCAAACTGATCTGGAGCAACATCAAGCGATCTTGGTCAAACGGTCTCGGAAAGCAGTTTCGTGATTGGTTTTGGTGATTGGCGGCGGACCGGATACGCGATATGCCCTTATGAGCCGTACAATGCGGCCAGTCTGGGGCGCAAGCGCCCCGTCTTCCGGACCTTTGCGGGCCGGCCGCCAGCCAAATAGCAGAAATCGATGCACGATGCGACATTGACGAACCGCCTGGCGCAGTGGCTCGAGCCGTCCCGCCGCAGCGATGTTCCCCCGTTCATGGTGATGGATGTGATGGCCGCGGCGGCCCGAATCGAGGCGGCTGGGGGCCATGTCATTCACATGGAGGTCGGCCAGCCCTCGGCTGGCGCGCCGAAGACCGCAATCGCGGCCGCCCATGCGGCGCTCGAGGCCGGGCGGATCGACTATACCTCCGCGCTCGGCATCCTCTCGCTGCGCGAGCGGATCGCGCGCCACTATCGCGATGCTTATGGCTGCGCGGTCAGCGCCGAGCGGGTGGTCGTGACGACGGGTTCCTCCGGCGGCTTCATCCTGGCCTTCCTCTCCATGTTCGAGCCCGGCGATCGCGTTGCGGTGACGGTGCCGGGCTATCCGCCGTACCGGCACATCCTGACCGCGCTCGGTTGCGAGCCGGTACTGATCGAGACCACGAGCGAGACACGCCACGCCTTGACCGGCGAGGCCTTGCTCGCCGCCCATCGCAAGACGCCGCTCAAGGGCGTACTGGTGGGCAGCCCCGCCAATCCCACGGGGACGATGATGTCCCGGGAGGCGCTATCGGGTCTGATGGCGGCTGCGGAAGGCGCAGGCATCCGCTTCATCTCGGACGAGATCTATCACGGGCTCGACTATGCGTTTCCCGCAGTGACGGCGGCGGCGCTTTCCGAGCACGCGCTCGTGATCAACTCGTTCTCGAAGTATTTTTGCATGACTGGCTGGCGCGTCGGCTGGATGGTCGTGCCCGAGATCCTGGCGCGGCCGATCGAGCGCCTCCAGCAGAACCTTTCGATCTCGGTGCCGACGCTATCGCAGGTCGCGGCCGAAGCCGCGTTCGACGGAACGGCCGAGATGGACGTGATCAAGCATGGCTATCAGGAGAACCGCCGCATCCTGATCGAGGGATTGCCCAAGGCCGGCCTGACCAGGTTCCTGCCGGCCGACGGCGCCTTCTATCTCTATGCCGACGTCTCGGATTTCACCTCCGACAGCTTCGACTTCGCCAAGCAGATGCTGGAGCAAGCTCATGTCGCGGCGACGCCGGGCATCGATTTCGATCCCATTCACGGCCGCTCGTTCATACGGTTCTCCTATGCACGTTCGGCGGAGGAGATGCGCGAGGCAGTTGACCGGATCGCCCACTGGCTTAAATAGCCGCCAGTTTCGTGAAGCCTTCCGGAGTTCATCTTGTCTGACAGATCGGTCCAATCCGCCGCCGCACCGCATTTTCCTCTCGCCGCCGTGTTGTGGCCGGCCCAAACGCGCGAGACGGCCGGCGCGCTGCGCGCTTTCGTCTTGATTGCGTTTGGTACGGCGTTGATGGCGCTATCAGCCAAGGTGAGCCTCCCGCTGCCTTATGTGCCGATGACGTTGCAGACGCTGGTCGTGCTGATGATCGGCGCGGCCTATGGCTGGCGCCTTGGCAGCGCAACCATGATCGCCTACCTCGCCGAAGGTGCGATCGGGTTGCCGGTGTTTGCCGGCCCGGTCGGCGGGATCGCGCCGCTGGTCGGTCCGACCGCCGGATACCTGTTCGGCTTCATCGCGGCAGCCTTCGTGACAGGTTATCTCGCCGAGCGCGGCTGGGATCGTAGCGTCGTTCTGCTGTTCGCCGCGATGGCGGTCGGCCACATCGTCATTCTGGCCGCCGGGTTCGGCTGGCTGGCTTACGGTCTGGGTCTTGGCGCGCCTAAGGCCTGGCAGGTCGGCATCATGCCGTTCATCGCCACGTCGCTGGTCAAGAACGCGCTGGGCGCCACGCTGATGCCGGCCGCGCGCCGGATCGTCGACCGCCGCGGGTAAAGCGCGCAATACCGAGCAGTTCCAATTGACAGGGCCGGCCAAGTTGATCTTGGCTGGCCCGGCGTTTTAGGGGGAGTGAGACAAATGACGACGACAACGATGGCGGGGACGCCGGTCGCGTCCGCCGCCGCCAAGCCGTGGTACAAGATTCTCTACGTCCAGGTGCTGATCGCCATCGTGCTCGGCGCCATCGTCGGCTGGCTGTGGCCGACGGTCGCCACCAACGACTGGATCAAGGCGATGGGCGACGGCTTCATCAAGCTGATCAAGATGGTGATCGCGCCGATCATCTTCTGCACCGTTGTCTCCGGTATCGCGCACATCCAGGACGCCAAGAAGGTCGGCCGTATCGGCGTCAAGGCACTGGTCTATTTCGAGGTCGTCTCGACCTTCGCACTCCTGATCGGCCTCATCGTCGGCAATCTCGTCAAGCCCGGCGCGGGCTTCGGCAACGCGGCGGCCAACGCGCAGGCGGTTGCCAATTACGCCAAGCAGGCGGAGGGACAGAAGACCGTCGACTTCATCCTGCACATCATCCCCGACACGGTGGTCGGCGCCTTCGCGCAGGGCGAGATCCTCCAGGTGCTGCTGTTCTCGGTGCTGTTCGGCTTCGCCATCATGGGTCTCGGCGAGCGCGGCCACGTGATCCGCAGCTTCATCGACGATGCCGCGCATGCCGTGTTCGGGGTCATCTCCATCGTGATGCGGGCGGCGCCGATCGGCGCGTTCGGCGCGATGGCCTACACCATCGGCAAGTTCGGCACCGGCGCGATCCTCAACCTGATCGGGCTGATCGCGACCTTCTACGTCACCGCCGCGCTGTTCGTGTGCATCGTGCTCGGCATCATCGCGCGGCTCGCCGGCTTCTCGATCTTCCGCTTCCTCGCCTACATCAAGGACGAGCTGCTGATCGTACTCGGCACCTCGTCGTCGGAAAGCGCGCTGCCGTCCTTGATGGAGAAGCTGGAACGGCTCGGCTGCTCGAAGTCGGTGGTCGGCCTCGTGGTGCCCACGGGCTATTCGTTCAACCTCGACGGCACCAACATCTACATGACGCTGGCGACGCTGTTCATCGCGCAGGCGCTCGGTTTCGATCTCACCCTGGGCCAGCAGATGACGATCCTGATCGTCGCCATGCTAACCTCGAAGGGCGCATCGGGCATCACCGGCGCGGGCTTCATCACGCTCGCCGCGACACTCGCGGTGGTCGATCCGCGGCTCGTGCCGGGCATGGCGATCGTGCTCGGTATCGACAAGTTCATGAGCGAATGCCGCGCGCTGACCAATCTCTGCGGCAACGGCGTAGCCTGCGTGATCGTCGCCTGGTGGGAGGGCGAGCTCGATCGCGACAAGCTCAACGCCAGGCTGAGCCAGCAGATCGATCCGACTGACATGGAAACCGCTGTCACAACGGACTGATCTGCAAGCTGTATCTGACGGCGCGCGACGCGCCGTCAGGCCTTGAAATAGTAGGGCTGGTCGAGATCCTCGATCAGCCCTTTTTCTTTCGGCGCCCAGTCGAGCAGGGCGCGCGTTTTCGCGCTCGAGGTCGGGACGTCGATGCCGGCGAATTGCGCGAACCAGCCGAAATGTGCGGACGCTTCTTCGGGGGACTTCGAGACCACGGGCACGCCGAGCCGGCGGCCGATCACCTCCGCGATGGATTTGAACGGCACGCCTTCCTCCGCGATGGCGTGATAACGCTTCGCGACCGCGCCGTGCTCCAGCGCGAGCCGGTACACGCGCGCGGCGTCGGCGCGATGCGCGGCGGGCCAGCGGTTGCTGCCGTCGCCGACATAGGCCGCGGCACCTTTCTCGCGCGCAATCGCAATCAATCGCGGAACGAAGCCGTGATCGCCCTCGCCATGGGTGGAGGGCGGCAGCCGCACGACACCGGCGCGGACGCCGCGCTCTGCGAGCTCCTCAGCCGTGGCTTCCGATACGCGAGGGAAATGGCGGGCATGCGCATCGTCCTCGGTCGCGAGGCGGCCGGGTGCGAGCAGCGCAACGCCGGAGGTGACGATGAGGGGACGGTCGGAGCCTTTGAGCTCCTCGCCGAGTGCGAGGATCGCGCGGCGGTCGAGCTCGCAATTGTCGGCGAACTTCGAAAAATCGTGGTTGAAGGCGAGGTGGAGCACCCCGTCGCAGGAGGCTGCGCCGCTGCGCAAGGACGCGTGGTCCTCCAGCGAGCCGCGATGGACCTCGGCCCCCGTCGCGGCGAGAGCGGCCGCGCCGGGGACGGTGCGGGCGAGGCCCGTGACGCGATGGCCTGCCGCGATCAGGTCGCGAACGACGGCGGAGCCGACAAAGCCGGTGGCGCCAGTGACGAATACACGCATGAGTAATCTCCAGGGTTGGTGGAGACGAACGTCTGCGCTAAAATTATCCGGGTAAAGTAGTGAGTTTATCAGGGTATAATAGCTAACAGGATGAGCGAGACTGCCGCCAACGAGAACCTGCTTGGGACCTACCTGAAGGACCGCCGCACCCGCCTGGATGCGGCGGCGTTCGGATTCGGTGGCAGCCGCAGGCGCACGCCCGGGCTGCGCCGCGAGGAGGTGGCGCAGCGGGCCAATATCAGCCCGACCTGGTACACTTGGCTCGAGCAGGGCCGGGGTGGCGCTCCGTCTGCCGACGTGCTGGACCGGATCGCACGCGCGCTGATGCTGACCGATGTCGAGCGCGAGCACCTGTTCCTGATCGGCCTGGGCCGGCCGCCCGAGGTGCGCTACCAGGCAAGCAAGGGCGTCTCGCCGCGGCTGCAACGCGTGCTTGACGCGCTCGAGACCAGCCCGGCCATCATCAGGACAGCGACCTGGGACGTCGTCGCCTGGAATCGCGCGGCAAGAGTCGTGCTGACCGACTATGCAGAACTTCCGCCGGAGCGGCGCAACATCCTGCGCCTGATCTTCTGCGAGCCCCGCGTGCGCGCGGCGCAATATGACTGGGACAGCGTCGCCCGGTTCGTGGTTGCAGCCTTCAGGGCGGATGCGGCGCGCGCCGGCGCTGTCTCGCATGTCGCCGATTTCGTCGACGAACTCTGCCGGCTCAGCCCCGAATTCGCGGCGCTGTGGCGCGACAACGACGTCCGCACCCATGGCGACGGCGTCAAGCATCTGCGGCATCCAGTGCTCGGACCCATCGCATTCGAATACTCCGCCTTCGCCGTCGACGGGCGGCCCGATCTCGGCATGGTCGTCTACAATCCGGCAACGCCGGAGGATGCCAAGCGCATCAAGGCCCTGCTGGCCGAACGAGTCGACTGACGGAATCCGCCGCCTCGCGCGTTTAACCCGCATCTCACTTCAAGCGAAGGGGCGGGCGGTATCGTGGGCAAGGCGGCGGTCGAACGAATCGTGTTGCTGGCGGTGGAGCATTTTGAGGCCGGTCGGCCTGACGAGGCCGATGCACTCTGCGCGGAGGTGCTCAAAACGCAGCCGGATCATGTGCCGGCGTTGCATTTGTCCGCCGTCGTCGCCTTCGTCACCGACCGCGCGGCCGCTGGCGCGGCGCTGCTCAACCGCGTGTTCAACATCGATCCCGACCATGCGCCGGCGCTCATCACGCTCGGTGACGCGCTTGCGGTGAAGGGCGAGCGCGAAGGCGCGGTGGCCGCGTTCCAGCGCGCGCTGGTGCGGCGGCCGCACGATGCAGGCCTCCATAACAAGCTCGGCGTGGCGCTCGGTGAGCTCTCGCGCTTCGATGAGGCCGAGGCCGCCTATCGCCGCGCGATCGCGCTCGATGCGCATCTGACGCGGGCATGCTTCAATCTCGCCGTCGTGCTGGCGGAACAGGGCCGGCTGTCGGAAGCGGAAGAGGCCTATCGCGCCGTCATCGCGCGGGAGCCTGCCTATCCCGGCACATGGCTCAATCTCGGCAATGTCCTTGCAGACCAGAAGCGACTTGCCGAGGCTGCGGCCGCCTATCGCCGCGCGCTCGAGGCCGACCCGGATGATCCGGCGCTGCTCTGCAATCTCGGCGCCGCGCTCTATCGCCAGGGACTGCTCGATGACGCGATCGTTCAGTACCGCCGTGCGACGCGGCTTGCGCCGGACAATCTCGCGGCGTTGCGCCTGCTCGGCCTCGTCCTGCACGAGGCCGGCCATCTGCATGAGGCTGTCGAGATCTACCGGCAGACATCTGCGCGCGATCCGGCCGACCATGTGATCGCAAGCAATCTCGGCGCCAGCCTCTGCGAGCTCGGCGCGCTCGATGACGCCACCGCGGCCTGCGAGCGTGCGCTGGCGCAGAAGCCCGATCATGCGCCGGCCCTGACCAATCTCGGCATCATCTTCGAGAAGCAGGATCGCGTCGACGACGCGGTTGCCATGCACCGGCGCGCGGTCGCTGCCGATCCGGCCTATGGCAAGGGCCACGCCAATCTCGCCGTCGCCTTGCGCAATGCCGGCGAGATCGACGAGGCGCTCGCGGTCTCGCATCGGGCGATCGCGCTCGATCCGGATCAGGCGCTCGCGCAATACAATCACGCGCATTTCCTGCTGATGAACGGCGAATTCGCAGATGGGTTCGAGGCCTATCAGTGGCGGCGCAAATGCAAGACGCTGTCCGACGGCGATCCGACCTTCAGCGAACCGGAATGGCAGGGCGAGCCGCTGGAAGACCGCACACTTCTGCTGTTCGCCGAATATGGACTTGGCGATGCCCTGCACTTCGTGCGCTACCTGCCGATGGTGGCGGAAAAGGGCGGATCGATCATCCTTCAGGTCCAGCCCGCGCTGGCGTCGCTGCTGAGGACACTGCCTGATGTCACCGTGATTGCGCGTGGCGAACCGGTGCCGCCGTTCGACCTGCAACTGCCGCTGATGAGCCTGCCGCGCGTGTTCGGCACCACGCTCGACACCATTCCCGCCGACGTTCCATATCTCACTCCGGATCCCGCGAAACTGACGCGATGGCGCGTCGCGCTTGGTGACGCGACCACGCTGAAGGTCGGCGTGGTCTGGGCCGGCAATGCCAGGCATAAGGGCGACCGGCAGCGGTCACTGTCGGCGGAAGCCGTGCTGCCGCGCCTCGTCATGCCGGGCGTGCAGCTCTACAGCCTGCAAAAGGAGCCGCGGCCTGAAGACGGTCCGGTGCTTGCCGCACTCGGCAACGACGTCGTCGATCTCGCACCCGCGCTCGGTGATTTCGCCGACACGGCGGCAGCGGTCGTGGCGCTCGATCTCGTCATCGCCGTCGACACGTCGGTGGCCCATCTCGCAGGCGCGCTCGGCCGGCCGGTGTGGGTGCTGTTGCCTTACGCGCTCGACTGGCGCTGGCTGCGCGACCGCGAGGACAGCCCGTGGTATCCGACCATGCGGCTGTTCCGCCAGCGCCGGCCGCGCGAGTGGGACGATCCGCTGATGCGCCTATCGGCCGCGCTCGCGGTGCTCGCCGCGAAACGCGCCGGCTAGAAGCGATCCGGTCGGTACGGTGCGGGATCGATTGACGGCGCCTCGCCGTTCATCATCTCCGCGAGCAGGCGCCCGGTCGCGGGGCCGAGTGTGAAGCCCTGGTGGCCGTGGCCGAAATTCATCCAGAGGCCGCGATGGCGCGGCGCCGGGCCGAGCACGGGCAGCATGTCGGGTGTGCAGGGGCGGGTGCCAAACCAGGGCTCGGGCTCGACGCGGCTGCCGAGATCGAGCAGTTCTCGTGCGGAAGCTTCCGCACTAGCGAGTTGTATGGGCGTCGCCGGCGCATCAGGCCCGGTCAGCTCTGCGCCGGTCGTGATGCGGATGCCCTTGGCCATCGGCCCCATCGCGTAGCCTCTTGCCGTATCGACCAGCGGCAGATCGAGGGAGCTGCCGCCGCTATAGTGCATGTGGTAGCCGCGCTTGCGCACCAGTGGGATGCGGTAGCCGAATTTGTAGAGGAGATCGGGCGACCACGGTCCGAGCGTCACCACGACGGCGGCGGCATCGATGCGCCCTTCGTCCGTGTTGACCGACCAGCCCGCGGCGGTCTGCTGCAAGGTCTCCGCATCGCCGCGCAATATTGTGCCGCCCAGCCGCAGGAACAGCTCCGCATAGGCGGCGACGAGCGCGCCGGGATCGGACACCGTCCACGGCTCGAGCCAATGGATCGCGCCAGGAAGATCGTCGCGCAGCAGCGGCTCCGCTTTGGCGAGCTCGCCGCCCGAGAGGACCCGGAACTTCACGCCGAAGTCGCGCTGGTTTTCCTCTGCCGTCTTGATCGCGAGGTCGAATGCGACGGGGTCGCGATGCAGGAGGCGATAGCCGGCGCGGCGGATGAGATTGTCGGCGTGGGCTTCGCGGATGAGAATGTCGTGCTCCGGTGTCGCGTAGGCGATCAGGCGCGCCCAGGCGGCGATGGCTTCGCGATGCCGCTTCGGCGCCGAATGCCACCAATAGCGGAGCAGGGGCTCGACATGGCGATGGAGTGACGCAAGGCTATAGCGGACATCATTTGTGCGGCCGGTCGCGATCTTCAGAAGCGTCGCGAAGTCGCGCGGCATCGGATAGGGGCGGACCGCTTCCGCCTGGATCATGCCGGCATTGCCGTAGCTCGTCTCGCGGCCGGGCTCCTTGCGGTCGACGAGGGTCACGGACCAGCCGCGCCGCCGCAAATGCAGCGCCGCGCCCACACCCACCATGCCGCCGCCGAGAACGATCGCGCTTTGCATTCGAATGACCCTCCCAAATCAAAACCGCCCGGCATGACCGGGCGGTTTCGTCTGGATTATTCGTTCTATTCGCCGCCGCCGAAGCGGCGCGACCACCAGCCGGCACGCCGCGGTGCGGCCGGCGTTTCGCTGGCCTCTTGCGGTGCGGGCTCCGGAGCCGGCGGCGGCGCGACCGGTTCGGTCGCCTGCGCAAGCGGGGTTGCGGGCTCGGGCTGGCTGTTGAGCAGGAAGCTCACCTTTTCCCGGACCGTGGAGCGGCGGCGCGCGGCCTTGTCGTCGGCGGCCGGCTCGTCGGTTGCAACAGGAGCGACGGGCTCGGGCTGAGCCGGCACCTCCGCGTGCATTTCGGCGTGCGGCTCGGGCTGCGCGACCTGGAGCTCGGCGGCTGCCTCGGCCGGCTCGGCATGAGCAATCGAAGGCGCAGCCTCGCTGCTGCCACCGTCGAAATCGGCGACCGCCTCGGTCGCTTCCGACGGCGGATTGGCGCTGAGTTCGTCGCTGATCGACCCGGCGAGACCGTCCTCGCCGCCGCCACCGCGCCGACGGCGTCCGCCGCGGCGACCACGCCGGCGGCGGCGCTCGCCGCTGCCCTGCTGCTCGCCGCGGGCCTGCTGTTCCTCGGTCTCCTCGCCATCCTGGTCGGCGGCTTCAGTGTCTTCGTCAGCCTCGCCTGCGACCATCGCCGCATCGGGGGCGGTCGGCGCGCCGTCCTCGCGAAGCTCGCCCTCGCGCTGGCTACCGCGGCCGCGCCGGCGGCGACGCCGCCTGCGGCGCTGGCCGTCCTGCTCGGGCGCTGCTTCACCCGCAGCCTGCTCCTCGGCAAGACCTTCGGTCTCTTCGCTCTCGATTTCGGATTCGAGCTCCGGATCGAACTCCTCATCGTCATAGGCCTCTTCGGCTGCGGGCGGCGGGCTTGCAGCCGCCTGCGCGAGCAGCGCCTTGGCCGCTTCCAGCGTATGTACCTGCTCGCCGCGGTCGATGACATAGGCCTGCGGGCCGCTGACGCTCGCGTCGGCGATGATCGACAGCGTGACCTTGAAGCTGTTCTCGAGATCGCGCAGATGGCCACGCTTGTGGTTCAGCACATAGAGCGCGACGTCAGTGCGGGTGCGGACCACCAGATTGTGGGTCGCGCCCTTCATCAGGATCTCTTCGAGGCCGCGCAGGAGCTGGAGCGCAACCGAGGACACCGAGCGGACGTGGCCGGTGCCGCCGCAATGCGGGCAGGGGTCGGTCGAGGATTCCAGCACGCTGGCGCGGATGCGCTGGCGCGACATCTCCAAGAGGCCGAAATGCGAGATCCGGCCGACCTGGATGCGCGCGCGGTCCTGCCGGAGGCAATCGGACAGCTTGCGCTCGACCGCGCGGTTGTTGCGCTTCTCGTCCATGTCGATGAAGTCGATGACGATCAGGCCGGCGAGGTCGCGCAGGCGAAGCTGGCGGGCGACCTCTTCGGCCGCTTCCAGATTGGTCTTAAGCGCGGTGTCCTCAATGTGGTGCTCGCGCGTCGAGCGGCCCGAGTTGACGTCGATCGAGACCAGCGCCTCGGTCTGGTTGATGACGACGTAGCCGCCTGAGCGCAACTGCACGGTCGGCGAGAACATCGCGTCCAGCTGGCTTTCGACGCCCATCCGTGAGAACAGCGGCTGGCCATCGCGATACTGCTTCACCGCGCTGACATTGGCGGGCATCAGCATCTTCATGAAGTCGCGGGCTTCGCGGTAGCCGGATTCGCCCGCCACCTGAATCTCGTCGATCTCCTTGTTGTAGAGGTCGCGCAGCGAGCGCTTGATCAGCGAGCCTTCCTCGTAGACCAGGGTCGGGGCCTGCGACCTCAGCGTCAGGTCGCGCACCGTCTCCCACATCCGGATCAGATATTCGAAGTCGCGCTTGATCTCGGGCTTGGTGCGGGACGCGCCGGCCGTGCGCAGGATGATGCCCATGCCCTCGGGCACGTCGAGATCCTGCACGACCTCCTTGAGACGAGAACGGTCCTGCGCGCTCGTGATCTTGCGGCTGATGCCGCCGCCGCGCGCGGTGTTCGGCATCAGGACGGCATAGCGGCCGGCGAGCGAGAGGTAGGTCGTGAGCGCCGCGCCCTTGTTGCCGCGCTCTTCCTTGACGACCTGCACCAGCATCACCTGGCGGCGCTTGATCACTTCCTGGATCTTGTACTGGCGGCGGGGACGGAACGGGCGCTCCGGCACTTCCTCCAGCACGTCGTCGCCGCCGACGGATTCGACGACTTCCTCTTCGGCTTCCTCGCCGTCCTCATCCTCGCCGTCGTCGTCTTCGGCCGCCGCTTCCTTGCCGTCCTGATGCGGCGCTTCGGCGCTCTCGCCGGCCGCGTAAACGGCGTCGGCTGGTTCGACGGCGGCGGTCACGGCTTCGGCGTGAGCTTCGCCCGTCGGCGCTTCCGCTGCGTCCTGCGGCTCGACGGTTGCATCGGTCGCGAAAACAGGCTCGGCTCCGACGGCGGCAACGACAGCCGGTGCCTCGTCGGCATGATCGTGGTCGTGGGCGTGGTGATCGCGCTCGCCTACGTGGTCATGATCAGCGTGATCATGCGCGTGATGCTCGTCATCATGATCATGATGATCGTCGTGACCATGCTCGTCGTGATCGTGGTCATGGTCGTGGGCCTCGAACGTACCGTGCTGTTCGGCGCCGGCGTGCAGATGCTCGCCCTCATGCGGGACGCCCTCGGCGTGCTCGGCCAGCACCTCGCCCTCGAGCGGCTGGGCGGCGGGATCCGCGCCGGCCTCGAGGCCTTCGACGATGTCGCTCTGAACGCGCTCGCCATGGCCGCGGCGGCGGGCGTTGCGGTGGCGCGAGCGGCGGCGGCCGTGGGAACGGTTCTCGTTCTCCTCCTCGGCCTCGCGATGGGCCTGCTCCTCGGCCTCGATCAGCGCCTGCCGATCCGCGACCGGGATCTGGTAGTAGTCGGGATGGATTTCGCTGAAGGCAAGGAAGCCGTGACGGTTGCCGCCATATTCAACGAAAGCGGCCTGGAGCGAGGGTTCGACCCGGGTGACCTTGGCGAGATAGATATTCCCGCGCAGTTGCTTGCGTTGTGCGGTCTCGAAATCAAACTCTTCGACGCGATTGCCGCGGACCACGACGACCCGGGTCTCTTCCGGGTGGGTGGCATCGATCAACATCTTGTTGGGCATGTCTTAACTCTTGGCGGCGGCGGGCGCGATTCACCGTGGGCGCGAATCGCGCCGCCGGGTGACGCGACGGTCCACCTGATTCGGGGGTGAGGGGAAGGCCGAAACGTCCTCTCTCGCGCCTTGCCGAACCGGAGGCTGGAGGCCCAAGGCGGCGCGCGGGAGTTTCGCTCCGCAGCGTCGCGAATGGTCCTTCAGATTTCGTCGGCACAGTCTGGCGCATCAAGCGTCGGCCCGTATGAAAGCTTGGGCGGCGAGGCCGCCCCTTAATCAGTTGCTGCTGGCCAGGTCTGGCGCGAGATCGCGCGTCCTGAGGATCCAGAACCGCTCCCTTGGGATTAAGGGATCGGGTAACGAGGCTACGTCGCTGTCAAAACCGTCCCTGGAACGCGAGAGGTAACCTAGGACCGCCTGCCGCCGGGGCTCAACCCCGTTCCACCTCGCTGCCGCGCGCCGCGCTGGCCTCAAGAAGGAATGGGAAAACGCAGGAATTCCCAAGGCTTGAGAGTTCCGGCGCTGCACCAGGTGGCTGAATGCGACACAACCGAAAATATTGGCCGTCAGCACCCTGTACATACGAGGAATAGGCCATCGGTGCAAGGGAGCGTCGCATGCCGGTCACAGTCGTCGAGTTTCGTTTCTTTTGGCTTTAAGACCTGGTTAACCCTGCAGTTCTATTGCGATAAGGAAGCTGCTCGGAGGCACGGAATCGGTGGCGAGCCGCGCAAATCATCGGGTTTTGCTGGCGTGCGCGCTACTGTGCGCCGCAGCATTCTGGTATGTCGATTCGACCCGCCTGAAAGCTGCCGAAACCCAGGCGCAACCGACTGTCGCGGCGGCGAATTTTCCGGTTGCCTCGGGCGCGCGGCTGGCTGGCGACGCCAGGCAGACCCGGTTCATCCTCGACCTCGACCAGACGGTCACGTTCCGCGCCTTCACCCTGGCCGACCCGTATCGCGTCGTGGTCGATGTCCCCCAGATCAATTTCCAGCTGCCGTCCGGCACGGGCGCCGGGGGGCGGGGGCTGGTCAAGGCCTTCCGCTACGGGCTGGTGATGCCCGGCGGCTCACGAATCGTGTTCGACCTCGCAGGCCCCGCCAAGATCACCAACTCCTACGTGCTCGAGGCGGCCAACGGCCAGCCGGCCCGGCTCGTGCTCGAGCTCGAGGAGGTCGACCGCACCGCCTTCGTGCAGTCGCTCTCTCCGGACAGTCGCCCCGAGCTGCGGCCCGCGATCGCCGACGCGCAGCCCGCGACCGTTCCTGCCGCGCAAGCCGCTCCGGATCCGGGACAGCAGAAGCCGGCGGATGGGCGCGCCGTGGTGGTGATCGATCCCGGCCATGGCGGCATCGACAACGGAACGCAATCGAGCGGCGAGAGCGAAAAGAACCTGGTGCTGGCCTTTGGCCTCGCGCTGCGCGACCGGCTGGAAAAGAGCGGCAAGTACCGCGTGGTGATGACGCGGGACGACGACACCTTCATTCCTCTCAACGACCGGGTCAAAATCGCACGCAACCTCAAGGCCGCGCTGTTCGTCTCGATCCATGCCGATGCGTTGCCGCGGGCGGAAGGCGATGCGCAGGGCGCCACGATCTACACACTGTCCGACAAGGCCTCCGACGCCGAGGCCGAGCGCCTGGCCGACGCGGAAAACCGGGCCGACGCGATCGCCGGCTTCAACCTCGCGGAGGAGCCGACCGACGTCGCGGACATCCTGATCGACCTCACCCAGCGGGAAACGCGCACGTTTTCAAACCGTTTTGCCCGTTTGCTGATGGGCGAAATGAAGTCCACGGTGCGGATGCACAAGCACCCGCTGAAGTCGGCTGGCTTCCGGGTGCTGAAGGCGCCCGACGTGCCGTCGGTGCTGGTCGAGATCGGCTATGTCTCCAACAAGGGAGACCTCGAGCATCTGGTCTCCGAGGGCTGGCGGTCCCGCGCCGTGGGCTCGATGGCGCAGGCGATCGACGGATTTCTGGCCAAGCGGATGGCAACCGCAGGGTCTTCGAATTGAAGAGGGTAATCTTCCACCCCGCTGTTAAGCCCTAGTTTGGCCACAGCGGGCGCCTTATAAAAACGTCGCAGGGGGTTCCGGAATCGACGAGAATCCCGTTCGGCAAGCGTCTTCAGGTCCGGCGCCGATGTATTTGAGTAAGCCGGCGAATTCGCTACGTGAGGATGGCGCCTGTTGGCGGCGCCAAGGGCTGATCCAGAGTTTGAACGGATAAATAGATAATGCGCTTGCTGGTGCGGTTCATGGGCTTCCTGTTCGCCGCGGGAACGGTGGTGTTCCTTGTCGGTGTTGGTGCCGTGGCAGGCCTGATCTGGCATTTCTCCAAGGACTTGCCCGATTACTCTCAGCTTCAGGATTACGAACCGCCGGTGATGACCCGCGTGCACGCGGTCGACGGCTCGCTGCTCGGCGAATACGCCAAGGAACGCCGGCTCTATCTGCCGATCCAGGCGGTGCCCAAGCTCGTGATCAACTCGTTCCTGGCGGCCGAGGACAAGAATTTCTACGAGCACGGCGGCATCGACTACACCGGCATGGCGCGTGCCGGATTGCTCTATCTCCAGAACTACGGCTCCAACCGCCGTCCGCAGGGCGCCTCCACCATCACCCAGCAGGTCGCCAAGAACTTCCTTCTGACCAACGAGGTCTCCTTCGCCCGCAAGATCAAGGAAGCCTTGCTGGCGATGCGGATCGAGAAGACCTACTCGAAGGACAAGATCCTCGAGCTGTATCTGAACGAGATCTATCTGGGCCTCGGCGCCTATGGCATCGCGGCCGCTTCGCTGGTCTATTTCGACAAGTCGGTGAACGAGCTCACCGTGGCCGAAGCCGCTTATCTCGCGGCGCTGCCGAAGATGCCGGCGACGCTGCATCCGGTGCGTAACCGCGATCGCGCCATCGAGCGCCGCAATTACGTGATCGACCGCCTCCAGGAGAACGGCTGGATCAAGCAGGCCGACGCCGAGAAGGCGCGCAAGGAGCCGCTGGCCGTCACCAACCGTTCCAACGGCGCCCACACCTTCGCCGGCGAATACTTTGCCGAGGAAGTCCGCCGCGACATCTTCGAGCGCTATGGTGAGAAGAAGCTCTATGAGGGCGGCCTCTCGGTCCGCACTACGCTCGATCCAAAGATCCAGGTCATGGCGCGCAAGACCATGGTCTCGGGCCTCGTGAACTATGACGAGCAGCAGGGCTATCGCGGCGCCATGAGCAAGCTCGATATTTCAGGCGACTGGGGCGTGAAGCTCGCCGAGATCAAGTCGCTGTCCGACATCTCGCCATGGCGCATGGCGGTGGTGCTGGAAACCAGCGATCAGTCGGCGCGCATCGGCTTCCAGCCGAACCGCGAGCTCGGCGGCGCCGTGAGCAAGCAGCGCGAGACCGGCATCGTCACGCTCGACGGCGTGCGATGGGCGCGGGCTGCGCAAGGCGCCGCGAAGGGCAGGGCGCCGACGGCTGTGTCGCAGGTGCTCCAGCCCGGCGACGTGATCTATGCCGATCCGCTCTACAAGGACGGCCAGCCCGTCGAAGGCCAGTACCGGCTGCGGCAGATCCCTGAGGTGTCCGGCGCGATGGTGGTGATGGATCCGTGGACCGGCCGCGTGCTCGCGATGGTCGGCGGCTTCTCGTTCGACCAGAGCCAGTTCAACCGCGCCACGCAGGCCTATCGGCAGCCGGGTTCGTCGTTCAAGCCGATCGTGTACTCGGCCGCGCTCGACAACGGCTATACGCCGTCGACCGTGGTGCTGGACGCGCCGATCGAAATCGACCAGGGCCAGGGCGCCGGCGTCTGGCGGCCGGAAAACTTCTCCTCGAACAAATATCAGGGGCCGGTGACGCTGCGAAACGCGCTGCGGCAGTCGCTCAACACCGTGACGGTGCGGCTCGCGCAGGACATCGGCATGCCCCTGATCGGCGAATATGCGCGCCGTTTCGGCGTCTATGACGAGCTGCCGAACTATCTATCCTACGCGCTCGGCGCCGGCGAAACGACGGCGATGCGGATGGTCACGGCCTATTCGATGCTTGCCAATGGCGGCCGCCGCGTGAAGCCGACGCTGATCGACCGCATTCAGGATCGTTACGGCCACACCATCTTCAAGCATGACCAGCGCGAATGCCGCGGCTGCGATGCGGCGGG
>NZ_LUUB01000079.1:183041-321194 GCF_001641635.1 Bradyrhizobium centrolobii
GCCGCAGCTGATCGACCGCCGCGAGCAGGTGCTGGACTCCATGACCGCCTATCAGATCACCGAGCTGATGGAAGGCGTCGTGCAGGCCGGTACAGCGACCGTGGTCAGGGAGGTCGGCAAGCCGATCGCCGGCAAGACCGGCACCACCAACGAGGCCAAGGACGCCTGGTTCGTCGGTTTCTCGCCCGACGTGGCCGTCGCCATCTACATGGGCTACGACAAGCCGCGTCCGCTCGGCAGAGGCAACGCCGCGACCGGCGGCCATTTGGCCGCGCCGATCGCGCGTGACTTCCTGAAGCTCGCGCTCGCCGACAAGCCCGCGGTTCCGTTCAAGGTGCCGGCCGGCATCAAGCTGATCCGCGTCGTCGCCAAGACCGGCATGCGCGCCGGCCCCGGCGAGACCGGTGGAACCATCCTCGAAGCCTTCAAGCCGGGCACGGCGCCGCCTGACAACTACTCGGTCATCGGCGTGGCCGATGCCGACGGCCGCATGCCGCAGCAGCCGCCGCCGGATTCCGGCTTCTTCATGCGTCCGGGCACCGGCGGGCTGTACTAGGCCCCTTAGGATAAGACGGACGATCTTAAGCCCCGGCGGTTGCGCTTTGCAGCCGCCGCCGCTACATCCCCATCTCAATTGCACGCGGGAACAATTCCGCGAGACCAGAGAACGACATGCGCGCCGAAATCGAACGGTTGGTAGAAGAGATCAAGCAGTCAGTCGGGCTGCTGAGGAGGCATCTTTGACGTCGAGAAATCGACGGCGCGCCTCGCTGAGCTGAACAAGCTCGCTGAAGATCCCAACCTCTGGAACGATCCCCAGAAAGCCCAGAAGCTGATGCAGGAGCGCACCTCGCTGGAGGATGCGCTATCGGGCATCGGCAAGGTCGAGCAGGAGCTCGAGGACGATATCGGCATGATCGAGCTCGGCGAGGCCGAGGGCGATGAGGGCGTCGTCGCCGAAGCCGAAGCTGCGCTCAAGAACCTGAAGAAGGAAGTCGCGCGACGCGAGCTCGAGGCGCTGTTGTCGGGCGAGGCCGACCGCTTCGATTCCTATCTCGAGGTCCATGCCGGCGCCGGCGGCACCGAGAGCCAGGACTGGGCACAGATGCTGCTCCGCATGTACACGCGCTGGGCCGAAACGCACGGCTTCAAGGTTGAGGTGCTGGAGGAGTCCGACGGCGAAGAGGCCGGCATCAAGTCGGCGACCATCCAGGTCTCCGGCCACAATGCCTATGGCTGGCTGAAGACGGAAGCGGGCGTGCACCGCCTGGTCCGCATCTCGCCATTCGATTCCAATGCGCGCCGGCACACCTCGTTTTCGAGCGTGCAGGTGTTCCCGGTCATCGACGACAGCATCAAGATCGAGATCAAGGAAGCCGACGTCCGCGTCGACACCATGCGCTCCGGCGGCGCCGGCGGCCAGCATGTCAACAAGACCGAATCCGCGGTGCGCCTGACGCACATCCCGACCGGCATCGCCGTGGTCTGCCAGGCCGGCCGCTCCCAGCACAAGAACCGGGCGCAGGCCTGGGACATGCTGCGCGCGCGCCTCTACGAGATCGAGCTGAAGAAGCGCGAGGAGAAGGCCGCCGCCGATCAGGCCGCCAAGACCGATATCGGCTGGGGCCACCAGATCCGCTCCTACGTGCTCCAGCCCTACCAGATGGTGAAGGATCTGCGCACAGGCGTGCAGACCTCCGACACGTCGGGCGTGCTCAACGGCGAGCTCGACGAGTTCATGGCCGCCACGCTGGCGCAGCGCGCCTTTGGCACCACGGCCGGCGAGATCGAGGACGTGGACTGATCATGCCCCGCGTCGCCTTCATCGGATTGGGGCGGATGGGCCATGGCATGGCCGGCCGCTTTCTCGATGCCGGCTTCACGGTGACGCTCTGGAATCGCAGCAAGGCCAAAGCCGAAGACCTCATCGCGCGCGGCGCGCAGTGGGCGACCTCGCCGGAGGACGCCGCGATCGATGCCGACGCCGTGGTGACCATGGTCGCCGACGATGAAGCCTCGCGCGCGGTCTGGCTCGGGCCCAAGGGAGCGGCCAAGACCGCCAAGGCCGGAACGATCGCGATCGAATGCTCCACGGTTTCCTACGACCATGCGCGCGACATGGCCCGCGAACTGAACGGCCGCGGGCTCATCTACATCGACTGCCCGGTGACGGGATTGCCGGATGCCGCCGCGGCGGGAAAGCTGACGCTGCTGGTCGGTGCCGACGGCGCTGATCTCGACCGCGCGCGGCCATATCTGACGCCGATCGGCTCGACGATCCGCCATTTCGGCGCGGTCGGCACCGGCACGGTCTACAAGCTCATCAACAATCTGATGGGTGCGATCCAGATCGCAGGGCTCGCCGAGGGACTTGCGATCGCCGAGCAGGCCGGGCTCGACATGAACCTGGTGCTGGAGTCGATCCAGGCGGGCGTTGCCGCCAGCCCCCAGGTGCAGCGTCACTCCAGGCGCATGGTCGCCCGCGACTTCAGCGGCGCGACCTTCACGTCCGCGCTGCGGCACAAGGATGCCGCCTATGCCGTGAAGCTCGCCGAGACCCTGCTCGCCGACAAGCCACTGGTCGCGCGCGCCGCCGTCGAGTCCTACGCGCGGGCGAAAGCCGCGATGCCGGACGACGATGAAGGCAGGATGATCGAGCTTGTCTCGCAACCGAAGACGACGAAGACCTCTTAGCCGGTCGAGGTGACATGGGGCAGCCTCGGTCGGAACGCGGTCTTGGCATTGCCCTCGTTGTTGCCGCCGCGATTGCCTGGAGCACGGCGCCGTTCTTCACGCGCCTGCTCCCATTCGATCCCTGGACCATCCTGTTCTGGCGCGGCCTGTTCGGCGGCAGCCTGATCGTCGTGTTTCTCGTCCTGCTGCAGGGACGCGGCGGGCTGCGGCAACTGGTGGCTCCGGGACGCGGCGGCTGGCTGGTGGCGTCATTGTCGACGCTTGGCATGATCTCGTTCATCCCCGCGCTTCAGATGACAAAGGTGATGAACGTGGCCGTGCTGATCGCAACCCAGCCCTTCGTTGCGGCGGCGCTGGCGTGGCTGTGGCTCGGCGAAGCCGCGACGTGGCGCACGCTGATCGCGAGCCTCATCGCCTTTGCCGGCGTGGTCATCACGGTCGGTGGCGTTGAAGCCGCCGGGGACATCAGCGGAATTGCCCTGGGCTGCCTGATGGTGCTCGCCATCTCGGCCATGACGGTTGTCATTCGCCGCTACCGGCAGACGTCGATGGTGGCGGCGGCGGCATTGTCGAATTTCCTGGGAAGTCTCGTCAGCCTCCCGTTCGCCCACAACATTGCCCATGTTGGCGGTAACAACCTTGCAATCCTTGCGATGTTTGGTTGCCTTCAGGTCGCACTTGGCCTGACGTTCTACATGCTCGGCTCGCGCCTGCTGCCGTCAGGACAAGCGTCTCTGATCGCGACGCTGGAAACGCCATTGATGCCGTTCTGGATCTGGGTTGCCTTCCGCGAGATGCCGGCCGTCCATGCGCTCATCGGCGGCGCTCTGGTGATCGGGGCGGTGGTCGCTGACATCGCCGGGGATGCGCGGAAGCGTGAGGGAGGCCAGAACGCGGGCCCTTAGGGTGCGCGTCTCGGAAATCGGGTGGCAGTGTCCGTCGCGCCGTATTAGGCGAGCAGGCTCGGCCGCCAATGCGAGACGCCATGCCCGCCCACGACAACAGGATCGACGCGCGAGACTGGTCGCTGCTCGGCCTGCTCTCGATCCTTTGGGGCGGTTCGTTCTTCTTTAACGGCGCGGCGCTGCGGGAATTGTCGCCGCTGACGCTGGTGTTCCTGCGTGTCGGCCTCGGCGCGGCCATTCTGCTGCCGCTGCTGCGCGTGCAGGGGATCGGCTTTCCCAGGGGCATGACGGGCTGGCGGGCATTCTTCGCGATCGGGCTGCTGAACAACGTCATTCCGTTCTCGCTGATCGTGATCGGCCAGACTTTTATTCCGAGCGGGCTCGCGTCCATCCTGAACGCGACCACGCCGCTGTTCACGGTGATGGTGATGGCCGCGGCGGGCGAAGAGGCCTTGCATGTGCGCCGGGTGGCCGGCGTGGCGCTCGGCCTCGCCGGTGTGATCATCCTGCGCGGATGGGGCATCGAGACCAGGCCGGGACAGGGACTCGGCATCCTGCTCTGCCTCGGCGGTGCGTTCAGCTACGGCCTCGCAGCGCTGGCCGCGCGCCGGCTGCTGAAGGACTCGCCGCCGCTCGGCGCGGCAACCTTTCAGTTGATGGCGTCCACGGTGATGATGGCGATCGTCGCCGGCGTGGTGGAGGAGCCATGGCGTCTTCCAACGCTAAGCGCAGCAACATGGCTCGCAGTGCTCGGCCTTGCCGCTCTGTCGACGGCGCTCGCCTACATCGTCTTCTTTCAGATACTGCAGCGTTCGGGCGCATCCAATGTCATGCTGGTGACGCTGCTCATTCCTGTGACCGCCATTTTTCTGGGATGGCTGGTGCTGGGCGAGCCGATCTCTATGCGTGAGATCGCGGGCGCCATCGTCATCGGCAGCGCATTGCTCGTGATTGACGGACGCGTGCTGTGGTTGCGGCGGCGCGCTGGTACGATCGTTTAGTCCCGATGATCTGCGAGCGCGATGACGCGCCGCGCGCTTTCTGCCCCAAGTCTCGCGCGCGTCTGCGCGTCGTATCCGCGATCTCGAAGAGCCAGCTCGACGCTAACGGTCAGCCCGGCCGGCAGGGTTCGCAGAAGCGACACGAGTGGCAGCTCGCCCTCGCCAGGAAACTCGCGCTGTGTTCGGGCCTCCTCGAGCATTGCAGCCGTATCCGCGGGAAGCGCCGCCGGTGCGTCGCAAAGATGCACATAGCCGAAACGTCGTGGGGGAATGCCCGCGATGTCGGCCGGTGTCCCGCCGCTGCGGGAGAGGTGCAGCGCATCCACAAGAATGCCCGCGTTGTCGCAGCCCATGGCCGCGACAACCTGCTCGGCATCCTTCAGAGTGGGAACCGAGGACCACATCATGAACTCCAGATCCACGGAGATATCATGTGGACGCATTCGCTCGCAGATTGCCGCCATCTTGTCCACGACCATGGATCGGTCTGGCTCGACGGCTGCCACCTTGACCCGACGAGCGCCAAGACGAACGACGGTTTCGAAGAAGGGCTCGAGCAGGCGAATGTCGAGCTCCCGCGTGATCTTGATCTGCTCGACGTCGAAAACCGGAATGCCGGTTGAGGCCATGCGCTCAAGCGCCTGCCTGATGACCGGCGAGCGAGCGGAAAGATCGTAGGTCTTGTCGCCCGGCGCGACCGGCAGGAGCCTCAGATCGACGCTGTCGTAGCCCGCATGTCGCGCCGCGGACACCGCGTCGGGTGGCGATAGCTCCGCGACTGTCATGAATGCAAGGGAGAGGGCGCGCTTCATGCGAGTGACCAGGCATCTAGTGCGCGAAATTGCGCAGAATGATCTTGGAAGCGCGGACCTCGCCTCGATCGAGAGCGGCGAATGCCTCCGGCCCCTGAGCCATCGGCCGTTCCTCGACCCAGCTCAGGTCTCCCATCCGGCCGCTGTCGAGCAAGGAGACCGTCTCTCGGAAATCCGCCGCGTCGTAGCAGAACGAGCCGCTGAACGCGATCTCACCGAGGGTCAGCCGCCGCATGTCCAGCCCGTCATTGCCAGGCAGCAGGCCAAGATGCACGATCGCGCCGCCGAAGCGGGCAGCGCGCGAGGCCATCGCGCGGGATGCCGCCGAGCCTACCGCGTCGATGACCAGATCGACCGATCCGTCGACGACGGGCTGGGAGGCCGGATCGAAGACGCCCTCGATCCCGGCTTCGGCGGCGGCTTTGCGACGCAGCGGATTGGTCCCGGCCAAGAGCACCTGTCCGGCATTGCGGGCGCGCAGGACGAGGGCAGCAGCGAGCCCAATGGCTCCGACCCCGATGACCAGTGCTCGCATAGCGGAAATGGGACGGCGCAGCAGCCGCTCGCCCAGATTGGCGGCGTGATAGGAAACGGCGACCGGCTCGACCAAGGCGGCCGTCGAGAAGCTCATGCTGTCCGGTATCCGAATGGCATTGCGTGCCGGCACGCGTACGATGTCGGCGAATGCGCCCGGGCGACCCGGCATGCCGAGGCTCTGCTTGTTCGCGCATAGCTGCGGATTGCCGGCGACGCATTGATCGCAGCTCGTGCAGGCCAGCAGAGGGTTGATGACGACGCGCTCGCCGGCCCGCCGCCCTGCGATGATCGAGCCCGCTGCTTCATGCCCCATCACGAGTGGCGGCACGCGGCGTGGATCCTGTCCGTGCCAGCCGTGCATGTCGGAACCGCAGATGCCGCTGGCTTCCACCCGGATCAGCACTTCCCCGTCGGCTTCCTCCAGGTCAGGTACGTCGCAATAACGCATGGAAGCGGGCCCGAGAAATACGAGAGCTCGCATGTTTCCTCCAGAACGGTTGATGCATTCAGTAGGTGGCACGGCCACCCGTCAGATCGAAGACGAAGCCCGTGGTGAAAGAGCATTCGGGGCCAGCGATCCAGGAGACCATCGAGGCGACCTCGTCGACCTTCAGCAGGCGTCCCATCGGCAACTTGGCCTTGCTGGCGCGGATATGCTCCTCGGTCATCTGAGACAGCAGCGCGGTCTCGACCATCGCCGGTGCGACGCAGTTGATCAGGATGCCGTCCTGCGCCAGCTCCTTGGCAACGGCCTTGGTGAAGGCGATCACGCCCCCCTTGGCCGCCGAATAGGCCGAGATGAACTGCACGCCTTCCTTGCCCGCTATCGAGGCGACATTGATGATGCGGCCATAGCCTCTGGCGCGCATGTGCGGAATGGCGGCCCGGCAACAATGGAACACGCCGTTGAGATTGATGCCGATGACCTTTTCCCAGGTCTCGACGGGGTATTCCCAGGACGGCGTGACAGGGCCGTTGATTCCGGCGTTGTTGACCAGGATATCGACCGGACCTGCCTGTTCCACAACCGCATCGAATGCCGCCTGCACCTCCTTTGCCGACGAGACATCGACACGCTGGACAAGCGCGGGTTTGAATTCATCACCGTCCGCTTCGGGTGAGGTCACGTTCAAATCCCAGACGATCACCTCGGCGCCTCGCTCGGCGATGCGCCGCGCGATGCCGAGCCCGATGCCGCGTATTCCCCCCGTGATGATCGCGCGGCGACCGGCAAGATAGCGTTCCATTCGTAGTTCCTCAGAGCAAGGCGGTGGTGATGACGGGAAATGTCGCGATGACCAGCAGCGCAAGCAGCAGCACACCGAGATACGGCCAGATGCACTTCATCACCGTGGAAGGATCCACGCGGCCAATTCCGCAGGCTGCGTAGAACGCCAGGCCGAATGGTGGCGCGAACACGCCGAGGCCCATGGCGAGAATGATCACCATGGCATAGTGCACGTCGTTGATCTGCAGGGCGCGGGCGACCGGGAACACCAAGGGCCCGAACAGTACGATGACGGGCAGGCCTTCCAGCACGCTGCCGAGCACGATGAAGACGAGGATCGACAATGCCATGAACGGCACGACCGAGCCTGTTCCGCTCATGACCTGCACCAGGCCCCGCGAGAATCCGGATTGTGTCAACGCCCAGGCCATGGCCGTCGCCGCACCGATGATCAGCAGCACGGCGCCCGACAAGGCTGCCGTTTCCACCATGATCGGAAAAAGGCGTCGCCAGGCCACCTTTCGCCACGTGCAGAGGCCGACAACCAGGCTGTAGAACACGCCGATCGTCGAGACCTCTGTCGCCGTCGTGATGCCTTCCAGCACGAAGAAGCGGATCAGCAGCGGCAAAAGCAATCCGGGAGCCGCGAGCAGGAAGGCATTCCAAATGTCTCGCGCCGATGCCCGTTCCGACTTGGCCCCGCTTCGGCGGGATTGCAGCGACACAAAGATAACGAGAGCGAGCGCTGCAACTGCGGCCGGCAGAACGCCGCCCGCGAACAATGAGGCGATGGACACTCCGGCAACCGCGCCAACGGTGATGAGGACGAGGGATGGCGGGATCGTCTCTGCCATGACACCGGACGCGGCGAGCAGAGCCACCATCCGCCCGGGATCATTGCCCAGCTGCTTCATTTCCGGGAGCAAAACCGGCGCGACGGCCGCCATGTCCGCGACTTTGGAGCCGGATATGCCGGATACCAGGAACATGGCTCCGAGGAGCACGTATTCCAGCCCACCGCGCACATGTCCGAGCAAGGTGACGAGAAAGCTCACCATCGTCTTTGCAATGCCCACGACCTCGATCAGGAGACCGAGGAAGATGAACATCGGCACTGCAAGGAGCAGCATGTTGGACATGCCGACATCCATCCTGATCAATACGATGGTGAGCGGCGTTCCGGTTCCGAAATAGAGATAGGCGATTGTCGCGCTGGCAAAGCAGAAGGCGATCGGCGCCCCGGAGAAGATGAAAAGGATGACGAGTGGTCCAAAGAACACTGTCAGGCTCATCGGTCCCCATGCCAGCCAGGTTCCCCGAAAGGCGAACAGCAGAACGAGGATCGCGGCGGCGATCGCGGCCGAGCCGGCGAGATGCGTTGGACGGTGCCGGCCGAGGCGGCCCAACTCGATGAGCAACATGGCGAGGAAGGCGACGGGCAAGGCGCTGGCCCGCCAGGAATCGGCAATTTCGAGTGCCTGCGTGATCGCGTCCGCCTGGGCAATCGTGTACTGGATCGCATACCAGCTCACGATCGCCAGGAATGTCGCACTCACGACGTGGGCGAAGGCGTCAAAGCGCGGCTGCCACGACTGCGGCAGCATATCGACGGCTGCCGTGAGCCTCATATGCTCGCCGCGCTGAAGGGCGATGACGGCGCCGATCATCGAGAGCCATATGAACAGGATGGTCGCGACTTCGTCGGTCCAGGTCGCCGGATTGTCGAGCACGTAGCGCGCGAACACGCCCCAACCGAGAATGCCGATCTCGACAACGACCAGCGCGGCGCCGAGGACGCCGGCCGTGGCGCCGACGTACCGTTCGATGATGTTCGCGGGCAACGTCGGATGGACAACGCCCGCAAGCGCTTCCGGCGGCAGCCGGCTCGGCGCCGAGACGTTCTCGACGACCACGGCGCTCACCCAAGCGCGCCGGTATAACGCTGCAGGGTATCCCAGGCGGCATCGCCGAATTTCGCGCGCCAGTCCTTGTAGTAGGAACTGGCCGACAGCGCGGCGCGGAACGAGGCGCGGTCGGGCTCGAGGAAGGTGACCCCGGCGCCCGCGAGCTTCTGGCGCAGGGCATCGGTCGCGGCGCTGATGTCGGCCCGCTCCTCCATGGCGGCCTGATCGAGGTTGCGCGACAGCACGTCCTTCAGCTGATCGGGAAGCTTTTCCCACGTGCCCTTGTGGCCGAGCATCCACCACCCATCCCATTGATGGGACGTCAAGGTGCAGAATTTCTGGACCTCGTAGATCTTGTTGGCCTCGATCAGGGCCAGCGGATTCTCCTGACTATCGACGATCTTCGTCTGAAGCGCGGAATAGACCTCGCTCAGATCGATGGTGGTGGGACTGGCGCCGAAAGCGCGCCAGAGCGACACCCAAAGATTTGCCGGGGGAACGCGCAGCTTGAGCCCCTTCACATCGGCGACGGTCTTCACCTGCCGGCTGGTGGTCGTGAGCTGACGATAGCCGTTGTCGAACATCTTCGGCACGGCGTAGAAACCGGCCTTCTCGTAGTCCTTGCAGATCAAGGCGCCGAGCTCGCCGTCCATGGCGCTCCACACCTTCTCATAGTTGTCGAACGCGAATCCTATGCCGCTGATGGCCGCGCCCGGAGCCTGCACCGCCGCGGTGATTCCGGAAATGCACTGAAACTGCAGCGCTCCGGCCTTGGTTTGCGAAAGCATGTCCACGTCGCCGCCCATCTGGCTGGCCGGGTAGACCTGAAAGTCGACGAGGCCGTTCGATTGCTCGTTGATGCGCTTGCTCGCCTCCATCAGCCTTATGGACAAGGGGTGGGACGGAGCGGTCGTGATGCCGCATTTCAGGACGAAGTCCGCGGCAACCGCTCGCCGGACGGCGAAAAGCGGGAGCGCAGCCGTGGCAAGCGCGAACGTTCGACGGGTCAGCATGTCGTCTCCTCCATTTTTTTTAATTACCTTATTGGATAATTACTGGCACCAATTAATCGGTTGGATAATTGATGTCAATCGGCGTTCGCTGCTACAACTGCCGATGCAGGAGAACCGACGACAGATGCCCATGGACGTCCAAACCCCACGCAAAGCATCGGGATCGGCCACGGGTCGCGGCCGCAAGCGCGACCGGGAAAGAACCCGCCAGGAAATTCTGGATGTCGCCTTCCAGGAATTTGCGGAAAAAGGCCTCAGCGGCACCAACACCGACGTGATTGCGGCTCGCGCCAACATCACGAAAAGGCTCGTCTTCTACTATTTCAACACCAAGGAGAAGTTGTTCACGGCGGTCCTCGAAGAGGCCTATGCCAAGATGCGCGACGCGGAGCGGGATCTCAGGCTGGACGAACTGGAACCCGAGACGGCCATTCGGACACTGGCGGAATTCACGTTCGATTTCGACAACGATAATCCGGAGTTCGTTCGGCTCGTGACGATCGAGAACATCCATCGCGGGCGCCATTTGACCAAATCCCTCAAGGCCCGTGCGATGACGCGGCCCATCATCGCGCAGATCGAGAGGGTCCTGGCTCGCGGAGAGAAAGCGGGCGTGATCCGGTCGGGAATCGACCCGGTCGAACTCCACATGACGCTTAGCTCATTGTGCTTCTTTTCCGTTGCCAACAGGCACACGTTCCAGCCGCAATTCGGATACGACATGACATCGAAGAGGGCGCGGCGGCAACGGCGGACGCAAATAAGCGACTTGTTGTGGCTCTACGTTCGCAAGGACGCCTAGCGAGGTTGGGCAACATCGCCGGGAGAGCCCGTCTCTGTACGTGAGATCGTGGGCGCAGTGGTCACCGGCAACGCATCGTTGTGATCAATGGACGCAGTCCGGGTGCGCTGCAGCGATCTGTACGCCGTCCGCGATCCGCGCTTCCAAACTATGCTGCACACAACTCCATTCCACGCGGCGGAAGATCAGGTCACTTGCCAGCCGCCGGCCTCCTTGCGACACTCCCGTCAAAACAAGACTACAAAATATAGGGAAGAGAACGATGCCGGGTCGTCGCGGAAGCCTTGCTGCCCTCGCCATGCTTGTTGCCGGAGTGTTGGCCACAACACCGGCCGAGGCGCAAAAGAAATACGACCCCGGCGCCACCGACACCGAAATCAAGATCGGCAACATCATGCCCTATAGCGGGCCGGCGTCCTCCTATGGCGTGATCGGCAAGACCGAGGCCGCGTTCTTCAGGATGATCAACGACCAGGGCGGGATCAACGGCCGCAAGATCAACTTCATCAGCTATGACGACGCCTATTCCCCACCGAAGGCGATCGAGCAGGCGCGCAAGCTCGTCGAGAGCGACGAGGTCTTGCTGATCTTCCAGCCGCTCGGCACGCCCTCGAATTCCGCGATCATGAAATACATGAACGCCAAGAAGGTGCCGCAGCTCTTCGTCGCCTCAGGCGGTACCAAGTTCGGCGATCCCAAGAACTTCCCATGGACCATGGGCTTCCAGCCCAACTACCAGAGCGAGGGGCGGATCTACGCAAAGTACATTCGCGATCATTTCTCGAACGGCAAGATCGCCGTGTTCTGGCAGAACGACGATGCCGGCAAGGACCAGTTCAAGGGCTTGAAGGATGGGCTTGGCGACAAGGCCAACATGATCATCGCAGACAAGTCCTACGAGGTGAGCGATCCCTCGATCGACTCGCAGATCGTCGCCTTGCACGATTCGGGCGCCGACATCTTCTTCTCGTGGGCCGCGCCGAAAGGCTCGGCGCAGGCGATCCGGAAGGTCGGCGAGCTCGGCTGGAAGCCGAAATTCTTCCTGGCCAACACGGCGACGTCGGTGGCCTCGGTGCTGAAGCCGGCGGGGCTTGAATATTCCAAGGACATCATCTCGACGGTCTATCTGAAAGACCCGACTGATCCGACCTGGGACAAGGATCCGGCCGTGCTGAAATGGCGGGAATTCATGGACAAGTACTATCCTGAGGGCGACAAGGCCAATGCCAACAATATCTACGGATATGTTCAGGCCGAGGCGATGGTGCAGGTCCTGAAGCAATGTGGAGACAATCTCACCCGCGAGAACGTCATGAAGCAGGCCGCGAACCTGAAGAATTTCCACACCGACCTCATGCTGCCCGGCATCATGGTGAACACCTCGCCGGACGATTATTTTCCGATCGAGCAGATGCAGCTGATGCGCTTCAACGGCCAGGCCTGGGAGCTGTTCGGCGACGTCATCACTGGCGAGGTCGGCCACGAACGCAGCCAGTAGTCATGGTGCGGCGTTGTTCCAACGTTCGGCATTGGCGCGCAGCGCCATGCCGCCGGCGACGCCGACGCCGAGCACATACATCCAGCCCTCGTGGAAATCGAACAGATGCGAGTTCAGAAGCGAGCTCGCGATGTTCTGCACCACGACGACGAGGCCGATCCAGGCCGCAAGGCCTCCGCCCGTGAACAGGCGAAGGTGGGCGAGCCACATCGCGTAGAGCAGGGCGACGCCCAGAAGGCCCCACTGCACGGCGACATTGAGGGTCTGGTTGTGCGGGTTGCTGACGATTTCTGTGTCGAGGCTACTCTGGCCGACGGCGGCGCGCTCGAATTGCCGCTTGATCGAGCCGGTGCCGTGCCCGAGCAGCGGCGATTCGGCGAAGGCTATGACTGACTTTCGCCAATAGGTCAGGCGCTGCGCGGTCGAGGCGCGGCTGATGTCCTCGTGACCGTGCTGATATTCAACCGCAATATCGTTAATGCGCTGGCGCAGATAGGACGATGTCGTCCAGGCGAGCGCGCTCGCGGCAACGGCGCTCGCGAGCAGGAGCACGGCGGCGCGTCGGCTCAGGTGACGCCAGGCGAACAGCCCCAGCAGGACCGCGATGCAGAACAACGCTGTGCGGGCCGAGGCGACGAAGACCATGTTGGTGACGAACAGCAGGATCAGCGCCAGGCAGGCGATCGTCGCAACGGTGTGCCACGCGCGCCAGAAGCTCAGCGCGGGCAGCGCGAGCGCAAACGCGCACAGGGTGAATTCCTGGCTCTGGTCGATGTAGTTCTTGACGGGAACACCGGCGGACGCGGTCGCGGTGATCTTCCAGGCGGGATTGAGCAGCACGATCCAGGAGAAGATCGCGAGCAGCGCGCAGGAGCCGAGAAAGGCGAGGCAAACCCATACGCCGCGCTCCGACCGGCTGAAGCGATAGAGCAGCGGCGGAATCAGCACGAGTTTTGCCACCGGCTTGATCGCATGCAGCCTGTCAGCCCAAGCGCCGTCCGACCATAGGGTGCCGACGAGCGCGAGCAGAAGGAAAGCAAAAGGCAAAGCAAGTGCGGGCTTCGCGAGACTGCGCGCGTAGTCGCGCCAGTCGATCGTCGCTGTCACCACGAGCAGCCAGAGCCCGACGAAGATAGAAGGCGCCGTGGTCGACCAGGGCAGCGAGGCTGCGATCAGGGCGGCGAGCACGTCGGCAGCTCGAAGCAACGTGTCCGGGCTGCGCCAGGCCTGCGACCGGCCGCGCCATGGCTGTGGATCGGCAGGGTCAGACCATGCCGCGGGATCAACTGTCATGGCGAATTGCCTATTGCGCAGCCATCAGGCTTTCCGCGGGCATATATTGGCCGAGGAAGTCACGGGCCTGGGTCTGGTAGCCGAAACGTTCCGCAAGCTCGCCGCGTCTTGCCCGGATCCTGCCGCGGCATTCCTCCTGCCGCGCCAGCACGCGGATGACGGAGGCGGCGATCGAGTCATTGGAGAACGGATCGAAATAGTCCGCGAGTTCGCCCGCGACCTCGCGGAACACGGCGATATCCGAGCACAGCACCGGCGTATTCGCGGCCAGCGCCTCGATGATCGGCACGCCAAACCCTTCCGCGAAGCTCGGCATGATCAGGCCGTGCGACTCGGCGATCAGAGCGGCCTTCTCATGTTCGTCGACATAGCCGGCGAAACGGACGTTTGGCGGAAGATTGCGCGTCCGGCTGATGTGGCCGGCATAGCCGATCACCACGAGATCGGCCTGAGGCACGTTGCGGAAGGCACGAATGACGGTGGCGACGTTCTTGCGCGGCTCGTTCGACACGATGACGACGAAGCTCGGCCGCCCCGGACGCCCCGACGGGGCTGGCAGATGCAGGACATCCGGGGCGTCGAACCGGGTGCGGGGATACACGACCCGCGCCGGCAGGTGCGCAAATTGCGGCAACAGTTCCCTGAACCGCATCATGCTATAGTTTGAAACGAAGGCGAGCTCGTCGGCCTGACGCAGGCTGGTGAGGAGCCGCGACAGGAACAGCCGCGTTGCGACGTCGCTGAGCTTGAGGTCGGTGAGCGGCAGCAGGTCGTGGACCACGCAGATCACTTTTGCGTTCGGCCCGCGCTTGATCGCGACCCGGGTCGGCGTGTCCACGACGATAACGTCATATTCGCGCGCGTCGATCCGCGGCGGGGGCAGCAGGAAGAAGGCCGAGGAGTCCTGGTAGCTGTAGAACCCGGGCTCGAGCTGGAAGTCGCGGAACAGTTCGAGGTGGCGCAGGTCCGGCGGGATGTATTCGAGCGCCGCGGTCCGGTTCTCGATGAGCCGCGCGCCCAAGGTCCGCACACCGATCGCGCGCAGGAAGCAGACGGTGTATTCCCACGACACCGACATCGTGAGGCGATGCCGGAGCCAGTCGAGCGTGCGCCTGAGGCCGCCGCGCGTCACCGGCTCGCTCATGTTGACCTCGTCGAGGAAGCGGTAGAGAGCGAGCAGCTCGATGTTGCGCGACTGGGCCGGAAACAGCCGCGTCCGCCGCTCGCGGCTGCGCAGCTTGCGGTAGCGCCGCGTGGTCTCGACCAGCAGCGTGAGCTCGTGGCCTTCGGCCGCAAGCGAGCGCATCAGCTCGCGCGTGAAGTGGAAGATGCCGCGCTTGTGGTTGGGCTCGCCGAGCGCTTCGGACACGACAAGGATGTTCTGCTTCATGCGCGTTTCTCGCGGAGCTCGAAAGGGTGTGTTGACGGCGGCTCGACCACGGCGGTCGAGGCGACGCGCCCATGGTCGAGATTGATGATCCGGGTGCAGGTGCGGCGCAGCAGCGGCTGGTCGTGCGAGGCGATGATCACGATCGCGGCCTGCGAGACGAGGTTCAGCAGGCGCGTCTGCGCCTTTTCCGCGAAACGTTCGTCGACCACGCTCAGCCATTCGTCGAGCAGGAGGATGTCGGCCGGAAAGGCGGTGGCGGTCGCGAACAGCACCCGCATCAGCATGCCCGAGGAGAACATGCGCAGAGGCAGCCGCTGCATGCGCTCCTCGAGCTCGGTGAAGGCCCAGATCTCGTCGATGACGGCGCGGCTCGGCTTGCGTCCGCTGATCCGCAGCAAGAGCGCGATGTTGTCCTCCGCCACGAAATCCAGGTTGACGCCGGCGTTCAGGCCGAGCAAGGGCACGACGTTGCCCTTGATCGCGACGCTGCCGCTGCTCGGCGGGTAGACGCCGGCGATGAGGCGCAGCAATGTCGACTTGCCTGAGCCGTTGGGGCCGGCGAGGCCGATGCGGCTGCCTGCTTCCGCCTCGATCGAGACGTTGTCGACGGCGCGGATGATCCGCATCTCGCCCTGTTCGCGGATGAGGTGGCCGAGCAGCCGCCGCTTCAGCGAGAAGTCGTAGGCGCCATAGAGCGGATAATCGAGACAGACGTTGCGCAGACTGATCGAGACCATGCGTCAGATCCAGAAAGCTGCTTTGCGCAGATGCACCAGGGTCAGCGCGCTCGCAAGGATCAAGAGCGCCAGCGCGACCAGGACGTAGACGATGCTGACGGTGTCGACGTGACCGCCCACCAGCGGCTCGCGCCAGACCGCGAACAGATGCGTCAGCGGATTGAGCCGCATTACCGTCGAGCGGTGATTGATCATGTCGGACGACCAGATCACCGGCGAGGACAGGAAGGCGAGCATCAACGAGGATTCGATGATCGGCTTGAGGTCGCGATAGCGCGTTGCCATCGCGCCGAGGACGAGGCTGAGAGCAAACGTACAGGCAACGAACAGCAGCAGGCCCGGCACCGCTTCGAGCGCGCCGGAGAAATTGCGCGGGGTCAGGACGAGCCAAAGGATGAGCGGAACGCAGGCGTTGTGCAGCGCGAACAGCGCCTGGCGGAACGTGCATTGCAGGAGGAAGATCACCGGCGGCAGTGCGCGGTCGCGGATCAGGCTCGCCGAGCCCTGCAGCGCCGTGGTCGCATCGAGCACGACGCTATTCAGGAAGGTCCAGGCGGTCATCGAGAGTGCGAGCATGGGCAGGCGCGCCAGCACGCCGGCATTGGACATCTGGCCGATGACCGAGCCCAGGACCGCGACCACGATCGCCATCTGGAGCGACATCCAGAACGGACCGAGCAGTGAGCGCACATAGCGGTGGCGCATGTCGGACCAGGCCAGCGCTGCAGCGATCCTGACGGTGTCGGGCCAGCCACTGGCCTGCCGCAGCTCGGCGGTGGCCGTGGCCTCCTTGCACGGCGTGGCGATGGCCTCGCGGTAGACGGTTTCCATGCCTTCCTTGAAGGCTGTGGCGGAATAGCGGGTCACGGCCCGTGTCCGCGCCGACAGGCCCATGCGGCGGCGGCGCTCGGGATCGCGGATCAGCGTGTCGATGGCATCGCCGAGCTTCCCGGCGTCGCCGGGCGGCACCGTGATCGCCTCCATGCCGTGACGGGCGACGCGGGGCACTGCGGTGTCCAGCGCGGTGTTCACGACCGGGCGGCCGGCGGCCATGGCCTCCAGCTGGGCGAGGCCGAAGGTCTCGGCATTGGTGAGCGACGGCATCACGAAGACATCGGCGATGCACATCAGCTTGATGCGCTCGCAGTCATTGACGGAGCCGAGCAGGCGGACACGGTTGCGAAGGCCGAGCTCGCGGATCAGTTGCTCGAGCCGCGGCCGCTCGACGCCCTCGCCGATGATCCAGACCTCGAAGTTGTGCGCAGCCGCGGCGCGGATCAGTACATCAAATCCCTTGTAGGGAACGAGTCGGCCGCAGGCGAGCACGAGTCGGCCGCGATCGTTGACGTGATGGGGTTCGATCTTCGACCAGTCATATGTCGTGGTGTCGATACCGAACGGCACGACATGACATTTGTCCTCGAATTCCCGCAGCAGCGGCGTGTTGTCGACCAGCACGTGGTCGGACACGATGATCGCTTTCGCGCGCCGCAGCGTCCGGCGCATCAAGGGCTCGATGAACCAGCGCAGGCCGGCATGGGTGACGATGTCGGCATGCCAGTGCACGACCAGCGGCCGCTTGCGCCCGAATCCGAAGGCGAAGACGAGGTCGGCGAGCGGGAAGGGCGCGTGGAGCGCGAGCAGGTCGTGCTCCGGGATCCGCCGCCACAGCCGCCAAGGATAGGCGGGGGCGGCCGGAAGCGATAGCACGTTGCCGAACGAGCGCACACGCTCGACCTCGACGTCGTTGATGACCTCGCGCCGCTTTGACGATTGCGAGCAGACCAGCACGGCGGAGGCAAAGCTGTCCCTCAGGCTCGCGCAGATGTCGCGGATCACCGTGAGCGTGCCGCCGAACAGGTCGGGATAGTAGATCTTGAAGATGTGCAGCACCGATGGGCGGCGCGTGGTTTCGCTGGCGGAGTTCATGATGGCGATCAGCCTGCGAGGAGCGCGGCGACGAACGGCGCGGCCACCAAAGACATGAAGATAACCACCCGCACGAGCGCCAGCAGCGTCGAGTCGACCAGGTCGCGACGACATTGGTCGAGAATCGGAACAACACGCGGTGAGCTGGAAATGCGGGCCAAACGGTCGGCCATGGTCAATGTCCCTTCTAGTCGCGCCCTCAGTGGCGTCTCGTATATGTGGGAAAATTTACCACGTCAATCGGCAGCTGGGAAAAAGTGGGATTGTGTCCCACGCGGAGCACCGGTAATATTCGGTCATGAATGCCAAGCTCGGGTCCAAGGCGGCTGATAAGTCGGCATCCCCACAGCCGAACGCCGCAGCGAAGCTGCACGCGCCGCTGGCGCGGCTGCTGCGCCCGTTGGTGCGGCTGTGCATCCGCAGCGGCATGACGTTCCCGGCGCTGGCGCAGCTCTTGCGCGAGCTCTTCGTCAACGTCGCCGAGCACGATTTCGCCCTCGAGGGAAAGGAGCAGACCGACAGCCGCGTCAGCCTGCTCACGGGAATCCACCGCAAGGAGGTGGCGCGGCTGCGCGGGGCCGGCGCGCCCGTGCACGAGGCGCCGGCGGCGGTGTCGCTGACGAGCGCGGTGATCGCGCGCTGGCTCGCTGCGCCCGAATTCACCGATGCGAAAGGCGAACCGCTCGCCTTGCCGCGTACCGCCGAGGACGATGCACCGTCATTCGAGCAGCTCGTTGCCTCCGTCACCAAGGACGTGCGCCCGCGCGCGGTGCTCGACGAATGGCTCGACCGCAAGCTCGTCACCATTAACGGCGACGACGAGATCGAGCTGGTCGAGGCGGCCTTCGTCCCAACCGGCGAGGACGACAGCAAATGGCACTATCTTGGCCGCAACCTGCATGACCATATCGCGGCCGCCGCACAGAACGTGTCCGGGCCGGCGCCGCGTTTCCTCGAGCGCGCGGTTCACTACAACAATATCTCGCCGAAGCTCGCCCGGCGCCTCGAGGCGCGCTCGCGCGAGCTCGCGATGGACGCGCTGAAGACCGCCAACCGCGAGGCGAACCGCGCGCTCGCCAAGGACAAGGGCGGCGACGCCCGCTGGAATTTCGGCATCTACATCTATTGCGAGGATGCCGACGACGAAGGTGACGGAAACGAAGGCGGTTCTTCATGAGCCGGCCGCCGCTCATCTCTCGCCGTCTGCTGCTGACAGGGTTTTGGCTCGCCGGAACAGCCATTGCCCGCGCACAGGTCAAGCGCGGCACCGACCAGGGAATCGGCGGCACCGGCATCACGCGTGGCGACGATCACGGCATCGGCGGCACCGGCATCGTCGGCGTGATCCAGCGCTTCGGCAGCATCTACGTCAATGGCGAGCGCATCACTTACGCGAGCGACGTGCCGGTCCGCATCGACGGCGATGCGGCGAGCACGAAGGCCTTGCGCATCGGCCAGCTCGCGCGCGTGGTCGCGACCCGCCAGGCCGACGGCACACTCGTCACCCGCAACATCACCATCGCAAGCGAAGTCTCGGGTCCGATCGAGTCGGTGAAGGGCAACGAGCTGACCGTGCTCGGCCAGAAGGTGCTGTCGGGCGGCAGGGAGAGCTGGCGCCGCGCGGGCACCGTGGTCGCGGTCTTCGGCTTGCGCCGTACCGACGGCGTGATCGTCGCAAGCCTGGTCGAACAGCGTGGCAATGCCGTGCCGCGCGTCACCGGTCTGGTCGAGCGCAGCCCCGACGGGCTGCACATTGGCGGGCTGAAGCTGAACGGCGTGGATCCCTTGCTGGTCGGCCAGCGCGTCCAGATCGAAGGCAGCACGAGCCAGGGCGTGATGCAGGCGTCGCGCACGCGGATCGACGACTTCTCCGACCTCGTCGGCGCGAGCCGGCTATCGATCGAGGCCTATGTGCAGCGGGCGGGCGCGAACCTGCAGCTCGGCTCCGGGCTCGTGGCCCATGACGGGTCGCGCTTCGGGCCGGCGGCGGGTGAGGCGCGCATGGTGATCAACGGCGTGTTCGATCGTTCGCGCGGGCTGCAGGTCGATTCCGCGCAAGCGGTCGGCCAATTCCCGGGATCGCCGGCGCAGTCGCCGGGACGGAGCGCCCCCGGTGCGCCCGGCCACGCGCCCGGCGGCTCGATCCTGCATCCCCAAAGCGGCGCGCCCAGCCCGGCCGGCGGCCCGGGTGCGCCTGGTGCCCCCGGCACTGGCTCCGCGCCCGGACCGACTCCGGGTCCTGCGCCTTCGGGCCCTGGCATGCCGTCTGGACCCGGCGGCATGGGATCGCCCGGCGGGCCGATGGGGCCTGGTGGTGGAATGGGTGGTGGAGGCTTCGGCGGTCCCGGCGGCGGCATGGGTGGCGGCCGGCGCTAAGATTCGGCGCGCATTAGCGGCGCGCCCTCGAGGAGACTAGCCCGCGCTCAGCCGCACGCCGGCGCGAAGAAATTTCTGCGGATCGACCGCTTCGCCGTCGATGCGCGTTTCATAATGCAGGTGCGGGCCGGTCGAGCGGCCGGTCGATCCGACGAGACCGACCACCTGGCCAATCTTCACGATCTCGCCGACCTTCACGTTGATCTCGGAGAGATGGCCGTAGCGGGTCGAAAGGCCATTGCCATGATCGACCTCGACCATGCGGCCGTAGCCTCCCGACCAGCCGGCCGAGACCACCTTGCCGTTGGCAGTGACGCGAACGGGATCGCCGGTCGCGGCGCGGAAGTCGAGCCCGGTATGCATCGCCGGCCGGCCGAGGAAGGGGTCGCTGCGCACGCCGAAGCCGGAGGTGAATTCGACCTCGCCGATGACGGGCTTTCGATAGGGCACGAGCGCCAGCGTGCGGTTGAGCCGGTCCATCTCGGCGCGGGTGGTGTTGATTCGATAGAGCTGCTTCTCGAACGGCCCGGCATTCGCGGTTAGTTTGACAGGTACAAAAGGTCCGCCCATGGCGCTGCGCGGCACGGCCGCCTCGAGGTCGGCGAGGTTCAGGCCGAGATCGCTGACGACGCCCCGCATCCGGCGCACCCGCGATTCCATGCCGTCCTCGACGGCGCTGAGCGCCGCTATTTGCCGACGCTCCACCTGATCAAGAGAGTTCTGCAGCCGGACCAGGACATTGTCGAAACCCTGGTTCTTGGCGAACTGACTGGGCGGCGGGCTGGCGACGGCAGGCGTACGCGATTCAAGCCGCGCTTCGCGATCCGGCGGCGCCACGAAGATGACGGTGTCGCTGATCGGCGAGGGCTTCGGCGTGCCCTGCATCGCGCCCTGGTTTGCATCGCCACGTTGCGGGGCGACGCGGGGAATCGATCCGGTGACGTCAGGCATGGCGCCGAGCGCTGTCGCCCGGGACTCCAGCGCCGTCTGGCGCTTCATGATCTGGTCGAGCTTTTGGTCGAATTGCTCCTGGTCGAGCAGCTGACGGCTGGTGGTGCGGTCGACCTTCGCGCGCAGCTCGGCGATCCGGTCCTCATAGGCATATTGCATCTCGGCCTGGCGGGCGATCAGCCGGGTCAGGACGTCGTCGCGAAAGGCGAAATAGGTGGCGGTCGCAGCCGACCACAGTCCGAGCAGCACCACTGTGCCGACCACGATCCAGAACACCACAGGCCCGAAGCGGACCTGCTTGCCGGCGTGGACGATGGTGTAGGCGTCGTCCGTTGCGGGGAGGGGAATCGCGGCCGCTGCAGCGACGGGGCGCCGGTTGGAGGGCCGGCCGTGGTCGTGAGGATGATGTTGGGGGTAGTGCGAGTAGTGGGCAGAACTTTTCGACATCGGCACTCCCGCGCCGGTCGGAAAGGTTCCTTGCGGCCTAATTGCCGCAGCAATCTGGGTCGGTCATGGTTAATTTTCCGGAAACGGGAACATTCGAATTCGAAGGCCTGGTTAAAGAAGGCTTCTTGCCGCGGCGAGCACGTCGTCGGCATGACCTTCGACGCGGACGTTGCGCCAGATCCTGGCTATTTTGCCGTTGGCGCCGATCAGCACCGTGGTGCGAAGAATCCCCAGGAAGGTCTTGCCATACATGGATTTTTCGCCCCAGGCGCCATACGCCTCCAGCATCTCATGCTGCTCGTCCGAAATGAGAGGAACGCCGAGCTTGTGCTTGTCGCGGAATTTCTCCTGGGCTTTGACCGGGTCGGCGGAGATGCCGAGCACGGCCGCGCCGGCCTCAGCGAACGCGTCCGCGAGGCGCGTGAAGTCGATGGCCTCGCGGGTACAGCCCGGGGTGTCGGCGCGGGGATAGAAGAACAGCACGAGCTTGCGGCCGGCGTAGTCCGACAGCGTGGCCACGCCGCCGCCGTCGCGGGGCAGGCGGAACGCGGGGGCGTTATGGCCCTCGGTCAGGGCGACTTTGGCGGTGGTCGCAGACGCGGCGGCGGGTTTGGAAGATGTTAACCGTTTCGATGTGGCCTTATGCGATGCTGCCTTTGCTGTTGTCTTGCCTGACTTGCTTGCTGGCGCCCGTTGCGATTTCGCGGGCTTTGCTTGTGCCGATGCCCGCGTTTTCGGGGCCTTCTTCCTTGCTGTCGGACCGCCGGAGGCTGTTTTGGACGATTTCTTTCGGGATTTCTTGGACATACGCCTTCCTTTCGTCGCTTTCGGCGGGTCAACCAAAGAGGTATTGCAGCTCCCGTCAGGTGTGGCGGATTCGCGCCCTCGGCTGGGCAAGTCTGACGGCGGCGGAGTATGGTTACAAGGAATTCCAAGCATCACCCCACTGCTCGTTGAACGCGCTCCCGGGGCTAAATGACGAACAGCAGGAATATTCGAGGAATGGCGGCAATGCCGGCGCGGGGGCCTTCGATCCCCCTCGACGGGTGCGGCCCCGGCGGCGCTCAATCCTACGATGGGCGCCTGTATCGAGAGGCAATGGCAAGGGACACGTCGCCCCAGGATCAATATCGGGATTACGATCGGCGCGGCGGCGTCGAGGCGCCGCAGGAATGGGACGAGGCCGACTGGGATCCGGATCAGGAGGAGGCGGCGGGCGATCGTGCACGCCGGCTGTTGTCGCGTTCCGGTTCGGGCTTCCATCGCTTCGGTGGCGGTTTTGGCTCCTTCCGGCGGTGGCTGGCCGCTGATCGCTGGCTGAAGCGACTAGCCGTCGTCGTCGGTGCCCTCATCGTTATCTTCGTCGGCTGTTTCGGCGCGCTGTGGTGGCGGCTCGGCGCCGGCCCCATCAACCTCGACATCGCGACGCCCTGGCTCGCGGCGGCGATCGAGGACAATATCGGCAACGGTAACACCGTCGAGGTCGGCGGCACCCAGATCGAGCGGGCCGGCCGGATCCGTATCGCTGTGCGCATCCGCGACATCATCGTTCGCGACCGCGACCGCGCCATCGTGGCAAGCGCGCCCAAGGCCGAGGTGAGGCTGTCCGGCACCGCGCTGCTGATGGGCCGGCTGCGCGCCGAGAGTCTTAATCTGGTCGATGCCGAGCTTGCTATCCGCATCGCGCCTGACGGGACCGTCACGGTGTCGGCCGGCGACACCGCCAAGCCTCTGGCGACCGGAGTCGCGTCGAAGAAGGAAGCCGGCTTCCCGCCGACGTTCCCGCGCAACGGATCTGCGCCGCCGCCCGCGGCGGTGACACCCGATGCATCTGCCAGCCCCAACGCGCCGGCGGCGGCACCTGCGAGCAACGCCCAGAGCGGCATTCTCGCTGGTCTCGATTGGCTCGACAGCCTGAGCATGACCGGGCTCGACGGCCAGAACCTCAACGAGATCGGTCTCAAGAACGGCAATCTGATCGTCGACGATCAGCAGCGCGGCAGCAAATGGACGTTCGAGAACATCACGCTCAACCTGCGCCGGCCAAGCCATGGTGGCGTCGCGCTCAGCCTCGGCGAGGAAGGTGCGCGCCCATGGATGCTGCGCGCCACGATCGGGCCGGTCGAGAACGGCGTGCGCTCGGTCGACATCCGCGCCGACAAGGTTTCGACCTCCAACATCCTCCTGGCGCTGCGGGTCAAGGACCTGACCTACAACGCCGACCTGCCGCTGACCGGCGAGCTCAAGGGCGAGCTTGGCCGCGACGGCGTGCCGACCTATTTCCGCGGCAAGATCGCAGTCGGCGAGGGCAACATCATCGACACCGATACGCCCGATTATCCGATGGCGATCGATTCCGCCGAGATCAATGTCGAGTGGGATGCCGGCCGGCGTGTGCTGGTCGCGCCGTTCAAGATCATCTCGGGCGCCAACCGTGTCACGCTTCTGGCGCATCTCGAGCCGCCCAACGGCACCACCAACGACTGGCAGCTCGGCTTCAGCGGCGGTTCGATTCTCCTCGGCGGCATCGACAACGAGCCGCCCCTGGTCTTCAACCGCATCGCGATCGGCTTCCGCTTCGACTCCGACCACAAGCGCGTGCTGCTGACACAGGCCGATATCAGCAATGGCGAGATCGGCGTCGCCGGCACGGGCGCCATTGACTATTCGGGCGAGCCGCGGCTGACGCTGGGGTTTGCCGGGACGCCGATGTCGGCCTCCGCCCTGAAGCGGATGTGGCCGACGCTTATTGTTCCAGAGCTACGCGAATGGGTGATCGAGCGGATCGAGCGCGGCACGCTCCAGCGCATCGAGATCGGCATCAACTCGCCGGTGCGCAACCTTCCGCGCAAGGGGCCGCCGATCCCCGACGACGGCCTGTCGGTCAACATCGTGGCGAACGGCGTGGCGGTTCGTCCCGTCGATGGCATGCCGGTGGTGCATGATGCCGATCTGAAGGCGCGCGTGACCGGGCGCACGGCGACCGTGACGATCGGGCAGGGCATTGCGGATACGCCTGCCGGACGCAAGATCACGATCTCCGACTTCACCTTCGAGGTGCCGGACATGGCGCCAAAGCCGTCGCCCTCGCGGAGCAAATTCCGCGTTGACGGACCCGTGCCTGCGGCGGCCGAAATGCTCGCCAATGATCGCCTGAGTGATCTGTCGGCGACCGTCGTCGATCCCAACACCAGCAAGGGGACGTTCTCGGCGAACATCCAGCTCGGCATGCCGGTCAAGGGCGAGCTGACCAAGGCCGACACCACCTATGCCGTCACCGCCGATCTCAACGGCTTCGCCGCCGACAAGCTGGTGATGAACCAGAAGCTCGAAGCCAACAATCTCAAGATCGTCGCCAATAATCAGGGTTATCAGGTCAAGGGCGACGTCAAGATCAACGGGCAGGCGGCTTCGCTCGACTATCGCAAGCCGGCTGAAGGCGATGCGGACGTCCGTTTGCAGGCCACGCTCGACGACGCGAGCCGGGCGCGTCTGGGCTTCGATCTCAGCCCCGCCGTCAGCGGCTCGCTGCCGATCAAGGTCTCCGGCAAGATTGCAAGTGGCCCCGACCAGACGACTAAGCTCGGCATCGAGGCCGACCTGACTTCGGTCAAGCTCGACAACATCCTGCCTGGCTGGGTCAAGCTGCCGGGCAAATCGGGCAAGGCCACCTTCAAGGTGGTGCCGACGGCGCAATCGACGCGTCTCGAAGATATCGTCATCGAAGGCAGCGGCGCCTCGATCAAGGGCTCGCTCGAGGTCGATCAGAACGGCGATCTGATGAATGCGAACTTCCCGACCTACGCGCCCTCCGACGGCGACAAGGCGTCGTTGAAGGTCGAGCGCGGTCCCGACGGCGTAATTCGCGGCAGCATGCGCGGCGACGTGTTCGACGGCCGCGGTTTCCTCAAGTCGGCGATCTCGGGCAATTCCAAGGACGACGGCAAGAGCAAGCTGAAGAATGTCGACTTCGACATCGACGTGAAGCTCGGCGCGGTTGCCGGTTTCAACGGCGAGGCGATGCGCAGCGTCGATGCCAAGATGTCGAAACGCAATGGTGCCGTCAAAGCTTTCACCCTGAGCGGCAAGGTCGGCCGCGACACGCCGGTGGCAGCCGATCTGCGTGGCGGTCGCGCGCAGGGCAGCCGCGAGGTGATCTATCTCCAGACCAACGACGCTGGCGCCTTCCTGCGTTTCACCGACACCTACACCAAGGCCGTCGGCGGCCAGATGGTGGTGGCGATGGAGCCGCCGACGTCAGAGCCTTCGACCGCCAGGGAAGGCCTGATCAACGTCCGCGACTTCACGGTGAAGGGCGAAGCGCAGCTCGAGCGCGTTGCCGCAGGCGCGCCCAACGGGACGGGGAGCGGCGTCTCCTTCAGCGCGCTGCGCGCGGAGTTCACGCGGCAAAACGGCGCGCTGACGATCCGCGACGGCGTGGTCAAGGGGCCGATGATCGGCGCCACCATCGAGGGCTCGATCGACTATCCCGGCAACCAGGTCTGCATGAGCGGCACCTTCGTGCCGATGTACGGCGTCAACAACATCTTCGGCCAGATACCCTTGTTCGGCATCTTCCTCGGCGGCGGCAACAATGAGGGCCTGATCGGCGTGACCTATGAGGTCGTCGGCACGCCCGCCGCGCCGGTGATGCGCGTCAATCCGATCTCCGCGATGGCGCCGGGCCTGTTCCGCAAGATCTTCGAGTTCAACACCGGCAAGCAGAACTCGCCGATCGACGAGCTCCCGTCGCAGCAGTCGAACGATCCGCCCGGACCGTCATCGCGTCAGCTGTCGAACGGCTGCAACCTCGCGCGGCGATAGCGCATGCCAGTTTGAGGCGGTCGGCCGTTCAGATCACCTCTCCCCAGCGGGGAGAGGTCGAATTGCGCCTGGCGATGCGGAGCATCGTCCAGTGCAATCCGGGTGAGGGGCCGCAGCGCTCAGTGAGACCGTAACCCCTCACCCGGATCGCATCTTTCGATGCGATCCGACCTCTCCCTACGGGAGAGGTGATCCGTGTTCTGGGCTCTCTCTGAGTTCGACCAAACCGCATTGCGCTTCAGCGCGAACTCGTTCCCGCGGATCAATTGCTGTGAGGGTGGTTGCGCCGCCTAGGCGGCGCGGACGCCCGCGAGGAAGGTGCCGACTTCGCCGGAGAGCTGCTCGGCCTGCTTGGAGAGGTTCGACGCTGCCGCGAGCACCATGCCGGCCGCATTGCCGGTCTCGTTGGCCGCGGTGCTGACGCCGCCGATATTGGTGGTGACTTCCCTGGTCGCTTCGGCGGTCTGCGAGACGCTGCGGGCGATCTCGGCGGTCGCCGCACCTTGCTCCTCGATCGCAGCCCCGATCGAGGTCGCGATGCGGCTGACTTCCTCGATGGTGGCGGTGATGCCACCGATCGCCTCCACGGCCTCCTTGGTTGCGCCCTGGATCTGCGCGATCTTGTCGCCGATCTCGCGGGTGGCTTCCGCGGTCTGGCTGGCGAGCGATTTCACCTCGGAGGCGACGACGGCAAAGCCGCGGCCGGCATCGCCCGCGCGCGCGGCCTCGATGGTGGCGTTGAGCGCGAGCAGGTTGGTCTGGGCCGCGATGCTGGAGATCAGTTCGGCAACATGCTCGATCTGCTGGGCGCCGTCGGACAGCGCGCGGACGATGGTGTCGGTGCGGCGTGCGCTGTCCACCGCGCGGCCGGTGACCTCGGCGGATTGCGCGACCTGGCGGCTGATCTCGGTGATGGAGGAGGAGAGCTCCTCGGCGGCGGCCGCGACCGTCTGGACGCGCTGGCTGGCTTCGGTCGCCGCGGAGCCGACCACGGCGGCGCGGCGGTTGGTGCCCTCGGCGGTCGAGGACATCGACTTGGCGGTGGTCTCGAGTTCGCCGGAGCCCGAGGCCATCAGGCCGACGAGCTGGCCGACCGAGGCATCGAAACGATCGGCGAGCGCGATCAGGGCCTCCCGCTTCTCCTGCTCGCTGCGCGCCTTGGTGGCGACCTGCTCGGCTTCCAGCGCACGCGCCGTCAGCGCGGTCTTGCGCAGCACTTCCAGCGTCTCGGCCATGCGGCCGATCTCGTCGCCGCGGTCGGTCTCCTCGACCGGCTTGTCGAGAGCGCCTTCCGAAATCTCCTGCATGCGGTTCTTCTGGCGGTCGAGCGCGCCGAGCACGTCGCGGGCGATCAGCCAGGACAGCGTGGCCATCAGCAGCATCAGGCCGATGCCGATCGCGCCGAGCTCCAGCGTCAGGGCGCGCACGTCGGCGTCGATGTCGTCGACATAGAGACCGTAGCTGATCGTCGCGTTCCAGGGCGCGAACTTGCGCGCGAACACCATCTTGCGCACGGGCTCAGTCTGGCCGGGGCGCGGATAGAGATAGGACGTCACGCCGCCCTGGGCACTCTGATTGGCGACGTTCATGATCGCGTCGGCGATCATGACGCCGTTGGAGTCCACGGCGCCGGTGATCTTGCCTTCGAGCTGCTGGTTGGCCCCGTTCACGAGGAGCGACGTGTCGGGATTATAGACGACGGGATAGCCTTGGCCGCCGTTGAAGCTCATGCGTCGGCCGCGCTGGTGGAACTGGGCCTTGGCCTCGGCCTGCGTCAGCTTGCCGGCGGCAACATCGTCCTGGAGCGATTGGGCCAGGCTGTAGAGCATATCGACCGCGGTCCGCATCTGCTGGACGCGGTCATCCATCATGCGGCTCTTGCTGAGGACGGCCGATACCCCGATGATGGCTGTGACCGTGAGCGCCGCAAGACAAACCATGCTGGCAAGCTTGGTGCGGATTCTCAGATGACTCAGCAGCTTCATCGCGGCCTCTACGGAATGGTTGTTATTGCTCGCGTCGGTAGCATGAAGTTCTTACCAATCATGAATGGACGCCTGCGACGCGCCGCCGCGCGGTGGACCTCCGCAGTCATATGCGCAATTGTGCAAACAAAAGCCCACGGACCGACTTGCGCCGGTTCATGAGCTGGAGAAAATCGATCTTAAACTTTGGTGGCTACCGAGCCTGGTCGGACCGGCAATGAACCGATTCGTTCACCGCATCATCTTGTCCGTGCTGCTCGTCGCGGCCCTGGCGATCATCTGGATTGTGCTGGGCACACGGTGAGATGGCACCGGCAAATGTGCCGGTGCCATCTTACTCGGGGAGACTCAGCGCCGCGCGTACGCGCCGCCCGGCTCGCCACTCTCCCTGCCGATCAGCGCATCGATGCTGATCGGGCCGCCGCCGGCGGCAGAGAGGTAGAGGCAGGCGAAGCAGAACAGGATGGCGGCGGTGCCGCCGTTGATCAGCGGCAGGAACACCGGCGTGCCGGTCTTGAACATGTGGCCCAAGAAGTATGCGAAGGCCATCTCACCCGACAGGATGAAAGCCGAGAGCCGGGTGAAGAGGCCGAGCATCAGGGTCGCGCCGAGCACTAGCTCGAGCGTACCGGCCGCATAGATCAGCGGCGGGATGTCGGCGAAGTAGGGAAGCACCGGAAACTTGAACAGCTTGGCCACGCCGTACTGGAACAGCAGGAGTCCGGTGATCAAGCGAAACAGGCTCAGGAGAGCCGGCTGAAAGCGAGAGAGAAAGTTCATGAGTTGCGCCCTTCCATCCAATACAGCGACTTGAATCGCATTCGGTTCCACCCTGCAAGCTGCACGTTTTACATTCGCGCTGACATTTTCGTCATGTAAGAACAAAACACCGTAGACGGGGACTTGAGCCCTACACGATCCGCATTTTTGCGTGTATCGGCGACACGTCAGCCCGTATTTTCCCGGTGACGTCGATGATCGCAGGTTACCTTGGGGAGACTTACCGCCGCAAGGCAGGCACAACCAGGAATGGAATCATGCCGAGCACGACGCTCGCAAGTGCGAAGACGAGCAGCGCGTTGTAGCCGTGGGTCGCGTCGTGGATCAGGCCGCCGCTCCAGGAGCCGAACGCCGAGCCTAGTCCGCTGCCGATCGAAATGGTGCCGTAGATGGTGCCGACACGTTCGCCGCGAAAGATCTTCATCGCGGTCGCGGTGATCAGCGGTCCGCGCGAGCCCATCATGCTGCCGAAGCAGACGACGAAGCCGGTGAGCAGAATGATGTTCGGATAATACTGCAGCAGCCAGAGCAGGAGGATGCCGAGGATCGAGATCGCGTAGCTCAGCAGCACGGACGGTCGGCGTCCGATCAGGCCATCGAGCGCGGAGACGCCGAGCATGCCGAACACCAGCACGATGCCGGAGAATCCCCAGGCAGTTGCGGCCTGCAGCGGCGGAAAGCCGGCGTCGATCAGATAGGCCACGATCTGCGCCGCAATTGCATACATGCCGACGGCGGTGAAGAAGAAGGTCGAGAACAGCGCCCAGAAGGCGTGGTGTCGCATGGCGCTCAGAAGCGTCCAGCCGTGATCGACGAAATGCGGATCGGTCTTCTTGACGACATGAGGCGAGCCCGAGGCAAACAGCCGCCACGGCAGCAGCATCAAGGGCACCAACAGCGCGAGTGTGGCAAAGCCGAACACCTGATAGGTCTCGCGCCAACCGAGATGATCGATCAGGAGTTGTGAGGCCGGCAGCAGCGCCAGCACGCCGCCGCCCATCGCCGAATAGACCACCGCCATTGCCGTCGGCAGCCGCGGCCCGAACCAGCGGCCGAGCAGGATCGAATTCGGCACGTTGCCGATGAAGGCAACGCCGATGCCGACGCAGATGCCGATCGAGAGCTGGAATTGCCAGAGCGCCTGCGCGCGGCTTGCGATCAGGAAGGCCGAGCCGAGCAATAGCAGCCCGAGCGCATAGACGATGCGCGGTCCGGAATGATCGAACAGGCGTCCGACCAGCGGCGCGGTCAGTCCGCTGATGAGCCACGTCAGTGAATAGATCGAAACGACCTGGCCGCGATCCCAGCCAAAGCTTTCCGAGATCGGCTTCAGGAAGACGGTGAAGCTTTCGCTGAGGCCGCGGCCGAGCACGGCCAGCGTGAAGCACAGCGCGAGCACGACGAGTGCAACACGTACGGCTTCTTGCCGTGTCGCCGTTACTTGTTCCCTGGGCGTGTTCTGGTCCATTGCCGATCAGGGAGCGCGCTTCGGCGCTTCCTGACAAGCATCAAAAGCTCATACGCCTATGCAGGCTTGACGAGGACGTGCTTCTTCTTGCCGAACGACAGCTTGATCACGCCTTCCGGCGTCAGATTGGCCGGAGAGAGCGTCATCTTCTCGTCAGTGACGGGTTCGTCATTGACGCGCAGGCCGCCGCCCTTGATCTGGCGCCGCGCCTCGCCGTTGGAGGCGACGAGGCCCGCCTTGACGAAGGCGTTGAGCACGCCGAGGCCTGAGTCCAGTTCGCCGCGCGGAATTTCCACCGACGGCAAGGTCTCGGCCAGCGCGCCTTCCTCGAAGGTGCGGCGCGCGGTTTCGGCGGCTTCATTGGCGGCGTCGCGGCCGTGCAGCAGCGCGGTCGCCTCGGTGGCGAGCACCTTCTTGGCCTCGTTGATCTCCGAGCCCGCGAGCGCCTCGAGCTTCCTGATCTCGCTCATCGGCAGCGTCGTGAACAGTTTGAGGAACTTGCCGACATCGGCGTCCTCGGTGTTTCGCCAGTACTGCCAGAAATCGTAAGGCGAGAACTGGTCGGCGTTGAGCCAGACCGCGCCTTGCGCGGTCTTGCCCATCTTGGCGCCCGATGCCGTGGTGAGCAGCGGCGTGGTCAGTGCGAACAGCTGGTGCGCTCCCATGCGGCGGCCGAGATCGACGCCCATGATGATGTTGCCCCACTGATCCGAGCCGCCCATCTGCAGGCGGCAGCCAGTGCGCTTGGCGAGCTCGACGAAGTCGTAGGCCTGGCAGACCATGTAGTTGAACTCGATGAAGCTCATCTCGTGCTCGCGCTCGAGGCGCAGGCGCACGGAGTCCATGGTCAGCATGCGGTTGACCGAGAAGTGCTTGCCGATGTCGCGCAGCATCTCGATCCAGTTGAGCTTGGTCAGCCACTCGGCGTTGTCGAGCATGATGGCGTCGCTGGCGCCGTCACTGTAACGCAGCACCTTGGCGAACACGCCGCGAATCGAGGCCTTGTTGGCCTCGATCTCGGCGACGGTGCGGATCGCACGCGTCTCGTCCTTGCCGGAGGGGTCGCCGACCATGGTGGTGCCGCCGCCCATCAGCGTGATCGGCTTGTTGCCGGACTGCTGCAGCCAGTACAGCATCATCATGGTCAGGAAGTTGCCGATATGCAGCGAGGGGGCCGTGCAGTCGTAGCCGACATAGGCGGTCGCTTCGCCCTTGGCGGCAAGCGCGTCCAGCCCCTCGAAATCGGAGCACTGGTGGATAAAACCACGTTCCTGCAAGGTGTTGAGGAAATCCGATTTAAATGCAGTCATCTGTCGGCGGCTCTGATCATTCTTATTTTACGGTAATTGCGGCAAGTTGCGGAACCCGCGCCAACCGGGCTGACGCCACAAAGCGCGCTGTGGCATTATAAGATGTGCTTGTTTGATACAAGCCAGGCGTCGGGGTAGGAAGACGTCGAGGCTTACTGGGATGATGTTAACTGCGCTCGGTCTGATGAGCGGGACCTCGCTTGACGGGGTCGACGTTGCACTGATCGAAACCGATGGAAAGCAGGTGAAGGCGTTCGGGCCGTCCGGCTACCGGCCCTACAATCCTGCCGAGCGCAGCCTGCTGCGCCGGGCGCTCACCGAGGCCGTGAACCTGCCGCAGCGTGATGCCCGGCCCGGGGTGCTGGCCGAGGCCGAGCGCGCGGTGACGCTGGCGCATGCCGAGGCGGTGGCCGCCTTCACCGCCCAGAACCGGATGAAGCCGGAGGACATCGACATCGTCGGCTTCCACGGCCAGACGGTACTGCACCGGCCCGAACGGCGGATGACGGTGCAGATCGGCGATGCGCCGGCGCTGGCGAAAGCGATCCATATTCCCGTGATGCATGATTTCCGTGCGGCCGATGTCGAGGCTGGCGGGCAGGGCGCGCCCTTCGTTCCGGTCTACCACCGGGCGCTGGCGCAATCGCTGGAGCGCGAGGGACCGATCTGCGTCGTCAATATCGGCGGCGTTTCCAACATCACCTATATCGACGGCAACGAGACGCTGATCGCCTGCGATACCGGGCCCGGCAACGCGCTGCTCGACGATTTCATGTACCGCACCATGAACCAGGCGTTCGATGCGGAGGGAAAATTCGCGGCGCTCGGCAAGGCGGACGAGGCCTGGATCGCACGGGCGCTGGGGCTGCCGTTCTTCGCGCTGCCGCCGCCCAAATCGCTCGACCGCAACGATTTTGCCGCGCTCAAGCTCGGCGAAGTCGCGCCGGCCGACGGCGCCGCGACGCTCACCGCCTTCACCGCGGCGGCGATCGCCCGCGTTATTCCACTCTTGCCGAGACGGCCGCGGAGCTGGATCGTCTGCGGCGGCGGCGCCCGCAACCTGACCATGCTGCGTATGCTGCGGGAGCGGGTGGGATCGGCCACCGTCGAGGCCGCCGAGACGCTCGGCTGGGCATCCGATGCCATCGAGGCGCAGGCGTTCGGCTTCCTTGCCGCCCGTGGCCTGAAAGGCCTGCCGCTGTCCTATCCCGCTACGACGGGCGTGCCGATGCCGATGACGGGCGGCGTGATCGCGCGGCCCTGAGCGAGGGGGCGCCACCGGCAGGCATTAGGAAAATTGAAATGAACGGTTCTGCGGAAGATCCCCGTCCGGGTAACTCTTATAATTTGCAGGGCACTTGTATCCATTGCCAGCACCCCATTGGCTATCACCATCTGGAGGGCGATAGGTGTAGCTGCAAAGACTGCGCCTGTCCGGGATTTGAAGACCTTCCGCGCCCCGCAAACTCAAACTCGAGACTCCCCCGATAGTTCACAGGCGATTGATGCGAATGCATCGATCTTGACGAATGTATGCAGGTGCATCTATCTTGGATGCAGTTGCATTCAACCGCCGGGATCATGGCCATGACCGCAGCCCTCAAACTGATCAGCCACAAGCTTTGCCCCTATGTGCAGCGCGCGGTGATCGCGCTCTCCGAGAAGGGCGTCCCGTTCGAGCGGATCGACATCGATCTCGCCAACAAGCCGGACCGGTTTTTGAAGCTGTCGCCGCTCGGCAAGGTGCCGGTGCTGGTGGTGACGACCGAGCAGGCCGAGGTCGCGCTGTTCGAGAGCAACGTGATCTGCGAGTACATCGAGGAGACGCAAGGCGGTGCGAAGCTGCATCCGGCCGATGCGCTGAAGCGGGCCGAGCACCGCGCCTGGATGGAGTTCGGCTCGGCGATCCTCGGTGACCTCTGGGGACTGGAGACCACGACCGATCCCGCGACCTTCGAGAGCAAGCGCCAAGCCATCGCCGGCAAATTCGCCCGCGTCGAGGCCGCTCTCGGCGCTGGTCCGTTCTTCGCCGGCGAGCAGTTCAGCATGGTCGACGCGGTGTTCGCTCCAATATTCCGGTATTTCGACGTGTTCGATGAACTGGCCGAACTCGGCATCTTCAAGGATGCGCCGAAGGTGCGGGCGTGGCGGGCGGAGCTTGCGAAGCGTGGAAGCGTGCGCACGGCGGTCGGCGCGGACTATCCGCAATTGCTGCGCGCCTTCCTCGCGCGCCACGACGCACATCTGCTTAAGCTCGCGGCCTAAGGGCAGGGCGATGTCACCGTCATTGGCGTGGCTCACGCTCGTGATTGCAGGCGCGCTCGATGTCGGCTGGGCGATCTCGATGAAATATGCCGAAGGCTATACGCGCCTTGGCTGGAGTGTCGCCTCGCTCGTGCTGCTCGCCGCCTTCGTCTTCCTGCTCGGGCGGGCCTTGAAGGTGCTGGAGGTCGGCGTCGCCTATTCGGTCTGGACCGGCATCTATTCGGTCTGGACCGGCATCGGCGCGGCGGGCACTTTTCTCATGGGCGTCGTCCTGTTCGGCGAGACGCTGAGCGCGCTGAAGGTCGCAGGAATCGTGCTGGTGCTGATGGGAATCGCCGCGCTCAAGTTGGCCTAACGTGCAGGCAGCGATCAGGTGCAGCCGTCGGCAAGCAGCAGTCTGCTCGTCGTCGTTGCGTGGCGCAGCTTGAAGAGCTCTTGAATGTCGGGATCGCTCAGGAAGGCCTCTGCCTTCTCGCGCTCCGGAAATTCGATGATGACGAGGCGCTCTGGTGTCCAGTCGCCTTCAATCGTCGTCGGCTGGACGCCGCGAACGATGTAGCGTCCCGAATGCCTGGCGATGAAAGCCGGGATTTCAGTGATGTATGTCTTGAAGCCGGCAAAGTCGTTCACCGACAGGTCGAGCACCAGATACGCTTTCATTGCTAGAGTTCCGCGGCCATCTTCGCCAGCGTCGCGATCGTGTTCATGTTGCGCGCGGTGCCGGTTTTCGCGGCGGGGATGACGAGCTTCGACGTCCCCATGCCGTCGCCATAATGTACGTAGATCTCGCGGCGGCCGAGACGCAGCTCTTCGTTCATCTTTCCGCGGATGCCGGCGAGTGCATCGGCCGGCGGGGCCTTGTCGAGGAAGATCGCGACGGTGCGGTTGGGCGCGGCCTTCGGAAAGGGATTTTCGGCCGCGACCCGCGCCATCTCGGCGGCGCTGCGCACGAGCACGCCGACCGGCGCGCCGGCATAGGCGTGCAGGCGCCTTTCGAGTGCGGTCTTGATGGCGGCCTCCGACTTGCGGCACGTGAACACCACGTTGCCGCTGGCGATGTAGGTGCGCACGGCGGCGAGGCCGAGCTCCTCACACATCTCCTTGAGCTCGCTCATCGGCAACTTGCCGGTGCCGCCGACATTCACGGCACGCAGCAAGGCGACGAAGGAGCCCACTTGAGGCCTCAGCGCACGTTGGCGAGCCGCATGTCGAGATAGGCGGTGATGGTCTCCATCAACGGCTCGAGCTTGCCGTCGAAGAAGTGGTTGGCGCCAGGGATGACCTGCTGGTCGATCACGATGCCCTTCTGCGTCTTCAGCTTTTCGACCAACGTGTTGACGTCCTTGGGCGGCACCACCGCATCCTTCTCGCCGTGCACGATCAGCCCGGAGGACGGGCAGGGCGCGAGGAACGAGAAATCATAGAGATTGGCCGGCGGCGCGATCGAGATAAAACCCTCGACCTCCGGGCGGCGCATCAGGAGCTGCATGCCGATCCAGGCGCCGAAGGAGAAGCCGGCGACCCAGCAGGCGCGCGCTTCGGGATTGATGGTCTGCGCCCAGTCGAGCGCAGCTGCGGCATCCGACAACTCGCCGGTGCCGTGATCGAACGAGCCCTGGCTGCGGCCGACGCCGCGGAAGTTGAAGCGCAGCACGGAGAATCCGCGATGCGCGAAGGCGTAGTAGCACTGGTACACGATCTGATGATTCATCGTGCCGTGAAACTGCGGATGCGGATGCAGGATCATCGCGATCGGCGCGTTCTTCTGCTTGGCCGGGTGATAGCGGCCTTCGAGGCGGCCTGCGGGGCCGGCGAAAATGACTTCAGGCATCGATGATCTCTTGATTGATTCCCTTGAGAGACGATCCTCAGCAATCAACCGTTTGTGCCGGCTTCATCGGCTGCTCCGCCGACGAAAGCGCAAATGGGGTGAAAGGGCGCCTTCGGATGATGCGCGAGAGGCGCGCGGTGACTTGACGCGCGCGTTCTAACATAGGCTGAGGGTCAAAAAGCAAGCATCTTGAACATCTCCCAATGTGGTCAAGATGTTAGCCTGTCACCGCTGCGTCATCGCGAGCCGCGGATCTGGAATCGAGGTTGCCAAGCGCGTGGCCACGGCCCATGTCGAGCGATCGATGCGCAGACCATGTCCCGCAGGTTTAGGTAATATATTACTCTATGCGCAACCGCGTCTATCTCGACTGGAATGCGACCACACCGCTCCGCGCGGAAGCGCGGGCAGCGATGCTGGCCGCCTGGGACCTCATCGGCAATCCGTCCTCGGTCCATGCCGAGGGCCGCGAGGCACGACGGCTGGTCGAGGAGGCGCGCGGGGTGCTGGCCTCGGCCGTGCGTGCCCTGCCGCGGAATGTCGTCTTCACCTCGGCCGGAACCGAAGCCAATGCGCTGGCGCTGTCGCCCGGTCTGCGAGGGCCGGCTGGCGGGCCGGTGGAACGACTGCTGGTCTCGGCGGTCGAACATGCCTCGGTGCTGGCTGGCGGCCGGTTCCCGGCCGACAGGATCGGCCAGATCCGGGTCACGCGGTCGGGCGTGGTCGATCTCGACCACCTCAAGGCCTTGCTCGGCGCCGGCCCGCCGGCGCTGGTCTCCATCATGGCTGCCAACAACGAGACGGGCGCGCTTCAGCCGGTCGCGGAGGCGGCGGCGATGGTGCACGAGGCCGGCGGCCTGCTGCACGTCGATGCGATCCAGGTACTCGGCAAGATGCCGTTCGATATCAAGGCGGCAGGTGCAGACCTTGCGACCTTTTCTGCACACAAGATCGGCGGCCCCAAGGGCGTCGGCGCGCTGGTCGTGGCCGAGGGGGTTGCTGGACTTGAGCCCGTACTGCGCGGCGGCGGGCAGGAGCTCGGCCGCCGGGCGGGAACTGAGAATGTCGCGGGCATTGCCGGCTTCGGTGCGGCGGTGAGAGTAGCCGTTCGGGTTCTCCCGGAAGAGGCGGAGCGCATGACAACCCTCAGAGATCATTTGGAAAATGGGCTCCGCACCGTTGCCGGCGCGACGATCTTTTCCGAGAACGTTCAGCGGTTGCCAAATACCGTCCTGTTCACCGCGCCCGGGCTGAAGGCCGAGACCGCCGTGATCGGATTTGACCTCGAAGGCATCGCGGTGTCCTCGGGCTCGGCCTGTTCATCAGGAAAGGTGCAGCCGTCCCATGTGCTTTCGGCCATGGGATTCGGTCCCGCCGTCGCTCAGGGAGCGGTGCGCCTCAGTCTGGGCTGGTCCACGCAGGCCGAGGACATCAATAGGGCGTTAGAGGCTTGGCGAAAGCTGAGTAATACCCTACTTAGGGAATAAGCGACGAAACACGGCTTGAATGGTTCTAAGCACGTGCTTTCCGCCGAGAAACATCGTAATAGTCGTCCGAGTTTGATCCACCGCGGTCCTTGAAACCGCGAGCGGAGGATGGAATGCCAGCCGTACAAGAGACGGTCGAGCGCGTGAAGCGCATCGACGTCGACCAGTATCGTTATGGGTTTGAAACCCTGATCGACTCCGAGAAGGCCCCCAAGGGGCTGTCGGAAGAGATCGTAAAGTTCATCTCACAGAAAAAGAATGAACCCGCCTGGATGCTCCAGTGGCGGCTCGAGGCCTATCGGCGCTGGCTGACCATGACCGAGCCGACCTGGGCGCGCGTCGAGTATCCCAAGATCGACTTCCAGGACATCTACTATTACGCGGCGCCGAAGCCGAAGAAGTCGGTCGCCTCGCTCGACGAGATCGATCCGGAGATTCTCAAGACCTACGAGAAGCTCGGCATTCCCTTGCGGGAAGTGGCGATGCTCGAAGGTATCGAGCCGAAGGTCGGCGAGCAGGATCCGGCCCAGCGCAAGATTGCCGTTGATGCGGTGTTCGACTCGGTCTCGGTTGCGACCACCTTCAAGGCGGAGCTGAAGAAGGCCGGCGTGATCTTCATGCCGATCTCTGAGGCGATCCGCGAGCATCCCGAACTGGTGCAGAAGTATCTCGGCTCCGTGGTGCCGACCTCTGACAATTTCTACGCGACGCTGAACTCGGCCGTGTTCTCCGACGGCTCGTTCGTCTACGTGCCGCCGGCCGTGCGCTGCCCGATGGAGCTGTCGACCTATTTCCGCATCAACGAGCGCAACACCGGCCAGTTCGAGCGCACGCTGATCATCGCCGACAAGGGCTCCTACGTCTCCTATCTCGAAGGCTGCACCGCGCCGCAGCGCGACGAGAACCAGCTGCACGCCGCCGTGGTCGAACTCGTCGCGCTCGATGATGCAGAGATCAAATACTCGACGGTGCAGAACTGGTATCCCGGCAATTCGGAAGGCAAGGGCGGCATCTACAATTTCGTCACCAAGCGTGGCGACTGCCGCGGCCGCAACTCCAAGATTTCCTGGACCCAGGTTGAGACGGGTTCGGCGATCACCTGGAAGTATCCGAGCTGCATCCTGCGCGGCGACAATTCGAGCGGCGAGTTCTATTCGATCGCGATCTCGAACGGTTTCCAGCAGGTCGACTCTGGCACCAAGATGATCCATCTCGGCAAGAACACGTCGAGCCGGATCATCTCCAAGGGCATCGCGGCCGGCAAGTCGCAGAACACTTATCGTGGGCTCGTGACGGCACATCGTAAGGCGACCGGCGCGCGCAACTTCACGGCCTGCGATTCCTTGTTGATCGGCGACAAATGCGGCGCGCACACCGTGCCGTACATCGAGGCGAAGAACTCGTCGGCGACGTTCGAGCATGAGGCGACGACCTCGAAGATCTCCGAGGACGTGCTGTTCTATTGCATCCAGCGCGGCCTTTCCCAGGAGGAAGCGGTCGGCCTCGTCGTCAACGGCTTCGTCAAGGACGTGCTCCAACAGCTCCCGATGGAGTTCGCGGTGGAAGCGCAGAAGCTGATCTCGATCTCGCTTGAAGGGTCGGTCGGTTAATCGCCGACCCTCGCGGTGCGCATCTCGCGCTCCATGCATCATTTGAATAGACTGGAAACCAAGATGGCTTTGCTTGAAGTGAAGGATTTGAAGGTTCGTGTCGAGGAACGTGAGATCCTCCACGGGCTGACGCTAACCGTGAACGAGGGCGAGATCCACGCCATCATGGGCCCGAATGGCTCCGGCAAGTCGACGCTCTCCCACGTCATTGCCGGCAAGCCTGGCTATGAGGTCACCGACGGCCAGATCCTGTTTAGGGGCGAGGACCTCCTGGAGATGGACCCGGAAGAGCGCGCCGCGAAGGGTGTGTTCCTGGCGTTCCAGTATCCGGTCGAGATCCCCGGAGTCGCCACCATGACCTTCCTGCGCACTGCGCTGAACGCGCAGCGCAAGGCGCGCGGCGAGGATGAATATTCGACGCCGGATTTCCTCAGGAAAGTCCGCGAGGTCTCGAAGTCGCTGAACATCCCGCAGGACATGCTCAAGCGCGGCGTCAATGTCGGCTTCTCCGGCGGCGAGAAGAAGCGCAACGAGGTGCTTCAGATGGCGCTGTTCGAGCCTGCCCTGTGCATCCTCGATGAGATGGACTCGGGGCTCGACATCGACGCGCTGCGCATTGCCGCCGATGGCGTCAACGCGCTGCGCACGCCCAAGCGCGCGATAGTGGTCATCACCCACTATCAGCGTCTGCTGAACTACATCATACCCGATTTCGTGCACGTGATGTCGCGTGGCCGCGTCGTGAAGAGCGGCGACAAGCAACTGGCGCTGGAGCTGGAGGAGTCCGGCTACGCCCAGTTCGAGGATGCGGCGTAAAGGATTTCAGGATGAACGTTGCTGTGGCAAAGACCGAGAGCGGCCGCGCGGTGAGCGATCTCTTCGCCAGCGCCGAAGGCCGCCTGCCGGGTTCGCCGGCGGTCGTTGCGGTGCGCCGCGAGGCATTCGAGACCTATGAGCGTCTCGGCCTGCCGCACCGCCGGCTCGAAGAGTGGAAATATACCGATCTGCGCGCGATGGTCGGCGAGGTGCTGCCGCTGGCGGTTGCGCCCGACGCTGCCGCGCTGTCGCGCGCGGCGGACGCCGTGAAGGCACATGCGTTTGAAGGCGCCCGCAAGCTGGTGCTGGTCGATGGCGTGTTCACGGCCGATCTGTCGGACGTGAAGGCGCTGCCTGCCGGGGTGAGCGTGACGACGCTGCGCGAGACACTGGACAAGACCGCTGATCTCCTGACGACCGCATCGACCGACGCGGTGATCTCGCTGAACGCGGCGATGGCGACCGATGGCGTCGTGCTGTCGATCGCGGACGGTGCCCAGCCCTCCGCGCCCGTCCAGATTATTCACGTTGCAACAGCTCCTTCCGCGTCGGCCTTCACCCGCTCGCAGGTGCGGATCGGGAAGGGCGCTCGCCCCACCATCATCGAGAGCTTCGTGTCGGCCGGCGCCAGCGCCTACCAGGTCAACGACGCCGTCCTCGTCTCGATCGGCGATGACGCCGATGTCGCGCATATCCGCCTGATGGATGATGCGCCTGACGCGGTGAACATCACCTCGCAATTCGTGACCGTCGGCGCCAATGTGAAGCTCAACTACTTCAACATGACGACCGGCGGCGCCGTCAGCCGCCTGCAGGGCTTCATCACGTTTGCGGGCGAGGGCAGCGAGCTCTCGGTCAACGGCGTGAATCTATTGAAGAAGACCGAGCACGGCGACTTGACGCTGTTGGTTGATCATGCCGTGCCGAACTGCATGAGCCGCGAGACTTTTCGCGCGGTGATCGATGATCGTGCCCATTCGGTGTTCCAGGGCCGCATCATCGTCCGTCCCGACGCGCAGAAGACCGACGGCAAGATGATGACCCGCGCGCTGCTGCTCTCGGACGAGGCGGAAGCCGACAACAAGCCCGAGCTCGAGATTTTCGCCGACGACGTCTCCTGCGGCCACGGCGCCACCGCCGGCGCGCTGGACGACAGCCTGCTGTTCTATCTGCGCGCCCGCGGGCTGCCGGAGAAGGACGCGCAGGCGCTGTTGATCCAGGCCTTCGTGGGCGAGGCGATCGAGCAGATCGCCGATGATGATTTGCGCGAGCACGTGATCGGCGTCGCCGAGCGCTGGCTGGGGCGGCGGTCATGAGCGCGCATCCGGCGGTCCTGAACGGCGCCTACGATGTTGCGCGCGTGCGCCAGGATTTTCCGGCGCTCACCATGCAGATCTACGGCAAGCCGCTGGTCTATCTCGACAACGCCGCGTCGGCCCAGAAGCCGCAGGCCGTGCTCGACCGCATGACCAAGGCCTATATATCCGAATACGCCAACGTGCATCGCGGCCTGCATTACCTCGCCAATGCCGCCACCGAAGCCTATGAGGACGCGCGCGCAAAAGTTGCGCAGTTCGTCAACGCGCGGCGTACCGACGAGATCATCTTCACCCGCAACGTCACCGAGGCGATCAACCTCGTGGCGTCGTCCTGGGGCGAACCGAACATCAAGGCCGGCGACGAGATCGTCCTCTCGATCATGGAGCACCATTCCAACATCGTGCCCTGGCATTTCCTCAGGGAACGCCACGGCGCGGTGATCAAATGGGCGCCGGTCGACGACGAAGGCAACTTCCTGATCGACGAGTTCGAGAAGCTGCTGACTCCGAAGACCAAGCTTGTCGCCATCACCCAGATGTCGAACGCGCTCGGCACGTTCGTTCCGATCAAGGAGGTCGTGCGGCTGGCTCACGACCGCGGCATTCCGGTACTGGTCGACGGCGCGCAAGGTGCGGTGCATCTGCCCATCGACGTGCAGGACCTCGACTGCGATTTCTACGCTTTCACGGGCCACAAGGTCTATGGCCCGACGGGCATCGGCGCACTCTATGCCAAGCACGAGCACCTCGTCGCGATGCGGCCGTTCAACGGCGGCGGCGAGATGATCCGCGAGGTCGCGAAGGACTGGATCACTTATGGCGATCCGCCGCACAAGTTCGAGGCGGGCACCCCGCCGATCGTCGAAGCGATCGGCCTTGGCGCCGCCATCGATTACGTCAATTCGATCGGCAAGGAGCGCATCGCCGCGCACGAGCACGACCTCGTCACCTACGCCCAGGAGCGGCTGCGCGAGATCAATTCGTTGCGGATGTTCGGAACAGCCCGCAACAAGGGCCCGGTGATCTCCTTCGAGCTCAAGGGCGCGCATGCCCACGACGTCGCCACCGTAATCGACCGCCAGGGCATCGCGGTCCGCGCCGGCACCCATTGCGTGATGCCGCTTTTAGAGCGGTTCAACGTCACCGCCACATGCCGCGCTTCGTTCGGCATGTATAATACGCGGGAAGAAGTCGACCATCTGGCTCAGGCGCTGCTGAAGGCGCGGGATTTGTTCGCATGACCGATACGGCCGAAATCAAAGCCAATCCGATGGAAACCCATTCGGCGCTGCCGCCGGAGGAGACCGAGCGGCTGACGCGCGAGATCATCGCGGGCCTGAAGACCGTGTTCGATCCGGAAATCCCGGCCGACATCTACGAGCTCGGCCTGATCTACAAGGTCGAGATCAAGGACGACCGCTCCGTCGACGTGCTGATGACGCTGACGACGCCGAACTGCCCGGCCGCCGGCGAGCTGCCGACCATGGTGGAGAACGCGGTTGCCAGCGTTCCCGGCGTCGGCGTGGTCGACGTCAAGGTCGTCTGGGAGCCGGCCTGGTCACCCGAACGCATGAGCGACGAGGCGCGCCTCGTGCTCAACATGTGGTGAGGGCGCCTCCGGCATTGAATTTGCTCCGCAACGGACCACATGAGTGACATGACCCAGATATCTTCGGGCTCGACACCAGCTTCCACCCCCAAGCCGCGGCGGCCGCGCCCGCAGGTGATGCGGCTGACGGACGCTGCAGCGCAGCGCATCACCGAGCTGACCCAGCGCGCCGACTCCGAGATCGTGGGCCTGCGCGTCGGCGTGAAGAACGGCGGTTGCGCCGGCCAGTCCTACACCGTCGAATACGCCCACGAGATCCGCCCGACCGACGAGGTCGTCGAGGACAAGGGCGTCAAGATCCTGGTCGATCCCAAGGCCGTGCTGTTTCTGCTCGGCACTGAGATGGACTACAAGGCCGACAAGATGCAGGCCCAGTTCGTCTTCAACAACCCCAACCAGGTTTCCGCCTGCGGCTGCGGCGAGTCCGTCGAGCTGCGGCCGGCGAAGGTTGAGGGGTAGCCCAACACAAGGTCGTCGTCCCGGCGAAGGCCGGGACCCATACCGCGTGATCTCTCGTTGACGCGAGATATCCGTACCGGCGATGGCACGGCTGGCAATCTTCGCTAAACTGCTCCCTGGGGTTATGGGTCCCGGCCTTCGCCGGGACGACCATGGGGAGGCATGTGGGCCATGGACCGCGAATTCCTGATCGATCTGTTCGCCGATTTCGGCCCCGTCACCATCCGAAAAATGTTCTCCGGCTACGGCATCTCCGCCGACGGCACCAATTTCGCGCTCGCCTTGCGCGCCGGCCTGTTCTTTCGCGCCGATGAGCAGACCATCCCTGACTACGAAGCAGAGGGCTCAGGGCCGTTCCAGTATTCGACCCGCGCCAAGACCGTGACGGTCAACTCCTACTGGCAACTGCCCGCGCGTCTGTTCGACGATTCCGAGGAGCTTGCGCAATGGGCGAGGGCAGCGCTAGCCGCCGCGCAGCGCGCCAAGGTGAAGAAGCGGCCGAAGAAGGCGGCCGCCAAGGTTGCGAAAGCGCCGGCGAAGAAGCCGGGCAAGAAAGCTGTAGCCAAGAAGGCTGCAGTTCGTAGGGTGGGCAAAGCGAAGCGTGCCCACCGCTCAAGATCGTGATCTCGGAGAGATGGTGGGCTCGGCGCGGTGCGCCTTTGTCCACCCTACGGCTGATTACGCCACCCTGTTGTGCGTCTCGATCGCATATTCCGGATCGGCCTCGCAGATCACGCGGTTGCGGCCGTTGCGCTTGGCGGCGTAGAGGCAGGCGTCGGCGCGCTCGATCAGGGAGTCGGTGTCGTCGCCCGGTTTGAGCATGGAGACGCCGACGGAAATGGTGACGCGGCCGAGGATCTCGCCGGTGGATTTCTTCTTCAATTCCTTCGCCATTACGGCGCGGCGGATGTGATCGGCAACCGTGAGGGCCTGGCGCAGCGAGGTGTTGGGCAGCACGACCGCGAACTCCTCGCCGCCGTAGCGAGCGGTGATGTCCTGGCCCTTGATGGTCTGCTTCAGCGACAGGCCGACCAGGCGCAGCACCTGATCGCCGGTGAGATGGCCGTAGGAATCATTGAACGATTTGAAATGGTCGATGTCGAGCAGCAGCAGCGACAACGGTTCGCCCGAGGCGAGCGCGCTCTGCACGGCCATGCCGATCATGCGGTCGAAATATTTGCGATTTCCCAGGCCCGTGAGCGGATCGGTCAGACTCTCGGCGCGGATCGCCTCCAGGCTCTGCTGGAGATTGCTGATCTCGTTCTTCGACAGCGACAGCCGGTCTTCGAGCGCCTTGTTGGTCTCGCGCATCTCGCGGGTCGATCGCACCAGCGTCTCGACGATCGACTTGATCTGCTCGCGGCTCGTGGCCGACGACAGTTTTTCCGCCGCGCCCGACAGGCTGGCATCGTAAGAGCTGGTCATGCCTAGCGCTTCGCTCAGCACCGTCACCACGTCGTCAATCTCGCCGATGACGCGCGCGCCGACCTTGTCGATGCGGTCGGTCGTCTTGATGTGGGAGAGATAGGTCTCGTAGATCTGCTCGAGATCGGCTTCGGTCAGCTTGCCGTTGCGCGCCAGCGTCTCGTTGATGATCTTGTTCAGCGGCGCGTTATAGCCCGTGGCGTAGACGTACCAGATCTCGTAATTGCGGGGGATTGCAGTTTGTCGAAGTGACCGGATCTGACCGAGCGCCACCTCGGCGAACGCCATCGTGCGTTCGTGTTCGTCGAGCACGTTGACCACTGAACATTCCCCACGGCGATCGGTGCGCGGCCGATCGCTGCAATGCTTAAATTATGTTCGTAGGCTAACGGACGATCGTGAACGGCCGGTAAACGGCCGTTCCTTACGCGCCCGCGGGCGAGCGTACCGGTCGCAGCAGAAACGCGGGGAGATGCGAGTGATCGCCGGGCTCGGTGTCGACCTCGCGCTGGCGGCGCGGTTCCGGTCGGCCGATCGACGGCACGTGCGAGGCGTGGGGCTGTTGACGCGAACCGCGACGCGGCTCGGGCGCATGCCTGGGTTCGGAATCGTGACGCGCTTCGCTGCGCGGTTCGTGGCTGCGCTGTTGACCGCGCGCCGATTTGCCGCGGCCGCCGCGGGAGCGTTCGCGGCCGCGCTGCTCGCGCGGGCGCTCGCTCTGCTCGGCTGCATCAGTGTGGACTTCGTAATCGCCTTCGGCGCGCGGAATGCTCTGGCCGATCAGCTTTTCGATCGCGGCGATCGACTTCTGGTCGAGCGGCGTCACGATCGAGATCGCGGTGCCGGTGCGGCCCGCGCGGCCGGTGCGGCCGATGCGGTGAACGTAATCGTCGGGATGATGGGGAACGTCGAAATTGAAGACGTGGCTCACTTCGGGAATATCGAGGCCGCGGGCGGCGACGTCGGAAGCAACCAGCAGCGGCAGCTCACCCTTGCGGAACTGATCCAGCGCCGCCATGCGGGCCGGCTGGTCCATGTCGCCGTGTAGCGCGCCGACGCTAAAACCGTGCTTCTGAAGTGACTTGTGAACGATGGCGACTTCGCGCTTGCGATTGCAGAAGATGATCGCGTTCTTGAGGTCTTTGGCTTCGCGGAGCAGGCGGCGGAGCAATTCGCGCTTCTCATGCGCCTCGCGACCTGCGGGGACCTGGGACTGCGTGACGGTGACGGCGGTGGTGGCGGGCTTGGAAACTTCGACCTTCTGCGGATTGTGCAGGAAAGCCTCGGTGATGCGCCGGATCTCGGCCGGCATGGTCGCGGTGAAGAACAGGGTCTGCCGCGTGAAGGGGACGAGCTTGCAGATGCGTTCAATGTCGGGAATGAAGCCCATGTCCAGCATGCGGTCGGCTTCGTCGATGACGAGCAGTTCGACGCCGGTGAGCAGGAGGCCGCCGCGCTCGGTGTGGTCGAGCAGGCGGCCCGGCGTTGCGATCAGGACATCGACGCCCCGCATCAGCTTGGCATCCTGGTCGCCGAAAGAGACGCCGCCGATCAGGAGCGCGACGTTGAGTTTCTGCCCGGCGCCGTAGCGGTCGAAGTTTTCCTTGACCTGCGCCGCGAGCTCGCGGGTCGGCTCCAGGATCAGCGTGCGTGGCATGCGCGCCCGGGCGCGCCCCTTCTCGAGGATGGTGAGCATCGGCAGCACGAAGGCCGCGGTCTTGCCGGTGCCGGTCTGGGCGATGCCGAGGACGTCCCGCCGAGCGAGCACGTGGGGGATCGCCTGTTCCTGAATGGGGGTGGGGTTGGTGTAACCGGTGGCCGCCACTGCGGCGAGGACTTTTTCGGATAGTCCGAGATTTGAAAAGGACATTGAGCCTCTGGTCGAAACCGCCGTTCGGAATCGAGGGTAAAAAGGCTGCCGCGCTCCACCCCGAAACGGCGCGCTCTCAAGGAAGCTGGGGGTGCTGACTTACGCGAACAAAGCGCCAGGCTCAGGAATCGCTCTTCGACACCGAGCCGCGTCGACCGGAACATAGGGTGGAATCGGCCAAAGTCAATGGAGCAGGCGCGGGAAGACCCTAAAAACCCTAAGGTTTTTGCTCAAATTGCGGGCGCGGCTCGGCTTTTCCGCCTCTGCCAGCCGGTCCGGCGGGAACCGTCAGCGCCCTTCGGAGCCCTGGGCCCGGAAATCACCGGGGGCCATGCCGTAGGCGGCATTGAACACCCGGTAATAGGTCGCCAGGCTCTCGAAGCCGCAGGCCGTAGCGATATCCGCGATCAGCCGCTCCGGCGCTTCGCGCATCAGGCGGCGGCTCTGCTTCAGTCGTTCGTCCGTCACGGTCTGCGAGAAGCTCTTCTCGGCCATCTCGAACAGCATGTGCAGGTGGCGTACGGAGACGCCGAGCAGGTCCGCCACCATCGCCGGCGTCAGGTCCGGGTTTTTCAGATGCTGCGCGATCAGGCGGCGCGCCAGCGACAGGCGGGCGGTCCGCAGCGCGGCCTGGCCACGCCGGCTGCCCGGGCCGACGATACCACGCTCGATCAGCGCCAGATGCGCCAACGCCTGGACGAGCGTCGTGGTCTCGGGCGATCCGTCGTCCCCGGCGGTCTCGCCGAGATCGGCAAAGCAGGAGTTGAGCAGGGGGGCCAGGGCGGGATCGTTGAAGGTCTTCGGCACAAGCTCGCGCATGCGCCGGTCCTGGGTGGGAATGCCGCCGACAGGGACCTTCAGGATCCGCAGGTGGAATCCGGCGGCTCCGAGCGGCACGGTGCGGTAGGGCAGGTCGGTATGGCTGGTGGCAAAGCTGCCATTGGGGATCGCGAAATCGCTGCCGCGCATGCCGCCGAACCAGCCGCCGCCACCGAGCTGCTGATAGACGCACACGCTGTCACCCGGCGCGTAGGCGATGTCCGCCTTGCTGCGCTCGACGGTGTAGGGCGAGGCCTTGAGCTCGACGAAGCCGGCGCCGCCGAGCTGACGCAGCGAGAACTCGCCGAAAAAGTCCGCGCGCCGTTCGCGCTCGAGCTCCGCCGTGACGCCGAACAGTCCCTTGGCGCGGACCTCGCGCCAGTAGTCGAAGCGTTCGTGCGGTTCGACCTCGTCGGTGCACCAGCGATACACGGCAATCCCCGGCCTCAAACGGAATCGACAAAGAAAAAGCAGATTCCGCCAGAATCTGCCATAGGTCATATGACGCGGCGGGCTGTCCTGCCTGTTGAACCGCCGCCGCCACTCGGCCGACTATGACATCAGCAGCGGCAGGGGCAAAGGGCCGGTCGATGGAACCGGTCGGGGAGCCTTCCCGCAACGGGGATTTCGATGGCACGTCGGCTTTTCAGAATCTTGGCGGCGCTTGGCCTTGCGGCCAGCCTGAGCGGCTTCGCTAGTGTCGCCTACGCCGAAAAGCGCGTCGCGCTCGTCGTCGGCAACAATGACTACAAGAACGTTCCGAAACTCCTGAAGGCCGTCAATGACGCCCGCACGATGGGCGACACGCTGAAGCAGCTCGGCTTCGCGGTGATGGTCGCTGAAAACCAGAACCGGCAGCAGTTCTCCGAGACGCTGCTCGCTTTCGACAAGGCGATCGAGCCCGGCGACACCGCGTTCTTCTTCTATGCCGGCCACGGCTTCGAGATCGCGGGCCAGAACTTTCTGCTGCCGACCGACGTGCCGGCGGCGACCGAGGGCCAGGAAGAGCTGGTCCGCGACGCCTCCATCCTGGCCGACCGCATCATCGAGCGGCTTCAGAACAAGAAGGCGCGGACCTCGATCCTGGTGTTCGACGCCTGCCGCAACAATCCGTTCGAGCGTGCCGGCACGCGCGCCGTTGCCGGCGGCGGAGGGCTTGCGCCGATGACGCAGCTGCCCGAGGGCGTGTTCTCGGTGTTCTCGGCAGGTCCCCGCCAGACCGCGCTCGATCGCCTCTCCAACGACGATGCCAATCCCAATTCGGTGTTCACCCGCACTTTCGCGAAAGAGCTGCTGCAGCCCGGCGAGAACCTCGTGCAGGTGGCGCAGCGGACCCGCCGTCTCGTCAGCGAGATGGCCGAGACCGTCAAGCACAAGCAGGTGCCGGTCTATTTCGACCAGATGGTCGATGACGTCTTCCTGAGCGGCCCGGCGAAGGATGTGGCCGCCGCAGCTGCCCGGCCGGCCGAACCGCCGCCGCAGAAAGTCGCGGCGCTGCCGCCGGTGTCGGTGCCGCGCGTGCCGAAGGAGGAATCCACCAACGCGCCGATCGCGAGCTTCTCGCGTCACAATGGCGGCTGGACCGTGGTGTTCTCCTTCGCCGATCCGACGCTCGGAATTTCCTGGCGCATGGCCGGCGGCGGCGACTTCCGCGAGACCGGTTTCATCGACACGCTCGATCCGCGCACGCGCAAGCGGATGCCGAACCCGTCGATCGAGCTGCCTGCCGACGCACAGTCCGGCACGATCGAGGTCCGCTATGTCGATCAATCCGGCGACATGCAGGGTCCGTTCCCGATCAAGTTCGATCCCGAGGCTGCGCTGATCCGCGACCAGCGCAAGATCCTCGACATGACCGCGACGAGCTGGCTGTCGTTCCGCGAGTTCAACGGGCTGCTCGTCTACTACACGCATCTCGTGTCGTATCGCTGCGCGATCCGCGAGGTCCGCATCGGCATCGACACGGCCGTGCCCAATCAGGTGCTGAAGATGCCGGCTTGCGACATGCGCGATCCCAGCGCGATCACGGCCGGCATGCCGCTCTACATGAAGCTCGCGCCGGCCACGCAGTTCATCTCGGTCGAGCTGACCTATCGCGACGGCAGCGTCTCGGAGATCAAGAGCTTCCGCACGGCGAACCGCAGCAACAATTGAGCGTGCACTGACGCCCCGAGTTGAGCGTCTCCTCTGCGGGCAGCCGCTATTCGCGATGCTTCCTGATGAAGCTCTTGATGGAGTCGATCGCCTCCATCAAAAGCGGCGCGAGCGAAAAGAACGCACCCAGGGCGATCGAGATGATGACGTGGCGGAACAAGGTTTTGTCCTGCTCCTCCAACGGATGGGTGTTCTGGTCGACCCGCACCGGGGCAAGCAGACCGGGCTCTCCTGGATCCGATTTTCGCGGCTTGCGCGGCGGGAGCATGACCACGACAAAAAGCACGTTGATCAATATCCAGACGCCGACCAATAGAAGTATCGTGCGCAACGCGACAATCCTGAAATCGGTAGTATTCTGCGGCCTAATTACTGGTCATTCGCGACAGCGGCAAATCAATTCCGGTTCGCTGCGGTGCGATGAGGACTAAAGTCTTAGCGGAGAGCTGATCGTGGAACCAGGCACGTCGCAACAGCCGCTCGAAGGTCGCACCCTCAAAGTCCGCTGCTGCATCGTTGGCGGGGGGCCCGCCGGCATGATGCTTGGCTATCTCCTGGGGCGCGCCGGCGTCGATGTCGTGGTGCTGGAGAAGCATGCGGATTTCTTCCGCGACTTTCGCGGCGACACCGTGCATCCCTCGACGCTCGAGGTGATGGACGAACTCGGGCTGATCGACGGCTTCCTGACGCTGCCGCATCAACGCCTGCAGAAGATGGAAGGCCTGTTCGGCGGTACGCACGTGCGGATCGCCGATCTCAGCCGGCTCCACACCAAATATCCTTTCATCGCCTTCATGCCGCAATGGGACTTTCTGAATTTCCTGCGTGAGGCCGGCGAGCGCTTCGCTTCGCTCAAGGTGATGATGAGCACGGAGGCTGTCGATCTGATCCGCCGCGGCGAGACGGTCACCGGCGTGCGCGCGACAACGCCCGAGGGGCCGATCGACATCGAAGCGGATATCACCATCGCCTGCGACGGCCGGCATTCGATCGTGCGCGAGCGCGCGGGCCTCACCGTCGAGGAAATCGGTGCACCGATGGACGTGCTGTGGTTCCGCGTCGGCCGCAGGGCGAACGAGACCGAGAACCTGTTCGCGCGCATCGAGCCTGGCAAGATGATGGTCACCTTCGACCGCGGCGACTACTGGCAATGCGCCTATGTCATCGCCAAGGGACAGTATGAGGCCGTGAAGGCGAAGGGATTGCAGGCGCTGCTCGACGACGTCGTGCGTATGGCGCCGATCCTCCGCTCCGGAATTGCCGACGTGAAGAGCTTTGACGACGTCAAGCTGCTCACCGTCGCGATCAATCGGCTGAAGCGCTGGACGCGGCCGGGGCTTCTCTGCATCGGTGATGCCGCGCATGCGATGTCACCGGTCGGTGGCGTCGGTGTCAATCTCGCCGTGCAGGACGCGGTCGCGACCGCGAACCTCCTGGCCGACAGGATCAGTCGGGGTTGTCCGTCCGAGGAGGAGCTCGACGCCGTGCGCGCTCGGCGCGAATTTCCGGTGAAGATGACGCAGGCGATGCAGGTGGTCGTGCAGAACCACATCATCAGCGGTGCCTTGAAGCCCGGCAACCAGCCGCTGAAGGTGCCGTTGATCATTCGTCTGATCACGGCGCTGCCGTGGCTCCAGGGCATTCCGGCGCGCCTGCTCGCGCTCGGCATCCGTCCTGAACATGTGCATTCCAAAGCCGCGCAAACGTCGTGATCGCAAGCGTTGAGCAAACAAGAATTCGGTAGGGATAACAGCGCATTAAAGCCATCGCCGCGCGTTGCGCTGCTGCAACAGCCCGAGCAGATTCGAAGTGTCGAAAAGCGAATCCCGACACGCCCGATCGGTTGATTCCAATTTTAGTAAGAACTGCATGTGAGCGTGCGCCCATCGAGGACAAGGGGTGTACCATGCGTTCCCAATTGATTGCTGCTTTTGCCTGCACGACCGCGCTCGTTTCGACTGGCGCTGCTTCCGCCGCTGATCTTGCCGCGCGGCCCTACACCAAGGCGCCCGCCTATATCGAGCCGCTCTTCAACTGGACCGGCTTCTATGTCGGCGGCCACATCGGCGGCGCCTGGACCAACGAGCAGTTCATCAACAACGGGACCGGTGCCGCGTTCGGCGATCTGACGCCGGGGCAGGGCTATCGTCAGCGTGGATCAGGCGTCATGGGCGGTGCCCAGATCGGCTACAACTGGCAGGCCAACAACTACGTGTTCGGCATGGAAGGCACGATCTCCGGGCTGGACAACCACGGTACGGTCGTCAACACCGCGTTCGGCGCGGCTGACGATGTCTTCACCTGGCGCGCCAACGTGCTCGCGACGATTGTCGGCCGCGCCGGCTTCGCCGTGCAGAACAACCTCTTCTACATCAAGGGCGGCTATGCCGGCGTGAACAACCGTCTCAACGTCAGTGACACGGTCGGACCGGCAACGGGCTCGGGCGGTCAGACCCACTGGGCCAACGGCTGGACCGTCGGTGCCGGCTGGGAATACGGCATCACCCGCAACTGGATCGTCGGCCTCGAGTACAACTACGCGGCCTTCGGCAGCCAGACCTATCAGCTCGGCGGCACCGCAGGTAATTACACGTTCGATGCGAAGCCGCGCGACATTCAGTGGGCTGTCGTCCGTGCGAGCTACAAGTTCGACGCGCCGGTCATCGCGCGCTACTGAGCTGCGCAACGTCAAGACCGAAGCAAAGCCCCGGGCGCTGCCCGGGGCTTTTTTTCATTGCACGCAGCGATCTTACGCCATCACCGAGAAGCCGCCATCGACGGGAATCGCAGTGCCGGTGACGAAGTCCGATGCGGGTGATGCCAGAAACACAGCGATGCCGGCAAAATCGTCGATCGCGCCCCAGCGTGCGGCTGGCGTGCGCGCGAGCACACGCTCGTAGAGACCGGCGACCTGCTGGCGCGCGCCGCGCGTGAGGTCGGTGTCGATCCAGCCGGGCAGGATGGCGTTGACCTGGATGTTGTCGGGCGCCCAGGCGTTGGCACAGGCGCGCGTGAACTGCACGATGCCGCCCTTGCTGGCCGCGTAGGCCGGCGCAAAGCTCGCGCCGAAGATCGACATCATCGAGCCGATATTGATCACCTTGCCGCTGCCCGATGCCTTCAGCGCGGGGTAGGCGGCCTTGGAGCACAGGAAGGCGCTGGTGAGGTTGGTGTCGATCACCTTGCTCCATTCGTCGAGCTCGAGCTCGTGCGGCGGCTTGCGGATGCTCATACCAGCGTTGTTGACGAGGATGTCGATGCGGCCGAGCTCCTTCACGACGCGCGCGACCATGGCTTCGATCGCGGCTTTGTCAGTGACGTCGGTCGCGACGGCGATGGCCTTGACGCCGCGCTGTTTGAGCTCTTCGACCGCCGCTTTCGACTTCGCTTCGTTGCGTCCGACGACGGCGATGTCGGCCCCGGCGTCGGCGAGCCCGCGGGCCATTCCGAGGCCGATACCGCCATTGCCTCCCGTGACGACCGCGACCTTGCCGCGGAGATCGAACCGACTGGTTGTCATGCTTTTATTCCCTCGTTTCTTCTATTGGTTGCTCTGCCAGATCAGGACCAGCCCGAAGCCGGCCATGGCTGCGCCATAGCCGGCCCATTGCAGCTGGTCGATCATGAAGCTCGATCGGGGCCAGGCGATGATGCCCGTGCCTTGTCCGATCCAGAGCAAGCCGACGGCGAGGGCAAACAGGCCTGCGATCAGCAGAAATCTGCGCATCGTGTCCTCCCCATCAGTCCGCTTCTGTCGCGTTGCGGCAGGAACGATTGCGCATCGTCCGGCCGTCGCCGCGAAAACTTGGGCGCAGACTAACCGTAGCTTCGGTGCGGATACAATGCCGGCGGTCGCAGCGCGGCGCGCCGATTGGGCGGCGATCGAGGCGCAGCTCGTCGGCGCGTACGGAGCGCTCAAGGGTGAGCGTCAGCCGCTGAGATGTCCAAAACGAAAAAGCCCCGGACGATGCCGGGGCTTTGACGTCTGGCGATTTACGCCGGATCAGTACTTCGCGACGACCGGGCCGGTCCAGTTGAAGCGATAGACTAGCGAGGTCGAGATCGTCTGGTTCCAGCTGTTGGCGCGGATGTCGTGACCCGTGATGGCCGGGAGATTGGTGACGTTGTCCAGCTCGGTCTGGTTCTTCGCGTTGTAGAAGGCCGAACGATACTCGGTCTTCATGAACCAGCCCGGCGCAGTGATGCCGAAGATGTTCAGGTTGTTTTCCACGCCGCCACCGATGAACCAGCCGTTGCGGTTGAAGCCGTTGAGGTGGATACCGGTGGGAGCGCCAGCGAGCGTCAGGAAGTTCGTGCTGCCGAAGTGAGCGCCCGAGTAACCGCCGTTGACGTAGGAGAGAACGTTCGGAGCGACCAGCCAGCCGAGGCGAACACCAGCAGCCCAGGAGTCTTCCAGCTTCTGGTTGCCAGTGATGCCGGCGATCGGATCCTGCACGGTGGCGCGGATGCTGCCGAACTGACCGTCAGCGAACACGCCGGCGACCCAGGTGCCGCTGAACTGCCAGTCGTAGCCGAGACCGACGGTGCCGAACCAGCCCGAACCACCCTGACGTTGGGTGATCGTGAGCGGGATCTGGCCGACCGTGCTCTGGACGGACTGGTCAGAAGCCGAGACGCCGCCGCCGCCGCCACCGAAGACGTAGAAGCCGGTCCAGTTGGCAACCGGCGCGGGGGCCGGGGCCTTCACGTAGGGGCGGGCCGCAAGGTCGGCCGCCGAGGCCGAGCCCGTCATCGCCGCAACCGCGGTCAGAGCGAGCAAAATCTTCTTCATGTTGAAATCCCCAACCTTAGGTCTGTCCGGCAGGCGCGAGCGCGCTGAAGTCCGTGTGATCTGATGCCCGGACTATAGACGGTTCCTGCCAAAATGCTGTTGCCGGGCAGGCACAGTCGCCGGAAAAGACCAGCCGGCAGGGATTTGGGGCGTCGTTGCCTGGCCCATTAAAAATCGCATAATTTCAATGCGTTGCGGGAAATCTCGGACCTGGAATTTCGGTAATGTCTCGTTAGCAAATTCGGCCTTGTCCGAAATGAAGGCAAGGCGTGCTCCACCTTGGGGCCAACCAGCCCATTGGCCGAGTCGCGGCGATTCGATTCTGGGCTGCCAACGGCCGCGATGTTGCCGTGCAAAAAGCAAAGCCCCGGCCCGAGGCCAGGGGCTTTGCGCGTGATGTCAGGAAGCTGCTCAGACGTCGAGCAGCTCTTCGTTGGCAAACTCGGCCTTGTCCGAGATGAACGCGAAGCGCGCCTCGGCCTTGGTGCCCATGAGGCGCTCGACCGAATCCGCCGTGGTGTCGCGATCGTCGGCGAGCAGCACCACCTTCAGCAGCGTCCGCTTGCTCGGGTCCATGGTGGTTTCCTTGAGCTGCGCCGGCATCATCTCGCCGAGGCCTTTGAAGCGATTCACCTCGACCTTGGCATTGGCGTTGAACTCGCTCTTGAGCAGCGCCTCCTTGTGCGCATCGTCGCGGGCGTAGACCGACTTGGAGCCGTGGGTGAGCTTGTAGAGCGGCGGCACGGCCAGGAAGAGGTGGCCCTCATCGATCAGCCGCGGCATCTGCCGGTAGAAGAAGGTGATCAGCAGTGAAGCGATGTGTGCGCCGTCGACGTCGGCGTCGGTCATGATGATGATGCGCTGATAGCGCAGATCCTCTTCGCGATAATGCGCAAGCTGGCCGCAGCCGATCGCCTGCACGAGATCGGAGAGCTGGGCGTTCGCCGTCAACTTGTCCTTGCCGGCTGAGGCGACGTTGAGGATCTTGCCGCGGAGCGGCAGCACGGCTTGCGTCTTGCGATCGCGCGCCTGCTTGGCGCTGCCGCCGGCCGAGTCACCCTCGACGATGAAGAGCTCGGAGCCTTCGGTGCCGGCGTCGGTGCAGTCCGCGAGCTTGCCGGGGAGGCGAAGCTTCTTGCCGGCGGTCTTGCGTGCGGTCTCCTTCTCCTGGCGGCGGCGCAGGCGCTCCTCGGCGCGATCGATCACGAAGTCGAGGAGCCTGTTGGCCTGGTTCGGATTGCCCGAGAGCCAGTGGTCGAACGGATCCTTCATCGCCTGTTCGACGATGCGCTGCGCTTCGGCGGTGGCGAGACGATCCTTGGTCTGGCCCTGGAATTCAGGCTCGCGCACGAAGACCGAGAGCATCACGGCCGCACCGACCATCACGTCTTCCGAGGTGACGGAGGCCGCGCGCTTGCCCTGGCCGACGCGTTCGGCGTGATCCTTCAGGCCGCGCAGCAGCGCACTTCGCAGGCCAGACTCATGCGTACCGCCATCGGGCGTCGGCACGGTGTTGGTGTAGGACGACAGGAAGCCGTCGGCATCCGCGGTCCAGGCGACGGCCCATTCGCAGGCGCCGTGCGCGCCGTTGCGGCCCGACTTGCCGGAGAAGATGTCGGGATGCACCAGCGTGTCGGCGTGGATCGCGGCGGCGAGATAATCCTTCAGGCCGCCGGGGAAGTGGAACGTCGCTTCCGCCGGCACGTCCTCGACGCCCTTGAGCAGTTCGGGCGCGCAATTCCAGCGGATCTCGACGCCGCCGAACAGATACGCCTTCGAGCGCGTCATCTTGAACAGGCGCTGTGGCCTGAACGTGGCCTTGGCGCCGAAGATGTCGGTGTCCGGTTTGAAGCGCACGCGCGTGCCGCGGCGGTTGTTGACCTTGCCGAGGTCCTCGAGCTTGCCCTTCGGGTGGCCGCGCTCGAACGTCATGCGATAGAGTTTCTGGCTGCGCGCGACTTCCACCTCGAGGCGCGAGGAGAGGGCGTTCACAACGGAGATGCCGACGCCGTGCAAACCGCCCGAGGTCTCATAGACCTTGGAGTCGAACTTGCCGCCCGAGTGCAGCGTGCACATGATGACTTCGAGTGCTGACTTCTTGGGGAATTTCGGATGCGGATCGACCGGGATGCCGCGACCGTTGTCGGTGACGGTCAGGAACCCGTCCGCGCTTAAGTCCACCTCGATGAAGGTCGCATGGCCCGCCAGCGCCTCGTCCATCGAGTTGTCGATGACTTCGGCGAAGAGGTGATGCAGCGCCTTCTCGTCGGTGCCGCCGATATACATGCCGGGCCGGCGCCGGACCGGCTCCAGGCCTTCCAGCACCTCGATGTCGGCGGCCGTGTATTCGGCTTCGCCGCCGCTTGCCCGTGATGCGGCCTTCGCCGGGGCGCGAGGCTTCGGCTCGTTACCGTTGAACAGATCGTCTTTTGTTTTCGTTTTCAACTGCTTGGACATATATCTTGATGCGTTTTGGGGGCCGCGCAGGCGGCGAATCGGTTGGCCTGACTATGCCACGGCTGGCCCGGAAAAGGTGACCGCAAGGCCGGCCTGGCGGTGGGGTTGGGAGCTAATCCCGGCGATTTTACGCCGGCGCCCACCAATTCGCGGCAATTTGACGGTCCCGTCCACGTCCGGCCGGGCTTTGTGACTTGATGTCACGCAAGCCCTTGGCTTACCAGTCTTTTCCATCTGACAGGACCTTACGGGGCGGGAGAGCTATCTGGAATGGAGCAGTTTGCGCACGCACTGGCCGATTTCGTGCGTGTCCACCAGGTCTGGGCCGCCCCGATCGTGTTCCTGCTGGCCTTCGGGGAGTCGCTGGCCTTCATCTCGCTCCTGATCCCGGCCTGGGGCGCGCTGGTGGCGATCGGCGCGCTGATCGGAGCCAGCGGCATCAGCTTCTATCCGGTCTGGATTGCCGGCAGCCTCGGCGCCGCCCTCGGCGATTGGGTCTCCTACTGGTTCGGCTATCGCTACAAGGAACAGGTCGCCCAGATGTGGCCCTTGTCGCGCTATCCGGAAATCCTCCCCAAGGGCGAGGCCTTTGTGCGCAGCTGGGGCGTGCCCAGCATCTTCATCGGCCGATTCTTCGGTCCGTTGCGCGCCTCTGTGCCGCTCGCCGCCGGCATTTTCGAGATGCCCTATTGGAGCTTCCAGGCCGCCAATTTCATTTCCGCGCTGGTCTGGGCGGCGGCTCTGCTGCTGTTCGGCGACGTGATCGCGAAGGTCATGGAATGGATCTGGCGCTTGGTGTGATTGGGCCCGGCTCGCCCCCCAACGGATCGCCCGGGCAGAAGAAACTTAAAAGGCGTTGTTTCTGAGAGTGTCGCTGGTAAGTTTCGCCTGCTAGTTGAGCTGCGGACTTGGTTGGCCGAGCGCTCAATAGATGATCGTACGAATTTATTCAGCCTTCCTGGCGATGCTGCTCCTCTCGTCGCCATGCATGACATCGTATGCCGCTGAATCATCCGGCTCGGATACGAAGCCCGGCTGGATCGACGCGGGTTGGCGGCGAACGGTGGCGCGCCATACCGTTACATTCGATGAGACAGGGCTGAGCACCGAGGTTTTCGAGTTCGAGATCAAGGCGCTCGACGAGAAGGGCGCCGAGGCGATCGCGCAGCAGAGTTTTCAGTACAACAGCTATTTTGACGATTTGTCGTCAACGTCGCTTGCCACCCTCAAGGCAGATGGCAGCGTGGTCGCGGTCGACGAGCGTGCCATCCGCGATCAACCGGCCTCGACAGATTCCTCTTCGCCCTATTTCGACGAGGTTCGCGACAGGATCATCGCCTTTCCGCACGTTGCTCCCGGCGACAGCATCCGCGGGCGTTTGATCTACAAGGCGAAGCAGGCGAGATTTGCAGGCGAGTTTGCGCGGTTTTGGAGCGAGCCGGCGAGCCAACCGCCCGAATTGCTCGAAGTGATCGTGGACGGACCGGCATCCAGGCCGCTGCGGATCGCACTGCGCAATGTCGAGCATCGGGAAGAGAGGGTAAACGATCGAATCGTCCATCGCGTGCATTTCCGGCACGACGCGCCGAGACCCGGCCAGATCGACGATGAGGCTCTCTCATATGCCGCGCGTTTCGAGGTGAGCACATTTGCCGACTATTCCGCTTTCGCGGCGACGCTGAACGCCCGCAACGCGCTCATGGCGCGACCGGACGAGAAGATCACGAGACTCTCGCGGGAGATCGCCGGCGACGCCGTCGGCTCACGCGCGAAGATCGAGCGCATTTACAATTGGGTGGCCCGCAACATCCGCTACGTCGGAATTGGACTGGAGGACGGCGGCTGGACGTCACAGCCGGCCTCGGCCGTGCTTGCGTCGCGCTACGGCGATTGCAAGGCGCATGCGACGCTGTTCAAGGCATTGCTTGCTGCCCAGGGCATAGAGGCAAATTTGGTCGCAGTGAACTCGGACGCAAGGTACACGCTCACCGAAATTGCCACGCCGAATTTCGATCACGCGATCGCCTATGTCCCGGAGATCGACCAGTATCTCGATCCGACCGCCTCACTCTTTGCCTTCGGCTCCCTGCCGCCGGATCTCGCGGGCAAGCCGGCCCTCAACATCGACAAGGGCACTATGGGACGCATCCCCATGATCGACCCGGCACGCTTCCGCCTAGCTGCGGAAACGGACTACGTCCTCGGCAAGGATGGGAAACGCGAGGCACGGTCGATCCTGTCCGGCGCTGGCGTCGGCGCGCAACTGGGACGCGTGGTCGCACAAGGACTGGATGATGCAGACCGGCAGATGACCGCCAAGCGCCTGATCGAGCAGGCCGGCCTGACCGGCACCGGCGACTACACCTATCCAAATCCGCGCGACCTGACGGACGACTACGCTATCACGTCGACGTTTCAGATCAGCAAGGCCGTCGATCTCGATCGGCCTGCGCGCGTCAGGGTGTTGCCGTTGACTGATCCAAGGCGACCGTTGCTGCGGTTGGCTGCCCGCCAGACGAACGGCCGGCCCTTCGTTTGCCGGCCGATGGAATACCGCGAGGCCGCTTCGCTCACGGTCCCCGAGAACATCTTCTTCTACGAGAAACCGGCACCCGTCGCCTATTCGGCCACGTTCGAAGGGCGGACGGGCTATGGAGCCGTGCACGGCCGGATCGAGGTCAGCGGCACGATTGACCTCGATGGCCGAACCATTCGCTCCAATGCCGTTCTTCGCCTGACGCTCGATGCGCCGGTCTGCCCGGCGGAGTTTGCCCCCGCAATCGAGAAGGGGTTTGATAAGCTCGACGAGTTCAAATACGGGCTGATCGGCCTGACCCCGAAAGCGGGGGCCTCCGTCATCGACGTTGGCGCCGACTTCAGGGACGGCGTGAGCGCATATCTCGCCCATGATTTCGAACGCGCGATGGAGCGGTTGAAGCCGCTGGCCGAAATCGGCAGCGCACGTGCGCAGTCCTATCTGGGGGCGATGTACCGGGACGGAAGCGGAACGAAGCGCGACAGCGCGGAGGCGATCAAATGGTTTCGCTTGTCGGCCGAACAGGGCGATGCCTACGGCCAGGAGAATCTTGCTTACGTCTACGAGATGGGCCTGGGAACAGCTCGGGACGAGAAGCAGGCGGCCGACTGGTACGCCAAGGCCGCGGATCAGGGCAACGCCTATAGCCAGTCCCGCCTTGCGGCCATGTACCGGGACGGACGCAGTGTTCCCCAGGACTATGCGCTGGCTTTCGATCTGTTTTCGAAGGCAGCTGACCAGGGATTGACGTTCGCGCAGACGAACCTCGCCCTCCTGCACATCAAGGGCGAAGGCGTGCCGCAGGATTTCGCCAAGGGCATATCGCTGCTGCGCAAGGCCGCCGAACAGAACGACGGGCTGGCCCAATACAATTTGGGGTGGGCGTATGAGAGCGGCACGGGTGTGGCCAAGGATACCCGGCAGGCGATCAAGTGGTACAGCAAGGCGTCCGATCTCGGAAACGGGCAGGCAAGCGCTCATTTGTACGAGCTGACCCGCGGAGGTTCCTTTTGGGAAACGCTCTTCGGCCGTCTCGGCCTAGCCAGATGGTAACGACAGCAACGGGACGCCGGCCGCTTGCGCTCGCCGTGTACTCCGGATCCAGGCCTCGAACAACGGTTCCAAAACCTTGACGTTCGGCCGATATGGCCTTATAGCCGCGCGCCATGATCAACGCCGCGACCATCCTGTTCGCCCGTCGCCGCCGCCGCAGCTTAGCGGTTTGGGCGGTCGATCGCGTTTGAGATCATCGTCTTTGCCGCTGGATCCGATCCGCGGCATTCTCTCTCCTGTCAGCGCGATCTGATCCGGCGGCTCCCCAGAGGAGGCCCAGCAGGAGACCACGATGTACACGCCACCCTTTTTCAAGCAGGACCGCGCCGCCAGCCTCAAATTCGCGGATGAGCGCGGCTTCGGCACGATGTGCGCCTTCGACGGCCACAAGCCGGTCGCCTCCGCGCTGCCGTTCTACCTGACCTACGCCGACGACGGCACGCCGCACGTGGCCTTTCACGTTGCCCGTCACAATCCGCTGGTAAAGCTTGCGGACGGCACGACGTCCTGGCTGCTCGCGGTCAACGGCCCCGATGCCTATGTGTCGCCGGACTGGTACGTCTCGCCGGACCAGGTGCCGACCTGGCTCTACCAGTCGGTTCACCTGACCGGCCCGGTGCGGCTGCTGTCGGGCGACGAGTTGTCGGTGCAGATCGACACGCTCAGCGACAAGTTCGAGAGCTGGCTGTTGCCGAAGGCGCCGTGGACGTCGGCCAAGATGACGGCCGGGCGGCTCGAGACGATGAAGAAGGCGATCGTTGGTCTGGTCATGACGGTTGAAGAGGTCGAGGGCAGCTTCAAGCTCAACCAGCACAAGTCGGATGCCGATTTCGCGGCGGTCGCGAACGCGCTTGGCGACGGCGATGCCGACGCGAAGCAGATCTCACACTTGATGCGGCAGACCCGGCCGCTAGCTTTTGCAGACGACACGAACATGCTCGAAAGGAGCGCGCCATGAGCCTCGCTGATACCAAGCAAGCACCGACCACCGGCGTTGCGAAGAAGCCCGCCACCGTTTTCGTCGACGGCGGCTCCGGCACGACCGGGCTCGGCATCAACGAGCGGCTCAAGCTCCAGAGCGACGTCGCGGTGAAGACCATCGCCGACGACAAGCGCAAGGATCCCGCGGCCAAGAAGGCGCTGATGGAGGAGGTGGATCTCGTCATCCTCTGCCTGCCCGATGATGCCGCAAAGGAGACGGTTGCGCTGGTCGACAGCATGGGCGCCTCGGCGCCGAAGGTGCTGGACGCCTCCACTGCGTACCGGGTCGCGCCCGACTGGGCCTATGGCTTTCCGGAGCTGACGCCCGACCAGGCCGGCAAGATCAAGGCCGCGAAAAAGGTCTCCAATCCCGGCTGCTATCCGACCGGTGCGATCGCGCTGCTGCGGCCGATCGTCGATGCCGGCCTGCTGCCTCAGGACTATCCCGTCACCGTCAACGCGGTGAGCGGCTATTCCGGCGGCGGCAAGTCGATGATCGCGAGTTTCGAGGACGGCAGCGCGCCGTCGTTCGAGCTCTACGGTCTCGGCTTCGAGCACAAGCATCTGCCGGAGATGCAGCTTTACTCCAACCTGACGCGGCGGCCGATCTTCATCCCCTCGGTCGGCAACTACCGGCAGGGCATGCTGGTCTCGGTGCCGCTGCAGCTCGACACGCTGCCGGGCAAGCCTGATGGCGCGGACCTGCAGGCCGCGCTGGCAAAGCGCTACGCCGGTTCAAAATACGTCTCGGTGATGCCGCTTCAGAACGAGGCGACCAAGGGCGGCCGGCTCGAGCCGGAGGCGCTGAACGAGACCAACATGCTCGAGCTCTACGTCTTCGCCAGCGACAAGTATCACCAGGCGGTGCTGGTCGCGCGGCTCGACAATCTCGGCAAGGGTGCGTCCGGCGCTGCCGTGCAGAACATGCGGCTGATGCTGGGCCTGCCGGAGGAGTAGAGCTCCTCGTGCCCCCGACGCAGCGCAGCGCTTCTTTCGGCGGTGCGCTGCAGAGCCGGAGCCCACCCCAACGGGTCTCGTTGGGGCCACCGCCCGTACCGAAGCCACCGGCGGCCGCGGCGGAGCTTTTGGAGGCTTCAGGTCCCTTGAAAATCGCAGGTGCGCCAGCTCGAAGGGGCTATGCGACGATCCATTCGAGCAGGGCGTTCTGGGCGTGCAGAAGATAGGCTTTTGCAGCCGGACTCTGGCAGGCCGGATGTGACATCGCGTCGGCGCTGACCTCCTGGCCCCTGGTCACGGGCGGGCAGGGCAGGAAAATGACGTCGGGGCGGCATCTATCGAGCAGCGATGCCGATATCTGATATTTGAGAAGCTCATCCTCGCGCGCGCCGTCAGGCCAGCAGTCGGTGATGATCACGTCCGCATCGAACAAGGGATCCAGGCGGGACGTGGCGGTGAAGTTTGGACTCGCGATGTCCTTGATATGCCAGTCTTCCGGATAGATCTGGGTCACCTGGAGCGGCAGCGCGATCGAGGCTTCAACCCATGAGCGGAGTATGTTTGCGGCGGGGGACACGCCGACGACCTTCAGGCCATCGAGCCTGGCTCTCTTGCTCCTGACATAGGCGAGATCGCCGAGCGTTTCACAGGGGTGATTTGATCGCGTTCTCGCATTCACGACCGGCGCGCCGGCGCTCGATGCAAGCTCTCGCAGCGCCGACAGCTCCCTGGTGCGCACCATCAGGACGTCGAACCAGTTGTCGAGATATTTCCCCAGATCGGCAGTTGTTTCGCGGACATTGAATCTGATCGGCGTCTGGACGCAGACGCCGCCCATTGCCTGCACGCCGAGATCGAAGGCCGTGGTATTCCTCCATCCACCGTCGTCGACAATGAGAGCCACGCGCTTGCCGGCAAGGCTCAGCGGCATGCTACGGTCGTTCCAGGCTGCCGCCAGGACCTGCGCGCGGTCGACGATCGACAGGACGGTGTCCGGTCGCAGATCGTGGAATTCGAGAAAGTCCCGGTTCAACTCGCGACGCATCCAGGTCTCGGTGCTCGACAGGCCGGGGCCCGGACGCAGCGCGTCCGGGACGCGAGATCAGAATACCTTGAAGATCGCCAGCGCCAGCACGGCCTGCGCGAGGAAGCCGACGGTGAAGGCCAGCGTGCGGAACACCGGCAGGCCGAGCGTATAGACGATCAGATGCGCAACGCGGGCCCAGAAATAGACGGCGCAGGCGAACACGGTCCATTTCGTGGAATAGTCGATCGCGTTCAGGATCAGCACCAGCGGCGCGAAGATCACGAGGTTCTCGACCGCGTTGTCATGCGCGAACATCAGCCGGTTGGCCCATTCGGCATGCGGCTTGTCACCGCGCGAGGGATTGGCCATCGCGCCGGAGAGGCCGCGAACCTGGCAGCGGTTGATGATGTAGGGGATCCAGAGAATACCGGTCAGGATCACCGTCAGTGTCAGCCAGAACAATTCGCGCGTCATAACCCGGTCCCCTCTGGTCGCTGTGCCGAGAAGAAAGCTTATACAAAAACGCGAGAGATTCCGCTATGCGCGAACGCGGACATAGCTGCCGGGCGCGTCCTCGATCGGGGGCAGGGCGTCGCTGCCGACCGCGCGGGCCGGGACCTCCTCCGGATCGAGCTCACCCAGCCATTGGCGCCAGTCCGGCCACCACGAGCCCTTGTGCTCAACCGCGCCCTTCATCCACTGGGCGACGTTGGCGTCCTTGATGTTGTCGTTGGTCCAGTACTGGTACTTGTTCGAGGCGGGCGGGTTGACCACGCCGGCGATGTGTCCGGAGCCGGACAGGACGTATTTCACCGGGCCGCCGAAGAACTGCGAGCCATAGAGCACCGACTCGGCCGGGGCGATGTGGTCCTCGCGGGTGGCGAGATTGTAGACGGGCACCTTGACCTTGGAGAGGTCGAGCAGGGTGTTGTCGAGCACCATCGTGCCGGCCGACAGCCGGTTCTCGAGATAGCAGTTGCGCAAGTAATAGGAATGGTTCGCCGAGGTCATACGCGTGGCGTCGGAATTCCAGTGCAGCAGGTCGAACGCGCTCGGCTGCTGGCCCTTCAGATAGTTGCTGACGACGTAGGACCAGATCAGGTCGTTGGAGCGCAGCATGTTGAAGGCCATCGCCATCTTCGAGCCTTCGAGCACGCCGGCGGCCTTCATGTCGTGCTCGAGCGCGGCGATCTGCTCCTCGTCGACGAAAACGAGGAGGTCGCCGGCATGGGTGAAGTCGACCTGTGCGGCGAAGAACGTCGCCGAGGTCACGCGCTGGCGGCGCTTCTCGGCGAGCCAGGCCAACGTGGTCGCAAGCATCGTGCCGCCGACGCAATAGCCCGCCGTGTGCACCTTCATTTCGCCGGTGGCCTTCTCGATCACGTCCATCGCCGTGAGCGGGCCTTCCTTCATGTAGTCTTCCCAGCTCTTGTTGCCGAGCCGCTTGTCGGGGTTGACCCAGGAGATCACGAACACGGTGATGCCCTGGTCGACGCACCACTTGATGTAGGATTTTTCCGGCTTGAGATCGAGAATGTAGAACTTGTTGATCCAGGGCGGCACGATCAGGAGCGGGGTGCGCAGCACCTTCTCGGTCGTCGGCTCATACTGGATGAGCTGCATCATCTCGTTCTGGTAGATCACCTTGCCCGGCGTCGTCGCCATGTTGACGCCGACGACGAGGTTGTCAGGATTGGACTGGCGGATCTTCAGCATGCCCTTGCCGGCCGCGATGTCCTCGGCCAGCATCTTCAGGCCGCGCGCGAGATTTTCGCCGTTGCTTGCGACCGTCTCGCGCAGCACCTCCGGATTGGTCAGCACGAAGTTCGACGGCGACAGCGCGTTGGTGACCTGCTGGACGTAGAACTCGGCCTTGCGGCGGGTGTGCGGATCGAGCCCTTCGGCGTCGTGCACCAGCTCCTGCGCCCATTTGGTCGTGAGCAGATAGAGCTGCATCACGAAATCGAAGAACTGGTTCGACTTCCATTCCGGATCGGCAAAGCGCTTATCGCGCGGCGAGGGCACGATCGCGGGCGCCACGTCTTGGCCGGCCATGCGCCGCGCCGCCGCGCCCCAGAGGTCGAGATAATCCTTGGCGAGCTTGGTCTGCAGATCGGAGGAGCGCGAGCTGTCCGACAGCCAGTATTCCGCGACCGACGTGAAAGTCTTGACGACTTCGGTGAGTTCGGTCGGCGGTCGATCCTGCACCTCGCCGCTCTCGCGCGGCTTGATGTAAGCGGCGAGCGCCTTGCCGCTGCTCTCCAGCGCCCGCGCGACATTCATCGCGAAGGCTTCCGCATCGAACTTCTTTTCAGACGTGGGCGTGTCGGGCGTAACGGTAGTCATGACCAAGACAGTAACGATTCATTCCGTATTCGTCACCGCGAAGCTCGCACGTTTGGCGTTAAACACTCGCGAAGATGTGTTGCACTGCGACAAAGTTTCTTGGTTCCGTCACAATCAAGCCGCACCTAGCGGGTTGGTGGCTCTTGGATGTTTTCTCGCTCGCACCATTTAGGGCAGCAATGGTTTGAGCTTGGGCAGGTTGTCGGGTTAGGCTCCGACAGCCTGGCGTTGGGACGAGTAGGGGATTTCCCAAGTGTTGGCGTTGAGGGACCTGCAAAAGACGCGGCTTGTCTGCGGCGCGCTGCTGATCGTGGCGCTCGGGCTTGCCGGCTGTACCAGCCAGATCGCGGATCTGACGCCCGCCGACACCCAGGCGCATCCAAAGGATCCCAGCACCTATCTGCCGGTTCATGATCTGCCGCCGGCCCGTGACGAGGCGGTGATCCCGCCGGATAAGCGCGCAAAGATCGAGGCGGAGTTGGCCGCCGCGCGCGACCGCCAGGCCGTCGCCGCCAAGGATGCCAAGTAACGATGCCAAGCTGGGGCGGTGCAAGGTAATCGCTGGCGCGCCCGTCGGTCCGTGCTAAAAGACATCAATTCAACCGAAAGTCAGGGTGAAGGAGTTCAGCCCTTGTCGTCGGAATTTGCTCTAAGTGTTTGATTTGGAGTGATTTTCGCGCAAGGCTTGGATCCCTTTTCGATGGTCCGTGGAAGGCCGTTCGATTCTGTCCTGACCGGTTGCCCGGAGCCCAGAGAGCCATGGAAGATTTTTACCGCATCCGCCGCCTGCCGCCTTACGTGTTCGAACAGGTCAACCGTGCCAAGGCGGCCGCGCGGAACGCCGGCGCCGACATCATCGACCTCGGCATGGGCAATCCGGATCTGCCGGCGCCGCCGCATGTGCTGGAGAAGCTCAAGGAGACGCTCGGCAAACCGCGGACCGACCGTTACTCCGCCTCGCGCGGCATCCCCGGGCTGCGCAAGGCCCAGGCCGCCTATTATGCCCGTCGCTTCGGCGTGAAGCTCAATCCTGACACCCAGGTGGTGGCAACGCTCGGCTCGAAGGAGGGCTTTGCCAACGTGGCCCAGGCGATCACCGCGCCCGGCGACGTCATCCTCTGTCCCAACCCGAGCTATCCGATTCACGCCTTCGGCTTTTTGATGGCGGGCGGCGTGATCCGTTCGGTGCCGTCGGAGCCGACGCCGCAGTTCTTCGAAGCGGTGGAGCGGGCGATCGTTCATTCGATCCCGAAGCCGCTCGCGCTCGTCGTCTGCTATCCCTCGAACCCGACCGCCTATGTCGCGAGCCTCGACTTCTACAAGGACCTCGTGGCGTTCGCGAAGAAGCACGAGATCCTGATTCTCTCCGACCTCGCCTATGCCGAGGTCTATTTCGACGAGAAGAACCCGCCGCCCTCGGTGCTCCAGGTGCCGGGCGCGATGGACGTGACCGTCGAGTTCACCTCGATGTCGAAGACCTATTCGATGGCCGGCTGGCGCATGGGCTTTGCCGTCGGCAATGAGCGCGTGATCGCAGCGCTCGCGCGCGTCAAATCCTATCTCGACTACGGCGCCTTCACGCCGGTCCAGGTCGCCGCGACGGCCGCGCTGAACGGCCCCGACGATTGCATCAAGGAGATGCGCGACACCTACCGCAAGCGCCGCGATGCGCTGGTCGAGTCGTTCGGCCGCGCCGGCTGGGACATTCCGCCGCCGGATGCCTCGATGTTCGCATGGGTCCCGCTGCCGGAGGCCTTCCGCAGCATTGGCAGCATGGAGTTCGCGACGCTGATGGTGGAGAAATCCGGGGTCGCGGTGTCGCCCGGCGTCGGATTCGGCGAGCATGGCGAAGGATATGTCCGCATCGCCATGGTGGAAAACGAGCAACGGATCAGGCAGGCCGCGCGCGGCGTGCGCCGCTTCCTTGAAAGCGGCATCGAAACGTTGCACAACGTCGTTCCGCTCGCCAATCGGCGTTAAGTCCCTCCGGCAGGTTTTTTCGCGTTATGGTCGCACCCCTGAAAGTGGGTATTGCGGGCCTCGGCACCGTGGGCGCCGAAGTTGTCCGCTTGATTGAAACCCAGGCTCGCGTGCTCGCGGGCCGCAGCGGCCGGGGCATTCGCGTCGTCGCCGTCACCGCGCGTTCGAAGGCGAAGAAGCGCTCCATCGACCTGCGCGGCGTCGATTGGGCGAAGGACCCGATCGCGCTGGCCACCCATCCCGAGGTCGACTGTTTCGTCGAGCTGATGGGCGGGGCCGGCGATCCCGCGCTCTCCGCGGTCGAGGCAGCGCTGAACGCCGGCAAGTCCGTCGTCACCGCCAACAAGGCACTGCTCGCCAAGCACGGCATCAAGCTCGCCAAATCAGCCGAAAAGCACGGCGGCGCGCTGAATTTCGAGGCAGCGGTCGGTGCCGCGATTCCCGTCATCAAGACGTTACGCGAAGGTCTCGCCGCAACCGGCATCAGCCGCGTCTACGGCATCCTCAACGGCACCTGCAATTACATCCTGACGCGGATGGAGCAGGAAGGCCTGTCCTTCGCCGAATGCCTCAAGGATGCGCAGCGGCTCGGCTATGCCGAGGCTGATCCGTCCTTCGACGTCGATGGCCATGACACCGCGCAGAAGCTCGCGATCCTCGCGAGCCTCGCTTTCGGCACAAAAGTTGCTCAAAGTGCGGTGTATGTCGAAGGTATCTCGTCCATCGCGCCGGAAGATTTGCGCGCGGCTGCCGATCTTGGTTACCGCGTCAAGCTGCTCGGCGTTGCGGTTCGCACCGCCAAGGGCATCGAGCAGCGCGTGCATCCGACCATGGTTCCGAAATCGTCCTCGATCGCGCAGGTGATGGGCGTCACCAATGCAGTCACAATCGACGGCGAGGGGATTCCGCCGATCACGCTGGTTGGCCCCGGTGCCGGGGGAGCTGCGACCGCATCCGCCGTCGTCGCCGACATCGCCGATGTTGCGCGCGGCATCCGCGCCAATCCGTTCGGCCGCCCCGTCGCGCACCTGCGCGACACCACGAAGGCGCCGATGGAGCGGCATGAAGGCGGCTACTACATTCGCCTCCTGGCGCGCGATCTCCCGGGCACTGCGGCTGCGATAGCGACCCGGCTCGCCGAGCAAAAGATTTCGATCGAATCCATCGTGCAGCGCCATCCCAATGGTGGAGCTGTCCCGGCGAATCCAGGCAAGGCTGCGCCCGTGCCCGTCATCCTGATCACCTATGCGACCCACGAGGACGCCGTGCGCCGTGCGCTTGCCGCCGTACAGCACGACAAGGTGATCAGCGGACGGCCGCAGGTCATCCGGATCGAGAAGAACTAGAGCATGATCCGGATTCGAAGGACCGCGCTAGCGCAAAGTGTGAAGCGGTTTTCCGGAGAGATCATGCTCAAACAATGAGGGCGGTTCGAACGAACCGTGGGCGTTGCGAGTTGATGCGGACAGAGACTTCTGTCCCGAACTGTTTCGAAGGAGTGAGCCGATGTCGACCCATATTTCAGTCCCGCCGCACGCGTTGCTCGAGCGCATTCTCACGCTGGAGATCGTGCGCGTGACGGAGCGGGCGGCGGTGTCGGCCGCGCGGCTGCGCGGCCACGGGCAGGAGAAGGCGGCCGACCAGGCCGCCGTCGACGCGATGCGGCGCGAGCTCAACAAGCTGCCGATCGAGGGCACCATCGTGATCGGCGAGGGCGAGCGCGACGAGGCGCCGATGCTCTTCATCGGCGAGCAGGTCGGCATCAAGGCCGGTCCCCAGGTCGATATCGCCGTCGACCCGCTCGAAGGCACCACGCTGTGCGCCAAGAACATGCCGGGCGCGATCGCGACCATGGCAATGGCCGATGGCGGCACGCTGCTGCACGCGCCCGACGTTTACATGCAGAAGCTCGCGATTGGTCCGGGCTACGACAAGGGCGTTGTCGATCTCGATGCCACGCCGGCCGACAACGTCCGCCGCCTCGCCAAGGCCAAGGGTGTCAACCCGGAGGCGATCACGGTTCTCGTGCTCGACCGTCCGCGCCATGCCGACATCATCGCGAGCGTGCGCTCGACGGGCGCAGCGGTGCGCCTCATCACCGACGGCGATGTCGCCGGCGTCATCCACTGCGCCGACCCCGACAACACCGGCGTCGACATGTATCTGGGCACCGGCGGCGCGCCGGAGGGTGTGCTCGCGGCCGTGGCGCTGCGCTGCATCGGCGGCCAGATGCAGTGCCGCCTGATCCTCGATTCCGACGAGAAGCGCGAGCGTGCCGCCAAGATGGGCGTCAACGATCCCAAGCTGATCTACGGCATCGAGGACTTGGCCAAGGGCGACTGCCTGTTCGCCGCCACCGGCGTCACTACGGGCTCGCTGCTCTCGGGCGTCAAATTCCGCAAGGACGGCGTGATCGAGACCGAGACGGTGGTGATGCGCTCGGTGACAGGCACCGTGCGCTACATCAAGGCCGAGCACCGGGAGCTGGCGAAGTTTCACCTGGATTAATCCTCTGACGTCATTCCGGGGCGCGCGCAGCGCGAACCCGGAATCCAGGGGATGTGGCGCGAGTTTCCGGGGTCGCGACTTCGTCGCGCCCCGGAATGACAACAAATAACAGGGGAAGCGCACATGTCCGATCTGTCCACCGTCAAAGCCCTCGTGTTCGACGTGTTCGGCACGGTCGTCGACTGGCGCACCAGCCTGATCACCGACTTCATGTGGTGGGGGAAGCAACGCGGCATCGCCGCCGACTGGACCGCGCTGGTCGACGGTTGGCGCGGCGTGTACGTCGCCTCCATGGACGATGTGCGCAAGCATCCTGAGCGCGGCTATGTCATGCTCGATGACCTGCACCGCCGCTCGCTGGAAAAGCTGGTCGAGAAGTTCGCGATCAAGGGGCTGACCGATGCCGATCTCGATTACCTCACCAAGGGCTGGCATCGCCTGCATCCGTGGCCGGACAGCGTCGCGGGCCTGACGCGGCTGAAATCAAAATTCGTGATCTCGCCGCTGTCGAACGGCAACGTCGCGCTGCTGACCAACATGGCGAAGTTCGCAGGTCTTCCGTGGGACCTCGTGATGTCGGCGGAGCTGTTTGAGCACTACAAGCCCGATCCCGAGACCTATCTCGGCGCCGCGCGCCTGCTCGGCCTCAAGCCCGGCGAGGTGATGATGGTCGCCGCCCACAACGGCGACCTCCTGGCCGCGCAAAAGAACGGCCTCAAGACCGCCTTCGTCGCACGACCGACCGAATACGGTCCGCTGCAAAAGGTGGATTTTGATGCCACCGGCAAGTGGGACATTGTCGCGAAAGATTTTGGCGGCATCGCCGACAAGTTGGGGTGCTGAGGCGCGTACTCATAGGATCACGGCAATCGCGGCGTTGTGTTTGCGAACGCGGATCTCTTGGAGAGTTCTGACCACCAGTGATCAAGCCTAGGGTGCTTCTGGAGAAGCGCACGCCCTTCGTCGGCCAGCACAAAGTAGCCGATCATCGGCGCCAAATGGATGTCAGCCAATGACAGTTGATTGCCGCAGAGGTACTGCCCCTCGCTAGCGGCTCTCTCAAGAGCTGCCAATATCCTCGGCGCCGCTTCGATGCCTTTTTGAAACTCGCTCTCATCCGCCGGTCGTCTCATGAGCGGCCTGAGAACCCTGTGAGAGAAGACTTGCCTCACCAGAGGCCAGTAGGCGTAGCTGTCCACGATCGACATGATCTGATTGCAACGTGCCCGCTCTCTCGGCTCCGCTGGCTGGAGCATGGGACCTTCAAAGGCCTCATCGACATAGCGCGTGATCGCGCCCGTCTCGTAGACGACGAACCCGGCATGAACCAGCGCGGGCACGCGCCTGAAGGGATGCATTGCAAGGTAGCTGGCAGGGACATCCTCAGCGAAGGGATTTATCTCCACCCAATTGTACGTCACGCCTTTTTCATGGAGAGCCAACCGGGCGATCCAGGAATAGACGCTGTATTGGTAGCCATGCAGCTCAATCGCCATGCACCGCGGTCCTGTCCTGCCACAATCAGAATCGCGCGATCCTTGCGAGTTTACAAGCCGGTCGTGAGGTCTGGTGACGGCGTGGAGCGAAGTGGCGCGAAGCGCCAGCAGCTGGCCGAGCCTGTGCTGGTCTGCATGATCAGCGTGCCGTTGGTAAACCCGAAGTTACCGTTCACAACGGTAGCGTTCAGATTGAGGGTGCCGATCGTGAACGGGCGCCAACAAGATCGACGAAGAAGGTCGCGTATGCGGTTCCGTCATTGAACGTCGCAACAGCGTCGACTGCATTTGGAACACTAGCTGGTGTCCAGTTCGAGCCTGTGCCCCACGGGCCGGGTCCCCCGTACCAGGTCTGCGCGGCCGCCTGTCCGGAGATCGCCATCGCGGTCAGGACCACGACTGCGGCAGGTAGGGCCCTCGTCAATGCCGTACTCGCTAACAGCGCCTTGATGGAGAACGCCCACCGCGTGGGACGCGAGCCGCCAACCCTAACTGCAAATTCCACAGGTGCCCCAATGCAATGCATTGCATTGCCAAATATTTCAAACGGGAAATACGTAGCTGCTTCGCCAGTGGTCTGCCATTGGTGGCGCTTCTCGTCACAGGTCTAACTGCCGATTCCACGGTGGTGTGATTGTAGGGCAACAGAGAATTGCATGTTCCCCGGACAGCTCGGCCGGCCAAGGATCCTGCCGGCGCGTCGCCCCTCACGCGATCCGCAGCGTGAGCTCACTTCCTTCCGTTTCGGCAAAACCCGCCTGCAAGACCTCTTCGCGCTTGTGGCGAAGGTGCGCACGCAGGATGTGGGCTAGGCCAACGCCATCGCGGCGCTGGAGAGCGTTCAGGATCGCTTCGTGCTCCTTCACGGCGAGCGCCCAGCGCTGCGGCGTCATCGGCGTGACATAGCGCGCGCGGCGAATGCGCGCGGTCACGGAGGCATAGAGCCCTACGAGCACGGGATTTCCGGCCGCGGTGACGATGGCTTCGTGAATGGCGCGGTTGCCGCGGTAGTACTGGATCAGGTCGCCCTCGCGATAATGCTTCACCATGTCCGAATGCGCGGCGGCGATCTCGTCGATCTCGGCGTCGGTGATTCGCTCGCAGGCGAGCTCGCCGGCGAGAGCCTCGAGGCCCTGGCAGACCTCGAACAGGTCGCGCATGTCCTTGTCGGTCAGCTTCGCCGCGCGCGAGCCGCGATGGGGCAGCAACTGCACGAGGCCCTCGGCGGCGAGCACCTTGAGCGCCTCGCGCAGCGGCGTGCGCGAGATCTGCAGCCGGTCGCACAGCTCGCGCTCGGGAATCCGCGCGCCCGGCGGGATTTCGCCGTCGAGCAGGATGGCGCGGATGCGGCCGACGACCTCCTCATGAAGCATGGGATCGGGCTCCATTTTGCATGCAAAAATGAACTTATAAGCTGATGAATAGAAGTTTCAGCTTGAAAATATCAGATTTTGCATTCAAAAATGTAAAAAAACAAAGGACAGAGGAAATGGACCTATCGGTCGCGGCGGCGGCAGACCTCGTTTTTGAGTGCCAGGACGGCATCGGGCGGATCATCTTCAACCGCCCGCAGGCGCGCAATGCCTTCACCTTCGCCATGTACGAGCGGCTCGCCGCGATTTGCGAAGAGGCCAACAGCGATCAGTCGATCAAGGTGCTGGTGCTGCGCGGTGCAGGCGACAAGGCCTTCGCCTCGGGCACCGACATCAATCAGTTCCGCGAATTCAAGACACCGCAGGACGCGATCGACTACGAGAACCGGATTGATCGCGTCCTCACCACTCTCGAGCAGTGCCGCGTGCCGACGATCGCGGCGATCAACGGATTCTGCACCGGTGGAGGGGCGGGCATTGCCGCGGCCTGTGACCTGCGCATTGGCACCAAGACCACCAGAATCGGCTTTCCCATCGCCCGGACGCTCGGCAATTGCCTGTCGATGTCCAATGTCAGCCGTCGCACCGCGCTCATTGGTGCCGCGCGCGTCAAGGATCTGATCTTCACTGCGCGTCTCGTCGATGCCGCGGAGGCCGCAAACGTCGGGCTGCTCGGCGAGGTCGTCGAGGACATTGCGGCGCTCGACAGGCGCGCCGACGAGGTCGCCCGGCTGCTCGCCAGCCACGCGCCGTTGACGCTGACTGCGACCAAGCAGGCGGTGGCCCGCCTGCAAAAGCGGCTGACGCGGGATGAGGGCGGAGACCTCATCCTGATGTGCTACACGAGCCAGGATTTTCGCGAAGGGCTCGATGCTTTCCTCAACAAGCGCGCGCCGCAGTGGCGCGGTCAATAGGGCAGGCCGATGCAAAGCGATCGATCGAAATCCACCTCTCGCCGTTCGGGCCCGCTTACCGGCCTCAAGGTCATCGATCTCACCCATGTCATGGCGGGGCCGACCTGCACCCTGATGCTCGCCGACATGGGCGCCGACGTCATCAAGATCGAGAAGTGGCCGAACGGCGATGACACCCGTCATTCGGTGCCGCCGAAGATCGGTGAGGAGGCGGCGTCCTTCCTGATGATGAACCGCAACAAGCGCGGCATCGTGCTGGATTTGAAGACCGAAGGCGGCAAACAGGTGCTGCGCCGTCTGATCGCGAGCGCCGACGTGCTGGTCGAGAATTTTGCGCCGGGCGCCATGGAGCGCCTGGGCTTCGGCTACGAGGCGCTGCACCAGGAATTCCCGGCGCTGATCTACTGCTCGCTGTCGGGCTTTGGCCGCACCGGGCCCTACAAGCGCCGCCGGGGATTCGATCTGGTCGCGCAGGCCATGAGCGGCATCATGAGCTTCACGGGTGAACGTCCTGACGGTCCGCCCGTGAAGTGCGGCCCGCCGCTGTCCGACATCACCGCCGGCCTGCTCGCGAGCATGGGCATCCTCGCTGCCTATGCGCACCGTCTCAAGACCGGTGAAGGGCAGTGGGTCGAGACCTCGCTCTATGAAGCGGCCCTGGTACAGACCTATTGGCAATCGACGATCGCGCTGGCCGTGGGCACCGCGCCGCGCGCGATGGGCTCGGCCCATCCACTCAACGCGCCGTACCAGGCCTTTGAAGCCTCCGACGGCTGGCTCGTGGTCGGTGGCGCCAACAAGAAGCACTGGCTGTTGATGCTGGAGGCGCTTGGCGCAACCGAGCTCGCCGCCGATCCGCGCTTCGTTACCGGTGCCGACCGCATGGCGAATCTGAAGGAGCTCGAAGCGGTCCTGAGTGAGCGCTTCCGCACCAAGTCACGATCGCATTGGCTTGCGGCGCTCGACGAGAAGGGTGTGCCGTGCGGACCCGTGCACGACATGCTGGAAGCCCTCAGCGATCCGCAGACACTGGCGCGCGAGATGGTCGTCGAGGTCGAGCATTCCACCCTCGGCCCGGTGAAGACGATCGGGCTTCCGGTCAAGTTTTCGGAGACGCCAGGCAAAGTGCGTTCCGGTGCGCCCGTCTATGGTGAGCATACCCGGGAGGTGCTGGCCGAGCACGGGTTCGACCAAAAGCAAATCGAAGCGCTCGAACAAGAAGGCGCGATCGTTTCGGCGTCTAGGGGGCAGGAGGAACGCGTCGCCTGACCTAACGTCAATACGACAGACGAGAACAACAGAAAAAACAAGAAATCAGCTGGAGGAAATCATGGGTCGGACGTCAACATTTCTGCTTTCCGCAGCCGCGGCCTTGCTCGCCGGCACGATGCCGGCGCTTGCGGCCTGGCAGCCGCAAAAGCCGATCGAGTTCGTGGCCACGGCCGGGCCGGGCGGCGGGACCGACAATCTCGCCCGTGCGGTGCAGAACATCATCACCAAGTACAAGCTGACGGATCAGCCGATCGTTGTCGTCAACAAGGGCGGCGGCAGCGGCGCCGAAGGCTATGTCTACGGCAAGGCGTCCGCGGGCGATCCCTACAAGGTGATCTTCGGCACGTCGAACGCCTGGCAGCAGCCGCTCGTATCCAAGGTCGCCTTCAACTACACCGACCTCACCCCGATCGCGGCGATGGCGCAGGACGAGTTTTTGCTCTGGGTCAAGCAGGACGCGCCCTACAAGACGGCGGGGGACTACCTGAAGGCCGCCGCGTCGAGTGAATTCAAGATGGGCGGCGCGCAGTCGAAGGACACCGACGAGGTCTTGACCCGCATGATCGAGAAGATCGGTCACGTCAAGCTGACCTACATCCCCTTCAAGAGCGGCGCCGAAGCCGCCGTGCAGCTCGCTGGCGGGCACATCGATTCCCACGTCAACAATCCCAGCGAGAGCCTCGGGCAATGGCGCGGCGGCACGCAGCGCCCGCTGTGCGCCTTCAGCCCGAAGCGGCTGCCGCAGGGCGCCAAGATCACGGCGACCGAAGGCTGGAGCGACGTTCCGACCTGTGTCGAGCAGGGCCTCGACATCAAGCAATATGAGCAGCCCCGCACGGTGTGGCTGCCCGGCAAGGTCACGCCGGACCAGGCTGCGTTCTATGTCGACCTCATGAAGAAGGTGCAGGCGACGCCGGAATGGAAGGACTACATCGAGAAGACCTCCCAGGTCGACACGTTCCTGACCGGCGCCGACTTCGACAAATTCATCAAGGAGGACCTCGAGCACCTCAGGCAGGTTGCGAGCGAGCAGGGCTGGCTCGTGAAGTGACACGGCGAACGCCTGCGCCATGATGTCCTGTCGTCTCACGTCCGGCTGGAGCCCTCGATGATATCGCGCCGCGCCCTCGAACTTGCGACCGCCATCCTCACCGGCAGCTTTGGTGTCGCGGTGGTCGTCTCCAGCCTCGATAACGGCATCGGCTGGTCGAGCGCGGGCGTGGACGCCGGCACGTTCCCGTTCCTGACCGGCCTCGTAATCGTGGTGGGCAGCCTCTACAATCTGGTGCGGGGAGTCCTGCCGGCCGCGACGCTCGCAAGCGTTCCCATCGCCATCACGCCGACCGAGCTGCGCCGGCTTGCCGGCCTGTTCGTGCCGGCCGCAATCTTCGTTGCTGCGATCCCGTTGCTCGGGATGTATCTCGCCTCGGCCTTGTATGTCTTCGCGGTGCTCGCGATCCCCAGACATCAATCCGTGCCGCGCGCGCTCGCCATGGCGGCGGCGACGGCACTGGCGCTCTACGTCGTGTTTGAGCGCATGTTCCAGGTGACGCTGCCGCACGGCGCGCTCGCCGCCGCGCTCGGGTTCTGACGGAGAGGCCGATGGACAATCTCCAGGAGCTCCTGCACGGCTTCACCATCGCGGTCACCGTGCCGCATCTGGTCCTGATGGCAATCGGCGTGCTGCTCGGCATTCTCGTCGGCGTACTGCCTGGCCTCGGCGCGCCGAACGGCGTGTCGCTGCTGCTGCCGCTGACCTTCGGCATGCAGCCGGTTTCGGCGATCATCCTGCTCTCCAGCATGTATTGGGGCGCGCTGTTCGGCGGCTCTGTGACCTCGATCCTGTTCAACATCCCGGGAGAGCCATCATCGGTCGCGACCACCTTTGACGGCTACCCGATGGCGCGCGACGGCCGGCCGACGACGGCGCTCGCCACCGCGTTCGGCTCGGCCGCGTTCGGCGCGCTGGTCGGCGTGATCCTGATCACCTTCCTCGCCTCATGGGTGGCGCAGGTCGCGCTCGCCTTCGGGCCGCCGGAATATTTTGCGGTCTATTTCCTCGCCTTCGCCAGCTTCGTCGGCATGGGCGGCGCGGCGCCGATCAAGACCGTCGTGGCGCTCGCGATCGGCTTTGCGATCGCCGCGATCGGCATCGACACCGTGTCCGGCAGCGTGCGCCTCACCATGGGAATCGACGAGCTGGTCAAGGGCGTGAACTTCGTCGTCGCGGTGATGGGCCTGTTCGGCATCGGCGAGCTCCTGGTCGCAGTCGAAGAGGAGTTCCATGCCCGGGCCGTCTCATCGAAGATCGATTGGGGCGAGGTGTTTCGCGCCGTCGCCCGCCTGCCGCGGCATGGCGTAGCGCTGCTGCGGAGCGCCGCGATCGGGTGCTGGATGGGGATCACGCCGGGCGGCCCGACCGCGGCGTCCTTCATGAGCTACGGCATCGCCCGCCGCTTCTCGCGCCGCGGCCGATATTTCGGCACCGGCGAGGTCGAGGGCATCATCTCGCCGGAGACGGCCGATCATGCCGCCGGCACCAGCGCGCTGCTCCCGATGCTCTCGCTCGGCATTCCCGGCTCGGCCACCGCGGCGGTCATGATGGGCGGGCTCATGATCTGGGGTCTCAATCCCGGGCCGATGCTGTTCGTCGACCAGAAGGACTTCGTCTGGGGTCTGATCGCCTCGATGTATGTCGGCAACATCGTCGCCGTCGCGCTGGTGCTGCTCACCGTCCCGGTCTTTGCCGCCCTGATGCGGATTCCCTTTGTCGTGATCGCGCCGCTGATCGTGATCATCTGCGTGGTCGGCGCCTATTCGGTCTCGAATTCCTATCTCGACGTGGTCATGATGCTCGGCTTCGGGATCGTCGGCTATCTCTTCAAGAAGCTGTTCTATCCGCTGGCGCCGCTGGTGCTCGCGATCGTGATCGGCGACAAAGCCGAGGACGCGTTCCGACAATCGATGCTGATGTCCAAGGGATCGCTCGGGATCTTCTTTGCCAACGGGCTGGTGACGAGCCTCGTGATCGCCGGCATCGCGCTGTTGCTGCTTCCGCTTGCGTTGCAGCTGACGCGTCCCTGGCGCAAGCCCGCGCCCCCCACCGCCGAGACGACAAGCCAGGAGAAGGTGATCATATGACTGCAAAGCCGCTCATTGCGCTCGCGATGGGAGACCCCGCCGGCATCAGCCCGGAGCTGACGGCGAAGCTCGTGACGCTGGACTACATCCGCGCCCGTGCCCGGCTGGTCGTGATCGGCGACCGGCGCATCTTCGACGAAGGCGCGCGCGTTGCGGGCGTCAGGCCGGAACTCAGGACGGTGGAGCAGGGCACTGACTTTCGCGAGGCGGAGGGCGAGGCGCTGTTCGTCGATCTCGGCCATCTCGATCCCGCAGAGGTCGAGCCAAAAACCGCGAGCCTTGCCGGCGGAAGGTTCGCGCTGGCGAATTACCGGCACGCGCTCGAGCTCGGCTGCGACGGCCGCGTCGATGCCGTCTGCTTCACGCCGTTCAACAAGCAGGCGATGCGCCTTGCCCGCGCCGACTACGACGACGAGATCGCGTTTTCCGCGGAGGTGGCCGGGCTCAAGACCGCTGCAAGCGAATTCAACGTGCTGGGTCAGCTGTGGAATGCGCGCGTCACCTCGCACATCCCGCTCAAGGACGTCGCTGCGCGGCTGTCCAGTGAACGCATCCATCGTGCGCTCAAGCTGACCGACTTCTGCATGCGCGACGCCGGCTTCGCGCGTCCGCGCATCGCGGTCGCCGGGCTCAATCCGCACGCGGGCGACGGCGGCAATTTCGGCCGCGAGGAGATCGACGTCATTGAGCCTGCGGTCGCGGCCGGCCAGCGCGAGGGCATCGCCGTCGAGGGGCCGTTCCCGGCCGACACGGTATTCCTGCGCGCCAAGGGCGGCGCCTTCGATGCGGTGCTGACGATGTATCACGACCAGGGCCAGATCGCGATGAAGCTGATGGGCTTCGATCGCGGCGTGACCCTGCTCGGCGGCTTTCCGTTTCCGATCTGCACGCCGGCGCACGGCACCGCCTACGACATCGCGGGCCAGGGCATCGCATCGACTGGCGCGAGCCGCGCCGCGCTGCTGCTCGCCGCGCAGATGGCCGCTCGTCGCGTCGCCTGATTTTCACTCAGGGAGCGTTCGTCCGGTGACCCGGACGATCGCGCTCTCACCAATCAACGCCAACCGCGAGCCGCCGATACGATCATACTCGGCAAGAAAGTGATCATTCGGCAAATGGCCGTCCCATTGCGCGAATATTCCCTTCAAGCCGTTGAGAAAGAACATCTCGTGCGCGTTGGTGCTTGGCTACGACAGGACCGCGCGACTCCGGTTCGAAGTGCTGGAGGTGCGACAAGTGGCGTTCCACCAAAGGGGGAAGGCTGGTTCCATCACACGTAACCTTGGCAGGCTCATCGCAATCCTTCTGTGAGGAACGTTGCGGCGTCAGGCGGGTTCGCTCCCGCTGGAAGACGACGCATCGCAACCCGATCCGCGGAGGAACTGCCATGACCAGCGATGCAAGCCGCGATTGCTCGCAATTGAGTCCGCTCTCCCGTGCGCCAGGGACTGGACCTACGCTCGATGTGCTCGGCGTGACGCACAGCTACAAGGCGATGGCGAGCGATACCGGTCAGCAATTCTCGATATGGGAATCGATCGTGCCGCCGGGCCGCGGCGCGCCGCCGCACACGCATACCCGCGAGGACGAAGCATTCTACGTGCTGAGCGGCGAGGTGCTTGTTGACGTCGAAGGCATGAGCGATCCGTTGCGCCTCGGCCCCGGCGCATTTCTCTTTGCCCCGCGCCACCGCCGCCATGGCTATCGCAATGTGGGCACTGATACCGCGCGCCTCCTGGTGTTCGCGATGCCCGGCGACGGCCTCGATCGCATGTTCGCCGCCTTCGACGAGCTGGGAAAACAGAGCGGACAGATGCCGGCTGTCGAGACCATTGCGACAATCGCCCGGCAATACGGTGTCGTGATCCATTCGTCGTCCGGTTGAACGGACGGGAGGCCAAGGATTCCCGGGAAAAACTGGAAACTTCCGTCGTCGAGCCGAGTTGCCATCCCGATGAACATCTCCACCTCGGAGCTGGAACATGGTCGACGACGGCCAGCGACGAACGGCGGCGAATGCCGCCGGGTCCGTCTGCCGCGCTCGGCAGATCTGCATCTTTCTGGTCTTCGCCCTGACGGCCGTGCCTGCATTCGCCGCCGAGATGGACGCGGCAGCCATCGGATCCTCCCAGCCATCGAAGAAGACGCTCTCGAACGAGAAGCCGACCCCGGCGGGGGTGCGGCTGCAGGTCCTCCTGGACAGGGCGCACTTCTCGCCCGGCGAGATCGACGGCAAGTTCGGAGAGAACGCGAAGAAGGCGCTGCGGGCCTATGCTGAGGCACAGCAGTTGCCGAGCTCGGACGCCTTGACGGAGGACGTCTGGAAGGCGCTGCAGGCCGACGACCGGCCGCCGACGGCGACCTACACCATCACCGAGCGGGACGTGGCGGGCCCGTTCCTGCGCAAGCTGCCGTCGAGGATGGAGGAGATGAAGAATATCCCGAAGCTCAGCTTCACCAGTCCGCGCGAAGGATTGGCCGAGAAATTTCACATGAGCGAGCAGCTATTGGCGGCGCTCAACCCCGGACGCCACTTCGATCGCGTCGGCGACAGCATCGTCGTGGTGAACACCGGTAGTGGTGAGGGCGGTGCGCCTGTCAAGGCTGACAGGGTCGAGATCGACAAGAGCCGGCAGACGGTGAAGCTGTTCGACAAGTCGAACTCGCTGGTCGGATTCTATCCGGCGACCGTTGGCAGCGAAGAAAAACCGTCACCCTCGGGCACGCTGAAGGTCACGGAGATCAGCCGCAATCCGACCTACCGCTACAATCCCGATTATCACTTCAAGGGTGTCCATTCGCGCAAGCCCTTCACCATCAAGCCCGGTCCGAACAATCCGGTCGGCACGGTCTGGATCAACCTGTCGGCCGAAGGCTACGGCATCCACGGTACGCCTTCGCCGGGGAAGATCTCCAAGGCGGAATCCCACGGCTGCGTGCGCCTCACCAATTGGGACGCCGAACGCGTCGCAGGCAGCGTCTCGAAAGGGACGCCGGTCGCGTTCGTGGAGGGCCGCGGATGATGCGAGCGTCTCGATGCAGCAACGCCGCCCGTTGATTTTGCAGTTACTTCACGAGAGGCGTCGTCAGCTCCTTGTCGCCTGTATCCACCACGAAGACGGCCAGCAACTTCGCAGGCTCGGTATCGCTGGCGTTGGCGCTGATGGCATGGCGATCGCCGGGCCTTTCGAAAAAGTTCTCTCCCTTGTGAAAGACCTTGGCGGGCTGGTCATCGACCTGACTGCGGATCGCTCCTTCCAGGACGGTGGCATAGATGAATGCCGAAGGTGCATGAACGTGGGCTGGTGAGAAACCTCCGGGACCGTACTCGACCAGCACGCCCTTCATGCTCTTGCCCGGGATGTTGGGCAGTACTTGGTCAAATACCACGGTCACTTTGGCAGGCGGCGCCGCCGGCTGTGTCTCGGCTGCCTGTGCAGTCAGGAAAGAAGCGGCATAAACCGCCGTCGCGATCAGCAATCCGCGCATGGGAGCCTCTTCACTGCCGTGGTTGCGGTGAATCTGGGATCGCGGATTCTCAGACCCGCGCGAGCCATGTTGCGAGCGGCGTTTTCCCGAGCCGCGCCTCGCCGAGCGGGATCAGCGACGTGTCGTCAATGGGCGCACCGTAGTACTGCGCGCTGGGCTCTCCCACCACCGTACGGCGGTCGCCCGACGCTTTCAGGCGGCGCGCAACGAACTCATTGAAGGGGGCCTTCTCGGGTCCCGCGATCTCGATCGTGCCGTTCAGCGGCCGTCCCGTTGCGACCTCGACGAGGCTATCAACCACGTCGTCGGCCGCGATCGGCTGAAACAGCGCCGATGGCACGACGACATTGCCCCCAACCGCACCTGTTTCGGCAATAGCGCCGAGGAATTCAAAGAACTGGGTGGCGCGGACGATCGAGTAGGGGACCGAAGATGCCTTGACGATGGTCTCCTGGGCCAGCTTTGCACGGAAATAGGCGATGTCGGGCGACCGATCGGTCCCCACGATCGACAGCGCCACGTGATGCCCAACGCCCGCTGCGGCCTCAGTCGCGACGAGATTTTGGCTCGAACGTTCGAAGAATTCGAGCACGGCGGCAGGTTCCCAGGACGGCGCGTTGGCCACGTCGACGACGACATCCGCGCCAGCCATCACGTCAGCGAGGCCTTCCCCGGTCACGGCGTTCACGCCGGATTTTGGCGAGGCTGCTACGGCCTCGTGGCCCCGTTGCTTGAGCTTTGCCACGAGGTTGGATCCGATCAACCCGGACCCGCCGATCACGACAATCTTCATGGCATGTCTCCTTGGCATTTTGCGAACGTGAGATGATCAAAGCCAATTCGTACTCACGCTCAGGTCAATGAACCTGACACGAAATTCACTTTACCCGAGCAATGAGACAAGCTCTTGCCTGAAACGGGCCTGATTGGCCGAAAAATGCTCCGGAAGGTCGAGGACGGGTTGGGTGGATGTCGCTGCTACCCTGGCGATTGGTCCCGGATTTCCAGTGGTCGCTCGGCATTTGCGACGTTCAGCGCAGCCCTTCGATCATGGATGAGATTCTCAAGGCGATGGGCCGCCACGTTCAGGGTAGCCGCATCCAGGGCGTTTTCGTCCTCGTTGGCACCGGCGCGCTGCGCGCGCAGCACGTTGTCGATCTGATTTTCGATCTCAAGCAGTTCCGTTTCGTCATCCGCATGTCGTATCTGCCGCCCGAGCGCATAGAGTGCATCGAGCGCCGGCTCCCGCGGCTTGCGCTCGCCCGACCGGAGAAATTGCCAGAGCGCAGCCGCGATCGACGCCAGCGCGCCCAGGGCCATTGGCGCCAGGAAGATCGCGTTGCTCCATTTGTCGAGGAACGTTTGCTGGTTGCCGTTGTAGAACTCGGCGGCGCCGGCATGAACGGGAAGATAAGCGCCGGCGTCGGTATCGGGCGCCTTGAATTGCGCGAGAATCGGCCATTCGGGCAAAATGTCCCTGCGGGCAGCCGTGATCGCCTGCGTGAAGCCGGCGATCATGTCGTTGTCGAGGCTCTTCTTGCCGACCAAATAGAACGACACGCGCAAGGTCGTCACGTCATCTTCGGGGACGGGCGGAGATCCGCGCAACGTCCCCTTGGGGATGTCGAAGCTCTCGTAGGCGCGCTCTTTCTCCGCAATCGCTCCCGCATTCTCGATCGGGATCAGAACCGGCGCGGTTTTGGCATTCTGCGGGAACAGCCCTCGGACCAGTGACAGATATTTGTCACTTAGTGGAATGACGAAGAGGACTGCGCGCACCTCCTTGGTCTCGAGCGCGCGACGGACGTCGTCCGGCGCAAGGTTCTTGAACACGACGTTGGCGCGGCCAAGGTCATATGCCTTGGTGAGGACGCCGACGATCTTCTGATTGGTGTCGCCGGCAACAACGCCCACGGTCGTGCGCTTCAGGCCCGCGATATCCGTGATGGCCGACCCAGGGGGCGCGACCAGCAGCGCCACGGCTTCGGCCAGCACGACAATCGCTTGCGCCTGCGACAGGTCGCCGACATCGCCGCGAACGACGGCGAGGTCAGTCTTGCCGGACGAGAACGCGGCGGCGGATTCGATCGGACCACTGGTCTCGACCACCTTGAGCCGCACCGGCGCGTTGTTCACGGCAAGTCTGCTCGCAAGCGCCGACACGATCTTCGGCGCGTCGCCATCCAGCGATCCGACCGCAATCGACAGCGTCACCGGCCGGACGTACCAGCGATACGCAAAAAGGCCCGCGCCGGTGGCGAGCACCACCAGCGCCACGACCATGACGATGCGGAGCCAGGTCGGCAGCCTGGCGGCATCGATGCCAAGTCGCGACAGATCGTCCATGGCGCCGCTCGTCCCGAAAGGTCCGCCGTTCTGGCCAGCATTGTTTCCGCGATGGCGGCCCGTGTTGATTTGCATCAAGACGAGTGGCGATTTGAAAGAAAAGAGGTGGCTTCAGGAGCTGCCTCGTCGCGTGTGTGCGGTGCGCCATGCAAGCGAATGTCGCCATATGGCAACATCATCGTCGAGAATTTTGACGGCGTAGTTTCGGCGGAATTGGAGATGAGGCGCGATATGCCCCTGTCGCCTTTCGCATGTAGGCGTGCGGGCTGGCTCCCATCTCCGTCCGGAACGCGAAGACGAAAGCCGATGCGGATCCGTACCCCAGTTGCATCGCCGTCTCTGTCACGGCTGTGCCGCTGCTCAAAAGCTCAATCGCGCGCAGCAGTCGAAGCTTCCGCCGCCATGATCGCAGGCTTAAACCCATCTCCGCTTCGAACTGGCGCGTGAGCGTGCGCGAGGACATGCCTAGCGCTTTGGCCCACTCGCTTGAACTGCGCGCGTCGGCAGGGTCGATGTACAGTGCTTCGCAAAGCCGAAGCAGGCGTCCGCCGCGCGGCCAAGGCAGTCCCGTCGTCAGTGATTGAGCCCTGCGGAGCTGATCGAGGATGAGGGTCGCGACCCGCTCCGGGTAGCCATCGCTGTCCTGGCTGCGTTCGATCGCTGCAGCTTCCACGATCAACTCCTTGAGCAGAGGAGAGACCGCCAGGACCGTAGGGGCGGATGGGAGATTCCGTCCCGCATCGACGGCAATCCAAAGGCTGCGAAACTCGGCCCCTAGCAGCGAGCCCACCCGGTGGGAAACACCGCTCGGCAGCCAGACCGCCTGGTCGGGCGAGATGACGAACGAGCGGCTTTCCGCTGTCACCATCAGCGCTCCATCGATGGCGTAGGCCACCTGGTGCCAATCATGCGCGTGCTCCGGGAATTCGTGCCGGGGTGGGATCGATTGGACGCGCATGGTGATGGGGCGGGGCGGCAAGACGCCCGGTGGGGCCGAAATGGATGCCCAGGTCATGTCGTCTCCGATTGGCGGATATTCTATATAAGTTGGCAAAACGTCGAAAGACAGCCTGATTTTGCCCTGTTAGCGGTGGACCTCCGACGCTGGCGCGGTGCGCGCTCCCGTCGCCAATCGAGTTCTGAATGTCCCAACTCGTTATTCAGGGAGCGGCGGACGCGCCGCCGGCGCTCCGGTTCGAGCGCAGCAACGTCGTGCGGCTCGCGATCGCGCAGGCCTTGGCCGGCGCGAATTCGACCGTCATTTATGCCACCGGCGCCGTGATCGGCGACATGCTGGCACCGAGCAAAGCGCTGGCGACGCTTCCGATCTCGATCTTCGTCGTCGGAATGGCTGCCTGCACATTGCCTGCGGGGGCAGTCGCGCAGCGTTACGGCCGGCGTGCGACGTTCATGATCGGGACGGGCTGCGGCGTCCTCGCCGGCCTCATCGGGTCCTTGGCGGTGCTGCAGGCTTCGTTCTGGTTGTTCTGTGCCGCGGCGTTTCTCGGCGGCACCTATGCCGCGGTGGTGCTGTCGTTTCGGTTCGCGGCCGCCGATTGCGCCGCACCGGAGCGGCGACCGCGCGCGCTGTCGGCGGTGATGGCGGGCGGGGTTTTCGCCGGCGTGATCGGGCCGCAGCTCGTCACGTACACGATGGATCTTTGGCAACCCTATCTGTTCGCAGCCACGTATCTGGCACAGGCCGCAATCGCCGCGCTTTCGTTTCTCGTTCTCGCCGGCATCCGGCTGCCGATGCCGACCGACACCGAGGCGGATCGAGGTCGTCCTCTCTCCGTCATCGTGCGCCAGCCGCGCTTCATCGGCGCTGTCGTCTGCGGCGTCGTGTCCTATCTGCTGATGAACTTCCTCATGACGGCGGCGCCGCTCGCGATGAAGTTCTGCAATCTTTCGCAGCAATCCGCCAATCTCGGTCTACAATGGCATGTGATCGCCATGTACGGGCCGAGCTTCTGGACGGGCAGGTTGATCACCCGGTTCGGCGCATCGAGGGTGGTGGCCACGGGCCTGCTGTTCACGGCTGCCTCTTCGGTGGTGGGTCTGCTCGGCATTGAAGTCGCGCACTTCTGGACGACGCTGATCCTGCTGGGCGTCGGCTGGAATTTCGGCTTCGTCGGAGCGTCCGCGATGGTGCTCGAGTGTCACCGACCGGAGGAGAAGGCGCGCGTCCAGTCGCTGAACGACTTCATCGTGTTCGGCACCATGACGGTCGGCTCGTTCCTGTCCGGAGGACTGCTCTCCGCCTATGGCTGGGACGCGGTCCTGTGGCTTTCATTTCTGCCTCTCGTTTTCGCCGTCGCCGCGTTGGTGGTGGCGTCTTCGCGACGGCGCCGCAGTGAAGTAGCGACCTGATGTGGGGGACAACGAAGATGAGGTCCGACCAGGCCAGGTTCAGAATGGTGTTGACCATGATGGAGGAACGCAATGCGCATCAATGATGATCTGACGGTTCCGGTGATCGTTCACACCGCACAGCTCCCATGGAAGCCAAGTCCGGCCCCCGGCGTCGAGCGGCGCATGCTATTGCGCATCGGCGAGGAGGTGGCGCGCGCCACGTCGATCGTGCGCTATGCACCGCAGAGCGTATTCCCCCGCCATACCCACGGTGGCGGTGAGGAGATCGTCGTCCTCGACGGCGTCTTCCAGGACGAGCATGGCGACTACCCGGCGGGCAGCTACTTCCGCAACCCTCCGGGCACTTCGCACGTTCCCGCATCGAAGGACGGCTGCACGATCTTCGTCCGTCTCTGGCAATTCCGGGACGGCGATCGCGACCAGATCGTGCGACAGCCGGCGGAAGGTCGTCCCCTGGAGCCGAGATCGGGCGTGGCGAGCGCAACCGAATTGTTCGACGACGGATTCGAAAATGTGCGCATCGAGAGCTGGATGCCCGGCAAGACCGTGATGATCGAGAACCGACGCGGGCTCGAAGCACTCGTTCTCGCGGGGAGCTTGTCGATCGGCGATCAGATGCTGACATCGCAAGGCTGGATCCGCTTGCCGCCTGGCGAAGCGCTGCGTGCCGTGTCAGGTCCTGAAGGCGCGAAAGTTTGGGTGAAGGACGCGCCGCTGATGCATCCGGACGTCTGCCGAATGCCGTGACGGGTTCTTGCGCGCAATCACGAATTTCGACAACGTCCCTTTGCAGCTAAGCGATGCGACCATTGCGTAGCTGCGAGGTGACGTGAAGGCTTGGAAGATCATGAACGAGCGGGTCCCTGAACGGTATCGACACCTTCGAACGTTTGCCTTCGGCGACAGTCCCGCGCTTGCAGATGAACTCCTTGAACTTGTCGTCAAGGGCATCAAGGTCGCGACTTGCAGCACAGAGGACGAGCCGAACACCTCTACGCCCGGTGAGCGCTGGGTCGTGCTCGATGGACGTGGAGAACCGCGCTGTGTCATCGAAACCACCGAGGTAACATATCGGCGCTTCAATGAAGTTGAGGCCGACTTTGCGTTTGATGAGGGCGAAGGCGATCGGAGCCTCGCCTATTGGCGTAACGCTCATCGGGCCTATTTCGGCCGGCTCGGACGATTCAGCGACGACATGATGCTGATGTGCGAGCGCTTTCGCCTGGTCGAGGTCTTCGGTGATCTGCCGCAGAGCTGAGTTTGCGTGCTCGGCGAGCTCTTTAAGCCGGCGCGCCACAGCCCGCCTTTGAGCCCGATGGAGCAGATCGGCGCGCCGAACGAAGCGGCGAGATCGGTGCCGCCACGATGCGCACGCGAAACGGCCGATTGTCGTATGCGATTTCACGCTCGCCGCATGTTCGGAATTGACGACGAACTGCGACGTTCTCTGAGGCAGCGAAGGGCAAGCAATAAGGATGGACGACGACTATCGTGATCTCGTGGCTGTGAGCCTTGCGCTGCAGTGCGCCGACATGATGTTGGTCGCGGGCCAACTGTACATCGAGCACAGCTCCACGCACCCACCGAGCAACGAACTTGAATTGCCGGGCCGGCCAGCTGCATCGCCGCCGCTGATATCACGCGCGCCGTCTCTCGATCAGAAGACGACCGAACCCCGCGACGCCAGTCAGAAGCAGCCCAGTCAACCCCGGTCCAGAGCAAGTCGCGATCTCATGGTCAAATCGCGCGCAGGGTTTCCCTCGGCATCTCGCGGATCAGCGCGTCGATATCGCTCTGCTCCAGCGTCTCCTTCTCCAGGAGTTTCTTGGCCGCACGGTCCAGGGTCGGCCGGCGCGCGGTCAAAATGGTTTGGGCGCGCTGGAAGACGCGATCGACAATGTCCTTGAGCTCGTGATCGATGCTGGCCGCTGTCTCTTCCGCATAGTCGCGCTCGTGAGCCGGGTAGGGCCGGTCGGCACTGGCAAGGAAATTGCCGGGATCGCGCTCGTAGGCGATGCCGCCGAGCTTCTCGGACATCCCGTAGCGTGTGACCATGCTGCGGGCGATATCGGTGACGCGGCGCAGATCGTCGGCCGCGCCGGTGGAGAGATGGCCGAAGACGATCTGCTCGGCGGCGCGGCCGCCGAGCAGCACGGCCATCTTGTTCTCGAGCTCCTCCTTGGTCATGAGGAAGCGGTCTTCGATCGGACGCTGAATGGTGTAGCCCAGCGCGCCGACACCGCGCGGGATGATCGAGACTTTGTGCACGGGATCGACGCCCGGCAACGACAGCGCGACCAGCGCGTGGCCCATCTCATGATGGGCGACGATCTCGCGCTCCCTGGGATTGAGCAGGCGATTGCGCTTCTCAAGTCCCGCGACCATGCGCTCGACCGCGTTGTTGAAGTCGATCATGCCGACTGCCGCCGCCCCGCGCCGCGTCGCGAGCAGCGCCGCCTCATTGACCAGATTGGCGAGGTCGGCGCCGGTGAACCCCGGCGTCAGGGCCGCCACGGCCTCCACATCGACCTCGGGCGTCACTCGCACCTTTGCCATGTGCACCTTCAGGATGTCGACGCGTCCCTTCTTGTCGGGACGATCGACCAGCACTTGGCGATCGAAGCGGCCGGCGCGGAGCAGGGCGGGGTCGAGGATTTCGGGCCGGTTGGTCGCGGCCAGGATGACGAGGCCCGACCGCGAGTCGAAACCGTCGAGCTCGACCAACAGCTGGTTCAGCGTCTGCTCCTTCTCGTCGTGACCACCGGCAAACGGCCCGATGCCGCGGGCGCGGCCCAGCGCATCGAGCTCGTCGATGAAGATGATCGCAGGCGCCTTTTCATGCGCTTGCTGGAACAGGTCGCGCACGCGTGCCGCACCTACCCCAACGAACATTTCGACGAACTCGGAGCCCGAGATCGAGAAGAACGGCACTTTCGCTTCACCCGCAACCGCCTTCGCGAGCAGGGTCTTGCCTGTGCCCGGCGGCCCGACCAGCAGCACACCCTTGGGCATGCGTCCGCCGAGCCGGCCATAGTCGGTGGGATTTTTCAGGAAATCGACGACCTCGCGCAGCTCATCTTTCGCTTCATCGACGCCGGCAACGTCGGCAAAAGTGACGCCGGTGTTGGATTCGACGTAGATCTTGGCCTTGCTCTTGCCGATCTGCATCAACCCGCCGCCGAGTCCTCCGCCTTCAGCAACGCGGCGGCCGATATACCACCACACCCCGAAGAACAGCAGCACCGGCATGGCCCAGGAGAGCAGATCGCGGAACAGGGGGCTCTCGATCTGGCCGGTGAAGCGGACGTTGTGTTTCTGGAGCTCCTGGGCGATGTCCTGATCGACACGTGTTGTCACGAATTGCTTCTGACCGCCCGGCAGCGGCTCCTTCAGCGTGCCCTGCAACGTGCGATCCGAGACGCCGACGCTTTCGACCTTATCCTGGCTCAAAAGCTGCTGGTACTCGCTGTAGGGGATTACGGCGATCCGGTTCGCTGTCGCAATGACGTATTGGATGAACAGGACCGCAGCAATTGTGGCGATGGCATACAGGATGTTGAAGCGGGTCTTCTTGGTCATGCGAGAGCTCGAGATGACGCTGAAACGGACGGCCCGAGGCTTGGCGCCAAGGCCCGGCGCCAAGGCTTGGCGCCGGCATGGGCCGGACTGCAGGAAGAAAACCAGAACGCGCGGGCTTGGTTTCAAGGGACTGGCCCGAGAGCGGCCTTTTGTCCGCCGCGGCTTCCACAGGATGCGAGCCAGGTTGTGCGACCCGAGAGCGACCGCGAGTTCTGCGATCCCCGTATGTCGCGCCGCGAGATCGACTGCGTCATCCTGAACGGACAAGTTGCGTTCGGCGCCGAGCGCGCAGCTCTTGGCGGCAATTTCGGCCTTTGGACCTACCGGCGTCCGCGCGTTGATCCCGTTTGGAGCACCGCAGCCACGGCGATGAAGACCATTGATGCGCCGCGTTTCGTTTAGGCACGACATAGGCGAGCGCAAACGGCCGCTTTTGCAAACCCCGCCATGATCGAATCTTGCCGGTGTTTTGCCCGACGTGTCAAACGGTTTAGCGGGGGGCCATACTCACTATCGGCAGCCCCGCGCTACTTTGCATGGGGTTGTTTTTCAGATTTTTGCTTGGCTCTCCGAACCGGTCCGATTTTCGCACCGGTCGCTCCTGGCCTCAGGGCCCGCAGACGATCACCCCGTACCAGCCGAGCCCCCGATAGGTCTCGTAGCCCGGCGTGGCGTGGAAGGCGACCAGGGCGCCCGAGCGGTCGTGATAGAAGCCGGAGCGCTGGCCGTTCAGCGACAGCGAGAGGCGCTCGCTCAGAATGCCCTGGCCGTCGGAGGACGCGATTACACGCAGATGCGAGTCGATCAGCAGCACGCGCGCCTTGTCGCTGTCGCCGACGCGCACGCCCTGGACGATGGCGCGGGCCTGCGGCTCCCAGTCGAAATGGATGGCGAGCACGCCGATCGGCGCGCCATTGGCCTGTCCGCCGGCACGCACGCTGGCGCAGTAGGTCGCAACCTGCGCATTGCCGAGCAGCGGCTGGTTCTCGACGTCGCCGGCGACATAGTCGTCGCCGGAGCGCAAGGACCGCGCCTCGCGAAACCATTTGGTGCCGGCGACGTTCTGGCCGACCACGCGAAAACGGTCGGCGCGGCCGTTGGCGATGACGTTGCCGTCGAGGTCGCAGAGCCAGAGGTCGAGATAGACGGTGTAGGCGCCGAGGATCACCCCTAAGCGCTGCGATGCATGGGCGACCGCTGCAGTGCTCGGCGAGGCTGCGCAATCGACCACGGCGGAATCGGTCGCCCACCAGCGCACGTCGCAGGTGCGCTCATAGAGGTTGCGGTCGATCAGCTCGATGGCGTTGAGCGACAGATCGACCATGCGCTCGCCGCGCGAGCGCTGGCTCATCCGCTCGATCGAGGCGACGAGATCGCCGGTGCGCTTTGTCAGTTGGGTCTCGAGCTCGCGCGCGATGGTCTCGACCTGCTGGCCGACGCCGCGCACCTCCTGCGCCACCACCGCGAAGCCCGCGCCTTGCGCGCCGGCGCGCGAGCTCTCGATCAGCGCGTTCAGTGCCAGCATCTTCATCTGGTTGGTGATCTGCTGGATCGACTTGGTCTTGTCGACCGCGATCTGGTTGACCTCCGCGGTGAGGCGGTTGATCAGCGCGGAGATGTCGGAATCATCGTCGGCGGGTTCAGTGGTTCCGTTCGCAATCGGCTTGGCTTTCAGACCCAGCGCAGCAGACATCAGGGGCTTCCTTGGCAATGAGGCCTGATCTGCAACGAACCCGGAACAACAAATTACAGATCGAATATGAGTCGTTTTCGAAGATTCCGCCTAACGCCCACTTAATTTGCTGACTGCGCCACTGCTCAAATGATAGTCAGCTCGCTCAGGAATTCGGCAATCCACCGCTTTCTGAGGCGTCGAGATTGCAAATCGCCCAAGATTCCCGACGAATCCTCTGATCTGACGCGGCTGTCCCGCCGCGGGTTTTACCCGGACTAGTCGAACACGCTCGAATCATGACGCCGCTCTCCACCGCCTTGCCCGTCGAGATGCCCCAGGCTTTTCTTGGCGTGGCGCGCTCGCTCACCGACAAGCTCTGGCGGGACCGGCTGGACGCGCGCGGGGCCGCGAGGGCACTCGCTATCGTGCAGCGCCACCAATTGCCGGAGCTGCTTGCGCGCGTGCTGGCCGGGCGCGGCGTCGATATCGACGCGGTGCCGGACTTCCTCGACCCGACCATCCGCAAACTGCTGCCCGACCCGTTCACCGTGACCGAGATGGAAGCTGCAGCCAAGCGCATCGCCGATGCCGCAGCGAGAGGCGAGAAGGTCGCGATCTTCGGCGACTACGACGTTGACGGTGCGACCTCGGCGGCGCTGCTCGCCTGGCACCTGCGTCATTGCGGGCTCGATCCGCTGATCCACATTCCCGACCGGATTTTCGAGGGTTATGGCCCGAACACGGAGGCTGTGCGTGTACTGGCCGCGAAGGGCGCGACGCTGCTCGTCACCGTCGATTGCGGCACCACCAGCATCGAACCGTTGGCCGAGGCCAAGCGGCTCGGCATGTCCGTCGTCGTGATCGATCACCATCAGTGCGGCCTCGACCTTCCCGAGGTCGATGCACTGGTCAATCCGAACCGCCCCGATGATCTCTCCGGTCTCGGCCATCTCGCGGCCGTCGGCCTCGTGCTGGTGACGCTGGTCGCGGTCAACCGGGAGCTGCGCCAGCGCGGCTTCTGGACCAGCGAGATACCCGAGCCGGACCTGCTCGGCATGCTGCATCACGTCGCGCTCGGCACGGTCGCCGACGTCGCGCCGCTGATCGGGCTGAACCGCGCTTTCGTCGCCAAGGGCCTGATCGCGATGCGGCGGCGCGACCATGTCGGCCACACCGCACTGATGGACGTGGCGCGGCTCAATGGCCCGCCGGAGGCCTGGCATCTCGGCTTCATGCTGGGGCCGCGCGTCAATGCCGGCGGCCGCATCGGCCGCGCCGATCTCGGCGTGCGGCTCCTGCTCGAAGGCGACAGTGTAGAAGCTGCGCGGATCGCCGCCGAACTCGATCGCCTCAACAGCGAGCGCCGCTTGATCGAACAGGCCGCGGAGGCCCAGGCCGAAGCCGAGGCGCTCGCCTCGATCGGCTTCGAGGACAAGCTCGGTGTCATCGTGACGGCCTCCGAGGGCTGGCACCCGGGCGTGGTCGGCCTCGTCGCTTCCCGGCTGAAGGAGAAGTTCTCGCGGCCGGCTTTCGCCATTGCGCTGGAGCCCGGCGGCATCGGTACCGGCTCGGGTCGCTCGATTGCCGGCGTCGATCTCGGCAAGGCGGTGCGGCAGGCGGTGGCCGACGGCCTTCTGCTCAAGGGGGGCGGGCACGCGATGGCTGCGGGCGTCACGCTGCGGAAAGAGAAGCTCGCCGAATTCCGCGCCTATCTCGAGAGCGCGCTGGCGCATGACGTTGCGGAAGCGCGGCATGTCAACGAGCTCTATGTCGACGGCGCCGTCTCCGCGCGCGCGGTGACGCCGGAGCTTGCGACCACGCTCAACCGCGCAGGTCCCTTCGGCAGCGGCAATCCGGAAGCGGTGCTGGCGCTGCCGGCGCATCAGCTCGTCTATGCCGACGAGGTCGGGCAGGCGCACTTGCGGCTGCGCTTCAAGTCCGGCGATGGCGCGATCGTCAACGGCATCGCGTTCCGCTCCGTCGGCCAGAAGCTCGGCAATGCGCTCCTGGCGAACCGCGGCCAGCAACTGCATGTCGCTGGCTCCTTGTCGGTCGACCGCTACCAGGGCGCCGAGCGCGTGCAGTTTCGCGTCATCGATGTCGCGCTACCGGACCAGGGGCCATCCGTGATTAGATAGCATTTCGCAAACAACAAAAAAGGGAGTGAACATGGCAGGGCAGGTTGAGGGCAAGGTTGCGCTGGTGACGGGTGGCGCCTCGGGCATCGGCGAAGCGATCGTCGAGCTGTTCGCGCGGGAGGGCGCGACGGTCATTGCCTCCGACATCGACGAGCTGAGGGGCCCTGAGCTCGCAAAACGCGTCACGAAGACCGGCGGCAAGGCGATCTTCCTGGAGCAAGACGTCACTAGCGAGGAGCGCTGGACGGAGATCTCAGCCGAAATCGCGAAGCGCTATGGCCGGCTCGACATTCTCGTCGCCAACGCCGGCATCGGCATTTCCGTGCCCTCGATCGTCGACATGACGCTCAGTGATTGGCGCAAGCAGAACGCGATCAACCTCGACGGCGTATTCCTCTCGGTCAAGCATTGCCTGCCCCTGATGCGCAAGACTGGCGGCGGCTCCATCATCATGATGTCCTCGCTTGCGGGCCTGCGCGGCGCGCCGGGGCTGTCCGCGTATTCGGCGACCAAGGGCGGCGTGCGGCTGTTCGCCAAATCGATCGCGATGGAGTGTGCGGCGGCGGGCGACGGCATCCGCGTCAACTCCGTGCATCCCGGCATCATCGACACGCCGATCTGGGGCAAGATCCCGACGGGCGCGACCGGCAACCAGGGTAACGCGCCGATCGATCCGGAGGAGCGCGCGAAGATTGCAACGCCACTCGGCCGTGCCGGCCAGGCCGCGGAGATCGCCAGCGGCGTGCTGTATCTCGCGTCCGACGCCTCGCGCTACGTTACCGGCAGCGAGCTCGTCATCGACGGCGGCATGAACGCAGGCAGCGCGCCGCGGCGGGTGTAAGCCACGCAGGGCAGGGTGGCGCTCGCAGGGGCTGACGCGCAGGCGCCGGCCCTGTAGAACGCGAGGAGCTTCCGACCGAAAGAGGTTTCCTTCGCCATGGCGCACAGCCTTCATGCCTCCGTACCCGCGCCCCATCGTTCGAACCGGCCGGACCTCGCCACCGATGCGATCCGCACCGTGCGCGAGGACCTTGCCGCCTGCTTCCGGATGGCCGCGCGGAACGGCTTCGAGGAGGGTATCTGCAACCATTTTTCCGCGGTGGTGCCGGGCCATGACGAGCTCTTTCTCGTCAACCCCTATGGCTACGCCTTCCGCGAGCTCACCGCGTCAAAGCTCCTGATCTGCGACTTCCACGGCAATGTGCTCGACGGCGAGGGCGTGCCCGAGGCGACCGCGTTCTACATCCACGCCGAGATGCACAAGCGTCTGCCGCGCGCGAAGGTGGCCTTCCACACCCACATGCCTTATGCCACCGCGCTGTCGATGACCGAGGGCGATCCCTTGATCTGGGCCGGCCAGACCGCGCTGAAGTTCTATGGCCGCACGGCAGTGGACCGCGACTATAACGGCCTCGCGCTCGACAACCGCGAAGGCGCGCGCATCGCATCGACCGTCGGGGATGCCGATATCGTCTTCATGAAGCATCACGGCGTGATGGTGCTGGCGCCGACCATCGCGGAAGCCTGGGACGATCTCTATTATCTCGAACGCGCCGCAGAAGTGCAGGTGCTGGCGATGTCGACGGGACGCAAGGTTCTGCCCGTCGATCCCGCGATTGCGGCTGCGACCTACAAGCAGATGCGGGAGGGCGATTCCGAATCCGCGCGGCTGCATCTTGCTGCGGTCCGGCGCCAGCTCGACGCTGAAGAGCCGCAGTATCGGCATTGACGGCACTTCGTCATTCCGGGACGAGGCGAAGCCTCGAACCCGGAATCCATTGTGCAGCAAGCGAGGTGGAAAGATGGATTCCGGGCTCGCGCCAAGTGGCGCGCCCCGGAATGACGGGGGAGAGAGCGTGCCCTACGATCCCTGCCGCAACTTCGCCAACACCTTCAGCCCGCCGTAGCCATCCGCCGGCGCGATCCCCGCCCGCTGCTGAAAATCCTTGATCGCCTTCATCGTGTCGTTACCGACGCGACCATCGGTGCCGCCGGTGTCGAAGCCGGCTTTTGTCAATCGCGTCTGCATCTCCTGCACCTCGGCGAGTGTCAGCGCGCGTTCGGAGCCGGGGAAAGGCTGGATGAAGGGCGACGCGCCGAGGCAGCGGTCGCCGAGATGGCAGATCGCCAGCGCGTAGTTCATCGAGGGATTGTAACTCTTCACTGAATAGAAGTTCGGTCCGAGCAGGAACGTCGGCCCGCCCGCGACCGGTGTCCACATCTGCGCGGAGGCATTGGGTTGCGGAAACGGCTGGCCGTCAGCGCGGGTGACGCCGGCGGCTTGCCAGGCCGCGTAGGTGCGGCTGCCGCTCATGTTGCCGGACGCACGCACCTCATAGCCCCAATGCTCGCCGCGATGCCATTTGCCGCGATTGACGAGATACTTTGCCGTCGATCCCAGCGCATCGTCGGGCTTGCCGAACGGCGAGACCTTGCCGTCGCCGTCATAGTCGATGCCAACGTTGAGCCAGACCTCGGGCATCCATTGCGAATGCCCCATCGCGCCGGCCCAGGAGCCGCGCATCTCCTCCGGCGTGCTCCAGCCCTTGTCGACGATGCGCAGTGCATTGATCAGCTCGGTCTCCCAATAGGCCTTTCGTCGCGGCTCGTTCCAGGCGAGTGCCGCGAGGGAAGGAAACACCGGCGTCATGTGGTTCTGTTGCACCAGCGGATCGCCATAGGCTGACTCCACGCCCCACAGCGCGAGCAGCGTGCCGCGCTCGACCCCAAAATCGCGCTCGATGCGGGCGAACAGCGCCTCGTTGTTCTTCAGTGCGATCTTGCCGTTGATGATGCGCCAGTCGGAGACGCGACGATTGATGTATTGCCAGACCTGCTCGTTGAATTCGGGCTGGTTGCGGATCTGCTTGAACACGCTCATGTCTGGCTCGACCCGTGCCATCGCGCGCTGCCACGTCGCAGCCGAAATGCCTTTCGCCATGGCTCGCGCGCGAAAGCTTTCGCGCCATTCATCGAAGCCGGGCGGCGTTGCCGCAAGGACGCGCGTCGGTGATGCGAGCAGAGGGGCTGCACCGAGTGCGGATTGGAGCAACGCGCGGCGGGTGGGACTGGCCGAGGAATCAGCTGGTTTCATGTGTCCATTCTAGCGGGAAACTGCGCCCCTGTGAGCCGGTTCCTGAGACGTGCCGATGAGTTCCAGCGTAAGTTCACATGCGGCGCGGAACAGGAAGATTCAGCTTCATCGTTCCCCGGAACAAAGTGCCGCACTCCTGCATTTGATGGAGCAGGGCCCCGGCCGAACGCTGGGGCTTCTTCGCTGCAGGCGCCCAGTTGGCAGAATGCGAATTGGAGGGTGATGAAGATACGCACGCATTCAGAGAGTCATGTCGTCGAGCTGGACGACGGATCCCGCTGGCAGATCTTTCCCGGCGATCTTGATCAGACGCTAGACTGGAAACCCGAGACCGAGTTGCGCGTCGAGCGCAGCGATGAACGGGTGAGTTCGCATGTGCTGGTGAATTGCACAGACCAAAGCCGCGTGCGGGTGATTGCCGCAAATGAGACCTGGCCCGCCGGCGAGGTTAAGAATGTGTTGAGGGGCGGATAGGCGCGCCTTGCACAAGTCGATCAATCCCAAGTTCTGAGCTTGTCGCTTTACGGTCGGTTCGTTCCTGTCTGCGCAGGATGCGTACCTAATCCTCTTCCTGCAACTCGGCAGCAATGTTGGAAAGCCAGCGCCGGATGGTCGCCTCGGCCCTGGCATCGAGGCCGCCGGCGAGGCGCGTCTCTAGCTCGATCACGCGCTCCCGGCATGCCTTGAGCAGCGTCGCGCCACGCGCAGTCAGCGTCCATTGCTGGATGCGGCCATGGACGGGATGGGGCGTCATTTCGATCGCACCGTCGCGTTCGAGATTGCGAATGATCACGCCAGACGGTCTGGGGCGTCAGGAAGGTGAGGCGGGCGACATCGGCGCCCGAGAGGCCGGGATAGGCATTGAGCATGGTGAGCACCGCGAATTGCGGTGACGTCACGCCGAGATCGGCGAGCGTTCGTTCCATCTTCAGCCGAACCGCGGCGTGGGCCTGACGCAGCAGATAGCCGAGATAGCCTTGCTCGCCACGCTTGCCCTCGCCGGGCGCGGGAACGCGCACGGAACCATCAACGACCGGTCCGGACGTCTTTCGTCGCGCGGTCGCTTTTCGGCCCGGTTGTGATCTTGTGATACCAGCCGTCTTGCGGTGCATATAAGAGCTCTTATAAGATGTAAGCATTCTGACAATTACACGAGGTGAACGGAAATGTCACACGCCCGCAGCGAATATGAAGATTTCAAGCGCCTCGCGCCCGACGCCTATGATCTGGTGCTCGCGCTTGGCCAGCTCGCAGCCAAGGCCGGCCTCGACAAGCAGCTTCTGGAACTGGTCAAGCTGCGGGCCTCGCAGATCAATGGCTGCGCCTTCTGCGTGCAGCATCACATCCTCGTCTCGGAGCGTATCGGCGTGCCCGTGGACAAGCTCAACCTGGTCGCGGTCTGGCGCGAGGCGCCGATCTTCTCGGCGCGGGAGCGCACCGCGCTGGCCTGGGCCGAAGCGCTGACCTTCCTCCCCGATGGCGTCAGCGACGAGACCTATGCGGAGGCGAGCCACGAATTCTCGGAGACGGAGCTGATGTATCTGACCTCGGCGGTCGCCTCGATCAACACCTGGAACCGCTTTGGCGCGGCGTATCGCTGGACACCGGCGAAGCGGCCGGTCGCGGCGAATGCCGCGGCGTCCTGATCGCGAGGAGAGGAGGTCGATATGACAACAATGATGATGGCCGCCGCGCCGCGGCAGACGCCGTCGCGGCCGATGTCGCTTGCCGTCGTCGCAGGGCTCGCCTGTGCGCTCGCGATCGGCCAGGCGCTGCCGCTGACGATGGACACCGTGTCCGGTGCGCTGGCACCGCTATGCGCCACCGCCGCCGAGAGCTCGCCGCTCGACAAGGTCGAGCCGATCGCCTCCTACCCGCTGCCGAACGTGCCCGGCAAACGCGTCACCATCGTGCGCGTGTTCTACGGTCCCGGCGGGTTCTCGCGGCCGCATCGTCACGCCGGCTCCGTCACCGCCTACATCACAAAGGGCGAGATCCGCTCCCAGCTCGGCGGCGGCCCGGTCGCGACGTTTGGAGTCGGCCAGTCCTTCTTCGAGCCGCCCGGCTCGACGCATCTGGTGTCGGCCAACGCCAGCACCACGGAGTCGGCGGAATTGATCGCGGTGTTCGTGGCGGATGAGGGCGCGCAGCTCACGACGTTCTTGGAGTAGCGCTGACACTGCTTCCCCGACGTCGTCCCGGCCTTCGCGGGGACGACACCGAATGGGCGGCATGTGCAATGCGTCTACACTAGCCGCTCAATTGTCCTCGCCGCTCGAGCCTTCGCGCTGGTCCGGCTTGATCACGTCCTCCGGCAGCGAATGCGCGACCGGCTGCGGGGTGCCTGCGATTTCCGGGCCGACCTCGCGCCCGCGGGCCTGGATCAGACGTTCATAGGCCGAGACCAGCGTGGCGTAGGGGCTGACCCAGATCCAACCGTCGCGGGTGAACAGCTGGATGTCGAAGTGCAGGTGCCTGGACGTGCCGGCGGGATGATCGAGATAGTTCGAGACCACGCCGATCTTCTCGCCTTCAGTAACGATGCGGCCGTTGAGCAGTCCGTCGGCGTTCATGGCCTGCGGATTCATGTGCATGTAGCGGAATCGGATGTGCTCGGTGCGGCTGTTGACCTCGAGCGTCGCGGCCTGGTCCTTGATGCCACGGATCACCGCGGCATCGCGGACCGCAACTACCGCCCGCTGCCTGGGATCGCAGCGCTCGCCACTATCGCCGGGGGACGGGCAGTCGGCCGCGCGAATATCCTCGCCCTGATGGCCATAGCCGCCGGCGCATTGCCAGACCTCGAAACTGCGCGACTCGCAGAAATTGTCGCGCCAGGGATAAGCGGTCGCGGGATTCATCTTGTCGCGCTTGACGTGGGACTGTGAGCGTACGAAGGCGGGTGTCTTTTCGAGCGGAAAGCGGATCTGCGCATAGGCGATGACGTCGGGATGGCCACCTTGCTTGCGGTACCCGCTGTTCGGGATGATGTCGCCGCTCGGCCGGTAGGTGAAATCCGCCGAGCGCTCCGCAGGACGCTCAATGCCGTCGGAGGCGATGTCCATCAGCGGCCGCATGCGCTGGCCGCCCGCGACGCGCAGCGCCTTCAGGAAGCGTTCGGCAACCGGATAGGCTTCCTTGCAGGCCAGCCGCCGCGGCTTGGCAACGCTGTCGAGACATTGGATCGACACCACATAGGCGACGCCGAAGCGCGTGAAGGCGTAGCGCACGAAGCCTTCCCGGATGAACCTGCGCAGATCCGGATAGAGCGCCGTGAGCGATTTGACCTGCTCACCCTTGCCGCCGGCGGGATCGGCGATGTCGTAGATCAGCGCGGAGCCGGTGATCTGCACCTCGACCGGCCTTGCGAACACGCGTGCCGGCATGCCGTCACCGGCGCCCGGCTCGAACGAAAAGCTCGCACTGTAGCCGGCGGGGCCGGCATCGAACACGTCGACGGGATTGAAGTCGGCCTGGTAGCGAGCCAGCGCAAGAGGCGCCGGCGCGCCGCTGCGCTGCGCATCGAGGTAGGCGGCGGCGTCGAACGGCAGCAGCACGGGGATGGAGCTGCGTGCGATACCGGTGAAGAACTGTGCGGAGATCGCGTTGAGCTGCACCAGCGCCGGCGTGGCGCGCGGATCGTATCGCGGCACCGAACGGCGGGGTGCAAAGATGAAGTCGCCAGCAATCTGGGGGTGGCTGTTGATCTCGGTGCGGAGCTGGTCGAGTGCTGCGCGCCAATCGACGCGCAGGGCCGTGAGTGAAGGGCTGCGGATTTCGTCCGCAGCGAGCGGCGTGGCGGTGAGGAGCGAAAGCGACGCCAGAAGAAGCGAGACGAAGCGGAAACTCTTCCCAACCACTGTCTCGCCCCCCGGCGGCACCTGTTCTCTCCGTTAGTCCTTGGCGCGCTCGGAATAGGAGCCGTCTTCGGTCATCACCACGATGCGGGTGCCGACCGAGATGTGCGGCGGCACGGTGGTGCGCACGCCGTTGGAAAGGACCGCGGGCTTGTAGGAGGAGGAGGCGGTCTGGCCCTTGGTCACGGGCTCGGTCTCGACCACTTCCAGCGTCACGCGCTGCGGCAGCGCGATCGACACCGGGTTGGCGTCGTGCATGGACAGCTTGACCGTCATGCTCTCCTGAAGATACGCGGCCGCATCGCCGACGACGTCCTTGGAGACCTGGACCTGGTCGTAGGTCTCCGGGTTCATGAAGTGGTAGCCGTCGGCATCTTCATACAGGAAGGTGTAGTTGCGCTCTTCGATCGTGGCCTTTTCGACCTGGTCGGTGGTCTTGTACCGTTCAGAGATCTTTACCCCGTCCGAGATTCGGCGCATTTCGATCTGGCTGACCGGGGTGCCCTTGCCGGGATGGATGTTCTCGGCGCTCACGACGACATAGAGCTTGCCGTCTTGCTCGATCACGTTGCCCTTGCGAATAGAACTGGCGATGACTCTCAAAGCTGTATTTCCTGCTTGCTTGGCCCGGCTCCGGCCAGGACTTGGTCAAATTGATGGGGGACTGGGGGCCTCAAATCGGACCTCGGCGCCCGTTTCGGGCCGCAACATACTGATTTTGCCGTTGGATGCCAGCATTTTGCTGTGCCGCGGGGCGGTCGGTTAATGGCTGGGGACAAGCCGATATCCCCGTTCTGGTCGCCCGGGCGCCACCTCGACCGGCGGCCGTTCCTCCGGGCGAGGGGGGCTGTCACCGGGGCTGTACGGGGCTTTTTCGCCGAACAGGGCTTCGTTGAGGTGGAAACCTCCGTTCTCCAGGTCTCCCCGGGCAACGAAACGCATCTGCACGCCCCGCGGACCGAGATCATGCGGCCCGACGGCAGCCGCGCCAGCCGCTATCTGCGGACGTCCCCTGAATTCGCCTGCAAGAAGCTGCTAGCGGCCGGCGAGCCCCGGATTTTCGAGTTCGCGCGGGTGTTCCGCGATCGCGAGCGCGGCGACCTGCATCTGCCCGAATTCACCATGCTGGAATGGTATCGGGCCGCCGCGCCCTATGACGCCATTATGGCCGACTGCGTCGTCGTGATCGCCCATGCGGCGCAGGCGACCGGAATCAGGCAGTTCTCCTTCCGCGGCCGGGCCGCCGATCCCTTGGCCGAGCCGGAGCTTGTGACGGTCGCCGACGCCTTCGAGCGGTTCGCCGGGATCGACCTGCTCTCGACCATTTCGGGCGGAGAGGGCGACCGCGCCGCGCTCGCGGCGGCGGCCGCCGGCAAAGTCCGCGTGGCCGAGGACGACACCTGGTCCGATATCTTCAGCAAGGTTCTGGTCGAGCATGTCGAATCCCATCTGGGACAGGACCGTTTGACCATTCTGTTCGAATACCCATCTCCTGAGGCGGCGCTGGCGCGCGTGAAGGCGGGCGATCCGCGGGTGGCCGAGCGTTTCGAGGTTTATGCCTGCGGCGTCGAGCTCGCGAACGGCTTCGGCGAGTTGACCGACGCCGACGAGCAGCGCCGACGCTTCACGGAGGCGATGGCGGAGAAGCAGCGCCGATATGGCGAAGCCTATCCGCTGGACGAAGATTTTCTGGCCGCGGTCGCCGAAATGCCGGAGGCGAGCGGCGTCGCGCTCGGCTTCGATCGGCTGGTCATGCTGGCGAGCGGCGCATCGCGAATTGATCAGGTGGTGTGGACGCCGCCTGCAGGTGAGACATGACGAAGACCAATCTTGCACGTACGTTGCGCGAGCCGGCCGAGCTCGTGGCCGAGCACCTTGCGCCCGCTGCGGCGCTGCCGACGCTCGAGCGGGTTGCCGCGCGCTATGCTGTGGCGATCACGCCGGCGCTGGTCGAATTGATCGACACGTCCGATCCCGGGGATCCCATCGCGCGGCAGTTCGTTCCGAGCGCCGCGGAGCTGGAGATGCAGCCGGGCGAGAGCGCCGATCCGATCGGGGACCATCCGCATTCGCCGGTGCCCGGCATCGTGCACCGCTACCCCGACCGCGTGCTGTTCAAGCTCGTTCACGTCTGCGCCGTCTATTGCCGCTTCTGCTTCCGCCGCGAGATGGTCGGTCCCGGCAAGGAGAATGCGCTCTCGGAAGATGCCTACCGCGCGGCCATCGATTACATCCGGGCGCATGGCGAGATCTGGGAGGTGATCCTCACCGGCGGCGATCCGTTGATGCTATCGCCGCGGCGGATGAGCGAGATCATGGCCGATCTCGCCGGCATCGAGCACGTCAAGATCATCCGGCTGCACACCCGTGTTCCCGTCGCAGATCCCGCGCGCATCAGCGACGAGATGGTGGCGGCACTGAAGGTCGAGGGCGCGACCACCTGGGTCGCGCTGCATGCCAACCATGCGCGCGAGCTGACCGAGACGGCGCGTGCCGCCTGCGCGCGGCTGGTCGACGCCGGCATTCCCATGGTGAGCCAGTCCGTGCTTTTGCGCGGCGTCAATGACAATGTGGTTGCCTTGTCGGATTTGATGCGCGCTTTCGTCGAATGCCGGATCAAGCCCTACTACCTGCATCATGGCGATCTCGCGCCGGGCACCGCGCATCTGCGCACAACGCTGGCGCAGGGACAGGAACTGATGCGGCAATTGCGCGGGCGGGTGTCAGGATTGTGTCAGCCGGACTATGTCATCGACGTTCCCGGCGGCGCCGGCAAATCGCCGGTCGGTCCGAATTATGTGTTGGCGGTGCAAAATACCGCACCCGATGGGCGTGAAGCGGCGTCGGAAACGCGCTATCGTATCGTGGACTATTGCGGCGACGTTCATCTCTATCCGCCAGAGACCTGAGCGGGTGGAATGTGTGGCGACGCCGGTTTGAGGAATGGAGGAGCAGAATGAGAAAGATCGTCGTGGCAATGTCGCTCCTGGTGGTGTTCGGCAGTGCAGGCCTTGCGCAGACCGGGAGCAAGGGTGCGGGGACGTCGACGTCGGGACAATCGGCAGGTTCAGGCGTGCTGCCCGCGCCGGTCGGTCACCGTCAGCCGCGTGCCTCTGACGTGCCCAGCGAGAAGAATCTGAGCGATCCGAACAATCCGGTGAACAAGGAAGACGCGTTGCTCGACAAGAAGATCAAGAGCATCTGCCGCGGCTGTTGAGGTGCCTTCACCTCTCCCCGCTGGGGAGAGGTGAGGACTAGCGCAACCGACCGACTTAACCTCGTCATGCTCAGGCCGTGCGCTCGTGGAACCCTGCGCGCTGCGAGTTGCGCCGGATCTCGACCGCATCGGCAAGCTGCTCGAGCACGGTCGCCGTGGTCGTCCAGTCAATGCAGCCGTCGGTGATGCTCTGGCCGTAGGTGAGCGGCTTGCCCGGGACGACGTCCTGGCGGCCAGCGACGAGATTGCTCTCGATCATCACGCCCATGATGCGGCTCTCACCGCCTGAGATCTGGCCAGCGATGTCGGCCACGACCAGCGGCTGGTTTTCCGGCTGCTTGCTCGAATTGGCGTGGCTTGCATCCACCATCACCCGCGGGCCGACGCCGGACTTTGCCAGCTCATTGCAGGCGGCCGCAACACTCGCCGCGTCGTAGTTCGGCTTGCTGCCGCCGCGCAGGATGATGTGGCAGTCCTCGTTGCCCGCGGTCGAGGCGATCGCCGAACGGCCGCGCTTCGTCACCGCCATGAAATGATGCGGGTGCGAGGCCGACTTCACCGCGTCCGCCGCGATGCGGACGTTTCCGTCGGTGCCGTTCTTGAAGCCGACCGGGCACGATAGCCCCGAGGCCAATTCGCGATGGATCTGGCTCTCGGTGGTACGCGCACCGATCGCGGCCCAGGACACGAGGTCGGCGATGTATTGCGGCGTCGTCATGTCGAGGAATTCGGCGCCCGCGGGCAGGCCGAGATTGTTCACCGCGGACAGCACGTTACGTGCGAGCCTGAGGCCTTTGTTGATGTCGAAGCTGCCGTCGAGATTTGGGTCGTTGATCAGCCCCTTCCAGCCGACGGTGGTGCGCGGCTTCTCGAAATAGACCCGCATCACGATCTCGAGCTGATCGGCGAGATCTTCGCGCAGGCGCGCGAGGCGCTCGGCATAGTCAATCGCGGCCTCGGGGTCGTGCACCGAGCAGGGCCCGACGACGACCAGGAGGCGGTCGTCCTGGCCGTTCAGGATGGCATGGATTGCGTTGCGCGCCGCCATGACCACGCGGGTCGCGGTGAGGGTCCGCGGGACCTCCCGCATCACCTCGTCAGGCGTGCTCAGCTCTTTCAGTTCGCGGATACGAAGGTCGTCGGTCGTGCTCAGCACGGCGGGGCTCCTGTCTTTGAAGAACCTGCCGGCCAACAAAAAAGCCGCCAGGTCTGGCGGCTGTTCGGATGTCTTGCTGCAATGTGTCAGATTGAGCGCGATCCTCCCGCCGCCAGCGAGCTGTCGTAGCTAAAGTACCAAAAATAGCTGGTGGCGAGGGTGATCATGGGCGGCTCTATAGCGCAGGCCTCCGGGGTTGTCACCCCCAATCGGTACAGGCGCGACCAGGCGCCTCAGGTGTTGCTGTTGCGCGCCGCCAGTGCCATGCCGATCAAGGTGGCCCCGCCGAACAGGAGGTTGATACCGACCAGGATACCGATCGCCCATTCGGCTGAGCTTGGCAGCCCCGCGATCACCATGAACGAGATCGCGATGTCGACGAGGCCCGAGATCAGCAGCCACGACCAGCGGCTGTTCAGCTCGCGGCGATGCTCCAGCGCGTACATGATGGTGGCGACGCCTTCGGCGAGGAAATAGGCGCCGAGCACGATGGTCAGCGTCAGCACGGCCTGCATCGGCCGCGCCAGCAGGATCATGCCGGCAAGCACCGCGAGTGCGGCCGAGATCAGCGACCACCAGAAGCCCGGCATGTTGCGTGCCCAGTAGGTCACGATCAGCCCGCCGATGCCGCTGATCAGGAACATCCAGCCGAGGAAGATCGTGATCGCAAGGCTTGCGAGCGGCGGCAGGATCAGCGCGGCAATGCCGAGAACGGCAAGCAGGATGCCTTCGAACAGGAAGGCCTTCCAGTGCGCCTTCACCGCCTGGCTCATGGCGGACCGCAATCGTGCGAAATCTTCAGGCGATGTCATGGAGGCCTCCAGGTCGCGGATGCGGCTCAGTCTAGTATGGCTGCACCGGCGTTGCCATCCGGCAGCTCACCCGCCGCCCGGCGCCGACGAAAAACCGTCCGCGCTGGTGCGGATGCGGTTGCGGCCGAGAATGTAGATCGCGGTTGTGACAACGAGAAGCGCGATGCCGAGCAGGATCGAGGTGAAGCCGATCGGGATCAGCACGACCGTCACGTTGCGCTCGGGATTGACGATCCAGTGACGGATCGAGGTCAGCACGAAGGCGAGGCCGATAAACCCGACGCCGCCGCCGGCCAGCAGCAACGCCCACATGCGCCGCAACTGGCTGAGCCGCTCCCGGGCGATATCGGTCCGGGGCGCATGGTGGCGCGCGACGCGCTGCACCAGACGGATGGCGAAAGCGATCGAGCTGAAGCCGATCAGAAGGCTCGCCGCGCCCAGCCACATCCTGAGCGTCGGATCGAGATCCGGCATTTGCTGGAGCGTGAGCAGCGGGAAGTCGAAGGCCGAGTGCAAAGCGAGCGGGCCCGCCAACATCAGGAGGCGGCTGGAGAGGCGGGCCCAGTCGCGATGATGGCGGTTTGCACCCAGCGCCGTGCCTGCGCGGGCAATCGTGAGGTAGGCGCCGGCGATGATGCCGAGCGCACCGTGGAACGGCACGGTGAGCACGCTGCGCAGGGCCGCCAGCGACCGCCACATTTCGGCATGTTGCACGAGATAGGCGAGGTTCTCATAGGCTGCGAAGCCGAGGCCGACGGCCGCGCCGTAGACCACCGTGTCCATGGGATTGGCAAAGGTCCGCCGCTTGGTCGAAGAGACCAGCACGATGGCGATCACCTTCACGGCTTCCTCGGGCAGCGCGACGCCGAACACCGAATGCATCGCCAGCGCCGCCCAGGGATTGTCGGGGGCTGCGACCATCTTGGCGAAGGGGGCGCGGGCAAGGCCCAGGAGCGAAATGCTGGCCGCGCCGAGCAGGAACGCGGTCCAGACCTGGGCCGGCGGGCCGGGACGCTCTTCGGCGGCAATGACAAGCCACAGCATCAAGAGCGCCGGGGCGATGGCGGCAGTTCCGATGACCGTGGGTAATGCTTCAATCAGATACATCGGCGCGAAAATAGGTTCCCTTGGCCGGCTTATCCACTTCCACCGATGCGACCATGTGTCATGCGCCTGCTGTCGCTGGCATTAACAACCGGGGCAGATTCCGTTCATCACCACACTTCTCACGCTCGGCAAGCCCATGCATTTCGCGGGGACGTCGAAGCTTGGACGCGTCGCGGCTCGGGCTGCGAAGTCCGGAAGTATGAGCGCAATCAATCGTATGACGGTGCCTGTTCGATCTCGATGGCAGCATTCGTGCAGCCCGCGTCAGGTTGCGATTAGCGAATTAGATCAAAGGAGTATGAAGGTCTCTTCGATTCACGATGCACGTGCCGCGGTCGCAAGTCCAGAGCCGCTTCGGCCAACGCCTGAATAACGCGGAGCCGGGCAGGCCGGCCCAGTCACTATTCATTGTGCGTCCGGCGAGGCGGTGGTCCGGTCCGGCGCGATCGGACCGGCCATATCCAGCCGTCAATGCGTGGTTAGCGGCAGCCTCGCGCCGGGCGCAATGTCGAAGGTGCCGAGATAGAATTCCCGGCCGACCGTCTCGCCCGGCGGGGGACGCTGTGCGAGCAGCGTGAACGCCGCGTGCGGATACTGCTGCCAGATCGCGATGTCACTGGCCGTGATCGTGAGCCAGCCGAAGGTATACATGTAGCGTCCGGGCTCGGTAACCCGGCCGACCCTGTCCCAGGTGATCTTGTCGACAGCCATTCGGTCCCCCGATCGCAACCCTGCAAATGAAGGCCGGCACGAGGCGCGGACCTCGACAGGCTGATCCCGCATTGGGGCCACGAAATGGCGGCGGTGAAGAGGCGAGGCGGCCGGATGGCGGAAGCGGCCATTCAGGGCACCCCGGAGTCGGAGGCGCATCGGGCGCGCCCCTGCGTCGCCGCCGGCTCCCCCAAGAAACCGGCGGCGGTTTCGTCCGACCGACGCCTCAGGCTGACTGCAGCGCAGCCGATCGTACGATCAAGCGGACGAGGTCGTCCCGCTGTTGCCTCTCGGCGAACTTCACCGCAAAGCCGTTGGCAAATTTCCGGATGACGCGCCCCACACAGGCGCCGATCGCGAGCGGCATTCCGACCTGCGGGTCGTATTCGGCCGATACCGCGACACCGGCGGTGGAGACGTCGATGATGAAGCAGGGATGCGTGCTGCCGTCAGCGAGCGTCAGGAAGGTGTGCGGGACCTGCGGGACGAACCGCGCGTCACGCCGGTGCTCCATGACGCTGGCGTCCTTCTGCTTCTTCTCGAGCCAGGTCAGCTTTTCCGACATCCAGGCACGCCGCGCCCGCGTCATATCGAGCTCCATCATGAAGCCCGACTTCAGCGTCGCGCTGATCGTGCATTCGAATTCGCCGAAGTCCTGGAAGTAGGACGTCACGCGCTCGCCGACCTTGCCGACGACCGGGACGTCCACGATCATCCGGAACGGCGAGACACGCCTGGTGCGGCAAGCGAAAGTCCGGAGCTTGCCTTCGCAATCGTACCAGCGATGCAGCGAGTAGCTGCCGTTCACAGTGACTTCCACTGCGCGCTGCCGGAGGAACTCTGCGACGGACATGAGGGCCAATGATGTTTGGGAAGGATTCCGTATTTCCACGGTAGCCAGCAAATTCTAAGCAAATGATACCGCCACTCATGAGCCGGGGTAAATTTCAGGTAAATGCGCACGCGATCGTGAGGGGCTAATCGTCGCGGCGAATGTCCAGGACGCCGTCGATGCGGCGGATGTCTGCAAGCGTCCAGTTGCCGAGCAGAGTGATGATCGCCTCGCGCCGGTACTGATGTCGCTTGTGTCTGGAGGTGTGACGGTAGTCGACCCCGTCCTGCCGAGCCAGCGCGCGCGACACGATCACGATCTGTCGCAGCTTCCGGAGCTCCAAAAGGCTCATCTCTCACCGGGCGTGACGCCGCTGCCCGCGTCGGCGGAGCGGGCGCTGTGAATCAGGTCCTTTCGAAGCTAGCCGTGACGGCTTACGGAGACCTGACAGAGGGGCGGCCGGGGCTTCGGCAAGCGTTCGATCTCCGGCGGCTCAAAGGCGTCCGAGCCAGCTCGTGATCATGAACGTGGAATAGTCGAAGACAACGAGCGGGGCCAGAAGACCAAGGCCGATGAGGAGCTGGATCGTGGCCAAGCGGATTGGAGTGGCCGCAACAGGCATGAGGTGGTCGCGACCTTCTAGACGAAGTGCCCGCGGTCCAAGGCTCATCTGTAGGTACAACGTGCCCCGGGGTCCTGCGCCATTGACCTTCCCGAACTCCATGGCTGCGCGCCATCGTCTCTGAGCGATCCGTTTGCCCAATTCGGCCGCCCTGATCTTTTTTTGCCGGTTTGCCACGCAGGGCATCCAGAGAGGATTTGGCCAACTGCCGGCGTTAGATGGCCGCCTCGGTCTGCGCGTCGAAAACGTGAAGCCTGGTGGGCCGCATGGCAACGCGCAGCTTGTCGCCCACCCTCACGCTCACGGTCGGCTCGACGCTCGCCACCATGATACTCTCGCCGACCTTCATATCGAGGAGGATTTCCGAGCCGAGTTGCTCGACCACCTCAATCACAGCATCGAAGCATGGGTGGCCGAGATCAACGCTGCCCGCTACGGTGAGGTCCTCCGGACGCACGCCGAGCATGACCTCGCGTCCGATATGGCCGCGCAGCCGCCGCGCGGTCTCGTCCGGCAGCTTGATGCGCAGGCCGGAGTTCTCGGCGATCAGCGATCCGTTCGCCTCGGTCACAGTAACGACGGCGAAATTCATGGCCGGGGAGCCGATGAAGCCGGCAACGAACTTGTTGGCGGGCTGATTGTACAGCTCGAGCGGCTCCCCCACCTGCTGCACCACGCCCTCTCTCATGACGACGACCCGGTCGCCCAGCGTCATGGCTTCGACCTGATCGTGCGTAACGTAAATGGCTGTAGTGCCGAGACGCAGATGCAGCTTCTTCAGCTCAACGCGCATCTGCACCCGCAGCTTGGCATCGAGGTTCGACAGCGGCTCGTCGAACAGGAACACGCGGGGGTGGCGCACGATAGCACGGCCTAACGCCACGCGCTGGCGCTGGCCGCCTGAGAGCTGGCGTGGCCTGCGCTTCAGCAGTTCGCCGATGCCGAGGATGTCAGCCGCCTCCAGCACGCGCTTGTCAATCTCGGGCTTTTCGAATTTGCGCATCTTCAGGCCGAACGCCATGTTGTCGTACACGCTCATGTGCGGGTACAGGGCGTAGTTCTGGAACACCATGGCAATGTCGCGGTCCATGGGTGCCAAATTGTTGACCACGTTGCCGTCGATGGAAATGTCGCCGGAACTGATCGCTTCAAGCCCGGCGATCATCCTGAGCGTCGTCGTCTTGCCGCAGCCGGAGGGGCCGACGAACACCATGAACTCCTTGTCGCGGATCTGCAGGTTGACGTCTTTGACAGCGTGCATGCCGTCAAAGAATTTGTTGATTCCCTTGAGGACGACCTGGCCCATTTGCTTCCACCTGCATCCCAACGGCGTATGCGCAGTCGCATGCGCGCTTTCGAATCCCCTTGATCCGCGGTGCTGTCAGCCCTTCACCGATCCGGTCAATCCTGCGACGTAATGCTCGACGAAGAACGAATAGGCGATAGCAACCGGTATAGATCCAAGCAGGGCCCCAGCCATCAGCGGTCCCCAGTAAAATACGTCTCCTCGGATCAGCTCCGATGTGACGCCGACCGGCACAGTCTTCTGCGCAGGCGAGGACAAGAAGACAAGCGCATAGATGAACTCGTTCCACGACAGCGTGAAAGCGAAGATGCCGGCCGAGAGGATGCCCGGGATCGCCACCGGAATGACGATGTAGAGCATCGCCTGCCAGCGCGAGGCGCCGTCGATGCGCGCGCATTCCTCGAGCTCCTTGGGCACCGCCTTGAAGTAGCCCATCATGATCCAGGTGCAGAACGGAATAAGGAAGGTCGGATAGGTCAGAATCAATGACCACGGCGTGTCGCCCAGCCGATAGTTGCGGATGATCTCTGCCAACGGAATGAACAGCAGCGTCTGAGGCACCAGATAGGTAATGAAGATGGCGGTGCCCAGGCTGCCGGCAAATGGAAAGTTCAGCCGCGACAAAGCATAGCCGGCGAATACGCCGCACACGAGCGAGATAGCGGTTGACGCGAGCGCAATGAACGTCGTGTTCCACAGCCACGATGCAAACAGCGTCTCCTCGAACAGGTACCTGACATGGACCCAGGTCGGATTCCAAGTCCAGAACGGATTGTAGTTGGTCGAATTCCAGGGCCGGTAAAGCTCGCCGTCCGGCCGCACCGAAGTGATCACCATCCAGTAGAACGGGAACAGCAGAAAAAGCAGGAACAGCGCCATGGGCACGTAGAAGAACACCCACTTTCGCCACCTTGCGCCTTCGATCATGGCTCAGCGGACCTCCACGCGGCGGATGTAGAGAAGCTGGATGACGACGACCAGAAACAGGACCGGAAACATTGCGAGTGAGATCGCGGCGCCCTCGCTCAAGAGGCCGGTGCCGATGCCGATCTGATAGGCGTAGGTGGCGAACAGGTGCGTTGCGTTGGCCGGCCCGCCGCCCGTCATCACATACACAATCTGAAAATCGGCGAACGTCTGAATCACCGAGAACAGCATCACGACCATGGTCACGGGCAGCAGCAGCGGCCAGGTGATGTGCCAGAATCGCTGCCACGGCTTGGCGCCATCGATGGCGGCGGCCTCGTTGAGCTCGGGACTGATCGTCTGCAGGCCGGCGAGCAGGCTGATGGCGAAAAACGGCACCCCGCGCCAGATGTTGACGATGATAATCGAGATCATGGCGAGGTCCGGATCGCCCAGCCAGTTGATCCGACCGGTGATCAAACCGAGATGGTAGAGGAGCCAATTGAGAACGCTGAACGTCGGGTCGAACATCCACTTCCAGGCGAAAGTCGAGAGCACGGTCGGAATAATGAACGGCAGCAGGATGAAAGCACGGGTAAAAGCCTTGCCGCGGAAATTACGGTTGAGCAGCATGGCCAGCCACAGCCCCAGCGCCAGCTTGAAGACGGTGGTCACGCCCGTATAGAGGAAGGTGTTGTAAACGGCGGTGCGAAAGATCCCGTCATTGAAGATCTTGTAGAAGTTGGCGAGGCCGACGAAGTCACCGCGCATACCGACGCGTGAGCTGGTGACCGACAGCAATATCCCTTGAATGAAGGGATAGGCAATGAACATGCCGAGCAGCACGATGGTCGGCACCAGCAGCACGAACGCCAGCCAGCGCTCGTCCTCGAGCAAACGCTGTCGCCGGGGAGGGGGCGCCTCGTGGAGCGTGGTGTCGGAAACCGCGCTTATCGCCATGTTCGATCCTCGTCGGCCGGAAGAATCCCCCGCCCCTCGAAAAGTGGGGAGGGGGACGGCTTAACCTCAGACGTAGACCTTCTTGAGCTCAGCCTCGGCCCACTTCACGGCATCCTCGGCCGGCATGCCTTGGACGGCCTTTGCGTACATATCGATGATGATGTACTTGGTTACGACCTCGGCTGCCTTCCGCGTAGAGGGCCCTTCGTAGCCAGCGAAGCGCCCTGTGCGTGCCGCTTGCTTGTAGGGCAGCATGATCGGGTCGTCGTCCCACAGCTTGTGCTTTTCCCAATCCGTGGTCGGGCCGACCGAGAAGCCCTTCTGGGAGACGAACCACTTGTCGTAGACGTCCTTGGAGTGAATCCAGCCAAGGAATTTCTTCGCGGCATCCTGGTTCTTCGAATAACCCATCAGGAGGTTCGAGAACGGGACGTGATAGCTGAACTGCCCGCCGGGGCCCTTGGGCAGCGCGGCGTGCAGGATGTCGTCCTTCAGTTTCCCACCTGTCTCCGTCTTGTAGGTATCCGGCTTGCGCAGAGCCTCGATGTAGATCGAGGCGCCATTGAGAGTGGCGCTGCACGTCCCGGACAGAAAAGCGCGGTTGTTGTTGGAATCGTCCCAGGCGAGTCCGCCTTCATCGTGGGCGTCCTTCCAGAAGCCCACCATGAACTTCACCGACTCGACCGTTGCCGGGCTATTCAGCACAACCGTCTTGCCGTCTGCTTCGACCTCTTTGCCGCCCCAGGACCACAGGTAGGGGTAAGCGAAGGAGGGCGCATCGCCGAAGGTGTGACCCAGCGTTTGGCCGATGGGCCGTCCCTTTGCCTTCAGCTTCTTGCCGGCCTCGCGATACTCTTCCCACGTCTGGGGAAATTTTCCATCCGTGTAGCCGATCTCGGCAAACCAGGACTTTCGGTATGCGATCTGCAGGCCGACGATGCACCACGGCACTGCAATCCATTTCTTGCCGTCATTGGCGACAGCGCGGGATGTTTCGTAGAAGCCGCCCTGGCTCTTGCCGAGCGCCTCAGCGAGGTCGCTGACATCCATGACGCTCTCGCCGTAAAGTTGCCCCCAATTGTTGAGGACGCAGACGACGTCGGGGCCTGACCCCGACTGGATCGCCGAGGTGACGCGGGCCTGGATATCGTTGGCGTTGATGGTCTCCAGATTGAGCTTGATGCCGAGCGCCTTCTCGCACTCCTTGGCGATCTCGTTGCGCAGAAGCTGATCTGAAGCCGGAACGAAGTCGGTCCAGCGCAGCCAGTGCACGGTGGAGGCTTGCGCATAGGCGGGTGCCCTGCCGGTCGCCAGGATGCCGGCCATGCCGCCCACAAGCGCGGTACCGCCCTTGAGGACATTGCGTCGGGTTACTGTCGTCATGCATCCCTCCCTCGGTGTGTCTGAGCTGATGCTCCGGCCGGTCTTACGCCGGCTTGGAGTACCTTTCAGTCTATCGCGTCTCCATGGTTCAACGTTTGCGCGGTCGCCTGCGCAGTACGTTGCCTCGATGATCATTGGTTGGTGTTCCACTCGCAGCGCCGTGGTGGCGAGTGCGCCGCAACATAGAGTGAATTCTGCGCAGAGCAGCGGCGGGATTACAGCGCTCGCAACGGCAATGGCGATACGACCGGCGGCCTGGATCGTGTCGGCACTGCACCCAGCGCATGAACACTACCGTCATAACGGTGCCTCCCGCGCAGCGACGGTATTACCGTGGCCAAGCGGGTTTTCCCCGTCTTAATATTCCCCGTCTCACCTGAAGTTCGGTACCGGAAGCTGGCGCGGCGTCATTGTCGCCCGTCACAGCAGGAAATCAAGTGCTAAGCTTGACGCGGCGGCCACGGTGTCACTTCGTGAGCCGGCCAGCTCCCAAAAGCATCGAAGCTGCCACGTAAGATCGTTTGATCTGAGGCGACTACAGAATTGCCATGGCTCTGTTTGGGGGGCGCTGCCGATTGACGTGTCTCCTTTGGGGCAATCGCGCCAGGTCGCCGGCGGGTCCGAAGGGCGCTTCGCGCGCTTCATTCCTTTCCTCTGGGGATCTGGTCCTTCACCAAACAAGCAAGCCGGCAGCAAAGAGTCAGCTGGCGCACCCTGGACAATCGAAAGGATGGTAGCCGCGAGCGGGGGCTACGACCTTCCGGCCTTCGACAACCTCGCGACGCACCAGGTCCTATCGGCCGCCGCCCAAGATTGCGATGCAGCGGGCCTCCAGTTGGAACCTAATCGCGACATTAGACGTTCGTTTATGCGAATGAGCAGCGCCGTCGCCCCGGCGCAGCAAGCGCCGAGGGCGAGGCGCTGAGCTGTGCTGCTGGGAGGGATGCTCATGAGACTCACTCTTTCGGTCATCAAGGCTGACGTTGGCTCCATCGGCGGGCATACGAAACCATCTTCACGTATGATGGCCGCTGTCGAGGGCGAGGTCGCGAAGGCGATCTGCAATAATCTCTTGATCGACGGTTTTGTCTGCCACACCGGCGATGACATTGCGATCATCATGACGCACACACGGGGCGAAGGGAGCTCCGAGATCCATCAATTCGCCTGGAAGGCGTTTCTCGCGGCCACTTCGGTTGCGAAGACGTCCGGTCTCTACGGCGCCGGCCAGGATCTTCTTGCAGATGCACCTTCGGGAAACATTCGCGGTGCTGGCCCGGGCGTCGCCGAACTCAGCTTCGACCACAGCCTCTCTGGGGCGAGACCCGCGGAATCCTTCATGGTGTTCGCCGCCGACAAATGCGGCCCCGGCGCCTACAACCTGCCACTCTACCTGGCCTTCGCTGATCCCATGTATTGCGCGGGGCTCATGCTGCCCCCGATGATCAAGGGATTCCGTTTCCATGTCATCGACATGGATCACACGGCGGGCGACAGCGTGATCGAACTTGACGCGCCTGCGGACAATTACCACATTGCCGCGCTCCTCCGCGATAACGAGCGCTTTGGCATTGATCGCATCGTTTCTCAAACATATGGCGAGGTTGCCGTCGCCGTGTCGGCGCAACGTCTTCACGCAATCGCAGGCAAGTACACCGGCAAGGACGATCCGGTCGCGATCATCAGGAACCAGGGAATTTTCCCGGCTCCCGAGGAGATCATCTCGCCCTTCGCCAAGGCACACTTCGTGGGCGGGGATGCACGCGGCTCGCACGTGATGCCGCTGATGCCCGTGCCGCTCAATACGCCGGTGACTGGCATGTACTGCCTGCCGATCGTTTCCTGCACCGGCTTTTCGATCGACAAGGAAGGCCGTTTTTCGGAGTCCTATACCGACTTTTTCGATAACCCGGCGTGGGACGAGGTGCGCCGGCGCGCGCAAAGCAAGGCAATCGAGATGCGCAGCCAAGGCTGGTCCGGCGCTGCGATGCTGCCCTATTCCGAGCTGGAATATGGCGGCTTCCGCGACACCGTATCCGCGCTCCTGAAGCGTTTTCGGCTGCGCGAGGAGCGCAAGCCGGAAGCGGCCGAGTAGCGAACGTGTGACGCGGGCGCCATTGCGACATGCCAATGCTGGGAGGTGGGCATGGCGAGAAAACGCATCGGCATTCTCACCGGCGGCGGCGACGTCCCCGGCCTCAACGCAATCATCAAGACCGTGACCTATCGCGGCAGCGAGGACGACATCGAGGTCGTCGGTCTCCGCCGCGGTTGGGAGGCGCTCACGCATCTGAATCTCGACGACCCCGCCAGCAAATCGCACTACCTCATCCCGCTCAACCGTGAAAATACGCGCATCATCGACCGACGCGGCGGCACCGTGCTGCACTCGAGCCGCACCAATCCCTCCAGAGTCAAAAAGCTGCCCGGTCATCTCCTTGGTCAAGACCCTCCGGGCTCGGAGAGTGCCAAGGGCGGCATCGCAACCAAGACCTGGGATCTCACCGGCCAGGTCCTGGCGAACCTCTCCGGGCTTGGCCTCGAGCACCTCATCGCCATCGGCGGCGACGACACGCTCAGTTATGCGGACAAGCTCGGCGGACTCGGCGTCAAGATCATCGCAATACCGAAGACGATGGACAACGATGTCCGCAACACCGAGTACTGCATCGGTTTCTCGACCGCGATCACCCGCGCCAGCGATGCTATCCAGCGGCAGCGCACGACTGTCGGCTCGCACGAGCGAATTGGCATTTTCCGCATCTTTGGCCGTGATGCCGGATTTACGGCGCTCTATACCGCATACGCGACCTCGATCCGATGCGTGATACCGGAGTACAAGGTCAATCTGGACAAGCTGATCCAGTTGCTGCGCGAGGAGAAGCGCGCCAACCCAAGCAACTACGCGCTGATCGTTCTCAGCGAGGGAGCGGAGTGGGATGGCTACAAGGCGCAGGAATACGGCGAACCGGATGCGTACGGTCACCGCAAGAGGGCGAGCGTAGCCGAAGCGCTTGCCGACGAGATCAAGCAGCGCGCCGGCGAGGAGACTATCGTCTCTGATCTCACCTACGACCTGCGGTCGGGCGATCCTGATTTCATCGACAAGCTGGTCGCCCTGACTTTCGGCAACATGGCCTACGATGCCATCCTGGAAGGCAAGAGCGGTCTGATGTCGGCGCTGGTCGAGGGCCGCTACGACCTTGTGCCGATCCCTGACGCCAGGCTCGGGCCGCGTAAACTGGACGTCGCCAGCTCATACAACACGGAGCGCTACCGTCCTCTCTATTCCAACAAGCGGGGGCTGCCGATCTTTCTCAACCGCGCAGGAAGCGGACGTGAGCCCGGTTGACGACGAATCGCCGTCGGCTGGGGCTGTGAACGACAAGGCCCGCCAGCTCGAGCGGGCGGGCCTACTCCGTCTGATTAAATGTTCTGCTTTGTCGACGGAGGTTAGTCCTCAAAACCCACAGGCCGCATATTGCTTTCTCGCGAGCCGAAAGTGCGAGCCCACTTCTACGAAGTCCACGTCGAGACATTGGTTTCCTCGACGATATTCGCCGAGGCCTTCGCATCGAAGATACTCAAGATTTATTCGCCAACGGTGTTCGCTCGGCAAGTAGGTGGCAAAGTCGTGCTGCGCCGCGGGAGGTCCCTTGCAGATTCCGACGATGTAATGCCGGACGTCCGGGGGCAGATCGTCTATGTGGTGAGAATCCCAAATATCATGTTTGTTGCCAGCACTGCCTTTGGAAATTGCCGGCGGCTCGCTCAAAAGCAGAATGCAAAGGGCTATCAACAGGGGCCGGACTGCCATCTGACCCTCCAGCTAAAGCTGCTTATTTTTTGCGTTGCTTACAGCTTTGGCAGTGTGATCTTACGGCGACCAACTGACGGGGACCTTACAGAGCGCGCGGCTGCGATCTGCACTCGGCGGGCATCTCCCTTTTACACCGGCCAGGCAGCAAGAATCTGCCAAATGACCAATGGCACCGCGATGCCCCGCTCGAGCCGGCGGATCACCGGTCGGTATGGGGGATCTCGTAGCGCTCCAGCCGCTCGACGGCTGCCTGTTGCTCGTGACGTCCCAACCACAGGACGAAGAGGATCAGCGAGCCGCCTAAAGCAGCCAGGCCAAAAGCAAGCTGCTTCATCCCGTTTGAATGCGCAGCAGGGGCCGACGTTCCAGCGTTTTCCAGGAGGCGCCGCTCCGGTCCCGCGCCCCATTTGATCAGGACGCCCGCGAAGGCGGCCTGCCGCTACCAGCGCACGTCGGGCATGGCCGAAAGAGGATCTGCTGGGTTGGCTGAGGTGACGTCGTCCTCGGCTCGTTGCCGGTGCCGAAGCAGGTTTCGCAGCCTTTGAATTGCTCGCTCATTTTCATCTCCGTTGACTCGAGACGGGCTGCCTCGCGGGAGATCGAGCGCCAGCAGGATCGTCTCAACAACGTACCAAAGCCCCTGACGCGGGAGTCGCCACCGGAGTCTGATCGGCCGCATGGGGCACAATCAGAAGGACGTCGACGAGCTCACGATCGAATCTGCTGGCGCGCAGCTCGGCTTCCTGGCCGTCTGAGAGTCCACACCCGTTTATTGGCCATGCGTTGGACACGGCGGAGGAGGCGAATGTAAGTGATCGATTTAGTTGGCGCTCCCTAGCGGAATCGAACCGCTCTCTCCACCGTGAAAGGGTGGCGTCCTGACCGATAGACGAAGGGAGCAAACGCAAAGCCCCGCCGCTTTTCGCGGCACGGCCGTTCGCACGGCTTAACGTTACGACGGCAAGCCTTTCGGGAACTGGCCCCGGGGCACCGTGCCGAAGCCCGCACGAGTCGTGCCGGCGGCTTGCAGCGGGCGAACGTATAGTGGCCTTTCAGCCTGTGGGCAAGCCATTCGGGAACGCTCTTTTGGGGCCGGTGGACAGGTTGAGCCCGGGGCTTTTCGGAGCCAATTTCAACTATTTCTTAGGGTTCCCTGAGATAGCGCTGGAACGGGAGTACTTCGATCGATGCCACAGCCCAAGAAGCGCGCGGCCCGCAAACTGCTGTCGCAGCATGCCTGGATCACGCTCGACGGCGGGTTCGCCGCACGGCATTGCCTGGTGCAGGACATCTCGAGCACCGGTGCGAAGATCACGCTCGACGAGGACGCGAGTCAGCTCCCGGGCATCATCCGAATGGCGTTCGCGCGCGATGCGCGCACGGGGCAGCGCTGCCAGGTGGTCTGGCGCCGCGGCAAATCGGCCGGCATCAAGTTCGTTTGAAGCCGGCGCGCTGCCCGATGGCGTCCGGCGCGGGTCCGGGCTACAAGGCATTGGATGCGAACCTCGGTCCTCATTTTCATCTGCTTTGCAGCGACATCCGCAGCCGCGGCAGAGACCTTGCGTCTTCCTGCTGCCGAGCAGCCGCAGACCAGCAAGACCTTGCCGCTGAAGGGAGCGGCCGGGACGGCGAAGGCGAATTCTTGCGCCTCTTATGGCCGGGGCTTCGTCATGGTCGAGGCCACCGGAACCTGCGTGAAGATCGGCGGCGCGATCAGCGTCGACGCGACGATCCGGCGCTAAAGGATGCCGCCGGATCTCCTGCGGCTCGACATCCTCGTTCCCGTGCTGATGTATTGCGCGCTGTTGTGGTGGGTCGGCCGCGGCGTGAGCTGGGCCGCGCGGCTTGCTACGGCCGCCGTCACGCTCGCGCTGGTCATTTGCGTGCTGCTGGTCGAGCGCGGCTGGCGTTAGCCTTCGTCCAGGCTCAGGACATCGGCGGCGCGACATGCTGGGCGAAGCCGGGGCGGCGGCCGAGCTCCGCGAGCCAGCGCGTCAGATGCGGCTGCGCGGGCCTTGAGATCCCTTCGACGCCGAGCCAGCGGCGCGCATAGGCGCCGATCGCGATATCGGCGAGCGTGAACTGATCGCCTTCCATGAATCGCCGCGTGGCCAGCAGGCGATCGGCGATCGCCCAGACTTCGGCCGCCGCATCGGCGTCCTTCTGGACCTGGATCATGTCGCGCTCCGCGGGCGGCGTGCGCACGATCCCCCAGAACACGGGGCGGTCGACCGGCTGCACGGTCGACAGCGTCCAGTCCAGCCAGCGGTCGACGGCCGCGCGCATCTTCGGCGCCTCCGGATAGATCGGCGTGCCGCGTCCATGGGCGAGACAGAGATAGCGCATGATCGAGTTGGATTCCCACAGCACGAAGTCGCCCTCGACCAGCGTCGGGATGCGCGCATTGGGATTCATCGCAAGATAATCGGCTTCGCGGGTGCGGCCGTACTGCATGCCCGCGTCGACGCGTTCATAGGGAAGGCCGAGCTCGCTCAAGCACCACAGCACCTTCTGCACGTTGACCGAGTTGGCGCGGCCCCAGATCGTCAGTTGCGGCTGTTGAGTGTCCGGCACGTTGCTTCTCCCGCAGCAATTGGCTTTGCGCGGGGTGATAGCGGAATTTCGGTTTTCGAGCGTCGGCGATTGCGCCGTGGCCCTCATGCAAAAAGCTCCGCCTGAGGCGAAGCTTTCATGCAGCACTCGTCGGCGCGATCAGTGGCCGAAGAACAGCCACAGCAGAATGATCACCGGTATCGGCACGCCAAGCAACCACAGCAACGGCCCTCTCGCCATTGTCTCCTCCTCCAGTCTCCTCATGGCAGGGAGAACGCGAGGGGGAAGGGCTTGTTCCTGAGGGCGTGCGGCGCGTGGGGCGTCTTACCAGTGGCCGGTATTGGGCATCGACAGCCAGGGCTCCTGCGGCGGCTTCGGCTCGCCCTTCTGAAGCAGCTCGATCGAGTGCAGGTCGGGCGAGCGGACGAAGGCCATGTTGCCGTCGCGCGGTGGCCGGTTGATGGTGATGCCGGCCTTCATCAGCTTCTCGCAGGTGGCGTAGATGTCGTCGACCTCATAGGCGAGATGGCCGAAGAAGCGGTCCTCGCCGTATTTCTCCTCATCCCAGTTGTAGGTGAGCTCGACCAGCGGCGCGCCGCGCGTCGAGGGCTGCTTCTTCAGCGCTTCGAGATCGTCCGCCGAGCACAGGAACACCAGCGTGAAGCGCCCCTTGTCGTTCTCGATCCGCCGCACCTCCTTCAGGCCCAGCGCATCAGAATAGAATTTCAGCGCGACATCGAGATTGCGCACGCGCAGCATGGTGTGGAGATAACGCATGTTTCTTGCTCCCTTGGACAGTCGGAGGGTTCTTGTTCGGGCCGGGGCCGGTGGGAGCATCAAATAGCAGCAAAACGCGACAAGGGGCAGGGGGTGCGTGCGCATGTGCGTGAGGCGTGTGATGCTTCCAGAGCAAGGATGACGGGCCGTTCAAGTAAGCCGATCGCTTAGGAACAAACGAGTATCGGCCGCGTTCGGCTTGCATGACTTGCCCACAATGCGCCAAGCCGATGGCGGCAAACTCAACGAACACATTCAAGTGCGAGCCCTGTCGCGAGATCGTCATCGTCTTTGCAGTCGTCTCGAAATTCCTCCCGCCAAAGAAGTAACAGGACGCAGCTTCATCGATCGTTAGGAATTGCTCCGTGACGATTTCTTCGATTCCGATTCGTTCTTCGAGAACGAAATGGAATTGGAAGCAGAACAAGTCGTGGCTGTTGATGTCGACCTCGCGTGTTTGCCTGAGCCAGCCAGCGTGATGCTTCGCACAGAGCTAGCGATGACGTTTGCATCAGCTGCGTCGGCAGCGGCGCGTGCTGGATTTCTTTCTAGCGATCCAAACCAGTTGTTAAGAGGTCGTCCGCGCCGATTTCTTCGATTCCGATTCGTTCTCAGAGAACGAAATGGAGTCGAAGCTGGAACAAAACGGTCCGCCGAGCTGCCCTAAACCTTCCCGCCACCGTCTCGACGCTCGCTCCGTCCGGCGATATCGTCGCCCTCGACGGCGGGCGCAGCCATGAAGAACGGCCTTTACTCCATCCACATCTACATGCTCGACGGTGTGAAGGGCCGCGACAGCGGGATACTGGTGTTGCGCGACGGGGTGCTGCTCGGCGGCGGGCCGTATTTCTGGTCGCGCGGCTCGTACACCGTCGGCAACGGCACCTGGAAGGGCGAACTCGCCACCAACCAGCACTCGCCGTTTCCCGATCCATTCATCCGGCCGCTGTTCGGCGGGCAGGAGGTTACGAGCGGCTTTTCCGGGACGTTCAGTGATGACGGGGCCGAGGTGTTCGGTACCGTGCTGGTCGCGGGCTCTCGTAGCCTGAGCTTTCGCGCGACGTTGAAACGGCTTGCCGACATCTGATGCGCGCGATGGCGCGGAGTCCTAACGAAAGCTTTCACGAGAGGCGATAACGCTATTCGGTTAGGTTAAAAGTCCAATCGCGTTGCAGTTGCGGCGCTTTGCGGTAGGTGTGTCGGCAAAGACAAGCAAGAAACAGCTTTGCCATGACTTCGTTTTCAGAGACTCCGTTTTCAGAAACGTCCTTCTTTCAGGGTGACAGGCACACCTATCGGCGCGTAGCCGTCGTCGGCACGCTGTTTTGCCTCGCTTTCGTGGTGATCAGTTTCTCGCTGCGCCCGCAGGCAGAGGACGTCCATGTCCTCGTCAAGGCTGACCGGCTGGTGCGCACCGCAGGTCAGGCCGCGCACACGAACTAGCGTTTGTCGCCGCAGATGTGATCGTCGCCGGAAGCGCGAGGACGCCACGCCCCGCGCGTGGCGAGCGCGAGGAAGCCGGCATAGCCAAACAGGTTGAGCAGGACTTCAAGCCACGGGGGCATCTCGGGCCTCTTGGCGTGATGAACAGCATCAACGCCGTCGCCAGGCCCCTTGTTCCCGGCACGCAACAGGGAACGCCCTTCAGATCTTCGAGGACGGATCGAGCCGGCGGCCGAGGTTTGCCACCGTCTCCGCCGAGGGAGACTCCGTCTAGTCTGCTGCCATCTCCCTCCATGAAACTGAAAACCCCGCCAGCATCACTTGGATACTGACGGGGCTTCGTGCTCTCGCCTCAGTCGGATGGCGGAGGCTGTCGCACTTGTGACCTGAACGCCGGGGGCGCGATGCCGTTCCCATCGTTCCGACATTTTTGTGTGGGCCGTGGTTCCGCTGCCCTGCGCGCTAGCGCGCAACCACCACAGACCCTCGGCGTTATCTCGCCAGACGCGAAGGAGGAGAATGCATGATGAAGAAGACACTGGCTGTTTTGGCCACGGCAGCGACCGTCGGCGTGACCGCGGTCGCGGCACCGGCCCCCGCGCAGGCACGCCACATTGGACCGGGCCTTGCATTCGGTCTGGCCGCCGGCGCGATCACGGCCGGCGCCATCGCGGCGTCCCATCCGTACGGCTACTACGGCCCTGGCTACGGCTATTATGAAGGCCCGGGCTACTATTACGGACCGGGTCCGTACGCCTATTACGGCGGGCCGGGTTACTACCGGCACCGCTACTACCGCCACTACTGGTAAGCGAAAAGCCCGGAGCGTTGCTCCGGGCTTTTTCATGCGCGGCGATTTTGACGTGATGTCCTACGGCCAGAGCGAGGGCCGTTCCACCTTCCGGGCGTTCTCCAGCGTGGACACGAAGTATTCCTCACGCTCACGCTTGAACTTCTCCTGCGTGGCGCGGAAGGCCGCTACACGTGCGGCAATCTCATCGCGCTCGCGTGCTTTGCGTTCTTCGTCTTCGGTCATGTCCATTCCCTTTGTTCACTACTGAACTCAAGCACTGCCGCCGCATCGCGTTGAGTCGCATCTGCAGTATGCATTGGCACTTCTGATTCTGGCGTCAATGGGGACGAGGCATTGCAGGATTGTGATAAGCGAAGAACGGAAAAATCTGCCGACCGCATCTCGCTGCGCGGTGGATAAGAGCGTCAACAATCTTGTCGCTTGTCTGTTCCGCCGCTAGCCAAAAAAAAGGAAATCGGGGAGCTGCGATGGCGAAAATCGATCTGGACTCACTGAGCATCGAAGAGCTGGCGGAGCTGCGCGAGCGCGCGAATGCAAAACTCCTGGAGAAGGTCGCTGCGCGTCAGGCCGAGCTCGAAAAGCTCTCCCAATATGGCAAGCCGCCGAAGAAGGCCGCGCTTGCACCGGCGGCGCCGAAAGCGCGCAAGAGCGACGAGGCGGCCGCCGCACCGAGGGACAACGTCGCGACAGCGGCTTGAGGCGCGCCTGCCGCGAAGGCAGCACGCACCATCCATGGATCACGGCAACGTCCGCTCCCGGCATGCTATAGAGCCATGCTCGGAAAAACGGATGGCCTGCCATGATTGCATCGGATCTTCGCAGCGGCGTTGAACGGCTCGGCGACATGATCGCCGCGGCAAAGACCATCGTGCCGTTCACCGGCGCCGGCATCTCGACCGAGTGCGGCATACCCGACTTCCGCTCACCCGGGGGCTTGTGGACCCGCAACCGTCCGATCCCGTTCGACGAATTCGTCGCAAGCCAGGATGCCCGCGACGAATCCTGGCGCCGGCGCTTTGCCATGGAAACGACCTTTGCGGCGGCGCGGCCCGGACGCGGCCATCGGGCGCTCGCCTCGCTCTACCGCGCCGGCAAGATTCCCGCGATCATCACCCAGAACATCGACAATCTGCATCAGGCCTCGGGTTTCGCTCCCGACCACGTGATTGAACTTCACGGCAATACTACTTATGCGCGCTGCATCGGATGTGGGCAGACCTATCAGCTCGACTGGGTGAAGAGCCGCTTCGAGGTCGACGGTGCCGCGCCCGATTGCACCGTATGCGACGAACCGGTGAAGACCGCGACCGTTTCGTTCGGCCAGGCGATGCCGGAGGATGCGATGCAGCGCGCAACGGAGCTGTCGCAGACCTGTGATCTCTTTATCGCGATCGGTTCCTCGCTCGTGGTGTGGCCCGCCGCGGGTTTTCCGATGATGGCGAAGAACTGCGGTGCGCGTTTAGTGATCATCAATCGCGAGCCCACTGAACAGGACGACATCGCTGATCTCGTGATCCGTCACGACATCGGCGAAGCACTCGGGCCCTTTGTCGGTAATTGAGGCATCAATTTGATTCGCGGCCGTGCAAGCTGTTCATAGGTTCCGGCGAATCTCTTTTTTGTCTATGCCTCGCAACCGGGAGTGTTATCTTTTGATTCGAAAGATTCGCGTCGCGTCTTACTGGGAAGCTTCTCGATAGACGCGTGATTCGACTCCGCCGCTGAGGCGGGTTGCATGGCAGGTGTGGGGTCCGGGGTTATGGGGTCGTCGGACGGATTTGAGTCCAAGAAAGTCGGAATTCCTGCGTCGGGCGGCGCGTCGCCGGGCCGGCATGCGCCAGGCGAACTCGGCGGCGTTGGTCGCGATCCCGCGATCAATCCCTTCACCGGACTGGGCGAAGCCAGCGCCAACCTCGTCGAGGTCACCGGCGTCATCAAGTGGTTCGACGCCTCGAAGGGCTACGGCTTCATCGTTCCCGACAATGGCTGGCCGGACGTGCTCTTGCACGTGACCGTTCTCAGGCGCGACGGTTTCCAGACGGCTTATGAAGGTGCCCGCGTCGTCGTCGAATGCATCCAGCGCGCCAAAGGCTACCAGGCGTTCCGGGTGGTCTCGATGGACGAGTCGACCGCGATCCATCCGGCGCAGATGCTGCCGCCGCGCACCCATGTCACGGTGACGCCGACCAGCGGGCTGGAGCGCGCCCAGGTCAAATGGTTCAACCGGCTGCGCGGCTTCGGCTTCCTGACCTGCGGGGAAGGCACGCCCGACATCTTCGTGCACATGGAGACGCTGCGGCGCTTCGGCATGACCGAATTGCGGCCCGGCCAGTATGTGCTGGTCCGCTATGGGCCGGGCTCCAAGGGCATGATGGCGGCCGAGATCCATCCCGAGTCCGGGTCGCCGGGACTTTCTTCTCACTAGAAGGCTGGCCTTCTCACCGGAAGACTGTCGTCCTGCTGGCGGCTCCAAGGCCGCCAACTCCCGCAATCGTGAGCAGGGGCGCGCGTCCGCACCGGGCCGCGCCATCTGGTTTTTGTCACGATCGCCGCGTAAGGATGTTCCAGTCCCACGCCGCCAGGCCATGAGTGCCATCCCATGCGTTTTGATCGAAAGGCCGCCTGGTTCCTTGCCAGGAGCTGGCTCGCCGCAGTTTTCGTTGTTGCCGTCTTCGTGGTCGCGCCCATCCGCGCCGCCAGCTTCCAGCCGCTCGAGATCGTCACGAAGAACGGCGTGCAGGTGTTCTCGGTGGAGATGGCGACCACCGAGGAGGAGAAGCAGACGGGCCTGATGTACCGCAAGGAATTGGCCGACGGCAAAGGCATGCTGTTCGACTTTAATCCCGAGCAGGAAGTGTCGATGTGGATGAAGAACACCTACATCTCGCTCGACATGATCTTCATCCGGGCCGACGGCCGCATCTTGAGGATCGCGGAAAACACCGAGCCGCTGTCGACCAGGATCATCTCGTCCCAGGGGCTTGCTCGGGCCGTCCTGGAGGTGCCGGCAGGGACGGCACAGAAATACGGCATCCGGCCCGGCGACCGCGTCGCCCATCCGCTGTTCGGCGGCAAATAGGGGCGGTCAAGAGCCCGCTATTGCCGCCTTGCTGGAGCCCCAGGAAGCGTGTATCGACGGGGCTCGCCGGACATTCGGGGTATAGCGCAGCCTGGTAGCGCGGCAGTTTTGGGTACTGCAGGTCCGCGGTTCGAATCCGCGTGCCCCGACCAAAAGCACTGTAAAATCAACAACTTAAGAGAAGCAGCTGATTTTTGGCGCGACAGTATTTCGTACTGCAGGTCGTGCGCAGAATCCCTCGTAAATTCTAGTGCTTTCCTCGCATTGGCATTCAGCAGTGTCACCTGGGGACCCGCTAGGGACCCGTTTTCTATTTAGCTGCGTCCGCGTACGAGGACGCGCAAAGGTTCTGCGGGCCTGATCTCATTCTGAATAAGATCCGCTTGCCATTGCAGGACCTCGTCCAAGAAGAAGCCGACCCGCATTGGAGCGATCGAGTACATTTTAGGGAAAGTGCCTTCCTTCACTTTCCGCTCAAGGGTCGACCGACTGATCGGTACTCTCCTCAAGACGTCCCTGATTGAGATCATTTGCCGCACAGCCGATGCCCTGTCGGGTGTGTCCGCTCTTTCCATTGTCGTCTCCTAGCTTGTCCGGCTTCGTGCCGGCGCCGTGGGTTGATCACTTCAGCCCAACGCAATGAAATTGAGTCCACAAAATATGTCGACTATGGACCGTGGTTTTATAAACAGATCGCCTCATCCCCATGGATGGTCGGCGGCTTGTTGCTTGGAATCTTCGAAGGCATCGCGTCGAGCAGGGCCTTTCGCAGGAGAAGCTCGCTGTCGATGCCCAAATAGATCGTACTTATGTGAGCAGCCTGGAACGAGGGCTCGAGAATCCAACCGTAGTTGTTTTGGATAAACTGGCGTCGGCTCTTTCGATTTCCATCGCGGATTTGTTTCGCACGCCATCGCGAGGGGAGCGACCGCCCAAGCCATTGGTAGCCGGACGGCGCGGCAAGCTGAAATCACAATGACGGACGCCTAGCACCAACTCCTGCCTTCCGTTTTGAAGCAGTCTAGAGCGTGTACTCATAAACAGTCGATGTCTGCTTTATGGGGTAAAGCGGAAACGCACCAACGGCACTGGGATGTCGCCTTTTGACCCGATTCGGACATTCGGCTTGATCCAATATATTTGAAACAAGCACTCCGCCATTTCTCTCACCTCGTAGGGTCGCAATCTCTCGAGCCGACTTGCCTGACAACCGAATTTTGATCGTGTCACCTCAATTCCTCGATTGGCGCTCCTGAAGAGCGAGGTGTCGATTTGAGGCCGCAGGTGTCGTAGCAACTCGTGACTTTTCCGCCGAATAGCCAGTGTGTCGGCACACGCGGCGCGAAGAATCCCGGCTGGCCGAACATGATTGCTGTGAGGTACCGGCCAGCCGGCACTGGCGCTTTCAACCTATTTCGCCGCTGCGATGCGCGGCCATTGATCCATCTGCACGCGGGTCAAAAGCTTGTAGTTGCCACTTGAGGGGCGGAAGATCGATGCTTCGCCTTCCTTGACGTCGAACCAGTCCTTGCCCAGTGCTGCGATGATATTCGGCTGGTGCGTGATGAGGATCGTGACGGTGTGAGGCTGGGGAGGCGTCGCAATCATCCTCCGAAAAGCCTCGGCGCGCCGGTTGTTTTCGTTTGGCGATACGATAAGTCCGCCCTCGGTCAGGTCCGTTGTCTTTTCAATGTCCTTGAAGCCGGCAATGACGGCAGTCTCGTAGGCGCGGTTGTATTTGCTGGTGTAGACCTTGCCTACGGGCACCCCGGCCTGACGAAGGGCGTCGCCGAACGCCTTGGCCAATGCCTTGCCCTTGTCGTTGAGATTGCGCTGAGCAGCAATGTTGTCGAAGTTCAGCGGATCGGTATCGGTCTGATCCGGGAAGGTGGCGCCGTGGCGAACGACCATGACGAGATCGCCCGCGCGCAATGCTTTCGCGATCTCCGCATCCTGAAGGCTCGCTTGCGCCAATGCCTTCGGCGTAGGAGCCGCGAGCAGGGTGAAAATGCTGACGAGAGCTGCCGCTGCGGCAATCATCGATTTATTCATCGCAGACATAATTGCTCCTCCTTCAAAACGACCTGCGCCCATGCGCCAAGACCGATCGAGAGTTTGTTTTATTCCGCCTCACTGGCAGTCGGCCGCGGATTGGTTCGCCCACACCAACCGCCTGCGAGTTCCACGGCAACATCCGCTGCAGTACGCCATCGCGCAAAATTAGCCGATGGAACAGCGCCGCTCCCGCGTGGAGACCGATCAGCGCAAAGAGCGCATTGGCGCCAAACTCATGAGCCTTCTCGAGCAGATGACGAATCGCGTCATTGGGCTCGAACAGCGCCGGCGCTTCCCAGATGAAGAGGTCAAACGGCGCGCCGCGGAGCAGAACCCTTCCCAGACCCGTGATTGGCTGGACCAGGAGCAGCGCATAGAGGCCGTATTCGTTGGCCTTGGCGATGGTTTGTTGCAGTCTCGGCATGCCTTCCGGAAACGGCGGCAGATAGGCGTAATTGTGCAGCCAGACCAGCCGCGTCATGCTAACGGTCCAGATCAGCACGCCAGAATTTCGGTGCGTGTCCAGAAGGGTCGCGGCAAAGCTGCTGTTGTGATCGACCATTTGGCGTAACCACGCGCTCGAGAATTGAACTGCAATCAGAAGCACCGTAAACCAATGCAGAATGATGCTTGTTCGATCGAAACGTCCACTTGCCGGAGGTGTGGTTTTTGCCTCTTCCCTTGCGGATTCTGAACTTTGCATCATGTCGATTGCTCCAGGCATTGGCTCGCGCACAAATCAATTCACTGCGTGGATGACCCGAGAGATTTGGATTTTTCCTTGCTCCGAAGTTTCTCGGCGAGCGGGCCGTTTTGGAGCGGGGAACCGAGAAAGAGCGGGCTCAAGACATCGACTCGGCTCTGTCGAACGCGAGGATTGCGGCCTTGTCATTGGGGTCGCCCTTTGTTCGAACAGTTCCGCAAACGATATTCGTCACGTCATCAACAGAGGCGACCGATGGGCTGAATTTCTATCAGAAGTTATGACCGCGATGTTCAGCAACCTCGGCATACACCGCTGATCACGCGATCGATTCTCGCGTTTTCCTCATCCAAAGTTTGCTCGAACGAAATTGACGTTGGAATATCGGCCGCTTGCGGCTGGCGGTGACCGACCGGCGCCGACCAAGGCTTGGTCGAGGTTTCGCATCCGCGCGGTAGCCAGATCGAGGGAGCTGGAGCGTTTGCGGATGTCATCGATGAATTCGGACAAGCGCTTGAATCATAGATGGCGGCCTGAACCGGTGTCGATGATGCGAACATGATCGATAAGACAGCGGCGGTTCCAAGCAGTGAAAGATTAGTCATCGTCTGTCTCCCGAAAGTTGCGCGTTCTTCGTAACGCCTCCGCAGGAGACTCCCGTTTGAATCCGTTTATTCCTTCGAACACGAATTGTTTGACGCCATGCACTTCGGGTACGGGATCATGATTCAAGGACTTTCTGGCGTTCGAAGGAGACTCGATGATGGAAAACGCCCTCTACTGCCTGTCGCTACAGTTCTCTACTTGGCTCTGGCGCTGCGGGCGTGGCTAGATCTGGCTACGACGGGTCGGGTAATCTTGTTTTCGTGATGAGACGTGAAGAACAGCTAGCTTGTCGCAGCAGCCGCTAACTTCAGATGTGCCAAAGCGCGTTGCGCCGCTATTAACTTGTGTGGTTAGCTCCATCCTGTCGGGCCGTTTGCAACGCTGATCAATCGTCCTCAGGAGGGGCCGAGCACAATTGGCGTTGGTGGCACTGTGGGCCGCAAATGAAGGAAGATGCGCAGGGGCCGGGAAGGTCGCGACTTCATCAGAAACTGACTGCTAGTCTGGTTATGGCCCATCAGCGAAGTGGCGGCGCGCCTGATTGACGTCCGCTTAATTGGGCATAGCCGACTAGATTTGCTCACGTTGAGTTCTTCGCATTTTGACCACCCGTTGCGGAAGTCAGCGGGGTCTCATTGACGGGTGATGTACGACTAACTTCTCGCTCAATCGGCGCTCATCAGCTTGTCGAGATCAGTGGCGATAATCTCGTGAATTCTCCATCCGGCGTTGCTCTTGTGAAGCAGGTAAGTGAAGCCAGACCGCTGCATTTCTGTGCCGTCCGTTTTCATGCGAATTGCGACGGTGCTGTACAGCGCCGTCGTTGAATTCAGCAGTTTGACGCGGTGGTCACCCAACTTCGAGTGTGAATATCCGCTGGGCTTAAGACTCGCCACAAACTTATCAAAAAACGCCTCAACGTCTGCGCGGGTCGAAAGCAGGACGACATCGTTCGGCAGAATAATCAAAGTTGGTTCGCCATAAAATGCTGATGCCGCCGCAGAGTCGCGTCCAAAGGCATCGTAGTAGCCGCTAAGGACTTTATGAATGGCTTCCTTTTCGTTGACCGACGTGGTGTCGGGCGGAGTCGCCTGTGCCAACTGGACTGAAACAGGTCGATCGATACTCCTGGGCGCCTCGGCTTGGGTTGGCTGTGCAACGGAAGACATTGTTATCCCCAGACCTGCAGTTACAAGAAGCGTCGCCAGCAGGGTACGCCGCGAAGTCGCGCGCGCGTGAACGTTCGACATGTTCGCTCTCCTGTTCTGCAATGCTGCTGTTGAAATCGGGGCTTCGGCCTGTCGCGAGGGTCGCAGCCCGCGAAAATAATGCTACGCCAATTGCGCGAGGTACCCGGAAGGGGCCGAGATGTCCGCTCAGGCCCATCAGCGAAGTGGCCGCGCGCCTCGTCGAGGTCCGGACACGGGGGTATAGCGGACTAGACTGGCTCACCTGAGTTCTTCGCATTTTGACCCATTAGCCGACAATGCACCTGCGCCCCGCAAACGAGAGGCACCAAAGTCCGCACTCAAGGAGATCGTTTTGTGAGGCGCCTCTCGACTGCCTGGCGGACGGCTTCGTAACCATAGCCTGCGCGGCTGGTGATAAGATCGTTTGCGCGATCAAGGAGGGGATCTTCGTGTATCGTGTCGGCGTCAATTGCACGCAGGGCGACAGCGATCTCAGCGGCTCCGACCTCGGCGAAGGCGGATGCGGTCTCTTCCATCCACTGCGGAAAGTAGCGATCGAGGAAAGAGTCAATCCCCTCCATATCGCAGAGAACCTCTGCTTCCGATATCAGGTATACAAGGCGCTGATCAGCGTCTAACGCGCCAATTCCCCGACCGTCCCGTAGCGCGCGTGAGCCCACCTCAATGGCGGTGTTGATGAACGCATCTGGGTCGGCGTTTCTCAATTGAGCTCTCCTCTCGCCGCCTTCTTCGGTCCACTGTTCGTAGCGATCCGCGAACCCTCGCCAGCCTAGCGGTTAATCTTGCACTTGTCCGCAATTGGGCCCGTTTGAGACACCCCGACTGCCCACGAAAAAGTCGGTTGTTCGGGGAAGACCGGAAGTGCGAGGTTGACAGACAAAGCGGCGCTAATGACCCAGAACTGCCATCGTCAACGACCGTGCATTGCGACGCACCATCCCGCGAGTGCGATTACGTGGCATTGCCATCAACCGCAAGCGCGTCAAACAACCGACACTGCGCGGCACTGGGTCACCCTCGCGACGCCACGGCGTGGCGAAAATACCCAGATTGGAGCTGTGGTTTCGACTGAATAGCGGTATTCTCAGCCGGCGTCGCGCCTGGGAGCACTCGGCTGCACGCCCCGCCCTGATGCCCTGGTTGGTACACGACGCCTCGGCGCGCACACGTGCGCGGCTGAGTAAGCGCAATTCCAACGCATAACAATGATGGGAGGAGAAGACATGGCGCGCATCACGCGACGTAGAGTTCTCAAATTGTCCGGAGCCGGACTTGTCGCCGCAAAAACCGGCGGCCTTGCTGCCATCGTAGCCACTGGACTCGCACCCGCCTACGCGCAGGGGACGAATATTCATTGGCTGCGCTGGGCGGATTTCGTTCCGGCTTCCGACGTGCTGCTCAAAGGACAGATCACGCAGGAATGCAAGAAGGCGACCGGCATCACGCTCAACGTTGAAACTATCAACGCCAATGATCTGCAGTCGCGCATCACATCGGCGATCCAGTCGCGAACCGGAGCCGACATCACCATGGCGTTCGGAAACTGGCCGCAGCTCTATACCGAAAGCCTCGCCGATGCCGGTGACGTGGCTGAGGAGATCGGCAAGGCCCAAGGCGGCTACTACGACGTCTCCAAGCTCGTCGCCACGGTCGGCAACAAATGGATCGGCGTGCCGTGGGCTATCGTCGGCGGGCTGATCGCCTATCGCAAGTCGTGGTTCGAAGAGATTGGGTACAATACCTTCCCGGAAACCTGGGACGCGTTGCTCGATGCCGGCAAGAAACTCAAGGCCAAGGGCCGGCCTATCGGCCAAACCGCTGGACACACGTTCGGCGATGCCCCGAGCTGGTGGTACCCGTATTTGTGGTCTTGGGGCGGGAAGGAGGTCGAGGCCGACGGCAAGACGGTGGTGTTGAACAGCCGAGAAACCATCGAATCGGTCAAGTTCGCAGTTGGTTTCTGGAAAGACACCTGCGACGAGGGTGGGCTCGCTTGGGACGACACCAACAACAACCGCGCCTTCCTGTCGGGTACCATCAGCGCCACTAACAACGGCGCCTCGATCTACATTGAAGCCAAGCGCAAACCCGAGGCGTATCTGACCGAGAAGGGCGCGCCGATGTGGAACGACATCCTGCACGCGCGCATCCCGAAGGGTCCCGGCGGACAGTTTAACCTTCCAGGTCCCTTCACCGATATGCTGATGGGTTACTCCAAGAACCAGAAAGCGGCCAAGGATTTCCTGCGCTGGATGCACTCTAAACCGGTTTTTGCGGAATGGTTCACCTCGCAGCAGGGGTATGCCGACGGCGCTACCAGGGATTGGGAAAAGGACAAGGTATGGGAAGTCGATCCCGTCCTGCTGCCGTTCCGCGATCTCCCGCCGTTCGGCCGGTTGCCAGGATATGCAGGGCCGCCCAATCGCAAGGCCGCCGAAGTGGTGACCAAATACATCATCACGGACATGTATGCGAAGGCGATCCAAGGTATGCCGGCCGAGGACGCGGTGAAATGGGCGCATGATGAGGTCGTCAGTGCTTACGCGTAAGCTAATCTACAGGTCGTCCAAGGCAGCGGTGGCGCAGCCGGATACGACGATGCCGACATGCTCAACTTGACAGGAGGTGCGCCGGTTGTCGCGCCGACGTATAGCGTCTACCCTTGCTTGATGTTTCAGCTGTTGGCTGATCTTGTGTGCGCCCAGAACGGATCTGCTCAGGACAGCTGGCGGACCGGGTGCACACACCTGCAACCTATGCACGGTGTTTGCTGCGCTGCATGAGTCAGCAGCTGGCCCTTAGCCGTCATGACCAAGCGCGCCTCCCATGTCCGCTTCCGAGGGTAATGCGGACATCGTCGGCGGGCGGATTTATGGGTAGTCGCGGGGAGCGGCCCCGAGACCACTGACCGGAGGCCGGCGTGCTAGGCCGAAGTAGGGCGCAGCGCGGAATTGATCTTCGAGATGAGATCGATCCACTGTTTCCGCTCGGCTTCCTTTAGAGCAGATGCTGTGTTTTCCCTTGTCCAGCGAACGTACGCTTTCGCAAGCCGATACTTGGAGAAGTCCGCGATCTCGTCCGAGAAGATGTCGACGATCGGTCGATTGGGTTGGGCAGTGGCTTTCGTAGAAACATTCCATCCAAGTTGGGCCTTCGCGATTTCGACTAGCGTCTCTCGCAAAAGATCTTCGATCTCCGGCGCCTTAGCTGCGCCCGTGTAGACATCTTGAGTTCGCAGAATCCGCTTGTTGCCCAGCTTATGAATGAGAATTTCTTGCTTAGCAGCTTGGTCTCCGGCTACGTCGGAGTCGAGGAGCGCGGCGACCTTGAGATTATGGGCATGCAAGATTGTCGCAAAGTAGACAACCTTGCTCGCCTTGTTTGCGGAGATGAGTGCAATATTTCGATCGAGATCAGCGATCCCTGCATCGCGCAGCAAATCGCTCGTTGCTTCCAGATACCAAAAGTCGGTTAGGCCTTCGAGGATAAGGTTTCTCTGCTGGGCAAAAAGGCTTTGGGCCAAATCGTAGCCTAGCGCCTCCTGCAGTGGTAGTAGTGATGCCGGATCGTCAGCCATGACCTCGGTGTGAACCTTCGTTCCCACCCTGCGATCAGTCATTTCAACGACACGCACCAAATCGAGTTCGTCAGGTCCGACAAGAAACGGCGAGTGCGTTGTGTAAACTGTCTGATTGGATTTTGCCAACCGGGAGATTGTGTCGCGAAAATCCCGCTGCTTGAGGCCGTGCAGACTAAGCCCCGGCTCATCGAGCAATAGGATCGCGTTCTGATGTTTATCCGCGGCTTCCGCAAAGAAGACGACGAAGAATGACACCAGCCATTGGAAACCCTCGGAGCGTTGATCCAATTCGATTTCGACGCCGAGCGAGTCTTCCACGACTACCTTGAGATATTGGCCGTCGGCAACAATTCTGAGTCGGTCGGCTTCTGCGCGCTCCGGATTGGGGTTCCAGACAGAGCGGATTTCTTCAGTGAGCTTCACGCTTGCGGCATTGAGCTGATACTGGCGTTTATCGAGTTGGTCCCGATAGGCCCGCATCGCGTCCACGTCTTGAGCTGAGGGTTCCTTTGCCTTCCCGAGATCGGAAAGCTCGCGAGGCGTAAACCCCAGGAGCTTTAGGAGACAAAGGTTTCCGTAGTCGTATTGGACGTCATCCAAGATATTTTGTTCGACCCTGCTCGCGAGATGGTCGAGGTGAATGATCGGCCTGACCCTGAAATAGTTGCTGAACAAAACAAAAATTGGCAAGCGTTCGCGGAGCAACTTGAGCGTTTCAATCCTTCTGCCCGCAATTTCGCAGGCTTCTTGAAGCTTATTAAATCGCGCTGTCTCTTTCTCGTTATCCTCGTCAACATATTTTAGGTTTGCGTTCAGCCATGCGTTCAATTTGGTGCTGTCTTCGCCTCGAAGGACCAAGTCATTCTGCCAGCTTGCCGTGAACTCGTTGAGTAGATCAGTCGGCTTCTTTTCTGGCGCTGCCCCTTCGGCTGGAACAAGGACACGGTCGTCCATGTGGGAGGAGAGGCGGATGAGATCATTTTTCAGACCCCCATAAGTCTTCAACTGCGGCCCACCATCCAGGCGGTGTGACCAGCTATTATCCAGCCTGCGCCAGGTCGTATATGTGCAGTCGTGAAAGTCGGCGTGAAGGGCCTTTTTGTCGTCATCCTCGAGTGCGAACGTTGCAACCACGACGTTGCACTTGGCGGGATCAACCTTTTTGGTCGTGATGTCATTGTAGCTTGCGCGCGGATAATCTCGCAGCGTATCGAATTTTGGTACGTCTGCTGGCGGATTGATCTGCTGTAGCGCGCGGAGGATTGCGGTTTTCCCAGCTTCGTTTGGGCCGACAAAGATTGTCTTCGAGGGCTCTAACTCAAACTCGGTCGAGTCGCGCACACTCCTATAGTTTATAACTTGCGCCTTGATCAGCTTCACAGCCCCCTCCCGCCCACTGGATGTTTCCCCATCTAGGTACAACCCGAGCTTGGGAGATTTTGCAAGGGCTTGCTCATTACGCTCCCCAATCGGGCTTGCATCCGTCTCCCGTCAGGTCGCGCGGCATCCAAAGGGCTTGGACGATGAAATCCGAAGCGGTTCGCCTGAGCCGTCAAAATGCAGGTGCCATCCAGCAGGCGTGGAGGGTGCAGCCTGTAATCTCACTGCAGGTCTTCCTTGGAAAGGAGGAGTTCTGGGGACCCGCTGGGGACCTGAACTTGCGACACTGTTTGCATTCGTATGAACAAGGTGACGAGGTGGAACTGAATTAAATCAACGGCTTAGCGTTTGCAGGATGTCTCAGCATGACCACTGGAATGCAAATGCAAATGTTTTGGGTACTGCAGGTCGTTGGTTCGAATCCAGCTGCCCCGACCAGTCCCGACGTTGATTTTCCTTCGCATTTTGCTGCGCGTGACCAGCCCTGGCGCGCGAGTTCAGCCAAACGTTCCGGTGGGCTCAATATTGCCTGTTCCACCAGTCATCGACGTAGTCCTTCCAGCGCCTGATGCGGTCGAGCTTTGCGCGTGCGCCTGAACTACCGCTTCGGCGGCCCGGTCATCGCGAAGTCCTGAGCGAGCGGGGCCGCCGTTGGTTCGCAGCCGGCGGCCTCGATCTGCCAGGTCCTCGATTGCTTACATTGCCATATTAGCTTTTCCGCGTTTCTGTCGCCTGATCCCGCCGTGCCCCGCGTTGAAGGGAAAGGGCGGTTCGCACAAATCCGTGCCGCGCCCGTCGAGGTTTCCTTCAGGCGAGGTTTTCATGTCGATCAGTGCGATTGGCTCATTCACCACGGCGGCGGCGACGTCCCAGTCGACCGCCTCAACGTCCTCCTCAGCGACTCCATCGTCGTCGTCAACGTCAGCAGCCTCGTCGACGTCGGAGACATCGTCGACATCGGCTGCGTCATCTTCGCAATCCGCCGGCGGCAGCTCGGGCACGGGAGGCGGTGGCGGCAGCTCGGCCAAGACCATCGTCAGCGAGGTCTCCACCACCGTCAACGGGATCACCACCACGACCATCACCTATTCGGACGGCACGACCGAAGTCGAGACGTCCGTCAGCGCGCAGGGAGGTCAGAGCAATCAAGGCCAAACCTACAACGCGCAAGGCGCGCTCACCGGCAATGCCAACAGTGCCTCCAGCGCGAGCGCCGGCGTCTGAACGAGGCTCGATCGCAGGCACTAGACGCACGCGCGGGTGCGGCCTTGAACCCTTGGCGTTTGTTCTCCGCGCGTCGCGACTTCTGCGCGATTTTTCAAGGAATTGGCGCCGTCTGACCAGGCGCGGAATTCGCGCGCTTCATCGAACCTTTGAGCGTCGGTGCAGACACATGGGTGTTGGGGATTTCAGCGCCCAATGCCTAAACGGACGCCGCCAAGCGATGATATTCCGCTTGCGCGGCGTTGCGCTTTTCAGCCGCAGCGCAGGTCAGCTCGAGGCGTACCAGCCCGCAGGGAACGGGATTAGCGGCCAAGCGGGATAATTGTCGTTGGCGGCTTTCGGCAGTCTATCGGCGCCGGGTTTGACGACCGGGATGGGCGGCGTCGAAACGATCGTCAGATGCAAACATGCACATTGCAACTTCATGGTCATAGATCCAGGCAATGCGTCTTAACGAATTCAGTCGAAGCCCGAAATCGCCGCGCCCTCAAAAACGGCGCGCTTGCTCTCAAATTGCGCACGCAGTCTAGAAAGGATGGGCCAGCGGTTCAACCGGCGAGGCGAGCTACCCCGGGTCAGTAAGGTTGACCGGTTAGGTTAAGGGCGAGCCTTTGTTGCGCCGACTTTCCTGAGCGTTATCAATCGGTCACGGCTCGCGGCGATGGGGCCAACCGGCTCGTCCAAGATCACATTCGCCGCGGCATTTCGTTTCGCGCGAGTTGTCCGTCATGACCTTCGATATGAACCCGAGAAACCTCCATCCACGGTCCGGCTGGACTGAGATCTGGCACCTCTGGACGGTGATCGTGCCGCGGCGCTCGATCAACGGGCAGCTTGTGTTCGGCAAGGTCTGGCGCCGGCATGACGGCCGCGACTGGATCTACAAGAAATTCACCGAGTACAACGACGAAGAGGTGGCCTGAGCCGGCCGGGTCGGCCGACAGTGGTACGCTCGCGGCGGCTC
>NZ_LUUB01000079.1:321244-329301 GCF_001641635.1 Bradyrhizobium centrolobii
CGGCTTGTCCTGTCGCTTCGACCAGGAGATGTAATAGGCGACCGTCGTCATGATCGCGATGCCGGCAACGCTGACGAAGATCTGCGCGAACAGGGAGCCCGAGCTCATCGACAGCTCGAAATGGCCGACGAAAGACAGGAACACGCCGACGCAGAACACGGCGAGCGACTGCTGACCGCACACGATCACCGGATCAAAAATCTTCCACTCGAGGCCCGGCCAGTCCTTCGGCACGAAGCGGATCACCAAAATCACGATCACGGCGAAATGGATGAAGCGGTAGGGCGCGAGATTGGTCTTGTCGTTCGGATTGAACGCCGAGAACAGCCATTCCGGGAACATGGCGCCGAAGGTCGGGAAACGGCCGGCCATGGTCATGATCAGCGCGAACAGCAGATAGGCAAGACAGATCCACAGCGTGATCGGCGAATTGATCAGTGTCATCGACCGCCGCGCGCCGCCCATCGCGCACCAGGCGCCGAACACGAACAGCACCTGCCAGCAATAGGGGTTGAAGTACCACTGGCCGGCCGGATAGGCGTTCAGATTCCAGCCGAAATGACGTGCCGTCAGCCACAGCAGGATGGACAGCGCCATCGTCAGGTCGGGCTTGCGCAGCATGAACCAGAGCACCGGCGGAAACAGGCCCATCAGCACGATGTAGAGCGGCAGCACGTCGAGATTGAGCGGCTTGAAGCGCAGGAACAGGCCCTGGCGCAGCGTTTCGGTGGCATTGTCGACGAGGCCGGCCACGTTGAACTCGTTGATCATGTCTGAATCGCCGAAGCGCAGCGCGAGATAGCTGATCGAGGCGATGTAGATCACGAACAGGATGATGTGGGCGACGTAGAGCTGCCAGACGCGCTTGGTGAGCCGGGTGGCGCCGACGATGAAGCCGCGCTCCAGCATCATCCGCGCATAGACGAAGGAGGCGGTGTAGCCGGAGATGAAGACGAACAGGTCGGCGGCGTCGCTGAAGCCGTAATTGCGCGTCGTGATCCAGTTCACGACGTTGTCAGGGATGTGGTCGAGGAAGATCGCCCAGTTCGCAACGCCGCGAAACAGGTCGAGCCGCAGGTCGCGTCCTTTTTCCGGGAGCGTTGCATTGATGTTCAGGAAGGCCATGCGACGGGAGCTTTCGAAGAGGACGGACACGCAGGCATCGGCGGGGCAGTGCCGCCAGGCAGGATCCCGGCGAAGGCGGGTACGCAATTGTCACGGCGCAGCATAATGACTATACCCGTCGGCTAGGTTACCCAGGGGCGGAATCACCGATCAGTTCCCGAAAGGTGTCTCTATACTATCCCCGCGGTTTCCACCAACTGCTACCGTGAACGCATGAAAATCGACGAAAAGACGCAAGGGGTCCGGCCGACCAATGACCGCACGCATTTTTAAGCCCGCCAAAAACGCGATGCAATCGGGCAAGTCCAAGACCCGGGAATGGCAGCTCGACTACGAGCCGGAGCAGCCGCGGGCGGTTGAGCCGCTGATGGGCTGGACGTCGTCCGCCGACATGAAGCAGCAGATCACGCTGCGCTTCCACACCAAGGAGGAAGCGATCGCCTATTGCGAGCGCAAGGGCATCGCCTATCAGGTGATCGAGCCCAAGGAGTCGCAGCGCCGGCCGGTCGCCTATGCCGACAATTTCTCGTTCCGGCGTGGCGAGCCCTGGACGCACTGAGCTGGACCCACTGAGCTGGACCCACTGAGCTGGACCCATTGAGCTCGACCGACCGAGCCGCTTTCGCGCCGGCCGGCCCGCCCTCCGCCGGGGCCCGTAGAGCCCTTGGCAGCGATTCCGCCCCGTGCTTCGCTGGAACGGGGCATGACGGGATCAGGACGAGGTGGGTATGGCGGGGCGTCACCAGCTCGACGGCGTCGATCTGAAGATACTATCCGAGCTGCAACAGGACGGGCGGGTGCGCAACAACGAGCTTGCGCTTCGCGTCGGCGTGTCCGCGCCTAACTGCCTGCGGCGGCTGAAGGCGTTGTTCAGCCGCGGCGTCATCCGGGCGGTCCGCGCCGTCATCGATGAGCGGCTCCTCGGTTACGAGGTGGTCTCGTTTGTCGCCATCCAGCTCGGCAGCCAGGCCCAGCCGGTGCTGGAAGCTTTCGAGGGCTCGATCGCCGCGATCCCGCGCATCCAGCAGTGCTGGCGGATTTCGGGCGACACCGACTATCTCCTGAAATGCGTCGCGCCGAGCGTGGAGGACATGCGTCAGCAGCTTCTGCATTTCGCCGCGATGCCGAATGTGAAGAACGTGCGCAGCTTTCCGGTGCTGGGGGTCGCGAAGGACGTGCCGCTGCCGGTGCAGGAGGCCGCCGAAGTCGCGCCGGCGGGCTAGCGGCTTACCGAGCCCTGGGCCGAGCCGGGCCCCACCGTTGCTCGTCGCGAGAACGGCTGCGGTGCGGGCCATGCCATCATTTCTGCAAATCCAAAGTAGCGGAAACGGGGTGCGGACAACTTCGTTGCCGAATCGTCATCTGAATACCTAGGCAAGAAAACTGAGTAAATCACCTAACTGTGACATGTGATTTGGGAATTACTGCGATGCGCTGAGCCGTGATTGTCGGCTTCGGAGTGGCCCCTACATGCGCGGTGTGAAGCTCGGCGTGCATCGCGTGCCGAGGACTGTTTCGTGGGACCCTCATTCAGGAAATACAGCATGACCTCGACTTCGAAGACTGTCGTCGCCTCCGCTGCGGCGCTGTTTGCCTCTGCGTTCCTCATGATGTCGGCGCCTGCCGCACAGGCGGAAGACTACTGCATCACCAATGGTGCCCAGGCCGCCCATGGCTGCGGCTATCCGACGATGGAAGCCTGCCGGTCTGCAGCCGCCGGCATCGGCGGATCGTGTTCGCAGAGTGGCTCGAAGAGCACGAACGATTCTCTCGCCTATCAGCCGAAGCAATCGCAGTCGCGCACCAAGCTTCGGTCCGGCGCGCAAACCAACTCGAACTAACGCTTAGGATTGAGAGCGTTTTCGAAACATTGCGGCCTCCGAGCTTACTCTCGGAGGCCGCGAAAGTATGCTGCTGCAAAATTGCAAGCGAACGCTGTTCGGTCTCCGCGTGCGCGCGACTTAGCGATACCTGCCGCGAAACTCGCGCGGCGACGCGCCGGTCCAGGTGCGGAAGGCGCGGGAAAAGCTCTTTTCGTTGCGGAAGCCGGCGAGCTCGGCGATCCGCTTGATCGGCACGCGGCCGCGCATCAGCTCCTGCTTGGCGAGCTCGAGCTTGGCTTCTTCCTTCAAATCGCGCAGCGAGGTCGCTTCCTCGCGCAAACGGCGATGCATGGTGCGCGTCGAGAGCGCGAGCTCGCTTGCGACGTCCTCTGCGCCGAGGATGCGGCCGCGCGAGTTGCGCAGCACGCGGCGGACGCGCTCGACCAGAAGGCGGTCGCGCCGATAGGGCAGCACCGTCAGCCGCAGCGCGCCCTTCAGCATGTTGTCGAGGTCGGCGGCGCTGCGGGTAAGCGGCAGCGAGAGATAGTGCTTGTCGAAGACGATACTGGCGCGGTCCGCGCCGAAGCCGACCGTCTTGCAGAAGATGGTCGGGTAGACCGAGACATGGCACGGCTCGGGAAAAGGAAATTCCGCTGCGCGGAGCGCGATCGCGGAATCGACGGCCCAGCAGGAAAAGCCGAGCACGTAGCGGAGCAGGGTGACCAGGCAGAACTCGCGTAGCGTGCCAAGATCGCGCAGCTCGCGAATGGAGACGACCGCGGTCTCCTCGCTGATTGCGAGCTCGAACAGCACGTCCTCGGTCAGCAGGCGGTGATGCCGGCACCAGCGCTTGAGCGCCACCTCGAGATTGGGTGCGGTGATCGAGGCACGACACAGCATGCCATAGGTGCCCCAGGGCAACCGGCGGGAGAACCAGCCGAGCGCTTCGTCGTCGAGCTCACGCATAGCGTGGCCGGCTAGCGCCTCGAACTGGGCGGCCGTGACCCTCCCATCTGGCGATTTGACAAGGTCTGCTGCGACCTGCCCTTTGCTCAGGGCCTCGGCGGGGTCGCGTCCATAGCGGTCGTAGGCGGCGACGACACCGCGGACAAAGGCGGCCGGCGTCATGGCGCGGCGGGGTGTCGTGGTCGCGGCTTGAAAAGGCATGGAAAATCCTCGCCAAACTTGGCGGAAAATGCAACCTTTTAGACAGAAGCGGCGCTCGGGCGGGGGTAGGTTCGGGCCCGATAAGAACCCCGATAAGAACGGAGGAATCGCCTTGAATATCCCAAGCATCGATTTCGATCTGGGCGAAGAGATCACCATGCTGCGCGACACCGTGCGCGCGTTCGTGGAGGCGGAGGTCGCGCCGCGCGCCGCCGAGATCGAGAAGGCAAATCTGTTCCCTGCGGACCTCTGGAAGCGTTTTGGCGGCCTCGGCCTGCTCGGCATGACGGCGCCCGAGCAATATGGCGGCTCGAACATGGGCTATCTCGCCCACATCGTCGCTATGGAGGAGATTTCGCGCGGGTCGGCCGCGGTCGGGCTCTCCTACGGGGCCCATTCCAACCTCTGCGTCAACCAGATCCGTCGCAACGGCACCGAGGCGCAGCGGCAGCGCTATCTGCCGAAGCTGATCTCGGGCGATTATGTCGGCGCGCTCGCGATGTCCGAGCCCGGCGCCGGCTCCGACGTCGTCTCGATGAAGCTGCGCGCCGACAAGCGCGGCGACCGCTATGTGCTCAACGGCTCGAAGATGTGGATCACCAATGGCGGCGATGCCGACGTGCTGGTCGTCTATGCCAAGACCGATCCGGAAGCCGGTCCGCGCGGCATGACCGCGTTTCTCATCCAAAAAGGCTTCAAAGGCTTCACCCACGGCCAGCATCTCGACAAGCTCGGCATGCGCGGCTCCAACACCTATCCGCTTTTCTTCGACGAGTGCGAGGTGCCGGAAGAGAACGTGCTCGGCGGCGTGGGCGAGGGCGTCAAGGTGCTGATGTCCGGCCTCGACTACGAGCGCGCGGTGCTGTCCGGCGGCCCGCTCGGCATCATGGCGGCCTGCATGGACGTGGTCGTGCCCTACATGCACGAGCGCAAGCAGTTCGGGCAGCCGATCGGCGATTTCCAGCTCATGCAGGGCAAGCTCGCCGACATGTATTCGACCTGGCAGGCAACGCGCTCCTATGTCTACGCCGTGGGGCGCGCCTGCGACCGCGCCAACCACGCCCGCAGCTTGCGCAAGGACGCGGCCGCTGCGATCCTCTATTCCGCCGAGAAGGCGACGTGGATGGCGGGTGAGGCGATCCAGGCGCTCGGCGGCGTCGGCTACACCAGCGAGTTTCCCACGGGGCGGCTGTGGCGCGATGCCAAGCTCTACGAGATCGGCGCCGGCACCTCGGAAGTCCGCCGCATGCTGATCGGCCGCGAGCTGATGGCGGAAACGGCGTAGCACCGCCTCGCAGTTGGAAACGCCGCGAAAATAGGCCAGCCTGTCGCGGCATCTCACCACGTCACCAGAAACGCGGGACCACATGCCGCTCCATTCCAGCATCGATCCATCGTCCTCAGACTTCGGGCGTAACGCCGAAGCTATGCGCGCGCTCGTCGCCGATTTGCGCGAAAAGCTGAGCCAGGTCGCCGGCGGCGGTGGCGAGGCCTCGCGCGACCGCCACACTGCCCGGGGCAAGATGCTGGCGCGCCAGCGCGTCGACCTGCTGGTCGATCCCGGCACCGCGTTCCTGGAGCTGTCGCCGCTTGCCGCCTACGGCCTCTATGGCGGCGACGTGCATTCGGCGAGTATCGTGACGGGGGTCGGGCGCATCTCAGGCCGCGAATGCGTGATCGTGGCCAACGACGCCACCATCAAGGGCGGCACCTATTACCCGATGACCGTGAAGAAGCATCTGCGCGCGCAAGACGTCGCGCGGCAGAACAATCTGCCTTGCGTTTACATGGTCGATTCCGGCGGCGCCTTCCTGCCGCTCCAGGACGAGATCTTTCCGGATGAGCGGCATTTCGGCCGCATCTTCTACAACCAGGCGCAGATGTCCTCACAGGGCATCCCGCAGATCGCGATCGTGATGGGCTCCTGCACCGCCGGCGGCGCCTATGTGCCGGCGATGTCGGACGAGAGCATCATCGTGCGCAACCAGGGCACCATTTTTCTCGGCGGCCCGCCGCTGGTGAAGGCGGCGACCGGCGAGGTGGTGAGCGCCGAGGAGCTCGGCGGCGCCGACGTGCATTCGCGCCAGTCCGGCGTCACCGACCATTACGCTCAGAACGACGCGCATGCGATCGGCATAGCCCGGCGCATCGTCGGCACGTTGAAGCCGCCGGCGCGGCCGAATCTCAACATGCTCGCGCCGCGTGACCCGTTGTTTGCGGCGGAGGAGATCTACGGCGTGGTGCCGGTCGATGGCCGAAAGCCGTTCGACGTGCGCGACATCATCGCACGCATCGTCGACGGCTCGGAGTTCGACGAGTTCAAGAAGCTCTACGGCACGACGCTGGTCTGCGGCTTCGCCCATATCTGGGGTTTTCCGGTCGGCATCATCGCCAACAACGGCATCCTGTTTAGCGAGAGTTCGCTGAAGGGGGCGCATTTCATCGAGCTGTGCTGCCAGCGCGGCATTCCCCTGGTGTTCCTCCAGAACATCACGGGCTTCATGGTCGGCAAGAAATACGAGGCCGGCGGCATCGCGCGCGACGGCGCTAAGCTCGTCACGGCGGTTGCGACCGCCTCGGTGCCGAAATTCACCGTCGTGATCGGCGGCTCCTACGGCGCGGGCAACTACGGCATGTGCGGACGCGCCTACGGCCCGCGCTTCCTCTGGATGTGGCCGAATGCGCGCATCTCGGTGATGGGCGGCGAGCAGGCCTCCATGGTGCTGAGTCAGGTCCGGCGCGACAACATCGAGGCCAAAGGCGATAGCTGGTCCAAGGACGAGGAAGAGAAATTCCGCAGCCCGATCCGCGCACAGTATGAGAGCCAGGGCCACCCCTATTACGCCACCGCGCGGCTGTGGGACGACGGCGTGATCGACCCGGCCGACACGCGGCTCGTGCTCGGCCTCGGCCTCTCGGCGGCGTCGAATGCGCCGATCGAGCCCACGAAATTCGGCCTGTTCAGGATGTGACGATGGACCGCTCAAACCTCTACCGGCGCTTTCGTACGCTCCTGATCGCCAACCGCGGCGAGATCGCCTGCCGCGTCATCCGCACCGCGCGCGCCATGGGCCTGCGCACCGTCGCCGTCTATTCCGAGGCCGACCGCGACGCGATGCATGTCGCGCTCGCCGACGAGGCTGTGCTGCTGGGCCCCGCGCGGGCACGCGACAGCTATCTGAATGTCGAGCGACTGATCGAAGCCGCGCGGAAAACCGGCGCCGAGGCGGTGCATCCCGGCTATGGCTTCCTGTCGGAGAATGCCGAGTTCGCGCGGGCCTGCTTGGATGCCGGATTGGTCTTTGTCGGCCCGACCGCCGGGATGATGACGGCAATGGGCTCGAAGTCGGGCTCCAAGGCGCTGATGGAGAAGGCCGGTGTGCCGCTGGTGCCGGGCTATCACGGCGAGGCCCAGGACGATGCGACGCTGGCGAGGGCGGCAGAGAAGATCGGTTTCCCCGTGCTGGTCAAGGCCTCGGCCGGCGGCGGTGGCCGCGGCATGCGCATCGTGCGCTCGGCGGCTGAATTGGGGCCGGCGATCGTCAGCGCCAAGCGCGAGGCAAAAGCTGCGTTCGGCGATGACACCATGCTGATCGAGAAATATGTCGACAATCCCCGGCACATCGAGGTGCAGGTGATCGGTGACAGCCACGGCAATCTGCTCTCGCTGTTCGAGCGCGAATGCACGCTCCAGCGCCGGCACCAGAAGGTGATCGAGGAGGCGCCGTCGCCGACGCTCAACGCCGTCCAGCGCGAGACCGTCTGCGCCGCCGCACGCAAGGCGGCCGGCGCAGTGAACTATGTCGGCGCCGGGACGATCGAGTTCGTCTCCGACGGCAAGGACGTGTTCTTCATCGAGATGAACACCCGCCTCCAGGTCGAGCATCCCGTGACCGAGCTGATCACCGGAATCGACCTCGTCGAGTGGCAGTTGCGCGTCGC
>NZ_LUUB01000079.1:329307-459263 GCF_001641635.1 Bradyrhizobium centrolobii
CCCTGCCGTTGAAGCAGGATCAGATCCGACTCAACGGGCACGCTGTCGAGGCGCGTGTCTACGCCGAGAACCCCACCAAAAATTTCATGCCATCGGTCGGCCGGATCTCGACCTGGCGCTTGCCGGCCGAAACCGGGGGCCTGCGCATCGATGCCGGCTATCGCGAGGGCGATAGCGTCTCGCCCTATTACGACGCGATGCTCGCCAAGATGATTGCGTGGGCCCCGACGCGGGATGTCGCGATCGAGCGGCTGAACCGCGGGCTCGAAGATACCGACGTCCGCGGCATCGTCACCAATATCCCGTTCCTGTCGGCGCTGATGACGCATCCGAAGGTGCGGACCAACGCCGTCGATACCGGCTTCATCGAGCGTGAGCTGGCGGCTCTGACGCCGGCCGCCTCTGCGCCCGGGGAGCTCGAGCTCTGCGCTGCGGTGGCAGCAATCGTGAACGATGAACGCCGGACCACGCAGGCGGACGCAGCTTCGCCCTGGCAGACCTTCGGCTGGATGCCGGTCGGCCGGCGCCAACGCAGCTTCGCCTTCCGCGTCGGCCATGGACCCGAGCAGAAGATCGCGCTGAACTATGGCAGCGGTCCATCGACGCTTGTCATCGGCGAGCGTGAGCTGGCTTTTGCCATCACGCCGAAAGAGAGCGGCTTTGATCTGACGCTCGACGGCGTCAAATCATCGGTTGCGGCCGTGATCGATGGTCACGAGCTTTACCTGCGCACGCGCAACGGTCGCTTCGACCTGCACTGGGTCGATCCGTTCGGCGGCGAGAGCGAGGAGCATGTCGGAGAGGACAAGATTGCCGCGCCACTGCCGGGAACGGTCGTCGCGGTGCTCGCAGAGGAGGGGGCCAAGCTCGAGAAGGGCGCGCCGATCCTGACACTGGAAGTGATGAAGATGGAGCAGACGCTGCGCGCGCCATTCGCGGGCGTGCTGAAGGCGATCAAATGCAAGGTCGGCGACATCGTGCAGGAGGGTGTCGAGCTGGCCGTGGTCGAACCGTCGGGCGAGTGAGGGTGACATGAGCGACCGGGTGCGCATCATCGAAATGGGGCCGCGCGACGGTCTCCAGAACGAGAAGTCCGCCATCAGCGTCGAGGCTCGCATCGCCTTCGTCCAGGCGCTGGTCGCGGCCGGCCTCACCACTGTCGAGGTCGGCGCCTTTGTCTCGCCCAAGGCGATCCCGCAGATGGCAAGCTCGGATGCCGTGCTGCGCGGCGTGAGCCACGTCAAGGGCGCCGAATTCCATGTGCTGGTGCCGAACGAGAAGGGCTATGACGCCGCACGCGCCGCCGGCGCCAAGGTGGTCTCGGTGTTCGCGGCAGCCTCCGAGGGCTTTTCGCGCGCCAATATCAACTGCTCGGTCGCCGAATCCATCGAACGGTTCAAGCCGGTTCTCGCGCGCGCCAAGGCCGACGGCGTCAAGGTGCGCGGTTATATCTCCTGCGTTCTGGGCTGCCCCTTCGACGGCGAGATCAAGCCCAAGGCGGTGGCCGATCTCGCCAAGACACTGTGGGATCTCGGCTGCTACGAGATCTCGCTCGGCGACACCATCGGTGTCGGTACGCCAGGCAAGGCGAAGGCGATGCTGCGCGCGGTCAGCGCCAACATCCCCGTCGCCAGCCTCGCGATGCATTTCCACGACACCTACGGCCAGGCCCTCGCCAATCTCTATGTCGGCATGGAGGAGGGCGTCCGCGTGATCGATTCCGCCGCCGGCGGGCTCGGCGGCTGTCCCTACGCCCCCGGCGCCACCGGAAATGTCGCGACCGAGGACGTCGTCTACATGCTCGAGGGCATGGGGATCAGGACCGGAATCGACATGGAGAGGCTGCTGGCGGCGACGAACGAGATCAGCCGCCTGCTTGGTCGCCCGCCAGTGAGCCGGGTCGCGACCGCGCTGAATGCGAAGAAGAAGCGCGCCAGCTTGTAGTGATCGGTAGGGTGGGTTAGCGCAGCGTAACCCACCACTTTTCTCACTGCGATCGACAGAAGAGGTGGGTTACGCCTTCGGCTAACCCACCCTACGATTAGCGTCACCTGCTCCCGTCCGGCCCCATCACCAGATCGGGCAGCCAGGTCGATATCTCCGGCACGAAGCACAAGAGCAGCACCGCGCCCATCATCAGCAGCACGAAGGGCAGCGTGCCCCAGATCACTTCGCTCAAGGAAATATCTGGCGCAACGTTGCGGATGACGAAGATGTTGAGGCCGACCGGCGGGTGGATCAGTCCCATCTCCATCACGATCGTCATCACCACACCAAACCAGATGATGTCGAAATTGGCAGCACGTAAGGGAGGCAGGATGATCGGCGCCGTCATTAGGATGATCGAGACCGGCGGCAGGAAGAAGCCGAGCACGATGACCATGGCGAGGATCGCGAACAACAGGCCCCAGCGCGGCAGGTGCATCGCGACGATGGATTCGGCGGCCGACTGCGAGATGTGCAGGTAGCTCATCACGTAGGAATAAAGCAGGGACATGCCGATGATCATCATCAGCATGGTCGATTCCCGAATCGTCGACCTCATGATCGGACCGAGATCGCTCGGCTGCCACACGCCATAAATCATCGCGATCAGCGCCAGCGCCAGGAGGCCGCCAAGGCCGGCGGTTTCCGACGGCGTGGCGTAGCCGCCATAGAGCGCGATCATGACGCCGGTCAGCAGCAGCACGAAGGGGATCACGCGTGGCAGCACGCTGAAACGCTCGGCGAGCGTATACTCGTCGCGGATCAGGATCGGCGCCTCGGGTCCGCCGTTCTTGTAGATCGCTTCGGCCGTGGCATATTCCTGGCGGAAGCGGATCACGGCATAGGCGCCGAACAGGCTGACCAGCAACAAGCCCGGACCGATGCCGGCGAGGAAAAGCCGGCCGAGCGACTTTTCCGCCGCCACCGCGAACAGGATCATGGTGATCGAGGGCGGCAGCAGAATGCCCAGCGTGCCGCCGGCGGCGATGATGCCGGCGGCGAAGCCGCCGGAATAGCCGCGCTTGCGCATCTCGGGGATACCGGCCGAGCCGATCGCCGAGCAGGTCGCGGGCGAGGACCCTGCCATTGCCGCAAACAGCGCGCAGGCGAACACATTGGCAACGCCCAAGCCGCCAGGCACGCGATGCAGCCAGGCGTGCAGCGCCGAGTAGAGATCCTGGCCGGCGCGCGACTTGCCGATCGCCGCGCCCTTCAGGATGAAGAGCGGGATCGATAACAGTGTGATCGAGGCCATTTCCTCGTAGACGTTTTGCGTCACCGTATCGAGGGAGGCGGTGGGCATGTAGATGCCCATGAACACGACCGCCACCGCGCCGAGCGCGAATGCGATCGGCATGCCCGAAAACATCACGACCAGCGTTGCGATCCCGTAGGCAAGGCCGATACCGAAGACGCTCATGGCCGCCTGGCTCCAGCAAAGGGCAGCGCAAGCTGCACGATGATCTGCACGCAGAGCAGGCTCATCCCGAGCGCCATCAGCGCGTAGGGAATGGCGAGCGGCGGCGACCACATCGAGTTCGAGACCTGGCCGTCGACATAGGCTTCATGCGCCAGCGTCCAGGATTTCCAGGTGAAGAAGGCGCAGAACAGGAACGTCGCGGCGTCGACGAGCCAGAGCCGGATCCTGTTCGCCAGAGGCGACAACAGGCCGACGAAGGCCTCGATGCCGATATGGCCGCGATGCTGCTGTACATAGGCCGCCGTCATGAAGGTCGCGCCGACCAGCAGGAACACGGCGGCCTCGTCCTGCCAATAATTGGCGGCCTTGAACAGCGCGCGGCTCAGGACGCTGTAGCTCAGGATGGCGCAGGCTGCGACCAGCGCGATCGCCGCGAATACGACGATGATGTTGTTGAGGATGGCGAGACTGCGATCGAGCGCGGCCGCAGGGCTCTTGCCTGCGGCCGCGCCGGTCTGGTCGTCACGATCCGGAAGCGGACCGTGGATCATGCTGCGACGGCGGAGGCGAGCTTGAGGAGGTTCGCCGCGGTCGCGGTCTTGGCGCCGTAGTCCTTCCACGCGGTATCGCGCGCAATGTCGCGCCACTTGCCGACGGTCGCGGCGTCGAGCGCACTGACCTTGGCGCCGGCCTTCTCGTAGACCTTGGCGACCTCGACGTCGTCGTCCTGCGCGCCCTTGCGGCCGAAGGCCTCGAGCTCGGTGCCGACGGCGAGCAGGATGTCCTGATGGTTCTTCGGCAGCTTGTCGAAGATCGCCTTCGACATCATCAGCGGCTCGAGCATGAACCAGTAGGAGGCGCCTGCGCCGGAGGTCAGCGATTTCGCCACCTCTTCGAGCCGGAACGAGATCAGGCTGGTGGAGGAGGTGATGCCGGCATCGCAGGCGCCGGTCTGCATCGCCGCGTAGATTTCGTTCGAGGGCACCGACAGCACCGAGGCGCCGGCGGTCTGGAGCACCATGTCCATCTCGCGCGAGCCGCCGCGCACCTTCATGCCCTTGGCGTCCTCGGGCGAAACGATCGCCTTGGAGCGGCTGGCGACGCCGCCGGCCTGCCAGACCCAGCTCAGGAGGATGATGCCCTTGTCGGCGAGGAAGTCGGTCAGCGCCTTGCCGACCGGCTCCTTCTTCCAGCGCAGGCCCTGGTCGTAGGTGGTCACGAGGCCCGGCATCAGGCCGATATTGGTCTCCGGCAGTTCGCCGCCGGCATAGGGCATCGGATAGAGGCTGATGTCGAGCGCGCCCTTGCGCATCGCGGAGAATTGCGCGTTGGTCTTGATCAGCGAGGAGTTCGGATAGATTTCGGCGGCGATGTCGCCATTGCTGCGCTTGGCCACTTCGGCCGCGAACATGCGGCAGAGCCGGTCGCGGAAATCGCCTTTGTCGATCGTCCCGCCCGGAAATTGGTGCGATATCTTCAGTGTAGTCGCGGCATGCGCGGTGCCGATGCCGAAGCGGAGAATGGCGGGTGCGGCGACGGCGGTCGCGAGCAGGTGGCGGCGCGTGAACATGGATAATCCCCTAGGACTTTCTTGCTTGACGTGGTCTTGAGAGCCGGCTTTAGGCCCATCCTAGCCGTTCTTGGACCAGATATTCTCTAATCTCATAGTTCGAGACCGAATGCGGCAGCAAGTCGCGGCAATGCTGCGCCGCACACTCGCCCTTCGGTCGTCCGCGGCACTTGCACGGGTCAGGCAGGCGAAATTGTGTCGGAATGATCGATTGCGGCCGTGCTTTGGCCGTCGCGAAAAAAAAAGCGCGCCGTTGCGTAACACGCCCCATCCGCGATCCGTCGAGCATGAGGTAGCGGCATACGTCGCTGCCCAACATCACCTCGAAGGGAAGATGAATCATGACCATTCGCTACCGCATCGCGCTCGGCATCTCGGCTGCCGCTCTCTCGCTCGGCCTCGCATTCGCGCCGGCCGCGTTTGCCCAGGACAAGATGGGCAAGGACGACGGCATGATGAAGAAGGAGACGATGTCCAAGGACGGCATGAAGAAGGATTCCATGCACAAGGACGACGGCATGAAGAAGGACACGATGTCGAAGGACGGCATGAAGAAAGACGACGGGATGATGAAGAAGAACTGATCTCATTCCGTCACGCCGGGGCGTCTTACGGAGGCGTACCCGAAATCTCGGGATTCCGGGTGCGGCCCTGCGGACCGCCCCGGAATGACGTGCGCTTCAATTCAATTTCAATTGAAGAGTGTCGGCTTACTTCCGCTTGCCCTTGGCCTTGCGGGCAGCGTACCGCGCGTCGCGCTTGGCCTTCTGTTCGGCTTCGAGCGCTGCCAGCTTGGCGGCAGCTTCCTCGGCCTCGCGGGCAATCCGCGCGGCTTCCGCGGCCGCAGCCTCTTCCTCGCGACGCTTCTGGTCGGCCTTTTCCGCCTCGCGCGTCGCCTTTGCCTCGGCGCGCTTCGCGGCAATCGCCTCGCGCTCGGCGCGCCGAGCCGCAACCGCGGGATCGTCGGGCCCCGGCTGAGATTTGAACTTGTTCAAAAGATTTTTACGGGCTTCCTGCGCCGCCTTTTGCCGGTCTGCGAATCCGGGTTCTCTGAATCCACTCATCGAACGAGCCTTGTCTTCCTCGCTTTCAATCCTACATCACTGGCTGTGGGTACGCCGGCCGCACGAAGCGCGCCGCGTGACGGACATGCGTGTACATCCACGCGCGTCGCGAAGCCACCCATAATCGCAGCCGATCAGGTAGACGAAAAATCGCTGGACCAGCCGATCGTTCGTAGCCCGAAAAAACTGCCGAATTGTGATGTCCCTCATATGGGAGCACGGAGGCGGGCGCCTAGCGTCCGTCGCGCTACGAGACGGAGCACGGGCATGACTTTTTTCGGGTTGAGCCTGAAGGCGCTGACAATTACCTTTGCAGCGGCGGCGCTCGCAGGGGCCGCGCTGCTGTTTGGACGTCCGCAGCCGATCGAAAGTGCCGTTCTGGGTAGCGCCTGGGAGTGCACCCAGACCGCGTTCGTCCTCACGACCTGCGCGCCGCGGGTGCAGCAGGCGGCGCCGGCCATCGAAACGTCACGCAAGGACTTGGTGAGGCCGACCAGAGGCTGATCTGCATGTGACGCGACGTCGCAGAGGTGATAAGCCCGTGCGCCTGCGCGACAAGGTAGCCATGCCCAAGCCCGATCCCGGCGAGAAGCCCAAGGTTCAATCCGAGGCTCAATCCAAGCCCCAAAGCCAACCTCAGTCCGGCGACAGCCGCCGCGCTGCGCTCGCCGGCCTGATCATTGCCGCGGTGATTCTCGGGGTTGGCCTCTGGCTTGCCCGCGACCTCACGGCCGCGAGCAAGATGCAGGATTGCCTGATGTCGGGCCGCACCAACTGCAATGTGATCGAGCCCGCCCGCTGAGCGCGGTTCCGCCGGCTGGTGCCGACGAAAAATTGCCGTGATCTTAATCATTTGTAATGGGACACTGCCGCTCAGGCGGGTCAGTTATGCCGGCCGGCATCACCCCTGTCGCGCGAGAATCGTCTATCGCGCAGGGACCACGGCCATCGAGAAGTAGGGGGTCAAGCACCAATGAGTGCGTCCAACCGCATGAAGATCATCATTCCCTTGGTTTCGGCCATGTCGCTGTTGGCATTTTCGGCGCAGGCGCAGGATGCCGAGCCGGGGAAGGGCGGTCAGCCGCCGGGGCCGGGCGCCGGCGCGCCGCCCCAGAATAATCCGCAGAACATCCGCAAGGGTCCGCCGCCGCAGCAGGCGGCGCGGCCTGCTCCTCCGCCCGGCGGCCAGGCGCACGCAGGCCCCGGTCCGCATGGCGCCGGTGGCCCGCCGCCGGGACGCTATATGGCCCATGGCCCGGCGCCGGCGCGCGATTGGGGCGGGCACCACTATCGCGGCAATCTCGCCTGGGAAGGTGGACGCTGGCGCCATGAGGTCCACAACGGCCGCTCCGGCTGGTGGTGGGACGTCGGCGGCGTCTGGTACTATTATCCGCAGCGCGTGGAAGGTCCGCCCGCCTACATCTCCGAGGATTATGTCGACGACGTGCCGGTGGCCTATGCGCCGCCGCCTCCGGTCGCCTATGCCCCCCCACCGCCTCCACCGCCACCGGCTGATCCCGGCGCGAGCGCCCTCGGCGGGGCCATTGTCGGCGGCGTGCTGGGTGGCCTGATCTCGGGCAACGCAACCGGCGCAGCCGCGGGCGCCGTTCTTGGCGGCGCCACCGGCGCGATCGCCGGCGCGACGGCCGCCTCGCGCCCCGGCTACTATCTCGCAGAGGGGAACTGCTACTACCGCTACCCCAACGGCCAGTATGTGCTCGCCGATCCCCGCGCGTGCTACTGAGCGTCTGACCGACGTTTGATCCGAATGAGGCGCGCCGGTGCCCGCCTCATTTGTCTTTGCAGACGTACGCGTGATGTCGCGCCCTAGGACGCGAGCCAGTTCAAGATCGCGATTGCGAGCCAGATCAGGCCGCCGATCCAGGCGGTCATCACGATGCCGATTGTTGCGAGAGGGGCGCCGCCGAGTAGATCGGGCCCCCGCGGCGACGCTGCGGCGTCAGCCTGTACTGATGTAGCTTCGGCCTCTGGTGTCATGACGTGAACGGCCATCCATGCTGTATCCCGCTCTTCGGAGCGTTGGTGTGCTGTTTAGCGGAGGCGCCTCGTCCAGGCTGTGACGCAATTCACAGATGCGTGCGAAGGGGTGCGGCTTCAACTCATTGTGCGTGCATCGTTCAGAACAATCGCAAGCCTCGGAGCTTACCCAAGTCACGAAGCGATCAGAAGGAGTGTCTTCATGAAACTGGCCGCGATCACTTTGGGACTGGCGCTAGCAATCTCGTCGACAGCAGTTCTCGCACAAAGCAGTGGCGTCTCCCCCGGAGGCGGCGCGTCGACAGGGGCTTCCCCCGGCGGCGTCGGCACATCGAGCGGCGTCTCCCCCGGTTCGACCGGCACCACCACCGGCACCGGCACGGGCGGAGCCATGGGCGGCACGGGCTCCACTGGCGGGATGAACACGACGATCAATCCATCAGGCAACACGCTCTTGCCGAGTGGCCAGAGTCCGTCGCAGCCTGCACCGCCTCCGAATTCGACCACGGGGCGTTGAGCCGATCACTTTACGCGATGACGAAAAATGCGAAGACCGGCGCGGCGATCGTTGCGCCGGTCGCTTGCGTGCGGGCATGCCCTGCAATGCGGCGGTCATCTTTGCGATTGTGGAGCGGGACGGCGTGGGGTATTCCCGCCCATCAATGTAGTTCCACGTCAGCGACAGTCGCGTGCAAAAATTGGGGTACCGCTCGGATGTCGATGGGCTGCGCGCCATTGCCGTCGTCTCCGTTCTCCTGTTCCACTACGGCGTTCCGATACGCGGCGGCTTCACTGGCGTCGACGTGTTCTTCGTCATCAGTGGGTTTCTGATCACGCAGGTTCTGGCCGCCGAAATGGCGGTGGACACTTTCTCGATCGTCGGCTTCTACGACCGACGGATGCGGCGCATCCTGCCGGCGCTGCTGACAATGCTCGGCGCAAGCCTGCTGGCTGGCAAGGTGCTGCTCCTGCCGGGGGAGTATGCCTCGCTTGCGACGAGCGCTGCCGCTGCCGCCTTTGGCGTATCGAACTTCTTCTTTCTTTCCCATACCGGCTACTTCGATCAGGTCGCCGATCTGATGCCGCTCCTGCACACCTGGTCGCTCGCGGTCGAGGAGCAGTACTATCTGGTGTGGCCGCTTTTGCTCTACGTGCTTGCCAAGGGTCGTTCCCAGCCTGTTGTGGCCACCGTCCTTGCGGTCCTCGTCGTCGCGGTGTGTGCCGCGAGCATCGTCTACTTCCGCGTCATTCCGAAGGGCGCGTTCTATATGGCGCCGCCGCGCTCATGGGAGCTTGCGATCGGCGCGCTGCTCGTCTTCCTGCCGCCGATGAATCGCGTCGCCGGCGAGATCGCGGCGCTGGCCGGACTGATTCTCATCGGAATCGGCTTCACAATTTCGCCGGCCAAGTTTCCCGGCGAGTTTGCCCTTTACCCCTGTATCGGTGCGGCGCTCGTTATTTGGCCGCGATCCACGAAAACCACCTCAAGCGAGGTGCTGGGCGTGCTCGCACCAATCGGGCTGATCTCCTACAGCCTGTATCTCTGGCACTGGCCGATCTGGGTATTCTACCGGACCTACATCAACGGAGCCGCCCCGAGCACGACAGAGGCAATCGGCCTCGCGATTGTGTCTCTCCTTGCCGCGGTCCTTTCGTACTTCTACGTGGAGAAGCCCTTCCGCAGACGCCGCTGGAAGCCGCTCCATACCGTTGGTGTCGGCACCGCAGCCATGCTGGCGATGCTCGCCGCCGGCATTTCCATCACCACAGCGAACGGATTGCCACAGCGCCTTCCGGCCGAGGCGCAATCGATGCGCAGTCTCGCCGTCATGTGGGATTGGCCCTGCAAGTTAGAGCCTGTCGATGGGTTCGGCCCCTATTGTGTCTTCGGTGCACCATGGGACACTGCTAAGCACAAATCGATGATCTGGGGCGACAGTCACGCCGAGCATATTGCCCCAATCATCGAAGCTGTTTCTCGCGATCCGGATCGATCGTTTCTCGTGTTCGCAGGCTGCCCCGCCGTTCTCGGTGATGGCAATTTCATCATATCGATTGGGACGCCGGACTATCCGCAACGGTGTGAGAGCATTCATACTCGAGCGATTAAGCTCCTTCAGGATCCTGCGATTGACCAGCTCATACTCGTCTCAAGCTGGCTGGAACTGCCGGATCGAATAGGCAATGGCGACAATCTTTACGGTATCAAGGCTATGCACGATGCGCTGATAAAGCTCATCAGAGAGACATCGATTCCAGGCCGAAGTTTTGTTCTCATTGGCGGCGAGCCGCAAGTACCGCTGCCAGTCATCGAGTGCGCTCATGCCACGATCGCCAAGCTTTGGCGGGCACCCTGCGAGGCAGAGATCAGCTCAACAGATGCACAAACAATCTTACAACGGTCGGCCGTCATCGACGACATGATGACTGAGGTTGCGCGTACGCAGCCAAATATCGATACTATATTTCCAGCTCGCGCTTTGTGCCGGGAGGATGCTTGCGATACTTGGCTTGACGGCGAATTTCTATACCGAGATCCAAGCCACATCAGGCGCAACTTGAAACCCCAGACCAGGCGCGATTTTGCCGCGAAGATCGGACTGACACAGGTCCTGGTCGCGCGATGACGCCAGGCTGGCGGTGGTCTGCAATTCCGGGCTGAACGGCTTTCCGTCCCCCCGCAATCATACGGATGAAACTGCCACGCGCTTGTCCAGATCGACCGGCTAGACTCGGCGCCATGTGTACCAAGTACGATCCGCAGCGCGAAGCCGAGGCGGCGATGAAGCGGGCCGCGGCATCTGAAGGCGCCGACCGGCAGAGGCTGATTCAGCTGGCCCTGGCCTGGCATCAGCTCGCGCGCGAGCGTCGCGAAGAGCAGCCGGGCTGACCGCGCTCCCCGGAATTCCTGACGTCAATCAAGACTGACTTGTCTTCGGCCCCAAGGGGGACGCTCGGACGAGAGTCCGCGCGTTGCGGCTTTTCGCGCCGAAGCGGCGCATGGGGACAGCGGCGCTGGCGCTGTGTGACGGATCGCGTCAAATGGCTTCCGCTGTTGTTTTCAGATCACGGTCGTTGGCAAATCGCGACTAGGAATTCTGCCCGTCATTGCTGGTCTCGGTGCTCTCTGGATAGTTGTCGCGACCGCTCGCAGACCTACTCCGGCACCGGCCGCATCCGCTACACTTGGCAAGCCGGAGTTCGCCGGCTCGAACCCGGCCGGATCTGCTCATGAGAAAAACTCCGTGCTCGGGGTGAAGCACGGAGTCCTTCAATGCCGACCGGGGCTGGCGGGTCGGCACCACTTGATTCGGGTGTTTAATTCGGGTGTCCAACGTGCTGATTGCAGGTTCGTTCCGCGAACCTGTCGATGAAGTTTCCCATTGCGCAATAACGGCGCGTGCCGCTCCCAGCCATTCGCAAGGCACTACGAAGACTTCTTCCGCTTCTTCTTCAGGATTTTCGCCTGGGCCCGGAAGGCCGAGGCCAACGACTTCATCTGGTTGGCCACAAACTGGTCCGCCGCGTCCTGCGCGGCCTTCTCCGCGACGCGCGCCTGCTGTTTGAGCGACTTGGTCGGCTTCATGGGCACCATCTCGCGTACTGGCTGCCTGCTTTCGCCTGTCGTCCTTCTTGGACGCGCCCTTGGCGGTCCTTCGTCTCGGATTGATTGGCCAGGTTCACGTTCATGCCGGTGGTGTCCATCGAACCTTTTCCGTCGCACCATTGGTGTTCTCCGGCCGCTCCATGCCGGTCTGCGGGGCGGGGCCGGTATTCCGGGCGAAGGCCGAGCCGCAGATGAGCGTGAGCGCGGCGACTGCGAGGACCTTGTCCATGGAGGCCTCCTTCACGCAGGATTACCTCCGTGCCGCGGAGTTGTTCCATTTGCGCATCTCGTTTCCGTCCGTAGGCCCGAGCGCGCCACACGAAACGACGGCGACGAAGGAAAGTCATCCCGCACATCGCAGGTTGACGTTCGACAGGCTTGCCTGAACGCAACCCGGAACATTCCATGTGCGGGGACGTTGTGCGCCTATGACCGATCCCGAGTTGCGCGCGCAGTCTTTCGAGATTGCCTGGAAATTCCTCGACCAATCCGGCTTGCTCACAGGTGAGCCCAGGGACTCGGCCCGCTTCATCCTGAGCAAGATCGATCGCATGATGTTGCGCGGAGAGAGACGCAGGTTGCTGCTGTCAAACGCCGCGATCGATGCTTATCGCTTGCGTCCCTTCCTCGTTTCTCTCGACGCATGATCAATCCGAACTGCCGCATCTGTCACGGGCTGGGTTGGGTCTGTGAGAACCACCCAAAGCGCGCCTGGTCGAAACTAGGCTGCCAGTGCGGGGCAGGAGTTCGCTGCAGATGTCAGGATAATCTCGGTGTGGAAGAGCCCTATGCCTCGGAATTTATTCGGCGGGAAACCAGGCATTAACAAGTCGCCCGTGCCCGATCTCGACGATCGTGATTCTGACTTGAGAACAAAGCGGAGTCGGACAGTGAACAAGCAAAGAAGCCCCCGGATGCAGCTTCAACTTTGCGGGAGCAAGCGAGGCGGGGCAGGCAGTCGTAGATCGCTCGGCGCCGGATCCGGGACGATCTCACCACGGCCATTACCGGGTGGTGGGTAACGCTTCAGCTGGTCTTGTCGAAGCATGAGCGCGGTCAAGCTCGCACTGCGCAGAATGTCGCGCGTTGTTAAATCTCTTCGTCGTCGAAGAGATTTCGAGCGAGGCCGTCGCTGATCGCAAATATCACGCCCTCGAATATCCCGGCGACCAGTTCCGGGGCTCGTCTAGCTAGGGCAACACGACGTAATAATGCCGGCCGTTCTCTGCCGGATTGGTTCCGTCGCTGGCCGCGAGCGTAATGTACTTCCAACCATTGCTGCCAAAGGGCTTTGCCTCATATCTGTCGCGAGGGAGCTGTTTTGTGTCTTCGTAGACGACAATGCGATTCCAGTCCTCCTCGGACTCGAACATGTGCGTGTACGCCGTGTACCAACGCGGCGGCTCCCATCGCGGAAATATCTGTTCGACCCTGCTTCCTTGGGGGACCGGCGCAGCATGATAGCCGTGTTTGGCCAAAGCCATGACGGGTAGCATCAGCCCGTAAATCGCAAGACAAATCGCAAGGATGTGCCGAATGTCTCCGCGGGCGATCATGGTAAGGGAGTGCTGCAAATGGTTACGCATTTACTGACCCTGACGCTAAGGAAACTTTAACTTTCGCGCGGCTCTACTTGAGACCATCGACACGTGCCGGGTGTCAAGCCCACAACGACAAGTATCGTTGGATGACTGGCTAAATATCTTGAAACTCAAGCGTTTATTTGGCGATCCCCGATGAGGGGCGCGAGTGGATGCCTTGGGGCAAGCCCAAGGGATTGTGACCGCCGCTGGCGGATGACTTGATAACTGTTAGGCGCGATCCGGCAGATGCAACGTACACGAAGCGCATCGGAAGTTACGGCATCCGCTCGTCAAGAGGCTGCGCCGGGACTTCCGCTGACTTGCGCGCGTTCAATTCAATCAGCGTCCGCCGTCCAACGATTTCAAGACTGCCGAGTGTCGTGCTTTCCTTTGGGCCGGTTGCACCAATCTCTTGGCGACCGATTGAATACAATGGGCTGGGGCGGGCGCACAGCTGTGTCTAAGATGCAACTAGCCCTGTGTTCCAACTCGGAACGTCGGGTACCGGACTCTTCTACGCCCGCGTTCGAGTTACGATTTGAGTGCTGGGGCTGAGATCGGCCGCTTGATTTTAGACCCGGTGGCCGCCCGGTATATTGCGGGCGGCCTTTTATCCTTTTGACGCTGCGATTTGGGTTCTTCCATGGACCGCAATCAAAACTTCGAAGGTCCACGTTGCACCGCGTGCGACAAGCCGCGAACGTTCGTCGGTAGCGAACCAGCCGCCAAGCGGTACGAAATCCGATCGTATGAATGTCCGGCCTGCAAGAGCATGTTGCGGATGGTCGAGCGCACCGAACCCAGCATGTTTCCGCGCTGATCGGGAACCTGACCGATAGAGGCGACTTGGTTCGTTGAACGCTGCTCGGAGGGCTTACCGATGGCGATCGATGCTTTCGCGGGTACAACGCCGCTGTTTCTTCCTGAACGATTTTTCGTCGGGCGGCTCGAAGGTTGGGCGGTGCTGGAGAGTTTGGTCGGCGGACTACTGAAGCGAGCAGGGATAGCTAGCCACGGCGAACTGGATGCGGACACGGATACGCTGGTGTTCATCGAGACATATACGTTCGACGATGGACACAACGACACTTTGCATTGGACGATACGAAAAGGCGAGGCCGGCAAGTACACCGGATTGGAAAACCGACTTGAAGGTGAGGCAATAGGCGAGCAAGCCGGTTGCGCGTTCCATTGGAAGTACACGCGCGACACACCGCAAGCGGGCGGTAGGTCCATCAAGCTGAATTTCGACGATTGGTTCTATGCGATCGATGACAGGACTTGCATCGTTCGTGGCAGTGCCGGGCGAGCGGGTATTCCGTTCGCGACGGCACACGTCACTTATCGGAAGCGCTAAAGCTTCGGCTCTCCCGAACTCTGCACTATAGCCGGTCCTCAGGACAAAAACCGTCTTCATGCCGAACATAGTTGCGCCCCAAAAAGGGCCCGCCGGCTCACGCTGGCGGGCGCTCACGGCGTGCTTAGTTTTGCTTCCCTTGCATGCAGCCAATTACGAAAGATCGCATGTTGTTGCCTCCCTTGGCGTTCTCCATGCCGGAGCTGAACCCGCGCTCTCTTGCAAGCTGCCTGCATTTTTCAAGTTTTGCTTGATTCACCTGGCCCTGCTGAGCGGCGCCTTGCTGAGCTACAGCTGCGGTGGCAATGAAGGTCATGGTGCCGACAGAAATTAATCTAAGCATTCGCAATCTCTCCCTTTGGTTTAAGCAATAACTAAAGACAGAAAATCGAACGGTAGGGTCGGGCGCCGGCTCACGCTGGTGGGCCTTCAACTAAGCCGGCCTCACGGGAGCAGAGAGACGACGCCTAGCAGGCTGACGACGGCCAGCGCCCAAACCAGCGACTGGATTGTCCACGGCCGCGTCATTGCGCTCCGTTCAGATTGCCTGCCCCTCGACAAGCAACTTCAGAACGGATGGCGTTTGTTGAGCTAGATCAAAGGTTGAATATGAGGCAGTGACGGCGCCGTTCGCGTGTGGTCGATCAACGGACGGCCATCGTCGTCGCTTCGCTGCCGCCCGTCAGTATCGCGCCGCGCCGGCCACAGGCCTTGCAGATGAACCGCGGCTCGCCCCTCGAGAGCCCAATGTCGTCCGGTCATTTATCGACCTGCTCGGCCGGGAGCTTCACATTGTGGCTGCACTTGCGATCCTGGGAAGACGAGGAGATCTCGAACGCCAGTGGCTCGCATCTCGCCAGTGATCGAGCAGCTATCGTTCGTCGGACCGGCCGAGACATGCCGCCAAATTATCGATTCCTAGCGGCGCGGAACGAGCGCTAGCTGCTGCTGGTCGTGGGTGTAGAAGACCCAGCCCGGCGTGTGCTTGACGAATATCGTCGCGATCATCCAGAGGATCGACGCCCACACCACGATGAGTGCGACAGCGAGCAAAGTGGTGCGGAGTCCGGCTTTGCGTCGGCGCGCCAATCCGACCGGGCACCAAGTTATTGATTTACAAGCTGAAAAAGGTGGCGATCCCAGCAGGACTCGAACCTGCAACCCGCGGAGTAGAAATCCGCTACTCTATCCAGTTGAGCTATGGGACCGTCCGACGCCGACCTCGGTTAAGGCCTGGCGGTCTTCTACCATGGCAAATATGAAAAATCCGCACGTCCGCCAAGCCTGAACCGAACCGTTTTCACCCCGAAAGCGACAAAGCGGAGCGGCGGGGTGCGTGTTGACCGGCTCCGCGATGCGGCGACAGGGCCGTGTCGCGCCCGGGACATGCCCTGCCGCTACATTTCTCCACTGCCGCCCTGCCTCACGAAGGCGGTTCTTGGCAGCTCTGGGCTTGCCGTACCATGGCGCATGCGACGTATTGCACTTCTGGTTCCATCGCCTTGAGTCCGTCACCTTTCCGCGCACTTCATGCCACCGCGGCGGTCGTCCGCGATCCCGGGAGTCCATCATGATCGGTTTGGTTCGCGCCGTCACAATCTGCGCAACGCTCGCGTTCGGCCTCAGCGCAACTCAGGCCGCGGACAAGGCTTTCAAGCGCGACGATCTCGCCGACTCCGCCATTAAGCTGGAAGCCCAGATCAAGAGCGAGGCCGGGCCGGTGGCCAAGAGCAACGCGACGCTGCGCACCGACGCCGACGCCGCGTTCCGGCGTAGCGATGTCCGCAGTGGCCTGTCGGTCCTCGGCCAGATCGCCGCGACGACGCCTGATGATGCCGGCAACTGGCTGCGGCTTGCGAAGGTCATCTTCCAGATCACGCCGAAGAGCTCGAGCGAGCAGACGTTCCTGCTGGAGCGCGCCTCTACCGCCGCCTACATCGCCTATCAGCGCGCCGGCAATGCCGGGGAGGAGGCCGACGCGCTCGCGGTGCTCGGCAAGTCGCTTGCCGAGCGCAAGCTCTGGCGGCCTGCGCTGGATGCGCTGCGGCTGTCGCTCGACATGCGCGAGGTCGCCGACGTCCGCGGGAGTTACGAAAAGCTGCGCGACGAGCACGGCTTCCGGCTGCTCGACTATACCGTGGACTCGGATTCGGCGAGCCCGCGGGCCTGCTTCCAGTTCTCCGAGGAGCTTGCCAAGCGCACCGACTTCGCGCCGTTCCTGGCACTCGCTGGGCAAGACAAGCCGGCGCTGTCGGCCGAGGGCAAGCAGCTCTGCGTCGACGGGCTGAAGCATGGCGAGCGCTACAACATCAACCTGCGCGCCGGCCTGCCGTCGACCGTCAAGGAGGGCCTGCCGAAATCGGCCGAGTTAAACATCTATGTGCGCGACCGCAAACCCTTCGTGCGCTTCAGCAGTCGCGCCTATGTGCTGCCGAGGACCGGCCAGCGCGGCATTCCCGTGGTCAGCGTCAACACGCCCGCGGTCAATATCAACGTGTTCCGGATCGGCGACCGCAATTTGATCAACACGGTCGTCGACAGCGACTTCCAGAAGACGCTGTCGCGCTACCAGCTCACCGATCTCGGCGGCGAGCGCGGCGTCAAGGTCTGGTCCGGCGAGCTCGCGACCGCGATGACGCTGAACCAGGACGTCACAACCGCATTCCCGGTCGATCAGGCGCTCGGCGAGCTCCTGCCCGGCGTCTACGTGATGACGGCGGCGGCCAAGGGGCCGGGCTCCGACGACGACTACCAGCTCGCCACACAATGGTTCATCGTCTCCGATCTCGGTGTGTCGGCCTATTCCGGCAATGACGGCATCCACGTCTTCGTCAACTCGCTGGCCTCGACCGACCCGGTCGCGAAGGCCGAGGTGCGGCTGGTCGCGCGCAACAACGAGATCCTGGCCGCCCGCAAGACCGACGAGAGCGGCCACGTGCTGTTCGAGGCGGGACTCGCGCGCGGCGAAGGCGGCCTGTCGCCGGCGCTGCTGACGGTCACGGGCGAGAAAGCCGACTATGCCTTCCTCAGCCTGAAGACCAGCGCCTTCGACCTGTCTGATCGCGGCGTGGCGGGGCGCGCGGTGCCGGCCGGCGCCGATGCCTTCGTCTATGCCGAGCGCGGCGTCTACCGCTCCAACGAGACGGTCTTTCTCACGGCGCTGCTGCGCGACGGGCAGGGCAATGCCGTGACCGGCGGACCGCTGACGCTGGTGATCGAGCGCCCCGACGGCGTCGAATTCCGCCGCGCCGTGCTGTCCGACCAGGGCGCGGGCGGTCGCACGCTCTCCGTGCAGCTCAACTCGGCTGTCCCGACCGGCACCTGGCGGGTGCGCGCCTTCACGGATCCGAAGGGCTCCTCGGTCGGCGAGACCACCTTCATGGTCGAGGACTATGTCCCGGATCGGATCGAATTCGATTTGTCCGCCAAGGACAAGCTGATCAAAGCTAACGCTCCTGTGGAGCTGAAGGTCGACGGCCATTTCCTCTACGGCGCGCCGGCCTCGGGCCTCCAGCTTGAAGGCGACATGCTGGTTGCGCCTGCGACCGAACGACCGGGCTTTGCCGGCTACCAGTTCGGCGTCGCGGACGAAGAGACCACCTCGAACGAGCGCACGCCGCTGGAGAATCTCCCCGAGGCCGATGCCAATGGCGTTGCGACCTTCCCGGTGACGCTGGACAAGCAGCCGGCCTCGACGCGTCCGCAGGAGGCGCAGATCTTCGTCCGCATGGCCGAGACCGGCGGGCGCGCGGTGGAGCGCAAGCTCGTGCTGCCGGTCGCGCCAGCCGCTGCGATGATCGGCGTCAAACCGCTGTTCGGCGACAAAAATGTTGCCGAGGGCGACAAGGCCGAGTTCGACGTTGTCTTCGTCTCGCCCGAGGGCAAGACGCTACCCCGCGACGGTCTGCGCTACGAGCTCCTGAGGATGGAGTCGCGCTACCAGTGGTATCGCCAGAACAATTACTGGGAGTACGAGCCGGTCAAATCGACCTCGCGCGTCGCTGACGGTGATCTCGTCGTTGCCGCCGACAAGCCGTCGCGCATTTCGCTCGTGCCACAGCCCGGCCGCTATCGGCTCGACGTCAAGTCGAACGACGCGGACGGCCCGGTGACCTCCGTGCAGTTCGATGTCGGCTGGTACTCCGATGGCAGCGCCGACACTCCGGATCTGCTGGAGACCTCGATCGACAAGCCGCAATACGCCTCCGGCGACACGATGACGGTGTCCGCGAATGTCCGCACCGCCGGGAAGCTCACCATCAACGTGCTCGGTGATCGTCTGCTCACGACGCAGACTCTGGATGTGATGGAGGGCACTGCGCAGGTGAAGATTCCGGTCGGCAAGGACTGGGGCACCGGCGCCTATGTGGTGGCGACGCTGCGTCGTCCGCTCGACGCCGCCGCGCAGCGCATGCCCGGCCGCGCGATCGGGCTGAAATGGTTTGGCATCGACAAGCAGACCCGCACGCTTCAGGTCAAGCTGACCCCGCCGGCGCTGATCCGGCCGAACTCGAGGCTGAAGATCCCGGTCAAGCTCGAGGGTCTGAATCCCGGCGAGGACGCCAAGATCGTCATCGCGGCGGTCGATGTCGGCATCCTCAATCTCACCAACTACAAGCCGCCAGCGCCGGACGACTATTATCTCGGCCAGCGCCGCCTGACCGCCGAGATCCGCGATCTCTACGGCCAGCTCATCGACGGCATGCAGGGCACGCGCGGCCAGATCAAGTCCGGCGGCGATGCCGGGGCGGCCGAGCTCCAGGGCTCGCCGCCCACGCAAAAGCCGCTCGCGCTCTATTCCGGCATCGTCACGGTCGGCGCTGACGGCAGCGCCGACGTGAGCTTCGACATTCCGGAGTTCGCCGGCACGGCGCGCGTGATGGCTGTGGCCTGGACCGCCACAAAACTTGGCCGTGCCAACACCGACGTCGTGATCCGCGATCCCGTGGTGCTCACCGCGACGCTGCCGCGTTTCCTGCTCAACGGTGATCACGGCACGGTCAATCTCGAGATCGACAATGTCGAGGGGCAGGCCGGCGACTACAAGATCAACGTGACGACGGGCGGTCCGGTGAAGATGACCGGCAATCCCGCGACCACCGTCAAGCTCGCCGCCAAGCAGCGCAACTCGTTCTCGCTCGCGCTCGATGCGACGGCCGCGGGGCAGGCGACCCTCGACGTCGACATCACCGGGCCGAATGGCTTAGCGCTGGCCCGCCACTACGCACTCGACGTCAAGGCGGCGACGCAGGTGCTGGCGCGGCGCTCGATCCGTACCCTGGCGAAGGGCGAGAGCCTGACGCTGACCTCGGACATGTTCTCCGACCTCGTGCCGGGCACCGGCAGCGTCTCGGTCTCGGCGAGCCTGTCGACCGCGCTCGATGCGGCGACGATCCTCAAGGCGCTCGACCGCTATCCCTATGGATGCTCGGAGCAGATCACGAGCCGCGCCATGCCGCTGCTCTATGTCAACGAGCTTGCGGCCGGTGTGCATCTGGCCATGGACACCGAGGTCGATCAGCGCATCCGCGACGCGATCGAGCGGCTGCTCGCGCGCCAGGGCTCCAACGGCTCGTTCGGCCTGTGGTCGGCGGGCGGTGATGACGCCTGGCTCGACGCCTATGTCACGGACTTCCTGACCCGGGCCCGCGAAAAGGGCTTTGTGGTGCCGGACGTGCTGTTCAAGAACGCGCTCGACCGCATCCGCAACTCCGTCGTCAACGCCAATGAGCCGGAGAAGGACGGCGGCCGCGATCTCGCCTATGGCCTCTACGTGCTGGCGCGCAATGGCGCGGCGCCGATCGGCGACCTCCGCTATCTCGCCGACACCAAGCTGAGCAACCTCGCGACGCCCATCGCAAAGTCGCAGCTCGCTGCGGCGCTGGCGCTCGTCGGCGACCGCAACCGCGCGGAGCGGGTCTATGGCGCTGCGCTCGACAGCCTCGCGCCGAAGCCGGTGCTGGAGTTCGGCCGCAGCGACTATGGCTCGCAGCTCCGCGACGCCGCGGCGCTGGTCTCGCTCGCAAGCGAAGGCAACGCGCCGAAGGCGACGCTGACGCAGGCCGTGTCGCGGGTCGAGACCGCGCGCGGGCTGACGCCGTACACCTCGACGCAGGAGAATGCGTGGCTGGTGCTGGCGGCGCGTGCGCTCGCCAAGGAGAACCTGTCGGTCGAGGTCGACGGCCAGCCGATCAAGACCGCGCTCTACCGCAGCTACAAAGCCGCGACGCTGGAGGGCAAGCCGCTGAAGATCACGAACACCGGGGACGCGCCGGTGCAGGCGGTGGTCTCGGTCTCGGGCTCGCCGGTCACGCCGGAGCCGGCCGCCTCCAACGGCTTCAAAATCGAGCGCAGCTACTTCACGCTCGACGGCAAGTCCGCCGACATCAGCAAGGTCAAGCAGAACGATCGCTTCGCTGTGGTGTTGAAGATCACCGAGGCCAAACCGGAATTCGGCCACATCATGGTGTCGGACTATCTGCCGGCGGGCCTGGAGATCGACAATCCGAAGCTGGTGTCGTCGGGCGACAGCGGCACGCTGGACTGGATCGAGGACGGCGTAGAGGCAGAAGATACCGAATTCCGCGACGACCGCTTCACGGCGGCGGTCGACCGGGCCTCGGACGCCAAGTCGGTCTTCACCGTCGCCTATGTCGTGCGCGCGGTTTCGCCCGGCAAATACGTGCTGCCGCAGGCCTATGTCGAGGACATGTACAATCCCTCGCGTTACGGCCGCACCGGGACGGGGACGGTCGAGGTGCGGGCGGCGAAGTGAGGCGGATGGTGATATGAACGAAGGAGCCGGCCCTCAGCCTCGTCATTCCGGGGCGGTGCGCAGCACCGAACCCGGAATCTCGAGATTCCGGGTCTGGTCCTTCGGACCATCCCGGAATGACCGCAGCGGAGCAGGGCGGCGCGCTATGCGCGTCCTCTCCGCGCTCGCGCTCGCATTCATCCTTGCCGTCGGCGCCTCCGTCGCCTGGGTCTACTCCCTCGGGCCGCTGCCGCTCGATCAGGCTCGCGCCGTCTCCACCACCGTCGTGGATCGCAACGGAAAACTGCTGCGTGCCTATGCCATGGCCGACGGCCGCTGGCGGCTGCCGGTCGATGCCGAGGCGAACGTCGATCCAACCTATCTGAAGCTGCTGTTCGCCTATGAGGACCAGCGCTTCTATGCCCATGATGGCGTTGATCCGCTCGCGCTCGGCCGCGCCGCAGTGCAGCTTGCGACGCGCTGGCAAATCGTGTCGGGCGGCTCGACCATCACCATGCAGCTGGCGCGATTGATGGAGCCGCGGCGGCAGCGCTCCCTCTATGCAAAGCTGCACCAGATCGTGCGCGCGATCGAGCTGGAGCGCAGCTTGAGCAAGGACCAGATCCTCGACCTCTATCTCGCGCTCGCTCCTTATGGCGGCAATCTCGAAGGCATCCGTGCCGCCTCGATCGCCTATCTCGGCAAGGAGCCGAAGCGGCTGTCGCTGGCCGAAGCCGCGCTGCTGGTCGCGCTGCCGCAATCGCCGGAGACGCGCAGGCTCGATCGTTATCCCGAGGCAGCCCGCATCGCGCGTGACCGCGTGCTCGATCGCATGGTCGAGGAGCATCTGGTCAGCGCCGAGGATGCGAAGCAGGCCAAGGCTGCCCCCATTCCGAAGCTGCGCAAGCCGATGCCGATCCTGGCGCCGCATGCCTCCGACACTGCGCTGGCAACCTTCAAGGATACGCCGATCATCAAGCTGACGCTGGACGCCAATCTCCAGAAGGTGCTGGAGCCGCTGGCGCGCGACCGCGCCGTTGCGCTCGGACCCAACATCTCGGTCGGCATCATCGTCGTCGACAACGAGAGCGGCGACGTGCTCGCACGCGTCGGTTCGGCGGATTATTTCGACGAGAGCCGGGCAGGGCAGGTCGACATGACCCGCGCCATCCGCTCGCCGGGCTCAACCCTCAAGCCTTTCATCTATGGGCTCGCCTTCGAGGACGGCTTCGTCCATCCCGAGAGCCTGATCGAGGACCGTCCCGTCCACTTCGGCTCTTACGCGCCGGAAAATTTCGACATGACGTTCCAGGGCACGGTGCCCGTAAGGAAGGCGCTGCAATTGTCGCTGAACGTGCCAGCGATCGTGCTGCTCGACCGCGTCGGATCGAGCCGGCTGGCGTCGCGGCTGCGGCAGGCCGGCGGCAATCTCGTTCTGCCCAAGGACGAGACCCCTGGGCTCGCGATGGGGCTCGGCGGTGTCGGCGTGACGCTCCAGGACCTTGCGCAACTCTATGCGGGCCTCGCCCGGCTCGGCACCACAAAGCCGCTGCGCGAGGTCATGGCTGGCAAGGACGATCGCGAGCCGATGCGGCTCCTTGATCAGGTGGCGGCCTGGCAGGTCGGCAACGTGCTGCTGGGCACGCCGCCGCCGGAGAACGCGGCCCATAACCGCATCGCCTTTAAGACCGGCACGTCTTACGGCTACCGCGACGCCTGGTCGGTGGGATTTGACGGCCGCATGACCATCGGCGTCTGGGTCGGCCGGCCCGACGGTGCGCCGGTTCCCGGTCTGATCGGTCGCGTGGCCGCCGCACCCATCCTGTTCGACGCCTTTGCCCGGACCGGCAAGACGCTGGCCCCGTTGCCGAAGCCGCCCAAGGGAACCCTGGTCGCCAGCAACACTAAGCTGCCGTTGCCGCTCAAGCGGTTCCGCCCAGTCGGGGAACTCGTGCGGATCGGGGGCGAGCAGGCCCCGCACATCCAGTTCCCGCTGAACGGCTCGCGGATCGACGTAGACCGCACGGGTGGCCAGGAGGCGGCCGCCATGCCGGTCAAGGTCGCCGGCGGCGTCCTGCCGATGACGATCCTGGTCAATGGCACGTCGCTCGGGGAGATCGACGGCCGGCGCCAGCGCCTGATCGATCCGCCCGGTCCGGGGTTTGCCCGCCTGACCGTGATCGACGCCACGGGCGCGGCGGACACAGTTGTCATTCGATTTCAATGATACCGGCTTAAGCGGTTGTGGGGACGGCAGTTTCAGCGTAAGCGGAACCAAATGCCCGAGACCTTTACCCGCCCCCGCTTTGGTCAGCCGCGCGAGCCGAAATCCCCGGTGAATCCGGGCAATCGGCTGGTGCGCCTGATCGATGCCGCCACCGCCAGCCACCCTCGTGCGGTCGGCTTTCTCGTGCTGTGCGCGCTGCTGCTTTTCCTGCCCGGCTTCTTCACCATTCCGCCGATCGACCGCGACGAGGCTCGCTTTGCGCAGGCCACCAAGCAGATGGTCGAGAGCGGCGACTATGTCGACATCCGCTTCCAGGATGACGTCCGCTACAAGAAGCCGGTCGGCATCTACTGGCTGCAAGCTGCAGCGGTTGAAACCGCTTCGGCGCTCAGACTGCCGAAGGCCGAATTGCGCATCTGGGTCTACCGGATACCCTCGCTGATCGGCGCGATCGGCGCCGTGCTGATGACCTACTGGACCGCGCTTGGCTTCGTCACGCGGCGCGCCGCGGTGCTTGCGGCGCTGATGATGTGCGCCTCGGTGCTGCTCGGCGTGGAAGCGCGGCTCGCCAAGACTGACGCGATGCTGCTGTTCTGTGTGGTCGCGGCGATGGGCGCGATGGCTCGGGCCTATCTGTCCTGGCAGCGCGCGGAGGACCAGACGCATCCGCCCTGGAGCTGGCCCGCGATCTTCTGGACCGCGATTGCCGTCGGCATCCTGATCAAGGGGCCGCTGATCCTGATGTTCGCGGGCCTTACCGTGATCGCGCTCGCGATCCAGGACCGCGACTCCTCGTGGCTGTGGCGGCTGCGCCCGGTCTGGGGCCTGATGTGGACGCTGGTGCTGGTGCTGCCCTGGTTCATCGCGATCTTCTGGCGCGCGGGCGATGCCTTCTTCGCCGATTCCGTCGGCGGCGACATGCTCAGCAAGATCGGCGCCCAGGAATCCCATGGCGCGCCGCCCGGGCTCTACCTGCTCCTGTTCTGGATCACCTTCTGGCCGGGCGCGCCGCTTGCGGCGATGGCTGTGCCCGCGGTCTGGCGCGCGCGCCGCGAGCCCGGCGCGCAGTTTTTGCTGGCGTGGCTGGTCCCGTCCTGGATCGTGTTCGAGGCGGTGCTGACCAAGCTGCCGCACTACGTGCTGCCGCTCTATCCGGCGATTGCGATCCTCACGGCCGGTGCGCTGGAACGGCAGGTGCTGTCGCGGTCCTGGCTGATGCGTGGCTCGGCCTGGTGGTTCGTGATCCCGGCTGGCGGCTCGATCATCGCGGTGGTCGGCGCGGTCATGCTGACGCGGCAGCCGGCTTTCGTCGCCTGGCCGTTCATCGCGGCTTCGCTGATCTTTGGCCTGTTCGCCTGGTGGCTCTACGACAACAACCGCGCCGAGCGCTCGCTGCTCAACGCGCTGGTCGCCGCGCTGATGCTGGCGGTGGCGGTCTACGGCATTGTGCTGCCGTCGCTGACGCCGCTGTTTCCGAGCATCGAGATCGCACGCGCCTTGCGCAACGTCACCTGCGTCGGGCCGAAGGCCGCCTCCGCCGGCTATCACGAGCCGAGCCTCGTTTTCCTGACGGGCACCTCGACGCTGCTCACCGACGGTTCTGGCGCGGCAGACTTCCTGCGGCAGGGAAGCTGCCGCTTCGCGCTGATCGAGCAGCGTTCGGAGCGCAGCTTCGTGCAGCGCGCCGAGGCGATCGGGCTGCGCTACAAGGTCGGCGCGCGGATCGACGGCTATAATTTCTCGCAAGGGCGCGCGATCTCGATTTCGATCTTCCGTTCCGAAGGCACCGAGTAGGATGTCGACGCCCGCCGAGATTGCGCCTCGCGCGAGTTATCCCGCGCAACTGGCGGCAGTGTCCGGGCGGGCGCTGGCGCAGCTTGTGCGCGCGCCATCGCACTCGCGCCGGGCGGAAGCCGCACGAAAGCTGGCGCTGCACTCGCTCTGGCTCAGCGCGGCGGGCGCGGCTTTGATCATCGCCCTGATGCTCGCGTTCGATCTGACCGAGATCCAGTTGATGCCGGCGCGCGGCACGCCCGGCCTGTGGCCGATCCGCATCCTCACCGATTTCGGCAAGGACGAGTATGTGCTCTCGGTGCTGGCCGTCGCGCTCGTGGCCACCGCGCTCGTTGCCGCAGGCCTGCACGGCACGCGCCGCGCGCTGCTGCTCGGCCTCGGCACGCGGCTGCAATTCATCTTCCTTTCGGTGCTGGTTTCCGTCTTCGCCGGCGAAATTCTGAAATTCATCATCGGCCGCGGCCGGCCCTTCGTCGGCGGCAAGGCTGATCCGTTCAACTTCGTTCCGTTCCAGGGAACGGAGGCTTATTACAGCCTGCCGTCCGCCCACGCTGTCACGGCGTTCGCACTGGCGTTCGCGATCTCTGCGCTGTGGCCGCGCCTGCGCGTGTTCATGTTCACCTACGCGATCGTCATCCTGCTGACCCGGCTTGTGCTGCTTGCGCATCACCCGAGCGACGTCGTCGCCGGCGCCCTGGTCGGCATGGTCAGCGCCATGGCGGTCCGTTACTGGTTTGCGGCCCGCAGGCTCAGCTTCGCCATCCGCGCCGACGGCACCATTGTGCCTCTTCCGGGACCGGTCGGAGGGCGCCTCAAAAGGGTTGCCCGCGGGGCATCCGCCCCATAAAAGCGGCTGCCTGCCGGGGATGCCGGTTCCCCGGGGCAGGCCAATTCCAACCACGAGCTTTCGATTTGTCGTCGTCCCAGCCCTCGGTTTCCATTGTCGTTCCCGTGCGCAACGAAGCCGACAACATTGCGCCGCTGATCGAGGAGATCACCGCGGCGCTCGATGGCCGCTGGGCCTACGAGATCATCTACGTCAACGACGGTTCGACCGATACGACCGGCGAGCGTCTCGCTGCGATCATGAAGCAGCGCGGGAATCTGCGTCAGCTTCGTCATGCCAAATCGACCGGACAGTCGGCAGCGGTACGCAGCGGCGTGCGTGCAGCGCGCGGTGCGATCGTCGCGACGCTCGACGGCGACGGCCAGAACAATCCGGCGTTCCTACCGGACCTGATCGCGGCGGTCGAGAAGGGCGTGCGGGTTGGGCTCGCCGCGGGCCAGCGGGTCGGGCGCAAGGACACCGGATTCAAGAAGCTCCAGTCGCGCATTGCCAACGGCGTCCGCAGTTCCATCCTGAATGACGGTACGCGCGACACCGGCTGCGGGTTGAAGGCATTCCGGCGCGATGTCTTCCTGTTGCTGCCCTATTTCGACGGGCTGCACCGCTTCCTGCCGGCGCTGATGCGCCGTGAAGGCTACGAGATTGCCTATGTCGACGTGATCGACCGGCCGCGCCGTTCCGGCGTGTCAAATTACGGCTTCTTCGACCGGCTATGGATCGGGATCATGGATCTCGCCGGCGTGTGGTGGCTGATCCGCCGCAAGAAGCCGACACCCGAGGTGACCGAGGTAACGCTTTGATGACGAGCCTGCTGAACTACCTGCACGATGTCTTCATCGTGAAATTCGACGCCTGGGTCGCGCTCGGCTTCATTGCCCAGGCCTTCTTCACCATGCGCTTCCTGGTGCAGTGGATCGCTTCCGAGCGCGCGCGCAAGAGCGTCGTGCCGGTCGCGTTCTGGTTCTTCTCGATCGGCGGCGGCGTGCTGCTCCTGATCTATGCGCTTTACCGCCGCGATCCCGTGTTCATCGCCGGACAGGCGTTCGGCCTGATCGTCTATTTCCGTAACGTCTACTTCATCATCCTGAACGGCAGGGCGCCGGTCGCGAGCGACTGAAGCTCTGGTGACATCGATCGGATGGAGGCTGTCGCAAGACGGTTGAGCTCGAAGGTTCGACGCATGAACAAACTGTCGGTTGTTCTGTTCGCGTCAACCCTTCTGGTCGGCTTGCTGTTGCTCGGGCTTGGCCTTTCCGAGGCCGGCAGCACCGCCGCGTTTCTTGCGCGAGCCGAGCAGGCGGAAGGGCGTTTCGTGGGGGCCGTCGCGCGAACGGGCGGAAATCATGGTGGGACGTTCCTCTATCCGAAGTTTCAGTTCGTGACGACCGACGGCCGCTCAATGACGTTCACGTCCACATCGGGCTCGACCGACCAGCCCTATTTCGACGGCGAGCGGGTCAGGATTATCTATGATCCGCAACGGCCCGAAGATGCGCGCCTGGTATCGTTCCTGACCTTGTGGATCGCCCCGATCCTGCTTTGCTGCACCGGTCTGCTTCTCTCGGGAGGGGCAATTCTTCTTCGGCGCCGGCTGAAGGCGGTGCGGTAGCGCTGGCGGCAGCAGAGGGCGCTCGGCGTACGCCGAGCGCTGTTGATTAGCGCGGCACGCCAGACGCTGCGCCGGAGGCGGGGAGGACGGCCTGATCTGCCTCGTTCCTGCGATAGGGCTCGCCGGCGGCATCCAGCACGGGATAGGCGACCGAGCAGATATGCGAGTGGATGCGGCGCAGGTCGCGCAGCACGTCGAGATGCAGCGACGTGGTCTCGATGGTCTCGGGGCGGCCCTCGCGCAGGCGGTCGAGATGGCGCTCGACGGCGGCGAGTTCGGTGTTGCGCAGCGCTGTCTTCTCCAAGAGCAGCTTCCGTGCCTCGTTCGCATCGCCCGACATGAAAACGCCGAAAGCGATCCGCAGCGAATCCATCGTGCGCTTGTGGAACGCGGCGAGTTCGTCAGCCCCCTCCAGCGAGAACTGGAAGCGTCGCTTGATCTTCTTGGTGGCGAGCTCGCTCAGGTTCTTGTCGATGATGTCGCCGATATGTTCGAGATTGATGGCGAAGGAGATGATCTCCATCGCGCGGCGCCCCTCGCTCTCGTCGAGGCTGCCGCGGGTCAGTTTCGTCACGTAGAGCTTGATCGCTTCGTCGAGGCCGTCGACGGCGTTGTCCATCTTCGAGACCTGGTCGACCAGCGCGCGGTCGCCCGTCATCATCGCGGCCATCACCTTGCGCAGCATCACCTCGACGAGATCGCCCATGCGCAAGGTCTCGCGCGCGGCGTCGGCGAGCGCGAGTGACGGCGTCTCCAAAGCGCTCTCGTCGAGATAGCGCGGCCGGGCCGGGTCCGCCTCCTGCGCGCGATCGGGCAGGAGCCAGGTCAGCAGGCGCGACATCGCATCGAGCAGGCCGATGAAGATGACGGCCGTTCCGACGTTGAAGGCGATGTGGAAGGCCGCCGTCATCCTGGCGAGATCGGGCTGCCAGGCATGCATGTGCCCGGCGATCGCGGTCAGGAAAGGCAATACGAGGACGATCCCGATCACGCGATTGACGAGATTGCCGACCGGCAGGCGATAGCTCGCGGGATCGTCGCGCCGGGCCCCCTCGAACACGGGATTGATGGCGCTGCCGAGATTGGCGCCGAGCACCAGCGCCAGGGCGGCGTAAGGTGAAATGAACTGCGAATATGCCAGCGACATGATCAGGAGCACGCTGGCGACGCTCGAATGCACGGCCCAGGTGATAAGCGCCGCGATTACGATGCAGAGCACGGGATCGGTCGTGATGGCCGACATCACCACGCGCACGCCGGGTGCGTTCTCCGCCGGCGCCAGGGTGTCGAGCAGGATATGCAGCGACAGCAGCATCAAGCCGAGACCGATCGAGACACGGCCGATATCCTTGATCCGCGAGCGCGGGCCCGAGCGGAAGGCGACGAGACCGAGCACGAACAGCACCGGCGCGACCGCCGCGATATTGAACGACAGCACTTGCACGATCAGCGTCGTGCCGACATTGGCGCCGAGCATGATGGCGAGCGCCGCGGCGAGGCTGACGAGGCCTTCGGCCGCAAACGAGCTGGTGATCAGGGCGGTCGCCGTGCTGCTCTGGAGCAAGGCGGTGAGCCCGAGGCCGGCGGCAAAGGCGCTGAAGCGATTCCTCAGCGCCTTGCCGAGCAGCCGCCGCAGGTCCGGGCCGAAGGCGCGCAAGATGCCGCTGTGGACCATGTGCAGGCCCCACAGCAAAAGCGCCACGCCGCCCATCAGATCGAGCAGAACCAACGTTCCCATGCTCCGTATCCGGATTGGAGTCGGAGGATCAGGCTAGCGCCAAACGACTGCGCATCAAACCATTTGTTGGCGCGTCGGCCTTAACGCCTGCGGCGGCTGCGCGTTCCGCAGGCGCGATGCCTCGCCCGCAGGCTCACATTGCCGCCGTGAGGGCAGCGAAGCCACGCTCCAGATCAGCCTTGAGGTCGTCGACGTTCTCGAGCCCGATGTGGAGCCGCAGCGTCGGCCCGCCCGGCGACCACTTGGTCGCGGTGCGATAGCTATCGCAGTCGAAGGGAATCACGAGGCTCTCGAAGCCGCCCCAGGAATAGCCCATGCCGAACAGTTTTACGGTATCGAGCATGGCGTCGACAGCGGCTTGCGGCGCGGGCTTCAGCACGATGCTGAACAGGCCGGAGGCGCCGGTGAAGTCGCGTTTCCAGATCGCATGTCCCGGATCGGTTTCGAGCGCGGGGTGCAGCACGCGCGCGACCTCGGGCCGCGTCGCGAGCCAGCGCGCCATCTCGAGCCCCGAGCGGTGGTGCTGCGCAAGCCGCACCGACAGCGTGCGCATCCCGCGCAGCGCGAGGAAGACGTCGTCGGGCCCGGCGCAGACGCCGAGCAGGCGGATGGTCTCGGCCACCAGCGGCCAGGCCTTGGCGTTGGCGGAGATCGTGCCGAACATGATGTCGGAGTGGCCGCCGATATATTTGGTGGCGGCCTGCATGCTGATGTCGACGCCCTGGTCGAGCGAGCGGTGATAGAGCGGGGTCGCCCAGGTGTTGTCGTCGATGACCAGCGCGCCGCGCGCATGCGCGACCTCTGCTATGGCGCGAATATCGGGCATCTCGAAGGACTGCGAGCCTGGCGCCTCGACCAGCACCGCACGGGTGTTGGGCTTGAACAGCGCCGCGATTCCCGCGCCGATCAGCGGGTCGAAATAGGTGGTCTCGACGCCGTACCGGGCGAGCAGGCCGTTGCAGAAGTTGCGCGAGGGGCGATAGACGTTGTCGCAGACCAGGAGGTGATCGCCGGCCTTCAGCACGGCGAGCAGGGTGGTGCTGATCGCCGCCAGCCCCGAAGGCGCGATGCCGACGCCAGCGCATTGCGGCCCCTCCAGCGCCATCAGCGTCTCCTGGAGTGCCTTGGTGGTGGGGGTGCCGTGACGGCCGTACTGGAACTCGCCGCGATGGGCGTGCAGGTCCTCGACGGTCGGATAGAGCACGGTCGAGCCGTGGACCACCGGCGGATTGACGAACCCCTTCTGCGCCTTGGTGTCGCGGCCGGAGGTCACCAGCCGGGTGTCGGCATGTTGCGGAAGGGGGGCACCGCCCTGCGAAGAATCCATGCGTCTGCTTCCAATGTTTGTTTCTGCGAAGACGCGCGTCGCGCCCCCGGGCCGGCGGGAGACCGCGGCCCGTTAATAACAGAACACAGAAGAGTCCCGTCAACCCCTTGACCCGGCTCGCCAGTCGTTCTGTAAATGCGCAGGTGCTATTCAGTCGCCGCATGTTGAGGGGCCTGCCGCGACCTTCGATCCATCGCCTGACCGGACCAAGCGCCATAGCCACAACGGCAGGCGCCTGCGGCGGGGATTAAGGTGTGGCCCTCCAGGATGGGCGGGTGTTCGGCAAAGCTTCCCAGCATGACTCTTGCAAGGACAGCCTTCGCAGAGATGATCCTGAGACAACATTCCTGACCTTGAGAAGACTTTGAAAGGCTCCAGCCCATGAAACGCGTAACTCTGGCTCTCACTCTTGCTCTTGCCGGGGGCCTGACGGCCCAGTCTGCCGACGCGCAAACGCTCAAGACCGTCAAGGACCGGGGCATGCTGTCCTGCGGCGTGAGCCAGGGTCTGCCGGGCTTTTCGTCCCCCGATGACAAGGGCAACTGGACCGGGATCGACGTCGACGTCTGCCGCGCCATCGCGGCCACGATCTTCAACGATACGACCAAAGTCAAATATGTGCCGCTGTCGGCCAAGGACCGCTTCACCGCGCTGCAATCCGGCGAGATCGACGTGCTGTCGCGCAACACCACCTGGACGATCTCGCGCGACACTTCGCTCGGCGCCAACTTCACCGGCGTGACTTATTATGACGGGCAGGGCTTCATGGTGAAGAAGTCGCTCAAGGTCAATTCCGCGCTCGAACTGAACAGCGCCTCGGTCTGCGTGCAGACCGGCACCACGACCGAGCTGAACCTCGCCGACTACTTCAAGGCCAACAACATGAAGTACGAGGTGATCGCGTTCGGCACCATCGATGAAGCGATCAAGGCCTACGAATCCGGGCGCTGCGATGCCTTCACGGACGATGCGTCCGGGCTCTATGCCAGTCGTTTGAAGCTCGCGAACCCGGCCGATCATATCGTGCTGCCGGAAATCATTTCGAAGGAGCCGCTCGGGCCGATGGTGCGCCACGGCGACGATCAATGGTTCGATCTGGTGAAATGGACGCTGTTCGCGATGATCACCGCGGAAGAACTGGGTATCACCCAGAAGAACGTCGATGAGATGGCCAAATCCGATAAGCCGGAACTGAAGCGGGTGCTCGGCACCGATGGCAATCTCGGCGAACAGCTCGGTGTGACGAAGGACTGGGTCGTGCGGATCGTAAAGTCGGTCGGCAACTACGGCGAAGTCTTCGATCGCAATGTTGGTACCGGCTCGCCGCTTGGTATTGCCCGAGGCATCAACAATCTCTGGAACAAAGGCGGTATACAGTACGCGCCGCCGATCCGCTGACCAAATGAGCAGGCGGCCGTGAGCATCGAGCCCCGAAACCCGCCACGGCAGTATGTCCTCAAGCTGAAGCGTGCGCTCGGCGGCAAGGCTGGGTGGAATGGCGTGGCCGTGCAGATCGCCTTCGCCGCGATCCTGGCCTGGATTGCCTACGAGATCGTGGCCAATGCGAGCGCCAACCTGGAGACCCAGCACATCGCGGCGGGATTTGGGTTCCTGACCAACAATGCGGGCTTTGACGTTAGTCAGAGCCTGATCTCCTATTCAGGCTCTGACACCTACATGCGGGTGTTCGTGGTCGGCCTCCTGAACACCCTGCTGGTCTCTGTGATCGGCATCGTCTTCGCCACCGTGATCGGCTTCGTGGTCGCGCTGTGCCGGCTCTCGCCGAACTGGCTGTTGTCGCGGGTCGGCGGCATCTATGTCGAGACCATCCGCAACCTGCCGCTGCTGTTTCAGATCCTGTTCTGGTACCTCGCCGTGCTTGCCGCACTGCCGGGACCGCGGCAGAGCATTTCGATCCTGGGCGCGGCCTTCCTCAACAATCGTGGCATGATCGTTCCGCGACCGATCGGCGAGGCGGGCCTGGAGCCGTTTCTGGCGATCCTTGGCCTCGGCATCGTCGCCTCGCTGGCGCTGCGCATCTACGCGCGGCGGGCACTGTTCCAGCGCGGCCAGATGATCCATATCTGGCCCTATGTGCTGACCTTCCTCGTCGGGCTGCCGTTGATCACGATGGCGATCTTCGGTCTGCCCTTCACGCTCGAACTGCCGCAGCTCAAGGGCTTCAATTTCGCCGGCGGCACGCGCGTCATTCCTGAGTTCGTGGCGCTGACGGTGGCACTGTCGACCTATACGGCCGCCTTCATCGCCGAGATCGTGCGCGCCGGCATCCTGTCGGTCCACAAGGGCCAGATGGAGGCGGGCTCCTCGCTGGGGCTGAGCCGCGGTGCGACGCTGCGGCTGATCGTGGTGCCGCAGGCCATGCGCGTGATCGTGCCGCCGCTGACCAATCAGTACCTCAATCTCACCAAGAACTCGTCGCTCGCGGTTGCGATCGGCTATCCTGACCTCGTCTCGGTTTGGGCCGGCACCGCGCTGAGCCAGACCGGGCAGGCGATCGAGATCATCGCGACGACGATGGCCGTCTATCTCCTGATCTCGCTGGTCACCAGCGCGATCATGAGCGTCTATGGCTGGCGCCTCAACCGGAGCCTGGGCGCATGACCGACATCACTGCGTCGTCCTTCGTCAGGCAGGATCTGGTTCCGGAACGCCCGGCGCCGGTCAAGACCACGGGATTCGTCGGCTTCCTGCGCACGCGCCTCCTCAACTCGCCGACCAACATCCTGCTCACGATCCTCGGCCTGCTGCTGCTCTGGTACACCGTCATCCCGGCTTTCCAGTTCCTGTTCGTCGACGCGGTCTGGACAGGCAAGGACCGCACGGCCTGTCTTGCGGAAAACGCCGGGCACCCGGTCGGCGCGTGCTGGCCCTATATCCAGGCCAAGTTCACCCAGCTCATCTACGGCTTCTATCCGGAGGCGGCGCGGTGGCGCGTGAACGTGACCTTCGCCCTCGGCGCCGTGCTGCTCCTGCCGCTGCTCATTCCGCGCCTGCCTGCAAAGGGCGTGAACTCGGGTCTGTTCTTCCTCGCCTTTCCCGTCGTCGCGTTCTTCCTGCTCCACGGCGGCGGTATCAAGGGCTTTGGCGTGAGCTGGGCGGCCGGCCTGCTCCAACTCTTCGATGACAGCATCAGCGGCGCCGGCCAGGTGCTGGTCAATCTCAGCAGGAGCTCGGCCATAGGCCCGCTGTTTTGGGCGCTTGGCAATCTTATCGTCCTGCTCGGCACCGTCATCTCCTGGGTGATCTTCCCGCTGACCTGGCTCAGCGATCAGCTTCAGGCTTCCGGCCAGGCCGTCTGGATCGACTTCGTCGTCACCGCCATTATCGTGTGCGCGATCCTGTTCGTGCTGGGCGGCGGCATGCGGACCGGGCCGCGGGCGCTGGTCACAGGCATCGCCACGTTCGCGAGCATTGCGGCGGTGATCAAGCTGATGGACCTCGATCATGGCGGCCTGCCCATCGTCGATACCCGGCTCTGGGGCGGGCTCCTGGTGACGCTGGTGATCGCCATCACCGGCATCGTGGCCTCGCTGCCGATCGGCATCGCACTTGCCCTCGGCCGACGTTCGACCATTCCGCTGATCCGGATATTCTCGATCACCTTCATCGAGTTCTGGCGCGGCGTGCCGCTGATCACGGTGCTGTTCTTCGCGACCTACATGCTGCCGCTGTTTTTGCCCGGCAATTTCACGGTCGATGGCCTCGTGCGCGCGCTGATCGGCGTTGCCCTGTTCACCGGCGCGTATCAGGCCGAGAACGTCCGCGGCGGGCTCGCCGCGGTCCCCCGCGGGCAATCGGAGGCCGCAGCGGCGCTCGGGCTCTCCTGGTGGCGGACGACCTCGCTGATCGTGCTGCCGCAGGCGCTGCGCCACGTCATCCCGAGCATCGTGAACAGCTTCATTTCACTGTTCAAGGACACCTCGCTGGTTTCGATCGTCGCGCTGTTCGACCTGCTGGGCTCGCTGCGGGCCTCGTTCGCCGACCCGGTCTGGACAACGCCGTCGACCGCGTTTACGGGCTTCGCCTTCACCGGCATCATCTATTTCATCTTCTGCTTTGGAATGTCGCGTTACTCGCTCTTCGTCGAGCACCGTCTCAACGCCCACCGTCGCAACTGATCGAGCTCACCATGTCAGACAATCAAATCGTCAAGATTTCCGGTCTCAACAAGTGGTACGGCGAGTTTCACGTGCTGCGCGACATCGACCTCGAGGTCAAGAAGGGCGAGCGCATCGTGATCTGTGGCCCCTCGGGCTCGGGCAAGTCGACGTTGATCCGCTGCATCAACGCGCTCGAGGAATTCCAGGAGGGTGAGATCGTCGTAGACGGCATCGAGCTCGGGCCGAACCTCAAGCACATCGATGCGGTGCGCCGCGAGGTCGGCATGGTGTTCCAGAGTTTCAACCTGTTCCCGCATCTCACCGTGCTGGACAACTGCACGCTGGCGCCGATTTGGGTGCGCAACATCCCCAAGAAGGACGCCGAAGCGACCGCCATGAAGTTTTTGGAGCGGGTCAAGATCCCGCACCAGGCCAACAAGTTTCCGGGTCAGATGTCGGGCGGTCAGCAGCAGCGCGTCGCGATCGCCCGGGCGCTGACGATGAATCCGAAGGTGATGCTGTTCGACGAGCCGACCTCGGCGCTCGATCCCGAAATGGTCAAGGAGGTGCTCGACACCATGGTCGACCTCGCCAGGGAGGGCATGACCATGCTGGTCGTCACCCACGAGATGGGCTTCGCGAAGGAAGTCGCCAACCGCGTCGTGTTCATGGATGCCGGCCAGATCATCGAAGCCAATACGCCCGGTGAATTCTTCGCCAACCCGCAGCACGCGCGCTCAAAGCTGTTCCTGAGCCAGATCTTGCGCTGAAGCGGGCTGCCGTAGGGTGGTCAAAGGCGCTCTCGCGCCGTGTCTGGCCGAGCGGCGACCGCCACGCCTAGGACGAGCGGCCGCAATCGTCTCGACTTAAACGAACGGCGGCTTGATGTTGCTGCGCTTCTCCAGCCACTCCGGCACGGGGAGATTTTTGGCGCGCATGAAGTCGGCATTGAACAGCTTTGACTGATAGCGGCTGCCGGAATCGCAGAGCACGGTGACGATCGTCTTACCCGGGCCGAGCTGCTTGGCGAGGCGCATGGCGCCGACGATGTTGATGCCGGTCGAGCCGCCGAGGCACAGTCCTTCGTGCTGGAGCAGCTCGTAGATCACGCTGACGGCTTCGGCGTCGGGAATGAGATACGAATCGTCGACCTTCGCGGTCTCCACGATCGCGGTTGCGCGGTTGAGGCCGATGCCCTCGGTGATCGAGCCGCCCGGCGTCGCCTTGGCTTCGCCGGTTCTGAAATACTCGTACATGCCGGCGCCGTGCGGATCGGCGCAGGCGATCCTGACGTTCTTGTTCTTCTCTTTCAGATAACGGCTAACGCCGGCGAGCGTGCCGCCGGTGCCGACCGAACAGACAAAGCCGTCGACCTTGCCGCCGGTCTGCTCCCAGATCTCCGGCCCCGTGGACTCATAATGCGCCTTCGCATTGTCGAGATTGTTCCACTGGTCGGCGAACAGCACGCCGTTGGGCTCGGTCTTGCGGAGCTCGTCGGCGAGCCGCCGGCCGACATGCTGGTAGCTGTTGGGATTGGCGTAGGGCAGGGCCGGCACCTCGATGAGCTCGGCGCCGCACAGCTTCAGAAAATCCTTCTTCTCCTGGCTCTGCGTCTCAGGGATCACGATCAGCGTCCGGTAGCCGCGCCCGCTCGCCACGACGGCAAGGCCGATGCCGGTGTTGCCGGCGGTCGATTCCACCACGAGACCGCCGGGGCGCAAATCGCCACGCTTCTCCGCCTCCAGGATCATCCATTTGCCGGCGCGGTCCTTCACCGACTGGCCGGGATTCATGAACTCGGCCTTGCCCAGAATGGTGCAGCCGGTCATTTCCGAGGCGCGCTTGAGCTTGATGAGCGGGGTGTCGCCGATGGCTTCGACAACGTCATTTCGAATGGTCATGTCAGGCACTTACCGGTCGGTTTCGCAATTGGTGGGCGACCCTAAAGGAGGGCCGCACGCCATACAAGCCGAGGCTTCGAACTCTTATTGCTGCTTTGCGAAGATGACCTGCCGGACGTCGATATTCCCGGACAGGAAGCCGGCCTCGCAATAGGAGAGATAGTACTCCCAGAGCCGCCGGAACCGGTCGTCGAAGCCGAGCGGCACGAGGCCCGGCCACGCCGCGCGGAAGTTATTTCGCCACGAGGCAAGCGTCTTGGCATAATCCTGCCCGAAGATGCGCTCGCGGATGACGGGAACCCCGAACTTGTCCCCGAGCGACTTGAGCACGGCCGGCGAGGGCAGCATGCCGCCGGGAAACACGTAGCGCTGGATGAAGTCGACCTCGCGCCGGTAGCTCTGAAACAGCTTGTCCTGGATGGTGATGGCCTGGATGCCGGCAAGGCCGCCCGGCAGCAGCCGGTCGCGCAGCTGTGCAAAATATTTCGGCCAGAACTGCTCGCCGACGGCCTCGATCATCTCGATCGAGGCGATCCGGTCGTAGCGGTCGCGCTCGTCGCGATAATCCTGGAGGCGGATCTCGACCTTCTCGGCAAGCCCCGCCTCGTGGATGCGCCTCTGCGCGAAATCGCGCTGCTCTGTCGAGATGGTCAGGCCAACCACGCGCGCACCAAAAGTCTTGGCGGCAAATTCGGCGAAGCCGCCCCAGCCGCAGCCGATCTCGAGCAGCTTCTGGCCCGGGTGCAGGTCGAGCGCCTCGGCGAGCTTGCGGTATTTATTGGTCTGCGCTGCCGTGAGGTCGGTAGTGCTCTCCTCGAACAGCGCCGACGAATAGGTCATGCTGGGATCGAGCCAGGCCGAGTAGAACGCGTTGCCGATGTCGTAGTGGGCGTGGATATTGCGGCGCGCCTGGCGGCGGGTGTTGCGGTTGAACCAGTGCCGGAGCACCTGGACGAGGCGGATCAGCGGCTTGTCGCGCAGCATGGCCTGGATCAGGTCGTGGTTGACGCAGAACACCAGGAGGAATTGCGTGAGGTCGGGCGTGTCCCAGTCGCCGGCGAGATAGGCTTCCGCGATCCCGATGTCGCCAGCGTTGATGAGCCGCGCGGCGAAGCCGTAATTGTGCAGCCGCATGACCGCGGCCGGGCCGGGCTCGAGTCCGCCGAGCCGGATCACGCGGCCATCGGGCAGGATGACGTCGAGCGTCCCGCGTCTCAGGCGCGAGCCGAAGGTGAGCGCGAGACGTACGATGCGCGGCAGGTCGGCGAGCACCGTCTCCACGTTGTCGGGAGTCACCGAGATGGCGTTCGGCATCGACGGATCCATCACCTGAACAGGCACAGGCTGACCGCCAGCCAGGCGCGCCCCATCCCGGCTTCTGTCGCTGGACCCGAGCGCGCCCCCAAACGGTCGGCGGCGCATAATATAGGCGTGCGTTTTGTCGGCCGCCAAGATGGTTTCGTCGCGATTCTACCCTGCGACATTCCGTCGTGTGATCAACCACGTGCCCTTGAGCTGGAGCCGCAGCGCTTCCCAATGGGGCGCCGCCATCGCCTTGAAGCTCGCGAGCGGCCGCGTAAGAAACGAACGCAGCGCGTGAAGTCAGCGCCTGGCGGCGTCCGCCACCGAGCAGCCGGTCGAGATCAATCAAGAGGCTCATGATGCGACAACGGAATCGATGGCCGATCGGCTTATGCATCACCGCGCCGAAGTAGAGCGCAGCTCCGGCGAGACGGCCATTGCGAAGGTCGGCGATCTGCCGACCGAACTCGAGGATGTCTGTCAGCATCCACAGGTAGGACGGCGAGAGTAGGTGCGGTGCGCTGCGGCGCAGGTTTCAGTGGAGCACGAGGCCGGCCTCGGCGTTCCGGTGCCGGTGCGGCGGCAATATCACATGAAATCTTGGTAAGCTCGGCGCCGCTACACGTGGCCCAGAAATGCGAGAAACCCTTGCAGCATGGGCACAACTTGCATTTCCGCGGCCCGGAGATATTGCCCTGCATGTGTGCGTTTCGCAGCTGCGGGACTGTCCCGCAGTTCCGCGCCCGGGTAGTATGGAATTAAGGTTCCAGGAAAGCATCACCTCTGTGAGCGAGTTACATAAAGGCTCCCGACTGTCCCGCCGCGAATCGGTTATTCCGGCCGCGCGGTGGCGGTTCGATCTGCCCGGCGGGGGGTGGATGTGACACAGCGCGTCCCAGCGGTCGCCGCGCGGCGATCCTGCGGTTCTGTTTCCCGGACGCTGCGTGCGGCGCGCTGGGTCGTGGTGCTGTGTCTCGCGGCCAGTTCGGGGGCTTGCGTGCTGACCCAGGATCTCCCCGATCCCGCGCTCGACGTTCCCGCAAAATACAAATACGCCGGCAAGCCCGACGCGCCGCCGGCGCTCGATTGGTGGCGCGGCTTCCGTTCGACGGAGCTGACGCAGCTGATGGAGGAGGCGCAGACCGTCAATCTCGACATCGCCGCCGCAGTCGCGCGCATCATCGAGGCCGACGCCCAGGCGCGTGAGGCGGGCGCGGCGCTGCTGCCGAGCCTGTCGGGAAGCGGATCGGAAAGCTATTCGCGCACCTCAGGCTCGAGCGCTTCGGGTCTTTCCATTGGCGGCCGGGAAGTCGTCAACTATTCGGCCTCGCTGAGCGCAAGCTACCAGCTCGACTTCTGGGGCCAGAACCGTGACGCGCTGCAATCGGCGGAAGAGACTGCCAATGCCAACCGCTTCGATCGTGACGTCGTCGCGCTGACGACGCTCGCGAGCGTCGCCAACGCCTATTTCCAGGTGCTGGCGTCGCAGGACCGCCTGCGGACCGCGCAGAACAACATTGCGAGTGCGCAACGCATCCTCGATGCCATCAAGGAGCGCCGCAAAGCCGGCACCGGCACCGATCTCGACGTCGCGCAGCAGGAGAGCGTGGTTGGGAACCAGAAAGCGCTGGTGCCGCCGCTACGGCAGACGCTCGACCAGAACGTCAACGCGCTCGCCGTGCTGGTGTCGCGGCCGCCTGAGAGCGTGCGCGTGCTGGGCGGCTCGCTGAACCGGATCGCGATCCCCAAGGTGACCGCGGGCCTGCCGTCCGAACTTCTGACGCAGCGGCCTGACATCCGCCGGCAAGAGGCCCAGCTCGCTTCCGCCACGGCCAATGTCGGCAATGCCCGCGCGCAGTTCTTCCCGAGCATCCAGTTGACCGGCAATGGCGGCTATCAGAGCTCGGCGCTGGCCTCACTGTTCCAGCCGCATGCTGCGTTCTTCCAGCTCGTCGGCAGTGCGACGCAGCCGATCTTCGACGGCGGCAAGATCCTCGGCAATTTCGAATTCGCCAAGGCGCGTCAGGACGAATTGCTGCAGACCTATCGTAAGACCATCGTCCAGTCCTTCGCCGACGTCGACAATGCGCTCTATTCGATCAAGCAGACGACGATTAGGTTGCAACTGCAGCGCGAGGTGGTTGCGTCGTCGCGTCGCGCCTTCGATCTTGCCGAGCAACAGTTGCGCGCTGGAACGGCCGACATCGTGGCCGTGCTGAACGTCCAGCAGACACTATTTCAGGCGGAAGATGCGTTATGGCAGGCGCAGCTCGCGCGGCTGCTGGCGATCGTCAGCCTGTATCAGGCGCTCGGCGGCGGCTGGGAGCCGAGGATGGAGAAACCGGTCAATGCTCTTTAAGCCGGATACGAAGGAAGGTGCGAAGGTGGGGATCGCGAAAAAATCCTCGCGCGGCCGCGGCTTCGTCATGACGCTGATCACGATCGCGATTCTCGGCGGCCTCGGCTATGTCGGCTGGACCGCGATGCATCAGCAGCAGCAGGCCAATGGCCGCAACCAGCGGCCCGATCTGCCGGTGCCGGTGCTGGCCGCGACGCCCCGCATCCAGGACGTGGCGGTCTATCTCGACGGCGTCGGCGCGATCCGCGCGCTCAACACCGTGACCGTGCGCTCGCAGGTCGACGGCAAGCTGATCGCGGTGAATTTCACCGAGGGCCAGGACGTCAAGAAAGGCGATGTGCTCGCCGAGATCGATCCCGCCATCTACCAGGCGCAGTACGACCAGGCCGTCGCCAAGAAGGCGCAGGACCAGGCCCAACTCGCCAACCAGCGCATCGATCTGACGCGCTACGAGCAGCTTGCCGCCTCCAACGCCGGCTCCAAGCAGCAGGCCGACACGCAGCGCGCGCTGGTCGCGCAGACCGAGGCGCTGGTCAAGGCCGACCAGGCTGCGATCGACAACACGGCGGCGACGCTGAGCTACACCAAGATCGTGGCGCCGCTGGCGGGTCGAGCGGGCCTGCGGCAGGTCGACCAGGGCAACATCATCCACGCCGCCGACGCGACAGGCCTTGTCGTGATCACGCAGCTCCAGCCGATCGCGGTGTGGTTCAGCCTGCCGCAGCAGCAGATCATGCGCGTCAACGCGGCCGCCGCCAAGGGTCCGCTCGCAGTCGACGTGTTCGGGAATGACGGCGTCACGGTGATCGATACGGGCAAGCTCACCGGCATCGACAACCAGGTCGATCCGACCACCGGCACGCTGAAGCTCAAGGCGGAATTCCCCAACGCCCATTACCAGCTCTGGCCGGGCCAGTTCGTCAATGTCCGCCTCAAGGTCGAGACGCTGCCGCAGGCGCTGGTGGTGCCGACATCCGCCGTGCAGCGTGGTCCGGTCGGGACCTTCAGCTATGTGATCGGCGAGGGCGATATCGTCTCGGCCAAGCCCGTGACTGTGACGCAGCAGAACGAGCATGACGCGGTGATCGCGAGCGGCCTGTCGCCGAACGACCGGGTCGTTACCACGGGCTTCGCCAATTTGTCCGACGGCTCCAAGGTTATCATCGGCCGCGATGACCAGACGCCCTCGGCCGATCTCGCCCCGCGCAAGCGTTCGCGCGGTCCGCAGGGCAATGACGGGCAGAAGGGCGGCCAGGCCAAGGATGGTCAGGCCAAGGATGGGCAAAGCAAGGACCATCCGTCCACGGACGGCGCCAAGGACTGGCAGGAGCGCCGCGCCAAGCGGATGAACGGCGAGGGCGATCAGAAGGGGCAGACCGGACCGGCGCAGGGGGCAGACTCATCGGGAAGTGGAGCGAAGCAGCCATGATCCCGACAACAGCCGCTTGAGCGGCAGGCGCGTCTCATGGGCGTCTCCGAACCATTCATTCGCCGGCCGATCGCGACCTCGCTGCTCGGCATCGCGCTGCTGATCGGCGGTGCGCTCGGCTATTTCGCGCTGCCGGTCTCCGCGCTGCCGCAGGTCGACTTCCCGACCGTGCAGGTGACGACGCAGTTGCCGGGAGCGAGCCCCGACGTGATCGCCTCGCTGATCACCGCGCCCTTGGAGCGGCAGCTCGGGCAGATCCCGTCGCTGTCGGCGATGAACTCGACGAGCTCGTTCGGCGTCAGCCAGATCTCGCTGCAGTTCGATCTCAACCGCGACATCGACGGCGCAACCCAGGACGTGCAGGCCGCGATCAACGCTGCCGCCGGCGTCCTGCCCAAGACGCTGCCTTATCCGCCGACCTACGCCAAGGTGAACCCGGCGGACGCGCCGGTCATGACCCTGGCGCTGCGGTCCGAGACGATCTCGCTGCGGGCGATGAGCGACATCGCCGACACGATTCTAGCGCAGCGGCTGAGCCAGATTTCCGGCGTCGGGCGGGTCTCGGTGCTCGGCGGATTGAAGCCAGCGGTGCGCGTCCAGGCGGATCTGGCCCGGCTTGCCGCCTATGGCATCGCCATGGAGGATCTGCGCAACGCGATCGCCAACGCCAACGTCTCGGGTCCGAAGGGCTCGCTCGACGGCGCGCAGCAATCCTACATCATCGCGGCCAACGACCAGATCGCGGCGGCCGACGCCTATAGGCCGATCATCATCGCCTACCGTAACGGCTCGCCGGTTACGATCGGCGACGTCGCGCAGATCGTCGACGGCCTCGAGAACGACCGCACCGGCGGCTGGTATCAGGGCACGCCGGCCGTCATCATCGACATCCAGCGCCAGCCCGGCGCCAACGTGATCGACGTGGTGCGCCAGATCCGCGCCGAGATCCCCAAGGTCCAGCGCGCCATTCCGGCCGGCGTGAACCTGACGGTCGTTTCCGACCGCACCGAGACCATCCGCGCCTCGGTCCATGACGTGCAGTTCACGCTGATCCTCAGCGTCGTGCTGGTGACGCTCGTGGTGCTGTTGTTCCTGCGCTCGCTGCGGGCCACCCTGATCGCGGGCGTGGCGCTGCCACTGTCGCTGATCACGAGCTTCGGCATCATGTATTTTGCCGGATTCAGCCTCGACAATTTGTCGCTGATGGCGCTCACCATCGGCACCGGCTTCGTCGTCGACGACGCCATCGTCATGATCGAGAACATCGTTCGCCACATGGAGAACGGCGAGAGTGCGATGGAGGCCTCGCTCAAGGGCGCCAGCGAAATCGGCTTCACCGTCATCTCGCTGACCGTGTCGCTGATCGCCGTCTTCATTCCACTTCTGTTCATGTCGGGCCTGGTCGGACGGATGTTCCGCGAATTCGCGCTGACGCTGACGATTGCGGTCGTGACCTCGGCGGTGGTCTCGCTGACGCTGACACCGATGATGTGCTCGCGCCTCCTCAGGCACGTCCATGAGGAGCTTGCGGTGCCGGGATTGGCTGCGATCAGCCGCTTCATCGACCGGACCGTCGAGGTCTACCACAGGACGCTGCTCTGGGTGCTGGAGCGCCAGCGCGCGACGCTGGTCGTGACCTTCGCCACGCTGATCGCGACCCTGGTTCTCTATGTGGTCGCGCCAAAAGGCTTCCTGCCGCTCCAGGATACCGCCTCGATCACGGCGGTGACGGAGGCGGGGCCGGACGTGTCGTTCGCGGAGATGCAGAAACGGCAGGCCGAGGCCGCCGACGCCATCAAGGCCGATCCGGATATAACCGGCGTCGTCTCGGTGATCGGCGCGGGCTCGGTCAACCCGACCACCAATGTCGGACGCCTCGTCATGACGCTGAAGCCCCGCGGCGGACGGCGCGACGATGTCGGCGTGGTCGTGACCCGGCTGAAGCAGAGGGTGGCCGGCATCCCCGGCATGACCGTCTATTTCCAGCCGGTACAGGACGTGCAGATCTCGACCCAGTCGAGCCGGTCGCAATATCAGTACACGCTGACCGGTACCGATGCGACATTGGTATCGGAGTGGGCGGGCAAGCTGGTTGCGGAGATGCGGCGCGATCCCCTGTTCCGGGACGTGTCGTCGGAGGCGCAGGAAGGCGGCCTGCGGGCGCAGCTCAACGTCGACCGCACGCGCGCCGGCCAACTCGGCGTCAGCCTCCAGGGCATCACCGACACGCTGAACGACGCCTTCGCGCAGCGCCAGATCTCGACCATCTACGGCCAGGCCAACCAGTACCGCGTGGTGCTGGAGGCGCTGCCGATGTACCAGCGCGATCCCTCGATCCTGTCAAAGCTCTATCTGCCGGGCGCCGCGGGCAGCATCGTCGGCGCGCCCAACGCCCAGGTGCCGCTGTCGGCGGTGGCGACGCTGACGCGCACCACTGCGCCGCTCGCGATCTCGCACCAGGCGCAATTCCCGGCGATCTCGCTCAGCTTCAACCTCGCGCCGGGTGCGGCGCTCGGCGATGCGGTCGACGCGGTGAAGGCGATCGAGACCCGCATCGGCATGCCCAACAGCATCGTCGGTGTCTATGCGGGCGACGCCGCCGAATTCTCCAAGGCGCTCGCCGGCCAGCCCTGGTTGCTGCTCGCCGCTGTCATCACGATCTACATCGTGCTGGGCGTGCTCTATGAGAGCTACATCCACCCGATCACCATTCTTTCGACGCTGCCCTCGGCCGGTGTCGGCGCGATCCTGGCGCTGGTGCTGTTCGGACAGGACCTCTCGGTCATCGGCCTGATCGGCATCATCCTGTTGATGGGCATCGTCAAGAAGAACGCAATCATGATGATCGACTTCGCGCTCGAGGCCGAGCGCGGGCAGGGGATGGACGCGACCGATGCGATCGTGCAGGCCTGCCTGTTGCGCTTCCGCCCGATCATGATGACGACGCTGGCGGCGCTGTTCGGCGCGCTGCCGCTCGCAATCGAAAGCGGCACCGGCTCGGAGCTGCGCTTTCCGCTCGGTATCTCCATCATTGGCGGCCTGCTGCTGAGCCAGCTGTTGACGCTCTACACCACGCCCGTGATCTACCTGGCGCTCGACCGCATCAACCGCCGCCTCGAGCAGGCGCTGCCGCCGGCTGAATCCGGCGGCCCGCCGGTCGCGGGCGCCACCGAGGGGATGCAGTGATGGCATCGATCTCGGAGCCCTTCATCCGCCGCCCGGTCGCGACCACGCTGCTGTCGATCGGGCTGTTTCTCTTGGGTGTCGTCGCCTACGAGTTCCTGCCGGTCGCCTCGGTGCCGAATGTCGACTTCCCGGCCATCTTCGTCTCCGCGAGCCGGCCGGGCGCCGATCCTTCCGTGATGGCGGCGACGGTGGCCTCGCCGCTGGAGCGGCGGCTGGGCGAGATCGCTGGGATCAACCAGATCACTTCGACGAGCTCGCTGGGGACGACCAATATCCAGCTCCAGTTCGACATCGGCCGCAACATCGACAAGGCCGCCCGTGACGTGCAGGCGGCCATCAATGCCTCGCTCGTCGACCTGCCGAGCGACCTGCCGACGCTGCCGCGCTTCCGGAAAGCGAACACGGCCGGCGCCCCGGTCTTCGTGCTGGCGCTGACATCGAAGACCCTTTCCGCCAGCGCGATCTACGACGTCGCCGACACGGTCCTCGCACAGCGCATCTCGCAGGTGCCGGGCGTCGGCGACGTGACGGTGAGCGGCGCCGACCAGCCGGCCGTACGGATCCAGCTCAACCCGGTGGCGCTGTCGAATGCCGGCATCGCCACCGACGACGTGCGGACCGCGATCATCAACGCCAACCCGCTCGGTCCGGTCGGCATCTTCAACGGCGACCGCCAGAGCGAGACGCTGTCGCTCAACCGGCAGATGCGCACGGCCAAAGAGTTCCGCGACATCGTCATCAAGAGCGCGAACGGCAACTTTGTCCGGCTCTCCGACGTCGCCGACATCGAGGATTCCGTCCGCAACGCCCGCTCGATCGCCTGGTTCAACAAGCAGCCGGCGGTGTTGATCCAGATCACCAAGCAGGGGGACGCCAACGTCATCGACACCGTCGACCGGGTCAAGGCGCTGATCCCTGAGCTGAAGCAATGGATTCCGGCTGGTGTCGAGGTTTCCACCCTGGTCGATCGCACCGGCACGATCCGCGCCAGCGTATTGGACATGCAATGGACGCTGCTGGCGACCGCCTTCCTGGTGATGGTCGTGGTGTTCGTGTTCCTGCGCCGCCTGACGCCGACCATTGCGGCCGGCATTTCGGTGCCGCTTGCGCTCGCCGGCACCTGCGCCGGCATGTGGCTGGCCGGCTTCTCAATCGACAACCTCTCGCTGATGGCGCTTGCCATCTCCGTCGGCTTCGTAGTCGACGACGCCATCGTCATGATCGAGAACATGTTCCGCAATCTCGAACATGGCATGCGGCCGTTTCAGGCGGCGCAGGAAGGCGCCCGGCAGATCGGCTTCACCGTGGTGTCGATCAGCCTGTCGCTGATCGCGGCCTTCACGCCGCTGATCTTCATGGACGGCATCGTCGGCCGGCTGCTGCGCGAATTCTCGCTGACGCTCACCTTCGCGGTCGTGGTCTCGACCCTGGTGTCGCTCACGGTGACGCCGATGATCTGCGCCCACTACATCCGGCAGACCACCTCTGGCACCGCGACGCTGTTCGACCGGATGATCGAGGGATCGCTGTCGCGCATCGTCGCCTTCTACACCCGCACCTTACGCGTCGTGCTGGAATTTCCGCTGCTGACGCTGCTCGTGTTCTTCGCCACGATCGGCCTCACGGTGACGCTCTACATCAAGGTGCCTAAAGGCTATTTCCCGACCGACGATTCCGGATTCGTCATCGGCGCGACGCGGGCCTCCGCCGACATCTCGTTCCAGTCGATGCTGGGCTTGCAGCAGCAGCTCGCCGACATCGTCATGGCCGATCCGGCTGTCGCCGGCATCGGCTCGGTCCTTGGCGGTGGCGGGCCCGGCCCGGCCACCTCCAACCGCGGCACCATGTTCATCAGCCTGAAGCCGCCGGCCGAGCGAAACTATGTCTCGACCGAAATTGTCATCGATCGCTTACGCCGCAATCTCTATCGCGTCGCCGGCATCCGCCTGTTCATGTTCGCGGCGCAAGACGTCCGCGCCGGCGGACGGCAGAGCGACTCGAACTACCAGTACACGCTGTCGAGCACCGATCTGGACCTGTTGCAGCAATGGGCGCCGATCGTGGCCAAGCGAATGGAGACGGTCGAAGGCATCACCGACGTTTCCGCCGATCGCGACCCCGGCGGATTGCAGCTCACGCTCAGGATTGATCGTCAGGCCGCCTCGCGGCTTGGCGTGCGCGTGCAGGACATCGATAACGCGCTGAACAACGCGTTCGCGCAGCGGCAGATCTCGATCATCTACACCCAGCGCAACCAGTACATGATCGTGCTGGAGACCGATCCGAAATTCCAGGTCGATCCCTCCAATCTCGATCGCATCTATGTCGCCGGCGCCAACGACGTGCAGGTGCCGCTGTCGGCCGTGGTGCATGCGACGCGCGGACTCGCCGCGCTCGCGGTCTATCACTCGCAGTCATTCCCCTCGACCACGGTGTCGTTCAATCTCCTGCCGGGCGTGCCGCTCCAGGCCGCTACGGAGAACATCCAGCGTGCGGTCGAGGAATTGCACATGCCGGAAGGCATTCGCGGCAGCTTTGATGGCAACGCGGGCGATTTCGCCAGGACCAGCGGCCGGCAGCCGCTGCTCATCCTCGGCGCGCTGGTTGCGATGTATATCGTGCTGGGCGTGCTCTATGAGAGCCTCGCCCATCCCCTGACCATCATCTCGACGCTGCCCTCGGCGGGGCTCGGCGCGCTGCTCGCCTTGCAGGTCACCAACACGCCGCTGACGGTGATTGCCTTTGTCGGCATCATCCTGTTGATCGGCATCGTCAAGAAGAACGGCATCATGATGGTCGACTTCGCGCTCGACGCCGAGCGCCAGCGCGGCCTGTCCTCGGCAGAGGCGATCTTCGAGGCCTGCCAGGCGCGCTTTCGTCCCATCCTGATGACGACGATGGCGGCACTGTTCGCGGGCATTCCGCTCGTGATCGCGACCGGGCCCGGCACCGAGCTGCGCCGTCCGCTCGGCATCACCATCATCGGCGGCCTGTTCGTCTCGCAGATCCTGACGCTCTACACCACGCCCGTGATCTACCTCTTGATCGACCGTCTGCGCCGCCGCTCCGAGCCGCGCGCGGTTGCCGCGCCGGCGGAATAGGCGGTTGTTGAGGCGCCGCGCGCAGCGTATAGCGGCGGCATGTCGAACCCACAGGACACGGCGGCCGCAGCAGCCGAGCCGCTTCCCGAATGCCCGCACTGCCAGAAGCCGATGCCGCTGTGCATCTGCGACAGCGTCACGCCGATTGAGAACCGCCTTGGACTCCTGATCCTCCAGCATCCGCAGGAGCAGGACAGGGCGCTCGGCACCGCGCGCCTGACGGCGAAGCACTTTGCCAACGCGACTGTGCGGGTCGGCCTGTCCTGGCCGAGCCTTTCCAAGGCGCTGGGTCGGCCGGTCGAGAATGCCGCGCGCTGGGCCGTGCTCTATCTCGGCTCGGCGCGCGCGGCCGATCTCGAGACCGAGAGTGAGATCGTCGCGCTCACCCGCAAGGGTGAGGTCGCGGAGAACCAGCGCGCCATCCTGGGCAAGCTCGAAGGCGTGGTGCTGCTCGACGGCACCTGGAGCCAGGCCAAGGCGCTGTGGTGGCGCAATCCCTGGATGCTGAAATGCCAGCGCGTGATCCTCAATCCGGCGCACCCCTCGCGCTACGGGCGCCTGCGCCGCGAGCCACGCCGCGACGGTCTCTCGACCATCGAGGCCGCCGCGACGATCCTGGCCGGCCTCGAGCGGCGCCCCGACATCGCCGAGACGCTGCATGCGAGTTTTGAGCGGATGCTGGCGCGCTATCGCGAGGTGCAGGCGGAGATGCCGGAGCTCGCGCCCAAGCCAGCTCCCAAGGGCCGACGGCGCGACTTCCGGCGTGGCAAACGGCACTGAGAAGGTGATCAGTGCAGGGAGCAGCGGATCAACGCTGCAAATGGTTTCGCCAGACCGTTGCGCATCGGAAGCTTGCAACGAACTGTCCCTGGAAAAAGACCAGTCAGTTTTCTTCGCCTGGCGAGATGCGCCGCTTCTTGAAATGGATGGGTGAACAAATCGCTGGCGGAGCTGCTGAGGAAATTACCGCTCCGGTCGATCAACAAGTCATCTCGGGCGAGCGATGGTTTAGACAGGTTCCGTCCGACAGGCGCTGGCGTCTCGTTCCGGCTGACGGACCTTTGGCCGCCGGATTCTGGCCAATCGAAAATTCGGCTCGTCAAGATCCAGATTAGGGGCACTCGATCTGGCCTTGGGTACTTGTGCCAAGAGAACCTTCGCTCCCACATCCGTTCCACTTGCGACAAGCGGCGGAAATGTCTAAGGCATTCCCCCGTGGGGCCACGTGGCGGAGTGGTTACGCAGCGGTCTGCAAAAGCGAGCTGGTTTACTCCGCTCAACATTCGCAAACCCCTATTTTTATAGGGGTTTGCACACATGGCAAAGAGAACACTTGCACAAGTGCAGTCACTGCAAAGCCGATGGCATGAGCAGCCGATTTTTTATTTTCCGAACCAGGCAGACGCCATTGCAATCCGAGAGCTAAATCGCTTAAACAACCGAGGATAGCGCCGCACAAGGACGATCCTACGCAACGGTTCGCCAGACAGTTGCGCATCCATGCTGAAAGAGGCCGCCAACTGAGGCAGTCTGCCGCTAAAGGTCGAAGGGGCCGATGACCCACTTCATGGGTGTAGTGATTGCCTGTCTGGAGGCCGCCGACCACAATCCAGATGGCATCAGAGAACTGGCCGACCGGCTTCAGCAAATTGCAGTCGAGCGCCCTGATCTCGTTGAACGCTACGACAAGGCCCTTGCGGCGCGTGATGCTGGGGAAATGGAACGTCTGTGGTTCCAGTGCAAATTGGTTTTAAAATCCTGGGGCAACCTGCGGATCAACGCGATCACTGGTCGGCTTCACATTGGGCACGGAAGCCGGTCATTCCCGCTGTTTCCGCGCGTTTTCCAAATCTGGCCCTGAGCCGAGTGAATTAGAGCACCACCAAATTCACTTGGGACACCGGGCGCGGACAGTAGCTAAGAGCACTATCGAACCGACGAAAAACACGAACGGACACGGAACGAGAACATCTGGCACATGTGCCAAGAGAACCTTCGCTCCCACATCCGTTCCACTTGCGACAAGCGGCGGAAATGTCTAAGGCATTCCCCCGTGGGGCCACGTGGCGGAGTGGTTACGCAGCGGTCTGCAAAACCGTTTACACCAGTTCAATTCTGGTCGTGGCCTCCATCACAAGCTTCTGATCTTCAAAGACAATTCAATTCCGCGACGAGTTCCGCCGATCCGCGCGAAGGGACGCCCGCGCGCTCGTCCACCGGATTTGCCCGGGGCTGCCGGAAATCGGCGATTCAGGCCGGCTGGCATGGAGTTCGCATCACGTGGTGATGCATCCCCGTCCAACCAGAGCTGGAGAGCACGTGGGCGACGTCGTCCGATTTGTCCCGAAGTCCGAGCTGGAGCGGGCCCGCCTCATTCGTGAGGCCCGCGCGATCTATGACAGCATCTTCCCGCCGGCCGTCGCCGATCGGGAGCCGCAGGAAGGCGAGGGGGTGCCGGGCGTCAAGAACTGATGGTGGTCGCGCCGGGGCCGTCCAGGTTAGGCGCAGGGTCGTTCAGCAGGCCGCGTACCAGCCGTCAGGAAACGGCAGGAGGGGCCAGGCGCCCTCATTGTCATTCGCGGCCTTGGGAGTTTCCTTGAGCGTTGCGTCGTACGTCCACGAGCGGGGCACGAATTCCTCCTCCGGCGCGAGCGCTAAATCTTCATGGACCATGGCGTCCCGGACGGCATCCAGCAGCAAGTTGAATTCGGCTTCGCTCATCACACCCTCCGGAACGCGGATGGCGCAATGTCGCAAAGCCGGTTTGTTTCCCGATTGAGCCGATCGTTCGCATTTTAACGATCCGGCGATCGGGACCAGATTGGTTAGCGATTCCTGAAAAAATCTCCGCGAGAAGCTAGGCCTGCCCTGCGCGCGCCGAGTGTGAAAGAAATCACATTCCCGCAAGTTTATTTCCCGTAGGTCTTCCGCGACGCCGGCCAATGCGGGCCGGGGCAGTGCAGACGGGAGACTCGGTCATGAAGGCGAGGTTCTTGCGGTTTGCGGGTGTGAAGAGCCGGGCGCGTCGGGCATCGTCGATCGGGCTGTTTCTTACGCTGTTCGCCTCCGCTGCCCAGGCGCAGGGAACGCCGGAGCAGCGCCGGGCCTGTACGCCCGACGTCTATCGCCTCTGCGCCGGCGAGATCCCCAATGTCCGCGCCATCACGGCCTGCCTCCGGCGCAACCGGGCCAGTCTGAGCGAAGCCTGCCGCTCCGCGTTCGGCCAAGCCGGCGGCTGAGCACGCCTGTGGATTTGTGCGCAGCAAGTGGTTTGCGGCGCTTACGTAAATCCGTCGGAATAGGCCTGTGCATATGCTGCGGAGAAGCTGTTGAGAGGCAGGAATCTGACGCAAATCCGTCAATGATCGAAATCATCTCAGCCGGCTTCACGCCCAATCGTGTCCTCTCCGGACATCACTTGGTTTTGCTGCCATAGATTAGTCTGGCGGGTCCGCCGTGCTTCATCGGCTGCTGGCGAGAACTGTTCGCCCGTCGGGCAAAACACTGCGGTAGCCAGGTGAGCGAAGCGATACCGGGGGATGATGTCGAGTAGGGGATCCCGGATTCGCTGCTCTCACCGCTACAAGCCCTTGCGTTGCCCGACGGGCAAAACATCCCACGGCTGGGTCAATCGCGGGAGGCGAAAATATTCGCCTTTACAGAATTTCTGATTTTGCGTAGATCTGCGCCACCTCATCCCAGTCAGAGGGGCGTATCGCGATCGTCACGAAACGCGGGATGAGTTGTGGTGGACGCTGGGCCGCGTCGGCGCGAAGGCGATCGTAGGGCGGGAAACCGTGAGCGATCGCGGCGCGCACACGACCGGCGCGGTCAGCGTACGGCAAAACCGTGTGGTCCTGGCGCCCGGAGTCTGCGCGTCAAGTCTTGCGGTGATGCTGCGGCCCGACCGGGCGCGCGCATCAGCCATCTGCAAGGTGACGGGGGCAATAGTGCATCGCTCCCCGGGGAGAGCTCGGCATAAGCCGTCAAACCACCGCGCAGGGAAGGCCGGGTTGTTTCCGGTTTCACCTGTATGCCGCTGTGCAAATTTCGTAGCGCATCTTTCGCACAGTGGACCGCGGGTGCCAGCCGGCACCCGGTCTTCCCTGCGCCCTCTGACCCCAGAGGGTGTCGAGACGACGGGAAAGCTCGGGCGATGCAAGCCGCGAGAATGCGCATCTATGCCTCCGCGATTTGAGATGCGAATTGAACAAGGCATGCTCATGCCCACACTCCGTCATTGCGAGCGCAGCGAAGCAGTCCAGGAATCCCACCGCGGAAAGATTCCGGATTGCTTCGTCGCAAGAGCTCCTCGCAATGACGGTGTGGAGGTGGCGATCGCGCAGAAGGACCTCGAGGCTGCCCTACGACCCCGGCACCAAAACCACGTCCTTCATCGCCGAATAGTCTGGCCATCGCTGGCCGGAGAAGGGGCCGAAGGCCCTTCCACGACGCGTTGCGGAAGATGACGAATTCGTCCTTTGCAAGCGCAACCGGCTTTGTTATACGCAGCCGCGCGCGAACGTCGGTTCGCCCTTTTCCTCGGTAGCTCAGCGGTAGAGCATCCGACTGTTAATCGGATGGTCGCTGGTTCGAATCCAGCCCGGGGAGCCAAATTTCATCGTGATATCAATAAATTGACTTCGCGTCTTGAGATGCTGCGCGACGCCGTTGCAGCAAGCTCGCAACTGCTCCGGTCGCTTCCGACGCAGAATCACATTCAAGCAGACGTGTGGAATGGCGCCCTCGCGCCATGAGGGTGGCGCCAAATCGACTCAATTCAAATCGAGCTTGCGGGGGCCGGACACTTGCGGAGCTGATTCCAATGCCAGTCATCCAGATTGACCATTCCCGCGTGGCCCCCTCGATTCTGCCGGCGGATGTTCCCAAACTCAGCGACGATGAATGCCTGGCGCGGCTCGTACATGCCGTGGAGGCGCCCGATCCGGAACGGCTCGACGAAGTGGCTGCGTTGATCGGCCGGTTGGCGGTCGCGATCGAATAGGCTGGCTTGGCCCGTTTTGCGGTGAGCGGCACCGGGATGCCGTGCCGGCTGTTCCCGGGCCAACGCCCGTGTTGCGTTTTGGCAGAGCTTGTTCCAAAGATGCGGCCAACTTCCGTCCGCGGCATCGTCCGCATTTCAGGGTCCGCAAATGTCCGGTTTTTCGACCGCGCGCCAAAAAATGGTCGATGGCCAGGTGCGCACCAATGACGTCACCGACCGCCGTATTCTCGATGCCATGCTCACGGTTCCCCGCGAGGTCTTCGTGCCTGCCAGCCGGCAGGCCCTGGCTTATCTCGATCTCGATCTCGACGTAAGCGAAGGCGGCGCCAAGCGGTTCCTGATCAAGCCCGCCTTGACCGGCAAGCTGCTTCAGGCCGCCGAGATCGGCGAGGGCGACAATGTGCTCGTTGTCGGCTGCGCCACGGGCTATCTCGCCGCGCTGACCGCGAAGCTTGCGGGCCAAGTGACCGCCACGGAATGCGATTCGGCGCTGGCCGCGAAGGCCAAGGACACATTGGCCGCCCTGGGCCTCGCCAATGTCGACTGCAAGGCCGCGGCCTGCCCCGAAGGGGACCCGGCAGCGGCGCCGTATGACGTGATCGTCCTCAATGGCGCCGCCGAGGTGACGCCGGAAGGGCTGCTTGGCCAGCTCAAGGAGGGCGGGCGTCTGGTCGGGGTCTCCGCCGAATCGAAGCCGCCGCGGGCCATGATCGTGACCCATTTCCACGCCGAATTCGGCCATCGGGCGTTGTTTGATGCCTCGGCCCCCGTGCTTCCCGGCCTGGAACGGACCGCCGCCTTCGTCTTCTGACGGCCAGGGCCCGTTAAAATACCGTTCTGAATCAGAAGTGTGGCAGGGATGCTGCACGTGAAGAGTTTCGACCGAGAACCACTCTGAGGTAGTTCCGTTGCGCTTGACCGCGTCCTATGTTGCGACGGGGCAACGACTCCACTCGGATACGGTTCCCAGGTTCCCAGGTTCGCGGGCACGGGCCTGGCGTGAGAATGAACGGATTTTAAGGGATGCATGGGGTGAAGCTCTTCACCGGAGCCGCGGTTTCGGTCCTCCTGATGGCGCTCGCGGGGCCAGCGCCTGCCTTGGCGGACACGATCGAGGCCGCGTTGGTGCGGTCCTATCAGAACAATCCGCAGCTCAACGCGCAGCGTGCCCAGGTGCGCTCGACCGACGAGAACGTTCCGCAGGCGTTGTCGGGCTATCGCCCCAGGGTCGCGCTGACGGCAAGCGCCGGTTACCAATATTCGGATATCAAAGCGGAGCAGGGAGGGGCCTCGATTCACGGCACGGGCGTACCCCGCAGTGTCGCTTTGACTGTCTCCCAGACGCTGTACAACGGCAATCAGACCGCCAACAGGACGCGTGCTGCGGAGAGCCAGGTGTCGGGTTCCCGCGAGGCATTGCGTGTGCTGGAGCAGACTGTTCTGCTCCAGGCCGCAACCACCTACATGGACTACCTGCGCGATGCGGCGACGCTGGAGGTTCAGCGCAGCAACGTGCGCGTGCTCGAGCAGACGCTCAAGCAGACCCGCGACCGCTTCAACGTCGGCGAGGTGACCCGCACCGACGTCGCGCAATCCGAGGCGCAGCTCGCCGCCGGCAAGACGCAGGCGCTCACCGCTGAATCGAATTTGACGACGACACGTGCCAACTTCCGCCGCATCATCGGCAACGAGCCGGAAAACCTCGCGCCGGGCTCCCCGGTCGACCGCTTCCTGCCGGGGACGCTGGCTGCCGGGGTCAGTCTGAGCCTGATCGAGAACCCCAACGTCACGGCCGCCATGTACGGCATCGACGTCAACTATCTCCAGGTCAAGATCAACGAGGGCGCGCTGCTGCCGACGGTCACAGTGCAGGCCGCGGTGTCGCAGTCCTTCCAGCAGCAACTGACGCTGTTCCGAACGAATACCGCTTCCGCCATCGCGCAGGCCTCGATTCCGATCTACCAGGGCGGCGCCGAATACTCACTGATCCGTCAGTCCAAGGAAAACCTGGCGCAGCAGCGCCTCAATCTCGAAACGACCCGCGACCAGACCCGCGCGAACGTCGTGCAGGCCTGGGGACAGTTGCAAGCCGGCAAGGCGCAGGTGCAATCCGCGCAGGCACAGGTCACGGCCTCCGAGATCGCGCTGAACGGCGTACGCGAGGAAGCCAAGGCCGGTCAGCGTACCACACTTGACGTGCTCAACGCGCAGCAGGCCTTGGTCAATGCGCGCGTCGCGCTCGTCACCGCGCAACACGATCGCGTGGTCGCTTCCTACAACGTACTCAGCGCTGTCGGGCGTCTGTCGCCACAGGTACTCGGTCTGGCCACCACGACTTATGATCCCAGCGTGCACTACCAGCAGGTTCGCGACAGCTGGGCCGGCGTGCGGACGCCGGACGGACGCTGATTGCCGCAATGATGTCGGCCTCGCAAATAGGCGAGGCCGACCGGCGGTTTGCTTGCAAACATCAAAATCCCTGACATAGCCTTTGAAGGAAGCTGCGAGGCGATTCGCTCCGCATGCGATGTCGTTTGCGTAACGCTTTGGTGCCGGGGGCAGGGGCGCACCGCCGCACGTTGAGCCGTGAACTGGGGACAAGTCAGGCCGTCGCGACGAAAATGTCGGAGGGCCCGTCCGGAACCGGCCAATCCCTGTCGTGCTTGGTGTAAAACAACGCATGCGAGGGCGTTGATGATGTGGAGTCGGAGATGACGCAGCCTGCAAAGGTCACAGAGCCCTCGATGGAGGAGATTCTGGCCTCGATCCGGCGCATCATTGCCGACGACGAGGCCAAGCCGCCGCCGACGGAAGCCGTCAAGCCTGAGAAAGCTGCCGCGCCCGCTGCGTCCGCGCCAAAACTGCCGGCGATGAACAACGTTCCCCCACCCAAGATCACGCCCACAAAGCCTGTGGCCGAAAAGCCGGCGCCGCCGCCTGCCGCGAAACCGGCACCGGCGCCTGCGCCTGCGCCGGCCGCGTCCAACAGCCAGGACGATATCGACGCGTTGCTGGCGGGACTGGACGAGGCAACGCCGGCACCCGAAGTGCGGGCTCCGGAACCCGAGCCTGAACCTGAACCCGACGTGCTCGAACTGACCGACGAGATGGCGGTGGACCCTGCGCCGACGCCGCCTCCGCCGCCACCGAGCTTCCGCAAGGTCGAGCCGCGCGACGATCTCGAATTCGCGGAAGCGGCGCCACCTCGTCCGTCACCGGGGCCGTCATATGCGCCCGTGGATTTTGACGCCCCGCCGCTGCCGCCGCCGATCTTGGCGCAATCGACGGTCTCCGCGGTCGAATCCGCCTTCAATTCCTTGGCTCATACGGTGCTCAGCAGCAATGCGCGGACGCTGGAGGATCTGGTCAAGGAAATGCTGCGGCCGATGCTGAAGTCCTGGCTCGACGACAACTTGCCGGGCCTTGTTGAACGTATCGTGAAGGCCGAGATCGAGAGAGTGTCACGCGGCAGCCGGTGAGGCCGGGCCGCGTGGCCCCGATAAAGCCCTGCTTTCATGTCCTATCTGGTCTGTCCGGTGGGCCGGAAAGCCCTTTTGCCGCTGAGCTTTCCGTTGACTTGACCCCCGCGCGCGGCTTTCTAGCAGCCCCATGATCGAGAAAAACTACCAGCCCGCCGATATCGAAACCCGCATGTCCGTCGTCTGGGAGGACAGCCTTGCGTTCAAGGCTGGCCGCCCCGACCGCCGCGACGCGTCGCCCTTCACCATTGTGATCCCACCTCCGAACGTGACGGGATCGCTGCACATGGGCCACGCCCTCAACAACACGCTCCAGGACATCCTGTGCCGCTTCGAGCGGATGCGCGGCCGCGACGTGCTGTGGCAGCCCGGCACCGATCATGCCGGCATCGCGACCCAGATGGTGGTCGAGCGGCAGTTGATGGAGCGTCAAGAGCCCGGCCGCCGCGAGATGGGCCGCGAGAAATTCTTGGAGCGGGTCTGGGAATGGAAGGCCGAGAGCGGCGACACCATCATCAATCAGCTCAAGCGGCTCGGCGCCTCCTGCGACTGGTCGCGCGAGCGCTTCACCATGGACGAGGGCCTGTCGAAGGCCGTCATCAAAGTGTTCGTCGAGCTGCACCGCGACGGCCTGATCTACAAGGACAAGCGGCTGGTGAACTGGGACACCAAGCTGCTCACCGCGATCTCCGATCTCGAAGTGCAGCAGGTCGAGGTCAAAGGCAGCCTCTGGTATCTGCGCTATCCGATCGAGGGCAAGACCTTCAGCCCGGACGATCCCTCGAGCTTCATCGTCGTCGCCACCACGCGCCCCGAGACGATGCTCGGCGACACCGGCGTGGCCGTGCATCCCGACGACGAACGTTATCAGAATCTGGTCGGCAAGCACGTTATCCTGCCGCTGGTTGGCCGCAAAGTTCAGATCGTCGCCGACGACTATTCCGATCCGGAAAAGGGCTCCGGTGCGGTCAAGGTGACGCCGGCGCACGACTTCAACGACTTCGAGGTCGGCAAGCGCCACGGGCTGCGCCAGATCAGCGTGCTCGACAAGGAAGGTTGCCTCGATCTCGTCGGCAACGAGGATTATCTGCGCGACCTGCCGGAGGGCGCCTCGCAATTCGCTGAGGAGTTTCACAAGGTCGAACGCTTCGCCGCGCGCAAGCGCATCGTCGAGCGGCTGGAGACGTTCGGTTTCATCGAGCGCATCGAGCCGCACACCCACACGGTGCCGCATGGCGATCGCTCCAGCAGCGTGATCGAGCCCTATCTGACGGATCAGTGGTACGTCGACGCCAAGACGCTCGCGAAGCCCGCGATCGCGGCAGTGCGTTCGGGCGAGACGACGTTCGTGCCGAAGAGCTGGGAAAAGACCTATTTCGACTGGATGGAGAACATCCAGCCGTGGTGCATCTCGCGCCAGCTCTGGTGGGGTCACCAGATCCCGGCCTGGTACGGACCCGACGGCAAGGTCTTCGTCGCCGAAACCGAGGAGGAGGCCGTCAGCCACGCGCTCGGGTACTACGTCGAGCAAGAGGTGATCACGGCGGAGCAAGGGCGCGAAATGGCGCTCGACCGCACCAAGCGCGAGGGGTTCATCACCCGCGACGAGGACGTGCTCGACACCTGGTTCTCCTCGGCGCTGTGGCCGTTCTCGACGCTCGGCTGGCCCGAAGATGCACCGGAGGTGAAGCGCTACTACCCGACCAATGCGCTCGTGACGGGCTTCGACATCATCTTCTTCTGGGTCGCCCGGATGATGATGATGGGTCTGCACTTCATGAAGGAAGTGCCATTCTCGACCGTCTACATCCACGCCCTCGTCCGCGACGAGAAGGGCGCGAAGATGTCGAAGTCGAAGGGCAACGTCATCGATCCCCTGCACCTGATCGACGAGTACGGCGCGGATGCGCTCCGCTTCACGCTGGCGGCGATGGCAGCCCAGGGGCGCGACATCAAGCTCGCCACCAGCCGTGTCGAGGGCTACCGCAATTTCGCGACCAAGCTCTGGAACGCCTGCCGCTTCGCGGAGATGAACCACTGCGCCGTGCCCGACGGTTTCGAGCCGGCGAAGGCAAAGGCGACGCTGAACCGCTGGATCGCGCACGAGACCGCGCACACCACGCGCGAAGTGACTGAAGCCATCGAGGCCTATCGCTTCAACGACGCCGCCGGCGCGATCTACCGCTTCGTCTGGAACGTCTATTGCGATTGGTATGTCGAGCTCGCAAAACCCGTGCTGCTCGGGCCGGACGGCCCGGCCAAGGCAGAAACCCGCGCTATGGTCGCCTGGGCGCGCGACGAGATTCTGAAGCTGCTGCACCCCTTCATGCCGTTCATCACCGAGGAGCTGTGGGAAGTGACGGCCAGCCGCGAAGTCCTGCTGGCGCTGGCGCCGTGGCCGCTCAAGCCGTCCGAGCCGACGCCGGAGCAGCTCGCGATGCTCGCGGCGGCCGCCGGGCCGACCGATCCGCTGATCTCGCCAGCTCTCGTCATGCCGATCTTCGACCATGCCGACTTCACCGATCCTGCGGCCGAGGCCGAGATCGGCTGGGTGATCGATCTGGTCACGCAAATCCGCTCCGTGCGTGCCGAGATGAACATCCCGCCGGCGACGTTGACGGCGCTCGTGCTGGCGGGCGCCTCGGCCGAGACGAAGGAGCGCGCGCCACGCTGGACCGACGTCATCAAGCGCATGGCGCGGCTCTCGGATATCTCGTTCGCCGAACGTGCGCCCGATGGTGCCGTGCAGATCCTGGTGCGCGGCGAGGTGGCCGCGCTGCCGCTGAAGGGTGTGGTCGATCTCGCCGCCGAGCGCGTGCGTCTCGACAAGGAGATCGCCAAGGCCGACGCCGACATCAAACGCGCCGATTCCAAGCTGGCCAACGAGAGATTCGTCGCCAACGCGGCGGAAGAGGTCGTCGAGGAGGAGCGCGAAAAGCGTGAGGCGGCGCTGGCGCGCAAGGCGAAGCTGCTCGAGGCGCTGGAGCGCTTGAAGCAGGTGTCGTGAGGTTCCCGTCATTCCGGGATGGTCCGAGGGACCAGACCCGGAATGACCCTCACTTTGGAAACGGCTTGCTCAAGAATTTCGAGCCCTTCACGCCGTAGCGCCAGGGTAGCTCGACCGCTTTGGTGATGCCGATCCGTATCCCGCACGCGACCTCGACGTCCTCCGTCCGCGCATGGAGCGCGATCGGTGGCCGATCGAGGGGCAGGGTGTTGTGCTCGATGGTGATGCCGAGCGCTTCGGTCAGCTTGCCCGGGCCCGAGCACAGCGCGCGCACATCATCGAGGTGGCGGCGGCGGCGCATCGCGGCGACCCCGTGGGTCGGCTCCAGCGCGCGGATCAGGACCGCGCTGGCCGAGCCTTCCTCTTCGCAGACGAAATTCACGCACCAGTGGATGCCGTAGGAGCGGTAGACATAGGCAAAGCCGGGCGGGCCGAACATCACCCGGTTTCGCGGCGTCGGCCCGCGGAAGGAGTGCGCCGCCGGGTCGGTATGATGATAGGCCTCAACCTCGACGATGATGCCGCCTACGCCGTCGATAAGCATGGTCGCACCGATCAGGTCGGGGGCGACCTCATGGACACTACGCCCGAAAAAGGCGCGCTTCAGCGGCTTGCCGAGGTGAGGCGTGGATGCGTCCGATCTCGGTCGTTTTCTTGGAGCCATTCGAGGTGAGAATCGTCTGAGAACAGAGCAGGATATTCCCCATATCTGCCATGTTCCCTGAGGTAGGGCGAGCCGGGTTGCGATGCCCTGCGATACCTACTAGGTAGGACTTGAACAGACCGGACACCCCATGGTCGTTATTGTCGATACCATCTCGAACCCGCTGCGCCCACGCCACCCTGAAAAGGTGAACCGGCCCGATTCCGCTTCGCCGCCGAAGCCGGACTGGATCCGCGTGCGCGCGCCCAATACCCGCGGCTATGCCGACACCCGCAACATCGTGCGGGCGAACGGCCTGCACACGGTGTGCGAAGAGGCGGGGTGCCCGAATATCGGCGAGTGCTGGGACAAAAAGCACGCGACCTTCATGATCATGGGTGACACCTGCACCCGCGCCTGCGCCTTCTGCAATGTCAAGACCGGGCTGCCGAACGCGCTGGATGCAGCCGAGCCGCAGAACGTCGCCGAGGCGGTGGCCAAGCTGGGCCTCGCCCACGTCGTCATCACCTCCGTCGATCGCGACGACCTTGCCGACGGCGGCGCCGAGCATTTTGCCCGGACCATCCGCGCCATCCGCGCGGCATGTCCTTCGACCACGATCGAGATCCTGACGCCCGACTTCCTGCGCAAGGATGGGGCGCTCGAGGTCGTCGTGGCGGCCAAGCCCGACGTCTTCAACCACAATCTCGAGACCGTGCCGTCGCGCTATCTCACGGTGCGGCCCGGTGCGCGCTACTTCCATTCGATCCGGCTGTTGCAGCGGGTCAAGGAGATCGATCCGGCCATCTTCACCAAGTCCGGCATCATGGTGGGCCTCGGCGAGGAGCGTCACGAGGTTCAGCAGGTGATGGACGATCTGCGCTCGGCAGACGTCGACTTCCTGACCATCGGCCAGTATCTCCAGCCGACCCGCAAGCATCATGCGGTGATGCGCTACGTGCCGCCGGACGAGTTTTCGTCCTACGAAAAGGTCGCCTACACCAAGGGTTTCCTGATGGTGTCGGCGAGCCCGCTGACCCGTTCGTCGCATCATGCCGGCGACGATTTCGCAAGACTGAAGGCAGCGCGAGCCGCTCACGCCCGCTGACGTCCAATGCATCGAGTTTCGAGCAAGCACCGTGTCAACCACAGCGCGTCCGAGATGTTTGATCTGGTCGCCGACGTCGAGCGCTATCCGGAATTCGTGCCGCTATGCAGCGCGCTGAAGGTGCGCCAGCGCGTCGCCGAGCCCGACGGCACCGAGGTGCTGGTCGCCGACATGACGGTGTCGTTCAAGCTGATCAAGGAATCCTTCAAGAGCCGCGTGACGCTCGATCGCGCCAATCTGAAGATCATGGTCGAGTATCTGCAAGGGCCCTTCAGCAAGCTGGAAAACCGCTGGACGTTCGAGCCCAAGGGAGAGGGCGTCTGCGACGTCGGCTTTTACCTCGCCTACGAGTTCAAGAGCCGCATGTTGGCGATGCTGATGGGCTCGATGTTCGATGCCGCGTTCGCGCGTTTTTCGGCCGCGTTCGAGAAGCGGGCCGATGCCATCTACGGCCGGCCCAAGCTCGCCTCGTCCTGATCAGTCCACTGCCTTCACGATATCCGGCGGTTGCGAGGCGTAATAGGCCGCGGCCTCCTCGATCTCCTGCGGCGTCATCGCACGCGCGATATTGCGCATCTGCTGGCTGATGTCGTTGCGCCGCTCGGCCGCGGCAAAGGCCTGCAGCTGGGCCTTCATATAGGCTTCGGACTGTCCTTCGAGCCAGGGGCTGCCGGTCTTGTTGTCGAGACTGCCGTGGCAGGAGCCGCAGGGCGCAATGCCGCGCATCGGGGCGCCGTAGATGACGATGTTGGGCTTTGGAAGCTGCGGCGTCGGGTGATAGGCCGGCAGCCGCGGCAGATAGGCGTAATAGACTGCGAGATCGGCGATTTCGCGGTCCGTCAGGTTGACCGCGAAGGGCGACATCACAGCATTGGTGCGGGCACCGGAGCGGAAATCGTGCAGCTCCTTGTAGATCACGGCGGCGTACTGGCCGGCGAGGTTGGGCGAGTCCGCGCGGCTGATGCCGGTCGGGCCGTGACAAATGGCGCAGCGTTGAGCGAGCGTCGCGCCGCGGCCGATCGCCTCCTGGTTCGGTCGTGACAGCGTGTGCGAGGTCAGCACGACCTCAGACACGCGTTTGTCCTGCGCCGCGGCGACGGCCGCGGGGCGTTGCGGCACGCCGGCGGCGCTGCAGATTGCATCCCAGACACTTGCGAACTCAAGCCAGTGCTGCGCGAAGGGCAGTACGATGAATCCAGCAATCGCGGTCACAATGAAAATTGCGGCGGTGATGCCGGTGCTCGTCGTGAAATGACGATTGCGGAAGGTGAAGAGGTCGCGCGCGCTCATCACTGCGCTCCCACATAAACGGCTGGCACCGAGGTGCCCTCGGTCATCGCCAGTGTCAGGATCGGATAGCCGTAATTGGTGATGGTGAGCGCGATCATCAGCGCCACCCACAGCGCGTGCGTGTTGAGCGCAAGCGGAACGGTCGTCGGCTGATGCACCGCGAGGCTGAAACGATAAGCGCCGGCCTCGGCCGCAGGCGACCGCATGCCGCGCGCCAGGATGACCAGGAACAGGATGCCGGAGGTCAGCAGGATGAAGCCGCCGATCGCAGAGAACGTCACCGAGAGCGCCTGCGGCGCGATCGCGGGATCACCGAAATCGAAATAGGCCATGCGGCGGGGCATGCCCAAGATGCCGACCCAGTGCCACGGGAAGGTCGTGACGATCATGCCGACGAACCAGAGCCAGAGCTGGGTGCGGATCAGGCGCAGATCGACGAGCTCGCGGCCGGTGAGATGCGGCCACAGATCATAGGCGATCGCGAAATACATGATCACGATGGCGCCGCCGAAGATCAGGTGGAAATGGCCGGTGATCCACTGCGTGTTGTGGATCGACGAATCGAGCTGATAGCTCATGTTGATGAGGCCGCCGGCGCCGCCGAAGCCGAGCATGACGAAGGAGAAGGCGAGCGCCAGCATCATCGGATTGTCCCAGGGCAGCGCCCTGATCCAGCCGAACATGCCCCGGCCGCCGCGCAGGCGCGCAGCGATCTCGACGGACGCGCAGATCGTGAACACCGTCAGCAGCGTCGGCAGCGCGACCAGCGCCGTGAAGGCCGAATGGATGAACTTGAAGCCGGCGCCGACCTGCGGATCGGCAAAGGTGTGGTGCATGCCGATCGGCATCGCAACCACGAGAAACAGGATGAAGGAGATCCGCGCCATGGTGTCGGAGTAGACGCGCCCGCCGATCGCGCGCGGCACGATGGTGTAGTAGGCGATGTAGGTCGGCATCAGCCAGAAATAGACGATGGCGTGCAGCGTCCAGGAGAAGAACACCCGGGCTAGACCGGCGTCGATCGTAGCCTTCAGCCCCACCGAAACCGGGATGATCTGCAACAACAGCTCGAGCGCCGCCCCGAGCGCGGTCCAGGCCCAAAGATAAGAGCCCGCGACATTGGCGAACATCGCCAGCGGGACTGCCTTGCCGGGATTGGCTCGTCTCCAGACGCGCAGATTGATCGACATCAGCGCGACCCAGATCCAGGAGCCGACCACGACGAGCACGACGCCGATGTAATAGAAGGGGCTGCCGATCAGCGGCGGATAGAAGGTGTAGAGCACCGAGGCGCGGCCGAGCGCGACCGGGATCACTGCCATGATGCTGCCGATCACGATCAGCCAGAGGCCCGCCCACCCCCAGCGCACGCCGACCAGGCGCTGCTCCAGCGCGGACTCGCTGATCGCATAGCCAAAGCCCATCGCGACCAGGGTCGGGAAGACGTACCCCATCACCGTGCCATGCGCGGTCAGGGAGCGGTAATAGAGCTCTGGATTGGAGAGCCAGGTGCCGAGCGGACTGCGGATGAACATCTGCCAGGCGCCGAGCATAAGAGCGACGCCGAACACGGCGAAGGCCAACCAGAAATGAGCGAGGATGAGCTTCCTATTGGCCAACACAGCTCAACCTCCCGCCGCTCTTGGCAAGCTCCGCGAACTTCGCCTGGTCGATCACCCGGACCTTGCCCCACATGCCCTCATGGCCAAAACTGCAAAACTCCTGGCAGGGCATCAGATAGTCGCCGGTCTTCTCGAAGCGCATGAGCTGCTCGGAGATGTAGCCCGGTACCAGCATCGTGTTGATGTTGGTGCCCTGGACCAGGATGCCATGCACGACGTCGGCACTGGTGGCGCGCAGCGTGATCGGCGTCTCCGCCGGCACCACGATGCAGGCCGGCGTAAAGGAATATTGCTGACCGATCGCGCGCACCGTCACCGCGCCATTGGCCTCCAATACGCTGCCGAGATTGCTCTCGGCGAACTCGCCGGACAAATGCAGTCGCGAAGGATCAGTGGTTTCGACGCGCGGCTGGGGCATGGTCGCGCGATGAATGCCTGCGAACGCCGCCAGCAGCGCCATCGCCACGATGATGATCACGGAAATCGTGGCCCAGCGCCGCTCGGTGCGTGCCGCTATCTCGGTGCCGCGATGGCCGCCGTCCTCCTGCACGCTCATTGCAGCGCTCCACGGGGCAGGAAGACGAAGAGATAGAACGCAAGCCAGATCGCTACCACGCAGGCCGTGGCGATGCCGGCGAGCGCAATCGCGCCGGACGGGCCTTGCGCGACGACCTCCTCGACGGCCTGATCGGCGGTGGCTGGGCTGGTCGGCGGATCGGAATTGAACATGGCGGGCCTCAGTTGAGCGGTGCCGAGCGCAGCTCGTTGGCCTCGCGCGCCGAAACCGGCGTGCCGCGATTGCCCCAGGCGGTGCGGATGTAGGAGACGACGGCGGCGACCTCGTTGTCGGAGAGGAGGCCGGCGAAGGGCGGCATGCCGTAGGGCATCGGATTGCCCTTGGTGCCCGGCGGATAGCCGCCGTTGAGCACCATGCGGATCGGATTGACCGCCGACTGCATCTCGATCGACTGGTTGTTGGCGAGCGGCGGCCAATGCGGCGGCTTGCCTTCGCCTTGCGCGCCGTGGCAGCTCGCGCAGTTCTTGTCGTAGACGGTCTTGCCGAGGCTGATCAGCAGGCTGCTTTCTGTCGTCGGCAGCGCCGAGCTCGCCGGCGGCGGCGACGAGGGTTCCGAGATACCCTTCAGGTAGACCGCCATCGCCCTCGTATCCTCGTCGCTAAGATATTGCAGGCTGTTGTGCACGACTTCGGCCATCGGGCCGTAGACCACGCCGCGCTGCGAGACGCCGGTCTGGAGCAGATCGGTGATGTCCTTGATGCTCCAGTCGCCGAGGCCCGCCTCGCGATTGGAGGTGAGCGAGGGCGCGTACCAGTTCTGCATCGGGATCAACCCGCCTTTGAAGGCGTCGGATGGTGAGGTGCCGCCGAGCAAATTGATTGGCGAATGGCACATGCTGCAATGGCCGAGGCCCTCGACCAGGTAGGCGCCGCGATTCCACTCGGCTGATTTGGTCGGATCCGGCTTGAACTCGCCCTCGTTGAAGAAGAGCGTGCGCCAGCCGAGGATGAGCTGGCGGTTGTCATAGGGGAAGCGCAGGTCGTGCGGCCGGTTCCTCTGGTTCACCGGCGGAATCGACTTCAGATAGGCGAAGATCGCATCGCTGTCGGCGCGCGTGACCTTGGTGTAGGAGGGGAACGGCATCGCCGGATAGATCAGCCCGCCATCCGGGAAGCGGCCGCTGTGCATGGTCTTGTAGAAATCGTCGGCGCTCCATTTACCGATTCCGGTCTCGCGATCCGGCGTGATGTTGGAGGTGTAGAGCGTGCCGAACGGTGTCGGCATGGCGCGGCCGCCGGCGAACAAGCGGCCCTCCGGCGCGGTGTGGCAGGCGGTGCAGTCGCCGGCGCGGGCGAGATATTCGCCGCGCGCGATGATGTCGCTGCTTTTGTCCTGGGCCTGCGCAGCCGTCGTGAGCGCCGCGAGGAGCACAAGGGTGATCGACAGTTTTGAGCCCATCATCCGCCTCGTCAGTTGGGCTGGCTGCCGCAGCCGAAGGGAAGCGCATAGGTGCCTTTCGGCACCGGGACAGGATTCGCCGGCGCCGGCCGCGTCGCGAGCCATGCTGCAACCGCGGTAACGTCGGCTTCGGTCAGGTGACCGGCGACAAGCTGCATGCAGTCGGGCGACTTCGCCGTCCGGGTGCCATAGCGCCAGGCACCAAGCTGGGCGCTGATGTAGTTGGCGCGCAGGCCGAGTAGGCCGGGAATGCCGGGCGTCATGCCCGTCAACCCGGGACCATGGCAGCTCACGCAGGCCGGAATCGAGCGCCCCGCATCGCCGCTGGTGGCGAGCAGCTCGCCCTGGGCCAGCACCTCCTTGCTCACCTCGCTCGGCGCAGGCGGCGGTAGCGGGGGATGCTCGCTCGCAAAATAGTCTGCCATCGCCTGGAGATACGGGTCGGGCAGAAACTCCAGCAGATAGTTCATCGGCGGATATTTGCGCCGACCGTTCCGGAAGGCGAGAAGCTGATTGTAGAGATAGCCGGCCGGCTTGCCCGCAAGGCGCGGGAAATAGACGTCGCTGGTGCCTTCGCCCTTGTTGCCGTGGCAGGGCGTGCAGGCTTCCACCCGCGCCGCCATCGTATCGGGCGGCTGGTTGGCCGTTTGCGCGGCCGCGCCATCAAAGGCGGCCAAGTAAGCGATGGCGGAAGCCAAAGCAGCGTAGCGAGCGAACACCTTGTCGCCCTCCAGAATGCTGGACCAGGTTGATTCCTGGCCACAGCGTAGATGCGTATTATTGCGCCAATATAGTCACGCGCAAGTTCTGACGGAGACGATGACGTTTGGTCGCCCTGCTGCATCGCGATCATGATCGTTTTCGACAAACTTCGCGCGATTTTTCAAACGGCAGACGCGACTTCGCATTCTCGCGGCGCAGCTCGCCCGAGCTTTGCGTCAGCGCTTCGCCCGCCAGGGTCAGAGGGCGCAGGGAAGGCCGAGAGCCGGCTGGCTCCCATGGCCGCCCACCAGGATGAGGTGGGCTCGAAGTACTATAAATCCGAAGTTCGGTAAGATCGAATCTTTGTGGGGCCAGCTCCTGACCCGCCATTTGTGTGTTTTGCCCGACGGGCAACGCAACACGTTGCAGGCTCCGAGGCGCCAGGCATCGCGCACAACCGATAATACAAGCCTTGTTCCACGGGCAGTGACAAGTGCAGTTTGTGCCAAAGTGCGACCTTCTGGCGGAACGCCCCTTGCCGCAAGCGGCACACCTGCGAAGCTGCATTTCATGGGCTGCTCAACTAAAGTTCGAGTCGGCGCTTGGGGGGGGGATTGTATGGGTAGGACCAAGGGACATGGCACGCTGGAAGCAATCGTGGAGCGCGGAAGAGCTCAGCAAGCTCAGGAGGCTCGCAGGCACCAAACCGGTCACGGTGATCGCGAAGGAGCTCGGCCGCACCACGGGCACGGTGCTTGCGAAGGCGATCGAGGAAAAGCTTCCCGTCATGCATGGGACCAAGAGGGCGAGACAATGATCGGATCACTGCGGAGGAAATCCGAGCCGATTGAGATCCGAGCCTGAAAATGCTGTTTTTGCCGGAATAGGTGATCCGGCGGCACTCGTCTGTGGACTTTCGCAGGTTGCTGAAGGGGATCATTTCGGGGCGTTGCGAGTTCTCAACCGATTGTTCCGGTTGGAGCCGTCATGACCGTCAATCTCGATACGCTGCAAGCATCGCTCGTCCTGTACGGGCTGAACGCGCTCTACGCCATTCTGCTGCTTGCGATCGGCTGGTATCTGTCCGGCGCAATGCAACGCTTCGTGACCCGCGTGCTGGGCGTTACGCACCGGGTCGATCCGCTCGTGACAGTGTTCGTCGCCAGCGTCACGCGCTACGCCGTGCTGGCGGTGGTCGGCATTGCTGTGCTTCAGCTCTTCGGCATCCAGACTGCAAGTCTCGTCGCCGTGCTGGGTGCGACATCACTCGCCATCGGCCTCGCCTTGCAGGGCACGCTCTCCAATCTCGCCGCCGGCGTGATGCTGCTGTTGTTCCGCCCATTTCACATCGGCAATGACGTCGAGGTCGCCGGCAAGGCCGGGAAGGTGAGGTCGCTCTCGTTGTTCATGACCGAGCTGGTCGCGCCCGACAACACGCAAATCCTGCTGCCGAACGGACAGGTCTGGGGCGCAGCCATCGTCAACCACAGTGCCTATCCCGGCACGGGCGAGATCAAGGTGACATTTCCGGTCAGAGCCGGATCAGCCAATACGCTGGCCAACCAGATCCTGGAGAAATTGCGCGAAGATCCCCGCATCGACGACAGGGCCAACGCAGCGGTCCACATATCGAAAGTGATCGATGTCGCAAATCCCACGGCGCCCGTCGTGGAATTGACCGTCAGCGCGACGGTGAAGCCGTCGGATGCCGACGCGGTCAAGCAGCGCGTGCTCGATCACGCGAGCGCGCTGCTTGCGGCGGCGTAAGGCGCTTGGGAAATCGCCGTCTCGAGTATCGCTTCGATCCCTGCTTCAGGTCAGCGCCTGGCATATTGCGCTAGCCAGTCCAGCGGGATTTTCCGTCGCCATCGCGTGTCCGGCCTTGGAGACGATGCCGACATCTACGCCCTGTGCGGCAGTAAGCCCGCGTCAGGACTTTGCGGCAAAGAGAACTCTCCGAAGACCACCGTTCTCGGCATCGCTAGTCCGAGCAGCAGCCTACGCCATGTCGGGTCGGTACCGGTGACAAGCGATTGCGCTCCACGATGAACCCCGACAGGCGCGCTGAGCGAGAGCGATGCGGCCCAGGCAACATTGCCGTCCCGTATGGACGCCTTGATCAGAGCCTCGTGCCCCAGTGCGACATAATCCGCCTCGGACATCGTCGTGATCTTTCGGCTGAACATTCCGCCACCTGGATCGAGATTCGGTTCGCTCAACACGAGATTCCGAACGCGTTGTCCGAGCAGCTTGGCCGCCATGATGGCCACCGATCCGCCCATGCTGTGACCGAAGAGGTCGACGGCCTCCGGCGCAACTTGCATCACGAAATCCGCCAGCGCGCTAGCATGGTCGGCAACTGCGTAGCCGAACGCGGCGGGCCGATCGCTGAAGCCCGACCCGAGCAGATCGACCAGCAGAATGCGTCTGCCCGCCAGGGCAGGGTCGGCGGCGACCGCGGGATAGTCGCAAGAGGACGCGCACCCCAATCCATGGATGAAGATCAGAGGAACGCCCTGTCCCGCGATGTCATGATAGAGCAGGTTGGCCTGGGTCGTTCTAAGCCAAAGTGACTTCATCGCGAGGGGCCCAGTCGCCTTCGTCCGAGACTCATCCCCGCGGTGGACGCCGACGCTTCACCGCGTGCCGTCGCGGCGAACGGGCGACGCGGGGGCGCAGGCGGCTCGTCGTTTCGCGGCGCGGCTTGACCTGGGCCTGCGGGCCGCGGGCGAGATCCATCAGCATGCGCAGCGCCTCGACCACCGAGCGCTGACGCACGGCGGCGCGGCCGATCGCGCCGAAACGGTGCTCGCGATGAATGATGCGGCCATCGCGCGCAGCCGCGGCGAAATGGACGAGTCCAACCGGCTTGCCGGGCGTCGCGCCGCCCGGGCCGGCAATGCCGGTGATGGAGACCGCGAGATCGACGCCGGCGCGCTCCAGCGCGCCGACCGCCATCGCGGTTGCGGTTTCCTTGCTGACCGCACCGAAATTCGCGAGCGTGCTCGCCTCGACGCCGAGCATCGCCCGCTTGGCGTCGTTGGAATAGGTGACGAAGCCGCGATCGATCACGTCGGAGGAGCCGGGAATGTCGGTCAGCGCACCGGCGACGAGGCCGCCGGTGCAGGACTCGGCGGTTGCGATCGTCAGCTTGCGCATCCGGCACAAATCGAGCAGCGAGCGGGAGAGGGCGCGTGCGTCGCTGCCGCCCATGGCTTAAGCGCCCCAGGGCAGGCGGATGGTGGCGCTCGCGGTGGCCGCGATGCCTTCCTCGCGGCCGGTGAAGCCGAGCCGCTCGCTGGTCGTCGCCTTGACGGCGACACGGGAGATGTCGACCCCAGATATCTCAGCGATGCGCGCGCGCATGGTGTCGCGCAGCGGGCCGATCTTCGGCCGTTCGCAGATCAGCGTCACCTCGAGATTGGCGACGCGGCCGCCGCGCTGCGAGACGCGGTCGATGGCGTATTTCAGGAACTGATCGGAGGAGGCGCCCTTCCACTTCACATCGCTCGGCGGGAAATGCGAGCCGATGTCGCCGTCGGCGAGCGCACCGAGGATGGCGTCGACCAGTGCATGCAGGCCGACATCGCCGTCGGAATGGGCCAGAAAACCTTTCGTGTGCGGCACGCGCACGCCGCAGATCATGACGTGGTCGCCTTCGCCGAAGGCGTGCACGTCATAGCCGGTGCCGGTCCTGATATCGCCGAGCTGGGCGGCCAGGCGCGCTTCCTCGCGCACGAAGTCTTCGGGAGTGGTGAGCTTCATATTGGCAACATCGCCTTCAAAGGTTGCAACCGTCAATCCCGCCCATTCGGCAATCGCCGCATCATCGGTGAAATCGCTGCGTCCTTCCTTTGCCGCGCGACGATGCGCCTCGAGAATGACGTCGAAGCGAAAGGATTGCGGCGTCTGGGCGATTCTCAGGCGCGCACGATCCGGCGTGCCCTCGATGTTTCCAGCCTCGCCGGTGAGCTTGATGGTGTCGGTGACGGGAATGGCGGGGATTGCCGCACCGGTGCGGCTTGCCGCCTCGATCGCACGCGAGATCAGGGCCTGCGAGACGAAGGGCCGCGCCGCGTCGTGGATCAGGACGATGTCCGGCTTGTGCTTTGCGAGCGCTTCGAGACCGGCGAGCACCGAGGCCTGCCGGGTCGCACCGCCATTGGTCGGCGGCTCGTGGCGCAGGCCTGCGACAGCGGCGGTGAACATGGCGCTGTCGTCGGGATTGACCACCGGCTGTACCGCGAACACGTCAGCGTGGCGGCTGAAGGCCTCCATGGCGCGATAGATCACGGGCTGGCCGCCGAGCGTGCGGTATTGCTTCGGCCCGCCGGCGCCTGCGCGCAGGCTGCGACCGGCTGCGACGAGAACGACTCCAGTGCGCTCTGATTTCGCCATAGGGCTCGATTACTCAATTGCTGGTGGTGGTCGGGGAGAGGGTGGATTGGCTGGCATGCCTCTAGCACGGCAGGGCCGCAAAAAAAGGGGGTTTCCCGACGCTGTGGGAAACAGCATTTTGCTGCACTGCACTTGAAAGATTGGAAGAACTGTCTAAACTGTAGGCATGGCGCTTGACTGCACAAGAATTGTGCGCAAGATTGGCCATGGCAGGTGCGATGAGGCCCTGTCCTGTGAACGAGACCTTCGTGACCGGCTCGGTAGGATTCGGCGCTAAGCCGTTGAAGATAGGCGATATTGACGTCGCCACCCCGGTTTTCCTGGCGCCGATGTCAGGGGTGACCGACTCGCCGTTCCGGCGGCTGACCGCCGAGCTCGGGGCCGGCCTCGTCGTGTCCGAAATGACCGCCAGCGACGATCTCGCCAACGGCCATGTGATGTCGCGGTTGCGCTGCGAAGCGAGCGGAATCGGTCCGCATGTGGTGCAGCTTGCCGGCTGCGAGGCGCACTGGATGGCAGAGGGTGCCCGGATCGCGGAAGCCGGCGGCGCCGACATCATCGACATCAACATGGGCTGTCCCGCCCGTCACGTCACCGGCGGCCAGTCCGGCTCCGCGCTGATGCGCGATCTCGATCATGCCGTCAGCCTGATCGAGGCGACGATCGCGGCGGTGAAAGTGCCGGTGACACTGAAGATGCGGCTCGGCTGGGACGACCGCACCCGCAACGCGCCGGAATTGGCGCGGCGCGCGAAAGAAGCCGGCGTCAAGCTCGTCACCGTGCATGGCCGCACCCGCTGCCAGTTCTACAAGGGCGAGGCCGACTGGGACGCGATCCGCGCGGTGCGCGAGGCGATCTCCATTCCGCTCGTCGTCAATGGCGACATCACATCCTATGAAAAGGCGCTCGCTGCGCTCGATGCCTCCGGCGCGGATGCCGTGATGATCGGCCGCGGCGCGCAGGGTCAGCCCTGGCTGCCCGGCCAGATCGGCCGCCGCCTGAACGGCGGGACGGCGGAGGCTTTGCCCTCGCTCGAGCAGCAGCTCGGCTATGTCCGCACGCTCTATGAGGGCGTCTGTGCACTCTATGGCCTGCGGATTGGTTTGAAGCACGCGCGAAAGCATCTCGGCTGGGCGCTCGACGTCGCCGCGCAAGCAAGCCGCGCGCCGGCCGAGAAGCTGAAAGCCTGGCGCCAGATGATCCTGACCTCGGAGGATCCGCGCCTCGTTCACCGGTCCCTGCAAGATGCCTTCGACGACTTCGCATGGAGCGCTGCTGCATGAGCTCAGCCGCTGAACATCGTCGGCCGCTTTCGTCCGACAGCGACGCGATCCTGGATGCCCTGCCCAATCCCGTGCTCACGATCGGGCCCGACGGCAAGATCGTCGCCGCCAACATCGCGACCGAGGCCTTCTTCGAGATCTCGACGCAGTTCTTGAAACGGCAGTCGCTGAAGGAGCTGGTACCGTTCGGCAGTCCGCTGCTGGCGCTGATCGACCAGGTTCGCGCCTCCAATTCGCCAGTCAACGAATACAAGGTCGATCTCGGCACGCCACGCATGGGCGGCGATCGCCAGGTCGATCTCCATGTCGCGCCACTCACGGAGCGGCCGGGCCATATCGTGGTGATGCTCCAGGAGCGCACCATCGCCGACAAGATGGACCGCCAGCTCACCCATCGCAGCGCCGCGCGCTCGGTGATCGCGCTGGCCGCGATGCTCGCACATGAGATCAAGAATCCGCTCTCCGGCATCCGCGGCGCGGCGCAGCTCCTGGAACAGCAGGCCTCCTCGGAAGACCGCATGCTGACGCGGCTGATCTGCGACGAGGCCGACCGGATCGTAACGCTGGTCGACCGCATGGAGGTGTTCGGCGACGAGCGGCCCGTGGTGCGCGGTCCCGTCAACATCCATTCGGTGCTCGATCACGTGAAGCGGCTGGCGCAATCCGGCTTTGCCCGCAACATCCGTTTCATCGAGGACTACGATCCCTCGCTGCCGCCGGTGCTGGCGAATCAGGACCAGCTGATCCAGGTTTTCCTCAACCTCGTGAAAAACGCCGCGGAAGCCCTGATCGACGTCCCCGACGCCGAGATCCAGCTCACCACCGCCTTCCGTCCCGGCGTGCGCCTGTCAGTCCCCGGTCAAAAATCACGGGTATCCCTGCCGCTTGAATTCTGCGTCAAGGACAATGGACCAGGCGTGCCGGACGATCTTCTGCCCAACCTGTTCGATCCCTTCGTGACCACCAAACAGACCGGCTCAGGTCTCGGCCTGGCGCTGGTCGCGAAAATCATCGGCGATCACGGGGGCATCATCGAATGCGAGTCTCAGCCGCGCAAGACCACCTTCCGCGTGCTGATGCCGATGTACTCAACATCGATCAAACACGCCGATCAAAGCAGTCACGCCGACTCTGCCGGGAAGTCGTCGCCTGCGTCACAGGGGGCAAAATGAGGATTAACGATGCCCGCAGGTAGCATTCTCGTCGCTGATGATGACACCGCCATCCGCACGGTTCTCAATCAGGCACTTTCCCGCGCCGGCTATGAAGTCAGGCTGACCGGCAACGCCGCCACGCTGTGGCGCTGGGTCAGCCAGGGGGAGGGCGATCTCGTCATCACCGACGTGGTGATGCCGGACGAGAACGCTTTCGATCTGTTGCCGCGAATCAAGAAGATGCGGCCGAATCTGCCGGTCATCGTGATGAGCGCGCAAAACACCTTCATGACGGCGATCCGCGCCTCCGAGCGCGGGGCGTACGAATATCTGCCAAAGCCCTTCGACCTGAAGGAGCTGATCGCAATCGTCGGCCGCGCGCTCGCCGAGCCGAAGGAGCGCACGCCGAGCCCGGACGAGGACGCCGAGATGGAGGCGATCCCGCTCGTCGGCCGCTCGCCGGCGATGCAGGAAATCTACCGCGTGCTGGCGCGCCTGATGCAGACCGACCTCACCGTGATGATCACGGGCGAGTCCGGCACCGGCAAGGAGCTGGTGGCGCGTGCGCTGCACGATTACGGTAAGCGCCGCAACGGGCCCTTCGTTGCGGTCAACATGGCGGCGATCCCGCGCGACCTGATCGAGTCCGAACTGTTCGGCCATGAGCGCGGCGCCTTCACCGGCGCCAACACCCGCGCCTCCGGCCGGTTCGAGCAGGCCGAGGGCGGCACCCTGTTCCTTGACGAGATCGGCGACATGCCGATGGAGGCGCAGACACGGCTCTTACGCGTGCTCCAGCAGGGCGAATACACCACCGTCGGCGGTCGCACCCCGATCAAGACCGACGTGCGGATCGTCGCCGCCTCCAACAAGGACCTGCGCGTCCTGATCCAGCAGGGGCTGTTCCGGGAAGACCTGTTCTTCCGCCTCAACGTCGTACCGCTGCGGCTGCCTCCCTTGCGCGAACGCATCGAGGACCTGCCGGATCTCGTGCGCCACTTCTTCGCGCTGGCCGAGAAGGATGGTCTGCCGCCGAAGAAGCTCGATGCGCTGGCGCTGGAGCGGCTGAAGCAGCACCGCTGGCCGGGCAATGTGCGCGAGCTCGAGAACCTCGCGCGGCGCCTCGCGGCGCTCTATCCGCAGGACGTGATCACGTCCTCGGTCATCGACGGCGAGCTGGCGCCGCCCTCGGTCAGCCCGGGCGCTGCGGTCCAGCAGGGCGTCGACAATCTCGGCGGCGCGGTGGAGGCCTATCTGTCCTCGCACTTCCAGGGTTTCCCGAACGGCATGCCGCCGCCGGGCCTCTATCACCGCATTCTCAAGGAGATCGAGGTGCCGCTGCTCACGGCAGCGCTGGCCGCCACCCGCGGCAACCAGATCCGCGCCGCGGACCTGCTCGGCCTCAACCGCAACACGCTGCGCAAGAAAATCCGCGACCTGGACATCCAGGTTTATCGGAGCGGGAGCTAGTCACAGCGGCCGGCGGTGGCTCAGCTCCCCCTACCAAAGCGGAGCTGAGCCTGTCCGAATCGCGCCGGCCTGGCTGGCCGGCGCGGTGAGCAGAAGTCGGAAAATGACCGAAATGTTCTGCGGTCTCGCGTGGGTTGGTCGCTCGACCGCAGGTCGCGGCGTGTCCTTATCTGACGAGCCGGGCCGGTGCCGCGGGCAGGACGTTGGCCGACTCCTGCATGCCGGGACCGTTGACCAGGAGGTCTGAGGCCACGATCAGCAGCAGCACGGCCGAGACCATCATCGCGAGGAAGAATCTGTCCATCACCTTCAAGCCGTGATGCCGGGAATCCGTTCCGTCCGACGGGCGCCGATCCGACATGCCAGCCCGCCAAAAACCTGCCAGCGCTGTGGATGCGCCGGTCCGTTACGGCCTAGACGCCGCGGAATTGTCGCAATTCGGCAACATTGTGGTAGGAATGCATCAGTGTCCGCCTCGCCGCGGATCCCCGTTTTCAGCACCATTGCCGGAATGACCAGCGCAGATACCTCGGCCGCATCCTTTGACACGGCCCCAGCCGAAGAGCCCAAGCGCTGGTCGCTGAGCCGGTTGCTGGCACCTTTTGCCGTGGCGCTGGCACTGCTGTCGGCGTTTCTAACCTTCGTGGTCCTGACCGGCCTGACCAGGATCGAGCCGACACCCGAGGTCGTCCGGTCCTTCCTGCTGATCAATGCCGGCACCATCCTGCTCCTGGTCGGCATCATCGTCCGCGAAGTCTGGCAGATGATCCAGGCCCGCCGGCGAGGGCGGGCGGCGGCGCGGCTGCACGTCCAGATCGTCGGCCTGTTCTCGATCGTTGCGGTGCTCCCGGCGGTGCTGGTTGCCGTCATCGCCAACGTCACCATCGAGCGCGGACTGGACCGCCTGTTCTCGGGACCGACCAAGGAGGTCATACAGAACTCGCTGTTCATCGCGCGCGCCTATATGCAGGAGCATGCGCAGCTCATCCGCGGCGACATCATCGGCATGGCCAATGACGTCGCGCGCGTCTCGCTGCTGTTTGACCGCGATCGGCAGTCCTTTCTCCAGATCCTGACGGCGAGTGCGGCGGCCCGCAACCTGCCGGGCGCCATGATCATGGGCAAGGACGCCAATCCGATCCTGTCGGCGGAAACCGGCGGCATCCCGCTCGCCTTCTCGCCGCCAAATCCGGAATTTTTGAAGAACGTCAACGAGAACGAGCCCGAGATCGCCGTCCTGCCCGACCAGAATCTGGTCGCTGCCGTGATCAGGCTCAGGTCCTTCAACGACACCTTCCTCTACGTCGCCCGCCAGCTCGATCCGCGCGTGGTGGATCAACTCAAGCAGACCGAGCTCAGCGTCGCCGAATACGCCCAGATCGAGTCTCGCCGGCTCGGCATCCAGGTCGCCTTCGCGCTGATGTTCGCGGTGATCGCGCTCACCATCCTGATGGCCTCGGTGCTGATCGGGTTCAACTTCGCCAACTCGCTGGTGGCGCCGATCCGGCGGCTGATGAACGCGGCCCACACGGTCTCGACCGGCAATCTGCATGTGCAGGTGCCCGTGCATAAGTCGGAAGGCGACCTCGCGCAGCTGGGTGAGACCTTCAACAAGATGACGCAGGAATTGCGCAGCCAGCGCGACGAACTCGTCAACGCCAGCGATCTCATCGACAGCCGTCGCCGCTTCATCGAGGCGGTGCTCTCCTCGGCCAGCGCCGGCATCATCGGTGTCGATGCCTCCGGCAGCGTCGGCATCCTCAACCGCTCTGCCGAGAAGCTGATCGGGCACGCCGAGTCCGAGACGCTCGGCCATCCCTTGTCCGACGTACTGCCCGAGCTCGACGAGATGATGAAGACCGCGCGGGAAGGGACCCAGCGCCTGGTGCAGGGGCAGATCACCATCACGCGCGACGGGCAGGAGCGCAATCTGTCGGTCCGCGTCAGCGCGGAGAAGACCAGCCAGCCGCGCGACAGCTACATCATCACGCTCGACGACATCACCGAGCTCGTCTCGGCGCAGCGCACCTCGGCCTGGGGCGACGTGGCGCGCCGCATCGCCCACGAGATCAAGAACCCGCTGACGCCGATCCAGCTCTCCGCCGAGCGCATCCGCCGCAAGTTCGGCAAGTCCATCACCGAGGACAAGGACAAGCAGATCTTCGATCAGTGCACCGACACCATCGTACGCCAGGTCGACGATATCCGGCGCATGGTCGACGAATTCTCGCGCTTCGCGCGCATGCCGAAGCCGGTGATGGAAGGCGAGGACGTCGCCGACACCGTGCGGCAGGCCGTGTTCCTGATGAAGGTCGCCCATCCCGAGATCGATATCGAGGCCGAGTTCAAGGAAGATCCGCTGCGCGCCCAGTTCGACCGGCGGCTGATCTCCCAGGCGGTCACCAACATCGTCAAGAACGCGACGGAGGCGATCGAGCAGGTGCCGGCCGAGGAGCTCGGCAAGGGATACGGCAAGGGCCGCATCGACGTCGTGGTGTCGCGCGAGGGCGAGGACGTGCTGATCGACGTCATCGATAACGGTATCGGCCTGCCCAAGGTCGCGCGCTCGCGGCTCCTCGAGCCCTATGTGACGACGCGCGCCAAGGGCACCGGCCTCGGGCTCGCGATCGTCGGCCGCGTGCTGGAAGACCATGGCGGGCGCATCGAGCTGAAGGACGCCTCCGACTTCCGGGAGGGCCAGCGCGGTGCCTGGATGCGGATGCGCTTTGCGATCTCCGGCCATCCCTCGAAGATCGAGGTCGCCGAGGCGGCACCCGCCAACACGAAACAGGAAACAAAAGAGCCGGCCCCCGGAACCAAAGGGCCGGCCGAAAAGACTAATGACTCAACGAAAATCGAAGCCTCAACAGGCAGCTGACAACACAGGCGCGACCCATGGCAAGTGAAATTCTGATTGTCGATGATGAGGCCGATATTCGGGATCTCGTTGCGGGCATTCTCGAAGACGAGGGATTTGTTACCCGGACCGCGCGCGACAGCGATACGGCGCTCGCCGAGATCGCCAACCGCCGACCGCATCTGGTGTTCCTCGACATCTGGCTCCAGGGCTCGAAGCTCGACGGGCTGCAACTGCTCGAGCAGGTCAAGAAGGACAATGCCGACCTGCCGGTCGTGATGATCTCGGGGCACGGCAACATCGAGACCGCCGTCGCCGCGATCAAGCGCGGCGCCTACGACTTCATCGAGAAGCCGTTCAAGGCGGATCGGCTGATCCTGGTGGCGACCCGGGCGCTGGAGAACTCGCGACTGAAGCGCGAGGTCAAGGAGCTGAAGCAGCTCGCGCCGAGCGCAAGCCAACTCGTCGGCCGCTCGCCCAGCATGAACCAGCTGCGCCAGACCATCGAGCGCGCGGCCAAGGCCAACAGCCGCATCCTGATCGTCGGCCCCGCCGGCGCGGGCAAGGAGCTCACCGCGCGCACGCTGCACACGGCCTCGGGCCGCGCCGACGGGCCTTTCGTGGTGATCAACGCGGCTGCGATCACGCCAGAGCGCATGGAGCACGAGCTGTTCGGCGTCGAGCAGACTAACGGCGAGCAGCCGCGCAAGCCCGGCGCGCTCGAAGAAGCTCACGGCGGCACGCTGTTCATCGACGAGATCGCGGACATGCCGCGCGAGACCCAGAACAAGATCCTGCGCGTGCTGGTCGAGCAGTCGTTCCAGCGCGTTGGCGGCACAGCCAAGGTCCAGGTCGACGTACGCATCATCTCCTCGACCGCGCGTAACCTCGAGGAGGAGATCGCGGCCGGCCATTTCCGTGAGGATCTCTATCACCGCCTCTCGGTGGTGCCGATCCGCGTGCCCGCGCTGTCGGAACGGCGCGAGGACATCCCGGAATTGATCGACTACTTCATGGAGCAGATTTCGGCCGGCAGCGGCCTGCCCAAGCGCCAGATCGGACAGGACGCGATGGCGGTGCTGCAATCGCATGTCTGGCCCGGCAATGTGCGCCAGCTCCGCAATAACGTTGAGAGAGTCATGATTCTTGCTGCGGGCGGGCCGGAGGTGATCATCACCGCCGACATGTTGCCGCAGGACGTCGGCTCGATGGTGCCGGCGATGCCGACCAGCAACAATGGCGAGCACATCATGGGGCTGCCGCTGCGCGAGGCGCGGGAAGTGTTCGAGCGCGACTATCTGATTGCACAGATCAGCCGATTTTCAGGAAATATTTCTCGCACGGCAGAGTTCGTTGGCATGGAACGTTCGGCCCTGCACCGGAAGTTGAAGGCGCTCGGCGTCGGTTGACGCCCCGCGCCCTTGCGGGTCACACGTTCACAATATCCGAGGAAAAACATCGATTTCCGTAGTTTTTCGGTCCAATAGGGCGGGCTCTGCCGCGTGAAGCGGCTTGCCTAATAAGCCTACCTGTCCTCTAATCGTACGGCCGGACCTCCGAGGGGGATCTCATGAGGGACGGCAACCGGGAGAGGCCCCAAATTTCACAAGAGGGCCGCAACCGGCGCAATAAAAAGAAACTCAAAGCGAGATAAAAACAATGGCGGCAGACCGCGCACAAAACCTACAGGACACCTTCCTTAATCACGTTCGCAAAACCAAGACGCCACTGACGATCTTTCTGGTCAACGGAGTGAAGCTCCAGGGCATTGTGACCTGGTTCGACAATTTCTGTTTGCTGCTTCGGCGCGACGGTCACTCGCAGCTCGTTTACAAGCATGCGATCTCGACCATCATGCCTGGCGCTCCGATCCAGCTGTTCGAAGGCGGTGAGGATCAGCCGGCTTGAGAGTGATCTGATTGGAACCCCGGAATTTCGACGGGGATGCCGACCGTCCGCGGTCGGCAGGGGCTAAGCAGACGGGGCGGGTGCTGGTCATCGGCCCCTACTTGCGAGTGCGTGCGGGAAGTGCCGACGCGCAATCGGAAAGCTATGTCCTGCGTAACGCCGAGGCTCGGCTCGACGAAGCCGCGGGCCTTGCGCGCGCCATCGATCTCGTCGTCGCTGACGCCATTATCGCGCCGGTCAGCCAGATCCGCCCCGCCACCTATATCGGCAAAGGCAAGGTCGAGGAGATCTCCGGGCTGATCACGAGCCTGGAGGTCGAGCTCGTCGTGATGGATTGTGCGCTGTCGCCGATCCAGCAGCGCAATCTCGAGAAGGCGTGGAATGCGAAGGTGCTCGACCGCACCGGGCTGATTTTGGAAATCTTCGGCCGCCGCGCCAAGACCAAGGAAGGCTCGCTCCAGGTCGAGCTCGCGCATCTGAACTATCAGCGCTCGCGCCTGGTGCGCTCCTGGACCCACCTCGAACGCCAGCGTGGCGGCTTTGGCTTCATGGGCGGCCCCGGCGAGACGCAGATTGAGGCCGACCGCCGCTTGATCTCCGAGCGCATCTCGCGGCTCGAGAACGAATTGAAGAAGGTGCAGGCGACGCGGCGCTTGCATCGCGCCGGTCGCCAGCGCGTGCCGTACCGCGTCGTGGCGCTGGTCGGCTACACCAATGCCGGCAAGTCGACGCTGTTCAACCGCTTGACGCGCGCGGACGTGCAGGCCGCCGACATGCTGTTCGCTACGCTCGATCCGACCCTGCGCGCGCTCAACCTCCCGCATGGCGGCAAGGCGATGCTGTCCGACACGGTCGGCTTCATCTCCAACCTGCCGACGCAACTCGTCGCGGCCTTCCGCGCCACGTTGGAGGAGGTGCTGGAAGCCGACGTCATCCTGCATGTGCGCGACATCTCGCATGACGACGCCGAGGCGCAGCAGAGCGACGTTGACGCGGTGCTGCGGCAGCTCGGCATCAACCCTGATGATTCCGGCCGGATCATCGAGGTCTGGAACAAGATCGACCGCTTCGACCCGGAGCAACGGGAGGAGCTGCTCAACATCGCCGCGCGCAGGCCGGAGGATCACCCGGCGATGTTGGTCTCTGCCGTGTCAGGCGAGGGGATCGACGCGTTGCTCGCCGCGATCGAGGAGAGGCTCGCTGCAAAACGCACCACGCTCAACCTCTCCATCGATGCCGCCGATGGCGCCGGCATCTCCTGGCTGCACCGCAATTCCGAGGTGCTGGCGAAGGAGCTGCACGACGGCCGCTTCGACATGACGGTGCGGGTGGACGAGACCAAGCGGGATATCGTGGTGAGCCGCTTCGACGCCGTACCGCATCACGCGCACAACTAGCTCGTACCCCTCACGCTGCAAGCAACCGGCCAGCCGCGAAATCCAGGAACGCGCGCAGGCGCGGCGAGCTGAACTTTCCCGACGGCCAAACCAACCAGAAGGCCCCCTGGACGGCTTCAGCGTCTAGAACGATCCGCAGTTGGCCCGCGTCCAGCGCGTCCCTGATGAGGAAATCCGGAGCCCAGGCGAGCCCGAGCCCCGCGACAGCGGCCGCGCAGACTGCCTCCATGTTAGAGCAGACGACGAAGGGGGTTGTTTCTTCAACGACGGCTTGCGTGCCGTTGGCGAACAACCATGACTGCATGACGTCGGTGCCGGGATGCCGAAAGCGGATCAGACGCTGGTTGAACAGCGCCGCACAATCGCTGGGTTCGCCAAATTCGGTCAGATAGGAGGGCGCCGCGCAGAGAACGAAGCGGAACGAGCCTAGCTTGCGCGACATCAAGCCTGAGTCCGGCAAGACCCCGCTACGGATCGCAAGATCGAACCCCTCAGCGACCACATCCCTGATCCGATCGTCAAAATCGAGGTCGAGACGAATCTTCGGATGCGCTCGCGTGAATTCGGCGAGATGCGGTGCCAGGAACCGATAGCCGACGGTCGGAAGGCTGATCCGCAGCAGTCCCTGTGGCACACCCGCCGATGCCGAGAGCAGCGTTACAGTCTCGTTCCACTCTTCCTGGAGCCGCCGGGCACGACCAAGCAGCAGTTCGCCTTCCGCGGTGAGGCTTACATGCCGGGTGGTGCGGTTGAACAGACGTACGCCTAGCTGTGTCTCGAGCGCGGCGATGGCTTTTCCGGTAGCTGACGGCGACAGCCCCAGCTTTCTCGCCGCGGCGGCGAAGCTCAATGTTTCCGCGACGGTCACGAAGGTTTCGAGCGATGGGAGACTTTGCATGGATCGAGATTAGCGAATTCTATTCGTCGATGTCGCGAATTTCCGCCCGATGATCGCAGACCGCCGCACCTTTATTCTCGATTTCACAGAGACCACAAAGGTACGAATGATGACTGCGAGCTACGATTTCCTTGGATTTGTCGAGGGCGCCTGGAATCCGGAGGACCTGGTCGCATTGCCGGGCACGCCATGGATTATCGTGAGCGCCATGCGATCCGCGCGTCATCCGGGCCGCCTGTTCAAGGCTGACCGGACCCGGCCATCGGCGGTGAGCGAACTCCGCTGGGACGCCGCGCCAGAGCAGGGCCAGCTGGGACCCGACGTCTTCAACCCTCACGGGATTGCCGCACGTCAGCTTGCCGCGGGGACCTTCGAAATGCTGGTCGTGGACCATGGCGGTGGCGAGGCAATCGATCGGTTGCTGCTTGAGCTACGTGACGAGGGGCCCGTCGTCGTAGAGGCAGAGCGTCTGGTGCAACCGTCGGGAACCTCGGCCAACGCAGTCGCCCACATGCAGGATGGCGGGTTTGTGATGACCAGCATGTTCGACCCCGGCGACACGGATACTCTCTTGCGTTTTGCGCGGGGTGAAAAAACCGGGCAGGTCTGGCGCTGGTCGCGCTCGCGTGGCTGGAATCGGTTCGGCGAACTCCAGATGTCCGGCGCCAACGGTATCGCCGTATCGAGCGATGGACGTTCGGTTCTGGTCTGCGAGTGGGCGGCACGCCGCGTCTGGCGGCTCGACGAACATGGCCGCCCGATTGCAAGCGTGGGGACCGACTTTTTGCCTGACAATCTTCGCTGGACTACGGATGGCCGTCTGCTGCTTGCGGGTCAGTTGGATCGGCCGGAACGTGTGTTCGGCTGCGAGGCGCGCGGTGAGCGCTGCCCGCTGGCTTTCAAGGTCGTGCGGCTTGATCCAGTCAGCCTCGAAATCGAGCCGCTGATCGCAATGGACGACGCCTCTGCCACGGCCACGGGCTTTGGCGGTGCGACCGGAGCCTTGATGGTGGATGAGTTGATCTGGGTCGGGAGCTTCACCGGAATGCGGATTGGCGTTTTTGGGCCAGTGTCAACGTGATCTTGCGGTGTCGCCGGATCCAGCAGCGGGTCGCTCGCTGCGCTTCGCAGCATTCCACAACTCATCCATCTCTGCCAGCGACGCCTGTTCCAGCGTCCGGCCCTGCGCCTCAAGCGCGCGCTCGATATAGGCAAAGCGGCGCTCGAATTTGGCATTCGTCGCGCGCAGTGCGGATTCGGGGTCGGCGTCGACGTGGCGTGCGAGGTTGACGAGGGCGAACAGGAGGTCGCCGGTTTCTGCCGTCAGCTCCTGCTTGTCGTTGCGGTCGAGCGCGGCTTCGATCTCGTCGGCTTCCTCACGTATCTTATGTAGCACGGCGCGCGGGTCGTTCCAGTCGAAGCCGACGGTGGAGGCCTTGCGCTGGAGCTCCATGGCGCGCGTCAGCGCCGGCAGGCCGGCCTTGACGCTCGACAGCAGCGACTTGTGCGAGGTCTGCTCCGGCGGCCGGCGCGCGGCACGCTCGGCCTTCTCCTCGGCCTTGATGCGATCCCAGACTTCCATGACGTGGGAGGGCGCGAGATTGCCATCCTTGTCGACGAACACATGGGGATGGCGCCGGATCATCTTGCGCGTGATGGCCTCGACGACGTCGCCGAAGGCGAACGCGTTCTGCTCCTCGGCCATCTGGGCGTGGTACACGACCTGCAACAGGAGGTCGCCAAGCTCCTCGCGCAGATCGTCGAGATCGCCGCGGGTGATGGCGTCGACCACCTCATAGGCTTCCTCGATCGTGTAGGGCGCGATCGTCGCAAAGTTCTGCTCGAGGTCCCAGGGGCAGCCGGTTCCCGGGGCTCGCAAGGCGGCCATGATCTCGATGAGGCGGGCGATGTCGCGGGAGGGCTTCACAGTGAAATACGGGGCGCTATTGTCATGTAAGGTGTGGCCTATCTCGTTTTGCGTCTTTCCGGAAGATTTCGCGCGTCCTCGACTGTGTCTCTAATGAGGTCCGCCAACTCCGCGTCAGTGCCCATGCGGCTGACGGAACGACCATCATCGTGGAAGCCATCAGCCCGATAAACATTAAAGGATGTTTCTGTCAGGGTGAACCGCCACCCTGGTATTTTTGGAAATTTTGGCTCGGTCGTACTCATACGGAAATGCCAAATGTATATTGGGCTTCCCAGGGGCAGCCGGTCGCGGGCGCGCGCAGCGCCGCCATGATCTCGATCAGGCGGGAAATGTCGCGGGAAGGGGTCATTGCAGGCCATTCTCTTAGCTCCCCGCCTTATGCCAAAAGCGGCCCTCATTTCCCAGCCTAACGCGGCGGAACGGGCCGATTTCCACCGATTGGCGGGCCACGCCCGTGGTGCTAAAGCGCGGGGCATGAGTGAACCATTTTCATCCGAAACCGCGCTGGTGCTGTTCTCCGGCGGCCAGGATTCCACCACATGCCTTGCCTGGGCGCTCAGCCGGTTTGCGCGCGTGGAAACGCTGGGGTTTGAATACGGCCAGCGCCACGCCATCGAGCTTGCCTGTCGCGATCGCCTGCTCGACGGTCTCAAGGCAGTGCGTACGGAGTGGGCGGAGAAGCTCGGCGAGAGCCACACGCTGTCGATCCCGACGCTGGCGGCCGTGTCCGAGACGGCGCTGACGCGCGATGTTGCGATCGCGATGGGCGCGGACGGCCTGCCGAACACCTTCGTGCCCGGTCGCAACCTGGTGTTCCTGACCTTTGCCGCGGCGCTGGCCTACCGGCGCGGCGTCACCCATATCGTCGGCGGCATGTGCGAGACCGACTATTCCGGCTATCCCGATTGCCGCGACGAGACCATCCGCGCCATGCAGGCCGCGCTCTCGCTTGGCATGGCGAAAAAGTTCGAGCTGCATACGCCTCTGATGTGGATCGACAAGGCGGCGACCTGGAGGCTGGCGCACGACCTCGGCGGGCAGGGGCTGGTCGATCTCATCCGCGAGCAGTCCCACACCTGCTATCTCGGCGAACGCGGCGCTCGGCACGATTGGGGCTATGGGTGCGGGGAGTGCCCGGCGTGCAGCCTGCGGGCGAAGGGGTGGAAGGAGTACGCGGCGGCGAGCTGACGCCACATGGACGGTGTCGTCACCCGCGAAAGCGGGTGACCCAGTATTCTAGAGGCGTTCGCGTGACACGGAGAAGCCGCGGCGTACTGGATTCCCCGCTTTCGCGGGGAATGACAGTGTTGGTTGGGGCGAGCAGCGTGACCTCGTAAACCCGCTAGCAACTACCGCGCAAAATCCTCCGCCCTCAGCTCGATCGGCTTGCCGTGCGGGGTGCGGTCGGCGGCGTGGTCCCAGGCGTCGCGATAGCGGTGCAGGGTCTCCGTGGATGCGACGCCCTTGCTTGCGACAAGCTTTTCCAGCGTGGCGAGCCAGTGCAGATAGTAGGTCTCGCCGGTGTCGGGATCGCCCGCGGCCTGTGCGCGCTTGATTTCGTCGGCGAGCGCTGAGGCCCATTCGGGCCAGGTAAACACGCCGCGATCGTGCAGCGTCAGCGCCATGGCGAAGGCATGCGCCTCCCAGGGCGCGCGGAACACCGGGCCGTCATCATCGCGCGGAATGCTCGGAATCGCCGCCGTCGCGGCGGCAGCAGGCGTGCTGCTCATCACGCCGGGTCCAGATAGGGCTCGAATGCGTCGATCGAGACTTTTGAGGTCGGATCACCGTCGGCCCCCCAGAGATCACGGCCCTCGAACACCACCGTGTAGAGCCATTGCGGATTCTCGCCGAGCTCCATCGCCGCCGAGTCCGGGAAGACGTGACAGCCGTGGTTCAGCTCGACGACGCCGACATGGCCGCGCACGTAGCGCGGCAGCCGGGTGTGCGTCGCCGGATGAATGTTCTTGGCGCGCACGCGGTCGCCGATCTTGAATTTGGCGGGCGCCGGGGCCGGGCGGGCGAACTTGCCGCGCACCATGACGCGCTCGACATCGTCGAGATCGAACTTGCCGTGCTTGAGCGCTTTCGCCGGCTGCACCGCGTGGCCGGCGGCGACGTCCTCCCTGCCGAGGTAGCCTTTCTCGATCAGCATCTCCTCGAGGCCGAGGAACCATTTCTTGTAGTAGGAGCTCGAGAGGTACACGTGCGGCGGCAGCGTCTCGCGATAGAAGCGCGACGTATCGATGTTGAAAGCGCCGGCCGCGCCCATCGCGCGCACCATTGCCAGGACACGCGCCTCCCAATCCGCGTGGAACATCGGCTCGTTGAGCTCGGGCTCGACCTTGCCGAACCCATCCATGCCGCCCATGTCGTGCACGCCGTTCACGACGGCGCTCCGGGCTTTTTGGGAAAGCCGGTGCCGATCATTGAATCGCGGGTGACGAGCTCGGCGAGCTGCTCCTCGCTCCAGCCTTCCGTGCCCTCCGGGCGCATCGGCAGCACCAGGAAGCGCGTCTCGGCGGTGGAATCCCATACCCTGATTTCGGTGTCCTTCGGCACCGTGACGCCGAAATCGGCGAGGACGCCGCGCGGATCCTTGACAGCGCGGGAGCGGTAGGGCGCGGCCTTGTACCAGACCGGCGGCAGCCCGAGCATTTCCCAGGGGTAGCAGGAGCACAGCGTGCACACGACCATGTTGTGACGCTGCGGCGTGTTCTCGACCACCACGAGATGGTCGCCGACGCGGCTGACATGGCCGAGCGTGCCGATCGCCTTACTGCCGTCCTCCAGCAGCGCCTTCCTGAAGGCCGGATCGGTCCAGGCCTTGGCGACGACGCGCGCGCCGTTATGCGGACCGATCTTGGTCTCGTAGGCCTGGATGATGGCATCTAGCGCGGCCGGCTCGACATAACCCTTCTCGGTCAGGATCGTCTCGAGCGCGCGGACGCGCAGCTCGGTCTCGGACAGTTTCGAATGATCATGGTCGTGGTGGTCGTGATCGCTGCTCATGGGGCGGAAGATTGGCGCAATCTTCCCCGCCTGTCGAGCTTTCGTTGCAGCGCAATCCGGCCACGTATTCGTGACGCCGTTTGTGGGTTAGCATCGGCCAGAAATTGCTTTGGAGTTGCCTATGCCGGACTTCGTGAAGATCGAGAAGGGCCTTGGGCCCGAGGGACGAATCGCGGTGGTGCGGTTCGACCGCGGCGACGGCATCAACGCGCTGTCGCCGGAGGCACTGCGCCAGCTCACCGCGGCCGCGCGCAGTTTCGAGGATGATGCCGCGACCTCCGTCGTGGTGCTGACGGGAGGCGCAGATGCGTTCAGCGCCGGCTTCGACCTGAAGGATGCCGAGGGGCGTTCGCGCAAGGACATGGATCTCGGCGCGCTGCGCCGGCATCTCAAGCTCGGGCCGCGCCTGACCCATGCCTGGCAGGAAATGGAGCAGATCACGATTGCGGCCATCGAAGGCTTTTGCATCGGCGGCGGCGTGGCGCTTGCCGTGGCGCTCGACTTCCGCGTCATGGGGAGCGACGCGCATCTGCGCGTGCCCGAGATCGGGCTCGGAATGAACATGAGCTGGCAGAGCATCCCGCGCATGCTGCACCTGATCGGGCCGGCCCGCACCAAGCAGGCGGTGATCCTGGCCGACCAGCGTATCTCGGCGGACGAGGCCTATGAATGGCACCTGGTGGAGCAGGTGGTCGATCCCGGCAAGGCATTCGATGCCGCCATGGACCTCGCCTGGAAGGTCGCCGCGCAGCCGCCGCTCTCGGTCGCCATGACAAAACTCACCGTCAACCGGCTCGCGCATGCGCTGGACGATCTCGCAAGCCACATGGACGTCGACCAGTTCGCGCTCGCAAGCCTCACGGAGGACCACAAGGAGGGCGTCGAGGCGTTCCTGGTGCGCCGCAAGCCGCGCTTCAAGGGACGGTAGAACTCAATTCCAGGCCATTGATCGCGTCGCGGACAGTCCGTATACGCCGCGCGGGGACAAAATCGGCTCGGGCAACGGGCCGGCAAAATGCGACGAAAATTGAGGGGAGGGCCCATGACCGCCAGTTCGCAGGCGTCCGAGGCGAAAGGATTTCGCTGGAAGTTGATCGCGCCGCTCGTGGTGTGGCTTGCGATCTATCTGTGGCCCGTGCCTCCGGGACTGAACGTCAATCAGTGGCACTATTTTGCAGTTTTTGCCGCCGTCATCACCGGTCTCATCCTGGAATCGATGCCGGTCGGTGCGGTCGGCCTGATCGGGCTCACGGTCGCGGGCGTCGGCGGCTATATCGATGCCGATCCCAACAAGTCACTGCGCTGGATGCTGGCGGGCTTTGCCGAGAGCACGGTGTGGCTGATCGTCGGCGCCTTCGTGTTCTCGATCGGCTACCGCAAGAGCGCACTCGGCCGGCGCATCGCGTTGGTGCTGGTGCAACGCCTCGGCCGCAACACGCTCGGACTCGGTTATGCGGTGGCCATGTCGGACTTCCTGCTGGCGCCGGCGACACCGTCCAACACCGCGCGCAGCGGCGGCATCGTCTATCCCATCATCAGCAACATCCCGCGCATCTATGGCTCGGAGCCCGGACCGACCGCCGGCAAGATCGGCACCTATGTGATGTGGACGGCCTTTGCCGCGACCGCGGTCACGAGCTCGCTGTTCTTCACCGCGCTCGCACCCAATGCGGCGGCGCTCGCAATCGCCAAGAAGACGGTCGGGGTCGAGATAAGCTGGGCCCAGTGGTTCATCGGCTTCGCGCCGCTCGGCATCATCCTGATGCTGCTGGTCCCGCTGCTCAGCTACCTCGTGTGCCGGCCGGAGGTGAGGCGCAGCCCGGAGATCTCCGAATGGGCGGCGAAGGAACTCGCGACGATAGGGCCGATGTCGCGCAACGAGTGGATCATGTTAGGCCTGATCGTACTCGCGATGTTCCTGTGGATCGCGGGCTCCAGCCCGGACATCCACTTGCCTGTGCTCGGCTCCAACTTCGTCAACGCCACCACCGTCGTGTTCATCGTGATCTCGCTGATGCTGGTTACGGGAGTGATCGAGTTCGCCGACATCGTCGGCGAGAAGAGCGCCTGGGAGGTGTTCTTCTACTTCACGTCGCTGTTGACGCTGGCCTCGGGCCTCAACGAGATCGGCTTCATCAAATGGTTCGCCAACGAATACGCCAAGCCTCTTGCCGGGCTGTCGCCGGCAACCGCGATGATCCTGCTGGTCGCGCTGTTCTTCTGGATCCATTATTTCTTTTCGAGCATCACCTCGCATGCGGCGGCCGTGCTGCCGGTGGTGCTCGCGGTCGGATCAGGCATCGCCGAGCTGCCTGTCGCTACCCTTGCCATGCTCTGCATGTATTCGCTTGGCCTCATGGGCGTGATCTCGCCCTATGCGACGGGACCCGCGCCGATGTATTTCGGCAGCGGCTATATCGGGAAGGGCCAGTTCTGGGGCTTTGGCCTGATCTTCGGACTGCTCTATTTCGCCGGGCTGTTGCTGATCGTGCTGCCCTGGCTGCAGGCGGTCCGGTAGGGGGTGGGGCTGCGCCGCCAGCGCAGATGAATTTTCTTCCGTGGGGAGGCATAGGGAAAGCTTTCTCCACCTCCCAGCAAATATCCGAAATTGCAAGGCGGCCGCGAACGCGCGATGGTGCGTGCTGCAGTGCAGCGCGCTTCCCATGGAACCGCGCGCCCCTAATGTTTCCCCGTCGCTTGAAGCGACTTGCCCTCGCGCGCCGAGTGATGTGCGAGCGGGCGATCTGTTGTGAATGAGATGAACGCACACCAATCACTGGCGGTCGGACGGCCGATCGAGTCTCGTGAGGCGATTTCGCCCGCCGCGGCCGAGCCGGATCCGATGGTCCGGTTCGAGGACATTTCAAAGGTCTATCCGGCCTATCGCGGCAAGCCCGGCGTCAATGCGCTGCAGGGCATCGACTTCGCCATTCCGCGCGGGTCGATCACGGGCGTGATCGGCCGCTCCGGCGCAGGAAAGTCGAGCCTGGTTCGCCTGATCAACGGGCTGGAGAAACCGACCACGGGGCGCGTCATCGTCGACGGCCGCGATATCTCCGCGCTGGCGGGCCATGAGCTGCGGCTGGCGCAGCGCTCGATCGGCATGATCTTCCAGCACTTCAACCTGCTGTCGTCACGGACGGCGGCCGCCAACATTGCGCTGCCGCTGGAGATCGCGGGCTGGCCCAAAGCCGAGATCCGGGGGCGCGTGGCCGAGCTGCTCGCGCTGGTCGGAATCGCCGACAAGCACGACCGCTATCCGTCAGAGCTGTCCGGCGGCCAGAAGCAGCGGGTCGGCATTGCGCGGGCGCTCGCGACGCGGCCGAGCGTGCTTCTGTCGGACGAGGCGACCTCGGCGCTCGATCCGCAGACCACGCGCGCGATCCTCGATCTGCTTGCGAACATCAACCGCGAGCTTGGGGTGACGATCGTGCTGATTACCCACGAAATGTCGGTCGTCCGCCAGCTCGCAAAGGAAGTGGTCGTGCTCGACAGCGGCCGCGTCGTCGAGAAGGGCCATGTCGCCGACATCTTCACCCATCCCAAGCATCCGATCACGCAGTCCTTCCTGGCCGAGGTGATCGGCGACAGCCTGCCGGTGTCGCTGGCGAGCCGGCTTGTGCAGGAACCGCTTGCGAGCGGGCACGCGGTCATCCGCGTCCAGGTGCGCGGCGCGGGCGCCGGCAATACGCTGGTCGCGCGGCTCGCGCGCGAGCTCGGTCTCGATGTGTCGCTGCTGTCGGCGCGCATCGACGAAATCGGCGGCCAGCACGTCGGCTCGCTGACCCTGGGCATTCCCGGCGGCGAGAGCGCCGCGACGAGGGCGCTCGCTTTTCTCTCTCAGCATCAGATTTCCGCGGAGCGGCTCGGCTATGTCGCCTGAACTCATCAACCTGATCATCCAGGCCACCGGCGAAAGCCTGTTCATGGTCTCGATCGCAGCGCTGCTCGGCACCGCCTTCGGCCTGCCGATCGGTGTTTTCCTCGCAACCAGCCGGAAAGGGGAGCTGTTCGCGGCACCCGCCGTCAATGCCATGCTTGGCATCGTCGTCAATGCGACGCGCTCGACGCCCTTCATCATCCTGGTCGTCGCCATCATCCCGTTCACGCGGCTCGTGGCCGGCACTTCGATCGGGTCGACGGCCGCGATCGTGCCGCTGACCATCGCGTCGACACCGTTCATCGCGCGCCTCGTCGAAGCCGCGATCCGCGAGGTCGATGCCGGGCTGATCGAGACCGCGTCCTCGTTCGGCGCTTCGCCGCTCCAGATCGTGTTCAAGGTGCTGATCCCCGAGGCGCTGCCGGGGCTGCTGCTGGCGCTGACGCTCGCGGTCGTGAGCCTGCTCGGCTACTCCGCCATGGTCGGCGCGGTCGGCGGCGGCGGGCTCGGCGATCTCGGCATCCGCTACGGCTACCAGCGCTTCATGCCGGAGATGATGCTTGCCGTCGTCGTGGTGCTGATCGCGCTGGTGCAGCTCGTCCAGAGCGCAGGCGACTATCTGGCGCGCCGGGTCAACCGCCGGCTGCGGCATCGCTGACACAAGCTTTCTGATATCGGAGACATTGATGCGTTTTCTCGTGACGATCGCGGCTGCCGCGCTTCTGCTGGCGGGCCATGCCAGGGGCGAAACGATCCGGGTCGGGGTGACCGCGGGCCCCCACGCCGAGATCATGGACGTCGTGAAAAAGGTCGGCGCCGAGCGCGGCCTCGACATCAAGGTGGTCGAGTTCACCGACTATGTGATCCCGAACCAGGTACTGGCGCTGAAAGACCTGGAGGCGAACTCGTTCCAGCACGAGCCGTACCTGAAGAACCAGATCGCCAAGACCGGTTGGAAGATCGTCAAGGTCGCGACCACGATCGGCTCGCCGCAGGGCGTCTACTCGCTGAAATACAAGAAGCTCACCGACCTTCCCGAAGGCGCCCGCGTCGCAATCGCCAACGATCCCTCGAACGGCGCGCGCGGCCTGATGATCCTGGCGCTCCATGGCGTCATCAAGCTGAGGGATCCCAACGACGTCACCTCGACGATCGCCGACATCACCGACAACCCCAAGAAGCTGCGCTTCGTCGAGCTCGACGCCGCCCAGCTGCCCCGCGCGCTCCAGGACGTCGACCTCGTCTCGATCAACAATAATTACGCGGTGCAGGCCGGCCTCAATCCGGCAGTCGACGCGATCGCGCGTGAGAACGCCGACGGCCACTGGGTCAACATCCTCGCCGTCCGCGAGGAGGATAAGGACAAGCCCTGGGTTAAGCAGCTGATCGAGGTCTACCACTCCGATCCCGTGAAGGAGTTTCTGGAGAAGCGTTTCAAGGGGACTTACATCGCCGCCTGGTGATGCCTTAGCCGGATCGAGAGGGAACCAAGGGCTCTGTTGATCGTAGGCCAAGTGTCAGGCCAGCGAGTCGAGGACCCCTCGGTCCGCGACGCTTGGCGACGGAGATATCGCATGCGCATCGAGCCGGTCTTTCTGTTTGACCTCGACGGCACGCTAGTCGATAGCGTCTATCAACACGTGCTGGCCTGGAAACACGCACTCGATTCCGAAGGCATCGAGCTTTCGGTCTGGCGCATTCATCGCAAGATCGGCATGAGCGGCGGGCTGTTCACCAACCAGCTCCTGCGCGAGATCGGGGTCGATATAAGCGAAGAACGCATCGACCGGCTGCGCCGGGCGCACGCAGCGTCGTACCAGCAGCAGGCCAGCCAGATCCGGCCGCTGCCAGGCGCGCGCGAATTGCTGCGATGGTTATCGGACGCGAAAATTCCATGGGCGATCGCGACCAGCGGGCGCATGGAGACCGCGGCCGTCAATCTGGCTTCGCTCGGTGTCGATCCGCAGCGCACGCCCGTGGTGACCCGCGACCAGGTCAAATACGCGAAACCCGATCCCGACCTGTTTCTCGCCGCGGCGGCGCGGCTGAACGCGCCAATCGAGACGGCGGTGGTCGTCGGAGACAGCGTCTGGGACATGATGGCGGCCGTCCGCTGCCGCGCTCTCGGCGTCGGCCTGCTGAGCGGCGGCTACGGGCCGGACGAGCTCCGGCAATCCGGCGCCTTCCGAGTCTATGACGATCCCGCCGACATGCTGCGCCGGATCGACGAGGTCGGCGGCCGGCGTTAGCCGAGCTGCGGCGTCAAAGCGCGCTGCCGCCAAGATTCCAGCCTCGGCCGCCCTCGCCAAAGATCTCGTAGCCGATCGGCGTCACGGCGACCGTGTCCTCCAGCTTGATAAAGCCGCGTGTGGGATGCTTCATCGTCGTCTCGATCGACACCACCATGCCGGGTTCGAGCGGCAAGCGGGCGTCGACATCGTCATAGGGAACCGGGCCCGTGGCGGTCAGGCGAGGGGCCTCGTGGCTGACCAGACCCATGCCGTGGGCCAGGAAGTCAGTGCAGCCGCGCTGGCTGATCTGGGCGAGCTGCCGCTCGGCCGCGGCGTAGATATCGCCGCCCAGGGCGCCGGGCCGGACCACGGCAAAGGCCGCGCGCTGGACCGCTTCGATCTCGGCCAGATAATCCCTGAGCTCGGCGTCGGGATCGCCCAGCACGGCCATGCGTGCGAGGTCGCCGATGTAGCCGTGATAGTTGCCGCCGGAGTCCAGCGACAACACATCGCCTTGCTCCCAGCGCTGCGATGACGGTGCCCGATTGTGACTATTGCCGCAGGCGAGCAGGCAGTACTCAAAGGTGAGCCCGCGATTGGCCTCGGCGATGCGCAAGCCGTCCGACAATTGCTGCTTGGTCGTGCCCGGGCCGTGCTGCGCAATCACCTCCAGCATGGATGCGATGACGAGCACCGAGGCCGTCTTGAGCTTGGCAAGCTCGTCCGGCGATTTGACCGCGCGTAGCCGCTCCAGCACCAGCAGCGCGTCCTTGAGCTCGGCGCCGGGCAGGGCGTCGGCAAGCGCCCGGCCCGCATCCATGGGAAGGAACGCCATCTCGACCCCGACCCGCTTCATCGGCACGCCTGCGTCCCGGATCAGGCCTACGGCCCGCGTGACGGCGTCGACTGATCCGTTGGACTCGGTCCGGACCTGTGGCACCCAGGGCGGCGCCACGGCGCGCTGATGGGTTTCCAGCCGGTGGCCGACATAGACGGCCTTCTCGGGCGCGCCTTTGGGGTAGACCAGGACGGGCAAATAACGGCTGACACCCATCGCATCCATGTAGTCGAAGAAGATCGCACGCTCGGCGCCGAGCAGGTACTGCACATTGTGCTTGGAGGTCGCGACCAGGACATCGAGGCCGGCGGCCTCCATCAGGCGATCGAGCTTGGCGGCATCGAAGGGAATGGGGCGGGACTGGGGCGGACGGGCGACGTTCTCCTGCATGACGAACCTCCCATTGTTACCGTACGGTAATCTTCATTGCATTGCTTCGTCGAGGCGCCGCATTTTGGGCGGAAGGCACAATTTTGACCAGTGTCGAAATGATATGGCGCCATCAACGAGAGCGCACGGCCGCGGCGCTCGCATGATCTTGAGTTTCCGCGCGTGGGTGCTCACCGATTTTTGGTCAAATCGCACGACCCAATGCCGTAGCCGGCATTCACTTCTGACTTGCGATCTCTAAATCTCCTTTCGACCGTAACACTGGCCGCGCGAAGCCGGGAACGCGACCAGGGTTTTCCGATCGGGTTTCGTCGACCCTCGAACCAAAAAACATCCAGGAAGCGCAGGAGGCAGGGCCGCGCGGCGGTAGTCCGCGCGCAACGCGTTACTGCTGGTCTGAATGCCGCGGAGACCGCAAGCGGCCGCCGCGGGGCGAGGAGTGTCCGAATGGGTATCGTTCGTTTTGCTTTGCGATTTCCCCATACGTTCTATGTGGTCGCTGCGCTGATCCTGTTTCTGGGCGGCGTCACCATATTCGCGATGCCCACCGACATTTTCCCGGAAATCGACATTCCGGTCGTGACCGTGATCTGGAGCTATACCGGCCTCAGCACGCCGGAAATGGAGCAGCGCGTAACCACGTACAGCCAGTACTCGATCAGCTCAAACGTCAACGGCATCAGGAACATCGAAGCACAGACGATGGCCGGCCTGTCGGTACAGAAAATCTACTTCCAGCCCGACGTCAACCTCGACCTTGCCATTTCGCAGATCGTCTCCGCTACCAACGCAATCCGCGCGCTGATGCCGCCCGGCATCCAGCCGCCGATCGTCGTGCAGTTCAACGCCTCGAGCGTGCCCGTGCTGCAAATCAGCCTGAGCTCCGACACGCTGAGCGAGCAGCAGCTCTATGACTACGGCATCTACCGCATCCGTCAGCAGCTGGCGCCGATCCCGGGCATCACGCTGCCGACGCCTTCGGGCGGCAAATACCGGCAGATCATGGTCGATATCGATCCCGCCAAGCTGGTCGCCAAGGGGCTGACGCCGCTCGACGTCGTGAACGCGGTCAACGCCCAGAACCTGACGCTGCCGGCCGGCACGGCGAAAATGGGCGACAAGCAATATGTCGTCCGGACCAACGCGACGCCGCGCTCTATCGACGATCTCAACAACATCCCGATCAAGGTGGTGAACGGCGCCACCATTTTCGTCAAGGACGTCGGACAGGTTCACGATGGCTGGCTGGTGCAGCAGAACGTGGTGCGCCAGAACGGGCGGCGCTCGGTGCTGCTCAGCATCATCAAGAACGGCAACGCCTCGACGGTCAGCGTGGTCAACGCGGTCCACAAGGCTCTGCAAACCGCCCGCGCGGCCGCGCCCCCGGGCATGCAGATCAACGAACTGTTCGACCAGTCGGTATTCGTCAAACAGTCGGTGGAGGGCGTGCTGCGCGAGGGCGCGATCGCGGCCGGACTGACCGCGCTGATGATCCTCCTGTTCCTGGGATCATGGCGATCGACGGTCGTGGTCATGATCTCGATCCCGCTGTCGATCCTGACCTCGCTGATCGTGCTCTACTTCCTCGGCGAATCCCTGAACACGATGACGCTGGGCGGGCTCGCGCTGGCGGTGGGCATCCTCGTCGACGATTCCACGGTCACGATCGAAAACACCCATCGTCTGCTGACGGAGGAGGGGTTCTCCCTGCCGCAGGCCACCCTGCATGGCGCGGCCGGCATCGCCGTGCCGACATTGGTGTCCACGCTCGCCATCAGCTGCGTCTTCACGTCCGTCGTCTTCCTCGACGGGCCGGCCAAGTATCTGTTCACGCCGCTCGGCCTTGCCGTGGTCTTCGCGATGCTGGCCTCCTACGGCCTGTCACGGACGCTGACGCCGATCATCATCGGTCTTCTGCTCAAGGGCGAGCACCATGGTCTCACCGGCGCTGCGCCGCGCGGCCTGTTCGCGCGATTCCATGCGGCATTCGAGCGGAGTTTCGAGGTGATGCGCCACGCCTATTCGCGCTCGCTGACCGGATTGATCGAGCATCGATTCATCATTCCGGCCGGGATGGTCGCCGTGCTGGGGCTCGGCATCGTGCTGTTCCCCTTCGTCGGCCGGGATTTCTTCCCGGTGATCGACGGCGGACAGATCCAGCTTCACGTTCGCGCGCCGGCAGGAAGTCGTATCGAGCGTACGGAAAAGATCTTCCAGCAGGTCGAGGACAAGATCCGGGAGGTCATTCCGGACAAGGACCGTGCATTGATCGTCGACAATATCGGCCTGCCGGCACGCGCCTACAATCTGGCGTTCAGCGACGGCTCGACCATCGGCGTCAATGACGGCGTGATCCTGGTTTCGCTGAAGGAGGGCCATCGGCCCACGGCCGACTATGTGCGCAAACTGCGCGAGGTGCTACCGGCTGCATTTCCGGAGGACACCTTCTACTTCCAGGCCGCCGACATCGTTACCCAGATCCTCAATTTCGGGCTGCCGGCCCAGATCGACGTGCGAACCGTCGGTTACGACAAGGAGAACAATCTGAAGGTCGCCAACGAGCTGCGTCGGCGCATCGCCGCGATCCCGGGGATCGCCGACGCCCATCTGCAGCAGGAGGTGAACGCGCCGGCCTTCTACGCCGATATCGACCGCGCCCGCGCGGCGCAGCTCGGGCTCAATGCCAATACGATCGCGACCAACGTCAATGTCAGCCTGAGCTCCTCGGAGCAGGTCACGCCGAACTTCTGGACCGACCCGACCTCGGGAATTCCCTATTATTTTGCGGTGCAGACGCCGGAGCGGCAGATCAGCTCGCTGAACGATCTCGCCAATACGCCGGTGTCGACCTCGCTGGCATCGGCGCAGACCGAGACGCCAATTCCCGGCCTGCTCAGCAACGTCACCACGTTCAAGCGCACCTCGATTCCGACCAACGCCAATCAGGCCAATGTGCAGCCGGTCTACGAAGTCTACGCCAGTGTCCAGGGCCGCGATCTCGGCAGCGTGGCGAGCCGGATCAGCGCGATCACGGCCGACCTGCAGAAGCAGCTCAAACCCGGCAACACCATTCAGGTCATCGGCCAAATCCAGAGCATGAACAGCTCGTTCATCAACCTCGGTGTCGGCCTGCTGTTCGCGGCCGTCCTCGTCTACCTGTTGATGGTCGTGAACTACCAGAATTTCGGCGATCCCTTCGTCGTCATTCTGGCGCTGCCGGCGACGCTTTGCGGCATCCTGACCATGCTGTTCATCACCGGCACCACGCTCAACGTGCCGTCGCTGATGGGCGCGATCATGGCGGTGGGCGTCGCCTCCGCGAACTCGATCCTGCTCGTGACCTTTGCACGCGAGCAGCAGCTCGCAGGCAAGACCGCCTTCGAAGCCGCCATCGAAGCCGGCCACACGAGAATCCGGCCGGTGCTGATGACCGCGGCTGCCATGATCGTCGGCATGATCCCGATGGCGATCGGCGCGGCCGGCGAGGAGCAGAACGCCGCACTGGCACGCGCCGTCATCGGCGGGCTCTTGTTCGCGACGCCGACGACACTGCTGGTCGTGCCCTACCTGTTCGCCATGCTTCGCAAGGGCAACGACGGCATGACACATCACGGGGTATTTGACGAGGTGCTGGAATGAACTTCAACGGACGATTTGACGTTGAGCGCGTGACGGAGACGGATCGGGACAAGGAGACGGTCGCGCCGCCGCGCAGGCAGCGTCGGGGAGGGCGCCTCGCCGGCTTCAGCCTGGTGCTGGTCGCCGGCACGGCGCTCGCATTTGGCGTATGGAGCCACTATGCAGAGCGCCGCCAGGTGCTCGCGACCGCGGAGCAGGCACGCGACTTCGTCCCGCAGGTCCGCGTTGAGACTGTGGAGCCCAGCGACAATATCGACGTCGTGAAGCTGCCGGCGACAACCTCTGCCTTCGCCAGTGCGAACATCTTCGCGCGCGCGAGCGGCTATATCGGCACACGCGCGGTCGATATCGGTGACCACGTCAAGGCAGGGCAGTTGCTCGCCGAAATCGTTGCCCCCGAGCTCGATCACCAGATCGCCCAGGCCGAAGCGACGCTCGCCCAGCTCAATTCGGCGCTCCAGCAGGCGCAGGCGAACCAGGTTCTCGCCAGGGTCACCTGGGATCGCGATCGGCCGCTGGTCGAGAAGGGCTGGCTCACGGCCCAGCAAGGCACGATCGACCAGCAGACGCTCAAGGCCCAGGAGGCCGCCGTGTCGGTGGCGCAAGCCAACGTCAAGGCGGAGGAGGCGCAGTTGCAGGTGCTCCGCCAACAGAAGCTGTATCAGCGCGTCGTGGCCCCGTTCGACGGCGTCATCACCCAGCGCAACATCGACGTCGGCAGCCTGGTGCAGGCCGATGCCACCTCAGGCACGTTCATGTTCACCCTCCAGCAGGGCAATGTGATCCGCACGCAGGTGTTCGTGCCGCAGGACGCCGCATTCGGCCTGAAGCCCGGCATCGCCGCGGTGGTGCGCGTGCCCGAGATCCCGGACCGGACCTTTCCTGGAACCGTCACGCGAATCGCCGACGCCCTCCAGCCAGGCTCGAGGACACTTCTCACCGAAGTCGACATCCCGAACCCAGACGCCGCGCTTGCGTCGGGAATCTACTGCACCGTGGAACTGCACATTCCGCGCAAGACGCCGAGCTACCGGATCTCCGCGGACGCAGTGATCTTCAATTCGGGCGGCATGCAGGTCGCCGTGGTCGAAAACGGCGTCGTGCACCTGCGGAAGATCGGCGTGCTGCGCGACTTCGGTTCGGAGGTTGAAGTCGACAGCGGTGTCAAACGTGGCGACCAGGTCATCCTCAATCCATCCGTCGATCTGGCCGAGGGCGCCAAGGTCCAAGCCAAGCGGCCCACCGCCGTGTCGTAGAGCCCGTGGGCTCGGACTGGCACGGCGCGTGCGTGGCTGAGCCCTAACTCGAAATTGACGTCCGAAATAGCACTTCAATGGGGGCTGTAAGATCGATTTCGAGTCACACGGTCCCCAAGGATGCCTTTGCCCTCGGCAACTCACTTCGGTGCCTTCCGCTAACGGTGGACGTCAATGCGCCGTGGAAGGCGCGGATCACGAAAGCGCCATCACGCGTTGACGATCAAGGAAGCACCAAGCGCCCGACCCTGTTCCCATAATACTCAGTGAACCACAGTGCGCCGTCCGGCCCAGCGGTGATGCTGTGCGGTCCGCTACCGTCCGACGGGATCGGGAATTCGGTGACTAAACCGGTGGTCGTTATCCGTCCGACTTTGTTGCCAAGGACGCAGCGCGGACCTGGCTGGCGAACGCAACTGGCTTCGGTAAACCACAAGGCGCCATCTGGCCCCGTCGTAATGCCCCACGGCTGAGCATTGGGATTGGGAAGATCGAATTCGGTTAGCTTGCCATCGGTGGTAATTCGCTCAATTTTGCCACCGACCGATTCGGTGAACCACAGCGCGCCATCTGGCCCAGTCGTGATACCGCCGGGGCTACTATTCGCCGGGGGAATTGGGAATTCGGTGACCTCACCCGCGGTCGTAATCCGTCCGATTTTGCCACGAAAGAATGTGAACCACAGGGCGCCGTCTGGTCCAGTCGTGATCTCTCCACACTTGGCCGCGGGGATCGTGAATTCGGTGACCTCGCCGGTCGTGGTGATCCGCCCGATTTTGCCTCCAGCCTTTTCGGTGAACCACAAGGCGCCATCTGGCCCGGTCGTGATGCCCAGCGGTGTAGCCGACTCAGGGACCGTGAATTCGGTCAGTAGGGGGTTCTCAGGCGTGGCGATTGTTGGAATGCGCCCGATCTTCTTTGACGTGAATTCAGTGAACCACAACGCGCCGTCTGGTCCTGTTGTGATGGAATGCAAGATCCCGTCGCGCTTAATCGGAAGCTCCGTGATCCTCCCCTCGGTCGTGATCCGCCCGATCTTGCCCCCGGCCTCGGTGAACCACAGCGCACCGTCTGGCCCAAGCGTAATTGCGGATGGATGGCTGGCAGGGGTGGGTAGAATGAATTCAGTGAATGTATGGGTAGCAGCAACCAAAATTCCCACGGCCGCCTCCAATTGGAGCGCGATTGCCAGCAACAATGACGCCGTAGCAATTTTCATGGCCCGCTCCGCGTAGAATGGCCTCGCGCCGAGCCACGGATTGCCCAACGCCAAAACGGGAAGTCCAGCATTTTCCGGAGGCCTACTTAGACACCAGTTGCAGCTATGCCGACGCTCGCGTCCGCGTATACAGGTCACTTACCCGATGTCTTGTGTGCCTAGTCCTTCAGCAAACGAGTTCAGTTCTTGATGTTACCAGGGACGTTGTCGAGAAAAGCGCCGACTTCGCGGTTGAGAAACTCGACATCAGCGGGATTTGAGCCGCCGGCCGAAGCGTGACCGGTCACCGTGCCTGGACTGATCGTCATCATCTTCACATCCGGAATGTTCTTGCCCATCTGCTTCGGCTCGAACTCGGGATTGAGCAGATCCTTGGTGCCAGTGAGAATTAGCGTCTTCGCTTTGATTGATGCCAGCGCCTTTGCAGTATTGCCGTCGAAGCCGGGGGTCGTGCCCACGTCGTGCCGCTCATAGGCCCAGGTCTGGTAGATCCAGTCATTGGCATCGAAGGCCTTCATCACCGCGTTCTCCTGCTCCGTCATCCAGGGGAGTACGTTGATGCCATTCTTGAATTGGGCCTGATACATATCGGGCGTGCGGGCCGCGAGCAGGTTGAGAATGTCGCGCCACAGACGCACGCCTTTTTCCGGCGGCGTGTCGTAATTGCCGTCCTTCCAGGCGGGGTCCTCCATAATCGCCTTGCGCGAGGCCTCAAGCACCGCGACCGTCCAGGCCGGCGTCTGGGCCAGCGGCACCATGGCTACTAGCGCGTTCATGAAGTCGGGATGGCTGACACCCCATTGCAGTGTTTGCATGCCGCCCATCGAGGGACCGATCACGGCCACGACGTGATCAATTCCGAACTTCTCCTTCAACAGCCGATATTGCGATTCCACCATGTCACGGATGGTGAATTTTGGAAACTGCATGCGCGGCTGCGTCTTGGAATTGCTTGGCGACGTCGTAAGCCCGTTGCCGATAGCATCGGTGCAGATGACGAAGTATTTGGTGGGGTCCAGCGCCTTCCCGGGCCCGATCATGAAGTCGATCCGGTGATGATTGCCCGAGATCGCCGTCACCATCAGGATAGCATTGGATTTCGTAGCGTTGAGGGTACCGTGGGTAACATAGGAGATCGAGAAATCCTCGATCATCTCGCCGCTTTCCAGCTTGAGATCGCCTTCACTAAAGAGCTGATGTGGCGGCTGCTGCGGCGTATGCGCGTCAACGGGCAGGGAGAGCAGCAATCCCACGACAGCGAATTGAACTAGACGCTTCATGATTATTCCTCGGCAACTCGCAAGCGTTCGACACAAGTACTTCATCAAGACCCACTTCGCGAGACCGAATCCTTGCGGGCTTCGACGCAACTACTCGCGGAGGAACTTAAGGACCTGATCGAAAAATAGGAACGCGTCAACGGATGATGTTTTGCGGGGGGATCGTCCATGGCGGCTTCACGCGTCGAGCCGCCATAGTTGCGATAGTCTCCCATGTAGACGACGTATCCCTGTTTCACCAGCCAGTCGGCCCAAGAGTAGTCCTTATAGGAGAGATCGAAGTCGCAGGTCGAAGGGCTGGTCGCCCCGTGCAGAAAGAGGATGACGTTGTCGTCCGTGAAAGCTGTGTTGCCTTCCGCCATCTTTTCGCGGAGGAAGAGCTTAATGCCGGGATCCAGCGCATCGATCTGCGTGTCGGTTTTGGCGATCATCACTTGCTGGGCGCTGGCCGGTGTAGCGACTGAAATGAAGGCGATGAGAAGAGTGCCGGCGAGCCGATCAAAGGCCGCGTGCCGTGCATGCTGGCGCATGTTCCTCCCCCTGATCGATTGTTCGTTGCCACAAGCCTACGCGCTCGGGCGGCGGCATCAACCCATGTCAACTGCAAAAAAAAGCAAGCCCAGGGGGAATAAACCAGCGTCGGCTCGCTGACCGCGAGGACCTGTCGCGGCCGCCTTCCGGTAGCCGAGTTGCTCAGCGAGACGTTGAAGCGTCTCAGGGCCGACTGTCTCTTGCCAATTAGGCGCTTCGGATTCGGCCGGCGATGTGGGATTGGCAGCTTTTGACGCGAAGCGGTCGCTCTGGAGCAAACGTTTCGACCCCGAGCGACGCTCGGTACCTTGCGACGGACAAAGTGTCAGCACGCACTTCTTCGATGCAGCCCAGCTGTACGGTGGTGGCGCCGAACATGCGTCACGTTCGAGTTTCCGCGAATTCGGCCGCTTTCGCCAGATACTAAGGTTCGTGGCCTTTCAACTTGGGTCTCCAAGGCCGTAAGAGCTGACCGCTGCTGCGGGCTCATTCCTGCCTTCAGGCGAAGGATTGGATGTCGGCAGCTTTTGGTGCAAGCGGCCCTTCGGCGTGGATGCTGGCATCCGTGCGTGAGTGATTACGACGTGGTCGCGGGTTCGATGATGCCCAGCAGGCTGACGATCAGGACTATGGCGAAGCCAAGGCTCTGTTCTGCGGCGACATTGATCAGGAGCCGGCGCAGCACGGGGCCGGTCGCGGTCGAATGAAGGAGTGCGGGGACCACGAAGAAGCGGTTGAAACCGGCAAGGCCGACCATAACTGCAAAGAGAACAAGCTTTAGCAGGAGCAACCGGCCGTATGACGTAGTGATCAGGTTGGTGACCGAGCTCACGAGGAACCAGGAATTGATTAGGCCGGATGCGACCAGGGTGGCGACTGCAATGTACCCCATCGTCGAAAAATTCAATGCTGCTTCGCAAGCTCGGCGATCCGTTGCCATCTCGCCGTAGAGAGACGTGACGATGAGACCAAGCAGGCCGACGAGTCCGCCAAGCCAGGCGCCTGCTCCAAGAAGATGGAGAGCATCCGACAAGATGTGTACCGCCCAGGCTTGGCCATCCTCTATTTGCGTGTGGCCAACACCCGCCAAACTGCCTAGCAGAACTGCGCATATGGCGACGAGAGGCAGCCCAAGCTTTCTCGGCGAACCTCGCAGGAGCCACGTGAGGATTCCGATTGCCGTTATCGCAGCTCCCAGCCGTAACAAGGAGACGGCGCCAAAGGAGGTTTCCGTCAGCATGAGACCAGCGGTTTCCCAACTCATCTCGGCCTCGGTCATGCTGGTCGCGACGCCGATGAACCATAAAATGCCGCTGATGAGTACGAGGAGTGAAACCGGCAGCGAGAGTGCCGCAGCGCGGCTGCCCGCGCTCCGACTTGCGACTAGCCCATGAGAGTAGAGGGGAAAAAGCGCCAGGCCGAACAGGACAAGAGACGCCCCGTAATGCACGAACCGGGTGACGACGAGCCACGGCTCCACGGCTAGTTGCCGATGGTGAAGGTGTATTCCCCTTTGACGCGATGAGTGTCCTCAGAAACGACGTGCCATATCACCCGGTACTTGCCCGCTACCAACGGCGTACTGAGGGGGACTACAAGTTGCTTTTTGTCCTTCGGATCGGCCGCCGGGGTTCCCGTCGCAATTGATTTTCCACTCTCGTCACGCAACTCCAGGCCCGAGAATTTGGCGATGACGCCTTCCGAGAAATTCAGACGAATTTCCTTGGTCGGGGACGCGGCGCGTTCCGCGCCATCAGCCGCCGGAACAGCGGACGTCAATTTGGGGTGAGCCATTGCTCCGGTCGCGGCAAGTGCGAGGCCGATGCCTGTGCCGATGGCCAAAAGTTTAGCCCGCATGACTTATTCTCCTCTCATTGCCTGGTCCTGGCTACCATCCATAGCTGCGGTAGCGAGGATAGGAATAGTAGTAACGCGGCCGGTAGTAATAGCCTGGATAGTCACCGCGTTCCTCATGATAGCCCTCGTGCAAGTCTCGGAGGGCGCGGTGATAGGCGCGATGCTCCGCGCGGCTGGAAAACCCTTCCTCGTGAGCGCGTTCATGAGCTTCGCCAAGCTCGTCATGAAATGCTCCATGCTCATCGTCATCGTGAGCGAGCGCTGGGAGCGCGGGAAGTGCGGCAAAGGCGAATGCCGTCGCCAGAAGTGCAGTTTTCAGCTTCATGACAGGGTCTCCCAGTGAGAGGCTGATGCTTCGACAAGCAGGCCAACGCCGGGAAGAATAGGCATTGCCGTTGAATGAGAGCTGAACCAATTCTGGCGGGAAAAGGACGCCAACTGGATAAATTTCGGCGGGACGTCGCGGATTTCGCGAAGAACCCGCCACCACGATGATGTCGCGGGGGCTCTGCCACAATCGAACAGGTCAGGAAAAAGTGGAAATGTTCCAGCCGGCGGCTTGATTTGCCGGACACTCAGATACGCACGTCTCGGAAGGGTCAAACTGCGACTTAGTGGGGAGGGCAGCTCCTGGCGGAGGAATTGGATGAGACATCGTAGGTTTGGTTGGTGTCGGGAAAAGGCGCTAGCGCTCGCCCGCTACCACGGGCCACGATTTGCTACACCAATCTACGATTTTCCGCGATTTCGTAGGCTCAATGGTAGCGGCTCTTGCGAATGGAGCCTAGTAAAGTAGTTGGTTGTTCGCAGCCGGTTTCGACATCGCCGACGGCCGCAAAGTCGCCGCAGGCTCGGCGCCGCAGCTCCGCCCTCGTGGGCGTTGAGCCGTTTCCGGGGCGCGCCTTTGGGGATCAATCTTTACGGACGATTGTTCCGACGTGTTCGCCGCGCAGTGCTCGTTCCAGAAGCTCGGGCCGTAGCCCATTGATGATTTGAAAGCTTTCGACCTGGCGCGCGTTGGCGAGCAGGTCGAGCAGGACACGGTCAAAGGGAAGCGTCGGCAGGTTGCGCCTTCTGAGATCCGAGACGGTGATTTCGCCAATAAATTTCGCATCTGGATTGAGTTTGGGATCAGACTCGTAAAGCCCATTCACGTCTTTGACCAGGGTATGTGTCGCGCAGCCGTAGCACTCAGCGAGCAAGAAAGTGCCGGCGTCGGTCCGATGTGGTGGGATGCGTCCGAGCCGAGGAGGCTGCTCCCAAATCGAGAATGGCGGATCACCATTGCAGATCACACCCGGGGCCGATTTGATGAAGAAGGGCAGCATGTGTCCAAGAATTTCGGGCGGAATGGCGACCACGCCAAACGGCGCCAGAAGCGTGCCGAGCATGTGCGCATTGCCGAGCGCATCGATGATGCAGAGCTGAGCGAGCACGCCGGTCGGTAAACCGAGATCCATGCCGATCGAGGTTACATGTCGGCTGCGCACGCCGCCGCCGGTGCCGATCACCAGTTTGAAATTTTCGAGGAGTCTGCCGAGGACTTCGACCAGCGGGTAAACGGCCTTCTTCCCATTGTCCAGAATCGAGCGTCCGCCAATCTTGATCACGTGGCAGAATGGCAGCATTGGCACCACGGGAGTTTCAGTCGACGTCATGACCTGCTTGTCGAGGAGACTCTCGCGCATGAGCATCGATTGGACGTGGCGGCGTCTGTCGATCGGGAATTCCTGCTCTGTGCTGGCTTTTTCGACCATGGTGTATACTCGCTTCAGGCCGAGATTAGGGTTCCGACCGGCTCGCCGTTGAGCGCTCGCGTCAAATTGCCCCGCTTCAGGCCGTTGATGACCTGGACGGAGCGACGGTTTTTGGCGTTCTTCATGAGTTGGAACACCGTTCGCTCCAGCACCACATCGACCAGGTCGAGCTCCATGAGTTCGTCGACGGTGATCTTGGGAATGAACTTGGCGTTCGGATCCTTCTTCGGGTCGGCCGTATAAAGACCCTCTTCATCCTTGACGAAGATCATTGAGCGGCAACCCAAGGTTTCGCTGATTAGGTAACAGCCGGCATCTGTCCGGTGCGGCGGAATGCGGCCGATCTCCGGATTGGGCTGCCAATACGCGTAGGGGGGCATACCGACACATACGCAGGCCTGGCGCTCGGCGAGGTAGAGCGGTAATTGAGCGAATTGAGCTGGCTCGATCGACGGGATTCCATGCCTGGCGAGGAGATAGTGGATCATCTTCGCATTCTGGATGCTCACGAAGAATCCGAGCACGCTTAGCACTCCAGTGGGCATCCCGAGATCAAGCCCCACACTATAGGAATGACGCGCCCGGGTGCCGGCTCCGGTGCCAATGATCATCTTGTGCTTGGGGAGATTTTCGACGATCTCATCGATCAGCGGGAAGACGGCCTCCCGACCCCGATCGATAAAGCTTTGTCCGCCGATCTTGATAACGTTGGCGTCCGGCAAGATCTGGATCACCGGCTGCCGGTCGAGCCGAGCCATTTCCTCTTCGTCCGTGACACTGCCGCTGACGAGCGCAGAGGTCAACCGATCCAGGGGTTGGTTGTCCATCTTGAGCCTCCTGTCGCCTCACTGCTCCGTTGCTTTGCTCGATACGGCGTCTGGCGGCGCCCGTTTCGGCGTGTCCCAGAGCTTCGCAGTGCCGTCCATGCCGGCGGTGGCCACGATCGTCCCATCGTGTGAAAACGTTGCAAAGTGAATGCGTCTGAGGTGCCCCTTCAGCGCGGCCGTCTGCACCCGGCTGACAACATCCCAGAGGCGCACAGTGTCGTCGAGGCCACCCGAGGCGAGCGTCTTCCCGTCGGGAGAGAACGCGCAGAACCGGACCCAGGCGGTGTGGCCCTTGAACGGCTCCAACTCCCTGCGGGTCTCAACCTCGAATAGCTGCACGTCGTTGCTCGCACCGGCAGACGCAAGCAGCTTGCCATCAGGGGAGAACGCCACGGAGTGGACGGGGCCGGTATGCACGTCGATGGTGGCGACCTCTTTGGTCGATGACACGTCCCAAAGCTTGATGGTGCCGTCAATGCTGCCCGAAGCGATCAACCGACTGTCGGGCGAGTAGGCCAATGCTTTGACTCCTCCGGTATGGCCGGTGAGGGTCGCAATCTCCCGATGTCCGCCGATATCCCACAGCTTTATCGTTTCATCATAACCACCAGAGACAGCGGTTTTGCCGTCAGGCGCGATAGCTACGGCGCGGATAATATTCGCGTGCCCGACCAGCGTGGCAATCTCCTTTCCGGACGGCAGCTCCCATAGTTTGGCGGTCCGGTCATAGGAGCCCGTCATGAGGGTTTTGCCGTCCGGCGAGATCGCGAGCGTGACGATGGCACCGCTGTGGCCGAGCAGCGTCCGCAGTTCGTTGCCAGACGCTACGTCCCACAGCTTGACTGTTCGGTCGTGGCTTGCCGAAGCGAGGATCTTGTCGTCAGGCGTGAAAGCCACTGCGGTGACGAAAGATTTGTGTCCTTTCAGGGTCGCCCGTTCCTCTCCCTTGGGCGTAGCCTCTTCCTTGGGAGGTTCGACACCCGATTTCAGCAATTGGTCGAGGTCCCAAATCTTGGCGAGATGATCCATTGTGGCCGTCGCGAGCGATTTGCCGTCAGGCGAGAAAGCCACGCCGCGAACGCGATCGCCGACCTCGCTCCATCGCACCATGACGTCCTCGCCGGTTGCGACGTTCCAGATCCTCAACGAGTTGTCGACGCTCCCGGCCGCGACCAGCTTGCCGTCCGGTGAAAACGCCACGCAAAGAACCTCGCTCGTCGTGCCCTCGAGCGTGGCGGTTTCCTTCCGCTGAGCGACATCCCAAAGCCGCACGGTCGTGTCCATGCTGCCGGTGACGAGCACCTTGTCGTCGGGCGAAAACGCGATACCGCGGATCCCATGCCCATGGCCTCGCAGCGTTGCGAGCTCGCGCCCTGTGGCCACGTCCCATAGTTTGGCCGTGTAGTCGTTGCTGCCGGAGGCAAGAATCTTGCTGTCATGGCTGAACGCCAGTGATCGCACTGCACCATCGTGTCGAAGCGTGGCGCGCTCCTGTCCGCTGCCTACGTCCCACAATTTGATGGTGTTGTCGTGGCTCCCTGACGCAATGGTTTTTCCGTCGGGGGCGAAAGCCAGCGACCGGATCATGTTGGTGTGGCCCCGCAGCGTGGCCAATTCGCGTTCGGAAGCCCAATTCCAAAGCTTCACAGTGCCGTCGTAACTGCCCGTCGCCAGAAGGCTGCCGTCGGGTGAGAAGCGGACCGCTTCGACGGTTGCGTTGTGCCCCCGCAGCGTGGCTATTTCCGCGCCCGTGGTGGCATCCCAGATCTTCGCCGTCTTGTCGTAACTGCCCGTGGCTACATACCGGCCATCCGGCGAGTAGTCGATCGAGGCCAGTGCAAGCGAATGGCCCCTTAGCGTAGTGCGTATCTGGGCAAAAGCAGGCATTGCAGTCAGGACTGCGGAAGCGAGCACGAGCATCGCCTGCAGCGTGCCCTGTAACCTGCGCACTGACATTGGGCCTCCTCCTGAACGCGCTTACCTGCTCAGAACCCGGTCAGATGCCGCCAGCCGGCAACACAGCAAGGCCTCGCAAGTTCCAACTAGCGTCCATGGCAGCTGTCAAATCGGAATGGCAGTCGTATCCGCGCCATTGGCATGCCGAGATGCGGCTCCAAATGTCTGCCGGTCGAGGCCCACCGCCTTGATCACAGCATACACAGTCGTACCTTCCGTCAAATGTAAGCTTTCGACCGATCGCCGGGTAATGCGGGCCAAGATCGCTTGCCCGCTGCAGTCGAGGCGCACGTCCCGGATGGGGCCACGCTGCGGACCGATCTCAGCGATGGTCCCGCGCAATACGTTAAGTGCACTCAGCCGATCGGGCGGACGCGTGCTCAGCATGACGTCACGCGCGCGAATATGAACACGCACTTTGGCGCCCACACGGTGCCGGTCGAGACGCGGAACCCACAGGCGCGACCCGCACAGGCTCAACACGGTGAGGCCGAATGAGTCGTCGTGCTTCAGGATCTCCGCTTCGAGCACCGCCCCTGCTTCGATCAGGTCCGTAAATGGAGGCAGGTCGAGGCGCGCCATGACGTCGGCAGTCGGTCCGGTCGCCTCGACGCGGCCTTCGGCCATCACGACGAGAGTATCCGCCAAACGTGCGACCTCCAATACTGAATGGCTTACATAGATGGTGGGCACCTTGGTCTCGTCGTATAGCCGCTCGAGATAAGGCAGGATCTCGGCCTTGCGTGCCTCATCGAGCGAAGCGAGCGGCTCGTCCATGATGAGCAGCCGGGGCGAGGCCAGCAGGGCCCGTCCTATGGCGACCCGCTGCTTCTCGCCACCGGAAAGATTCCGGGGACGACGTTGGAGCAGATGACCAATCCCAAGCAGCTCAACCACCTGCGCAAGTTGGCCGAAGCGCTTGGCGGGCGGCGTGAACCACCGGCCGTAAAGCAGATTTTGGCGGACGGTAAGGTGTGGGAATAGCCGCGCGTCCTGGAACACATAAGCGACCCGGCGCCGATGCTTGGCCACAAAGACCCGCTGCTCGGTGTCGACGAGAATCTCGCCGTCGAGCGAGATGTGGGCGCATGCCGGGCGGATAAGTCCGCCGATGGCATTCACCAGCGACGTTTTGCCGGATCCCGAGCGCCCGAACAATGCGGTCACGCGGCCATCGCTCTCGAATTGGGCGTTGAGATCGAATGACCCGAGTCGATGCTGCACCGCGACCCGGATCATGCCTCGACCCCGATGCGATGGCCGACGATCCCCCCGATTGCTTCCGAGGCGAGTAGGGCGGACATCGAGACCACGACCGCGATTGCGGTAAGGCGGAAAGCCGCGAATTCGCCGCCCGGGACCTGCGTAAAGGTGTAGATGGCCGTAGGAAGCGTTTGCGTTTCGCCCGGTATGTTAGACACGAAGGTGATCGTCGCGCCGAACTCTCCCATCGCACGCGCGAAGGAAAGGATCGTACCGGCAATAATGCCGGGCAAGATGAGCGGTAGCGTCACGGTCACGAAGACCCAGCCGGGACTGGCTCCGAGCGTTCCCGCCGCATCCTCGAGCCCGCGGTCGATGGCGTCTATGGACAATTGCAGAGCTCGAACCAGCAATGGGAACCCCATGACGGCGCACGCAAGTGCCGCGCCCGTCCACCTGAAGGCGAAGACGATTCCGAAATTGTCAGCGAGGAACGCGCCAAGCGGTCCGTGCTGCCCGAACAGTAGAAGCAGAAGATAGCCGGTGACCACCGGGGGAAGAACCAGCGGCAAAAAAACAATCCCGTTTAGGATCGACTTGCCCCAGAATTTTCCCCGCGACAGCACCATCGCAATGAGAAGCCCCGGCGGTAGGCTCGCGACTGTCGCCCACAGAGCAACTCGCAGGCTCAGTTCAAGGGCAGTCTTCTCTTCCGGCGTCAGGGTGAACATAGGCTTCACTCCAGTATCGTGAAACCTTGCTTCTCGAAGATGCTGCGCGCCTCTGGCGATCTCAGCAGGTCGATAAAGGCGGCGGCGGCATCAGGTTTGGTCGAACCGGCGACAACCGCGACAGGATAGATGATGCGCGGGTGAGTGCTTTCCGGGAAGCTGCCAACGGTCACGACGGCTGGCTCCGACACCGCGTCGGACTTGTAGACAATGCCGAGCGGCGCTTCGCCACGCGACACCAGGAGAAGCGCCGCTCGGACGTTTTCGGCTTGAGCAATGCGATCCTTGACCGAATCCCAGACCCCAAGCGACTCGAGTGCAGCGCGGCCGTACTTGCCGGCTGGAACCGCGTCCGTATTGGCCATTGCGAGGCGCCCATGCCCAACGAGCGACGGCAGTGGGAATCCGGGAATGATATCGACGTGAAGATCGGCGCCCTTAGGTGCAATGAGCACAAGGCGGTTGCCGACGAGGTCCGAGCGCGTTTCCGGTCTGATCAGCTTGCGCTCGGCGAGATAGTCCATCCAGTCCTCGTCAGCCGAGATGAAAATGTCGGCCGGCGCCCCTTGCTCGATCTGCTTGGCTAGCGCTGCGCTGGACGCGTACGAGATTACGGCCCGCTTGCCTGCGTTCGCCTGCCAATGGGCGTTAACGTCATCAAGGACGGTCTTGAGGCTCGCGGCCGCGAAGACGAGCAAGTCCGGACCGGCACCCTGCGCGCCGCCAGGACTTCCAGCCGAAAAAATAAGGGCAAGCAGTAGCGCGCATAACGCGCCCGGGCGCCTGAACGCCGAAGTAGGCGCATCGCTCGTGTTCATGTTCGGGCCCTCGGAAACTGACATAGGGCACATGAACCCTCTGGCCCGATATGTCTGCCTGCGACAGCATCCATGTAACGTTCGCCCGCGCTAAACGTTGCAAATACGAGTGCGCCCGAACTAGGGGTGGCCGCGGAAATGGTCGAGATTGGAAGGAGCCCGAGGCAAATCGGCTGGCCCATCCCGCCGACGGGCACCTCGTATCGGGTGATCGGGGCCGACGGCTTCGAGCGGGACATGTCAGATCTAGCTGACTGGATCGCGGCCATCCAATCTGGTGTCGTCGAAGCTCAGTCCTTGTTCCTGGACCGTGAAACGCTTCGCTGGCGGCCGGTCTCGGAATTGGCCATCTTTATCGAAGCCGAGCAGGCGGTCGCAACAGATGCGGTCGGTGTCGGAGGCCGGCAACCGGAGAGTGGCCCGGCGGTAACTCGGGAGTCGGCCCCTGGCTTCGAAAACGCATCGAAGCGAGCGCCCAGCACCACGTTTCTTTGGATGGCTCTTGTTACTGCTGTGGTCATTGTTCTCGCGGTCTGGGCTGCCGGATCCACTCTGCCCGCTAACGTTCAGACAATGGCCCGGCAGGTCCCGGAGCCGGTCCGCATCGGTGCAGCGGCTGTCCTCTTCGTGATCCTGAGCGAGGAATTCTACTGGTTCGTCTCGATCCTGGTTGGGATCAGAAGTGTTCGCCCCGCTCGCCGTTTTGCGCTGCAAGTGCTGGCGCTGCTCACGACCTGCGTGTTGCTCTATGCGGTGTTCGCGCTCTTCTCGACTGATGGGTTTCAGCTCGATGCCGGCTTTCTCGTGAGGAACGCCGTCGTGGTTGGCCTCGCCTACGCGGCGTCTCTCTTTTTCTGGTCAATCGCTCTGCTGGCTGGAACGAGCGCCACGCTCGCCAGGAAGTTGCTGGCCAGCGCCATAGTATCCGCGATGTTGGCGAGTACTGCTTATATGGGGCTCGCACCAATTGTGCGACATGGTGGCGCCGCACCGAGCAGCTTTTGCGGTTCCTGTGCCCACAGTAACTCGCAACCTGGATGATGCCATCGTCAAATCCCTCCCAAGAGGCATACGTGCCTTTGCCAAGGCGCTCACGCGGGCATATCATGCCCCGGTTAGTTGGTGAGCCCATGCTGAACGCGATCCGTGCAGGGGGCGTTCTATTGATTATGACGGCCACGGCTTGGTGGTACGTTTCTGACCAAGCCGGAGGTGCTCGCCCGCGTGACGATACGGTAACTGTCTCCCGTGGCGGCGGAGGCGGAGGCGGGGGTGGCGGCGGCCGAGGCAGGCATCGTCAAGGCGGTCCGGTCGCGGTTGTTACCGCTCCAGTGGTCCGACAGGACGTGCCCGTTAATGTGGCCGGCATCGGCTCAGTGGAGGCCTTCAACACCGTTACCGTAAGGGCGAGGGTTGACGGCCTCCTGGAAAAGATCGCCTTCACCGAAGGCCAAGAGGTAAAGGCCGGAGATCTTCTGGCCCAGATCGATTCCCGCGTTTATGAGGCCAGGCTCAGCCAAGCTCAAGGCGTAAAGGCGAAGAACGAGGCACAGCTTGCCAACGCGAAGCTCGATCTCGATCGAGCCGTGAAGCTTGGGCAATTTGCAACTCAGCAGACGGTGGATACCGCTCGCGCGCTGGTCCGCCAGTTGGAAGGCTCGCTGCAGACCGACCAGGCCAACATCGACGCGGCCGCCTTGGATCTCGAATACGCCAGTATTCGCGCCCCGATTTCCGGGCGAACCGGGGTACGGCTGATTGATGCAGGCAATTTCGTTCGAGCGCGTGAGTCGAGCGGAATAGTGATCATCACGCAGCTGGAGCCGATCTACGTATCCTTCTCGCTTCCGCAACAATACCTCGAAACGGTGCAGCAAGCGCTTGCCGACAGGCAGGTTCCGGTGGCGGCGCTCGATGCCGACGGGAAGAGAGCATTGGAAGAGGGCGTCCTGTCGGTCCTCGACAATCGCATCGATGCTCAGACCGGCACAATCAAACTCAAGGCTACGTTTGCCAATGCACACCGCAAGCTGTGGCCGGGGCAATTCGTTAACGTCCGCGTGCGGCTCGACACGGTCAAGGACGGCACCGTCGTGCCGAGCGCGGCGGTGCAGCGCAATGCGGGCGGTACATTTGCGTATGTGTTGGATCAGGATAACCGGGTCGAGATGCGGCCGATCCGGGTCGGTCAGGTCGATAACAACATCGCTGTCGTCGAATCCGGCCTTGAGCCTGGTCAGCAAGTCGTTGTCACAAGCCAGGAACAGCTCCGGCCGGGTGCGTACGTGATTCCCACAGAAGCCAAATCACAGCAAGAAGGAGCCGTTCCCCAGATCACATCGTCGAAGCTTGCATCAGAGAGGGCAGCTAGTCAGGAGCGCCGATCTTCGCCATGAGCGTATCTGCGCCGTTTATTACGCGTCCGATCGCTACCGCGTTGTTGAGTCTTGCGGTGCTCATCGCGGGCGGCCTTGGATTCAGACTGCTTCCGGTCTCCTCGTTGCCCGAGATCGACTTCCCGACTGTTCAAGTCTCGACCCAGCTTCCGGGTGCAAGCCCGGACACGATGGCCTCCCTGGTCACGACACCGTTGGAGCAGCAGTTGGGGCAGATCGCGGGCGTGACGCTGATGACCTCGACAAGCTCTTTCGGCATCAGCGTAATCACCATGCAGTTTGTCCTCGATCGGGACATCGATTCCGTCGGGCAGGATGTACAGGCCGCCATCAATGCGGCTGCGGCTTCACTGCCGAGCGGTCTGCCTTACCCGCCGGTGTACAAAAAGGTGAATCCGGCGGACCAGCCCATTCTCATCCTGGCACTAACGTCCGAAGCGTACCCAATCACGAAGATCCAGGACATCGCCGACACGGTGCTTGCGCAGAAGCTGAGCGAGGTGACTGGCGTTGGCGCGGTGACGATCCAGGGTGGGCAGAAGCCTGCGGTGCGGGTCCAGGTCAATCCGGCCCAGCTCGCTGCCTACAATTTGAGCCTGGAACAGGTCCGCACGGTTTTGGGGCGCACGAATGTCGATCAACCGAAGGGCAGCTTTGACGGACCCAATCAGGCATTCACGATTGCGGCCAATGACCAGATACTGGTGGCTGATTCCTATGCTGACGTAATCCTCGCGTACCGCAACGGCGCGCCGGTCCGCGTGCGCGACGTTGGTACCGCGGTTCACGGAGCCGAGAACGCGAAAGTCGGTGCTTCGCTCAACGGGCAGCCCGCCGTCATCCTCGACGTCCAGCGCCAACCGGCGAGCAACATCATTCAGACGGTTGATCGGATTCAGGAGCTTCTGCCACGGCTGCGAGCGGGTCTGCCGCCGGAGGTCCGTTTGACGATTCTCAGTGATCGGACGCAGACCATCCGAGCCAGCATCGCCGATGTTGAGTTCACGCTGATGCTCACAACAGCCCTCGTGGTACTAGTGATGTTTCTGTTTCTTCGCCGCTTCTGGGCAACCGTCATCCCGAGCGTCGCGATCCCGCTGTCGATCGTTGGCACGTTCGGCGTCATGTATTTGGCGGGCTTCGGCCTCGACAACCTCTCCCTCATGGCGCTCACGGTCGCGACCGGCTTCCTGGTCGATGATGCCATCGTCATGATCGAGAACATCGTGCGCCGGATGGAAGACGGCGAGACCGCGCTGGAGGCCGCCTACAAAGGCGCACGCCAGATTGGGTTCACGATCGTGTCCCTAACGGTGTCGATCATCGCGGTGTTCATCCCGCTGCTTTTTATGCGCGGCATCGTCGGGCGATTGTTCCGGGAGTTCTCCGTGACGCTGTCGGTCACCATCGTGGTGTCAGCTATCGTATCGCTGACGCTCACTCCAATGATGTGCGGGCACCTCCTGCGCCGGGAGCAGGGGCGGCGGAGCAACGCGTTCTTACGGATTTCCGAGCATGCGTTTGCCGCGACGCTCGCGCTCTACGAACGCAGCCTCGCATGGGTGATGCGACGGGAAGCGGCGACCCTTGCGGTTGCAGTGGCGACGCTACTTACGACCATCATGCTTTACCTTGTTGTACCGAAGGGCTTCCTGCCCGTGCAGGACACCGGCGTGATCGTCGCGACGACCGATGCGGAGCCTGGGATATCGTTTCATAAGATGGTGCGGCTGCAGGCTCGGGCCGCCGAGATTGCGCTGCGCGATGCGGACGTTGCCGGGGTGGATTCCTTCGTTGGTGTCGGCCTCGTCAATTCGACACCGAATACGGGACGCTTGACTATCGTGCTCAAGCGCCGGGACCAGCGAACCGAGTCGGCCGCCAAGATCGCGCGCCGGCTGCGTAGCGCAATGGCGCAGGTGGAGGGACTCTCGATCTACCTCCAGCCCGCACCCGAGATTCAGATCGGCACGCGCACCAGCAGGACCCAGTACCAGTACATCCTGGTTGACGCGAACCCCGTGGAGCTGGCCGACTGGGCCTCAAGGCTGCTTGAAAAGCTGCGCTCATCGCCGTCGCTTCAGAACGTCGCTAGCGATCAGCAGACTGGCGGCCTTGCGGTCGACGTCGTGATCAACCGCGACAAGGCCGGCCAGCTCGGGGTGCTGCCGCAGACTATTGACGATACACTTTACGACGCCTTCGGGCAGCGCCAGGTCTCGACCATCTACACGCAGCAGAACCAGTATCACGTCGTGCTGGAGGTGGCGCCGGATTTCCAGCTCGACCCTATCGAGCTGGGACGCCTCTACGTGCCCTCGAGCCAGGGCGTGCAGGTCCCGCTTGAAAGCTTCGCGACGGTACGCCACGGGAATGCCCCCCTTGCAATCACACATCAGGGCCTTTTTTCAGCCGTCACGCTTTCCTTCGATCCGGCGCCGGGCGTCTCGCTCGGGGGGGCGGTGCGGATCGTGCGCGAATCCGAGAACGCCATCGGCATGCCCGATTCGGTGATTGGGTCGTTTGCTGGAGAGGCAGCCGAGTTCCAAGCCTCGCTCGCAAGCGAGGTCTGGCTGATCCTCGCTGCCGTGATCGCAGTCTACATCGTGCTCGGTGTGCTCTATGAGAGCACCATTCATCCGATTACGATCTTATCGACCTTGCCTTCGGCGGGAATCGGGGCGTTGATCGCGCTCATGATCACGGGCAACGATCTGTCGCTGATAGCGGTCATTGCAATCATCCTCCTCATCGGGATCGTCAAGAAGAACGCGATCATCATGATCGATTTCGCGCTGGACGCGGAGCGGACCCAAGGGCTGCAGCCCCGGCAAGCGATCTTCGATGCCTCGCTCAAACGCTTCCGCCCGATCATGATGACGACGATGGCGGCTCTGCTCGGCGCCGTTCCGCTCGCGTTCGGTACCGGTCCCGGATCAGAGCTGCGCCGCCCACTCGGGATTGCAATCATCGGCGGCCTGCTGCTCAGCCAGTTCCTGACGCTGTACACGACACCGGTGATCTACGTGGCGCTGGACCGAGTCCAAACGGCGCTTCGACAGCGCATGCGAATGGTCATGGATACCGCGGAGTGAAGTAGTCCTGCGCCCAGTTCCGGTCGGAGCTTCATCGTGAGCGTTCTCGAGATCTGTCTGCGGCGACCAATCGGCATCAGCCTGTTGATGCTGGCGCTACTCTTGAGCGGCGGGCTTGCATTCTCGTTCCTGCCCGTGGCGTCCCTTCCCCGGGTCGACTATCCGACGATCATGGTCACGGCCGCGCTTCCGGGCGCCGAGCCTCAGACGATGGCCACGGCAGTCGCGGCGCCTCTGGAGCGGCGCATCGGGCAGATCGCCGGGGTCACGGAACTCACCAGTTCGAGCCTCCTCGGCATTACTACCGTTGTCGTCCAGTTCGAGCTCAGCCGCGACATCAACGCGGCCGCCCGCGATGTGCAGGCGGCGATCAATGCGGCGGCGCCCGATCTTCCGACCGGCATGTCGACCCCACCAACTTGGCGCAAGAACAACCCCTCGGCGGCGCCCGTCCTGATACTGGCCCTGACGTCCGACGCGCTTCCGCCAGGCGCGGTCTACGAGGCGGCACAGACAATCCTGGCCCAACAGCTCTCCCAGGTGGAGGGGGTCGGGCAAGTCACGGTCAACGGCTCCGAGAAGCCGGCGGTGCGCGTCCAGGTCAATCCAGCGGCGCTAGCCGCGATGGGCCTCGGCCTTGAAGACGTACGGACCGCCCTGAATGGCGTTAACGCGGCGGGACCAAAGGGCCGCATAGACGCTCCGGATGTCTCTTACTTCGTCCGCGTCAATGACCAAATGCGCAAGGCCGATGAATACAAATCAACGATCCTTCGCACGCGCCGTGGCACGCCTATCCGGCTCGATGCGGTCGCTTCAGTCGTTGACAGCGTCGAAAACGTCCGCACCTCGGGATGGTTCAACAATCAGCCTGCGGTGCTGGTTTTCGTTTTCAAGGAGGCGAGCGCCAATGTCATCGAAACGGTCGATCGTATCCGGGCACTCCTTCCAACCCTTCGGGCCTGGCTCCCGCCGGCAATAGACCTTTCTGTGATGAGCGATCGGACGGAAACGATCCGCGCCAGCGTGCATGAGGTCGAGCTTGCTCTTCTGATCAGCCTCGGGCTCATCGTGACGATAGTTCTCGTGTTCCTAGGGCGGCCTTGGGCCACCCTGGCGGCCGCAATCACGATCCCGCTATCGATCGCCGGGACATTCGGAGCGATGTACCTGCTAGGTTACAGCGTCGACAACTTGTCTCTGATGGCGCTCACGATTGCGACCGGATTCATTGTGGACGACGCGATAGTGGTCATCGAAGCGATCAGCCGCCGAATGAGCGGCCACGAGCAGGCGTTCGAGGCGGCCCTCGGGGCGGCTCGCAAGATCGGTTTCACCGTGGTGTCGATCAGTGTGTCGTTGATCGCCGCCTTGATCCCGCTGCTGTTCATGGGTGGCATGATCGGACGGATCTTTCGCGAATTCTCGGTCACGCTGGCGCTAGCCATAACTGTGTCCGCTGTGGTGTCGCTCACGTTGATACCGGTCATGGGCGCTTATCTTGGGCATGCCCGCACAGAGGCGCGTGCACCTGTGCTTGGGCACGTCTTCCAGAAAGTGCTTGCGGGGTATGAGTCCCTCCTCATCCTCGTCTTGCGCCATCGTCCTGCCATCCTCGTCGTGATGGGGGCGACCGTGCTGGCAACCGTTGCTCTCTGGATGCAGGTGCCAAAAGGATTCTTCCCCCAGCAGGACACTGGCGCCATTGTTGGCATCGCCGAGGCACCGATGACCGTTTCCTTTCGGGCCATGAGCGAGCGGGTCCAGGACCTCATGCGCATTCTGTTGAAGGATCCGGCCGTCGCAAGGGTAGGGAGTTATACCGGGCAGTCGGGTGGCGCCACGAACCAGGCGCGGATCTTCATCGCCCTGAAGCCGCTTGCCGAGCGTGGTCTCGACACGGACCGGGTGATCGCCCGATTGCGGCGGGCGACCCGCGAGGTGCAGGGGGTTGCGCTATACATGGTCTCCGTCCAGGACCTGCGCGTGGGCGGTCGGATCTCGAAGGCGCAATATCAGTACACCATCACCGGACCGGATCTGGGTGAATTGGAGACATGGGCAGCACGGCTTGTCGAGCGGCTGAAAGAATTTCCCGAGCTGCGGGACGTAACCACCGATCTTGAAACGGGCGCGCTGCAGACGATGCTCGTCATCGACCGCGACGCGGCGGCCCGCCTTCAGGCAGCGCCCAATGATATCGACCAGACCCTCAATGATGCGTTCGGGCAACGCCTGGTGTCGGCGATTTATGCCCCGCATTTCACCTACCATGTGGTCCTCGAGGCGAGCCCGGAGCTTCAGGAGGATCCTTCTTCGCTGGCGAAGGTGTACGTGGCCGGCCCCGGCGGGAAGCAGATCCCGCTAGCGAGCGCTGTCAGGGTGGAGCACGGCGTCCAGATGAACTCCGTCGCCCATCAGGGACAGGCGCCCGCCGTGACACTGACATTTTCCATGCGGCCGGGGGTCGCGATCCAGCGGGGGACCGAGATTGTTGAGCGGACCATGCGAGAGCTCGGCGCACCGAGCGGTATCCAGGGAAGCTTTCAAGGCAGCGCGAGGGCATTTACCGAAACGCTCGCCACCCTGCCTGCGTTGATCGCGGTGGCCCTTATCGCCGTCTACATCATCCTCGGCGTCCTCTACGAGAGCGTCATTCATCCCGTGACGATCCTCTCGACCCTTCCATCAGCCGGTATCGGCGCCATCCTGGCGCTGTGGGCAACCGGGCACCCACTCGATCTTATCGGGGTGGTCGGGATCATCCTCCTCATCGGTATCGTCAAGAAGAACGCCATCATGATGATCGACTATGCGCTCGTCGCTGAGCGTGAGGGCGGCCGCTCGCCGGAACAGGCGATCTTCGAGGCATGCCGGCTGCGGTTTCGTCCCATCATGATGACGACCCTGACAGCAATCCTGGGCGCCGTGCCGCTGGCAATCGGAACCGGTGTGGGGGCTGAGCTTCGCCAGCCGCTCGGCATCTCGATTATCGGCGGACTGGTGGTGAGCCAGTTATTAACGTTGTTCACGACGCCGGTCATCTATCTGGCGCTCGACCGGCTGCGCCCCGAGGCGCCAGGGCGCCGCTTTGCACGACGAGTCTCGCGAGTTCGCACATGAATGAGACGCAGCACGACACGAGAAGAATCGCCGTATTGAAGGTATGGTATCTTCTTGTGGTGATGGCGGTCGTGTTCGTGGTGCCAGCGCTGCCGCTGAGCCAGCCGTTGCGGTGGCTTGCAATCTCTGCCCTCGCAGTCGTCCAGGGCATCGTCCTTTTGGCATACGGTGTCGCGTTCGGAGACGTCGCCCGCCTGGCGTTGCGGCTCAAATGGCTGTTCGTGTTCCTGATCGGTGTGTACGCCCTGCTTCCGCCAGCGAATCCATCCGAAAGGGACGTGCTGGTCGACTGGCATATTCCCGGGCTTGGGTGGGCGCTGTCGATCAACCTGAGCGGGCTCGAGCATGCCGGACTCATGTGTTTGCAGATCATCACTGTCCTGCTGACCTCGGCGGTCGTGCGCTTAACGGGAAGGGGGCGCGATCTGATCGATGGCTTGCAGGCATTCCGGTTACCGCCACTGTTCGTTCACGCGCTCGACCGGACCCTGGCGCTCCTCGAAGGTACCCAAAGGAGAGGGCGCGGAGCGCGCCGCGCACGCGATCGGGCGTCCAGGTCAGAATCGTTTGCCGTCTTGCGCCAATTTCTGCGTGGCGATGTGGGTGCCTTTGCCGACACGATCCGGGCGAACATCGCGCTAGCAGAGGGCCAGGCCGGTTCCGATCCTGATGCCCGCGTCGGGGATGGATTTGCCCATGACGTCGCGGTGATCACGGGCATCGCCCTGTGCATGGCGTCGCTCAAGATGCTCAAGATCCTGCCCGGTCTGCCCTTTGCGTCAGGCCATAAAACGTTCCTGCTGTTTCCGCTCTACGTCGTCGCCGCGCGGCTCACCCGATCTCGGTGGGGCGCTACGGCGGCAGGTTCGATCATGGGCGTCATCGGTTTCCTCCAGGGCGACGGCCGGTTCGGAGCGCTTGAAATCCTCAAGCATATCGCGCCCGGCGTGGTCATCGATCTCGGCGAGCCGTTGGTTCGGCGATGGCCATCGTGGGCGCTCGGCTACTGCGTGCTCGGCTTCTTTGCGGCTATCGCCCGCACCGCAACCGAATTTGCCGTCGTGCTTTTGCTCGGTGCCCGGGCCGAGATCTATCTCTTTCCCGCCGTTAAGCTGGTCCCGAACCTGATTGCCGGGGTGCTCAGCGGTTTCGCGGCGGTGGTCGTCCTGCGCGTCGTGGAGGCGCAGAAATCGTCGCCGACGTCCGAAGCGGGGCCGAGCTCGCGCGCGCTGCACGAAGCCGCCTCGCGACGGGCCGACGAGGACTTGGGCGGTGGACGCAGTGAATCGTCCTGAAGCGGGAACTCCGGTCGATTTGCTTTAAGGTTACCCGCGTTTGCGCTCCGCATCGCGCCGACGAGCTGCGTTGCCGCGCTACTGGAGGCCCCGGTTTTCCAGGGCGGTCTTGCATTTTTCCGACAATGCGTCCGGGTTCTGGCTTCGCAGGCAGCGGCCGGCTCTTCGCCCCTGACCACCGCAGAGTTTCTCGATCTCGGGCTGGCAGGCGCTGCGAACCTGTCCCTCGCTGTGTGTGGTGTCCCCCGATTCTTTGCCGCGCTGATCCTGAGCGGGTACGCCTTGGATGCACCAAATCAATATCAGCGCGCTCAAAACTACTCGCATCATGGCCATTCTCGTGCTTGCGATATCGGTCTCGTGCAATTGTAGGTGCGTGCCGACATCGCGCCTCGCCGCATGTCTTGCGGTTGTCATTGTCCGCGAAAGCGAAGGCCGATCCGATCGCGCGAACGGCCAAACTCTTAGCAGCGAGAAATGTTCCAGCATGGTTTCTTGGCTGCATGCGGAGGGCCGTGACCGGCTCAGCATGTACGATCGGCGGACGCCGCGCAGAGCCGGGACGTTCATCGAACGTGTGGAAGCGGCCGCAATGCGAGGGGACGCACCACGGCTGAATTTTGCTGATGACCGGTTGCCATCATCCGGCATTCGGAGCGCGCGGCAACCTAGGACGAGACAGCGTCCGATCCAAGTTGCCTGGAGAAAAGCTCGCTCCGCGCGCATTCGGTCAGTGACAAACTTCGGTCTCGATCCATTGGGCGCCAGGGACAAATTTCAGTCTCGCCATCGCCCTGGCGCGTGAAAAACGCTGCCGGGCCGTAAAGCTCAATCCCTTCATCGAAGCCAGTGACAGAATCGAGCAGAGGCCCAGTGACAAAATCAAACGCGAACGACACAGAGCCGACAAATGTGCTGTCCGATGCGATCTGAGTCTGAGAACGAGAAAAGGGTAACGATTTCAACACCACCGCGCCATCAATTGTGAGTCTTTAGAAGTCCCATTCTGAGTCGACGGAATCAAAATGAGTCGAATTTTGAGTCTGCGGAACCCGCCATAAATCGTTGATATATTAGCATTTCTCGCGAGTTTTGAGCTGCCGAGCGCGGGCATGCCGTGACGAGCTCGTCCGACAGAACCGAACGGGCTGGCGAGCTGGGTCCCCCTGCATTCAAGGCCGCCGCCATCGCAAGTTCTCGCCGCAGCGAGGACAGCTATCGACGATTTGACACTTCGATTCCGGATCGAAATTCAAAACAGCGATCGACCAGACGAGGCGGTGAGGGGCGGGGGATCAGGAGCTGGAGATCTCCTAGTTGCCTCGCACGCGCGACGGGAGTGGAGCCCGCAACCCCTGAGCGCTTTGCAGATCCTGGTCAGGACGCGGGCAGGGCAAGACGCTCGATCGTTTGAATATGGCGTGCGAGCAAGCTGCAGGCTTGTTCGATGTTGCGTGCACGCAGGGCCTGCAGGATCAAGCGATGATCCTGATTGGGACGCGGGCGCCAGCCGGCGTTGCGAGCCATAGCAAACACCAATCGCGAATTTGCGAGCTGCAAGCCGTCGAGGCTGGCGAGCAGGCGCGGCATCGCGCAAGGCGCCACCAGCGCGTGATGAAAGGCGCGATTGGCCAACTCGAAATCCTGAATCGTCTCGGCATTGTCGCCTTCAATCAGGGTGAGCTCGATCCGTGCCAAATGGGCCGATGTGAACTTGGGGGCTGCATTGCGCAACGCGACCACCTCCAGCGCGGCACGCATCTCGGCGATCTCTTTCACCGACTTGGTATCGAGCGGGGCGACCCGCACACCGCGACGGGGCACGGCAACGACCAGATGCTGAGCCTCCAATCGCCTGAATGCCTCGCGCACCGGGACGTGGCTCGAATGGAACTCTCGCGCGACATGATCCTGTCGGAGCGGGGAGTCCGGCGGCAAGGCGCCGCTGATGATGCGCTCGCCGATCGACTCGGCAATGCGCCCGGCGGTCGTCGCGTTTCCGCTCTCGGTTATCATAGATTATCTATCGCAAAATCGAGTGCACTCTCAGCCAGCCTTCGCTAAGCATTAGATGAAAGGTCTATATCATAGATAATATCAAGGATTATCTATGATCAATCAAAGATGAGAAGCCAAGCCCTATGGTTGATGTCGTGGAAATCGAACGGACCGCCAGCCGCGCCGGCGCAGCGCCCCGCAAGACCTGGGAGCGGGCCGAGGCCGAAGCGCTCTATAACCTGCCGTTCGCGGACCTGATGTTTCAGGCGCAGGGCGTTCATCGCGCCAACTTCGATCCAAACCACGTCGAGACCGCGAGCCTGCTCAGCGTCAAGACCGGCGGCTGTCCGGAAGACTGCGGCTACTGCTCCCAGAGCGCGCATTACGACACCGGCCTGAAAGCCACCCGCCTGATGGATCGCGCAGATGTGGTCGCCGTCGCGCAGCGCGCCAAGGACGCCGGCGCAACCCGCTTCTGCATGGCCGCGGCCTGGCGCAGCCCCAAAGACCGCGATCTCGATCAGGTCTGCGACATGGTCAGCGCAGTCAAGGGCCTGGGCATGGAAACCTGTGTCACGCTCGGCATGCTGACGCCTGACCAGGCCAAGCGGCTCTCCGAGTCCGGGCTCGATTTCTACAACCACAACGTCGATACCTCGCCGGAGTTCTACGACAAGATCATCACCACGCGCACCTTGCAGGACCGCATCGATACGCTCGCGCATGTGCGCGACGCGGGCATCAAGGTCTGCTGCGGCGGCATTGTCGGCATGGGCGAACTCGTCGACGACCGGCTCGGCATGCTCATGTTGCTTGCCAATCTTCCCAGCCATCCGGATAGCGTGCCGATCAACCTGTGGAACGAGGTCAAGGGCGTGCCGGTCAACGACAACGCCGAGCGTCCCGATCCGATCGCGCTGGTGCGGCTGGTCGCGACAGCGCGGATCATGATGCCGAAGAGCGTGGTGCGATTGTCCGCCGGACGGCAGTATATGACCGATGAACTGCAGGCGATGTGCTTCCTGGCCGGCGCGAATTCGATCTTCATCGGCGACGTGCTGTTGACCACCAGGAACCCGCAGCGCGATCGCGATGCGAATTTGCTGGATCGCCTCGGCATCACCTCCCGCCTCGCCTGACCGCAATCTTCGGCGAGCGGGCAATGCAATTTGTGCGATCGACAGCTTTTCCGTGTGAGTGAAGCATGAGCGTAATACAGGCGGCCAAGGTTGCCGACTACGTCGCGGCCTTCCATGCCCTGAGAGAGGACGATCGGCTGCGCGGCCTCAAGCCGCGCGCGGGCATCGATTTTGTATCGAACGACTATCTGGCGCTTGCGAGCGCGCCGCGCATCAAGAATGCCATCTCGGCGGCACTCGAGGCCGGCACGCCGATCGGCGCTGGTGGGTCGCGGCTGCTGCGGGGAAATTGCGAGGAGCACGAAAGGCTCGAAGCCGAAGCCGCCAGGTTCTTCGGCGCCGAGACCGCGCTTTTCTTTGGCGGCGGTTATGTCGCCAATTTCGCCGTGCTGACGACGCTGCCGCAGCGCGGCGATCTGCTCGTTCTCGATTCTCTGGTGCACGCAAGCATCCACGAAGGCGCGCGGGCTGGCCGGGCCGAGTTCCGGATCAGCGAGCACAGTGATCCTCAATCGGTCGAAGACACGATTCGCGGCTGGCGGGCGCAGGGCGGAACGGGCCGGGTCTGGATTGTGGTCGAAAGCGTCTACAGCATGGACGGCGATGTCGCGCCGCTCGAAGACCTCATCGCCATTGCGGCGCGGCATGAGGCGTTCCTGATGGTGGACGAGGCGCACGGCACGGGCGTCTACGGCGAGCAGGGACGCGGGCTTACGGCGCCCTATGAGGGGCGCGAGAATCTCGTCATCGTTCACACCTGCGGAAAGGCGCTGGGCGCCGTGGGCGCGCTGGTCACGGCCTCGACCGTGCTGCGCGACTTCATGGTCAATCGCTGCCGCCCCTTTATCTTCGCAACCGCGCCGTCACCCCTCACGGCCGTCGCCGTGCGCGAGGCGCTTCTGATCCTTCAGGAAGAGCCTGAGCATCAGCAGCGCCTTGCAAAACTGGTCGCGTTCGCGCATCGGGAGCTCGATCTGCGCGGCTGGCGCAGCCCATCGCGCTCGCAGATCCTGCCCTACATCGTCGGCGATAATGCACGCGCAATGCAACTCGCGTCAGCATTGCAGGCGCGTGGTTTCGACATTCGTGGAATCAGGCCGCCGACTGTGCCGGCGGGGACGGCGCGGTTGCGCATTTCGCTGACCCTCAACGTCGACGAGGATGATGTGCGTTCATTGCTCGATGCGCTCGTTGAGGAGACGAAAGGCTGGTCGCGATGAGCCTGCGGATCGTGGTGACCGGCACCGATACCGGGATCGGAAAGACCGTTTTTTCCGCAGGCCTCGCTGGATTCCTCGGCGCGAACTACCGGAAACCGATTCAGTCCGGCCTCGAAGAGGAGACTGATGCGCAACTGGTGGCGCGGCTTGGCGGTCTCTCGGCCGATCGCATCGTGCCCGAGCGTTACCGCCTTCGAACGCCCGCTTCGCCGCATCAGTCCGCCGAGATTGACGGCGTGCGCATCGACCCCGCCGCGCTCGACGTGCCCGACACCGGGGGCCGGCCGCTGGTGATCGAGGGCGCCGGCGGGCTGATGGTGCCGCTGAACGGCGCCACACTTTACATCGATATCTTTGAGCGATGGCGGCTTCCGGTCGTGCTCTGCGCCCGGACAGCGCTCGGCACCATCAATCACTCGCTGTTGTCGATCGAGGCGCTGCGAAGGCGCCAGATCGACATTCTCGGGATCGCATTCATTGGCGAGAGCAATCCCGAGAGTGAGCGTGCAATTTGCGAGATCGGGCAGGTGCGTCGGTTGGGCCGGCTGCCCTGGCTTTCTCCGCTCGCGGCAGACACGCTGCAGGTGGCGTTCACGGCTTCGTTTCGGCGCGACGATTTTAACCCATGACGTCCTTGCAGAAGTCGCCGATCTGGCACCCGTTCACCCAGCACGCCTTGCACGACAAGATGACCAGGATCACGCGCGGAGAGGGCGCTTACCTCTACACCGCGGATCACCGCCGGATCATCGATGCGATTGCATCCTGGTGGGTCGTGACCCACGGCCATTGCCATCCGCATATCGTGCGCGCGATCCAGAAGCAGGCGGAACAGCTCAATCAGATCATCTTTGCCGGTCATACGCACGAGCCGGCCGAAGAGGTTGCCGCTCAGATCCTGAAGCTCGCGCCGCGTGGCCTTGAGCACGTGTTCTTCTCCGACAGCGGCTCGACCAGCGTGGAAGTGGCGCTGAAAATGGCGCTCGGCTATTGGCACAATATCGGCGCGCCGCGCACGCGCATCATCGTCATGCAGCACTCCTACCATGGCGACACCGCGGGGACGATGTCGGTCGGCGCACGAGGCGTCTTCAATGCGGCCTACGAGCCGCTGCTGTTCGACGTTGCTTCAGTCCCGTTTCCCGCGGCCGGTCATGAGCAGGCGACACTCGATGCACTCGAAGCCGCATGCAAGAAGGAAACTGCGGCAGCGTTCATTGTCGAGCCGCTTGTTTTGGGCGCGGGCGGGATGCTGATGTATCCGGGCTGGACGCTCAAGGAAATGAAGCGTATCTGCGAGGCCTCGGATGTGCTGTTCATTGCCGACGAGGTCATGACCGGCTGGGGCCGGACGGGCACATTGTTCGCGTGCGAGCAGGCGGATGTCAGGCCGGACATTGCCTGCTATTCAAAGGGCCTCACCGGCGGGTCGCTACCGCTCGCGGTGACGCTTTGCCGTGCCGACATATTCGACGCGCACTATTCGAGCGATCGTTCGCGGACGTTCTTCCATTCAAGTTCCTATACGGCGAACCCGGTTGCCTGCGCCGCCGCGAGGGCGAACCTCGAACTTTGGCAACAGGGCGCGCGCGAGCGCGTCACGTCGCTCGCCACGATGCAGGAGCGCCTGATCGCACCATTCCGTGCGGACGTGCGCTTCGAAAACGTCCGCCGCACCGGAACCATCAGCGCACTTGATCTGAAAGCAAGCGATGCGGGCTATCTCGCAGGCATCGGTCCGAAGCTTCAGGCTTTCTTCGAACGTCGAAACCTGCTGCTGCGGCCGCTCGGCAATACGATCTACGTCATGCCGCCTTACTGCATCACGGAGGAGGACCTGGAAGAGGTCTACGCCGGGATCAAGGATGTGGCCGATGAGTTGGCCGGAAGGCGCGCTTTGCGCGCCCTGCCAAGGTGGGGCGGTCGGTGAAGATGTGGAAGCCCCCAAAGGAATGGAGCAGTTCGCCAACGTACCGGATCTCCATATCCGCAATTCGCATAAGGTATATTATGGAATATATTTAAATCGAATTAGATCAGATGTTTAGACGGAGTTCCTGCGGCTAAATCTTCACTCCAGTGCTCTTTTTCACCGACACGGCCTCAGCGCCAATCCGCCGCAGCGCGCATCAACAGCATCGTCTGAAAGCCGATATTGCCGCGGCTCGGCGCGGCTGCAATAAGCGAAGCCTCGCGAGATCGCAGATGACCTCATGGCCTTCCGTCCGTATAGGTTTGCGTCTCAGAACAACAACAAACTTTTCCCTGAGGGAGCAAACCCGATGAGCTTTTCCCGACGCACGCTTCTCAAGGCCTCCGCCGCGACCGCGGTCCTGAGCGGCATTGGCGCGCCCCATGTGGCGCGCGCCCAGAGCGCCGAGTTCACCTACAAATACGCCAACAACCTGCCGGACTCCCATCCGATGAACACCCGGGCCAAGGAGATGGCCGCGGCGATCAAGAGCGAGACCAACGGGCGCTTCGACCTCCAGGTCTTCCCGAACAACCAGCTCGGGTCCGACACCGACATGCTGAGCCAGATCCGCTCCGGCGGCGTCGAGTTCTTCACGCTGTCCGGCCTGATCCTGGCGACGCTGGTTCCGGCGGCCTCCATCAACGGCATCGGCTTCGCGTTCCCGGACTACGATACGGTCTGGAAGGCCATGGACGGCGACCTCGGCGCCTACGTCCGCGGCGAAATCAAGAAGGCCGGCCTCGAGGTCATGGACAAGATCTGGGACAACGGGTTCCGCCAGACCACGTCCTCGACCAAGCCGATCAACGGACCGGACGATTTCAAGGGCTTCAAGATCCGCGTGCCGGTGTCGCCGCTGTGGACCTCGATGTTCAAGGCCTTCGACGCTGCGCCCGCCTCGATCAATTTCAGCGAGGTCTATTCGGCGCTTCAGACCAAGGTGGTCGAAGGCCAGGAGAACCCGCTGGCGATCATTTCGACCGCAAAGCTCTACGAGGTGCAGAAGTACTGCTCGCTGACCAACCACATGTGGGACGGCTTCTGGTTCCTGGCCAACCGGCGCGCGTGGGAAAAACTGCCGGCGGACGTGCGCACCATCGTCGCCAAGCACATCAACGCCGCCGCCGTGAACGAGCGCGCCGATACCGCCAAGCTGAACGCCAATCTCCAGCACGAGCTCGCCGGCAAAGGCCTGGCCTTCAACCAGCCAACTGTTGCGCCGTTTCGCGACAAGCTGCGCACCGCCGGCTTCTATGCCGAGTGGAAAGGCAAATATGGCGAGCAGGCCTGGGATCTCCTGGAAAAGGCCGTCGGCAAGCTGTCGTAACGCATCTAGGCCGTCATGGCTCATATCGAGGTACAGGCGACCGAAGTGGCGGGCGAGGTGACGTTGCAGTCCCCTCGCCGACCTTCGTTCCTGGCTTTCCTGGAGCGCGTGCTCGGCTACATCGTCGAAATCCCGGCCGCGATCCTCGTCGTCGCCGAGATCGTGATCCTGTTTGCTGGCGTGGTCGCACGCTACGGCCTGCACCGGCCGTTGATCTGGTCCGACGAGCTCGCCTCGATCCTGTTCCTGTGGCTCGCGATGCTGGGCGCCGCCGTGGCGTTCCGCCGCTCCGAGCACATGCGGATGACCGCGATCATCGCGAGCGCAACACCTGCGATGCGGGCCTGGCTCGATTTGGTGGCGGTCTGCGCCGCGCTGGCGTTCCTCGTGATGATCGTCTGGCCGTCCTACGACTACGCCTATGAGGAAAGCTACATCACCACGCCGGCGCTGCAGATCTCGAACATGTGGCGCGCCGTGGCGCTGCCGGTCGGCATCTGCCTGATGGCGGCGTTCGCGGTGCTGCGGCTGTTGCGCGCCGCAGACTATCGGCTGG
>NZ_LUUB01000079.1:459317-535223 GCF_001641635.1 Bradyrhizobium centrolobii
GAGCCATATCTGCGGCCGCTCGGCAACCTCAATCTGGTGATCTTCTTCGTCGGCGTTGCCGGCTTCTGCGTCTTCGCCGGCGTTCCCATTGCGTTCGGCTTTGGGCTGGCGATCTACGGCTACCTGGCGCTGACCACGCGCACGCCCGTGATGGTGCTGGTCGGGCGGATGGACGAGGGCATGAGCCACCTCATCCTGCTCTCTGTACCGCTGTTCGTGTTCCTGGGCCTGCTGATCGAGATGACCGGCATGGCGCGGGCTATGGTGGCGTTCCTGGCGAGCCTGCTCGGCCACGTCCGCGGCGGCCTGCATTACGTGCTGGTCGGCGCCATGTACCTGGTCTCCGGCATCTCCGGCGCCAAGGCCGCCGACATGGCGGCGGTCGCGCCGGTGCTGTTCCCCGAGATGAAAGAGCGCGGCGCCCGCCCCGGCGATCTCGTCGCCCTGCTCGCGGCGACCGGCGCGCAGACCGAGACCATTCCGCCGAGCCTCGTGCTGATTACGATCGGCTCGGTCACGGGCGTCTCGATCGCGGCGCTGTTCACCGGCGGCCTGTTGCCCGGCGTGGTGCTTGCGCTCACGCTCTGCATGCTGGTGTGGTGGCGCTACCGTCACGAGGACATGAGCCACGTCCGCCGCGCCACGGCCTCCGAGATCGGCAAGACCTTCGTCATCGCCCTGCCCGCGCTCGCGCTGCCCTTCGTGATCCGCTACGCCGTGGTCGAGGGCATCGCGACCGCCACGGAAGTCTCCACCATCGGCATCGTCTATGGCGTCCTGGTCGGCCTTTTGATCTACCGCCGCTTCGATTGGCGGCGGCTGTTTCCGATGCTGGTCGAAACCGCGGCGCTGTCCGGCGCGATCCTGCTGATCATCGGGACCGCAACCGGTATGGCCTGGGGCCTGACCCAGTCCGGCTTCTCGCGCTCGCTGGCGGCTGCCATGACCGGCCTGCCGGGCGGCTCCGCCTCCTTCATCGCGGTCTCGATCCTGGCCTTCACCATCCTCGGCAGCGTGCTGGAGGGAATCCCGGCCATCGTGCTGTTCGGGCCGCTGTTGTTTCCGATCGCCCGTGCCGTCGGGGTGCACGAGGTGCACTATGCCATGGTGATCATTCTGGCGATGGGTATCGGACTATTCGCCCCGCCCTTCGGCGTCGGCTATTATGCGGCGTGCGCCATCGGACGCGTCGATCCGGCCGAAGGCATCAGGCCGATCTGGGGCTACCTGCTGGCGCTGCTCGTGGGATTGATCATCGTCGCGATCTTCCCCTGGATCTCGATCGGATTCCTTTGACGCGGAGTGAAGGAGGGTGTCGATGAGTGAGCGGCAGAACCAGTACAATATCGGCCTCGACAAGACACCCGCCAACTATGTGCCTTTGAGCCCACTGAGCTTCCTCGCGCGCAGCGCCGCCGTCTATCCCGACCACGCCAGTGCGGTCTATGAAGGCCGCAGCTTCACCTGGGCGCAGACCTACGAGCGCTGCCGGCGCTTTGCTTCCTGGCTCGCAGGCAAAGGCATCGGTGTCGGCGACACGGTCGCGGTCATGCTGCCCAACGTGCCCGCGATGAACGAGGCGCATTTCGCGGTGCCCATGACCGGCGCGGTGCTCAATGCGCAGAACATCCGGCTCGATGCGCCCTCAATCGCGTTCCAGCTCGACCATGGCGGAGCGAAGATCATCCTGGTCGATCCGGAATTTTCGGGCGTGATTTCCGACGCGCTCGCGCAGATGACGGGACCAAAACCGCTCGTGATCGACGTCGACGACGCCGCGTTCAAGGGCGGTAAGCGCATCGGCGAGATCGAGTATGAGACGGCAGTTGCGCAGGGCGATCCGAGCTTCATGGCGATCCTGCCGGCGGACGAGTGGAACGCCATCGCGCTGAGCTACACCTCGGGGACCACGGGCAATCCCAAAGGCGTCGTCACCCATCATCGCGGCGCCTATCTGAACGCCGTCAGCAACATTCTCGCCGGCAATCTCGGCCAGCATCCGGTGTACCTCTGGACGCTACCGATGTTCCATTGCAACGGCTGGTGCTTCCCTTGGACCATCGCGGCGGCCGCCGGCATCAATGTCTGCCTGCGCAAGGTCGAGCCGACCAGGATCTTCGAGCTGATCAAACAGCACGGCGTGACCCACATGTGCGGCGCGCCGATTGTCTACAACACGCTGATCAACGCGCCCGATGCGCCCAAGGGCAGTGCGGCCCGCCGCGTCGTCGGCCTGATCGCCGGCGCCGCGCCGCCGGTCGCCGTGCTGGAGGGCGCCGAGAGTATCGGCATCAAGCTCACCCACGTCTATGGCCTGACCGAGGTCTACGGCCCCGCCTCCGTCTGCGCCGAGCAGCCCGGCTGGGACGAGCTTCCCGCCGCCGAGCGCGCGCGCATGAAGCGCCGGCAGGGCGTGTCCTACCCGCTCGAGGAAGCCGTCACCGTCATCAATCCGCAGACCATGCAGGAGGTGCCGCGCGACGGCGAGACCATCGGCGAGGTCATGTTCCGCGGCAACATCGTGATGAAGGGCTATCTGAAGAACGAGAACGCGACGAAGGAAGCCTTCGAAGGCGGGTGGTTTCACAGTGGCGATCTAGCCGTGCTCGACGAGTACGGCTATGTCATCATCAAGGACCGCTCGAAAGACATCATCATCTCCGGCGGCGAGAACATCTCCTCGGTCGAGGTCGAGGACATTCTCTACAAGCACCCGGCCGTGCTGTTCGCCGCCGTGGTGGCAAAGCCCGACCCGAAATGGGGCGAGGTGCCCTGCGCCTTCGTCGAATTGAAAGACGGCGCGAGCGCGAGCGAAGCCGAGATCATCGCCTTCTGCCGCAGCCACATGTCGGGCTTCAAGACGCCGAAGGCCGTCGTGTTCGGACCGATCCCGAAGACCTCGACCGGAAAGATCCAGAAATTCGTGCTGCGCAACGGGGCGGGATCGGCGAAGGCGATCTCGGTCTGAGCTGACCAATCATCTCGCACGTAGAAATGCGGATTGACCCTGCGCGCGCGGCGACGATTCGTCGTGCAATCGATTTGTGTACGTTCGACGACATCGAGACACGGCCGGAAAAGGTTGGAAAACGATAGAGACCAACCTACGCTCCTGCTCAACCGGAATCGCTGATTCCCTGTGATTCGCCGCGCGAGCTGCGTGGCTGGCGACCGGCGCGGTTGGGGCGCTTCATGCGGTTGGTGTCGTGAGCGCAGACGTGCGTGTGCGTCTGGCGCTACTGCTATTGACGGCTGGATTGCTGCTGCCCGGCGCTACTGCCGCGCAGGCGATGCGCGAGTTCGGCGCATTCGCGGGCGGGCCGAATTTTGGGCCCGCCGCTCCCAATCCTGCAGGCTACGGCTTCAACAATTTCGCCAGTCCCATGTTTGGGGGCCCGCAGCCACCGGCCTTCGCCGGCGCGTGGTTCGGTGGCGGCGGCATGCAGCCGAGCTACGGCTGGAACGCGCAAGGGCCTGCCGGCGGGGCGAGATTCGTCGGCATGCGGCAGGCATTTGGCGGCGAATCTGACGGCGCCTCGCGGACCGAGACCGCCCAGGCCACCTTCCTCGCCATGAGGCAGTTCACGCAGACCCTGCTCGATCCCGCCATCGACGGCCGCGGCGCCTTGCCGGCTGAGTTCGACTCCGAGCTCGCCGCCTACGCCTCGATCGGAAACGATCGGACGCATGGCGGCATCGGACGCGAGGCCTATGAGGCGGTCTACGGCAAGCCATCGCTCGCAGCCCCGCACTGGAACGTTTGGGCGGCGGGCTTTGGCGGATCGCAGGTCTCGACCGGCGGCGCCGGCTCAGCCAGCCGGAGCTTTGGCACCGTGGTCGGGGCCGACTATTCGCTCTCACCACAGACGCGGATGGGATTTGCGCTTGCCGGTGGCGGCACCGGCTTTGCCAATAACTTTTCGAGCGGCCAATCCGATTTGTTCCAGGCTGGTGCTTTCGTCAGGCATACCGCCGGAGCGGCCTATGTTGCCACTGCGCTCGCCTATGGCTGGCAGGCGATCACCAACGACTATCCGGCCGCTCCGGCCGGCACCGCCCAAGTCAACTCGGCGATCAACGCCAACGCCTATTTCGGCCGCATCGAGAGTGGATATCGCCTTGCGATGCCCTGGCTCGGCATCACCCCCTACGCGGCCGCGGAGGTCACGACCTTCCGCCTGCCGGGCAGTGCGGCCCAGCCGGCCTACGCGACCAACGGGCTTGAGGCGGCGGCCGGTAGCGACAGCAGCATCACCGACAGCCGCATCGAGCTCGGCTTGCGCACGAGTACGTCGCTTGCCGTTTCGGGGAGCCTGGTGAATCTGCGCGGACGGCTCGCCTGGGCGCATGATTTCAGCGCGACGCAATCGACACAGCCGGCATTTCAGGCTCTGGCCGGTCAGGGCCTCATCGCTGGCGGCACGGCACTCGTGCCGGACGCGGCCCTGGCAGGCGTTGCGCTCGAATTGCGCGGTGGCGACGACTGGGCCGCCGCGGCGAGCTTCGACAGCACGCTTTCGAGCCTGGTGCGCTCCTATACCGGCAAGGCCGTGCTGCGCTACGCTTGGTAGCCGCTCTCAGTGCGTCTCGAGCCGCAACCCGTCATAGCCAGGCACCACGCCCGAGGGCAGCGATTGCCTGATCACCTCGTAATCGACGTCGGCCGTCATGTTGGTGATGACGGCCCGCTTCGGCTTGAACCGTTCGATCCAGGTCAGCGCATCATTGATGCTGAAATGGCTGGAGTGGTCGGTGTAGCGCAGCCCATCGACGATCCAGAGATCGAGATTTTCCAGCGCGCCCCAGCTCTCGCGCGGGATGTCGTTGAGGTCGGGCGTGTAGGCGGCATTGCCGATGCGATAGCCGAGCGCCGGGATCTTGCCGTGCTGCACCAGGAAAGCCCGCAGCGTCACTGCGCCGCCCTTCCCCAAAATCGTCTGGCTCTCGCCCGCCTCGATTCCATGCCGCGTCAGGATCGGCGGGTAGTCGCTGCCCTCCGGGGAGATGAAGCAATAGGAGAACCGCGCCATGATGTCCTTGGCGGTCGACTGGTTGAAGTAGACCGGAATGCGCTTGCGCATGTGAAGGACGACCGAACGCAGGTCGTCCATGCCATGGGTCTGGTCGGCATGCTCATGCGTCAGGAACACAGCATCGATGTGATCGACATTGGCATCGATGAGCTGCTCGCGCAGATCGGGCGAGGTGTCGATCACGATGCGCGTGGTGCCATGGTCGGCGATGTGTTCGACCAGCAACGAGCAGCGGCGTCGGCGATTCTTGGGATTGTTGGGATCGCAGGCGCCCCAGCCGAGCGCCGGGCGCGGCACACCGGCAGAGGAGCCGCAGCCCAGGATCGTCAGCGTCAGTGTCATGCGGCTCCTGGCTTTAAGCTTTCACCTTGGAGAACAGGCGGAAGAAGTTTTCGGTGGTCTGGCGTGAGATCTCCTCGAGCGACACGCCGCGCGTTTCGGCGAGCACCTTTGCGACCTCGACCACATAGGCCGGCTCGTTGCGTTTGCCCCGGAACTTGCCGGGCGCAAGATAGGGAGAGTCTGTTTCAACCATAATACGATCGGACGGCAGCTCGGCCGCGAGCGCGCGCAAGGCGTCCGACTTCTTGAAGGTCAGGATGCCCGTGAAGCCGATGTAGAGCCCGAGCGACACGGCCTTCATCGCAAGCTCGCGCCCGCCCGTGTAGCAGTGCAGCACGGCGCTAAACGATCCTTTTGCGACCTCCTCTTCCAGGATGCGGCCGCAATCCCCGTCCGCCTCGCGGGTATGGATCACGAGCGGCAGGCCGGTCGCGCGCGCCGCGGTGATGTGGGCGCGAAAGCCCCTCGCCTGCGCCTCCGGCGAGCCGTTGTCGTAGAAGTAGTCGAGCCCGGCTTCGCCAAGCGCAACGACCTTGGGATGCTGCGTCAGCGCGATCAGCTCGTCCGGCGAGATGCCGTCCTCCTCATCCGCGTTGTGCGGATGGGTGCCGACCGAGCAATAGACGTCGTCGTAGCGCTCGGCGATCGCAAGCAGATCGTTCAGCCGCCGCACCCGCGTCGAGATCGTGACCATGCGCCCGATGCCGGCCGCACGCGCGCGCGCCACGATCCCGTCGATGTCCTCCGAAAAGTCCGGAAAATCCAGATGGCAGTGGCTGTCGACCAGCATCGCGCGAACGCCCTTAGGCCGCCGGCTCGATGTAGCGCGGGAACGCCGGCGTCGGCGCCGGCAGCATCGAACCTGGCGCAATGCGCGTCGCCCCGCCGAGCATGGCGAAGTTGCGCTCTCCTTCCGCGATGCCGAGACTGTCGAGCAGCTTGCCCGATGCGGTCGGCATCGCCGGCTGGGCCAGGATCGCGATCTGGCGCACCACTTCCGCCGTCACATAGAGCACAGTCTTCTGCCGCGCCGGATCGGTCTTGGCGAGCGCCCAGGGCGCCTCGCCCGCGAAATAGCGGTTGGCCTCCGCGACCACGGCCCACACGGCGTTGAGCCAGTGGTGGATCTGCTGCGTCGCCATCGCCTCGCGGCTGGCTGCGATCATGCCGTCGGCCAGGCCGAGGATCGCCTTGTCGTTGTCGCTGAACTCGCCGGGCTCGGGCAGCACGCCACCCAGTTGCTTGGCAATCATCGACAGCGAGCGCTGCGCGAGGTTGCCGAGATCGTTGGCGAGATCGGCATTGATGCGCGCGACGATGGCCTCGTGGTTGTAATTGCCGTCCTGGCCGAACGGCACCTCGCGCAGGAAGAAATAGCGCATCTGGTCGACGCCATACTGGTCGGCGAGATTGAAGGGATCGACGACGTTGCCGACCGATTTCGACATCTTCTCGCCCCTGTTGAACAGGAAGCCGTGGGCATAGACGCGCTTCGGCAGCGGAATGCCGGCCGACATCAGGAACGCCGGCCAGTAGACTGCATGGAAGCGAATAATGTCCTTGCCGATGATGTGCACATCCGCCGGCCAGTAGCGCCAGTTCGCATCGTTCTCGTCCGGGAAGCCGACGCCGGTGATGTAGTTGGTGAGCGCGTCGACCCAGACATACATCACGTGCTCTTCGTCATCAGGCACCTTCACGCCCCAGTCGAAGGTCGTGCGCGAGATCGAGAGATCGCGCAGGCCGCTTTTGACGAAGCTCACCACTTCGTTCCGGCGCGCGTCCGGGCCGATGAAATCGGGATGCTCCTCATAGAGCTTCAGCAACTTGTCCTGATAGGCCGACAGGCGGAAGAAGTAGCTCTTCTCCTCGACCCACTCGACCGGCGTGCCCTGCGGTCCGAGGCGCACGCCGTCGTCGTTCAGGCGCGTCTCGTCCTCGGCGTAGTAGGCCTCATCCCGCACCGAGTACCAGCCGGAATAGGTGTCGGCATAGATGTCACCATTGGCAGCCATGCGCCGCCAGATTTCCTTGCTCGAGTCATGGTGCTGCGCTTCGGTGGTGCGGATGAAGCGGTCGAACGACACGTTCAAACGCTCGTCCATCTCCTTGAAGCGGCCGGCGTTGCGAGCGGCGAGCGCGGACGGGGTGAGACCTTCGTTCTGCGCGGTCTGGATCATCTTCAGGCCGTGCTCGTCGGTGCCGGTCAGGAAGAACACGTCCTTGCCGTCGAGCCGCGCAAAGCGCGCGAGCACATCGGCCGAAATCGCCTCATAGGCGTGACCGATATGCGGGTTGCCGTTGGGATAGGCGATCGCTGTCGAGATGTAGAAGACGTTGTCGCGCGCAGGTGCTGCAACGGGTGCCGCGGCCTGCGGAGCGGCAGCGACAACCTTCGGAGTGCGCGGAGCCTTCGGCTTGGCAGGCTTCGGCGCGGCAGGCTTCGGCGCGGCAACGACCGGAGCCGGCGCCACGGGCGGCGCAGCCACCCTCGCCCTCTTGACCGTCTGCGTCGCCGGAGCCTTTGCCGGCTTCGTGGCGACCTTCTCTTTTGAGACCTTCTTGGTCGCGACCTGCTTCTTCGCGGCCTTCTTGCCAGCCTTCTTTGCCGTCTTCGTTGCGATCGCCGTCTTTTTCACCCGCTTCTTGGCGGCAGCTTTCTTTGCAGGCTTCTTGGCCTTCTTGGCGGCCTTGCGCGTGCGAGCCTTGGCGGGCCGTTTCGCGGCTTTCTTCGCAGCCTTCTTGCCGCTCTTGCGTTCGACGGTTTTCTTAGCTCGCGTTGCCACCACGAATTCCTTTACGGCTCTCAAAATTTGGAAACGAACCTGCGCCTAGCGCGTTGCGTCCGCCAGCCAGCCGAACACCGAGAAAACCAAGGGCTTCCGCTCCAGATTGTAGGTTTCGGTGTCGCGCGCGGCGCGGACGATCTTTTCCCATACCTCCGCCAGCCGTGCAAGGCGCGGCAGGTTCTGGTTGGCATTGCCTTCGTCCGCATGCAAGCGCTCGGCGATCCAGCGATCGATGCCGTCGATGAAGGCCGCGAGCGCGACGCGATCGCTGGTGCCTAGCGAATCGCCGAGCGTGTGCAGTTCGCGCGGATCGACCTGCGGCAGGCGTGCGAGCAGCGCCGCCGTGCGCTGCTGAAGCTTGAGCGCGTCACCGCCGAGCAGCTTCAGCGCCCGTGCGACGCTGCCCTCGGAGGCCTCCGCGGCCTCGCGCAGCGCCGGATCGGTCGGCTCGAGATCGGCCGCTGCGGCCGCGGCTTCGATTACCTCATCGGTCGCGAGCGGGCGCAGGCGCAGCTTGCGGCAGCGCGACTGGATCGTGGCCAACACCCGCGCTGGCGCGTGGCTCACCAGCAGGAACAGCGACTGCTGCGGCGGTTCCTCGAGAATCTTCAGAAGCGCATTTGCGGCATTCGGATTGAGCTCGTCGACGGTGTCGACGATGCAGACGCGCCAGCCTTCCGCCGCCGCGGTCGAGCCGAAGAACGCGATCGTCTCGCGCGTCTCGTCGACGGTGATCACCGTGCGCATCACGCCACGGTCGTTCGCGGTGCGCTCCAGCGTCAACAGGCCGCCGTGCGAGCCGGCGGCGATCTGCCTCGCCACGGCATCGTCGGGATCGACTGCCAGGCTCTCGGCGCGCTGCACGGCGGGCGCCAGCGGCTGGCCATGGCCGAGCACGAAGCGCGCCATCCAATACGCGAGCGTCGCCTTGCCGATCCCTTGCGGCCCGCCGATCAACCAGGCATGCGGGATGCGCCCGCTGCGATAGGCCGTCAGCAGCGCCACCTCCGCCTCGCGATGGCCGAACAGCCGGCTCGTCTCACGGGGATGCGGAATGGCGGTTTCGCGCTCGGCCTGACGCGGGCTCATGCTGAAACCACTGATGCTGGCGTGGGGAGAAGGCGATCGCGCAGCGCCGTCCAGATGCGTTCGGCGACCGTGTCAGGGTCGGCATTGGCGTCGATCAGCACGCACCGCGCGGGTTCCTCAGTCGCGATCTGGCGGTAGGCGTCGCGCAGGCCCTGGTGGAACCTGAGATTCTCGCCCTCGAACCGATCCGGCGCACCGCTGCCGCGACGTGCGGCGGCGCGCTGCAAGCCGATCTCGACCGGCAGGTCGAGGATGAAGGTGAGGTCCGGCTTGAGGTCGCCGATCGTGACGCGCTGCATCGCGTTGATCAGGCCGGTCGGCACGCTGCCCAGGCTGCCCTGATAGGCGCGCGTCGAGTCGGCGAAGCGGTCGCACAGGACCCAGATGCCTTGATTGAGCGCCGGCTGGATCACCGTGCGGACATGATCATCGCGGGCGGCGGCAAACAGCAGCGTCTCGGCCTCGGGCCCGAGCAGCTTGCCCATTCCGGACAGCACGAGATGCCGCATGATCTCGGCGCCCGGCGAGCCGCCCGGCTCGCGCGTGACGATGGTGCGGAGCTTGGCCGCACTCAACCGGTCGGCGAGCTTCTTGATCTGGGTCGACTTGCCCGCGCCCTCGCCGCCTTCAAAGGTGATGAAGCGTCCGCGTCCGGACGGGCGCTGTACCGCGATCTCCTTCATGGTCAGAGCTTCTCGGCGCCAGCGCGGAACATGCCGATCACGAGCTCGCTGGCGCCGTCGATGGCGCGACGCATGGTCGAGCCGGTGCCGATCGCCTCGCCCGCATAGACCGGCGTCTCCACCGCGATATTGCCACTACGCCAGACCCGCACCACGCCGATTTGCTGGCCCTCCTGGATCGGCGCGCGCACCGGGCCGCTATAGACGATACGCGCGATCAGCTTGTCGCCTCCGTTCTTGTGCACCATCACTTTCACAGGTGCCTTGGCCACGAGCTTCACCGAACGGCTCTCGCCGCCGAAGACCTTGGCGTAGCCGACCGGCTGGTCGGCCGCGATCAGGATGCGGGTCTCGAAATTGCGAAAACCCCATTCCAGCATCTTCTTGGCTTCGGTGGCGCGGTCCTCAGGATCTTCCAACCCGTTGACCACGACGATCAGCCGCGTGCCGTCCTGCACGGCCGAACCGACCATGCCGTAGCCGCCTTCCTTGGTGTAGCCGGTCTTCAGGCCGTCAGCTCCCGGCATGGCATTCAGCAGCGGGTTACGATTTTGCTGACGGATCTTGTTCCAGGTGAACTCCTTCTCGCCGAACAGCTTGTAGAACTCGGGATAGTCCAGGATGATGTGACGGGCGAGGATGCCGAGTTCGCGCACCGTCATCTTGTTGCCGGGGTCCGGCAATCCGTTGGAGTTGGCGAAGGTCGATTTGGTCAGCCCGAGCTCACGCGCACGCTTGGTCATGAAGTCGGCGGCAAAGATGCGTTCGTTGCCGGCGATGCCCTCGGCAAGCGCGATGCAGGCGTCGTTGCCGCTCTGGATGATCGCGCCGTGCAAGAGATCGTCCACCGAGACCTTGCTGTTGATCGCGGCAAACATGGTCGAGCCGCCGGAGGGTGCGCCGCCCCTGCGCCACGCATTCTCGCTGATCCGGTATTCGTCGGTCAGCTTAATGTCGCCCTTGTTGACTGCGTTGAAGACGACCTCCGCGGTCATCAGCTTCATCATGCTGGAGGGCGCGCGCATTTCATCGGCGTTCTTCTCGAACAGCACGCTGCCGCTCGAGGCCTCGATCAGGATCGCGGTGGGCGCGTCGCCGTCAAAGCCGGCGTCGTCCGTTTTCCTGGCGCCTTGGACGCTCTGGTTGGCGGCATAGAGCACCCCGCCCCAGCCGACGCTCATCACCAAAAGAGTCGCGATCAGGCCACGGGTCAGTGTCCCGGCCATGGGCCGGTTTCGACGGGGCAAAGAAATACGAAATGCCATGGCGAAGCCCTGAGAGCGGCGTTCTAACAGTTGGAACCGGTGCGAACAACACGAGGATGGGCGCCAGACCCGGTGATTGCACGATTCTTTCCGCGCCCCTATCGTGACATCTCATGATTTCCGAACAAACCCCTGAAACAAGGCGGAAAAGCGATGTCCTCCACCCGCGTTATCACCGCCAACGGGATTGAGCTCTTCATCCGCGAAGAGGGCCAGGGACCGCTGGTGGTGCTGTGCCACGGCTGGCCGGAACTCTCCTACTCCTGGCGCCACCAGATCCCGGCGCTGGCCGCCGCAGGCTTTCACGTCGTTGCGCCCGACATGCGTGGCTATGGCCAGAGCGCGGCGCCATCCGACGTCTCCGCCTATTCGATCTTCGATACGGTCGGCGATGTGGTCGGCCTGGTGCAGGCGCTCGGCGAGACCCGGGCAATGGTGGTCGGACACGACTGGGGCGCACCGGTCGCCTGGCATGCCGCGCTGTTCCGGCCTGATATCTTCACGGCCGTCGCAGGCCTCAGCGTGCCGCCGCCGTTCCGGGCCCGCGGCAAGCCGCTCGACCTGTTGCGCCAGGGTGGCGTCACGAATTTCTACTGGCAGTATTTCCAGACGCCAGGTGTGGCCGAGGCCGAGCTCGAGCGCGACGTCGCTCACACGATGCGGGTCGTGTTGGGCGGCCGCGGTTTGGCCGATCCGACGGCAGCGATGTTCGTCCAGGAAGGGAAAGGTTTCCTCGGCCACGCATCAGGCACCGAGGCCTTGCCGAACTGGCTTTCCGAAGCTGACCTCGCCTACTTCACCGAGACCTTCCGCAAGTCCGGCTTCCGGGGCGGCTTGAACTGGTATCGCAACATCGACCGCAATTGGGAACTCACAGCCCCCTGGCAGGATGCCCGGATCCATCAGCCTTCCCTGTTCATCGCCGGCTCGAAGGACGCCGTCATCACCGGCCTGATCGGAGCCAAGCGCGTCAACGAGCTGGAGCGCGTGCTGCCAAACCTCAAGCGCAAGCTGATCATCGAGGGGGCCGGCCACTGGGTGCAGCAGGAGCGGCCCGACGAGGTCAATTCTGCGCTTGTGCAATTCCTGAAGGAGAGCGCGGCTCAGTAGAGGCCGCGGCCGGTCAGGATGCTGCGGGCTTCCGCAGCTCCATCGGAGATAGCGGGACCGCTGTCCGTCGTGTAGCGGCCGTCCTCGTCATAGGACACCGCCCTGGCATTCTGGAGCGCCCGCCCCCGGCTGCGGCTCGAGGCCGACATCTCCGAGGTTGCATTGATGGAGGCGACATCGGCGGAGGTGTTGCCGAGACTGTAGGGCCGCCCCTCCGGCATCGGGACCTCGCCGCGGATCGCCCCGCGGGTCGATGATGGCAGCTCGGGCACAAAGGGCCGCGCCGAAGCGACCCGAACCATCGAGGGCGATGGCGCCGGAATGCCGGTGCGCAAGGTGGCCATGAGCTGGCGGTCGTCGGAGCCTTCGAGCGGCGCCCGGCCGACATATTCGACACGGACCTTAGCGACGCCATTTCCTTTGAATTCAAGGAGTTCGGCGGCTTTGTTGGAGACGTCGATGAGCCGGTTGCCGTGATAGGGGCCGCGGTCATTGACGCGCACGATCAGGGACTTGCCGTTCGAAAGGTTGGTCACGCGCGCGTACGACGGCATCGGCAGGGTCGGATGGGCTGCCGTGAGCGAGCCCATGTCGAACACCTCGCCATTGGCGGTCAGGCGGCCATGGAAGTCGTTGCCGTACCAGGATGCCAAGCCGTCGGCGCGGTAGTTGACGTCCTCCTCCGGCACGTAGGTCCGGCCCGCCACCACATAGGGCTTGCCGACGCGGTACGTGCCGCCGCCCTTGGGGACCGGCTCACCCCAGGCCACGACCCGAGGACTCGAGGACACGCCGTATTTCGGATCGACGCGGCTGGCGAATTTGCCCGACGAGGCGCAATTGGCGAGCACAATGCAGGTCGCAGCCGCAGCGATACCACGCGCGGCCCGTACCACCGAATCTGACCGTCGGATCCCCATTCGCCCCAAATACCATTTCGCCGGACGCGTGCCCAACCCGCCTAGCCGCGGACAGGCCTTCTGCCGGTGTTTGTCCAGCGCGGCCCACCACCGCGTCGGAAGTCGTGACGATATCGCAACCCGAACACGGCGGAAATGGGGAGCGCGCGAGAGTCGCGCCAAGATGGTAAACCGAACGTTCGCCGCCCTCCGTTGAACTACGGTTGAATTGCGGCGCGCGAACGCGCGCGTGCGCCTTGGTTTGTACCAGTCGTGGACGGGCTGTTGCGCTGAAGCATCACTCCACCCCCATTGTCGCGGCACTCACTGGAATTCTTTTGACTGTGCAAGGCTGCACGCGTTCTCTCACGTGCAGGGGCGGATTGGAATCTGACGATGATCGAGACGGTTTCGGCACTGATGGGTCTGGTAAGCGCGGGAATTTTCCTGGCCCATGCGTTTGAAGGTTACCGCACGCGCGCCTAAAGGCGCTCGCGCGGCGACACGCATCACCTCTTCCACGGCAGCACGTTCGGAGAATTTTAATCAATCCGACCGAGCATCGAAGATGAAAGCGGCAGGTGTCTCATGCGCAACCATGATCTTGTATCCGATGGTTTCCTGGCATTGACCGCTGGCGGCTTGGTGCTGCTGTGCTCAAGCCTCGTTGCACTGGCCTTCGGCTGATCCCGCCTTGCACTTCCTCGGCTTGATCAAAGCGTATCGCGTCGCAGCAAAGCGTGGTTGTCCCGGATTGTCGGGCTCCCTTTTAGTTGATTGAATTTTCGCGTTCGGTGCCTCGACTCATTTCAGGAGGCCATCACCAATGAGGGTGACGCACATGCTTGCCGAGAAATTCATACTGGTCCTTGAATCGCTGATCCGTGGCACCCGCACCTATCCCGACGGAAGTCCCCGGGTCATCAGCACCTCCCCGCACATACCGGTGAAGCTGCCAAGCTAGAAATAGCCGGCTCCGTTTTCCATCCTGGCCGTGCGCCGCTCAGCGCAGGCCCAGCAACGAGCGGCGATAGGAGCTGCCGCGGACCTCGCTCAGGCAGACGAAGCTGCCGTCAAAGCCCTGGCCGTAGCGCTTCTGGCCCTTGGCGTAGTAGATGCCCTTCCTGAAATCCAGCCACACCACCTTGTCGCCGGGGCAATGGCGCTGCGCCTGCGCCTCGTAGCGAAACGGTGTCAGCGGCGCCGCCGCCGCGCCGGTCGTGCCGGCAGCAAGCACCAGCGCGACAGCAACGACGATCCTGCCAAAAAGACTGCTGCTCAAACGGCCCACCTCCACCCAGTGCTGTCGCGCGACGGCTCTTTGAAAGACTAGCATGCGGCCGCGCGATCCGCAGGGAGCGGCCTGCAGGCGGCGTCTTCCGCCGGCCATCTTGTCAGGCTACATGAGATCGGATCACTTGGATTGCGTGAATATCGAATGTCGGTTGAGTCTGAAACCGGGACCGGACCGCGCCTGCCCTCGCCGCGCCTGCGCGCCCTGCCGATGGTCATCTTCGGCTCGCGCTGGCTGCAATTGCCGCTCTATCTCGGGCTGATCGTCGCGCAATGCGTCTACATCGCGCTGTTCGTCAAGGAGCTCTGGCACCTCTCCTGGCACGCGGTCGACCTCACCGAGCAGCAGATCATGATGAGCGTGCTCGCGCTGATCGATGTGGTGATGATCTCCAACCTGCTGGTCATGGTGATCGTTGGTGGCTATGAGACCTTCGTCTCGCGGCTCGATCTCCAGGGCCATCCCGACGAGCCGGAATGGCTCGGCCACGTCAACGCGAGCGTGCTCAAGATCAAGCTCGCGATGGCCATCATCGGCATCTCCTCGATCGCGCTGCTGCGCACCTTCATCGAGGCCGGCAATCTCGGCTCGGACCGCGCCGGCTTTACCGAGACGGGCGTGATGTGGCAGGTCCTGATCCACATCACCTTCGTGGTCTCGGCGATCGGTATCGCCTTCGTCGACAAGCTGAGCGACAATGGCTTGCGCCGGCACGCCGAGTGAGATCGATCGCTAGCGAAGGTCGTTCGGCGTGGCCTCAAGCTGCGCCAGCGCCTGGTGCAGGCAATCCCTGAGTTTTTGAGCGACCTGCTCCGGCGAGATTCCCTTGCCGGCAAGGTCGTCCGACACCTTGCGCAGGGTCTCGTCGATCGTCTGGCCGTCCAGATTGTCCGTCACCAGGGCGGTTGCATAGCTTGCCGCGGCATCTCCGGTGAGCCCGAGCTCCGCTGCAGCCCACATCCCGAGCAGCTTGTTCGACCGGGCCGTGGCCTTGAACATGAGCTCCTCGTCGTGAGCGAACTTGGCCTCAAACCCCTGCTCGCGCTTGTCGAACGTGGTCATTGTCAGCTCCATTGCGTTGCGCCGATAGCGGACTGGACTGGAAGCGATCGTCTCCGTGGTTCTCGTTAGTTTTTGTTCATTTGAATCTTCCGGCGGAAGCGAAGCGCCGTCAAGCCTACGGTAGGCGCACCGGCGGCCGGCCGCTCCGGCGTGGGTCGCGGCGAGCGTCAGGCCCGCACCAGCCCCGTCGCTTAAGCACCCAATCTTTACCATTTATTAGGACGACTCGCAGTCGCATGACTGCGGGACATCGAGAGCCGACGCATGAACAAAGAGCTGCGGGAATTTCGCCGGCTTGAGCGCCTCTGCCTCGAGGAGGCAGCGCTCTCTACGATGGACCTCGCGCGAAGCGGGTTGCTCAAAGTGGCCGACGATTGCCGCCTGGCGGCCGAGGCGATCGAAGCGCGGGCCCCGCCCCGCGGCGCAATCGCCAGCGCCGTCCATGCGCTCAGGCTCGCCTTGAGCGCACGGCGCGCATCCAGCCGGCATTGAACGCCGGCCGCCTCCAGGACGAATGCTTGCGGGGATGAGATTTGCGCGAGTCTGACCGGATCAGCGCTTGGCCAGATCAGTCCTTCGCCGCGGCCGCTTCGCGCGCGAGCCGTTCGGCCTTCAGCCGTTCACGATTGGCATGGAACGCCTTCTGCGCGGCCTCATAGTCGCGCATGGCTTTTTCCGCCTCGATTCGTCGGGCCGCGTCGCGCGCCTGACGCTGTTCGGGCGTTAGAGGTTTGCGTCGGAAGGAAACGTTCTCGGTCATGGCAAAACAACGCCGAGGCGGCTCCGAAGTTCCGCAAGCCCCCGCTTGGGATGCGTTCGGCCGGCTGAAATATTCGAATGCTCAAGAGCTTAGTGGCGGAAGTGCCGCAACGGCGAAACACCTGCCAGCAGCCGCTCTCTTCAATCAACTCCATCCGGATGGTTGTACACTTTTGAGACGGCTTTCAGGACATCGAAGAGGCCGGAGCCGATCTGAACGAAGACGTGGATGCTTGATGCCGATCCGATTGCCCCTCAGAACTATCTGGAGGCGCGTCGGTTATCACCGACAGCGCGCACCCAATCGCTTTCGTCATGTCTCGCATCTATCTCGCCGCAACGTTCCTCGCCGTCACAGCGATCGTGTTTGGATCGTTGGTCGCGCTTGAAAAAATCATTGGCGGGTGATGCCAAAGGCCGCCCCAGTTGAGAGCCCGCCAGTGAGCCCGTGGGCCTGACAAACCGTGTCACAAAGCTGTGGCATGATCATTGCAAATTCTATTCGAACTGGGATTTCAGTACCCAGTTTGAGACAAGGGGCTGCCGGGGGGACTGGCATTTCGAGCCCGGCAGCCGCTTCTCGGGGGGATACGGCCCGCAGCGTGAACGGACGGGCCCTGCGCTCACCGCCTCCACTGGCGGGCAGGCAGGCGACTTGTGCCATTCTTGGAATTGCTTCGCTACCGAGCGGCGGGACCTGCGTGCTTCCTTCGCGGAGGCTCAGCCCTCTCGGCGACATGGGCACCTCCGCAAAGCACAGAATCGCGCGAGCGAAGGCGGCTCCTGAGTCGAGGCGGGTTGTCCGCTCGCTGCGGCTGGGGAAAACCGGCTTTAGGTCAACGCGACTGCATTTTCCGAATCGGCGCTCCATGCTCGCTCCCCAAACAGTTCAAGTTGTGGGGTCGAGGCGTGAGCCACTTCTTATCCTTGCTGCTGCTAGCGACGGCTTTGATGCTGACCGTGTGTTTCGGAGTGGCGGCCTGGCGCCTCTCTGATGAGAGGGACGTCGACATCACCAGCCAAATCCCGCGGCAAACCTATGGATGGAAGCCGACGCCACCAGGTGAAGCATCGCCTGCCAAGCGATTTGAGCCCTAGCGACGAGGGACCGCCGACTCGAGCTAGCTGGCGGGCCTTTCACCTGCAAAAAAGCCGCAGCGCCAGAAGACGCTGCGGCTCGCCGGGTAAAAAAATAGGTGGAGTATTCGCCAGCCCCGGTACGCGCAGGCCTATAGGGCCGCGGTTCTTCTCGCGCAAACCAAAACAGCTGTTTCCCTTAATAGGCCGAAGTACTGTTGCGCGGACGACACCTCCGTGCACGGAATGAGAAAGCTTAGCGATGAATCCAGGCCGCGACGCCGCTACCCGCCGAGGACGCCCCATCGGGGCTGCAGTCCTCGGCGTTGACTAGTACGGATACCATTGATCGCGATAGTCGCGCTCGCGCGCGAAGGCGTAGCTCGGGTTGATGCCACAATAGGCGTTAGTACCTGAAGCCGTTGCCATGCACTGCTCATAGGTTGCGAATTGGCAGTTGCCCGGGTAGCCCCAGCTTCGCCCCTGCAAGCAGTAGAGATCATACGGGCCGCTCGGCGAGACGTAGCTGTGGCGATATTGTCGTGAGGCCGCGGGTGAGATCGAAGCCGCCGACACCAGAATTGAGCTAGCCGATACAATCGCGAGAACTAGGCGATTCATCTTCATCTCCTGATTTCAGTTTTCGTCAGCGATCTCAATTCAACCCCATCGGATCACCCTGTAGCCTTTGGCGCGGCGAGGAGGTCGATCGCGCGCGGGCCGGTCGTGGTTTATCATCCCAATTCGCGCGAACATCGTGGAGCCGCCCTGCTCTGCCGCCAGGATCAGCGCCTCCACGGCGGTTTACCATCATCGTGCTCCTTGTTCGGCGGCGCGGCAATGTACGCGCCGGCGTCGCGCAGCGGAACCAGCTTGCGCCTACCGAGGCTCTATCGGATATTCAAAAGGCCGCCCCGAGCCTTTGCTCATGGCGTGTTTCGGTACCCCATCGCAGGAGCCACAGGCCGGTTCCAATTGAAGTCGGGCCGCACGTCGGCGCCGCGCTGGCCGCAAGCCTGGCAAACGAACCGCGGCCCGAGATCTGACAGCCTTATCTCGTCGCCACAGCGGTGGTACGAGCGCACGTCGCCGAAGGTGATTTTCTGAGGCCGCATGCGAACACGAGAGCCACGGCGGCCGTCACGCCGAACCCGATCATTTCCGCTTTGGTGCGTGCCCCCTCAATCTCTAGGCCCGCATCGTCGATTGGAGGATTTGTGCCTAAGCCCGATTGTTTAAATAAATATTTGATTTATCTGAAGTTTTGGCGGAAGGGGTGTCTGTCAACCTTCCTTGAAATCGCTCGGCTTTTTCGCCTACTCCGATCGTAACCTACGGTTCTAGCCACGTGCTCAGGAGTGCCACTTCCCGGCCCTAGTTGGACGCGAGTTCGCGCAGCGCCTCGCCCTCCCCGGGCACTCTGCTCTCCTTCGCCAAATCCAGGCAGATGCGCTCCATGCGCCCGAGTTCGTCGATGATGTGCTGATCCCGCCCCATGGCGCCGGATCGGACTCGGTCGCTTGCGCACGTCAAGGGTGTCCACACCGTAGTCGTCCCGTGTCGTGGGACAGGCGAATCGGTCACCATGTCCGCTCGACATGGAGGACAGGACCATGAGCCCGACCTATTACGCCGTGCAGGAAGGCAAACTGAACGCAGAGCTGGAGGCCGCGCGTCTCCGTGGCGACTTCCCGGGTATGCAAGCCTCGCTCGCCGGCCTGACATCGCTGCTCCGAGGGATGTACGGCCGGCCACAGGCTCAAGTCTAGAAATAAGGCCAGACCACCACGCGGCCGGTTTCTGTATCGAGCACCTTCACGCAATAATCGGCGCTCCCGGCCTCATCGTAGACCCACCTGAAGCGGCTGGGAGGGTACTTCGACATCTTCGAGAGTCCGCCCTCGTACGGGAGCCCATGGGCCTCATACGCCTGTTCGGCGAGCTCCAGTGCACGATAGATCATGGCGAAATACAACTACACTCCTCTCGCTCCTCTAATTCCTGCATACGTCGATGACGGGACAAGAGATCTTGTAGCCGCACAGGTGCACTGTCGATGGTATCGGTGATTTTCGGATAACGGTGATTGGACGCGCCTCAACTCCCGAGATGGTCCGCTCGGAGATGATTGGAGGAGATGGTCAATACACCAGCAAGGACTGATCGAATCTCAGCTTGTCGAGCACATGCTTTCATCCTTACGGCTCGCGACAGACGAGCAGATCGAGTACCTATGGCTTGGCCAAGGGAGGATGTCCATCAGCACGGACGGAGATTCAGAAGGAAAACCCCGGATTACGATGAGGCTTGCAAGCATCTCGATCGCGGACCACGAAGCGGGGTTTAAGCGAGCTCACGTACTCTTTGAAAAGACGGTCGCCGCAGGGAGATGTTCAAGCTCCTGAGCGACTCTCAACAGCCGACCTTGCCGCTCCCCTACCGATATCTATCGGTCTACAAAGTTCTGGAAAAGGAATTCAAGGTTGGCAAGAAGTGGCCAGGTCTCCCAGGACTCCTTTCACCATACGAGGCCGAATATCGCAATTTACGCATCTCAGGCCGCAGCCTGGAGAACTACATCCATGAAGTGCGTGACCTCTGCGCCCACATCAAGCTGGACACCAGCCCCGCAACTCTTGGTATTACGGGCCTGAACAACGAGGAACTCGGGAAGGTCGAGCAACTGTTTGCTCTCTTGAAGAAGATCGTCCTCCAGCACTTGACGACGGTTCTTCCGATCCAAGTACAGCATGCGCCACCGCAGCAGTCGATAGCGGACTCTCGCGCAACAGAGCCCGAGGTTAAGGCTCGGCTCGATAGGGTTCGCGATGAAGATCAAGCGGCTGAGCTAGAGCGTCAGGCTGACCATTGGGAGCACGAGGCGCACGGCCGACCCGCGGCGCTTTCGGATGCATTCCTTGAGTGCGCGCGACAAGCTCGAAAACTCGCTGGCTTGCTGAAGATGCTGGCTTGCTGAACATTAAGGGCGAGGCATAGTTGCGAACTCCGAAGTCGCTTGCCCTTGGCTTACCTATGGCCTCGCAATCGGCGCAGTCATTCTGAGCACCTGCGACAATGTCATTGTCGCAGCGATTAAAGCCGGCGTGAGTCAAGAGTGGCTAGGCTTTCCAGCCCCCTCCTTGGAGCAGATGACGATTATCGCCGGGGGTATTGCTTGGGTAGAGCCTCACCGCCAGCAACTTTGTCCAGTCATAACAGCCTCGCGTGATCAGACGCATGCGATCACCTTGCCGCTGCAACAGCAGGCGATAACCGTCGAATTTTGATTTCGTGGTATAACTCCGAGCCAGCTGGAACCTGTGCGCCTGCGGTTGCCAAGCAGAACTCGTACGTGGGTCATAGATAAGCCACAGCGGCAGGTTTGCTACAAAGGGGCCGCCGGGCTCGGACACACATCATCTGGAGTAAGTAATTCAATGGTTGGTCAACGCACGTCCGTCCGCCGCGCCGTGGCCGGAGTCCATTCAGACCCAAATGAAAAGGACAATGTTGCGGAGGCAATCGATCATGCGTTGCGCGAGGTGCAGGCCGCCCGGCGTGACCTCCGGCTTCTGCCTGCAGCAGGCAGAAGCCATTCGCAGAATAGATCGAGCCAAAGCCAGCCTTGCTGATCTGGCGCAGTTCCGGAACCGCAAAAACAACTTGTCGCGCGTGTAAGACCGGTTTGCGAGCTACAGGCCGCTTTTGGCCCTGCCCGACCAACCTCAACACTTCTTTCCACGTCCGCTGTCAGGGGGGTAGACCAGAAATGGCTGACGTGACGCCACTCGCGAGTAGGCTTTGGGAACTCTGCCCCGGCAGGCCGTCGTCAGCATATATTTGGGCACAAGGAGGTGCGATATGGCGACAACAGCTACCCAAGTCGTTCTTGATACGCCGGCGGCGGAGTTCCGGCTTCCGGCCACCGATGGCAAAATTTACGCTCTGGACGACGTTGCGGGTGAAAAAGGCACGGTCGTCGTCTTCATCTGTAACCATTGTCCCTATGTTAAAGCGGCGATCGACCGCATGGTTTCGGACGCCCGTGTGCTGATGTCGGAGGGCGTCGGCTTTGCAGCGATTTGCTCGAACGATGCGGCGAGCTATCCCGAAGACTCATTTGAGAATATGAATCGTTTCGCGAAAGCTCATGATTTCCCGTTTCCATATCTCCACGACGAGACTCAGACGGTCGCTCGAGCGTATGGAGCGGTCTGTACGCCGGACTTCTTCGGTTACAATGCCGACCGCAAGCTCAAGTATCGCGGCCGGCTCGACGAAGGCCGCACAACTCCGCCTCGCGCAGGGGCGCCCCGAGAGCTTGTCGAGGCCATGCGTGCGATTGCGACCACCGGTGTGGCGCCGGCTGACCAAAAGGCGTCTATTGGCTGCTCGATAAAATGGAAGGACGAATAAAGCCGAGCCCTGTCCTAAGCGCCCCACCGGCTACAGAACACGACCTTTTTTGCACGTCGGCTACTCTTTTGCCGTTACGGCCTTGCAGGCGAAACATCTTTCAAAAAGTAGAGTTTATGCGGACCTGCGGCAAACGTCAGTTGCTCACGGTGAAGCGGAAGCGGCTAGCAGATAAAGCCGGCTGACCGGGTCGAAAATGACCCAGGCTGTGTGAAAACGCGAAAATTGACGAAGCGTGGAGAATCTACTTCTCACGTTACGCGGTATTGGAGCTCAGTATGCTCTCCGTAATCTCAGAAGCGGCGACAAATGGAATACCTTTCTTTGCAATTTAAGCGCCGGCGCGTTTTCACACAACCAAGACCCGAAGCCGACATCAGTTTTCGAGCAAGCTCGCTGAAACACCACAGGTGTTGGCGGCCTCTCCGGTTTAAAGCCCGCTAAACCAGTTGTAACCTTCATCCTCCCAGTAGCCGCCGGTATAGTTGTTGAGCACGGCAAGCCCGATGACGTGCTTAGGATTTTTGAAACCGAGCTTGGTCGGAATGCGCACGCGCATCGGAAAACCGTATTTCGGCGGCAGGACCTCTCCATCGTACTTGAAGGTCATCTGCGTCTGCGGATGCAGCGCCGTGGCCATGTCGATGGAGCTCGAATAGCCTTCGGCGCAGGTGAAATGCACGTACTTTGCCCGCGTATCGGCGCCAATCCGGCGGAGAAATTCGCTGAGCGGCGTTCCCGTCCATTTTCCAACCGCACTCCAGCCCTCGACGCAGATAAGGCGGGTAATCTGCGTCTCCTGGGGCAGCGCGTACAGCCGATCGAGCGTCCATGTCCGTTTGTCGTCGACCAAACCGTCGATCAAGAGCTTGTAATCGTCTTCGTCAATATCGGGCGCATTCTCCTCGCGATAATACGCATTGAACGGGAAAGGACGCGTGATCGCGGTTTCTGGATAGGTCGGTGCAAGTCGGTTCGGGTCGAACAACCATGCCTGCACGCGATCATTGAAGCGAGACACGATGCGCAGCGCATTCTCAGCCGACGGCCCATCGATGATGTCGCATCCTGTCAGAAAGACGAGCGCGCCGACGCCTGCGCCGGCCTGCAGGAAGGCGCGACGGGTTGGCTCGGGCAGGAGCTTGACAGCGTCCTTGGCCAGCAGTTCGGCGTCGATCCCGGGAACCGATGATCTCGAACGAAACATCTCTTGTCTCCTCAGCGGCCGCAGATTTCAAACCCTCACCGCAAGCATCGCTACGGCGTTGATCCAATGGGGAACCTGGACATCAAGCGGATGGACCGGCTCTCTCGCCCCTTCGAAACCCCGGCCCGCCGAGGGTTGCCTACGCCGCGCTTCCTAGTTCCCGCATGGGCAACTGTGGTAATCTAGGTTTGGCAGCTATCAAATGCCGCAGGGATCGGCGGAGTTCCTCGAAATCCCTGGCGCGCGAGATGGAATTGACCCGCGTCGTCGAGGTCATCCTGGCAGCTGCCAAAGCAGTTGCTCCAAATCATCAGGGAGGAAGCGATGTCTCGCACGACAGCGTATTTGCTGCGAATGATTAGTTTTGCCGCCATTCTGGCGGCGCCCGTGGCATGGGCTCAGGAGGCTCCGCCGGTACGGGTGCGTGGCACTATCGAAGGCGTCATCGATAGCGCTACCTACGTGGTTAAGACACGCGATGGAGCCGAACTAAAGGTGACGCTTGCCGAAAAGCCGCAGATCGCCGGCGTTGTCAAGGCGTCGCTTTCCGATATCAAGGAGGGCTCGTTCGTGGGCGTTACCGCCATGCCCAAGGCCGACGGCAGCTTGAGCGCACTCGAAGTACACATTTTCCCAGAGGCCATGCGCGGGACTGGTGAAGGACACTATCCGTGGGATCTTCGGCCCCAGAGCACGATGACGAACGCGAATGTTGAACAGATCGCTGCGGCTGTTGATGGGCGCACGTTGACGTTGAAATACAAGGACGGCGAGAAGAAAATCTTCGTCCCCGCCGATGCACCCATCGTCGCTTACGGCCCGGGAGACAAGAGCGATCTCAAGCCTGGCGCGAAAGTCCTCATCATCGCGGCCAAGCAGTCCGATGGAACATTGCAGGGTCGCGCCTGGCGCGTCGGTCGGGATGGACTAACGCCGCCAATGTGACTGCAGCATGAGCGAGAAGCTTCGAGAGTGAGCAGCTCTTTCTTGTGAAGCGCGACGGCAATACGCGGAATCGGATCAGGCGGTAGCGCCGAACAGCGCCGAGAGCTGGTACCTCCGGCTACGGCCCCGAGCGGAACAACGCGTTAAGCCGTTACCTCGTCAGCTGTCTGAGCAAACCGGGCCGCTTTCAATTGGTGGATCAGCGGAGGAGGAATGAGATCTGGAGCGGCCGTCACGATCCCTTGTCAAAGGGGTCTGCTCTAACCAACCGTGACGATAGCCATTGGCAATCTTGGGTTCGACATTGCTGCAGCCTTGCTGACGGAGTCGCTGTTTCGCCTCTTGGTCAAGCTCTTCGGTGATTTCGACGGGTATACCTTGCCGGCCAGCTGCGCTAGGATGGCGGCTCAAACGGGCGAGAAAAATTGTACAATCTCGCTAGCTGCCCTTGAAGCGGCACGTGCCGAAATCTTCGCGATGGAGCGGGCAGCGACCGTGCCGTGGGGAGGCATTTTGACTGGCAATCCCGGCGCCGCTCCTTTGCCTACGCCGCCAGCATTTATATTTCGCAGGCTCGCGCTGCTCCTGCAGCTCGGAACGTTTCGGTGAAAGCAACGGAGGATCACAATGAGCTGGTCCTATCTCCAGAGATGGAAATTCACTGATAGCTGCGGAAGGCCGCGTGTGCCCGGAGGGATCCACGTGGGCTGCGCTCATGACGGCCAGCAGCACGACCATGCAACGCGGCGCGCGCTGCTCAAAGCTGGGGTTGCGATCGTCGGCGGTGCCGGGCTGGCGACAGTTGTCGACCCGCGTGAGATATTCGCGCAAATTCGAGTCTTCCCACCGCCACCGCCGGCGGTTAACCCCATCGCCGGTCTCATGGATACGCATGTTCACGCGGCGCCCGACGTCTTCGGCCGGTCGCTGGACGATGAGGAGGTCGCGGCCCTCTATAAGGAGCGCGGGCTGGATTCGCTCGTTCTCAAAAATCACGTCGTGCAGACTGCCGACCGGGCTTGGTTCGCGCGCAAGCACGTTGCCGGCCTGAAAATATTCGGCGGAGTAGTCCTTAATTCACCGGTCGGCGGAATAAATCCGGATGCGGTTAACTGGATGTGGCGCATGCAGGGTGGCTTCGGCCGCGTCGTGTGGTTTCCCACCTTCGATGCCGACAATCATGTCAAGCATTTCAAGGACGCGCCGGAAGGCATCAAGGTGCTCGACGCTGATGGACAGGTTCTTCCGGCAGTGCGCGAGGTGCTCAAAATCTGCGCCCAGCAGAAGCTCGTTGTTCAGACCGGGCATCTATCGACGAGCGAGGCCCTCGCTGTCATCGAGGCCGGTCGCGATGCCGGCGTGGATCGCATGGTCGTCACCCATGCTCAGTTCGAGGTTGTCAACATGAGCTTCGAGCAAATGAAGAAGGCCGCGTCGATGGGCGCGAAGCTCGAACTGTGCGCGATGGGTCCACTGATGGGACCGGAGGCGCATTTGGAGTGGATGCGGAACTGGCGGCGAGTGAAAGTGGAGGAGACCGCCGCCGCAGTGAAGGAAGTTGGCGCGCAAAACTTCATTCTCGCGACCGATCTGGGTCAGACTGGCAATCCGAGCCCGGCCGACGGGCTGCAACTGTTCGTCACTGACCTGATGAAGGCCGGCCTGACTAAAGATCAGATCACGACGATGGGACGCGAGGTGACCGGTAACCTGCTGATGGGCTGACTATTGCGAAGGTCGTCATGTCAGAGCTCGAACACGCACACCAACACGCTCACGATCACCATCACGCCTGCGCCAACCTCTTCGGCTGCGGCGACGAGAAGGGAACGGGTATCATCCGCGAGGATATCAACGACGCCTTCTTTGACGATCGCGCCTCCGATCGCTTCCTCCATATGGATCACGTCGATCAGGGGATTTTTGGTGACTACTTGTTCGCCCGTGGCCGCTGGCGTCGGAAGTTCCTAAAAGCGAGCAGCTTCATGGGTGTGCTGGCTGCTGTCGAGCCGTGGTTCACCAGCCTTGCTCAGGCCCAGGAGTCCGGCCCAGGAGTCCGGCGCTGGGCCTATGCGCCTTCCCAGCCTGACGGTCGCGTGCACGAAATGTCTGCTTCTCACCAAGAGCGGCCACAACTTCGATAATTGGAGATTATCGCAAGTGTGCAGTCTGTTAGCGAGCGAGACGGATTGCGAACTGCCCTGCCCCCTTCGTGTCGAACGTAGTCCCAAGTTTGGGCGGGTCCATTTGTAGTTCGTCACCGTAGCTTCTCACGCGAACCTCAAGCGCACTGCCGGAGATTACTGACTGTCCGACGTCTTGGCTATTCCAGTTTGGAGGAGCGGCGATCCGTTGCTCAGTGGAGAATGCCTCTTAGTCCGCTTTGCGCGAGAAGCGGCCGCCCCGCCGACGTCGCGTTCGCCCCTTCGAAGAAGTGCCGACGGCCCGTCCCAACGTCTACTGCTCAGGGTAGACGGGTAGACCAGAAGTGAAGGCTTATCCGTCAAACCGGCGCTCTTGACCCGATCCAGACGCACGCTGATCTCGCGACCAGTCCCCTTCAGGAGGTCCAACGAGCTGTAGGACCTGGGCTGCCGTCCCGGCGGCCCCAGAGCTCCTGATAGTTGCGAAACTTCGCAAGCGTCTCGTCGTATCGCGTTGGCTCGATCGCCGGCAAGATGTGCTTCAATAACGCGTTGATCGGCGCTGACGTGTTCCGAACGTATAAGTCGAGTGGATCGAGCAAGTGCCTCAAGTGCAGCTTCGGATCATAGTTCAGTCCGCTGCTGCGAAACGATTTGTACCCGTTGGCGATCGCCCAGCTGACCATGTCGCGAAACACGTGGTGATAGAGATGCAGATCGAAGGCGACCTTGTAGTCGAGGCCTATGTACTCCGCATAGATCGCGTCGCCATGCACAATGCACGTTGCGAATGCGACGATCCGCTTGCTCTGGCGCCAGACGAAGAAGCGGACCTTGTCCCCCATCCGCCGCCCCAGGTCGCAGAAATATTGCTCCGTCAGCTTCTCGAAGTGCAGCTTCGAACGCTCATAAACATGGAGGTACAGCGAATAGACCTGCGCGATCACCGGTGTTGCGTCGTTGATGATGCTCATCTCCAGTGGGCGGCTCGTTCTATCGCCTCAAACTTCTTGCGTAGCTTCTTGCGGGTCGCACTGTTGAGCGCGCGCTTCGTGTACTCCTCGAAGCTTGCGTAATCAATGCAAAGCCTGGTCATGGGGAGGCTCGGGATGCGCGTGAACCCGTGGTCAATCAGGCAGTCGAGGGCCGATCGGTATCGCGCCGGGAATTCCTTGAATACGATCAACTGTGCCCCGAGCCTATGAGCATGTCCCGCAATCCCTGAAGCCAGCACCTCGGCGCGAGCACGATGGCAGGCTTCATCGCCATCAAGATGGCCTTCACCGGCGACGCAACCGACCATCAGCGTGCGAGCTCGCATCAGGCGCGGCCACAACCGGCGAATGGCGTCGATGGGCACGCCAAACCGCGGGCTCGCTCCAACCAGCAAGTCCAGGTCCAGTAGGAAAAAGGGCTGCACGGCACAAACCTGACCTACGGTGTCCTTGACGGCGAAGTACCGATAGTCGAACTCGGGATGAAGCGTATCCTCGACCAGTTCGTAATATCGATGATCCTTGCGCTCGTTCGCGAATGCGACCTGCCAGCGCGGACAGCACCGCAAGTCGCCACGCGCGACGACTTCGAGACGCAACGCGTATCGCAGCGGCTCAATTCCCGAGACGTCGACAATTTGGCTAGTCGCGTGCGCAGTCATTGATTCCGACACGATCTCACGTTCGCTACGGTCCGCGCCCACAAGGCGTCATTTTATCACGAAGAAACAACAAGCAAAGCTGACTTATCCGTCACAAAATAACTGATTACTCATTTGCGATTTGACATTCGAGCGGAACATTTCTGTGTTTTCTGGAATGTGTTGACGCCGATATCCGTGTGCGAGCTTTGCGCAGCGCGTTGCGATTTTTTGGCACCTGCGATTTATCGTGAGCACTGGCCGGCTTGGCATTCTGGGAGTGGTCTCTTGGCAGCGGTGATTGGAGTCACGGGACTCGCAATTGAGGCGCGGATTGCTGCGGACCGGTACACGCACGCGATCTGCGGTGGTGATGGCAGCACACTCACGGAGTCTCTCGCATCCGCAATTGCCGGGGATTGCTGCGGTCTCATGAGCTTTGGCATCGCGGGCGGCCTTTCGCCTGGCCTCCGCTCAGGTACATGTATCGTAGGGTCCACGATCGTCGCGGAGACGATCGAGCTCGCAACTGACCGAAACTGGTCACAGGCGTTACTTCGACTAATCCCTGATGCCATTCATGGCGCAATTTCCGGCGTGCCAACTGTCACGGCGCATCCGGAGGCGAAGCACTTGCTGCATATGAGCACCGGTGCGCTGGCAGTCGATAATGAATCCCACGTCGTGGCGAGCGTCGCCGCAGCACGCGATCTCCCCGTGACCGCCGTTCGCGTGATCATGGATCCGGTCACCCGCGAGCTCCCTGCTGCGGCTTTGGCTGCGGTGCGTGCGAACGGGACGATCGATCTCGCCGCACTGATCCACGCAATACTGAGGCGGCCTGGCGAATTGCCGACGCTGCTTCGGACTGCTCTGGACGCGTGGACCGGGTTCGATGCGCTGCTTCGCTGCCGTCGATTGCTTGGCCCGGGCTTAGGGCTACCTGCCTTGCAAGCACGCGAGCCAGAGCTAGGCCCGAGCATCGAAATTCCTATTGGCGGCTTGGACAGCCGCTACCTGGAGCGTTCATAAAGCGCGTTATCGCTGACCTGCCAATGGCAAAAGGTGCAAAGTGCGAACGAAAGGTCGTATGATCAGCCTTCAAATCAATCTCCGGTTAGTGAAGGGAAGCTGTTCCGCGACGGGCCTTGACCGAGAGATGGCGTAGATCAAGCAGCCGAGCTCGATGCTCAGATCAGCGATAGTTCGCGTCACCGACTTCTGCACGCGCCATCCATGGTACGTGATCGCTCTCGCACTGGCTTTGTCGGCGTTCTCCGCCGGCTATACCGAGCGGCACTTCGCCATCAAGACTGATGTCAACGAACTCATCTCGCCGGATCTGCCCTGGGCCCAGCGGATAAAGGCCTTCCTGAAAGCGTTTCCGCAACGGGAGATCCTCGTCGTGGTCGACGCTCCGACACCGGAACTCGTCGAGCAGGCGGCCAACCGGCTCCAGCAGGTGCTCGAAGCCAGTCCCGAGCTGTTCCCCTCGGTTCGCCAACCGCAGGGCGGGAGCTTTTTTGAGCGCGACGGGCTGCTGTATCTGCCGACTGCAGAGCTCAAGAAAGAGGCGGATTGGCTGACGCGTGCGGACGTCCTGATTGGGACGTTAGCCGCCGACCCCAGTCTGCGAGGAACGCTCGATGCGCTGTCGCTCGGTCTCGCTGGCGTGCGGCGCAAAGAGGTCACACTCGACGACATGGCACGCGCGCTGACCATGGCCGCTGAGACGACCGAAGCCATCCTCGCGGGCCGGTTCGCAACCTTTTCCTGGCGGGCATTGGTCGGCGACAAACCCGCCGAACCGTCTGACTTGCGGCGCTTGATCGAGGTGCAGCCCAGGCTCGATTTCGGCGCGCTTGAGCCCGGCCCTGCCGCCACCGGTGCGATCCGGCAGGCCGCCGCGAGCGAGAATCTCGCAACAGACTATGGCGCACGCGTGCGCCTGACAGGGCTCATCCCAATCGCTGACGATGAATTTGATACTATCAAGCAAAACGCCGTGCTCAACGGCACGATATCGCTGCTCACGGTCTTGGCCATCATGCGGGTGGCGCTGCGCTCGGCGCGTATCATATTTGCTGTGGTCGTCAGCATCACCAGGGGCTTGGCAATTTCTGCTGCGTGGGGGCTGTTCCTGGTTGGCGCTCTGAATTTGATCTCGGCCAGATTTTTCGTCCTGTTCGTCGGACTCGGCATCGATTTCGGCATCCAGTTCTCTATCCGCTATCGTGCCGAACGCCACGACTGCGAAGAACTGAGCACCGCCTTGCACAACACGGCAGTGAAAGCGGGGGGACCATTGGCGCTTGCTGCAGCGGCCACCGCGCTCGGCTTTTCCTCATTCCTGCCCACCGACTATCGTGGTCTGTCGGAGCTCGGGCAGATCACCGGCTCAGGGATGATCATCGCCTTCCTCACAAGCATCACCGTATTGCCAGCGCTGTTGGCTATCTTGACTCCGCACGGGGAGTCACATTCGATTGGGTTTACGGCACTCGCCCCGCTGGATAGATTTCTGGAGCAGCATCGGACGGCGGTTGTGGCTTTCACGATTCTGGCCGTCGCACTTGCCTCGCCGCTCCTGCTGTTCCTGCCATTCGACTTCAATCCGCTGCATCTGCGCAGTTCAAAGGTCGAATCGGTCGCGGCCCTTCTGGAGCTGCGGAAGGACCCGCAGACGGAGGTCAATTCCATCGAAATCATTGCGCCGAGCCTGGCTGCAGCGGATGTGGTTGCGCGACGGCTGTCCGAACTCCCCGAGGTCTCGCAGGTACTCACGCTCGGCAATTTGGTGCCTGGCGGTCAAGAGGAAAAGCTCAACCTCATTCGCGAATTGGCCGCGACGATCACCCCTTCACTCGATCCCCGGGATGTCGATCCTCCTCCGACTGACGACGAGACCATCGCGTCTCTGATCTCCACGGCCGATTTGCTTTCAGACGTGGCCGGCACCGAGCCAGGACTGGGAGCGGATGCTGCCAGGCGGCTCTCCGGCGCGCTGTCGCGCTTCGCGAGTGCCGGTCCTGCGCTTCGGAAGAAGGCCGAGACCACAATTGCTGAACCGCTGCGGAACTTGCTCGAACGATTGAGGCAAGAGCTCAACCCACAGCCGATCACCACGGAAACTGTTCCTCGCGATATTGCCCGCGGAATGGATCACTACTGACAGGCGTGCGCGGGTACGGGTGCTGCCGAAAGCAGATCCTGATGATACCCCCGCCTTGCGCGATTTCGTGACGGCTGTGCTGGCGATTGAGCCGAATGCGACAGGCGAGGCAGTGGCGCTTTACGAGTCAGGGAATACGGTCGTTCGCGCCTTCGTAGAGGTCGGGATTTTCGCATTGTCCGCGATCGCCGTGCTGCTGTGGATCACACTGCGTCGGATCGGAGATGTCCTGCTCACACTCGTACCGCTGCTGGTCGCGGGCGTCGTGACGTTGGAACTATGCGTCGTCTTCAGGCTTCCGCTGAATTTCGCAAATATCATTGCCCTGCCACTGTTGTTGGGCGTCGGTGTCGCATTCAAAATCTACTACGTCATGGCGTGGAGGGCGGGAAAGACCGCCCTTCTGCAATCGGTCCTCACTCGCGCTGTGATCTTTAGCGCCATGACGACAGCTACCGCGTTTGGCAGTCTGTGGATGTCCAACCATCCCGGCACCTCCAGCATGGGCAAATTGATGGCGCTGGCCCTGGTGTGCACCATGTCGGCCGCGGTGCTGTTCCAACCTGCCCTGATGGGTCCGCCTCGGGAAGAAAGAGGGGCTTGATAGTTGGCGTGCCGCGGGCCCCCCCCTCAGCATTCTAGCTGAAGTGCGCAGCTCGTGAATCGCCCATCCATCGCTTGATATCAAACCCAACGGTCCGATTGCATGGGCGGTTCGAAGCGCGCTCGCCTGCGCACCGTTGCCCCTGCACGTGACTTGTTGAAGGAAATGCCCTGGTGAAGCTGTGCATCCACGTTGAGAGTGGCGGCCTTCAGGGCCTTTGAGTGTAGGTCCGCTCTTGACCGTCTGAGAACTGCCGGTCCGACCGAAAGTCCGCTTTGCGCCAAAAGCTCCCCTCCCCGCCGAGTCGCACTTTGACCCGATGCCGACATCAGCAGCCAATTTTGCTGTGATGCGCAAACGGCAGTCGTCTTCAGCAGCTAAACACTCGCGCTTTTGAAGCCCAAGCGGATCACGAGCCGATATCAAACTTCGCTAGCGACTAAGCGGCATAGGACTGGAAAAAGTCTAGAACCACGACCTTGGTGTTGGGGGAGTGCTGTTTGACGTCCCTCACCCACAGATCGAGGTTCCCCGCATCGCCGAATACGTCTCGTAAATCGTGCGCCCCGTCCGAGAACGGCCGCTCGAAATTGTCCCAATGGGTCGGCAGAATCAGTGGCGGACGATTGAGTGCATCAAGCAGTCGCGGGGTGAAGTCGTGAATCTGATTTGAAAAGATCGACGCGACCAGTGCCACATCCGGTTTCAGGCCATTGAGTGCTCGCTCCACATAGTTGGCGCTGCTCATTAGGAAAACACGAAATTTTCCGCCGATGGTGATCAGATAGATGAGAGTGTCGCCCTCAGGCAGTTCGCCTACCGTTTTCGGCAGCTCTGGTACAGAGATGCGATGACCAGGCACCGCGAATTTCTTGGTTGGCCCCATTGAGTGAAGACTCGGGAACACCTCGATCGTATAGCCGTCGAATTTCATATTCTCACCGCCCTTGACCTGGACGATCTGACCTTCCGGAACGCCGTATGCGCGCATGAGATTGGCGTGAGTCTCCGAGCCTATGACCATGGCCCCTGTTTTCTTGGCGATAAAGGGAATATCGGCGATGTGGTCCCAGTGGCCGTGACCAATCAGAATGTGATCCGCCTTTTTGATGTGCTGGTCGATCACCGTTTCATTCACTTGAATCGGAGTCGTCGGATTGAACTTTCCGGCAAAGAAACCGGTCGGAATCCGCTGAAAGTACGGATCGAAGAGGATTGTCCGGTTGCCGAAACTGATTTCCCAGCCGTCAGTGCCGAACCACTTGAAATTCACGCCAGCTGTGCCGGGACCACCATTCTTGTCCGCTGTCTCAGCGCCATAGGCTACACCGGGGAAGAAGAGCGAAGCCGCACTCGCTGCCCCAGTCATGAGACTTGCGCTTAGGATGTCGCGTCGAGAGAGATTGTGTCCGTGCAGATGGTGTCCATGCAAATGCCAATCAGCTTCGACAAAGCACATGGCTCGCCTCCCTGTGGCCCCTCGTTGGTTGTTGAATTCGCGGGCCGGGCTGCCGGCTCAACGATCGGGTATTCGATGCCTTTTGAATATCGAAGTCAACTGATGCAGTTCGAATGCGAAGGCTCGACGATCGTCAACGTCGGAGGGCCAAGGGGTTGAATTTCCGGTCGTTTTCGGGACGATCCGGCATTGGCCGATGGCCGACCCGGGTCGCCTCGGCTGCCTTGATGCGGGTTCAGAGCTTAAGCGCCTGCAGCTTTTCGAAATACCCGCAGAATTAGTAGCCAGCGCAGATGCGGTGATCGAATAGAAAAACACTTGCTGCGTTGCATGAGTCCGGTATTGGCCCTTCTGAGACATGCGTGTCCGGCCAAACGTCCGCTTTGCGCCCAGAAGCTGCCGTTTCAGGCCCCGGTTTGCCCGACGAGCGGTTTGCGGGGCGGGCTATCACTGCGCGCAATCCGAATTCATCCTCGCCGCTTGCTGCTGGCTGGCCCTAGGGCGCCCTTGCTGTTCTCGAGGCGTCAAAAATCCTCTCGGTCAGTGAGGTAATTCTCGCGAGCGCTCGGCAGCTTCGCATCGGTGCGTCGGCATGCGGCTCGCGAGCAAAGCGAAGTGCCCTGCCCGATCTTCACCGGCTCGGGAGCCGCAATCCGTAGCTCACGACCGTAGCTGCTCACGCCGATTTTTTGTCTAGGCTCGAAAATAGATTCAAATCAATCGTGTAGCTCCGCCAGTGTAGAGGAGCCCCGTGCCGCTTGGCCTAACGGCAAAGACGACGGGCACCTGAATGTGCGCGGATGCCCGTCGGCAGGACCTGTCGTCGTACACCGTGAGGCTAAGACCCGACTCCATCCATCCGCAAGCGGATCAAGCAATTTACGGGCCCTATTCCTCCAACAGCTTAGAGGCAGAGACATGTAGCCCTTTGGCGATGCGAGCGATGTTGTCGATCGAAACGTTTCGCTCTGATCGTTCGACGCCACTGAGGTATGTTCGGTTGATCCCACATTCATAGGCCAAGGCTTCTTGGCTGAGCCCCCGCACAGCCCGAAGACGGCGCATGTTTCGCGCCAAAATGTCCCGCAGAGGTCCCTTGTGAGTCCTTTTCACAAGGCTCATTTCGACGACTTGTCGCTTTTAAGGCGACCGCTTTTAAGTTACAATCGTACCCAGCAAATCGACGGCGCTGGGGACGCCAGAAGTGACCAACAAAGTTGCTGGCGGTGCCTGCGGCTCCTGGTCGGTCCCCGCCAAAACCACTTCTCTCGATTGTTTTGCTGTCGTCACCCCGGGTTGGAGAATGAAATGAGCAGCAAGGAAGTCATGATCGCTAGTGTTGTGGCTTTGTTGTCTCTGACTCCAACGAAGGCAGCGGAGGACCTCTCGTTATTCGGGACTTCGGTCAAGACGACCAGGCCGGTGCAACCGGCCCCCCCCTGAACGAGGCCACAAAGGCGAGTTGGCCCGCTCATGTCTGCGCAGAGATACAGCGAGTGGAACAAGTCGTGATTTCAGGCGCACGCCCGCCTGATCGGGGAATGACTCGCATTGGGCTACTGATGCTCCAACGGCTTCATTGCGGCATCGACATCAGCAAGAAACTCGCGGCGGATGACATCGTTCTCGAAAACGCGCAGCGGAAGGCTCAACGAGATTACGAGGAGAACATAGCTGCGGCACCGCGCGCCGCATCCCGCCCGCAGGAGCCAATCACCGTGCAGGTCCCCCAAGCCGCCCCGGCGTCGGCGCTGCATGATCCGCCACCAACCGTGAACTGTTTCACGACTCGACTGCGAGGCGGCATGTCGACTACGACTTGCCGATAGAACCATTTCATCGCAATTGTAACTGCGCCAAATCTACGTGCTGGAATCCGGCCCCACATCCGGGATGGAAGGCAACGGATATGCAGGAAAATCTTGGTAGGTTGGCCGCGGTTTTGCGCCAAGAAGGCAGCAATGGGTACCGGCGTTACCATCTGGAGCGAATAGATGGTCGGCTGATGCTTGTACGCGATGAACTTGATCGCTTCTTTGACCTGGCCATGAGGGACGTATTCGGCGCCGAACTCGAGGCGGACGACAAGCACGGAGTATTTTTGGATTAGCGCAGGTGGACGGCCGATTGTATGTGGGTGGAGTTGTTTGTCGGTGCCTGTGGGCTGGCTGAAGCTGCCCCCATAAGCCCCTGCGATCTCATTCCCACTTAGCGGGCTCGATCTGCGCGGCATCAACCGAAGCGTTCGGGTGTCTCATGTCGCGACTCACGAAACGCCATTTGCAAATGGCACGGCTCAAGCACGGGCATTTAGAGACCGAAAAGCGACTGGAGACCAATATCCCAGTGCCATAACCGAGCTATTTGCACCTTATGTCTCACCCAAGTGTCTCAATGTCCCACTTGTCGAGGCGAAAACGGGTGAAACAGGCTAGCAGACGCGAGCTCCAGTCAACAGCAGCAACAGAGGCGCCCGACGAGTGCTTCGACCGTAGCTGGACACTCTCTCCCATCGGGCAACTCTCTTCTACTAGCTAGGAACGATATCAAGCGGGGCGGTGGTTCCGCTCTGTTCGACAGCGAGTCCGTACCGGATCAGGAGATGTGGGGGAGCACGGCACGCAGGCGACGATGGATCAGGCCCGAAGAGGTTGACGTGTTTCGTCCAACGCCCGAATTTGACAAAGCTCGCGAGAGCCGTGTCCCATTCATGATCACCAGGCAGAGTATCGCCTATCGCTGTATTTGCTTGAATGCGAGCAGAGGCAGCGGCAACGAATGAGCCTCCTGCCGTCGATCAACCTCGTAATCAAACCACGTCCGAGCCTTAGCCATCCAATCATGGCTCACCGAGCCCTTATGTCGAGCGTGGTCCGCGAACCGTCTCACTGACCGCTCTACACGATCTCGATCTCCGCCCAACCGTTCGATCGCCCAGGCGTAGGTTTGCTCGTCTAATCTGAAATCATCGGGAATTTGGGTTGCGGGCGCAGGTTTCCTCTCAGGTTCTTTTGAAGGATGGCTGGAAGGATAAAGCCGCACCCTGCGGCCCGGTGGTGCCGCAGGGTGCGGCATGGCCGTGCCGCACGCTGCGGTCCGATCCATACCGCAGGGTGCGGCCTGGCCTGTGCCATCCAAGCCGCACGATGCGGCTTGGTCGCGCGAGCCTCCTATTGCGGCCGTACCGCTCAGGGTCGAGAGATTGATTCTGTAGACCCATGACTCCCAACGCCCGCCGCGACGCTCCTTCAGCGCGGCAACGAACCCGCGCTCAATAAGATACTTCAGCTGACGCTGAATGGTGTCCAGGGAAAGCTCCGTTATTTCCCGCAGCGCATTCTGCCCAGGGAAGCAACGTTCACCGTTGTCATCGGCAAAGTTTGCGAGGGCGAGTAGCAACGACTTCGCGCTCGGCGAGCCCACCTTCGTTTTCTGCACTTTTGACACAAGAACCCAACTCATGCTCAGCGCACCCTCGCGCTAAAGCCGCCGGCGAGCGTAGGGTGATTACTCGGCTGAGGCGGACGCATGACCCAGATGTGCTGTGCGCACCGTCTATGCCGCGCGCCCACGACGCTCAGCTTCCTGTTTGAGCCGACGTTCAACGTACGCTTCGATGCTGCGCCACAAAATCTTCCGTGCCCCGCCTTCGCGGTAGCTCTCCAGCTCACCCGAATTCAGAAGCTGATAGATTTTCTCGCGCCCAATTTTCAGCATCGTCATCGTTTCGTTCACGCTCGCAACTATTGGACGCTGTTCGCGGCCCTTCAGGCTCATTGCTTCTGTTGGAGTTGTCGCCATCACCCCGATTCCTCTGTTCCGAACGGTTCGAATGAACAGCACAGAACGGAAGCTTGGCGCAACCGAAAAATACATATAAGCCACTGATAATATTTGTCTTTTTCCCCACAACTTCCCTCCTGGTGGAGTGCTGGTGGGGTACTAGTTCTCCCAAGACCATTCAGCATGCTGAGCAATTCGGTGCGAACAGACGCGCTCAGCATCAGGCTCACCTGGTCTTTGCAAGCTTTGGAATGGCTCTCGAGCGCGGACGATTCAGTACAATTGTTGGAGTCTGCGTAAAGGCCGCAGGCCGCTCCAACGCGTACGTCCAAACTGCTCCGCATTGTGTTTGTTCATTTGGTCGAGCCGCTCGACATGAGACCGGTCGTAACATTTCAGGCAACAAGCGTTACCGAAAAAGGCGCGCATTATCGATTGCTCGCGCTTCAGATGAAAGACGTTATGTCCTAACGTCCGGCGCCGGCGCCCACAAGCCGATCATCACCACACGGGGCGCCCAGGGGTGGGTACTGCGTTATCGAGGCCGTAGCTGCAATAACAATCTGGCACAATCAGGTGACCTGCAGAGGACACTCCCTCCTCCATATTACGTTGATTTCGTTGCACTCCTTGGCACTCACTTCGATAGCTACGGTCGAAAGCTACGAAATCGCCGATCGTCATGAAATTCTAGGGCTGCTTGCCGGATCAGATTGGAGAAGCTGTTTCCGAGCGGCTGCGTCGGACGCGCCGAGGCGGGGGCAGAGATACTGATGAGAAGCGTTGACGACCTAGGAGTCCCTCTTCGATGAATCTCCCTAAGCAATCCGAAGTCGCTTCCTAGAGGCTTTGTCCGCTGTCCACCCCGAATGCAGACCTTCTATGCTCACTTTGAGTTTTGTCGTTCATGGACCCAGAGCGGTCATCGCCGTGTCAGATTTTGCCGTGATGCACAACACCGATGCCGTCCCACGACGGTAAAGGCCTCGGCCCCATTCTGGGCGGCGCATTCGAAGTTGGTTCCTATTGATTCAGATCAACGGCGAGACGCAAGGCGGCATGTCACGTTATGTTTGATCATCGCCCTAAAGGGAGAGAACAACATGACAAGAAATGCCAAGCTTCTTGGATTGATCGTGACTGCTGCGCTCTTTACGGCAGCTCCGTTGTCGCCCCATTACTCGCCGGCGAAAGTGCTATCCGTATCCCTTGACCGTGCTGAAGCGAGAGTTGGGCGACCACTCACACCAATGAGCGTAGCAGGCGTTCATCGCAGGGTGCATCGGCGGGCTTACTATGGTGCGGCAGCGGCGGGAGCTGCGGCTTACGGAGCGTATGGCTACCGCCGGGCTTGTGGATACGCTCCCTATCCGCCCTGCTATTGAGGCTCGTCGCTGGCTTCACTGCGGCATAGAAAATTGACGCACTCGACGAAGAGGACGCATGAGAGGCGCAAAGCTGCGGCTGGAGCGTCATCACCGACGTTCGACCAAACAGGACTGAGGGTATTCGCCTCAGTCCGGGCAGCGTGGGAGGTACCGTAGCTTATGCAGCGTGTCGCTATGCTAGGGCCTGAGCACTGCTGCTCATGGCGCCGTCCTTGTGACGGCGCACTACGATCAGAAGGTCCCGTCCTCGATCCGCATCGCGGCTGGTGCCCGCGGTGTTTGACGGGATGCGGATACTTATGGGAGCATCCTAAATGCTAACCGCATCCCAATGCCAAGCGCTCGCCAACGAATACAAATCCCTCGCGCGACAGCCTAACATTTCCGAGGAACGCGCGGCCATGCTGTTAAACATTGCCCGGAGTCTCGTCGGTCTAGCGACCCAGTTTGATAAGCTCGCAGCCCATATGAGAGACAATGCGAAGTAAGGCCGCCTCAGTCGGCGGCCTCTTTCATCTTAGAATGTCACCTATTGGCCCATCAGCGAAGTATCCACACGCCTCGTCGAGGTCCGGACAATGGGGCGTACCGGACTAGATTTGCTCACGTTGAGTTCTTCGCATTTTGGCCCTACTCGGACCTCCCTCGATGTCCGCATTTGCGCTGCTTGCCGGAATCCACAGGATGGAAATGGTTTTGTTTATAACAAAGAAACAACAAGTGCCGATAGCTCTTGCCGGTTACGGCCTCACCGACCATGCAAGGTTGAAAATGCTCAGCCACCGTGAGGTTCGTCGCCCGACGCAACATGCAGGCGCGGCCTCGCGGCGTCATCCGGGACGATCTGATCGGTTTGACGCCGCATGATGTCGTAGCATTCGCAGGACGCTTGCTTGAGACGCCCCCTATCGATTTCGATCAAGCCCCGCCGATCTGATCTGATGGCGCCCAAGGCGCGGAGTTTGGCAACCTCCAGTGTCACGGTCGTTCGTCGCACCCCGAGCAACTGCGAAAGCGTCTCCTGAGTTAATGACAGGATGTTGCCTTCCGTCCGATCATGCAGGTGAAGCAGCCACCGGGCCATGCGGGCCTCGACGGGGTGCAGCCCATTGCAGGCTGCGACGTGCTGGAACTGCATGAGTATCGACCTCGTGTGCGCCTGGACTACATTTCTGATGGCGCTGCTCCCCATGTAGGCGGCTTGAAAACGCACTACGGAGATTTGCGATGCGGTGCCGCCCACCCGCACGACCGCGGTCACGGACGACAGGGAGGGGTTTCCCCCCAGCACCGAGAGCGCACCGAGGGCTCCCTCGCGCCCGATCACGGCGGTTGCAATCGTTTCCCCGTTCGGCAGGCCGAGCATGAAGGAGATGGCGCCGCTATGGGGAAAGTAAACATGGTCGCGTCGGTCTCCCGATTGCGCTACCACGGCATCCTGTTCAAGCGATACCTTCTGAATATGCGGCGCGAGCAATGCGAGGTCTTTCGACGGCAATGCAGCTAGGAGACGATTACCGACGCTGGCAGGGCGCTCCATCACGTGAGCCGCCGAGCCCATATTAACTCAATCATCATGCTGATTGGAACGCCATACTTCCGGGCGGTGCGGAACGGCGGCCTTAACATATGAATCTGCTTTCACTATTCGCGCTGAGATCCAACTCACTCGCAAACTCGGATATTCCAAATGTACGTCGGCTCAAGCTTGAGTCCTCATAGACACGAACGGATCAATTTTAGTGGCTTGCCCGCGACATGAGCGCGGCGAGTAAGGGAAGAGAGTCAGTGCAAATGGCAGTATCGATGCAGTTGCAGCGCGAAAGTACGGAAGCTGCAAAAGGTGCTCTTCTCCACCCGCGTTGCGTAGCACCGATCTTCGGTTCCACTCATGTCGAATATAAGGGTCAGCCAACCTTTGGCGCATTCCGTGTGCCATGCAATTGTCATACTTGTACCAGCGCATTCGTCGATGGGAAGCATGGGCGGCGAACAGTGCTGACGGGAATGATGGACCAGCCGTTCCCCGGGTTGGGACGGCGTTCTGATCGCCAAGAGGCAACAGATTTCGCTGGCTTCCGGTTATGGCCCTTCTGCGACTTCGTCCGATGTCCGCTTTTCCGCCGCTGTTGGGGGTTGAGCGGACATCGGTCGGCCAGACGCTTGATGAGTACACGCCCTAGTCAGTCACGTTGTCCCGTGACGTCTGCGGCGTCTTCTGCGGGCCATCCGCTCGACGGCCCTATCCTGCCCGGTCACCCAATTGGACCACATTGGCGCCGGTGAGGAATGCGGCCCAATCCTTCATTAGGGCCCGCCGCTTTTCCAGCTTTTGGCCTCGCTGATAGGCCGCGGTCGTCTCGCTCTTGTACTTGTGGGCCAACGCGGCCTCACGTACACCATCCGGATAGTCGGTGCATTCCTCAGCCCAAGTTGCGAAGGTCGACCGGAAGCCATGCACCGTCACGTGTCCATAGCCTAGACGATCAAGTACTGCGAGCATCGCGTTTTCGGAGAATGCCCCGGCATCGGGATTGGTGAAGATCAGTTCGCCTTGGCGGCCATCGCGCATCTCGTCGAGCACCGCCAACGCGGGATCCGTCAGGGGAACGTAGTGGTCCTGGTCCATCTTCATTCGCTCGCCAGGGATTTTCCAGGTCGAGCCCGGCCGATCGATCTCAGACCAGCGCCCTTCGACGGCCTCGTTGGTGCGGCAAGCGGTGAAGATTAAGAAGCGCAGCATGGCGGCAGCTGTTCCGGGCGCGCCGGCAAGGAGCTTCATGAATGCCGGCGCGTCGGCATAGGGCAAGGCCGGATGATGCCGAACGACCCGCTTGGGGCGCTTTGGTAGCTTCTCGCGCAGCTGCCTTGTAAGCTCGGCCGGATTACGGAAGTCCGGATCGTCGATATCGACGTTCTTCGCAATGATCGTTTCAATCCGGCCGCGGACACGGTTCGCAGTCTCCCGCTTTTCCACCCAGATCGGCTTCAGCAGGTCGTGGATGTGGCTCGGTTTGATCTCCGGGATCGTCAGCTTGCCGATGGTGCGATAGGCGTAGCGCTTGAGGGAGGACGGCCACTGATCGCGATGCTTCTCGCTCCAGGTCGACCAGTTCGCCCGGATGTAGGCTTCCGCGCATTCCTCGAACGTCGACAAGACCACCTTGGACTCGACGGCTTTCGCTTCTTCGCGTGCTTTTCGCCTCTCCTGCACTATGTCCACGCCGGCGGTGCTGCGATCGCCTTTCACGCGCAGCCGGGCCGCATCCCGGGCAAGCCGCGCATCTTTTAGGGATACCTCCTTCAAGGACCCGAGGCCGTGCCAGCGCTCTTTGCCGTCTTTCCAATACCTGTATGACCAGCTCTTCGATGTTGGTCCGGTGACGATCAAGTAGAGCCCATCGCCATAGGGGTATTTTCCGGGCTTGGTTTGGCGCTCTACGTCGAGTGGTTTGAGTCTTCCAGCCATTGTTCCTCCGGGAAAACCGTCCTCCGAACCCACGGGCAAAAACTACGGTACGTGACCCGACTAGGAAGAACACCGACGAACTGCGAAGTACAGCCTTTCGGCGCAAGTCACTGATTTTGCTGTGGATTCCGAACGACTGCGAACAGAGGAGAACAACATACTGGCGGAAGGGGTGGGATTCGAACCCACGGTACCCTTACGGGCACGCCGGTTTTCAAGACCGGTGCCTTAAACCACTCGGCCACCCTTCCAAGCTTGGAATTTGTGTCGCTTAACGCAGTCGACCGCGCAAGGCAACGCGAAGTTGGTGCGCTCGCGGGTGCCCGAGAGATGTCGCAGGAGCTGTCTGTCAGGCGAGCGTCAGCGTGGTCCTCTAGCTTCGGCAGAACCGGCAACACCGCCCAGGGTGTGGCCGGTTGCGAGGCCCGGTTGGAGTCCCCCTCCATTTCCGGGCCTCGTTTGCATCAGGCAAAAGAATACGCGGCGCTCGCGATGAGCGCCGCGCAAAGGTCGATTGTCATGTCGGCTTAGTAGCCGCAGGACGCGCAGCCAATGGCCAACGGGGCGTAATAGGAATAGCCCGGCGAGACCATCTCGACGCGCTGGCGCGTGGCGTATTGCGGCGGGATACGCTCGTACTGGACGCTCGGGGGCGCAACCATCACGGTCTGCGGCACCATCACGGTGCGGTACTGCGCCGGCGTGCGATGCGCGACCACGGAGCTCGGCGAGACCATCACGGTCTCGTCAACGGTGCGGTACTGCGGCGGGACGTATTGCTGCTGATAGCAGGTCGCGCAGGGCGGCGGCGTGTAGCAATTGTAGCAGCCGGCGGAGGCTGCGCCCGTTATGGAAATGGCGGCGACGGCCGCGGAGAAAGCGACAGCAAGAGTACGACACATTTTTGGTGGAGCCCCAGTTGCCCGAAATGATTTGGATCCGAAGGTCGGCGCGCGCCAATATAGGTCGCGAAATCCAAAGCTGCCGAAGTTCGTCGGGGCATCCTTAACGCGACCGGCAGAGTGTTGCCGATCGCAAAGTACTTGTTGACTATCCGCTGGTGGCGGACGATGCGGCGCTCAGTTCGAGCGCCGCTTGACCTCGCGCACTGCGCCGCGCGCGGCGCTGGTGGTGAGCGCAGCGTAAGCCTGAAGCGCAGTCGAGACGTTGCGCTTGCGGTTCTGCGGCTGCCAGGCGGCATCGCCCTTCGCCTCTTCCTCCGCGCGGCGCTTGGCGAGCTCCTCGTCGGACACTTCAAGGCTGATGCTGCGGTTCGGGATGTCGATGGCGATGCGATCGCCATCGCGCACGAGACCGATATTGCCGCCTTCGGCTGCTTCCGGCGACAGATGCCCGATCGACAAGCCGGACGAGCCGCCGGAGAAGCGGCCGTCGGTGACGAGCGCACAGGCTTTGCCGAGGCCCATCGATTTCAGATAGCTCGTCGGATAGAGCATCTCCTGCATGCCGGGGCCGCCGCGCGGGCCTTCGTAGCGCACAACGACAACCTCACCGGCAACGACCTTGCCGCCCAGAATGCCTTCCACCGCAGCGTCCTGGCTTTCGAACACGCGCGCGGGACCGGAGAATTTCAGGATCGAGGCATCGACGCCGGCGGTCTTCACGATGCAGCCGTCCTGCGCGAGGTTGCCGTAGAGCACGGCAAGACCGCCGTCCTTGCTGAAGGCATGCTCGAGATCGCGCACGACGCCCTTCTCACGATCGACGTCGAGCTCGTCGTAGCGGCGCTCCTGGCTGAAGGCCACTTGCGTGGGAATGCCGCCGGGCGAGGCGCGATAGAAGGTGCGCACGGCCTCGCTCTTGGAGCGCTTGACGTCCCAGCGCTCCAGCGCGTCGCTCATGGTCGGCGCATGCACAGTAGAGACCGAAGTGTCGATCAGGCCGGCGCGATCGAGCTCACCCAGAATGCCCATGATGCCGCCGGCGCGGTGCACATCCTCGACGTGCACGTCGGCAACGGACGGCGCGACCTTGCAGAGCACGGGCACGCGGCGCGACAGGCGGTCGATGTCGCGCATGGTGAACTCGACCTGCCCTTCATGGGCGGCGGCGAGCAGATGCAGCACGGTGTTGGTCGAACCGCCCATGGCGATGTCCAGCGTCATCGCGTTCTCGAACGCCTTGAAGTTGGCGATGTTGCGCGGCAGCACCGACGGATCGTCCTGCTCGTAGTAGCGGCGGACGATATCGACGATGGTGTGGCCGGCCTCGACGAACAGCCGCTTGCGATCGGCGTGCGTCGCGACCACCGAGCCGTTGCCGGGCAGCGCGAGGCCCAGCGCTTCGGTCAGGCAGTTCATCGAATTCGCGGTGAACATGCCCGAGCAGGAGCCGCAGGTCGGGCACGCCGAGCGCTCGATCACCTTGACGTCATCGTCGCTGACCTTGGAGTCGGCCGCGGCCACCATGGCATCGATCAGGTCGACGGCCTTGGTCTTGCCCTGGAGCTTGACCTTGCCGGCTTCCATCGGCCCGCCCGAGACGAACACGGCGGGGATGTTGAGCCGAAGCGCCGCCATCAGCATGCCGGGCGTGATCTTGTCGCAGTTGGAAATGCAGACGAGACCGTCGGCGCAATGGGCGTTGGCCATGTACTCGACGCTGTCGGCGATCAATTCGCGCGAGGGCAGGCTATAGAGCATGCCGTCATGGCCCATGGCGATGCCATCGTCGACCGCGATGGTGTTGAACTCCTTGGCGACGCCGCCGGCCTGCTCGATCTCGCGGGCGACGAGCTGGCCGAGGTCCTTCAGGTGGACGTGGCCGGGCACGAACTGGGTGAAGGAGTTGACGACCGCGATGATCGGCTTGCCGAAATCCGCATCCTTCATGCCCGTCGCGCGCCAGAGGCCGCGGGCGCCCGCCATGTTGCGGCCGTGGGTGGTGGTGCGGGAGCGATAGGCTGGCATGGCGGTTTCCGTCCTGGTTGGATGAGCCGGGCGGGAAAATATGGAAGCCGCCTCAGGCGTTTCCGGCCGGATAGCGCACGGGGTGGGCTGGCGCAACGGGAACTTGGCCCTGACAGGGTCGGATCGGCCTTGCGCAGGCCTCCCCTGCTCCCGGCGCGGGCTATTGCAGGGTCGGGTCGAGCCGGTCGCGCAGCCAATCCCCGATCACGGAGACCGCCAGCGTGGTCACGACGATCGTGGTCGCCGGCGCCAGCATGATCCAGGGCGCCCGCGTCAGATATTCGCGGCCGTAGCCGACCATGTTGCCGAGGCTGGTCATCGGCGGCTGCACGCCGAGGCCGAGGAAGGACAGGCCTGATTCCATCAGGATCACCTCGGGGAAGACCAGCGTCGTCGAGACGATCAGGGTCGAGGCGATGTTCGGCAGGATGTGCCGCAGATAGATCCGCGACGGCGTCGCGCCAAGCTGGCGGACGGCGGCCGCGTAGCCTTGCGCGTTGGCGGAGATGGCTAGTCCCCGCGCGATGCGGGCGTAGCGCTCCCACCCGAACAGGCCCATGAGGCCGATCAGCAGCGGCAGCGAATTGCCGAAGAAGGCAAGCACCGCGAGCGCCATGATCAGGAAGGGCATGCTGGCCTGGAAGTCGGACAGCATCAGCACGAGCTGCTCGACGACGCCTCGGAAGTGTGCGGCGAGGAAGCCGAGCGTCGTGCCGACGATGGCCGATATCGCCGTCGCGCCGAAGGCGATCAGGAGCGAGATGCGGATGGACACGAGGAGCCGCGACAGCACGTCGCGTCCGAGTTCGTCGGTGCCGAGCCAATGCGTGACATTGCAGGGTGCAGCCAGCCGGTTGCGCAGGTCGAGCTGGGTGAAGCCGTAAGGCGCAATCTTCTCGGCAAAGATTGCGATCACCAGCATCGCAACGATCCAGGTGGCCGCGAGCGCGACCGACAGCGGGATCGCCGGAAAGCTGATGCGCCTGCGAACGGTGCTATCTTTCAGCGTCGCGTCGGTCATGCGTGGGCTCCCTTCGCACGCAGGCGCGGATCGAGGAAGCCGTAGAGGAAATCGACGATCAGGTTGGACGTGACCATGGTCAGCGCGACCAGCAAGAGGATGCATTGCACCACGGCGAGGTCGCGGTTGGCGACGGCAACGACGAGCAGGCGCCCTACTCCGGGCCAGGCAAACACGCTCTCGACCACGACGGCGCCCGCGATCAGCGTTCCCACCATGAAGCCCAAAATGGTCACGGTCGGGATCGCCGCGTTCGGCAGCGCATGCGCGGTCACGACCTTGCGCCAGGGCACGCCCTTGGCCGAGGCCGTGCGGATATAGGGCTGGCCCAGCACCTCCAGCATCGCGCTGCGGGTGAAGCGCGCCAGCACCGCGGCGCCACCAAGGCCGAGCGTTGCGATCGGCAGGATCGCGTGACGCCAGCTCTCCTGTCCGCCCGAGGGCAGCCAGCCAAGCTGCACGGCGAAGACGAGCACGAGCAGCAGCGCCAGCACGAAGCTCGGCACGGTGAAGCCGGCGACCGCCGTGATCATCACGGCGCGGTCAATCGCGGAACCGCGATGCAGCGCGGCGTAGATACCGGCGGGAATGCCGAGCGCCACCTTGAACGCGAAGGCCGGCAGCGTCAGCGCCAGCGTCGAGGGGATCCGCTCCAGCACGAGCTCAATCGCGGGCCGGCCGTCGCGCATGGAACGGCCGAGCTCGCCCTTGGCGATAGCACCAAAATAGTCGACGTACTGCATCCAGATGGGATCATCGAGGCCCCAGGCCTTGCGGAAGGCCGCAATGACCTCCGGCGGCGCTTCCGGCCCCAAGATCATCAGCGCGGGATCCCCGGAAAGACGCAGCACGACGAAGGCGAAGGTCACGACGAGGATGATCGTCAAGGCCGCGCGTCCGATACGAATGGCGAAATAGCGTCCCATCACGCCGCGTCCCGCGTCTCGGCCTGAGGGCCCGTCACGAGATGGCATGCGACCTGCCGGTCTCCGCCGACGGCAGACAAGACCGGCACCTCGCTTGCGCAGCGCGCGATCGCGCGCGGGCAGCGCGGATGGAAGGCGCAGCCAATGGGGCGCGCGGCCGGGTTCGGCGGATCGCCCGCCAGCACGATGCGGCCCGCGCTGCGGCGGCCCGGCGCCGGCGATGCCGAGACCAACGCCTGCGTATAGGGATGCTCCGGTCGCGCGAACAGATCGTCGGCACTACCGAGTTCGACGATGCGGCCGAGATACATGACCGCGACGGTGGTGCTGATCTGGCGGACAACGCGCAGATCGTGGCTGATGAACATCAGCGTCAAGGACAACTGCGCCTGAAGATCGGCCAGCAGGTTCACGACCTGGGCCTGGATCGAGACATCGAGCGCGCTGACTGGCTCGTCGCATACCAGGAAATCGGGCTTCGTCGCCAGCGCCCGCGCCAGCACGATGCGCTGGCGCTGTCCGCCGGAGAGCGCACCCGGGTAGCGCGCGCCATGCGCCTGCGTGAGTTCGACCGCCCGCAGCAATTCACGCAGCCGCTCCTCACGTTCAGCCGGCGTGCCGAGGCCGTGAATATCCAAGGGCTCGCGGATCTGTGCTGCGACCGGCAGGCGCCGATCCAGTGCGCCAAGCGGGTCCTGAAAGATCATCTGCATGCGCACCCGTTGCGCGCGCCATTCGCGCGTTCCGGGCGCGGCCATGGGCTTGCCGTCGAACTTAACCCCACCACGATCGGGGGGCTCCAGCCCGAGCACGATCCGGCCCGTGGTCGACTTACCCGAGCCGGACTCCCCGACGAGCCCGAGCGTTTCGCCTCTGCGGATCGTGAGCGAGACGCCGTCCACCGCATGGACGGCCGCGCTCCGGCCGAACATTCCGGAGCGCATGCTGTAGCTGCGCGAGATCGCGGAAACCTCGACGAGCGGAGGGCTCATTCGGCGGCGACCCCGAGCAGCGCGCGCCGCGCCGTCTCGGCCCGAACACAAGCAACCGTGCGACCGTCCGCGATCGGCGCCAGGCTCGGCGCAGCGGGGGTGCATTGCTCGGTCGCCAGCGCGCAGCGTGGCGCAAAGGCACAGCCGCTCGGCATCATCGCAGGATCGGGCACGGTCCCGGGGATTGCGGTCAGACGCCGGCGCGGGCCGTCGAGCGGCGGCAACGCGCCGATCAAGCCCTGTGCATAGGGGTGCACGGGATCGGCGAAGAGCTGGTTGGCCGGCGCCTCCTCGACGATGCGGCCGGCATACATCACCGCGACCCGGTCGCAATTTTCAGCGACGACACCGAGATCATGGCTGATCAGCACCATCGCCATGCCCATCTCGCGGCGGACTGAGGCGAGCAGCTCCAGGATCTGCGCCTGGATGGTGGCATCGAGCGCAGTCGTCGGCTCGTCCGCGACGAGAAGATCGGGATTTCCGGCCAAGGCCATCGCGATCATGATGCGCTGGACCTGGCCGCCGGAGAATTCGTGAGGATAGGCGGAGAGCCGGCGCGCCGCATCGGGAATGCCGACGAGATCGAGCAGCCGGCGCGCTTCCGCTTTCACCGCCTCGCCCGAGAGATCGCGATGCAACGCGAGAGACTCGCAGAGCTGCTTGCGGATGGTCAGTACCGGATTGAGTGCGCTCGCCGGATCCTGAAAGATCATGGCGACCCGCCCGCCCCGCACCTGGTCGAGCTCGGCGGCAGGTGCGCCGAGGATGTCGCGCCCATCAAGCCGCACGGAGCCGGAGACTTGTGCATGCCGCGGCAGCAGCCCGAGGGCGGCAAGCCATGTCACCGACTTGCCGGACCCGGACTCGCCGACGAGGCCGAGCGCCTCGCCCTTCTGCAGAGTGAGATCGACACCGCGCAGCACCGGCATGCCATTGAAGGCGACGCTCAGGCCCTGGATGCTGACCAGCGGCGGCACGGCTTACGCCTCGAAATTGCCGGCGCGGAAATCCATCGCGAACGCCGGCGCCGCCTTCCACTTGATCGACTTCGGCTTGGCCGTGAAGGTCGCGTTCTGGTGCAGCACCGTGTAGGCGGGGTCCTCGCGCTCGGTGATCTCCAACATACGGCGGAACGCCTTCTTGCGCGCATCGCGATCGGTCGAGGTCTCCAAAAACTCCGAGAGCTTGTTCAGCTCGACGTTGGTCCATTCGCCGATCTGCTGCTGCTGGCCGTTCGGACCATGCTGGGCGACCAGCGACGACACGGGATCGTTGAAGGCCGCCGAATTCGACCAGTCGCGCACTGCGCGGGTCGGCGCGCGTTCCATGATCTGCGACCAGTTTTCCTTGGTCTCGATCTGCACGTTGAGGCCGACGGACTTCCACATCTCGACCAGGATCTGCGCGGTCGCGACCTGGTTGGTGTAGTAGTTGTTGAGCAGGCGATAGGGTATTGGATCGCCCTTGTAGCTGGCCTGCTTCAACAGATCCTGCGCAAGCTTCGGATCATAGGCCGGCACGCTCCAGTCGGCGTTGAACATGTCGCCATAAAATTCCCACTGCAGGCCCTTCGGCACGCGGGTGCGGCCGGCCCACAGGCTGTCGACGATGGCCTGTCGGTCGATCGCGTGGGTGAAGGCACGCCGCACCAGGGGATTGGCGAGCTGGGCGTGGTTCTTGTCGAATACGGTCAGGCGGTGATTGAGGATGGTGCCGCCCTGCACTTCGAACGCGGCATTCTTCTCGATGCCGGCGATCTGGTCCGGCGGGATATCGCAGGCGAACTGGTATTCGCCCGAGAGCAGGCCGTTGATGCGGCTTGCGACCTCCGGCACTTCCAGGAAGCGGATGCGCTTGAGCGGCGGCCGGCCGCCCCAATATTCGTCATGCGCTTCCAGCGTCAGCGATACGTCGGGCTTGAGCTCAACGACCTTGTACGGGCCCGTCGTGAACGGCTTGCGCGCCCAGTCGAGATAGCTTGCAGACTCCTCCCACGCACGGCGGTTCATGATGTCCGAGCCGTAGCGCGACAGCCGGCCCTCGATCGTGACGTCGGGCGTCGCGTTGTAGAAACGCACGGTGTACTTGTCGACGGCATCGACGCGCACGAGGTCCGGCCAGATCCGGCGGGCGACGGCAGGCACGTCCGGCGGCAATTCCTTGCCGGGGCGCGGCGTCGGGATCTTCTCGAAGGCCTGGACGGTGGTGCGGCTCTTGGCCTCGGTCTCGCCGAACATGCGCTCGCGGCTGAAAGTGAAGACGACGTCCTCCGCCGTCAGCTCGTCGCCATTGTGGAACTTCACGCCCTGCCGCAGCTTCACCTCGACGGTCTGGTCGTCGATGCGGCGCCACTCGGTGGCGAGGCCCGGCACGGCCTCGAGACTGCCGCGCCAGTTCTTGGAGATCAGGCCTTCCCAAATCGACGAGAAGAACACGCGCTCGCCGACATTGGACTGCTCGCGCAGCACGTCGAGCACGTTCGAATTCGTCACCTTCTGCACGGCGATCGTCACCGACGGACGGTTGTCGCCCTGCGCGATCGCAAAGCGCGGCAGGATAAGGGTGCCTGCGGCAGCAGTGCCGGACTTCAGGATGGTGCGACGGGTGAGCTTGCTCATGACAGTAATCCCTGCCCTTGATGTCGGTTATTCAGCGAGCCCGAGCGCAGCGAGATGCGCGGCGCCGGCGCGAACGTCGTCGTGATTGCGGAGCTCAAGGATCAGCCGCGGGTTGGACGTCAGCCGGCCAAGCGCGCGGAACACGGCGGCCCAGCGGATGTTGCCTTCGCCCGGCGCCCAATGCCGGTCGGCAAAGCCGTCGGTGTCCTGGAGGTGGACATGCGTCAACATGTCACCGGCCGCATCGACGTAATAGTCGACCGGCGGCGCTCCGGTGGAGACATGCGCGTAGTTGGCGTGTCCGGTGTCGAGTGAGACGCGCACCTTGCTGCTTTCGAGCGCCTTGGCGAGGCGCACGCGATCGCGCGGATCCTTGTCCTCGATGTTCTCGATGACGATCTCGCAGCCGGTCTTTTCGGCACGCGCGATCACCTCGGCGAGCGTCGCCTTCACCCGTTCGACCAGGTTGCCGCGGTTCTCCGGGTAGAGATCGAGATTGTTGTGGTCCCAGGTCGTGAACGGCGAATGGATCACCATCTGCGTCGCGCCGAGGAATTCCGCGGCATCGAGGCCCTGGAGCAGACGCTTCGTGACAGCCTGCCGGATCAGGGGATCGTGGCTGTCGATCTTGAAGCCCCAGAACGGGCCGTGGATGCCGAGCCGCCCGGTATGACCCGTGAGCATCTGCTTGATCTCGCCGGCGGTCGCGCGCCAGTCGCTGTCGAGGAGATCCGCACGAAAGAAGTCCTGGATTTCGAGATCGCGCTGCCGTTCCAGGAGCCAGTCACGGTGTACGGGAATCGATTTGATGGACAGAGCGGCGCCCAGCACCGGTGTGGACATGGCTTGCTCCTTTGGCAGTCGGCGATGACAAGGGCAGCGCTAGACCAGTTCAATGACAGGCCCGTGAAATGCAGGTTCCGCTTCGCCGAGGAGATGTGGACATCGCCGGACCCCGCGCATCCATTTCAGGCATCGGCGATCGATGCGTCCACGACGACGACCATGTCCTGCGCGCGACAGCAAACGCGCTCGTGTCCGTAGTGATCCGGAATGGAATCCTAGCCCGATCTCGCGTACATCGCGCGCATCGATCGGCGGCCACTACCAAGGGCATCACCCTCTGATCGCGCTACATGGGGTTGGGGGACCACATGGGGCAGGGATTGAAGGCTGGGGCAAGGTTACGAGGTCCGGACTCCTAGGCACTCCGGACCTCGTACTTTTCTAGACTGAACGCAACATCGCGCCGCCGGCTATATGGGCCGCGCGGCGCGATGTCGTTTGGGCCGCCCTTCCCGACTTAGTTCGGCACGTTCCGCGCGAGATCCTCGAGCCACGCCGCGGCACTGGAGTCCGACGGCGCACGCCAGTCGCCGCGGGGCGACAACGAGCCGCCGGCCGAGACCTTTGGTCCGTTCGGCATGGCCGAGCGCTTGAACTGGCTGAACGCGAAGAAGCGCCGCAGGAACACCTCTAACCAGCGGCGAATCTCCGTAAGATCATAGGCCCTGCGTCGATCGCTGGGGAAAGCCGGCGGCCACTCGCCTTTGCCGACGTCCTTCCACGCATGCAGCGCCAGGAAGGCGATCTTCGACGGCCGCATTCCGAACCGCAGCGTATAGAACAGGTTGAAATCCTGGAGCTCGTAAGGACCGACGGAAGCCTCCGTGCTCTGCGGCTTCTCGCCCGGCTTGACCGGAACCAGCTCGGGCGAGATTTCGGCAGAGAGGATCGACGCGAGCGTCCGGTTCACGTCCTCGCTGAACTGCCTTGATGCGATCACCCAGCGGATCAGGTGCTGGATCAACGTCTTCGGCACGCCGGCATTGACATTATAATGCGCCATCTGGTCGCCGACGCCATACGTGCACCAGCCAAGCGCGAGCTCGGAGAGATCGCCGGTCCCGATGACGATACCGCCGTGATGGTTGGCGAGGCGGAACAGATAGTCGGTGCGCAGGCCCGCCTGCACGTTCTCGAAGGTGATGTCGTACACTGCTTCGCCCTTGCCGAAGGGATGGCCAATGTCCTTCAGCATCTGGGTCGCCGTGGTGCGGATGTCGAGCTCCTGCGAACTCGACTGCAACGCCCTCATCAGCGCCAGCGCGTTGGTCTTGCTTTCACTGCCGGTGGCGAAGCCCGGCATGGTGTAGGCCAGGATGTTGCTGCGCGGCAGGCCGAGCAGGTCGACGGCCTTGGCAGCAACGATCAGCGCGTGGGTGGAGTCCAGCCCGCCCGAGACGCCGATGACGACGCGCTTGGTGCCGGTCGCGCGCATGCGCTGCACGAGGCCGGCGACCTGGATGTTGTAGGCCTCGTAGCAATCCTGCTCAAGCAGGCTCTCATCGCTTGGCACGAACGGAAAACGCTCGACCTTGCGCAGGAAACCGATATCGGCGCCGGGCGGCCTCAAGGCGAAGGCGACCTTGCTGAAGCTGCCCTCGCGCTGGCGGCGGTTGTCGTCGAACGTGCCCATCAGGGCCCGCTCCTGCCTGAGCAGGTCGAGATCGACGTCGGCGAGCGTGATCTGGCCATCCTGCCGGAACCGCTCGCCCTCGGCCAGCAGCACGCCGTTCTCATAGATCGAGGTCTGGCCGTCCCAGGATAGGTCAGTGGTCGATTCCCCTGCGCCGGCCGCGGCATAGACGTAAGCTGCAAGGCAGCGCGCAGAGGTGGATTGGCACAGCAGCGCGCGCGAGCGCGCCCGGCCGATCGTGATCGGGCTGCCGGAGAGATTGATCAGCACGCTCGCACCGGCAAGCGCGAGCTCCGAGGCCGGCGTCACCGGGATCCACATGTCCTCGCAGATCTCGACGCCAATGGTGAGGCCGGGGACGTCCTCGGCGGCGAACAGGAGATCAACGCCGAACGGCGCGCGGAGCTGGCCGATCGCAATGGCATCGCCGACGATTCCGGCGCCGGAAGCGAAATGCCGTCCCTCGTAGAACTCGCGATAGGTCGGCAAGTAGGTCTTGGGCACGACGCCGAGAACGTTGCCACGATGAATGACGACGGCGCAATTGTAGATGCGGGCCCCATGGCGCAGCGGCGCGCCGACGATCAGGACGGTCATCAGGGTCGAAGAGGCTTCGACGATTGCGGCGAGTCCGCGCTCGACCGCATCGAGCAGCGGATCCTGCATGACCAGGTCTTCGATCGCATAGCCGGACAGGCACAGCTCGGGAAACACGGCGACCGCCACCGACTGCGCGTGACAGGCATTCGCCGCCGTCACGATGGCTTTCGCATTGGCCGAGGGATCCGCCACGTGGGAGGTGGTGACGCAGGCCGCCACGCGTGCAAATCCGTGGGCATAAATCGAGTGAAAGCTCATCGAGCGCAGTACCCTTAATCTCTTGTCGGATCGGGAGGCGTCGTCCGGCCGCGCGATCTCAGGTCATATCTAGCCCATCGACATGGGCCCGTGCAGACCATTCGCCGTCATGCATAACGGATTTGCACTTCCGCGCCTCTTCGGCCGGATCAGGCGCTGCGTGCCAGAACGCCGCTCAAATCGTCCCGCAGCCACCCCGCGATTCGAGGCCAGGCGTGCGCATGGGTCCGTGCTCCCATGAACAGGCCGAGGTGATCGCTGGGCTCGGAGGCCGCCGCGACGAAGGCTGGCGGCGTTCCCAGAAGACGGGCGGTCGCGAGCGCCTGCGCGGCCGGCACGACGTCGTCGTCGAGCCCAGCCAGCAGGAAGACCGGCGCCTTGACGTTCTTCAGATTGATCTCGTGGCCCAGCGCTGTGAAATTGCCGGCCGCGATCCGGTTCTCCCGGAAGATCCAGTTGACGGCCTGAAGATAGTAGGTGCCGGGCAGATTGAGCGTTTCCGCGTTCCAGCTATCGAAACGCTGAAGTAGCGCTGCGCCCTCCTCGTCGGAGAGATCCTTCTGCAACGCCGCCGCGATGTCGTCCTGGCTCGGGGTTTTCGACCAGAAGCGCAGCATCTCCTCGCCGCTCACATTGCCGCCGCCGCGCGCCACGAGCTGGTCGTAGACCACCTCCGGCGCGTTGCGGGTGAGCCGGGACAGCTCGGAATCGATCGAGAGGTCGACGGGCGCGCCGACCAGCACCAGCCGCCGCACCTTGGCGGGAAAGCGGGCCGCGTAGACGAGTGACAACCATCCGCCCTGGCACAGGCCGATCAGGTCGACCGGCGCGCCGATCTCGTCGATGGCAACGTTGAGATCGCCGAGATAGCTGTCGATCGAGAGATAGCGCATCTCCGGCGATGCCGAGCGCCAATCCGTGAGATAGACCTGATCGATACCGCCGCTCCGAAGGGATTCCACGACGCTGTGGCCGGGCGCGAAGTCGGCGACCAGTGCGCGATGCAGGGCGTAAGGCGCGCAGACCAGGGCCGGCTGGCCGGACCGCGTCCCGCCGCAGCGGCGCAGGCGCATGGTCGCAAGCTCCAGCGCGACGGTGTTTTGCGTCGTCCACGGCAAGCTGCTGTCGTCCTGCTCCACAGGTTTGCGCTCCAACCACCACAAGCAGGCATCCATCGCGAGCTGCGCCGCCGTAAACGGCCACAGCAGCGGATCGCCCGATCCGGTCGGTTGTTTGCCAGTCTTCTCCGCCACGACTAGTTCACCTCGTCATAAGAACGCCTCGAGGCTGACAACGGAAATGCCGAGCGTCCGAAAACTCTGATGGGTCGCCGCCACCGAGCCGTCGAGGTCGATGCCACGGCAGGCATCCTCGATGACCGCAACCTGAAGGCCCGCCTTGCGGGCATCTTCAGCCGAAAAGCGGACGCAGAAATCGAGCGCGAGGCCGGCGACGAAGACGGTCTTCAGCCCGCGTTCGCGCAGGTACCCGAGCAGGCCGGTCGGCGTCTTGTGGTCGTTCTCGAACAATGCCGAATAGGAATCGATGCCGCGCCGAAATCCCTTGCGCACCACGAGGCTGGCCCGGGTGACGTGCAGATCCCGATGGAATTCGGCGCCGGCCGTGCCTTGCACGCAATGGGAGGGCCAGAGCACCTGGGTGCCGTAGTCGAGTTCGATCGTCTGGAAGGGCTGCCTGCCCGCATGGTTCGGCGCGAAGGACACATGATCATGCGGATGCCAGTCCTGGGTCAGCACGACATTGTCAAATCTTTGGGCAACGCGGTTGATCGCGGGGACGACCTTCTCACCACCGGGGACGGCGAGCGCCCCGCCGGTGCAGAAGTCGTTCTGCACGTCGATCACGAGCAGCACGTCACGGTCGGAGATCTTCATCGCTGGCCTCGTTCCCACGCGCCGCGCGCCACGGGCGCTGGACGTTTCCTCCAATGTCGATCTTCCCGGGCCGCTTCGCAACCGCCTCGACGACCGCGCGGGACAATGTCGCGGGAATGATCCGTTCGATTGTCCCCGCGTGCAACGGTTTGCCCTCCTCTGTGTTGACTACTCGCGCCCAACGGCAGATTCTCAAACCGTCCGCGAATTCGCGGATCGAAGGAGCGGAGGCAAAAGGTTCCCGCAGCCGTCAAGGCCGCGGCAGCCGTGTGGCCATGAGTATCGGCAAGACAGGACAGACGATTCTTCTCGCCGATATCGGCGGCACCAACGCGCGCTTCGCGCTGAGCCGGGGCGACCAGGTCGGATCGATCGACTATGTGAAGGTCGCCGACTTCCCGACCGTCCGAGAAGCCATCAGCGATGTTTTGGCGCGACGCTCCCGCGGCGGGCAGCCCAAAAGGGCCATGCTGGCCGTCGCGGGTCCCGTAACCAACAACCGCTGTGTCATGACCAACAGCCCCTGGGTCATCGACGGCAACGAGCTGCAGCCGGCACTCGGCTTCGACAGTGTGCACGTGCTCAACGATTTCGAGGTGGTGGCCTGGTCCCTGCCCGCCTTGCAGCCCGCCGACCTGATCCCGCTCGGCGGCCAGGGCGGCCTGGCCGGAGAGCCGTTGCTCGTGATCGGGCCGGGAACCGGCTTTGGCGTCTCCTGCCTGATCGAGCGACATGGCGCCCGGCTGGCGGTCGTCACGGAAGCGGGACACGCGACCCTGCCGGCGGAGAACGAGCGCGAAGAGCGCGTGATCGCTTGCATGCGCCGGCGCTTCGGCCATGTCTCCATCGAGCGCGGCGCGCTTTCCGGTTCCGGTCTGCAGAGCCTCTACGAGGCCCTCGCCGAGGTCGACGGCGTCGAGGCGCCGAAGCGCAACGCGGCTGAGATCACCAAGGCGGCGCTTGACGGCAGTTGCGGCGTTAGCCGCGCGACGTTGGAGATGTTCTGCGCCATCCTCGGCTCCGTTGCCGGCAATCTGGCCGTGACCTTCGGGGCCCGCGGCGGCGTCTACATCGCCGGCGGCATCGTGCCGCGCTTTCCGGAGTTCCTTGCGGCCTCCGCGTTCCGGGCCCGCTTCGAGGCAAAGGGACGCTTCCAGGACTATCTGCACAACATCCCGAGCTGGCTTGTCATGAAGCCCGATGCGAGCTTCGTCGGGCTGAAGATGTTTGCCGATCACAACGCCGAGTGAGCCGATCGCGGCCGGCGCTGCGCCACACCGACGCGTAATTCACAGATCATTGACTCGAACGCCGCGTTCCCGGCCGGATCGCGCTTGCCTGTCTGTTTCCATTGAGAAACAGTTCAACCTTGCGTGGCGTATGCGCGGGGGCGTGACATGCGTAAACAAGACATCGGCTTCGACTACCACCGCTATCACCGCTTGCTGACCGAGGCGGTCGACGAGAACAAGCGGCTGGCCCTGATCGAGCTGTTGATCGTGGAAAAGGCCAGGGATCGGCTGGCCGCGCAGCGCGCCTCGGATCGCGCCGCGATGACGGCCGAAACCATTGCCAAGGTACTGAAAACAGGTCGCAACTAGTCCTGGGCAACCTGATCGCCGCTCCCCGCGAGCAGGCGATCTCTTGCGATTTCATTAAGTATCCCTCGCAATCCCGTATCAAACTTTTTGCTCTAGAAGCTCCCCCACCTGATGCAATTCAGGATCAACAAAGGGGGGGGAATGAACATGAGCATGATTTCACTCGCGATTCCTGCTGGCGTCGAAACGCATTCGAGCGCTTACTCCTTCAAAGCCATCATCCTGTTCTGCTGCGCGGGTCTTCTCGCCTCGTTCAGCCTGATGGCGCGTGGCATCGACCTCAGCGTTGGCCTGATGTGAGACGGCCCCGGCTTTCGAGATCAATGGCCGCCCTCCCGGGCGGCCATTTTTCATTGCGCTATGGCAGAAGCACTGGCCTAACTGGCGTCGACCCATCCGGCACCTCCTCCCGAACTACGGGTTCCCGACAAGGCCGCGAGACCGCCATGAGTCCGGCGTGAATCGGTCCGCTTTTCTTCAAGTTCCAATGACGAATTCAGGGGGCCGCGCCGCTGCGGCAGGATAGCCGGGCGCCGCGCCTTTCACCTACCCCAGGGCAAGGCTGCCCGGCTATTCGCCGCCCGCGCGAGGTCGGGCACGGTCAGTGCGGGACCTTGGCGGACGCTTCGGGAAACAGCGAGTCGATCATGGCCTTGAGCTGGTCGATGGCGATTGGCTTGCGCAGGATCGGTCTGCGCCGGAGTAGTGACGGCAGCAATTCCGGCCCATAGCCCGTCGCGAACAGAAACGGCTTGCCCCNCCCCGCCGCTCGATCAGATCGGCGACAGGGTCGACGTAGACGCCCATGAGATTGATGTCGAGGATCGCGAAATCGTACTGCGCGGTCATGGCGAACGCGCTCGCGTCCCGGACATTGTCCGCCTCTGCGACGACGTGGTGGCCAAGCTCCTCCACCATGTCGGCGATCATCATCCGGATCAACGCCTCGTCTTCAACCAGGAAAACGGAGAGTCCGCCCGCCATATCAACCCCGCAGCGATCACGCGAAGCTAATCATAACCGAAGTGCGGCGAGGATTCACGAATTCGTGGCGCGCGCCGTTAATTCGGGCGCGCCCAATACGATTCAAGTTGATCAATCCAGTCCGCGCTCGTGGCTCAGGCGCACCATCTCCTGGATGAAGACTTCCTTCTGCTTGTCGTCGAGGCTCGAATACAGCGGTTCCGCGGCATCGGCGACGTTGCGCTGGTCGGCCGCGCGATCGATCAGGAATTGGGCCTCGTTGCGCATCTGCTCGATGATGTCGTCCGGCGGATCCCGCTTGGCGCGTGCTATCCGCAGGTTTAGCCGCTCTGCACCATTATGCCCCAGGTAGTGCATCGCGCTGGAGAAACCGTACCAATGCTTCTCCTGGTCGGGCGTGAGGTTCAATTCGGTTTTGATCCGCTCGATATAAGAGTCGCTGTTGGCGACGATCTGATCGGCGGTGAGTTGCGGCGCCCCGTCCTGGGTGAGGACCGTGACGTCCTTGTTGTCCTGCTTGCTGTCCTGCGGCGAATTCTTGGCTTCCTTGGTTGCCTTGGCGGCCTTGCCCGCCTTGGCGCTGCTCTTCACATCCTTGGCATCCTTGTCCTTGCCGGTACCCTGCTGCTTGGCATCCTTGGTCGCATCCTTGGCCGCGGGCGCCTGGTTGCTGTTGTTGTTGCCGACCCCGAGCACGCCGGTGAAGACGCCGACGACGCCGCCGATCGCGCCGCCCAGCACGCCGCCGACCGGACCGGCCGCCTTGTTGCCGGCCGCAGCGCCATCCTGAACACCTTTGACCAAACCTTGAGCATTCGCGACGGCAGCCGCGCCGAACAGCAACGCGAGCACGGACCCGAGCGCGAACCATCGTCGCAGGCCAAGCCTCGCTGGGGGCGCCGGGTTAATCATTCTGGTCTCCATCGTCGATCTGATCGGCCTTTTGGGTGGGAGCCACCCGCCGGTTGCAACTCTATCGTTTTCGCCGCTTCGAGGTCCAGGTGCAGACAATTGCAGTCCCCGCCCGAAAAGTCTTTCGCGCGAAGCGGTTATGTAGGCTTATTCGGAACTGCGGCGTAATTGCGCACGGATCATCGTCGACCCCTTCGTTCACAGTGTGCGTCGCAAAATCAGCCGAGGCGGTTCAGCACCGTCGCATCGTCCGGACACAACGTTAGTTCTAGACAACGAGCCGTTCGGATTTCTCGACAGACGCGAACAATCATGGTCTGATCGCGCTACCAACTTCCGCGCCTTGCGTGATGAATCACGGGGTGACGGACCAAAAAAGAAAATCCAAAACAAGAAACTCAAACAAGACCGAAGAGGAAACTCCAACAATAAACACCCGAGTGAGGAAACGAGATGTCACGCAAGAAACTGACGCGACGCCAATTTGTGGCCGCAACTGCGATGTCCTCCGCGGCGCTGATCACAGCGCCCTATGTGCGCGGCGCCTACGCCGCCGGTAAGCTATCCATCGGCTTCTGGGACCACTGGGTTCCCGGCGCCAACAAGACCTCGACCGATCTCGTCAACGAGTGGGCGGCGAAAGAGAAGGTCGAGGTTTCCATCGACTACATCACCAGTAACAACAAGAAGATCGAGCTGACTGTCGCCGCCGAAGCGCAGGCCAAATCCGGTCATGACATTCTTCAGATGTACACTTGGTGGCCGCATGCTTATGCCGAGCAGCTGGAACCGGTGAATGACGTCGTGGAGCCAGCGATCAAGCAGAACGGTGATGTGAACGGCACCGTGAAATATCTCGGCCAGGCCGCCGGCAAATGGCTTGCGGTCCCCGCGACCCCGGGAAGCCAGATCAAGGGGCCCTGCTCCCGCATCGACCTGATGAAGAAATACGCAGGCATCGACGTTCAGGAGATGTACCCGGCGGGCGCACCGCCGAAGGCCGACAACTGGACCATGGACACTTTCCTGAAGGCGGCGGAAGCATGCCAGAAGGCGGGCTTCGCGTTCGGCATCGGTCTCGGCGAGACCACCGACAGCGTCGATACGGCGGGCGCCATCTTCCAGTCGTTCGGCGCCGAGCTCGTCAATGCCAAGGGCGACCTCACGGTGAAGACCGATCAGGTCCGCCAGGCGCTCGAATACTACAAGAAGCTGATCGCCTTCCTGCCGCCGGACGCACCGTCCTGGGACGACGCCTCGAACAACAAATGGCTGATATCCGGCCGTGGTGCCCTCATCATGAATCCGCCGAGCGCCTGGGCGGTCGCCAAGCGCGACGCGCCGCAGGTCGCCGAGCAGTGCTGGACCCACGGCTTCCCGGCGGGTCCCAAGGGCCGCTTTGCGCCGTTCCTGCCCTATTTCTGGGGCCTCTGGAGCTTCTCCAAGAACAAGGAAGCGGCCAAGAGCCTGCTCGCCTATTTGTCGCAGCCGTCATCCATCGAAAAGTTCGTCGCGGCGAGCGGCGGCTACGACCTGCCGGCCTACGCGAACATGACGACGCTGAAGACCTGGGCCGAGGAAGGGCCGCCGAAGGGCACGCTCTATCATTATCCAAATCCCTACAATCATCAGACGCTGTCGATTGCGGCTTCACCTGCGCCGCCAAAGATCGCCCAGCAGATCTACGCGCAGGCGACCCTGACCAAGATGGCGCTGCGCTTCGCGCAAGGAGAAAAGATGGAGACCACACTCGCCTGGGCCGAGGGCGAGTGCGAAGGCTTCATGCGAAGTTAAGCCGGGGTCTGCCGCGGCGGTTCACGCATTCCAGCGTGCGCCGCCAGGGCAACCCGACGTACGATGGACGTGAGCAGATGGGGCCGACACGCGGTGCCGGCTTCACCGTTGGACATCTTAAGGAAACTTGACCCAAGGAAACTGACATGGCCGATGTCGTCGTTGAGCACGGTCGCGTCGCCGGCGCGACGGGCGCACGCAAACGGACGAGCCTGCACAACGCGTTGAAGCGGAAATCGACCGTGGCGTTCTTCCTGACGCTGCCGCTGATCCTCTTGATTGCGCTGCTGGTGCTCTACCCTGCTCTCTTCTCAATTCACCTCGCGACGCTGAACAAGTCGATGCAGAAGTTTGTCGGCTTCGGCAACTTTACCTTCTTGTTCAAGCGCGAAACGTTCTGGATGGTGGTGAAGCAGTCATGCATCTTCGCGATCACCGCCGTGATCTTCAAGGCGCTGATCGGCTTCATCGTCGCGCATTTCGTCCACAACATACCCGCCAAGGGCCAGCGCAAATGGCGCGGCATGCTGCTGGTACCCTGGGTGATCCCGCCCGCGATGAGCACACTCGCCTGGCTATGGCTGTTCGATCCCTCCTACAGCGCGTTCAACTACACGCTCTCATTGTTCGGCATCGGTCCCGTCAACTGGCTCGGCGATGCCGCGTGGGCGCGCTTCTCTATCATCCTGGTCAACGTCTGGTACGGCGCGCCGTTCTTCATGATCATGTATCTGGCGGCGCTGAAATCGGTACCGGACCAGCTCTACGAGGCGGCCGCGATCGACGGCGCCAATTGGTGGCAGCGCATCTGGTACGTGACGCTGCCGATGATGCGCAACATCATCGCGATCACGACACTGTTCTCGCTGATCGTCACCTTCGCCAATTTCGACATCGTCCGCATCCTGACCTCGGGCGGGCCGCTCGACCAGACCCAGATCTTTGCCACCTACGCGTTCCGGGTCGGCATCGAGAGCAGCGACATTCCGCTCGGGGCCAGCGTCTCGCTGTTCATGGTCCCCATCCTCGCCGTCGCGGCGATCTTCATCCTGCGCGACGTCAATAAACGCGGAAATGAGGCGTGATGAGCACGATCGCGATCGACAAGGCCGGCCCCCGGCGCAAGGTTAAATATGGCAGCATGAGCCGGGACCGCGCCTGGGCGCTGCGCTGGTCCTATTTCTTCCTGGTGGTGTTTGTGATCTTCTCGCTGACGCCGCCGATCTACATGCTGATCACCTCGCTCAAGAGCAGCGCGGAAATCTCGGCGGCGACCAATCCCTGGTGGGTGTTTCATCCCACGCTGTCGAACTATGTCGAGCTCCTGACCTCGAACCAGTTTTTGCGCTTCTTCTGGAACTCCGCCATGGTCTCGATCGTGGTCGTGATCGTCACCATGCTGATCAGCGTTCCGGCCGCGTTTGCGCTCGCGCGGATGAAGTTCTGGGGCTCGGCGACGCTCGCCACAGGCGTGTTCCTGACCTATCTGATCCCGGACAGCCTGCTGTTCATTCCGCTGTTCAAGATGTTCGCGCTGATTCAGGATCTGACAGGCATCACACTGCTCAATCGATGGTATGTGTTGCTGTTCGTCTATCCGACGCTGACGGTGCCGTTCTGCACCTGGATCATGATCGGCTATTTCGCCTCGATCCCGAAGGAGCTTGATGAGGCCGCGATCATCGACGGAGCCTCCTGGCTCCAGACCCTGACTCGGATATTCATCCCGGTTGCGCTCCCTGGCCTGATCGCCGCGACCATCTTCGCCTTCACGGTGTCCTGGGCCCAGTTCCTCTATCCGCTGGTGTTCACGACCTCCATCGACCAGCTCGTGCTGCCGGTCGGCATCACCACGACGCTGATCAAGGGGGACGTGTTCAACTGGGGCCAGATCATGACCGGCGCGCTGCTCGGCGCAGCGCCGCCGCTGATCATCTACGCCTTTCTCATGGACTACTACATTGCCGGCCTGACCGCCGGTGCGACAAAGGGTTGATATCGAGAGGTTGAAGTTTCATGGCTGACGTTTCTCTGCGTAAGGTAGTCAAGCGTTACGACGATGTTGAGGCTGTGCGCGGCATCGATCTCGAAATCGCCGACCATGAGTTCATCGTGCTGGTGGGGCCGTCGGGCTGCGGCAAGTCGACGACGCTGCGGATGATCGCAGGGCTGGAGGACATCAGCGACGGCGACATCCTGATCGGCGGCGACGTCGTCAACGACGTGCCGCCCAAGGACCGCGACATCGCGATGGTGTTCCAGAACTACGCGCTCTATCCGCACATGACGGTCGCCGAGAACATGTCGTTCGGCCTGCGCCTGAAGCACTATCCCAAGGCCGAGATCAAGGAGCGGGTGACGGAAGCCGCTCGCCTCCTCGACATCACCGACCTGATCGACCGCAAGCCGAAGCAGCTGTCGGGCGGCCAGCGCCAGCGCGTCGCGATGGGACGGGCCATCGTGCGCAATCCCAAGGTCTTCCTGTTCGACGAGCCACTGTCCAACCTCGACGCCAAGCTGCGCGTGCAGATGCGGATCGAGATCAAAAAGGTGCACCAGAAGGTGCGCACCACGACGGTCTACGTCACCCACGACCAGGTCGAGGCGATGACGCTCGCCGATCGCGTGGTGGTGATGAACAAGGGATGCATCGAGCAGATCGGCACGCCGAACGAGCTCTACCACAAGCCGGCGACGCGCTTCGTGGCCGGGTTCATCGGCTCGCCCGCGATGAATTTCGTCCCCTGCCGGCTGGAGGATGTCGGCGGCTCGCTCCAGATCCGCCTGACCGACCGCATCGCCTTTACGCTGCCGCCGGCCCGTGCCGCCCGCTACAACGCGCTGCCCCGCACCGACAAGCTGCTGCTCGGCATCCGGCCCGAGCACCTCACCGAGTCGCACGCGCATCTGGAGCCGGGCGTCGAGACCTTCGACACCGTGCTCGACGTCACCGAGCCGATGGGCATGGAGACGCTGGTCTATTTCGGGCTCAACGGCACGCCCATCTGCGGCCGCGTCAACCCCAATGCCGGCGCCAAGGACGGGTCTCCCATGCGTTTGGCGATGGACCTCAACAACATGCACCTGCTAAACGAGGCGACCGGCGTCGTGTTGTGACGGCCGGACAAGAAACTCGCGCAGGCAGGGGACGATGGCGACCAACAAGAAGAAGATTTTTGTCACGCAAACTTTGTCGCAAGGGGCACGCGCCCTTCTCACCGAGCGGGACGATATCGAGCTCGTCGAGTTTCCGAACCTGATCTCCGCTGGGGATTTCGAGGCGATGCTGAAGAGCCATGCGCCGGTCCATGGCGTGGCCCTTGGCGCGACCGCCTTCGGCGAGACCGAACTCGAGGCGTCCAGGGACATGAAGGTGGTGACGCGCATCGGCGTCGGTTACGACGCGGTCGACGTGCCCGCCCTCTCCCGCCGCAAGGTACCGCTGATGGTCGCCGGCTCCGCGAACTCACCATCGGTCGCTGAACAGGCGCTGTTCATGATGCTGACCCTCGCCAAACGCGCGCAGGAGATGCACAGCTGCGTCAAGGACGGCCAATGGGCAGAGCGGCTCGGCATGCTGCCATTCGACCTCTACGGCAAGACCGTCCTGATCGTCGGCTTCGGCCGCATCGGCAGCCGAACCGCCAAGCGCTGCCTGGCGATGGAAATGAACGTTCAGGTCTACGATCCCTACAAGCCGGCTGCCGAGATCAAGGCAGCCGGTTGCGAACCGGTCGCCGATCTTGACGCCGCGCTGCCTCAGGCCGACTTCGTCACCATCCACTGTCCGAAGACGCCGGAAACGGTCGGCATGTTCAATGCGGCACGGATCGGCCGCATGAAGCCGCGGGCCTATCTCATCAACACCGCGCGCGGCGGCATCGTGAAGGAGACGGCACTGTATGAAGCGCTGGTCTCGGGAAAGCTCGCCGGTGCCGGCATCGACGTGTTCGAGGTGGAGCCGCCGCCCGTCAGCAACGCGTTGTTCGCGCTGCCGAACGTCATCATGGCCCCGCACGTCGCCGGCGTCACCGTCGAGGCCGTGAACCGCATGAGCGAGCAGACCGCGCGCAACATCCTGAGTGTGCTGGACGGCGATCCGATCCGGCAGAACATCATCAATCAGGACGTGCTGGGCTAAGCCAAACCGGCAGGCGGGCGGCACATCCGCCCGCCTTCGGAACGCCAGAATACGTCCCATTTTGGTGCAATTCGAGCCCAAACTCAGCCTTAATCAAACGCGCGTAATAAGGTCGGCCGCGCCGGCATTGGGACAGATCTGCCGGCCGCGTCGAGCTGGAGGATGAACCCTTGTCAGAAATCGACCCGACCGATACCGCGCTGGCGACCATTGCCAGCATCCTCGAGCCCGAGCCGGCTGCCGCCCGCGGGGCCGAGCAGCCTGTCGCCGACGAACGTCCCGTCGCTGACGAGCATGACGAGCATCCGGTCGTCGACGAACAGCCGCTGGTGCCGGAGCCGGCCGATGCCGACGGCTACAGCAAGGTCGGCCCCGGACCGATGGTGGCGATCCGTCTCAAATGGACGGTCCATCGCGGCGATGACGGCCAGTATTACGTGCACGAGACCATCGGCGAGCAGTCAGCCCCCGTGATCAGTGGCCCCATGACCAGCGAGGCCGCGGTGCGTTTCGTCGACGAGCACGAGGACGAGGCGCATCGGCGCTTCGAGATCCTGCGCAGCGAGATCGCCGGCCGCAGCTCGCTGGCCGAATTCGAACGCAAGGGCGAAGCTTAGGCTTACCTCCGCCCGAGATAGTCCTTCTTCACGAGTTCGACGCCGGCGTGCCGCAGGAGGTCGTAGGCCGTCGTCACGTGGAAGAAGAACTGCGGCACGCTGAACGTCAACAGCAGGGTGCGTCCGGTGAAGGGCAGCTCCGTCCCGCTCTTCAGCCTGAAGGCGACATTCCGCTCGGCCGCGGCGTCGATCTCGGCGCGCGGCAGGCTTTCGATGAACTCGATCGAGGTCGCAATTCGCGCCTGAAGTCCGGCCATGTCGTGCTCCAGCGGCGGCAGCCCAACCGGCTCGCGCTGCGCCAGCAACGCCGGGGCGATCACCGCGTGACGGCAGGCCTCGCCGACCTGCTGCGCCAGGTCGTACATTTCGGCGCCAGGCGCATGCCGAGCAGAATTGTCGGATTGAACTTGCGAGCCTCGGCATAGGCGACGCCCTTGTCGAGCAGTCCGGATAGGTTGCGCAGGTTCGGGACAAAGAGGCCGACCGAGGCCTCGTACATTGAGATCGCCACCTCTGAATTCCTTTCAATTCCATCTCGCCAGCGATTGGCGTCTGGTCTAAATCCACACCTCACGAGTTGCACAATGACAGCTCGCGCAGGGGTAGAAAAGACATGCTCGTTCGAATCTTGTCGGCTTTGGCCGTGGTGCTGCTGGCGAATTTCTCGGCACATGCGCAGCAGGCGGCGCCCTCGCGCCTGGACGAGATCATCAAGCGCGGGACCTTGCGCGTCGGCATGACCGGCGACTACATGCCCTTCACTTTTCTGGACAAGACCACGCAGCAATTTCGCGGCTTCGACGTCGACATGGCGGAGGCGCTGGGCAAGGCGCTCGGCGTCAAGGTCGAATTCGTGCCGACAGCCTGGCCGAATCTGATGAAGGATTTCGAGGCCGACCAGTTCGACATCGCCATGGGCGGCGTCTCGGTCACCCTCGACCGCCAGAAGAAGGGTTTTTTCTCCACGCCGATCATGCGCGAGGGCAAGACGCCGATTGCCCGCTGCGCCGATGTCGGCAAGTACCAGACACTCGCCGACATCGACAAGAAAGGCACCCGCGTGATCGTCAATCCCGGCGGCACCAACGAGCGCTTCGCACGGGCCAACATCAAGGACGCCGAGATCAACGTCTTCCCCGACAACACCGTGATCTTCGACGAGATCGCCAAGGGTCATGCCGACCTGATGATGACGGATGCCTCCGAGACCCGCTACCAGCAGAAGCAGCATTCCGGCGTGCTCTGCGCGGTGCATCCGGACAAGCCATTCGACTTCTCCGAGAAGGCCTACTGGCTCCAGCGCGACATGGCGCTGAAGGCCTTCGTCGACCAGTGGCTGCACATCTCCATGGAGGACGGCAGCTACAGGAAAATCTACGCCGCCTGGTTCGACTAGCGGGACCGGCGATCTGACGAGCCCGTAACAAGCAATGCCAGGCAAGGAATCATGCGATACATGATGGCGCTCGCAACCGTGCTCGCGATAGCCGGAGCTGACGGCGCGTTCGGAGAGACGAAGTTCACGCCTGCGAGCGGGCCCGGTTGCAAGGACGAATCCAAGGACGAGCTCGGCCTGTGGACCTGCCCGGGCCCGGCGGGCTACGCGGTGCGTTTCGCCGACGAAGGCAACATCGTGTCGCTCACGATCGCGCCCAGGCGCTCGATCGAGAAGCAACAAGGACCGACGGCGCAATGGCGCGGCGCCGGCAAGGCCTTCGGTGACAAGGTGCAGTGGATCATGCGGACCGGAGTGCCAAAGGCCGCCGTGATCCGAACCTGGCGTCGGCCCGAAGGCGACGATGAGAGCGAGATACAGGAACTCTCCGTCTTCGCGATCAATGGCGAGAGAGCCTGCCTCTACGCGGCGATCGATATCCGTGCAGACAAGGCGAATGAGGCCGCCCTCGCACGCGCAGAGCAAGCGGCGGATTCACGCTGTCCGGAGAAGTAGGCCGAGCTGGACGGTTGAGCTTTCGCCCCCTGCCCGTTCGCGACGACTAGGGCGTGCAGTCGTAAATCGCGCGGCAGTCAGGGCGCGTATGAGGTCGGCTGTGCCCCCGATAGCGGCGCAATAGCGAACCTCACCAGAGGTCCACGTTGGGCCCGAAGGAAATATACTCGCCTTGCTTCGCGGTAGCCGGATGTGCGGTCGGGAAAGAACATCGCACCGAACTGGCAACACACGAGATCGAAGGCCGCATTTTCAAACGACAGGGCCAGAGCATCCGCCTGGCGCCACTTGATGCGAGCGTCGGGAGGTTGTCGCGATGCGGCGTAGTCGATCATCGGCTGGTTGAGGTCGGTTACGATATAGCTAGCACTTTGGGGCAGCCTTCGCGTCAGGGCGCGGGTGACAACCCCGCTGCCCGCTGCTGTTTCCAAAACGGCGCTTGGCGACAAGGACGCTGCGCGCCGTGCAATATCCACGGCGTACGGCTCGAAAATCAACGGCACCATGTAGCGGTCGTAATTTTCCGGAATCGAGCCGGCGAACACCTTGTCAGCTTCCAGCATGGTTTATCACCCGTTTGATGGTTCGAATGACGACCAAATGCTCGTCCACTGTGGGGCAATTTCGAACATCGCGAAAGCCCCCTTGGGCCACCAGCGGATGCTCAGGTGTTTGGCTGCCACCACCCGATGATCGCAGCAACGAAGCATGCTACCATGCCGAATGTCGTGCCGTTGATTTGTATCCAGTACCGGACTGGCTCGGTGTCTCTATGAAAAACCTGCGTCGACCACCTCGACCAGTCCAGAAGATCAGAACTGATGAACGTGATTTTTCGCTCGACGAGGCCATACCACAGTTCGCGGCCGGAATAGACACACAACGCGATCGCGACGATGCGATAGGCGATATCAAAACGCCCACTGACCATTAACAGCGTCCTCGGCGTGAAGATGGCCTGCTGAAATAGATAATAGGGCTGCCGTGAATCGGGCGCACAGCGATATCTCAAAGTGTCTCACCGTTAGTAGCGCCGCCTGCCTACAGGTTCATTGGCAATATTGACGGATTGGTCGCAGTGAACGTTATGGCGCAAGACCAAAGTCCGCGCTGGGGTCAGAAGTGGAACTCAATCCACGCCCAGTAAGATGGCGGTTAAGGGCCCATGTGTGGACGTGGTCAGCAGGCTGCCCCAATCCGCTCGCTGGCAAGCCATTCATAGCCGGCGAGTTCGTAGCGCATGATTCGATCCCCGGCTTGGGAGTTTGAATCACGGGCATCCGGGCAAACGCAACGCTCCCGGGCCAAGGCCCCGGTTCGGCGCTTACGGGCAGAAGCGGACATCAACCACCCAAGACCCCCGCTCAATCCGCCGAAAATGACCCATAGCGGTGTGCGCCAGGAAAGCTGGCAAAGAATAGGAGGTGAAAGTCCCCCATGGGGTAAGGACTAGCCATCCGCCCCGACCCCGAGTGATGCGCGGCGTCCCGCGAGGGCCGACGTGAAGCGTTCACAGGGGCGACCACGGGCCAAGTATTGAGCTGCGAAACGGGTCTAATTCCGAGGTGCCGATCTCGTTCTGCTGAAGAGAAGGCAACATCGTCCCATGGCGAAATGGCTTGCATGGGAAGAACCTCGCGCAGTCGGAGACCTTGTGCACGTGGAGAAGTTCTTTGCACGGAACCTGGGAAGTCTCATCCGCGTCCGGGCAGGCAAGCCGGGCCGGTTCATGAAGGCAACAGCCGAACGATGAACATGCACGCGGATGAGAATTCGGACGGGGTTATAGTACCCGAGAAGCGACCGAACAAAGAGGGCTTGCCCTCGGCGGAGGCCGTGGAGGGAAGGACCCCGCCCAAGGGAAACGGCGGCGAGACGGCCGCGGCCCGGACACTGCGCCGGGACACCGCGTCGAACGGACTCATCGCCGTGCGCCGAGCGGCGCGACAGAGCAAGATTGTACGGTTCACTGCGCTGCTGCATCACATCACCATCGATCTTCTGAAGCGGAGCTACCTGTCGCTTGAACGGGACTCCGCGCCGGGCATCGACGGCGTGACGTGGCAGACCTACGGAGAGAACCTCGAAGAGAAGCTAAAGGACCTGCACGACAAAGTGCACCAGGGCAGTTACCGAGCGCGTCCAGCCAGACGTACCTACATTCCGAAGGCTGATGGCTCGAAACGACCGCTGAGCATTCTGTGCCTGGAGGACAAAATCGTCCAACAGGCAGTCGCGACAGTTCTCGAAGCAATCTACGAGGAAGACTTCCACGGGTTCTCCTACGGATTCCGGCCGGGGCGCGGCCAGCACGATGCGCTGGACGCCCTCCACGCCGGCATTCTCAGGAAGCAAGTGAATTGGGTGCTTGACGCGGATATCCGGGGCTTCTTCGATGCCATGGCCCACTCATGGATTATCCGTTTCCTCGAGCACCGTATCGCGGACAAGCGTATCCTGCGCCTCATTGCAAAATGGCTCAAGGTCGGCACTGTCGAAGATGGACGCAGAACACGTGGCGTATGTGGCGCTCCGCAAGGCGCGGTGATCTCACCGATTCTGGCGAACGTCTATCTGCACTATGTGTTCGATCTGTGGGTCCACCGCTGGCGCCTCACAAAGGCGTCGGGCGACATGATCGTCATCCGCTATGCGGACGACACCATCGTCGGCTTTCAGCATGAGCACGAGGCACGGGCGTTCCTTGACGATCTCAAGGAGCGAATGCGCAAGTTCGAACTGGCGTTGCACCCGGACAAAACCCGGCTGATCCGCTTTGGCCGCCACGCGGCCAAGCAACGTGAGAAGCTAGGAGAGGGGAAGCCTGAAACCTTCGACTTCCTCGGCTTCACGCACTTCTGCACGCGGTCACGCAAATGGGGCACCTTCGTCATCGGGCGCAAGACGATCAAGAAGCGGATGCGAGCCAAGCTACTGGCGATCAAGATCGAGTTGCGCAGGATAATGCACGACCCAATCGCGAAAACCGGTGCCTGGGTGAAACAGATGCTGAAAGGGCATCTGAACTACTTCGCAGTCTCGGGTAACCACCCGAGCCTGTGGTGGTTCTTCAACAAGGTGAAGCGGCTCTGGCTCGCGTCGCTCAAGCGGCGCAGCCAAATGGCACGCCTCAGCTGGGAGAGGTTCATCCCGTTCGTCGCCCGCTTCTTTCCGCCAATTAGAACGATACACCCGCTGCCTTGTCACCGCTTCGACGCCAGAACCCAAGGGAGGAGCCCGGTGCGTTAGCAGCGCACGCCGGGATCTGTACGGGGGGCGGCTGGCAACGGCCGTCCCTACCGTGACCATCTCGCTGGCCACAATACCTCCCATGCGATGCTCGTTGCGTATCCTACACGTGACGTGTCCTCACTGTGACGCGACGTATCAAGTCGCAGTATCGGAAACCGTGACCGGCGGTCCCGGCCGGTTTGAATGCCAGCTTTGTGCCAAAGTAGCCGATAGCTGGGACGACTCCAGGTCCATCGCCTGATGGTGTTTTCAAGCGAAGCGTTTCCTGTTTTGCGAGAGCCACCCACTGTGTAGGTGACGCGGCTTGCCAACGCTTTGTTGGTGATGCGAGCCCATAGTTTGATTGTCGCGCTGGCGTTAGTGCGATGACTTGGCTCAATAACGCCGCCGCCGACGCTGCCCAAGGTCGGCCGCGGTTTTATTTTGGCCGTCTCGTTGGCATTGCAATGTCCGTGTTGGCCCATGACGAAGCCGATTCTCAAAAGGAGTGAATCGACGCCGAAGGACGACCCCTTAACGTCGACGAAATCAATCAAAGAGTTGCCGTGCTGATCAGCCTCCGGACCCCACGCCGATGATAACCATCCGACGAGAAAGCAGTTCGAACGTTAACTGGATGTCCTGCGGGTTTCCGTTGTTCACGGATGCGGGTTGCTTGTTCTTGCTATCTAGAGTAGCATAGGCACGGCATGGTTGTCGGGACCTGCACCAGCTCCTGATCAACCTTGAGGGCGAACTCAAATGGCACGCATCGTCGTGGCAGGAACTGAGAACGCGAGCGTCATGGATCCGACCACTGTTGCCGTCGTGGATGCATCGGATCCGGCGAACCCCTCGGTGCAGATGCTGGCGCCGCACATTGGTCAAACGGGCGCGCGTGTTGACGTCGACGGCGGGCTGCTCGCCGTCGGCGCTGAGCTTCCCGGCGTCACTGGCGCTGCCGTGGCACTGTTCGACGTCACCAAACCGAGCGCACCAACGTCAAAAGGTAATGTCACTACGCCACTCACTGGCGGAATAGGCGCACTTGCCGTACACGGCAAGCTCGTGGCGGTTGGCGAATTGTCGAGCCCGAGTGGTGGGCGCGTTGCACTCATCGATGCGAGCGGCGCAACGCCATCCGTCGTCAGCGAAGCGACGACGCCCCTGATTGGGGTCACCATCCAAAAAGACGATATGCTCATGGGGCTGGGGGCGGTCACGTCGGTCGCGTTCTTGAGTGACACGCTAGTCATCGCGGCCGGACCGACGAGCGGCCAGATCATTCTCATCGACTTCTCGAATCGCGCGTCCCCTGTGGTCACACCTATAAACACGACGTTTGCATCGATCGGCTCCGCGGATGCGGACTCCAACGCGCAGCGAATCGTTGCCGGCGATGGCTTTGGCTCCCAGTTCGGGTTATTCGATTCCGGCGCCTCGGTTCTTTCTACTCAGACCGCCACACTGCTGGCTGGCATCACCAGCGTGAGCGTCAGTATGCCGCTGGCCATTGCGGGCTCGACCAATACCGAAGACGTCGCGCTGATCGATTTCAGCGCGCCCAACGTCACGCAGTTCTTCGCAGGGCTAACTGGCGGTGGTGCCACTGCGAAAATCAAAGGTAAGTTTATTGCGCTCGGTTCCCTGGCTGGGCCGTTCGGCCCGAGTCTCGGCAGGCTCCAGTTCTTCGACGCGGCGTCGACAGCGATGCCTCTAGGACACGCTGACGTCAATCTAGCGTCCATTTCAACTGTCGGAATTGCTGAGACGGTTGACGTCACCGCATCTTCTAGTCTGTTGGATTTTGGTAGCGTCGTCGTATTGGCGACGGCCGCAAGGTCCGTCACGTTCAAGAATACCGGTTCGATCGCTCGCAGACTTACGGCCGCAGCGATCATTGGGAGGACGGGCAGTGGGACTTTTGTTATCGCAGCGCCCAGTGCCTTCACGACAATTACGCTAGCAGCCAACGGTGGTTCTGCGACCATCAATGTGACTTTCACCGGTGGAGCCACGACGGGCGCCTCGAGCGCGACGCTCTCTCTTACGACAGATGATCCGGCAGCAACGAATATCCGGGTGTCCCTAACCGGGCGTGTGCGACGCGACTTTTCCGGCTATATACTTCGGCTTTGGAAACTTCTCTTCCCCTCGCACAGATTTCCCCTATTGCCCGGTTAGCGTGAAAAAATACTTTGGTGTCAGTGGATCGGATTCATGTGACTAATTTCACACCTCGTATCGCTCAAGCGCCCTTAGACTTCGGCCGCAAACCCAGCTTCACGCTTTACGTTCTGAACTCCAGCAGGAAATATCTAGAGAGGAGGAACTATGGTAAGCAACAAGATTTGGAACACCGGCGTTAACGAAAACGGGAAGCAGCTCGTGCCGAACAATCTTAATCCTCCAGTTGATCCTCATTGGTTGGTCATTCAGGGGCCCGGCATCACGAACCCGCAAAACGTTTACGTCCTGACTGACCAGAAAGCTGGAAACTACTTTGGGACACCGGATTCCAGGTGGGTTTGGGCCGATGCTTCGGGCAAGGGTGACACCAGCGCAGTCTATGTTTTCCAAACGCGCTTCTACGTCGAAGTCGACCTTTCACAGCATTGGATTCAAATCAACGGGAAATGGAGTGCCGATAACTTTGGTCAGTTTACTATTGACAAAAATCCCTTACCCCCTGGGTCTGGCGATGGGGCAATATTTTTGCCTGCGGGCAACATCGTCTCCAACTACCAGCAACCCCATGACTTCTCGATTTCGCAAGCTCATTTCCTTTCCCTGTCGCGCCTTCGACTCAATGTAGGGTGGCATACCCTAGAGGTGTGGGTTCATAACGAGGGCGCACTGGGCGATGACGATCCAATGGTCAATCCAGCCGGCTTTAACTTGAGCGCAATGAGTATAGAAATTCACCCCGTGCGTAAGATCCCGGTCCTCCATCCACCGGGGTCTTGACCGTGCATTGCCGAACATCAGCATCGATGGGGCGCAAGAGTGAAAACGGCGCTAAAAACCCATAGCTGACATCATGTCGCAACTTTCCGGATTGCGGCGTGGTGGCTTGGCCGCGCGCAGGACAAACATGAGGTGGCGCAAGCTCATTACAATGGCCCAGCGACGTGGCCGCTCGCGGCGCGCGCAACAAACTCAACGCAATGGTGTTTAAAATACTGGTTGGACTCTCCAAAGTCGGCCTTCAACGGTCCTAAGGTTAATCAGCATGCCGATGCGCCGCACCCATCGCAGACGTTTTCAAGAATTGCCGAAGCAAAGAAAGCGAAGACCAAGGCTGCGGAAGCGAAATTGATGATGTCTGCTTGTGGCGTGCGCCGTGATAAGGCGGCGCTTTCCAGTGGGTGCAAGCCCCACCCGGCAAACGCTCCAGCCGGAAGCAACCGGAGCAGCTATGGAGGTGACGAAGTGGCTGAAGCCTTCGGATAGCGTGTCACGATATACGGTGACCGCGCGAGTGTGCAGGCCGTAACGCGAGTGAACGCCGAGCAAGCCTCGAAAAGGACGATGCACAGGCCGACCTGACGGCCATATCAGGGAAGGCTGACACGACTGGGGCGAAGTGAGCGAAGCAATACCTCCAGTCGCTGTGCCGGGGTAGTGGCGACGGCATGTACACAAGGAAAGCGTACGCAACACGGGAGGCCCCACGACGTGGTCAGGGATGACCAACCGGACGCCCGCGAGGGATAGGCCGGGCGCCGTGGGGATGCGGAGGGGTTCGTAGTACCGGTGAAACCGGGTAACGCCGGGGGAGGGAAGGGACCTCAGTTCAAGACGAACGCAAAGACGTGGTGAGGGACCTGGGGATTGGGCAACCTATCAACTCCGAAGAGTGTTCAGAAACTGCAGACGGCGTTGCACGCGAAAGCGAAGGCAGAAGCTGGCTACCGCTTCTACGCCCTGTACGACAAGATCAGCCGGGAAGACATCTTGGCCCATGCCTATGCCCAATGCCGCTCCAACAAGGGCGCACCGGGCGTGGACGGTCAGGACTTCGCGGACATCGAGGCGTATGGGGTGCAGCGGTGGCTTGGCGAACTGGCGCTTGCGCTCAGGCAGGAGACGTATCGACCGGACCCTATCAGAAGAGTGTACATACCGAAGGCCAATGGCAAACTCAGGCCATTGGGCATCTCGACCTTGCGTGATCGGGTCTGCATGACCGCAGCGATGCTGGTGCTGGAACCGATCTTCGAGGCCGATCTTCCACCAGAGCAGTATGCCTACCGTCCCGGGCGAAATGCCCAACAGGCGGTGGTCGAGGTGGAAGCGCAGCTGTTCCGTGGTCACCCGGAAGTCGTCGACGCCGACCTCGCGGACTACTTCGGGAGCATTCCGCATACCGACCTTCTCAAGTCGGTGGCGCGCCGGATCATGGATCGGCGCGTGCTGCATCTGATCAAGATGTGGCTGGAGTGTCCCGTGGAGGAAACCGACGATCGAGGACGAAAGACACGGACGACCGAGGCCCGGGACAACCGGCGCGGCATCCCGCAAGGCTCACCCATCTCACCACTGCTGGCTAACCTCTACATGCGCCGGTTTGTGCTGGGATGGAAGATGCTCGGGCTGGAGCGAAGCCTCGGCTCTCGTATCGTGACCTACGCCGACGATCTCGTAATCCTGCGCAGGCGGGGCAAAGCTGAAGAGGCCTTGCGACAACTGCGCAGGATCATGGGAAGGCTGAAGCTGATGGTCAACGAGGAGAAGACACGAATCTGCAAGGTGCCGGAAGGAGAGTTCGACTTCCTGGGTTACACGTTCGGGCGGATGTACTCAGCGAAAACCGGCCAGGCGCGCCTGGGGTACCGGCCATCGCGCAAGAGCATCAAACGCGTGATCGAAAGCATTCACACGGTCACCGCCCGATCAGGAACTTGGCAAGAGACCACGGAGCTCGTAGGCCAGTTGAACCGCACGCTGCGCGGATGGGCGAACTACTTCAAAGTAGGCACCGTCACCAAAGCGTATCGGGCGCTCGACAACTACGCGGCTGCGCGGTTGCGCCGGTGGTTGCGCTTCAAGCACAAGGTCAGGCGACGCAGGGGCGGGACCTATCCACTCTCGCACCTCTATGGGTACTTCGGGCTCGTACGCCTAACCGCGCTTGGGCGCGACATGCCGTGGGCGAAGGCTTGAAGTCTTGTCCGAGAGCCGGATGCGGGAAATCTGCCTGTCCGGTTCGATGAGCGGGATGTGGAAACGGAGCCAAGGGTGAACCACTAAGGCACCGCCAGACGAAAGAGGCGGCAAACAGATATGTTCAGCCTACCGCCACCGCGCCACATCTCGACTCTACCC